>JAQIJL010000001.1:0-657500 GCA_036946325.1 Sphingomonas paucimobilis
GGCAGGAACGCGCGACCTTCGGGTGGCAGGCCGACGCGGACAAGGGCGTGGTCGACCTTGCGATGCAGCGCCGCCACCGCGTCCTGCGGGGTTACGCCGGCCCAGAGCGCGCGGCCCCGCGATCCGGTGTCGAACCGCCCGACGCCGGACAGCGCCAGATCGAACGCAGGCGCGTGCACCGCCTGCAACGCGATCGCGATATCTTCGGCCACCGGTCGTTCGACCTCGCCGATATAGCGCAGCGTGACGTGCAACTGCTCCTCGTCCTGCCACCGCGCGCCATCGACGCCGTCCATGATGTCCAGCAATTTCCGGCGCATGGCCGGGGACGGGCGGAGTGCGACGAACAGCCGGTGCAAGCTGGATTCTCCTCGGGGGCGTAACAAAGTGTTGCTGGCGGCGTTTGGCTTGAAATCGCGCGTTATGCCGACGATATTTCCACCATCCGGCATGTGTGCCGGGAAGAGGAGTTTACAATGGCGAACTGGTCCGATCCCCGGACGACGGCCGCACCGATTACCCGCAACCGCACCACCGACATGGCGCGCGATGCGGGGCTGCGGTCCTACATGCTTTCGGTTTACAACTACATGGCTTCGGGCGTGCTGTTGACCGGCATCGTCGCGCTGTTGTTCTCGTGGGGTGGCGACACCTCGCCGGCGGCGCAGGTGTTCTACCAGCCCGGCGCGCTGAAATACCTCATCATGTTCTCGCCGCTGATCTTCGTGATGGTCATGAGCTTCGGCATCAACCGTCTGTCGACCGGCGCGGCGCAGGGCCTGTTCTGGGCGTTCGCGGCGGTGATGGGTCTGTCGATGTCGACGATCTTCCTGCGCTATACCGGCCCGTCGATCGCGCTGACCTTCTTCTCGACCGCGACGGCGTTCCTGGCGCTCAGCCTGTACGGCTACACCACGAAGCGCGACCTGACCGGGTTCGGCACGTTCCTGATCATGGGTCTGGTCGGCCTGATCGTCGCGTCGCTGCTGAACCTGTGGTTCCAGTCGGGGATGTTCAGCCTGGTCATCAGCGCGGTCGGCGTGCTGCTGTTCGCAGGGTTGACCGCCTATGACACGCAGCGGATCAAGGCGATGTATTTCCAGGTCGCCGGCACCGACTTCGCGGGCAAGGCCGTGATCCTCGGCGCGCTGTCGCTCTATCTGGACTTTGTGAACATGTTCCAGTTCCTGCTGTCGTTCCTCGGCAGCCGCGACTGATCCCACGGTTCACCGACCGACGTGACGAAGGCCCGGCAGGCGACTGCCGGGCCTTTTCGCATTCCGGGAACGCCGGGCGCGGTCGTTTCGTTTGGATGGGGAAGGAGTGAGGGATATGACCAACGAAACCAACGGTATCGACGACAAGGCGCTGGATTCGCTGTCGGTTGCACCCGACGGGAACGAAAGCGAGGCGAACACCCCGGCGCGGGGCGATGCCGGCGACGTGAACGGCGAGCTGGACGATGCCGATGCGCGGCTCGATCGCGGGCTGGACGAATCGATGGACGCATCGGACCCGATCTCGGCGACCGTGCCGGGCAGCGACGGGCCGGCGCCTTCGTCGGGCTATGACGAGGACGAGGAAGCCAAGCGCGCCGGGTAGGGCGCGAACGACTGACTCTCTAGCTGACGGTACGGTTCGGGCGGCGTGTCGGGTGGTCCCGATGCGCCGCCCTTGATATGAGGGGCGGCATGACGATCGACCGCCCGTTCCGTGCCGTCCTGCGCACGCTCGCGTTCCTGCTGCTGGCGCTCGGCAGCATCGTCCCGGCGCAGGCGGCGGTGACGATTACCTTCTGGTCGCAGGAGTTCGGCCAGAATTTTCCCCATGCCTTCTTCACTTTTTCCGGCGCGCCCGATGCCGGCGGTCCGGCGCTGAACGAAAGCTACGGCTTCACCGCCAAGGCGATTACCCCGGCGCTGCTGATGGGATCGGTCGGCGGAATGATCGACCGGCCCAAGCCGTCCTATATCGCCAAGAGCAACGCCCATTTCTCGGTCGTGCTGAGCGACGCGCAATATGCGTCGATCCGTTCGCTGATCGACGAATGGGGCGAGAAGGGCGATTCGCATTACAATCTCAACCGTCGCAACTGCGTGCATTTCGTGGCGGAGGCCGCACGGCGCTCGGGGCTGAACGTGGTCGAAGAGAAGAAGCTGATGAAGAAGCCGCGCTCCTTCATCCAGTCGGTCGAACAGGCCAATGCCGCGCGGGTGACGGTGATCGAACTGCCGGCCAAGGCCTATTTCGCGACGCTGCCGCCGCCCGCCGCCGCCAATGACGATACGCCGCTGGTCGAAGCGGCGACCGTACCGCACTGACCGGCGCGTCGCCCCTTTTCGTGCGCGCCCATTTGCGGCAGTCGTCGACGGAGGATTTCGAGCGGGAGACACGGAATGCGGCGTTGGACCATCGGCCTGCTGGCGATGCTGGCCGGGTGCGGGCAGGGCGATGAGTCGCCGGCGCCCGCCAATCTGACGCAGGACGAACCGGTCCTGCCGGCGCCCACCCCGACGCCCGAGGCATTGGTGACGATCCCGACGCGCTTCGTCGGTACGTGGGACAGCGACGGCACCGCCTGCGCCGCGACGCCTGCGGGCGCCACCCGCCTCGTCGTCGCCGCCAATGCGATCCGCATGGGCGACAAGGACCTGCCGACCCGCGCGATCACCGCGGCGGATGCCGGTGCGGTCGATGTCGATGTGATCGGCGACCGAAGCGGCATCACCGAACAGCGCCGCTATCGCCTTGCGCTGGGCAGCGGCGGCAGTCTCGAACTGACCGGGGTCGATGGTCCCGTCCGCCTCGTCCGCTGCGACGCGCCGGCCGGGGCGGAGGCGGCGGCGCGCAACGCCATCGCGCTGAACCTTGCGCCCGACGGGTTACAGACGGTGGCGGGCGCCAGCAGCCGCGCCTTGTCGTTCGGCGCGCCGGCCGATGTCGTGTTGCGCGTGGTCGAAGCGGCGACCCAGACGCTGCCGCAACGTTCGCGCAACGCCGATTGCGGCGAAGGGCCGCTCGACATCGCCACCTATCCGCGCATCGCCGTCTATTTCCAGGAAGGGCGCTTCGTCGGCTGGTCGGCACGGGGACGCGGACTGACGACGATGGGCGGCGTCGGCATCGGATCGAAGCGCGCCGATGTCGAATCGGTGATCGACGCCCCGGTCGAGGACACCAGCCTCGGCCGGGAATTCACCAGCGCCGGTCTGTCCGGGCTGTACGATGCGAAGGACAATGTGACGGCGTTATGGGCGGGCAGCACCTGCATCGCCCGGTAATCGCCGACGCGACGACCGCCGATGCCGCGGCGGTCGTCGCGCTCTGGCACGCTTGCGGCCTGACGCGGCCGTGGAACGATCCCGAGGCGGATTTCGCCCGTGCGCTTGGCGGGGCAGGTTCGACCATCCTTGTCGCGCGGGACGGGGATGTGCCGGTCGGCAGCGTCATGGTCGGGCACGACGGCCATCGCGGCTGGCTCTATTATCTCGCGGTCCGGCCGGCGTTGCAGGGGCGGGGGATCGGCACCGCGCTGTTCGACGCGGCGGAGCAATGGTTGTCCGCGCGATCGGTACCGAAGCTGCAACTGATGGTGCGCGAGGACAACGAAGCCGCGCTCGCATTCTATCGCCGGCTCGGGCTGGAGCAGCAAAATGTCATAGTGTTCGGGCGCTTTTTGGACGATGCGACTAAAGTGCAATAGCATAGGTAATGATAGTCACTTGCAAAAGCGATAGCGGCGGCGTAGCGGCACGCGAAACATCACAGGGAATGTTTCGCAATGTCGCCTCTCGCCGTTCTTCTCGCCGCCACCGCGCTGACCCCGAACCCCGCGCCTTCGGACGATCCGCAGCAGCGCGGAGAGGAAATCGTCGTCACCGGCACCCGGACCGAGGGTAGCGACGATTATGCGGTGAAGGCGCAGAGCACTGCGACCCGCCTGCCGCTGTCACTGCGCGAAACGCCGCAATCGGTCAGCGTCGTGACCCGCGCGCAGATCGAGGATTTCCAGCTCAACGACATCAACGCGCTGCTGGCGACGGTGCCGGGCGTGAACGTGCAGGCGCAGGAAACCGACCGCTTCTATTATTCGGCGCGCGGCTTCGACATTCAGACCTTTCAGATCGACGGCGTCGGCCTGCCATTCCCGTTCGGCATCCAGAACGGGTCGATCGACACCGCGATGTACGACCGGATCGAGGTGGTGCGCGGCGCGCCGGGGCTGTTGTCGTCGACCGGCAACCCGTCGGCGGTCATCAACTTCATCCGCAAGCGCCCGACCCGCGACCTCGCCGCCTCGGCCAGCGTGCAATATGGCTCGTTCGACAATCTGCGCCTCGACGGCGACGTCAGCGTGCCGCTGACCCGCAGCGGATCGGTCCGCGCCCGCGCCGTCGGATCGTTCCTCGACACCGACAGCTATCTCGACCGCTACGGCCTGCGCCGCTGGACCGGTTACGGCATCGTCGAGGCCGATCTCGGTCCCGATACCGTCGTCAGCATCGGCTATGGCCATCAGAACCATAAGAGCCGCGCGGCGATGTGGGGCGCGCTGCCGCTCTATTACAGCGACGGCAGCCGGATCGATTATGCCCGCTCGACCAACAGCTCGCCCGACTGGTCGAGCTTCGACGTCACCGACCGCCAACTCATCGGCGACGTGACCCACCGCTTCGGCAACTGGACCGCAAGGCTGTCGGTGCAGCGCCGCGCGATCGACGAGGACGACAAGCTGTTCTACGTCTATGGCGAGCAACTGCCGAACGAGATCAACGGTGCCCCGGATCGCGCGACCGGTCTCGGCATCGTCAGCTATCCCGGCGCGTTCCGGTCGTTCGCCCGCAACCTGACGATCGACGGCAATATCAGCGGCACCGTGTCATTGTTCGGGCGCAGCCATGACGTGATGTTCGGCGTCAACCGTTCGGCGCAGCGCTACACGCAGGATTCGGCCTATGATTTCGCGACGATCGGCGTGTCGCTGCCGCTGTTCAGCGGGTTCGACGGATCGTTCCCCGAACCGAATTTCCCCGCCTTCGACCGCAGCCTCGACACCCATACACGGCGCGAGACGGTCTATGGCCTGATCCGGCTGAACCCGGTCGACGCGCTGAAGGTGATGGTCGGCGGCAACGCGACCCGCGCGTTCAGCGAAGGCGTGTCCTACACCACGCCGACCAATTACGACCGCGCCCGCTTCCTGCCGTTCGTCGGGGCGACCTATGACCTGACCGGTAACATCAGCGCCTATGCGAGCTTCGCGACGATCTTCAACCCGCAGACCCAGACCGACGTCAACCGCCGCCTGATCGACCCGATCGAGGGCGACAATATCGAGGCCGGGTTGAAGGGCGAATGGCTGGGCGGTCGGCTGAACGCCAGCATCGCGCTGTTCCAGGCGCGGCAGAAGAATACCGCCGAACCGGCCGGGTTCGACCCGACGATCGGCCAGACGCTGTACCGCGGCGTCGATGCCACTTCGCGCGGGGTCGAACTGGAGGTCAGCGGGCAGATCGCGCCGGGGCTACAGGCGACCGGCGGCTTCACTGCGATGCGCATCCGGGGCGAGAATGACCAGCCGGTGCGAACCTTCGTGCCGCGCAACACCGGGCGGCTGAACATCGTATGGTCGCCGGTGACGCTGCCCGCGCTGAAGGTCGGCGCGTCGGGCCAGTATCAGAGCCGCATGTATCTCGAACCGGAAGGTATCATCGCGACGACCGGGCAGCAGGTGCGGATCACCGAGGATGGCTATGCCACGCTCGACCTGATGGCGCGCTACGAGTTGACGCCGCGCGTGTCGCTCGGCGTCAATGTCCGCAACGTCAACGATGCCAAGGCGCTGAGCGCGATCAATTTCGATCAGGGTTATTTCATCGCCCCGCGCACGGTGCTGGGCACGGTGCGGGTCAGCTATTGATGGCGGGGGGTAACCCCTCCCCAAATCAATCCGTTTGGTTCGAGCAGCTTCGAGCGAAGTCGAGAGGAGGGTTGGGTGAACCATGCCCCGCATGGTTCAGGATTGTCCGGCGGACAATCCGACCCAATCCTCGTCGAGAACGCGTGCCACAAGCCGGGTGTTCTCGACTGGCGCTTCTCGACTTCGCTCGAAGCTGCTCGAACCGAACGGATTTGTATGGAACGGAAAGCATAGGGGGCGGGCCGAGCCTCGCCCCCTGTCGCCTTACCCCACGAACGCCCGCTCGATCACATAATCGCCGGGCTTCGCGTTCGACCCTTCCTCGAACCCTTGGCGCTCGAGATATTCCGAAAAGTCGCGGATCATCTCGGTCGATCCGCACAGCATGATGCGGTCGGTCGCCGGGTCGAACGCCTGTGCGCCGCCGATGCGGGCGGAGAACAACGTGCCGTTCTCGACCAGCGCGTCGATGCGGCCGGTGGTGTGGAAATCCTCGCGCGTCACCGTCGGCACATAGGTGAACTGCGCGGCGGCCTGATCCTCGACCAGCGGGTCGCCCGACAGGTTCGCCTCCAGCGTGGTGCGGAAGGCGAGGTCGGATACGCGGCGCACCGAATGGACGACGACGATCGACGAATACATCTCATACACGTCCGGATCGCGGATCAGCGACAGGAACGGCGCAAGGCCGGTGCCGGTCGACAGCATGAACAGCCGCTGCCCTGGCTTCAGCGCGTCGGTGACCAGAGTCCCGGTCGGCTTCTTGCCGAGGAAGATCTCGTCGCCCGGCACGATCTGTTGCAGCTTCGACGTCAGCGGGCCATCGGCCACCTTGATCGACAGGAACTCCAGTTCCTCGGCATAGGCGGGGCTGGCGATCGAATAGGCACGCAGCAGCGGCTTGCCGTTGTCGCCGGGCAGGCCGATCATCACGAACTCGCCCGAGCGGAAGCGGAAGCTGGGCGGGCGGGTGATGGTGAAGCTGAACAGATGCTCGTTCCAATGGCGCACCGAACGCACGCGCTCGACGCTCAGCGCGTTGGTGGGTTCGAGGCCGTGGACGACGGCGGTGCGGTCGGTCATCGATAATCCTTACGTCCTGACGTTGGTCCCCGGCGGCAGCCCGACCTGTCCGAGCATTGCCGCCGTCCGGGCCAGCGCGCAAAAAGTGGGGGCGATCGCCTCTTCGGCGACCAGCAGCGAAAGCGTGGTCCGCGCCTTCGCATCGCGTCCCGTTACGAGATCACGCGCCAAGGTCAAGAGAACCGATTCATCGTCGGTCACAAGCCCGCATTTACAATTGATCTGGATCGGTACGCGCGCATGGGTCGACAACTGGGTCATCCAGCCGTCGAAATCGCCGAGCGCGTCGAGCGCGCCCGACTGTGCGAAGCGCGCCGCCAGCAGCGCGGGCGGACATTGGCAGGCACTGCGCGCCGCCACCCACAACCGGATCGCGTCGATCAGGAAACGGTCGCCGGGGGACAGGGCCGATACCGGCCGGTCGATCAGATCGTACATAGAGCCTCGCTATTGATACTCATTCGCAAGGGCTATCGTGGATCGCACGGGCCGTCAATGGGGGTGCGGCGAATGGATTTTTTGGGGTTCGACCGGGGGTTTGGCGCCGGGGCTTGCCGGACCCTTAAACGCAATATTCAGCATTTTGCGGCAAATCGGACGGGATTTCACGGGATGATGCTATGCGGTTGAAGGTTCGGGGCAGGATCAATCTGATCGGGGTGGTGGCCGCACTCGGGCTGGTGACGCTGCTGTGCATCAGCCTGTTCCACCTGTCCTCGGTCATGAACCGCGACATCGAACGCAGCACGCGCCAGGCGGTGGAGGCGGCACGGTCGGTCGTGGTGCATTATCATGCCGAGGAAGTCGCCGGCCGCATGACCCGGGCGGAGGCGCAGCGCGCCGCGCTGAACGCCGTGAAGGCGATGCGCTACGACACCACCGAATATTTCTGGATCAACGACATGCATCCGACCATGTTGATGCATCCGACCAAGCCCGAAATGAACGGCACCGACCTCAACAACTACCGCGATCCGACCGGCCGGACGCATTTCGTCGAAATGGTACAGATCGCCAGGACCAAGGGTGCGGGCTTCCTCACCTATCAATGGACGCGGCCGGGGCAGAAGGAGGCGCAGCCCAAACTGTCCTATGTCACGGGCTTCGCGCCCTGGGGCTGGGTGATCGGGTCGGGCGTGTTCATCGACCGGATCAACGGCGCGATCTTCGACGCGGCGCTCTATCTCAGCGCGCTGGCGCTGGCGGTGATGCTGCTGGTCGCCTTCTGCGCGCATCGTATCGGGCGGTCGATCTCGCTGCCGGTCGAGGCGCTGTCGGGCCGCATGCGGGCGCTGGCGGCGGGCGATACCGCGTCGGCGATTCCCGGACGCGACCGCCACGACGAAGTGGGCGACATGGCGCAGGCGCTCGACACCTTCCGCGATGCGGCGATCGTTGCCGCCGAGCGCGAGGCGGAGCAGCAGCGGGTGGTCGAGGTGGTCGGCACCGGCCTGTCCGCACTGGCGCGCGGCCATCTCGACACGCGGATCGGCGATACGCTGACCGGGTCGTTCCGCAAGCTCGGCAGCGATTTCGACTCGGCGATGGGGGCGCTGAACGACGCGATGCGCGCGGTCGTCGCCTCGACCGGCGGCATCCGCGACGGCGCGTCGGACATCAGCAGCGCGTCGGACGATCTGTCGCGCCGGACCGAGCAGCAGGCGGCGAGCCTCGAGGAAACGGCGGCGGCGCTCGACGAGATTACCGCGACGGTCCGCAGCACCGCGACCGGCGCGGCGCAGGCCAATGCGACGATGGCGGTGACGCGCGACGATGCCGAGGACGGCGTGCGTATCGTGCGGCAGGCGGTCGAGGCGATGGGCGGGATCAAGCGCGCGTCGGACGAGATTTCGGAGATCATCTCGGTCATCGACGGCATCGCCTTCCAGACCAATTTGCTCGCCCTCAACGCCGGCGTAGAGGCCGCGCGGGCGGGTGACGCGGGCAAGGGCTTCGCGGTCGTGGCCAGCGAAGTCCGGGCGCTGGCGCAGCGCTCGGCCAATGCCGCCAGCGACGTGAAGAGCCGGATCATGGCCAGCGGCAACCAGGTCGAGATCGGCGTCAATCTGGTCGGCGAGACCGGCGACGCGCTGGAACGGATCGTCGGCCGGATCGCCGAGATCGCCCATCTGGTCGCGACGATCGCCAAGGGCGCGGACGAACAGTCGTCGGGGCTGCAACAGGTCAATATCGCGGTCAACGAAATGGATTCGGTGACGCAGCAGAATGCGGCGATGGTCGAGGAAAGCACCGCCGCCGCCCGCGGCCTGGCCGATCAGGCTGCGGCATTGTCCCAGCACGTCGACCGCTTCCGCCTGTCGGCCGACGCCCTTCGGACGCTCCCGTTCCGCGCGGCGGCATGATGGGGGCGTCATGGCCGGGGAGCGCGACGTCTCTCAGCTAGCAGCTAGCTGCTAGCGGCCGCGAGCGTCGGTATGGGTTCGGACGAATGCCTCGAACTCCGCGCGTTCGTCGGGACTTGCAAATGCCCGCGCCGGCACGATCAGCGCGTTGAGATTTGAACGCTGGATCACGAACGAAAGTTCGTCGGCGTCGATCGCGGCGATATCGCTCCACGGTATATCGGCCCGCCGTCGACCGATCGAGGTCGTTATCCCGTCCTCGCTCAGGATGAGTTCTCGCGTCTCCGCCTTGTAGCGCAACTGCGGGTACAGCACGAAAAAGAGAATTGTGACGCTGGCGGCTGCGATCGCGGCGGCCACTGAAAGGTCGTTGGCTGGCAACGCGGAGTAGGTCAGGACTGCTACGATCACGAAAACGAACAGGTGCGCCTTCCACAGCCCCTGTCGCCACATACGCCAGTAGTAATTCCAGATTTCCGGGCGAGTGGCAGCGTAGCTGATAGCGATGGCCATGCCGTGCCTTGCGCCATCGAATTGCGAACCGCAATCGTCGCTGCGACAGCCGGTCAGTCTGTCTTTTCTACATCGAACAGCTATTGCCTGCCGATCCACCGCAACCGACGGCGAACCGATGACCCTGACCCTCTACGGCATCCCCAACTGCGACACGATGAAGAAGGCGCGCACCTGGCTCGACGCACACGGCATCGCCTACACCTTCCACGACTATAAGAAGGCCGGGATCGACCGTGCGACCCTCACCGAATGGGTCGATGCGCTCGGCTGGGAAGCGCTCCTCAACCGCAGCGGCACGACGTTCCGCAAGCTGCCCGACGCCGACAAGGCCGATCTGGACGCAACCCGCGCGATCGGGCTGATGCTGGCGCAGCCGTCGATGATCCGGCGTCCGGTGCTGGTCGGCGACGGCTGGATCGAAACCGGGTTCAAGCCCGAACGCTATGCCGGGCGATTCGCCAACGCCGGTCAAGTGCGTTAACCAATCGGCCCGGCATCATTGCGATGCCGTACCGAATCGCGGATCAGGGGAGCAGCATGGCACCGACTTTCGTCCGAACGCCGCCGCCCTGGTTCCGGATCGTGGCCGTGCTGTTCCTGCTGTGGGGGGCAGCCGGCGTCTTCGCCTTTTACAGCCAGGTCACGATGGGGTCTGCCGCCCTTGCCGCGATGGGCGATGATGACCGCCGCTTCTATGCGTCGCTGCCGCGCTGGTTCAACTGGGTCTATGGCATCGCCACCTGGGGCGGCGTCTTCGGCAGCATCGCGCTGCTGATCGGCCGGCGCTGGGCGGCGGGATTCTATGCCGCCTCGCTGCTGGCGGTCGCGATCCAGTTCGGCTGGGTTTTCTCCGCGACCGACCTGATCGCGGCGAAGGGCGCGGCGGCGACCGTGCCGTTCCCGCTGGTGATCTTCGCCATCGCGCTGTGGCAGTTGGGCGTAGCCCGGCACGGCATCGCGCGCGGGTGGCTTCGCTGACCGCTTCCCGCTAGACCGCGGCCATGTCCACGACCTTTACCATCGACACCGCCACCAGCCGCGCGACGCCCACCCCGGCGCCGATGAAGCGCCTGACCATCCCCGCGATCCGCGCCGCCAAGGGCAAGACCCCGCTGGTGATGCTGACCGCCTATACCGTGCGCATTGCGCAGCTGATGGATGCACAATGCGACATGCTGCTGGTCGGCGACAGCCTGGGGCAGGTGATCTACGGCCTGCCGTCGACCGTCCCGGTGACGCTCGACATGATGGCGGCGCATGGCGCGGCGGTGGTGCGCGGTTCCTATCATTCGCTCGTCGTCATCGACCTGCCGTTCGGCAGCTATGAGGCCAGCCCGCAACAGGCGTTCGAAAGCGCCGCGCTGCTGCTCAAGGCGACCGGTGCCGCGGCGGTGAAGCTGGAGGGCGGCACGGCGATGGCCGAAACCGTCGCCTTCCTGTCGCAGCGCGGGATACCGGTGATGGGCCATGTCGGCCTGACGCCGCAGGCGGTGAACCAGCTCGGCGGCTATGGCGCACGCGGGCGGAGCGCTGCCGAAGCGGAAAAGATCGTCGCCGACGCGGTCGCGGTGGCCGAGGCCGGCGCCTTCGCGGTGGTGATCGAGGGCGTGGTCGAACCGATCGCGGTCGAGATCACCAAACGCATCGCCTGTCCCACGATCGGTATCGGCGCGTCGGCGCAGTGCGACGGACAGGTGCTGGTCGCGGAGGATATGCTCGGCCTGTTCGAACGCACCCCGCGCTTCGTGAAGACCTATGGCGACATGGCCGGGCATATTGCGGGGGCGGTCACGACCTACGCCGAAGAGGTGCGGTCGCGCGCCTTTCCGGGGCCGGCGCAACTCTACGCGCCGAAGGATTGAGGAAGACCTCCAATCCACACGTCACCCCGGACTTGATCCGGGGTCCCGCTTCTTCCTCTGCCGCCCACAAAAGCGGGACCCCGGGTCAAGCCCGGGGTGACGGAGTGGGCGGTTTCGTTCATCCCCCGCACAGCCGCGCTCCGCCATGGTTCCACGCCGGGATGCCCCCCACGACCAATCGCTTTCGTTTCCCTTGGGCGTCGGCTAAAGGAGCGCGCTTGATCTATCCCCTGGAGCTGTTCCCTTGGCGTTGACCCCGCAGAACAACGAAGCCTTCATCCGCGAAGTCGATGAAGAGCTGCGCCGTGAGCAGATGTCGAACATCGGCAAACGCTATGGCCTGTTGATCATCGGCGTGGTCCTGCTGGCGCTCCTCGCGTTCGGCGGCTGGACGTGGTGGCAGCACCGCCAGAACACGCTGGCCGGCGAACAGGGCGAACAGCTCGCCACCGCGCTCGACGACATTCAGCAGGGCCGTGTTGCGCAGGCGAACGACATCGTCGGCAAGCTTACCACGTCGGACAAGGACGCGGTGCGCGCCACCGCCCTGCTGACCCAGGCCGACATGCTGCTGTCGAAGAACGACACCAAGGGCGCGGCCGCTGCGTTCGCCAAGGTCGCCGCCGACGAAACGCTGGCCCAGCCGTTCCGCGACATGGCGCTCGTCCGCCAGACCGCGGTCGAATATGATTCGTTGCAGCCGCAGCAGGTCATCGACCGGCTGCGCGGACTGGCCGACAAGGGCAGCCCGTGGCTCGGCAGCGCGGGCGAAATGGTGGCGGTCGCCTATCTCCGCCAGAACAAGCTGCAACAGGCCGGACAGACCTTTGCCCTGATCGCGCGGACCGACGGCGTGCCGGAAAGCCTGCGCGCGCGTGCCGTGCAGATGGCCGGCTCGCTCGGCGTCGACGCCGCACCGGCCGCGCCTGCCGCCGCGCAATAACCTCCTTCGATACCGGAACCCTTTCCCCATGAAGACGCATCTGAAACTCTCGGCAGCGGTCGCGGCGTTGGCGCTGCTGGGCGGTTGCGGCGCACTCAAGGGCAAAGGCCCGGCGCGCACGCCCGTCGTCGGACAGCGCATGCCGATTCTCGCCTCCGAAAACCTCGCGGAGGTCGATCCGGCGCTGGCGAACCTGCAGGTCGTGCTGCCGCTCGCCGAAACTAATGCCGACTGGTCGCAGCCGGGCGGCAACGCGTCCAAGTCGATGAGCCATGTCGCACTGGGCGACACGCTGACCCAGGCGTGGAGCGCGCGGATCGAGGGCGGCAACACCCGCACGCGTCTGGCCGCCGCCCCGGTCGTCGTCGGCGGGCGCCTGTACGTGATCGACGTCGACGGCGTGGTGACCGCGATGGACGCCGCGACCGGTTCGACCGTCTGGACCGCGCCGACCGTGCAGGGTGACGAAAATTCGCGCGCCCGCTTCGGCGGCGGCGTGTCGGTGGAGGGCGATCGCGCCTTCGCCACCGACGGTCTGGGCGATGTCGTCGCGTTCAACACCGCCGACGGCAAGGAGGTGTGGCGTGCCAAGCCCGGCGGTCCGCTGCGCGGCGCCCCGTCGCTCGCCAACGGGCAGGTCTATGTCGTCAGCCAGGACAACCAGCTGTTCGCGCTCGACCAGAGCGACGGCAAGGTCGTGTGGACCCAGTCGGGCAGCATCGAATCACAGGGCGTGTTCGGCGTCGCCGCGCCGGCCTCGGCACAGGGGACGGTCGTCGCCGGCTTCTCGTCGGGCGAACTGAACGCCTATCGCTATGAAAATGGCCGCTCGGTGTGGGGCGACAGCCTGTCGCGCACCTCGGCCTCGACCTCGGTGTCGGCGCTGGCGGATATCGATGCCGAACCGGTGATCGACAATGGCCGCGTCTATGCGGTCGGGCAGGGCGGTCGCATGGTCGCGCTCGAACTCGTGTCGGGCCAGCGGCTGTGGGAACAGAATCTCGCCGGCATCTCGACGCCATGGGTCGCGGGCGAATGGATCTTCGTCGTGACCGACGACGCGCGCCTGCTGTGCATCTCGCGCGGCAGCGGCAAGCTGCGCTGGGTCCAGCAGCTGCCCGGCTTCCGCAACATCAAGAAGCGCAAGAACCCGATCAGCTGGGTCGGCCCGATCCTCGCCGGCAACCGCCTCGTCCTCGTCAATTCGGAAGGGCAACTCGTGTCCGTCTCGACCGCCGATGGCAGCATCACCTCGACGCAGGATACCCGGTCGAAGGCGGGATATAATCTCTCGCCGATCGTGGCGAACGGGATGCTGTACCTGCTCGACGATGCGGGGCAGCTGACCGCCTGGAAGTAAGGCGCTGATGTCATCCCAGCATAGGCCGGGGCGACGAAAGACCTTATTTCTCCGAACGAAACGTCGCCCCAGCGCAGGCTGGGGCATCTATCGGCTCCGGTCCCGCCCTATCACCGGGAGATCCCAGCCTGCGCTGGGATGACGTCCAGTCCGGGTGGATCCGACACGGCCAACACCCTCGACCCGTCCCCCCTTACCCCCTACACTCGGCGGCAACCCCGCACCCCAGGAATCCCCATGCCCTTACCCGTCGTCGCCATCATCGGCCGTCCCAATGTCGGCAAGTCGACGCTGTTCAACCGCCTCGTGGGCAAGCGGCTGGCGCTGGTCGACGACCAGCCGGGCGTGACCCGCGACCGCCGGGAAGGGGAGGCGACGCTGCTCGGCCTCGACTTCACCATCGTCGACACCGCGGGGTTCGAGGATGAGGACGCGGCGACGCTGCCCGGCCGGATGCGGATGCAGACGCAGGCGGCGGTCGAAATGGCCGATGTCGCGCTGTTCATGATCGATGCGCGCGCCGGCATCACGCCGCTGGACGAGGAAATCGCCCGCTGGCTGCGTTCGTCCAACGGCACGGTCGTGCTGGTCGCGAACAAGGCGGAAGGGCGCGCGGGCGAGAATGGCGTGCTCGAATCGCTGGCGCTGGGCTTTGGCGATCCGGTCCAGCTCTCGGCCGAACATGGCGAGGGCGTCGCCGACCTGTTCGAGGCGCTGCGCCCCTATATCGAGCGCGAGGAAGAGCCGGAACCGGAGGAAGAGGGCGAGTTCGACCCCGAAACCGCCGTCCTGAAACTGGCGATCGTCGGCCGTCCGAACGCGGGCAAGTCGACGCTGATCAACCGTTTCCTTGGGCAGGACCGGCTGATCACCGGTCCCGAGGCCGGCATCACCCGCGATTCGATCGCGGTCGACTGGAACTGGACCGCCGCCGACGGTCGCGTGCGGCCCGTCCGGCTGATCGACACCGCCGGCATGCGCAAAAAGGCGCGGGTGCAGGAAAAGCTCGAAAAGCTCTCGGTCGCCGACGCACTCCACGCGATCGACTTTGCCGAGGTCGTCGTGCTGCTGCTCGACGGTACGCGCGGCCTCGAACTGCAGGACATCAAGATCGCCGACCGGGTGCTG
This sequence comes from Sphingomonas paucimobilis, assembly GCA_036946325.1. GTDB lineage: Bacteria > Pseudomonadota > Alphaproteobacteria > Sphingomonadales > Sphingomonadaceae > Sphingomonas > Sphingomonas paucimobilis_A. The sequence goes on from JAQIJL010000001.1 coordinate 15,176, forward strand.
CAGGAAGGCCGCGCGCTTGTGATCGCGCTCAACAAATGGGACATCGCCGAACACGCCTCGTCGCTGTTCAACGGCGTGAAGGGCGCGCTGGACGAGGGGCTGGCGCAGGCCAGGGGCGTGCCGCTGCTGACCGTGTCCGCCGCGACCGGCAAGGGGCTGGACGTGCTGATGCAGGCCGCGTTCGAAACGCGCGAGGCATGGGGCCGCCGCGTCTCGACCGGCCAGCTCAACCGCTGGTTCGACCGCGCGCTGGAGGCCAACCCGCCACCCGCCCCCGGCGGCAAGCGCATCAAGATGCGCTACATCACGCAGAACAAGACACGGCCCCCCAGCTTCGTCCTGTTCGGCACCCGCGTCGACCAGCTGCCCGAAAGCTATAAACGCTATCTTATCAATGGCTTGCGTAAGGAATTCGGCTTCGGCGCGGTCCCCGTCCGGTTGAACCTCCGCGCCCCGAAGAACCCCTTCGACCACGCAAAATGACCCGCATCGACGCCCGCGGCATGCGCTGCCCCTGGCCCGCCATCCGGCTGGCCAGGGCGCTGCGCGACGGGGCGACGCTGGTGGAAATCGAAGCCGACGACCCGCGCGCGGCGGGCGAACTGGCCAGCGCGGCAGCGGCGGTCGGTGCGCGGCTGGAGGTTTTGGGTGAGGGGCTGTTCCGGGTGGAGCGCGCCCCGCTTTCGTCACCCCGGGCTTGACCCGGAGTCCCGCTTTCCAAGCGCGGTCGACCAGCCGTGTTCGGTGAGATCGGGTTGTAGTCCGACGAAGTGCGGATCGAACCCCGCTTCCCATGGAAACACGCCGGCCCGATCGGGCCAGACGACATGCAGGCATGGGAAGTCGTCGCCGGCGTAAAACCATCGGCCCCACCCCAGATAGTCGGGGTAGAACCGCTTGGCGACGGGAAAGGCATAGGCCGGCAGATTGGCGAACGCCTGATCGTTCGCCGCCGCGATCGGCAAGGCTTTCCCGGCTGCAGCGTCGCGGTACAGGTCCCACAAGATGTCGTGTGTGATGTCCTGCTTCATTCCGAACAGGATCAATTCCGGCTGACCGGTCTTAACCCAAAACCCGGTGCTAAAGGTGAACCCGGGTCCCTCATGATCGGCAAATACATGAGTCGCCGCCCAGCCATGATCGCGTACATTGCCGACGAAGCGGCGTTCGGGATCGTCCAGCGCGTCGATCGGTGCGTCGAGGGCAGTTCGCATGGGTTTCGGTATAGGCGGGTGTCCCGACGGGTCAAACGAGGTCGCCGTCGGCAGCTTTCCTACAGCCGCGCCGCTATGCGATGTTCCTGCGGGTTCTTTCTCATCGCTGAAACATCCGGTTCCCGCCACGACCCGACGGTGCGCAAAACGCGCACGAGTGTGAACTTAGTGAACTTTGGAACGCTTCAAGGCTTCGCTTCCCACGGTTTGTCCCGCAAATTCAAATGGGTAATGCCCCGCGCCTTCAGCCGTGGTCCCAAGAAGCGGTAGAAGAACCAGTCCTTCGCCGCGAACGGGGTCGCGTGGTACAAGAGTCGCTCGGGCAGCGTCCAGCGCACGCGGCGCCGGTCCGACCGGCGCGGCGATGGTTTTGCCCAGAAATCATAGGGATAGACGATACGGCCTAGCTTCGCGACGCGCTGCATGATCTCATGGTCGAGCAGGACATAAGGCCATAGTTTCTCGGAGAAACCACCCGCCTGCACCAGTGCCGTCGTTCGGAACGCCTGTCCATATCCGCCGGTATGTGTCTGTTTCGACAGCAATTTCGTGACGAACCCGGCGTAGAGCGCGCGCCGCAGCTTCTGCCCCGACGCATCTACGCCCAGCGCCATGACCGCGACCGTCCGGGGATCGGCATCGAACGCCCGCTCCGCCTCGGCCAGATAATGCGGCGGGTACCAGGTGTCAGCATCGCCGAACGCACAGAATTCGGTGGTCAGTTCGCCCATCGCGGTTTCCAGCGCATGGATCTTGCCCGGCCGCGCCTCCGACAGGTTGACCACCTCGACCCCCGGCGCGGTGAAGGCGCGGGCGATCGCGTCGGACCCGTCGGTCGATCCATTGTCGACCAGCACCAGCCGGAACGGGACGCTCTGCGCGGCCAGTGCCGCCAGCGTCGCGGGCAGGAAATCCGCCTCGTTGTAATAAGCGATTACGAACGTCCAGCGGCTCATCCGGCCAACTCCATCAACCGGCGACAGGCGACTTCCGACGACCGGGTGCCGTGCGTCGCGACGACATGGGCGCGTGCCGCCGCGCCCATCGCCGCGACCGCCGCCGGATCGGCCAGCAGCGCGTCGACCTTGTCGCGATAGTCGTTGTCCTTGACCAGCAGCCCGCAGTCGCACGGGATCACGTCCGGCCCGATCCGGTCGTCGAACGCCGCGACGGGCAGGCCGCACGCCATCGCCTCCGGAATCGCGCGCGGGAAATAGTCGCGCCGCCCGGCATGGAAGAACAGCCGCGCCCGCGCCAGCATCGCCGGCACCTCGGCGTTCGGCACATGGCCGAGCCAATGGACCTGCGGAAAGCGCCGCTGCAACGCGGCCGCCAACGGTCCGTCGCCGATCACCGCGACGCGGTGGCGTTCGCCCAGCGCCGCGATCTCGTCGAACTTCTTGTACGGCGTCAGGCGGCTGGTCGCGATCACGTCGAACCGTTTCTCGGCCGGCAGCGGCGCGAAGCGGTCGGTATCGATCGTCTTGGGCAGCCGCTGCATGCGCCCCGCCGGGACCGCCCGCCGCCAGAAGCGCCAGCCCGGCCGGGTCAGCTTCGCCTCCTGCACCGCCGATTCGGGGAAGACGAAGGCGGCGTGCGGCACGATCCGGCTCCACCAGTCGCCGCCGATGATGACCGCGAACCGCCGCCGGTCCGGCCGCAGCACCCGGTCGAACAGGTCGAACCCCGCGCCGCCATTGCTGCCGATCAGCACGAACAACGTCGCCGGATCGACCCGCGCGGCGGCGACCAGCGCGTCGCTCTTCTGGTCGCGGGTTTTGGCGTCCGGATTGGACGGCGCGAACAGGCGGATGGGGTAGGGGGCGATGCCGGGCAGGTCGGACGTCGTGTCCAGCGGTTCGCGCGCCAGCCCCCACAATTCGGTCTCGACGCCCAGTTCGGTCAGGATGCCGGGCATCCGCCGGTCGCGATTGTCCCAGCGCAGCCATTCGCGCACATCGGCGATGCCGTGATGGGTGGGATAGGTCAGGACGAAGACGATCCGCATCGCCCATGCGGCTACCAGCGTGGGCGACCTCGCGCCACCCGATTGTCGAGGTGCCCGACTACGGTTAAGGCGATGGCGATGAACTGGTCCGACGACGGCGCGCGGGTAAGCTGCGTGATGGTGACCGCGAACCGTGCCGCGCTGGCACGCCGCGCGGTCGACTGTTTCCTGGCGCAACGCTGGGCGAACCGCGAACTGGTGGTCGTCGACGACGGCGATCAGGATTACACGCCGCTCTTCGCCGACATTCCCGCCGACCGGCTGATCTACGACCGGGTCGCCAGGACGCCGGAGACGACGCTGGGGCGGTTGCGCAACCGCACGCTCGACCTGGCGCGCGGCAGCATCGTGGCGCAGTGGGACGATGACGACTGGTATCACCCCGACCGGCTGGCGCGGCAGGTTGCGGTGCTGGATGGCGGCAAGGACGCCTGCGTCCTGCGCGGGACGCTGATGCACCTCGATGCGCCGGAATGGTTCGACCACCCCTATGTCGGCACACTGGAGCCGGGCGTGCCGGGCAGCATCGTCCACCGCGCCGACCCGACCGCCCGCTATCCCGAAAAGCGGCGTGGCGAGGATACCGACTTCCTCGCACATTGGCCGATCGATCGCATCGGCGTGCTCGACGCGCCCGGCCTGTTCGTCCGCGCGTTTCACGGGGCGAATACGTGGGAGCGGACCCATTTCGAACGGCGGGTGCGCAACACGCCGCTGGCAGCGATCGAATATGCTGTCCGCCGGGTCCTGCCGGGCGGGGTGTGGCGCCATTCGCGCTTCCGTCTCGATCCCAATACGCGCGCCGCATTCGACGCGTTCGTCGCCGACTCGCGTACCGCCGGAGTCTTCGCTTGACCCTGTCCGAACGTGCGCAGCGGCTGCACGACTGGTCGCAGACGCCGACCGCCGCGCTGCTGGGCAAGGTTTTCCGCGCCTTGTTCTTCGTCGGCGTGCTGCTGTGGCTGGTGCTGAAGGTCCGCGCGATCGGTTGGGCCAGCGTCGCCGCCGCGCTCCCGCGCACGCCGTGGTTCTATATCCTGTTCGTCGTGATGTTCATGGCGTTGCCGGTGTCGGAGGTGTGGATCTTCCGCCTGCTGCTCGGCCGGCCCTTGCCCGGCAGCCTGCCCGTCTTCGTGCGCAAGCGGGTCTTCAACTCCGCCTTTGTCGGCTATTCGGGCGAGGTCTATCTGTTCGTCTGGGCGCGGCAGCGGCTGGGGATCGCGTCGAAGACGTTGCTGCTGGCGATCAAGGACAATGCCATCCTCTCGGCGCTGGCATCCGCCGCGATCACCTCGATCCTGCTCGTCATCTTCATGGGGACGGGGCGGGCGAAGTGGATCGCCGACTGGCTGCATTCGGCCGGCGGCATGCTGCTCGCCGCGCTGCTGGTCGCCGCGTTCCTCACCCCGCTGCTGCTACGCCTGCGCAAGCAGATATTGTCGGTCGGCTGGCGGGTCGCGGCCGCCGTGCTCGGCATCCATGTCGCGCGCATCCTGATCGTCGTGCTGTTGCAGGCGACGCAATGGGCGGTGGTGCTGCCCGCCGAACCCTGGGGCGTATGGGTCACGTTCCTGACGGTGCAGATGGTCATCAGCCGGCTGCCGATCGTGCCCAATCGCGACCTGCTGTTCCTGTCGGCCGCGTTGGAGATGAGCCATATCGTCGATGGCCCGCGTGCCGCGATGGCCGGGTTGCTGCTGGCCGGCGGCGCGCTGACGCAAGGGTCCAACCTGCTGTTCTTCCTGCTGACCAGCTTCCAGCGGCGACGCGGCACGCTGCCCGTTGCCGAGGTCGATCCGCGCTTCGAGGCGGAGGTCGCTACGCCGGCGGTGCCCCCGACGATCCGATAGCGGCTTGGAGGCCGCCTGGACCCGCGCGCATGGCGCACGTCCAGACGGCTCCGCGAAACGTGCCTCGGCCCGTTTTCCGAAATGCGGTCAGGCGGTGGTCCGTGCGCAGATGAAGCTCGACAGCTCCTGCCGCAACGGCAGGCCATCGGTCGGGCGCAGCGGCCCGTCATGCGCGACATTGGTTTCGACATGCGCGCGGGTATCGGCCACGCCGACGACGTGGAACAGGTTGCGCTCGCAATCCAGTTCGGTGCGGGCATAGACGAAGCGGTCGCCGCGCTGCTGGCGCAGGATCGCGATGATCGTGCCGGCGGCGGTGCGCCGCTGGCGCAGCACTTCGTAGCGCGACTGCGGATCGGATGGCGTCGGGATCGCCACGCCTTCCAGCGGATAGCGTTCGATGCCGTTGCCGGCGACCTCTGTCTCGACCAGATGCCGCAGGTCGACCGTGCTGTTCATCGTCGCCTGCGCTTCGGGCGGAGTCGAATTTCCACAGGCGGCCAGCAGCGCCCCGCCGAACAGGACGGCACTCAATCGGATCATACGCAAAACCCTTGTTCCCGGAGAGATACGGTCTCAGGAAATGTTGCTACGCAGCAATATTCTGAACGGGACGCTCAGCGCGAACGCAGCGCGCCCAATGCCGTCATGAAGGCGACGGCTCCCATGGCGAGGACGACACCCCCGATATCTTCCCAGCCGAGCGCCAGCAGGCGGTCGAACCGGTCGGAATGCGGAAGGATCGCGCGGAAGGTTTCGAATGGAATAGTCATGGCGCGATGCAACATAAGCACTGAAAGCACCGTGAAAACCGTCAATTAGCGCAAATGGTCCGAGGACATCATATGTTACATTGCCGCAAGCGAACGGTGCCGTTCGGGCAATGGAAGCCGCTTGCACGGGTCCGGTACAGGCCATACACCGTCATTCCGTTTATCGATAATGGGTGGGGTTCCATGTTTCGTACCGTCGCTGCCATATTGCTCGCTTCCACTGCGCTCGCCGGAACGGCGCACGCGCAGGCTCCCGCCCGCACCGCGCCCCCGGTAAAGGCCGCGCCGCTGTCGCAGCTGGTCGCGCCGGTGAACATTCCGTACGAAAAGTTCACGCTGCCCAACGGCCTGACCGTCATCACCCATACCGACCGCAAGGCGCCGATCGTCGCGGTGTCGGTATGGTACGACGTCGGGTCGAAGCATGAGCCGGAGGGGAAGACCGGGTTCGCGCATCTGTTCGAACATCTGATGTTCAACGGGTCGGAAAATGCGCCGGGCGATTTCTTCGATCCGCTGCGCTCGATCGGCGCGACCGACCTGAACGGCACCACCAGCTACGACCGCACCAACTATTTCGAAACCGTGCCGAAGGCGGCGATCGACCGCGCGCTGTTCCTCGAATCCGACCGGATGGGCTATCTGCTCGGCGCGGTGACGCAGGGCGTGCTGGATGAACAGCGCGGCGTCGTGCAGAACGAAAAGCGGCAGGGCGACAACCAGCCCTATGGCCTCGTCCGCTACAAGATGACCGAAGGCATCTTCCCGGTCGGTCACCCCTATCGCCATTCGGTGATCGGTTCGATGGCCGATCTCGACGCCGCCAGCCTCGAGGACGTGAAGAACTGGTTCCGCGGCCATTACGGCCCGAACAACGCGGTGCTGGTGCTGGCCGGCGACATCGACGCGAAGGAAGCACGCCCGCTGGTCGAGAAATATTTCGGCAAGATCGCGAAGGGGCCGGAATCGGTGCTGCCGAAGATCGAGGTGCCGACCCTTGCCGCGCCGGTGCGCGAGGTGATGAAGGACAATGTCGCCGCGACGATGATCATGAAGGTCTGGCCGGTGCCGGGCCTGAACGATCCCGATTCGCCCGCGCTCGACGTCGCGATGAGCGCGTTCGGCGGCCTCGCCTCGTCGCGGCTCGACAACGAGCTGGTCAAGAAGGAGAAGCTGGCGGTGCAGGTGTCGGCCGGCGTCCAGTCGCTGGCGCAGGCCGGCATGCTGATCGTCCGCGCGATCGTGAAGCCGGGCGTCGATGCCAGGCAGGTCGAGGCGCGGCTGGACCAGATGATCGCCGACTATCTCCGCACCGGTCCGACCGCCGACGAAGTGGCGCGCGTCGCGACGACGCAGGTGTCGAGCACCATCGGCGGACTGGAATCGGTCGGCGGTTTCGGCGGCAAGGCGGTGACGCTGGCGTCGGGCGAGCTGTATTCGAACGATCCGGGCTTCTACAAGAAGGAGCTGAACGCGCTGGCGACGATGACGCCGGACCGCGCCCGCGCCGCCGCGCAGAAGTGGATGTCGCGCCCGGCCTATACGCTGATCGTCGAGAAGGGCGAGCGCGAGGGTTATGAGGAGGCCAAGGCGGTCGCCGCGGGGCCTGCCGCCCCGGCCGCCCCGGAAACGCCGTTCAAGGGCACGCGCGGCGCGATGCCGGGCGTCGCCGACACCGGCGCCGCGCTGCAATTCCCGAAGGTCACGCGCAGCCGCCTGTCGAACGGCATGGAGCTGGTCTATGCGCAACGTACCGCCGTGCCGGTGACGCAGGTATCGATGGTGTTCGACGCCGGCACCGCCGCCGATGTGGCGGGCAAGCTCGGCACTGCCGGCATGACGCTGTCGCTGATCGACGAAGGCACCACCACCCGCGATTCGATCGCGATGGCGGAGGCCAAGGAAAAGCTCGGCATGCAGATGAGCGGCGGCAATTCTGCCGACCAGACGACGATCGGGTTCGAAGCGCCCAGCGCCAATCTGAACAGCGCGACGATGTTGTTCGCCGATGTGCTGCGCAATCCGGCATTCGACGCGAACGAGCTGGAGCGGGTGCGCGGGCAGGTGCTGGCGCAGATCGGGCAGCAGCGCACCAACCCGCAGGGGCTGGCCGACATGACGCTGCCGCCGCTGCTCTACGGCCCGACCTCGCCCTATGCCAAGCTGGCGGCGGGCGTGGGCGATCCGGCGGCGGTCATGGCGATGAAGCGCGACGACCTCGTCGCGTGGCGCAATGCGTGGCTGCGTCCGGATAAGGCGAAGGTGTTCGTCGTGTCCGACCGTCCGCTGGCCGAAGTACAGGCGGCGCTCAACGCCTCGCTCGGCAACTGGCAGGCAACGGGTGCTGCCGGCACCAAGACCTTCCCGGCACAGCGTGCGACCACTGCGCCCAAGATCGTGCTGGTCGACCGGCCCAATTCGCCGCAGTCGCTGATCGTCGCCGGGCAGATGACGCCGGTGCAGTCGAAGTCGGACACGCTGGCGGCGACCACCGCCAACACCGTGCTCGGCTCGGGCTTCCTCAGCCGCATAAACATGGACCTGCGCGAGGCGAAGCACTGGTCCTATGGCGCGCGAGGCGGGTTCCAGCTGATGCAGAACGCCGTGCCCTACGTCATCAACGCACCGGTGCAGGCCGACAAGACCGGCCCGGCGATCGCGTCGCTGCGCGAACAGATCAACGGCTTCCTCGGGACCAACGGCGTGACGCCGGTCGAATTCCGCCGCTCGATCGATGGCGAGACGCGGCAGCTGGCGGGCACCTACGAAACCTCGGGCGCGGTGCTGGGCGCGATGCGCAGCAACGACTTCCTCGGCCGCCCGGACGACTATCAGGCGACGCTGCCGCAAAAATATCGGGCGCTGACCGTACCCCAGCTTGACGCTGCGGCACGCGCGGCAATCGACCCCGATCGCTTCGTGTATGTGGTGGTCGGCGATGCCAAGGTCGTCCGTCCGCAGCTTGACGGGCTGGGCCTGCCGGTGGAGGTGGTGTCGGCAACGCCGCCGTCCGCCCCGGTCGCGGCGAAGTAAGGAGAGCGAACATGGCGAATGTCGATGGCAGCTGGAACACGATCACCAAGTCGCCGATGGGCGACCAGCAGGCGACGCTGACCGTCAAGAGCGACGGCAGCAGCTTTACCGGCAGCTATTCCGGGGCGATGGGATCGACCGAGATCACCGACGGCAAGGTCGATGGCGACAAGCTGTCGTGGAAGGTCGCGATCGTCGTGCCGATGCCGATGACGCTCGACTGCGAAGCGACCGTCGATGGCGACACCATCTCCGGCACGGTCGGGGCGGGTGCGTTCGGCAGCTTCCCGATGGCGGGCAACCGCGTCGGCTGAACGTCGGTGACGTAAGGGGAACGGCCCGTCCGCAGGCAATGCGGGCGGGCCGTTTTGTGTTGGGGGCTTTCCCAGCAACCGTCACCCCAGCGAAGGCTGGGGTCTCTCGCGGCAGCGCGGACGCGCTGTCACCGGGAGATCCCAGCCTTCGCTGGGATGACGTCGTTTGCGGATCGGCGGGGGCGCGCTCATACCCAACCAGGATCGTCACGCCGGATCAACCCCGGGGTGACGGTAGCTCCCGAACCTACTCCGCCGCCGTCGCTTCCGCCTCGATCTCCGGCAACCCCGCCGTCCGCGGTTTCTCCCCCGGCTCGGGCGCATAGCCGGTCAGCAACCGTGCGCCCCGGCCATAGGTGAACCACGACCACGCCCAGTGGACGTACACCGACACCCGGCTGCGGAAATCGACCAGCAGCATCAGGTGGACCAGCGACCATGCCAGCCACGCGATAAAGCCCTTGAGCTTCCACCCGGCAATCTCCGCCACCGCGCGCGACCGGCCGATCACCGCCATCGTCCCATAGTCGCGATAGCGGAACCGCTCGGGCGCCGACTGCCCTGCGATCCGCGCCGCGATCAGCTTGCCGACGAACCTGCCCTGCTGCTTGGCGACCGGGGCCAGGCCGGGCAGGGGGCCGTCGCCGCCGTCGAAGCTCGCCACGTCGCCGATCGCGAAGATGGTCGGATGGCCCGGCACCGAACAATCGGGCATCACCTTCACCGCGCCGTTCCTGGCCGCGTCCGCCGCCAGCCATTTTGCCGCCGGCCGCGCCTCGGTTCCCGCCGCCCACAGCACGGCGGCGGCGTCGATCCGCTGTCCGCCGACGGTCAGTCCGCGTTCGTCGATCTCCTTGACCGCCTCGCCGGTCCGCACCTCGACGCCGAGCGACTCCAGCATCTCCCGCGCCGCCTGCGACAGCGGCGGGTCGAACGCGTTCAGAATCCGGTCGCCCATCTCGCACAGCACGACCCGCGCGCGGCGCGGATCGATCGCGGCGAAGTCGCGCGCCAGCGTGGTGCGCGCCAGTTCGGCGATCGTCCCGGCCAGTTCGACCCCGGTCGGCCCGCCGCCGACCACGGCAAAGGTCAGCAGCCGCTGCCGCTCCTCCGGATCGTCGCATTGCTCCGCCCGTTCGAACGCGCCCAGCAACGCCGCGCGGATCGCCAGCGCATCGTCGATCGACTTCAGGACATAGGCATGGTCGCGCCACGCGTCGTTGCCGAAGAAGCTGTACGCCGCGCCGGTGGCGAGGATCAGGTAATCGAACGGCAGCCGCCGCCCGTCGGCAAGGCACAATTCGCGGGCGTCGGCATCGACGCCGCTCGCCTCCGCCATCAAAATCCGCGTGTTCCTGTTGCGACGCAGCAGCGCGCGATTGGCCGTAGCGATGTCGGCGGGCGACAGGGCGGCGCCCGCGACCTGATAGAGCAACGGCTGGAACAGATGGTGGTTGGTGCGGTCGACCAGCACGATGTCGGCATCCGCGTTGCGCAACGCCTGTGCTGCCGCGATGCCGCCAAAGCCCGCGCCGACGATGATGATCCGGGGTCGCATACGCTGTTCGTCCTCCGATTCGCGTGTGTGATCGCCTCTCCCAACCCGTCGCGCCGCCGATCGTTGCGGCGCTTCTGCCCCGCCGTCGCGCCGACCTTGCCACATTGTAACCATGGTCCGGGCGGGACCGCCATGGTTCGTTCATGTGAGCGACAGATACCGTTGCCTTGGTGCAACAGTATCCGATTTCATGACGGTCATGTTGCAATGCGATGCAACACTTCCCCGGTTTTCGGGTTCAGAGGGGCCACGGATAAACCGGCGCGCCTTCGACGCCGGGACCGTAAACGCTGATGAGGTTTTGTATGCGTAAGCTTTTCACCGTCGCCGCAGCCGCCGTCGCCTTCACGGCCGCGCCCGCCTTCGCGCAGGACGCCACCGTGGTTCAGGACGCTCCGACGACCGAACCCGCCCCCGCCGTGACCGCGCCCGATGGCACCAGCGGCATCGGCTTCGAACCCTATGTCGCGATCATGGGCGGCTGGGAGCAGTTCGACTCGGAGCGTACCGACGCCGGCATCCCGCTGGTTCCGCGCAACGACAAGCTGAACGGCGCCCTCGTTGAAGGCATCGTCGGCTTCAACGTGCCGCTCGGCCCGGTGTTCGTCGGTGCCGAAGGCAGCGTGTCGAAGGGTATCTCGGGCGACATCGATTGGGACTACGGCGCAGCCGGCCGCTTCGGCGTCCGCGCGGGCGATTCGGGCCTGATCTACGGCAAGGTCGGCTATCGCTGGGTCAATTTCGACCGGTTCGGCAATGACAGCCGCGACTATCACGAAATGACCTATGGCGCCGGTTTCGAAGTCGGCCCGAAGGACATCGGCCTGGGCGGCATCACCGGGAATTCGGGCGTGCGCCTGCGCGGTGAAGTGTCGACCTTCGGTTCGGCCCACAGCTTCCGTCCGATGCTGGGTCTGACGACCCACTTCTAAGCATCCGACCAGTTCGGGCGGGTCCGGCGTATCGGGACCCGCCCCGGTAAATGCGTATCCAGAAGGCTCCGGGCGATTGCGTCCGGGGCCTTTTGTTTTGGCGGTTGCTATGATCCCCGCGAGGGCGGGGGAGCTTCTAGTGCCCCATACAGAACGGGGCTATCCGCGCTAATGGCGCGGAAAGACTGTTGTAAGGGAGGCGCCGTCAGCCAGCCCTCCTGTACTCTTGGCCGTTCCGACCTTCGCCAAGGTTATTAGCGTGGGATATGCTGGCGTGTCGTTCGGCGCGGTCAGAAAATCTGCGGCCCACCACCGATGTAAATCAGTGAACGCACGCACAGTACGGTACCGTCGTCGAGCGTTCCTATTGGCGTGAAAAGGTCCGCAGTCCAGCATGTCGTCGACAATATGCGCCCGTTCAATATGTGTCCAGTCCCACATATAGAACGTTATGGAAAAACGGTGTCCGAGAACGGGTAGGAGCGGTTTGCCGACTCATACGAAGGCGATCGTTGTTAAGGTTGGGAAAATAACGCCGGCGCGGGGCGGGGGGCAAGATGTTGCTACGTGCCGGGAAGCGGGAAGGCGAAGAGCCTTCGACGTTCTCGGCGCTCGTTTAGGCGAGGTGAAAACGGCTTGGCATACCGATCTCGGAGTTCCTTGTAGCGGCGGGTGATCCTCCGATCATTTTCAGCCGGTGAAAGGCATAGCGTCCGCGACGTGGGTATTTTTGATGCATAGAAAAGGCCGCCGGGCGCTAACCCGACGGCCTTTTCCCGTAGGACCGCTGTGCCGCGGTTATTCTTCGACCGTCACCCGTCCGTTGCGGACGATCATGCCGCGCTCGGCCATTTCCTTGCGGAAATCATGCTTCGCATCGGCGATCTCGCGACGATATTCCGCCCATGCATCCTCGCGATCGGCCGCGTCGTTCGCGCGCGCGAGGTCCTTGCGCAGCTCGCGCTTCGCTTCGGAGATGTCGGTCTTATAATCGAGGTAATAGGGATTATAGTCCGAATAGACCGGGACCGTGCGGCGGTCCTTGGCCAGCGAAGGCGTCGCGATGACTGCGCTAGCCGCAGCGGCGATCAACAACGTCGTACGGTTCATGGAGGTTCTCCCTTTACCTGAACTTGCCGGCGTACAACCCGCATCTGCTTGTACCGGTTCCTTCATCTGGCGTTCACCTTGGGAACGGGTCCTGGAGTATACTGTCGCAACCTTGCCAATTGGCACATTGCTTCCGATGTTGTTCGCCATGGCGGGACGGGTAAAGCGCAAGGCGGGACTGGCGGCGGCGGCGGCACTGGCTGCCCGCACCGAAGCGCCGCTCGTTTGCGCACTGTGCGACCGGCCGATCGGCACGCAGGTCGAATGGCACCACCGCGTTCCCAAGAGCGAAGGCGGGCGCGAAACGGTGCCGGTCCATCCCATCTGCCACCGCACCATCCACGCCAGCGCGACCAACGCCGAACTTGCCGGCCCGCTCGCCGATATCGATGCGTTGCGTGCCGTGCCCGCAGTCGCGAAGTTCGTGAAGTGGGTGGCCGACAAACCCACCGACTTCCGCGCGCCGGTGCGGCGCGGGCGGTAGGCCCCCCCCCCCCGACCGTCACCCCGGGCTTGACCCGGGGTCCCGCTTCTTCTCGACCGCTACGAGGTAGCGGTACCCCGGATCAAGCCCCGGGGCGACGGCAGGGCGTTTCCAGCTGTCCTACACGACCGACCTTTGCCATCGTGCTGCCGGGTCGCCACGCCCCATGCTCTTTGAACGGTTCGAACGCAGTACGCGCAAACAACGTGCGAGTGTGAACTTAGTGAACTTTGGACGACCCGCACGAGCACGGCGCTTGGCCTCGAACGGCGTGCGGGGCGTCGAAAGGGCGCTGCGACACCCAAGCCAAGGCGACAGCGCAAACAGCGTGCGAGTGTGAACTTAGTGAACTTTGAACGGCCGGCGCGGGCAAAGCCCATGCCGTCGGACGGCGCTTCGGGCGCCGCCGGCCGGCCGCGCCTTGAGGCTCGGGGCAGCGTTCGCTGCCCCGTTGCCCGACGCTATTCCGCCGCAACCCCGCCAAACATATCGCCCATGCCCGTCGCTTCCTCGTTCGCCGGCGCTGCGACCTTGGCCTTCTGGCGCTTGTCGAAGCCGTCCCAGACTTCGTTCCAGTTGCCGCGCGTCGCCGCCTTCGAATATTCGGTCGCGCGCTGTTCGAAGAAATTGGCATGCTCGACGCCGTTCAGCAGCGGCGCCAGCCACGGCAGGGGGTGTTCGTCGATCAGGTAGATCGGCTTCATCCCCAGCTGCCCCAGCCGCCAGTCGGCGATGTAGCGGATATATTTCTTGATCTCCTTCGCGGTCATGCCGTGCACCGGCCCCATTTCGAAGGCGAGATCGATGAAGTTGTCTTCCAGCCGCACCGTCGTCTGGCACATATCGGCAATGTCGTCGCGGACCGCACGGGTCATGCAGTCGCGTTCCTTGCAGAAGGCGTGGAACAGCTTGATGATGCCTTCGCAGTGCAGGCTCTCGTCGCGGACCGACCACGACACGATCTGCCCCATGCCCTTCATCTTGTTGAAGCGCGGGAAGTTCATCAGCATCGCGAACGACGCGAACAGCTGCAATCCTTCGGTAAAGCCGCCGAACATCGCCAGCGTCTTGGCAATGTCCTCGTCGGTGTCGACCCCGAAATTCTGCAGATAGTCGTGCTTGTCCTTCATCTCGCTATATTCGAGGAAGGCGCCATATTCGCTCTCGGGCATGCCGATCGTGTCGAGCAGGTGGCTGTACGCCGCGATATGCACCGTCTCCATGTTGGAGAAGGCGGCGAGCATCATCTTGATCTCGGTCGGCTTGAAGATGCGGCCATATTTTTCGTGGTAGCAGTCCTGCACCTCGACATCGGCCTGGGTGAAGAAGCGGAAGATCTGCGTCAGCAAATTGCGCTCGTGCGGCGTCAGCTTCTGCGCCCAGTCGCGGCAATCCTCGCCCAGCGGCACCTCTTCGGGCATCCAGTGGATCTGCTGCTGACGCTTCCAGAAATCGAACGCCCAGGGGTATTCGAACGGCTTGTACTGCTTGCGGGCTTCGGTGAGCGACATGGGGTTACTCCGGTAACTTTATGAAATCAGGAATGCGAAGATCAGGCAGGCGGCGCCGACGACGGCGGTAACCATGCCCAGCCGGCGTTGCTGTTCGGGCGTTGCCTGGTTGGGCGGCGGCGTGCGGCCGGCGCGTTCGTCCATCGCGCGCAGCCGGTCGCCGAAGAAGATCAGCGCGAGGCCGCCGACCAGCGCGACCAGACCACCGACGAGCATCATCCAGTAGAAGAAGGTTTCCATCGACTTACGCCTCCCGTTCTGCCCGATTGCGCCCTGCGATCACGACCCGGCCTCCCACGACCATTGCGCGATGCCAAAGATCGTCAGGATGATCCCCAGCGCCAGCGCCATCATCCCGGTCATGCCATGCGCATAGCGGCTTTGCGGCGTGGCGCGCGACTTGAGCCGCAGCAGCAGCCACAGCCCGACGCCGCCCGATACCAGCGCGACCGACAACATGATGAGGACGTTCGCGGTCATGCGACCAAGTGCGCGGACGTGCGTTTCACCGCCGCCCCCAACGGAGGAATATCATGGCCGATCTCAGCAACATCAAGGAACATGCCGAAGTCATCGGCGCCGACGGCGTCCATGTCGGCACCGTCGACCGCGTCGAAGGCGACCGCATCAAGCTGACCAAGAAGGACAGCGGCGCGGACGTCGAAGGCGGGTCGGGCAGTCATGCAGGGCATCACCATTATATCGACGGCGGCCTCGTCGCCGAGGTCGAGGGCGACACCGTCCGCCTGTCCGCCAACGCCGATGTCGCGGTGACGTTCGAAACCGAAGAGGACGGCAGCGCGATCTGACCTGTTTCCCTCTCCCGGCGGGAGAGGGAGGGAGCCGCGCAGCGGCGGAAGGGTGAGGGCGGACGGGTTCATGCCGGTCCGCCCTCACGCACGTCCGAGACCAGCATAGCCCGCCGCTGCAACCCCCCGCCGAGATTGGTCAGCACGTCGTCGTTCCAAAAGCGTTCGACGCGGAACCCATGCTGGTTAAGGCTGGCCGTCCGACGTGCGTCGTACGCAGCATCGCCGTCATGCTGTCCGCCGTCCACCTCGATGACCAAACCAGCCCGCACGCTCAGGAAATCCACGAAATAAGGTCCGACCGGTACCTGCCGCCGGAAGCGAAGGTCGGGGAAGGTCCGCCGCAGACCCGTCCAAAGCTTCTTCTCGGCATCGGTCGCATTGCGGCGAAGGTCGCGGGCGCGGTCGACCGTTCCGGACGGTTGGCCTTGATAGGTGCGCATCGCCCTCACCCTTCCGCCGCTTCGCGGCTCCCTCCCTCTCCCGCCGGGAGAGGGATTAGCGCTTATCCGCCGCGCCGTCAGACGGGATCGCTGCGCGACCTCGCTGCCCGACGTGACCAGTCCGACCGTTGTTTACGCAACGCTCGGCGGTCCGCTCACTGACAAGCCAAGCACTCGTCATAATCCGTGCTCTCGCCCAGATCGAACTTGGCCAGCTCCGACGTATTGTCCGCCTCGACCCCGCCGGCGAACCCGGCGCGCTGCACCGACTTCGACCGCAGATAATAGAGCGATTTGATGCCCAGCTCCCATGCGCGATAGTGGAGCATCAGCAGGTCCCACTTCTCGACATCGGCCGGGATGAACAGGTTCAGCGACTGCGCCTGATCGATGAACGGCGCACGGTCCCCGGCCAGTTCGAGCAGCCAGCGCTGGTCGATCTCGAAGCTGGTCTTGTACGTGTCCTTCTCTTCCTGGCTGAGGAACTCGAGATGCTGGACCGACCCGCCGCGCTCGAGGATCGAGTTCCACACCGCATCGCTGTTCTTCGACTTCGCGATCAGCAGCTTTTCGAGATACGGGTTCTTGACCGACCACGAACCCGACAGCGTCTTGTGGGTATAGATGTTCGCCGGGATCGGTTCGATGCACGCGCTGGTGCCGCCGCAGATGATGCTGATCGACGCGGTCGGCGCGATCGCCATCTTGCAGCTGAACCGCTCCATCACGCCCATATCCGCCGCGTCGGGGCAGGGGCCACGCTCGTTGGCGAGGTGCATCGATGCCTCGTTCACCTGCGCGTTGACGTGCCGGAAGATCTTCAGGTTCCACGCCTTCGCCATCGCCCCTTCGAACGGCAGGCCGCGTGCCTGCAGGAACGAGTGGAAGCCCATGACGCCCAGTCCGACCGAGCGCTCACGGCTGGCCGAGTAACGCGCGCGCGCCATCTCGTCGGGTGCACGCTCGATATAGTCGGTCAGCACATTGTCGAGGAAGCGCATCACGTCCTCGATGAAGCGCTTGTCGCCGTTCCATTCGTCCCAGGTTTCGAGGTTCAGCGACGACAGGCAGCACACGGCCGTGCGGTCGTTGCCGAGGTGGTCGGTACCGGTCGGCAGCGTGATCTCGCTGCACAGGTTCGACGTCGAGACCTTGAGGCCCAGATCGCGGTGATGCTTGGGCATCGTGTTGTTCACATGGTCGCTGAACACGATGTACGGTTCACCGGTGGCGAGGCGGGTCTCGACCAGCTTCTGGAACAGCGAGCGCGCGTCGACCGTGGTGCGGACCGATCCGTCCTTGGGGCTTTTCAGCTCCCATTCGGCGCCGTCACGCACCGCTGCCATGAAGGCGTCGGGGATCAGCACGCCATGGTGCAGGTTCAGCGCCTTGCGGTTGAAGTCGCCGCTGGGCTTGCGGATTTCGAGGAACTCCTCGATCTCCGGATGGCTGATGTCGAGATAGCAGGCCGCCGACCCGCGACGCAGCGATCCTTGCGAAATGGCGAGCGTCAGCGAATCCATGACGCGGACGAACGGGATGATGCCGCTGGTCTTGCCGTTCAGCCCGACCGGCTCGCCGATGCCGCGCACGCTGCCCCAATAGGTGCCGATTCCGCCGCCGCGCGACGCCAGCCACACATTCTCGTTCCACGTCTCGACGATACCTTCGAGACTGTCGGGAACCGAGTTAAGATAGCAGCTGATCGGCAGGCCGCGGCCGGTGCCGCCGTTCGACAGGACCGGGGTGGCGGGCATGAACCACAGCTTCGAGATATAGTCGTACAGCCGCTGGGCGTGATCGGCATCGTCGGCATAGGCCGACGCGACGCGGACGAACAGGTCCTGATAGGATTCGCCCGGAAGGAGGTAGCGGTCCTTCAGCGTGTCCTTGCCGAAATCGGTCAGCAGCGCGTCGCGCGAATGATCGACCTCGACCGCGTGGAGCAGGGCATCGACCGTGCGGCTGTTGCGCTCGGCGGCCGGGGTGGCGGGTGCCGGATCGGCGAATTGCAGTTCGTTCATCTGGGCGTCCTGACTATCCTGAAAGGTCATCGTCCCGCTTTCCTGTGTTCGGCGGGGCGTCACGCCCCACGGACAAAAATCGGCTTGTTGTCGGTCCGAACGATGTCCGGCAACGCAAACATCGCGCCACCGGCTTCGGTCGACTGAATACCATGTGTAGCGGTTGTCCCGCCATGGGCACTACTAATTGTAGGAAATCGCCGACGGCGCAAGCAGCTAAATTTTTGCGGTCGGCCGGGAACCGGTTGCCCGCGAAATGCCGCCCGCCGCGACGCGCGGACCTCTGCCGCTTCCCCGAAATGCAAGTGGCTAATTGGGCATCGACGCTATTTTTTCAGATGCTGCCCGCACTACAAGACCGGACCGTTCACGCCGGCAGGGATCGCCGTGCCAGCCGCGGTTTGCTGACACCATCGGAGGGACGACCGCGTTGAGCGGCGAATCATTGCCCAGCCAGATTCAGGGGCAGCGGGCGAACCCGCAGCGGCGATTCAGTCGGGCAACCGGTGCCGCCGGGCGACGCGCCCCTGCCATGCCAGCAGCAGCGGCACGACGATCAGTTCGATGCACAGCCCGACCTGATGCCCGGTCGACGGCGCACCGACACTGAAGAGCGACCAGAGCCGCGCCAGCCCGCCAAGCACGACCATCATCCCCAGCAGCCGGAACCGGCCGGTCTTGCGCTCGATCCGCGGCACGCAGCTGGCAAAGCCGATACCCATCCCCAGGAACAGGCCGGACAGATAGCGGAAATGGCTGTCCATGTCGGTCGCGGGCACCGTCTGCAGCCAGGCCGCGCCAAGGACGATGCCGGTGAGCGAAGCACCGAACGGCACGACGCACACCAGCGCGACCGCCAGCTGCAACAATGTGCGCTCGCGCCCCGGCGTCACGCCCGCTCGCGCTCCAGCAGTTCGGCGCGCACCCGGATCGCATGGACCGACAGGCGCACTTCGAACAGGAACCACACCAGCCCACCGATCAGCAACACCATCGACAGGACGAAGCTGATCGCCACCGCCTTGCCGAGGCCCAGATCGAGCAGTTCGGCGATGAACAGCATCGCGACCACGGTACAGTTCGCCACCGCCGACAGCACGACCAGGAACACCGCATTGTTGATGATGCGGATGCGGCGGTCGAGCAGGCGCAGTTCGAAAACATGACGGACATGTTCGGGACCGGTGGAACTGGGATGCAGCTTTTCGAGGTCGCGCGCGCGGTCGACGATCCGTGCCAGCCGCCCGACCATCACGTTCAGGATCGCCCCGATGCCGGCCAGCAGGAAGACCGGCGCGATGGCGGTCTGGATCGTCTTGGCGACGGTCGACAGGACAGGTTCGAATTCCACCCGGTCGATATGCCCTGCCTGCCCGACAGCGGCAAGGTCGTGCCATCCGCACAATCGTCCGAAACGCGCGAATGTTAAGGCTACCGTATCGTAAGAGGTTCGTGGCAATGCGCTTTCCATGTCGTCGCCAACCCCTGCCGCCGTTCCCACCGTCCGCATCGTCGACGGTATCGCCGAAGCGGTCGATGCGGTCGCGACGGACGCCGTCGCGACGCACCGTTTCCTGCGCCGACAATGGTATGTGGCGGCGGTCGAAAGCTATGGCGGAAGCGCCCGGACGCTGCTGGTCGAACGCGACGGCCGCCCGGTCCTCGCGCTGCCGCTGATCGGGCTGGGGCCGGGACCGCTGCGGATGGGGCAGGTGCCCGGCTGCTACTGGCCGTTCCGCAGCGGTCCGGTCGCGCAGGAGGCGGACGGTGCCGACTTCGCGGCGCTGCTCGACGGTGCCCGGCGTGCGACGCGCGGGTTCCGGATCGGCCCGATCTATGACGGCGACCCGCTGCTGACCGGGTTGCAGGCCGCCGCCGCCTCCAAGGGCTGGCGTGCGATGCCGCGCTTCATCGCCGACAGCTATCTGCTCGACATGGCGGCGTTGCAGGCGGAGGGCGCATGGCCGCGCAACTCGACGCTGCGCAAGAACCGGTTCAACGAAAAGCATCTCGCGGCACAGGGCGCGCCCGACTGGGCCTTCGTCACCGGCGGAGACTGGACGCCCGACGCCTTCGATGCGCTGGCCATGGTCGAGGAGGCCAGCTGGATCGCCACGCGTACCGACGGGCGCGACGCGAAGTTCACCGCCGCGGGCCATGGCCGCTTCTGGCGCCGGGCGGCGGCCGATCCGGTGATCGCTGACATGCTCTGGGCGGCGGTGCTACGCATCGATGGCCGGGCGGCGGCATTCTCGTTCGACATCAATGCCGGCGCGCTGAAATATGCGATCGCCAACAGCTATGACGAACAGTTCGCCAAACATTCTCCGGGAAAGCTGCTCTATTACCGCAACCTCGTCCGCGCGCTGGACGACGGCGTCACCGGGGTCGATTGGGGCGCGGGGGACAGCGGCTACAAACGGACCATCGGTGCCGATCGCGGGCCGGCGATCCGCGACTGGCTGTTCCTGCCGCCGGGCCTGCCCGCCTTGGTCGGCCGCTGGTTCGCGAGGCGCTGGGCGGGCAGCGGGCATGTCGCGACGCCCGATGCCGGCGCGACGAGCGACGATTGACGCGGCCGGCGATGCGACACCCAACGGGACGTCGGATCGACCGGATGCATCCTAAGTAGCATTGAGCATGACCGGCGAATCAGGAACACCCGACGCCATGGCGTCCCGGCGGAAGGCATGGACCATGTCGTCCGTTCGAGGTCTTGCGACCCTGCGCGGTGTCGCGCTAACCCTCGCCTATGGCCTGCTGATCTACCTGCTCGCATTCGTCATGCTCTGCGCCGGCCACTGGTTCGGCGGCGCCGACCTGCTGTGGGTCGCCAATCCGATCGCCGTTGCAACGCTGATCCGGCGTCCACGATCGCAATGGCCGCTGCTGCTGGGCGTTACCGGCCTCGCCTTGGCGGCGGCCAACGCCTGCCATTATCCGGATGTGCGGTCGGTGATCGGATATGGCCTGATCGACCTGATCGGCATCGCCGCCATCGCATCGGCGATACGGATCGCCCATCCCGATCCGCGACTGCTCCGCGGCTATGTGACCATCGTCCTGATCGCGCTGGCCGGCGCGCTGCTGATCACGGCGCTCTTCGTGCAATTCCGGCTGCTGATGTTCGGCACCGTCGACACGCGCGTCGTGATCCAATGGTTCGCGGCCAATGCAATGGGGCTGATCGTGCTGCTGCCCGCGCTGAAGGCGACGCGACAGGGGCTGTCCGAGGAGCTGAGCATATTGTCGCCGCCGATCGCTCTTGTGATCGCGGTGACCGTCGCGCTGGCCGTCCTGCTGTTCACCGTCAACACCCGTTCGGTGCTGTTCATGCTGCTGCCCTGCGGCGTGTTCGCGGCGCTCTTGTATCGTTTCGTGGGGGCTGCGGTATCGACCGTCGCGATCAGCAGCATCGCGGTCGTGTGTACGTCGCAGGGGCTGGGACCGATCGCCCAATTGCAGGTGCCGGAACCCGACCGCATCCTCTACCTCCAGCTGTTCATCGCCGCCTTTACCCTCACCGCCTTTCCCGTCGCCGCTTTGGTGTACGAACAATGGCTGGGGCTGAAGGAGATTCGCGAGAATGAACGGCATCTGCGCTTGCTGGCCGATCATTCGACCGACCTGATCATCCGTCTGGGGCCGGACGGCCTGCGGCGCTATGCGTCCTCGGGTTCCGAACAGCTGCTCGGCTATCCCCCCGAAAAACTGCTGGGGCACAGTCCGTTCCAGCTGATCCACCCCGACGACCGCGACCGGGTGCAGCGCGCACTGGAAGAATTGAGTCCCGCCGGGCCGAGCGTCGTCGTGCGCTATCGCATGCTGCATCGCGACGGCCATTATCTGTGGCTGGAGGGCGCGTTCCGGATGGTCGGCGACGATCCGGCCTCCGCCGAGGTGATCGGTTCGATCCGCGACATTGCGGAGCGACGCGCAGCGGAGCGCGGCGCCGTCACCTCGTTCGACGAACTGGAAGAACAGCAGCGGTTGCTGGCAATGGCCGAAAGCGCGGCGGGCATCGGCCATTGGCGGCTGAACCTCGCCGATTGGCGGCTCTTCTGGTCGCCCGAGGTCTTTCGCATCCATGGTGTCGACGGTCCGTGCGAACCGGGCATCGCCACGGCGATCCGCTATTATCATCCGGACGACCGCGAAAAGGTCCGCGACCGGATCGGCATGGCGATCGCGTCCGGCAGTTCGTTCGAATTCGATGCCCGCATCGTCCGCGAGGATGGCGACATCCGCTGGGTCCGGTCGCGCGGACAGGCGGAAACGGCGCCGGGCGCGGGGATCGTCGGTCTGTTCGGCGTGTTCCAGGACATCACCGAACATGTCGCGGCGCTGAGCGACCTGCGCGCCGCCCGCGAAGAGGCGGAGCGTGCGCTGGCGGCCAAGGCGACCTTTACCGCGACGATCAGCCATGAAATCCGCACGCCGCTGACGTCCATCCTCGCCGCGGTCCAGCTGCTGCGCGACACGCCGGACCGTACCGAACGGATGCGGCATCTCGACTCGCTGGAAACCGCCGGCCGGACGCTGTCGGACATCGTCGACGACGTGCTGACCTTCTCCAAGCTGGAGGGCGGGCATGGCAGCCCGGAGGCGATCGCGTTCGAACCGCGTCGGTTGCTCGAAACCGTGGCGGAACTGTTCGCCGTCGAAGCTCGCAAACACGCGCTCTCGATCGAACTGAACGCGCCCCCCGGCCGGGTGATCGGCGATCCGGCGCGGTTGCAGCGCGTGCTGACCAATCTGGTCGGCAACGCGGTGAAGTTCACCCGGACCGGGTCGATCGGCATTGCCGCCTCGCGCGAGGGGGGCGATCTGTGGCGGTTCGAGGTCACCGATACCGGCGTCGGCATCCGCAGCGATCGGCTGGACGCGATCTTCGAACCGTTCGTACAGGCCGATGTGTCGACTACCCGCAGCTATGGCGGGACCGGGCTGGGCCTCAGCATCAGCCGCATGCTGGTCGAATCGATGCAGGGCGCGATCCATGTCGCCAGCTATCCCGGCACGGGGTCCCGCTTCTGGTTCGACCTGCCGCTACCCGCCGCCACGACGGCAGCGGATGCCGGGCGGGCGGGATTGCCCGATGCCGGGGATGCGCAGCGTCGGGCGGACACGCCCCCGATGACCGTGCTGGTGGCCGAGGATAACGACATCAACCGCTATCTCCTCGCCGAGATCGTCCGGCGGCTGGGGCATCAGGTGGTCTCCGTCGAAAACGGCGCGCGGGCCGTGGAATATGTCACAGCGCCGGTCGGCAATCCGGTCGATCTGGTGCTGATGGACGTGCAGATGCCGGTGATGGACGGCATCGCCGCGGCGCGGGCGATCCGGGCGTGGAGCGGGGCGGGGGCGACGGTGCCGATCCATGCGATCACCGCCGACCTGTCGGCCGAACGCCGCGCCGACATCACCCAGGCCGGGATGAACGGCGTGCTGACCAAGCCGGTCGACATGGCGCAACTGAGCGGTTTGCTCGACCATGCCGCCGCGGCACCCGTCCGTCCACAGGCCGTGTCGTCGGGTGGCAGCGCGATCGATCCGCTGCGCGTCCGCGCGCTGACCGATGTGCTGGGGGCGGAACAGCGCAATACCCTGCTGACGTTGCTGATCGAGGATGCCCAGCGCGTGCCGGGGCGGTTGCGCACGCTGCTCGCCCATGGGCGCAACAATCTCGCCCGGCGGGAAGCGCACGCCTTTCACGGGGCCGCCGCCAGTATGGGCGCGGCGAAATTGATCGCCGTGCTGGTGGAGATCGAACGGATCGCGGACGACGCCACGGTCGATCCGCGGGTCATGGAACGGCTGGACGAGTGCGCACGCGACGTGATCGACGCGGCGCGTGCGGCGATCGAAACGCCGGCCTGAAGCGGTCGTCAGCCCTCCGCGTCGAACGCCTGTAGCGCCAGCACGGCCTGCGTCCGGTTGCTGACGCCCAGTTTGCGGAAGATCGCCGACAGATGCGATTTCACCGTCGGTTCGGCAAGTTGCAGGTCATAGGCGATCTGCTTGTTCTGATGGCCGTTCACGATCGCGCGGAGCACGCGCAGCTGGGCGATGGACAATGTGCCCATCCGCTCTGCCAGATCAACCCGGCGGTCTTCCGGCAGGGCATCGGCAATCCCCTCCGGCAGCCAGTTCTGCCCGTCGAGCAGCGCACGGATCGCCGCGACCATCTGATCGATGGACGATGATTTGGGGATGAAGCCCTTGGCGCCCAGCGCCTGCGACTGCGCGACGACGGCGGATTCTTCCCGTCCCGACACGATGGCGATCGTCGCCGCAGGCTGGATCGCCCGCAGCATCGCCAGACCGGCAAAGCCCTGTACGTCCGGCAGCATCAGATCGAGCAGGATCAGGTCATAGTCCGTCTGCCGGACCAGTTCCTCCGCCTCGGCCAGCGTCGTCACGCAATCCTTCGTGATCCCGGCATCGACCGCCCGTGCCGCCATGCCCAATGCCGTCGCGCACATCGGATGATCGTCGGCGACGAGAATATGGGTCATTAACAATCCCTTGTCCGGGTGCTTACCGTCCGACGATGTGCTCTATCACAAACTGGCGCAAGAGCCACTAACAACGACTTACCGGAATTGAAGTACCTCAATTGCGTTAGTGCGAAACCGGACGTCCTACAAAATCTTCATGAAGTACCTGTTCGATCGAGCGATCGATTCCACGGGTGAGGCCGGTGGGTACGGTGACCGCAAATCCGCGATCGATCAGCCCGTCGATCGCCCAGCGGACGCAATAATCGGCGGCGACACCGACGACGATTGCTCGGTCGATGCCCTCATCGCGTAATTCGGCGAAGAACCCGTCGCGCGGAACTGCGGGAAGCGCCCCGCGCGGATCGTCAAGCACCAACCCGTCCTCGGCCCACATGTCGAACACGCCCTTCTCCAGCGTCCGGCACGGGATGGCGGCCGGGACCGTCAATGGGTCGAGCAGGTTCCGCCATCCCGGCGTGCCTTTCACGCAATGGATCGGGAATAGCCGGGCTTCGGGGCTGTCCGGATAGGTTTCCGCAAAATGCGTGTCGAAGGTGAAGACGATGGCCGCCGTGTCGGACGCGGTTCGCCCGCCCAGCCATTCGGCGAGCGGCGGCACGAGTGCGTCGGCGCCGGCCACCGGCAGCGTACCGTCGGGCAACATGAAATCGGCTTGGGTATCGACCACGATGATCAGGTCACGCATGACGTTGGTCCTCCATATCCTTTACATATATTCGAATCAGATATATGTAAAGGATATGGAAGATGCGACGTTCCTCCAGCACTACGACCCGGCGGCCTATGATCGGCCGTCGGTGACGGTCGATTGCGTCACGCTGGGGCTGCGGGATGGCGGTCTGGCGGTGCTGCTGACGCAGCGCGACCGGCCGCCCTTTGCTGGCGACTGGGCATTGCCCGGCGGGTTCGTGGGCATCGATGAGTCGCTGGAGGCGGCGGCTGCACGGGTGTTGCAGGACAAGGCGGGACTGACCGACGTGACGCCCGAGCAGGTCCATTGCTTCGGTGCGGTCGATCGCGATCCCCGGATGCGGATCATCGCGGTTGCCTATCGCGTGTTGCTCGACCCCGAGCGGGTGGCGGCGTTGCAGCTTCGCGAGGACCAATGTCTGGCGACGATCGATGCGGCGGGACTCCGGTTGGCCTTCGATCATGACGATATCGTGCGGCTGACGCTGGAGCGGTTGCGGCGGGAGATCGACGACGCCGCCTTCGCGCTGCTGCCCGAACGCTTCACCCTGCGCGAATTGCAGACCGTCCATGAGGCGGTGCTGGGCCGCACGCTCAACAAGCCCGCCTTTCGCCGCCGCATGCTGGAGCGCGGCGTGCTGCAGGCGACCGGCGATTACGAAGCGGGGCGGGCATTCCGCCCGGCCGAACTCTATGTCCGCCTTTCGAAAGGTTGAGCGATGGTGATGACCGATATTGCGACCCGGGTGTGGAACCATGGCTGGCGGCTGGACCCGGTGGTGCGCAGCCTGCTCGACACCGATTTCTACAAGCTGCTGATGGTGCAGATGATCCGCGAGGTGCATCCCGACGTCCGCGCGACCTTCGCCGTCATCAACCGCAGCAAATCGGTCCGGTTGGCCGAGGTCATCGACGAAGGCGAATTGCGCGCGCAGCTGGACCATGCCCGCACCGTCGGCTTTTCGAAGCAGGAACTGATCTGGCTGGCCGGCAACAGCTTCTATGGCGTCGAGCGGATGTTCGCGCCGGGGTTCATCGACTGGCTCGGCCGCTTTCGGCTGCCCGACTATGAACTGTCGGTTCGCGACGGCCAGTATGAGCTGCATTTCGAAGGGCCGTGGGCGGAGACGTCGCTGTGGGAGATCCCCGCGCTGACCATCCTGAACGAATTGCGCGCGCGGGCGGCGCTGCGCGACCATGGCCGCTTCGCGCTGGATGTCACCTATGCCCGGGCCAAGGCGCGACTATGGGACAAGGTCGAGCGGCTCCGGGCGCTGCCCGACCTCGTCCTGTCCGACTTCGGCACGCGGCGGCGGCACGGCTTCCTGTGGCAGCGCTGGTGCGTGGAGGCGTTGCAGGAGGGGCTGGGCGACCGGTTCGTCGGCACGTCCAACGTGCTGCTGGCGATGCAGGCGGGCGTCGAGGCGATCGGGACCAATGCGCACGAACTGCCGATGGTCGAGGCGGCATTGGCCGACGACGATGCCGGGATCGCCGCCGCGCCGTACCGGGTGCTGGAGGAATGGCGGCGGCATTATGGCGGCAATTTGCTGATCGCCTTGCCCGACGCGTTCGGCACCACCGCCTTCCTCCGCAACGCACCGACATGGCTGGCCGACTGGACCGGCTTCCGCCCCGACAGCATGCCGCCGATCGAGGGGGGCGAGCAGATATTGCGCTGGTGGCAGGAACAGGGCGTCGACCCCCGGTCGAAGCTGCTGATCTTTTCCGACGGCATGGACGTCGACAGCATCCTCGCCACCTATCGCCACTTCCATGGGCGCGTGCGGATGAGCTTTGGCTGGGGCACCAACCTGACCAACGACTTTCGCGGTTGCGATCCGCTGGGCGGGGAAGGGCTGGAGCCGATCTCGCTGGTGTGCAAGGTCATCGGCGCCAATGGCCGCGCGGCGGTCAAGCTGTCGGACAATCCGGCCAAGGCGACCGGCGATCCGGACGATATCGCGCGCTATCTCCGTATCTTCGGCGAAGGCGGCCGCGTCGCCAGCCCGGTCGCGGTGTAGCGGCGGGGGAACGTCCGCACCCCTGCGCGCATTGGGACGGGCAAGGAGAGCGACCATGCCCGATCCCAAGACGCCGACCGACGGCGACGCCAACCTGTCCGTCGATCACCAGCGCGACGGCGACGCCCGCCGGCCGAGCGATACGCTGGACCGCGCGCAGCCCAAGGCCCCGGCGGAGGACGACCCGCCGCGCAAGTCGTCGCTGACCTGACCCTAGTTGATCGAGGCGCCGCCGCGCTCGTGGCGTAGCGCCTCGGCCAGCCCGATCAGTTCGGCATTCTCGAACGCCACCATCGCGCGTGGCACGTCGGCGAGCGCACGGCCGAATTTGGGCGATCCGACGAAGAGCGCCTGCGTGTCGGCCTTGCGCAAAGCGGGCAGGATCGCGTTGGCGACGGGGCCGGTGACCAGCAACCCGTCCCACGCACCCATGGTCAACACCATGCCGCCCATCTGCGCCCAGAATGCCTTGGCCAGCAGGTCGCAGGCGGAGCGGGCGACGGGATCGGACGAGATGGTGCGCGTCACGTCCTCGGGGGTCTTGGCCCGGGGCGGCACGCCCGCGCGACGGGCGAGGGTGTTGTAGATGGCGAGCAGGCCGGAGGCGGAGATGACGTCCTCTACCGCTACCGGGTGCCGGCCGCCGAACATCTCGGCGACCAGCTTGTCCAGCTCGTCGGTGGCGCCGGCAAAACCGGCATGGCCCGCCTCGGTCGCCAGCACGGTGACGGCGCCGCCGGCGCTGCAATGGACCGCCGCTACGCCGAGGCCGGAGGTGATGCCGACGATCAGATAGCAGCCCGCCCGCCGCAGCGGCCATTCGGTGGTGCCGGCAAAGGATTCGCGCACTCGCCCGCCCGCGACGCACAGCGCCCATGCTTCTGCCGCGAAGTCGTTGAGGACCAGCGGCGCTTCGCCCAGCATCGCCTGCAACCCCGATCGCGACAGGAACCAGTGCGTCCGGGTGATCGAGATCGCATCGCCGCGCACGAGGCCGGGGACCGAGAAGGCCGAATGGCGGGGCAGGGCGGCGATGCCCAGATCGCGCTGGAAGGCGAGCAACGCCGAGGATACGCCGAGCGACGCGTTCGCCCCATAGCTGCGGATGGTGTCCGCCTGCACCGTGCCATCGGCACCGGTCAGCGCGAAACAGACACGCTTGCGACCGATCGATCCCACGACAGCATAGCCGGACATGCCCCACCCCTTTTCGCCCGTAGGGCTTTATTGCTCGAGAGGCAGTAAAACTAAAAGCTTTGCAATGTCTTAGTCGGGTTCGAGATATATTGTATGCGTTCTTGGCCGTTACTCCGGCTGACGGACGTAGCGGAAATACCAGACCTTAGCGACTAAATTAGCATAACAAACTGATATAAAATCAGAAAATGGCATTTTCCTGCGCCCTTTTACTGGCAAAGTAAGCACCAGGTAATCACCGGATAGAGCCATAATCCGGGTGCTTTTCGAGGTGCCGAGAAGGGATGGGCAGTTTTGCGGCATGGCTTGCTTCTATGTCGCTTGCCCGGTCGCCGCCACAAGCGCGGCCGTCGTTTTGCAGCTAGGGTAGCCAGAGCACGCCAAGAACGGTTGATATGCGCCGCTTGAGCGAACGACCATGGTCCCCGCACTACAGGTTGGGCAGATGTCCCCGGCTGCGATAGGCTGAGTAACTCTCACGCGATTCGATACTGGTTTGCCGTCCCCGCGTTCACCCGGCAGGTTGCGTTTGAAATCGCAGCGTGGATGCGTGCTACAAACTTCAAACGGACCATATTGCCCGTCTTGCCGCCTCATCGTCCCCTCGCGGCATTTCGGGCATGCGGTCAGCACCCCGTCCTGGGTCTCAACCTCGACCGCGCCTGACCGGGCAAGTTCGCTCAGAAAGCGAGAGGGTGAATCTGTCTGGGTGTAGATGCGGACTTGGCGGCGAGCACGGGTAAGCCCGACATAGAACAGGCGCCTCTCCTCGGCCAAAGGATATGGGTCGGGTTCGGGCATGGCGATTTGAAGGACGGGATCGTCCGTGATCTGACTGGGAAAGCCCATCATGCCCTCGACTACGTTCAGCAGCATCACATAGTCGGCCTCCAGACCCTTGGAGGAATGGACCGTGCGATATTCGATATGGAGGAAATCGGCGAAGCGGCGTTGCCAACGCCGCCAGCCTGGGGGTTCATCGTTGTTATAGCGCCCGAGCATCATCACGCTGATACGGTCGCCACTGTCCGCGCTGAGCTTACCCTCGCGCGCGAAATCATACATGCTCTGCAGATCCTGCCCCAAACGCTCCAGCGCCAGAGGCTGGGTCTCGGCAGCGAAGGCGTGCAGCGCTTTCTTCGCGTAGAGGTTGGTCGTCTCAACCGTCTTCTTGATCTGCCGGGGATTGGCCTGAACAAAGGCGCTGGACGCCTCGCAGAGCTGGGTCGGGCAGCGAAAGGTCGTATTAAGCATGAGCCGTGTCGAGTGATCGAATACCGTTTCAAACTCGGTCATGACCGAGATATCGGCCCCGGCAAATCGGTTGATGCCTTGCCAGTCGTCGCCGACCACGCACAGATGTGCTTCGTCCCCGGCGCTCTTCAGCAACGCCTTGAGCAGGCGGACCTTTGCTCGAGAGGTGTCCTGAAACTCGTCTGCTAGGATCATGCGATAGGGGCTAGTGAAGCGCCCGCTCTCTATGTGATCGGTCGCCATCAGGAGCATATCGTCGAAGTCGATGCAGTCGGCTTCGCGCAGGCGCCGTTCCCATTCGTTCGCGATTCGCTCAAAAAGGGCCAGGAAACGAGCCAGTCGGTCCGCATGGCCACGCGCATCCTTCGCCGCGGTTTCCAGGAGTTGCGACTGTGATAGCCCGTTGCTTTTGACGTGCTGCTGGAAAATGCGAATGGTTGCTGCGAGCTGCTCGGTGGTGACTGGCCGCTGCCCCTTGGTCGGGCGATCGGGATCATATTGGAGTTCGATCCCGCGACGTTTCAATTCTCCAGCCAAGCTCGCAAAGCCATCAGCGTGCCTGATGCAATGGGAGGTAGTCTCAAAGAACTGGGTGCCTTTTTCGGCGTGGAGCGCGCGCTTCCAACGCACGCCGCTGACATAATCCCCCTCGAAGTGAGCGGGCGCTTGCCCCTTGTCATCCAGCGCGAAATGCTCGTGATAAAGATCGATCTCGGGGTAGTAGAAATCTGGCCGATACTGGCTGTGATGCTCAGTGGCGGTATCGTAATCATAGGGTCGTTCGTACCGATAGCGGACGCCATGATAGAACAGCCAATCTGCGATCATTCGCTCCTCTTCGCTTTTGACGATCTCGCCATTGGCGGTGAGGATGCCCCGTCGGCCATCACGATAGGCATTTGGCTGGGCAGGTTCGTTCCATGAACCGATGTCCCGGCCGAAAACGGTACGGAAGATATCCCAGTCGTGCCGAAACCCGTCATCTCTCGTGCGCAGATCGCCGATGATCTCGACGATCATCGCGCCATCGCGGCCAGGCTCGGCCCATTCCGCCAAGGTCGGTTTACGCCCGGTCGCCTTGCCGATCACGCTGAGACCAAAGGCATTGAAGGTTTTGACGGTAACAGCGTCGATACCCTCGACCCCGTCCAGCCGAGCGTCGATCCTGGTTCGCAGTTCAGCGGCAACCGCCCGATTGAAGGCGAGGACGAGGATCTGCTCGGGTGCCACCAGCCCTTCGTGAAGGGCGTAGCCAACGCGCGCTACCATTGTCGAGGTTTTGCCCGATCCGGCGGCCGCGACGATCTGCACCGCATCGTCCATGCAGATGCAGCCATCCATCTGATCGTCGGTGAGCGGGTTTTTCTCGACCGTATCGAAGAAGGGCTTCAGCCGCTCTTTCTGGTTGGCCAGATAGGCGACGTTGTGAGCGGCAAACTCGGCGAGCAACTCCTTCTCGAGACGATCTCCTCCCATCCAGGAAAATGACATCCCCGATCGCTTGGGTGGCGG
Organism: Sphingomonas paucimobilis; assembly: GCA_036946325.1. Classification (GTDB taxonomy): domain Bacteria; phylum Pseudomonadota; class Alphaproteobacteria; order Sphingomonadales; family Sphingomonadaceae; genus Sphingomonas; species Sphingomonas paucimobilis_A. The sequence goes on from JAQIJL010000001.1 coordinate 46,440, forward strand.
AAAGCGCGCAACGATGCGCGACGCCATGCTCTTGGGTATCCAGCGGGAGCGGTCCACCACTGGCTCCCAGTCTGCGCGCCATTTCGCGACCTCCGCTGGAAAGTCCTGCCTTTTAACCGGCGTCGAAGTGCTGGCGCGCTTAGCTGTGCCAGCACCGAGGAGACCGACAAGCGCGGCGCCGATGATCCATTCGATCATGCCGGCCCCCGCGTGTGTTGCGCGAAGGTGGGAAAGCGCGCGACCGTCGTATCGCACGCTACGGTCGAGGCGGCCGGAGCGGCGATTCGGTTAGGGTCCATGTCAGTCAAAGCTCGCACAAACTCATATAATCATAGCAGACTTCCAAAGTCCTTATGTCCCATCGCTTCCTTCATCATGGGAGGCTTGGGCGGCATCACCCATGGGTAGCCCGTCGATCGCAGCGACCGCATCCATGAGCTGTCGCCTGAGCCCCGCCAATCCCACTGCCACGACGAGATCATGGCGATCAGCGAGGGTGAGAACCGTGCGCAGTATGAGATCCGAATTGCGCATCAGAATGACCAGATTCTCGGCGCTTGGGCTGTTCTTTCCCTCAAACCAGTTGCGCACTGCGCGCTCGTTCGAGCGGGTCAGGCGCGCGATCGTTTTGACCGCCGATGGGGTGTTGCCAAACTCCTCTTTCAGTGCCGCTGCGATGGCGATCGCCAGAGGCTCGGTCGTGATCGGGACCGGAAAAGTTTTTCCGTTTTTGGACTGAAGTTTTCGGTCTTTCTTGGAAAACGACATTCGCTCGCACTCCCAATAGAATTGGTGGGAAGTCGAACCTGTCCGCTTGAGGTCAACGAAAGCAGCAGATGCAATGGACTTGTCGGAGCCGACCCCTGCTGAGACTGTGCCGCGCGATCCAATCCGCGCCGCGCAATATGTCCGCATGTCGACCGAGCATCAGAAATACTCGACCGAGAACCAGGCGGAGATCATTGCCCAATACGCCGCGCGTCGCGGGTTTCAGATCGTCAAAACCTATGAGGACTCGGGCAAAAGCGGCTTGCGCCTCGATGGCCGGCTCTCGCTCCAGCAGCTGATCGCCGACGTGCGCAGCGGCCAGACCGACTTCAAGGCAATCCTCGTCTATGACGTCAGCCGCTGGGGTCGCTTTCAGGATGCCGATGAGAGCGCCTATTATGAGTTTATCTGCCGCGAGGCCGGGATCACCGTTCAGTATTGCGCGGAGCAATTCGAGAATGATGGCAGCCTGAGCGCCACGATCATCAAGAGCATGAAGCGCGCGATGGCGGGCGAATATAGCCGCGAGCTGTCGGTCAAGGTCTTCACCGGGCAGTGCCGACTGATCCGGCTCGGCTTCCGCCAGGGCGGCGCTGCGGGGTTCGGCTTACGGCGCTATCTCGTCGACGAGCATCGACAGACCAAGGCGGTGCTCAATCATGGCGAGCAGAAGAGTCTGCAGACCGACCGGGTCATCCTGAAGCCTGGACCGCCCGAAGAGGTCGAGGTCGTTCGCCGGCTCTACCGGATGTTCGTGGTGCAGCAACGGACCGAAACCGAGATCGCCAAGGTGCTGAATGAGGAAGGCATCCTCACCGACCTTGGCCGCCCCTGGACGCGGGGGACCGTCCATCAGGTGCTTACCAACGAGAAGTATATCGGGAACAACGTCTATAACCGCGCCTCCTTCAAGCTGAAGGCCAAGCGTGTCGTGAACACGCCCGATATGTGGGTGCGTGGCGATGGTGCGTTCGAAGCGATCGTCGAGCGCGACTTCTTCGAAGCCGCCCAGCGCATCATCCAGGAGCGCAGCCGGCGTTTTACCGATGAGGAGTTGCTGAGCCGCCTGTCTGCCTTGCTGGCCGACAAGGGATGGCTGTCAGGGCTCGTCATCGATGAGATCGAGGACATGCCCTCCAGCTCTACGTTCCGGCATCGCTTCGGGAGCCTCGTGCGAGCCTATCAGCTCGTCGGATATGCGCCGTCGAGAGACTATCGCTACATCGAGACCAACCGCGCCTTGCGGGCGCTTCACCCCGATGTCGTGGCCCAGGTGGTCGAAGACATTGGCGAGGCTGGCGGATCGGTGCGCCGCGATCCTGTCAGCGACCTTTTGCATATCAATGAGGAGTTCACGGCCTCGCTCGTGATTGCCCGCTGCCATTTGACCGCCGCTGGTGGGTCGCGCTGGAAGGTTCGCTTCGACAGCGGCCTGCGCCCCAGCATCACGATCGTTGCGCGCATGAGCGAAGACAACCGCGCCATCCGGGACTATTATCTGCTGCCTTGGCTCGATTTCGGGGCCGCTGCCAATCTGAAGCTCGCGCCAGAAAATGGCATCCTGCTTGACGCCTATCGGTTCGATACCCTGGAGGCGCTTTTTGATCTGACGCGCCGCGCGCCGCTCAAGGTGGCGGCATGAGCGAGCAGTCCCCTGAAATCCGCTCGGTTCCAATCGATCTCATTACGATCCTGAACCCGCGCGTCCGCAACAAGCGCATCTTTCAGGAGCTGGTGAACAGCATCGCCCATTTGGGCCTGAAGAAGCCTATCACGGTAAGTCAGCGCCCGGGAAAGGCGCGGTTCGATCTGGTCTGCGGTCAGGGCCGGCTCGAAGCCTTTATCGCACTTGGCCAGGCCGAGATCCCGGCGATCGTGATCGATGCTGTCGAGGAAGACTGTTTCGTGATGAGCCTGGTCGAGAATCTGGCGCGGCGTCAGCACAGCCCGCTCGAACTCGTCCATGCGATCGGCGCGCTGCACGCGCGCGGCTACTCCTATTCCGAGATCGCCGGGAAGGTCGATTTCTCGGTCGAGTATGTGAGCGCCATCTGTCTGCTGCTCGACAATGGCGAGGAGAAGCTCATCGCCGCCGTCGAGCGCGGGGTGATCCCCCACACGATCGCGATGGAGATCGCCCGCGCAAAGGACGGCGAGGTCCAGCGTGCGCTTGCCGAGGCCTATGAGGAGAAGACGATCCCCGGCAATCAGGTGTTGGCGATCCGCAAGATCATCGACCAGCGCAACACAAGCGGCAAGCAACTGCACAAGCGAGGATCACGCCACGGCCGCGTCCAAAAGCCCGTCACCTCGGAAGGCCTGATCCGCGCCTATCAGCGCGAGACCGAACGGCAGAAGCTGCTCATCAAGCGCGCCTCGCTCGCCCGCAGTCGGCTGCTGTTTGTCGCCAATGCGATGCGCCGGCTTCTGACCGATGAGCATTTCGTGACGCTGCTGCGCGCCGAAGGGCTAAGCACACTCCCGCGTGCGCTCGTTGAGCGCATCGAGCCAGCGTAGGTGTCTCATGGCTGATCTCGTCAAGATCGCTTTCGAACGCAAGGTCGTCATGCAGCCGATCGCTGACCTGCTGCCCACCAAAGCCTTGCCGGCAGGCGTGCGCGAAACGGTCAAATATCGGCGGATCGCGGCCTCGGTGGCGGAGGTCGGTTTGATCGAACCCCTGTCGATCGCCCGCCAGAAGGGCGGCGGCTATTTGCTGCTCGACGGGCATATGCGGCTCGATGCGCTTCGTTTTCTGGACGCAACCGAAGCGCCCTGCGTCGTGGCCGACGATGATGAATCCTTCACCTACAACAAACGGGTGAACCGTCTCGCCACGATCCAGGAGCATTATATGATCGTGAGGGCACTTGATCGCGGGGTGCCCGAAGAAAAGCTGGCGCGCGCACTGAACCGCACCGGGTCTGCCGGAGGCGTTGGGTTGTGAGTTATGCCGCCATATCGAGATTGCGTGCGGCAGCATAATATTGCGCTTCGGCTTCGGCAGGCGGGATGTTGCCGATGGGCTCCAGCAGCCGACGATGGTTGAACCAGTCGACCCATTCGAGGGTCGCGTACTCTACCGCTTCGAAGCTGCGCCACGGTCCTCGCCGGTGGATCACCTCTGCCTTGTAGAGGCCGTTGATCGTCTCAGCTAAAGCGTTGTCGTAGCTGTCGCCGACGCTGCCGACCGACGGCTCGATCCCGGCTTCGGCGAGGCGCTCGGTGTACTTGATGGACACATATTGCGATCCGCGGTCGCTATGATGGATGAGGCCGCCCCGATGGGTCGGCCGGCGATCGTGAAGCGCCTGTTCCAGGGCATCGAGGACGAAGCTGGCATGCGCCGTCCTGCTGGCCCGCCAGCCAACGATCCGCCTGGCGTAAGTGTCGATGACGAAGGCGACGTAGACGAACCCCGCCCAGGTCGCGACATAGGTGAAGTCTGACACCCACAGCATGTTCGGTGCTGGTGCGTAGAACCTGCGATTGACGTGATCGAGCGGGCACGGTGCGGCCTTGTCGCTGATCGTCGTGCGCACCGGCTTGCCCCGGATCACCCCTGCCAAGCCCATCTCGCGCATCAGCCGCGCGACCGTGCAGCGCGCGATCGGAAAGCCTTCTCGCATCATCTGCCGCCAGACCTTGCGGACGCCGTAGACCGAGAAGTTCTCGGCGAACACGCGCGCGACCTCGGGCTTGAGGACTGCATCCTGACGTGCCCGCGCCGACAGGCGCGTCGGATCCTGTCGCTGCGCGACCCGCTCGTGATAGGTGGATGGGGCGATCGGCAGAACACGGCAGATCGGCTCGACCCCATAGGCATCGCGGTGATCATCGATGAACGCGATCATCGCTTGAACGGGCGGTCGAGCTCCGCCTGGGCAAAATACGCCGACGCCTTGCGCAGAATCTCATTGGCCTGGCGCAGCTCGCGGACCTCGCGCTCCAATGCCTTCATCTTGTCTGCTACCTCGGTCGGGACACCAGCACGCTTGCCGCTGTCGACCTCAGTCTTCTTTACCCACTCATGCAGCGTCTGCGGTGCGCAGCCAATCTTCTCCGCGATCGACACCACCGCCGCCCAGCGGGAAGGATAATCGGGCTCGTGATCGGTCACCATCCGCACCGCACGACCGCGGACTTCCGGTGCAAACTTGTTCGTCGTCTTGCTCATCCTGGCTCCACCTTCTCAGGAGTTGGAGCCTCCGGCAAACCCGGTGCGGTTCACACTCAATGTCGATGTGAAGGTGATCCGGCAGCGACGGCACCTCCTGGCAGGGATCAGCCCGGACGTCGCCGAACTGCTCAAGGACAAGCCAGTCGGGCACCACGCCTTCCAGAAGCTGCGCAAGATGAAGCCAATCCGGCAACTCGAGGTGGCCGAGCTCATGGTTTCGGCGAACAATTACACGGTCAGCTATGCCAAGGCGCTGCTCGCCACATCGAAGCCCGGCGATCTCCACAAGCCCGATGAGCTGAAGAAGGCGACCGGGCTGTCGGCCGAGCAGATGGCCCGGCTCGAGCGCGAGATGGCATCGGTGAGCGAGGACTATAAGGAGCTCGAAGCCTCCTATGGCGACGACATGCTCGTCCTGGTGGTCGCCTCTGGCTTCATCGAGCGGCTCCTCTCCAAGCCAGAGATCGAGGGCTTTCTGGAGCGCCGTCACCCTGAGTTTCTGGAGAATTTCCGTTCCATCGTGCAGGCGACATCGCTCGATCAGTCAATGTCGACCTGACCGCGGAACTTGGGGACCGGGACCCAAAAGCGCCGGGACCGTCGGAGAAGCCGTCGTGTCGGGCGGATCAAGGGCGGTGGCGGGGATGGCGGCGCACCCGCTCGGAGCCCGCTAGGCCAGCCGTCATAGGGCTGGCTGCATGCCGTCTATCGGCATGATGGTCCAAGGAGCGCGCCGGTCCAAGGCGTCGATCGGCGCGCTCCACTCTCCTTCGCCTGGAATTATCGCGCATGTGAGATGTGAGATAATTCTTGCCTTCCGCATGAGAACAAGAGAATTATCTCGCATCTGAGATGCGGAATAATCCTATGGCGATCCATCTGGTGGGCGAGACAATCGATGCGAAACGCGCGCATCAACGTGCGCAGGCAGGCGAGCTCATCCAGCTCGTGCGGGGCATCTACATCGACCAGGACGTCGATGCCGAGGCCGCCATCCTCAGCCATGCGGTCCGCATAGCACATTATCTCTATCCCAAGGCCTATCTCTCGTCTGCGAGCGCAGCGCTGCTTGCACCCACGCCGGACGGTCGGCTGTTCATCAGCGGGCGCCGGAACCAGCGAACCCGGCTGCGCGGCTTGGAGATCGTCCAGAACGAAGCACCGCCACATCCCTCCACGGCGGCGGCGGTGGTCGGCGATGACCTGGGCGAATTGCGGATCGACGCCGCTTCGCCGCGACAGCGTTTCCTCGAGGCCTTTCGGCTGCGCAGCGAGCATGCCAGCGCGATCACGGCGGAGATGCGCGTGCAGATGGCTGCGCGTCTCGTCGAGGAGCATGGCACGCCCAAAGAGGCTGCCGATGCGGTCTGGGCGCTGGCGCGTGAGAATGGCTGGTATCGGGAAGGCGAAGGCGCCGAACGCTTCCTTCTTACGCAACCGGGAACAGCCAAGGCTCCCGCCAACAAGGCGGCGCTCGATCTGCTGATCGCATGGCATGGCGAACCACTCGGGCGGCTGACCCATGATGGCTTTGAATGGCGCTGGAAGCCGGCGAAGCGCGCAGGGCCGGCGAAGCGCGCAGGGCCGGCGCTGGTTCGCGAGACCACACCGGGCAAGCTCCCGGCCTTCATCGAATCGCTGCTGCCCGAAGGTTGGCTGGCCCAGGTGCTCCACGAGCGCGATGATCGCGAGGCGCTCAAGCGCGGGCGGCGCTATATGTCCAATATTACCGTGGTCGAGGTCCGCGAAGAGCTGGCGGCCCTCCCGGCGGATATCCTGACAACGCAGTTGAAAGGATTCACGGAAGGCGGCCGCTTCACGGGCCGTTATGACGGGCCGACGCGCGGCGCGATCGAAGAAAGTTTCGAGCAGAATCTCGCGCGGATCTTTGCCCGCGCCGAGACGCCGCGCCTGTCAGGCGTCCAGATCAAGGCGCCGATGCACCTAACAGCGGACGGCGCTCTCCTACCAGCCATCGACCTGCCGTTCACCCATATCCTGAAGCCTGCCGGGACGGCGGGCTTCGAGATGCTGCCGATCGTCGAATGGCTCTGCCTGGAGCTCGGCCGTGCCGCCGGCTTTGCCGCGCCCGATATCGCGCTGACCCCGATGCCGGACGGCATGTCGCCCGCCCTCATCGTCGAGCGTTTCGACATTCGCCATGGCACAGACGATCAGCGTAGGCTCGCGCTGGAGGACTTTTGTTCGGTCCTCGATCTCCCGGCATCGGCGAAATATGACGGCACGGTCGAACGCATGGCACGCGGGCTGCGGCCGCTCTCAACAGATCCCGCCGCCGACCTCGACATCCTGTTTCGCCGTGCGGTGTTCGCTTGGCTGATCGCTGACGGCGATATGCACCTCAAAAATCTTGCGCTGCTCAAGATCGCCGAGCCGGATGCGAAAGCCTTTACGTCGGTCCGGTTCGCGCCGCTTTATGATGCGGTTACGACGCGGGTCTTTCCGGGCCTTGGCGGTGACCGGATGGCGCTCAAGCTCAACGGTAAGGATGATCGATTCGCGCGAAGCGATTTCCAGGCAACGGCGCGCACCATTGGCCTGACGGAGGGAGAGGCAGATAGGGCAATGGCCGAGCTCGCTGAGCGTGTCGCGGCAGCTGCCCCAACTCTGCGCCTTCCGGCATTTGCAGCCGAACTGGAAGGCGCTCGGGCCGTCCAGGACAAGATGGTGCCTCTCATTGCAGAACGCTGCGCTGCACTGGCGGCAGCGCGATAGGCTAGTTCCTTTTCCCGTAATGGCGACGCTGCGCCATTACGGGAAAGCGCTTCTCCTGAGAGACGTAAACGAGGGTCGGCGCATCTACTCAAAAACAGCCATTTCCTCCTCGAAATCGTCGCTCCGCTGGGCCTGTCCGCGTGCATCAACGGCCCGCTCGATCAAACGCTTTTTGAGCTGTGCGCTGATCGCAGCCGCTCGGGCATAGAGAAACTTCTCGAAATCATTGTCCGTGATGCCGAAGCGATCGAGATCGCCGATCAAGTGCGATTTCATCGATTTTTCGAGGTTCGGATTGGCCTTTCTAAAGGCCTTCATGTAAACCGATGGCGCCTTTGCGCCAATCTCGCGCTTGTTCAGATAATCATCAACGATCGTGATATTGACGATATTGTTGATGCGCCACTCTTCCTCTTTCTTTTTGGCGAGATAGGCCCTCGGGAAAAAATGGTGGTAGTTTTTGCTATTCGCCTGCTTCAGCCAGTAATTGCTGATGTTTACGACGGCATCGTCGCTGAACGATTTGGGCTGCTGATAAGCATAAAGGCAGAGAATCGCTTTGATCGAACTACGGCCGGCGTTGAACCAGCCGTTCTCGATCAGAAACTCCGGCGAAATGTCGATGCTCCAATCATAGTCGGGGGAGCGACCCTTCAGAATCCGATCGATGCGACGGATATCCTGCGCGAGCTTGCTCTCAACGGATGAGGAATAGCGTGCGCCTAATCCGCAGCGCCAGAAAAAGTCCTCGAGTTGGCCGCGCTGTTCTGCATCAGGCTTGTCGGGACGGTGGTAGAAAAAATACGCGAACGGTACGAGTAGCGTGTTGTAGGGCAGAAGCTTGGAGACCGGAATCCGGTAGGTGTGACGGAAATATTCCACCGCTCGCTCGAAGGCATCAATCACCTTCGGCCATTTTTCGATAAACTCGCTCTTTTTCAGCTTCAGGATCGTCTGCTTTTTGCAATCCTTGGCGATGATCAGGGAGATGAGCTGGAGCAGAATTGCGTCGGATACCGTCTCATAGTTGACCGTTGTGAGGCGCTCGATCAGCCCTTCATACTCGGCGGAAAGATCAAAATCCTTCTCTTCATCGAACGTCTTTGCGACCATGATCTCAAAGACGCTCAGCGCCTTTCCGCCGACGTTGATCCGGGTGAAAATCTCCGTGGCGACATCGATTGCGACGTCCCGGACCTGAATGATCGAGAAATCGTAGCTCTCGATGCGACGACGATAATCCGAAATCTTGCTGTGGTACTGCGCCGGGAAGGCTGCCAGCTCGGCGAAAGAGCCGTGCAGAAGGTCTTTCAGGCGGATGAAGGTGTTGGCTTCCAAGCCTTCAATGTCAGTCGTGACAATCTGATCGTCCTCGCCCGCTTCAAGGTTCACAAACATATCGGAGAAATCGTCGCTGTGCCCCGAGCTGCGCATGACCGTGATGCCGCGGATGGCGGCGTACAGGCTGGTCAAGCGCTGCTGGCCGTCTAGGACGAAGGCCACAGTTTCGCCCTGCTTTGGGCTAGGCAATGGGGCATTGCCTAGCTCGCGCACGCTCCTCAAGCGATCCTTCGTCGACCAGAAAATGAAGGTGCCGACCGGATATCCCTTGATGACACTATCCAGCAGCGCGGCGGACTTTTGGAGCGTCCAAACGAACTCGCGCTGGAACTGGGGGATTTTGACTTGCCCGCGTTCGATATCGGTCAGCAACGAGGAATAATTGGCATGGGTAGGACTGGGAAACGACATGGATTATCCAATCTGTGCGGCTGGTTATTCTACCATTGCTCAGCAAAATGGCCGGAGAGGCGGTCGATCGAGGAAGGTTTGTCGCCGATCGCGCACAAGCCTAGATAGGTCGCTGCGCGCGTTGCCCCCACATAGAGATATCGCTCGAACAAGGTGGGCTCGCTTTCAGCGAGCTTGTCGATGCCAACGAAGAACACCGCTTCAAATTCGAGACCCTTGATGTGCCGCACATCGAAGACCCTGATCTCATCGTCTCGACCGATGATCTTGCCATCGACACAGGCGACGGCATGCAGATTCTGCTCCTCGATAACCTCGTTCAGCGCATCGGTGAGAGGGCGAACGGCTGCCTCGTCATGAACGAGGATCGCGATAGACGGCAATGCGCGTGGGGAGACGGAACGCTCGATCTCCGATAGCCGCTTTGCCAACCAATGGGCGATCTCGCCGTAATCATGCAGGCCTGCAACAATCACCGGCGGGACCGCATCATTATTGACGTCGTCGGGCAAGCCGGCGTCCGCCGTCGATCCAGAAGCGGGATCAGCCAGTGCCTTGGCCAAGTCATGTAACTGCCGGCTTTGCCTGTACGCGATCGAAACCCGTTCGATCGACAGGCCGGGTTCGACCCATTTGAGGCTGTCCTCGGTACGGCTGCCCCATTCCGTGATGCGCTGATTGAAATCGCCGCAGGCGAAGAACGATCCGATCGGCTCGACTGCCAAGGCGCGCATGCAAGCAAGCTGCACAGGCGAAAAGTCGGGGGCCTCGTCCACGAGAATTTGATTGCGCTGGATATCGTGCAGAGCACGCAGTGGCTCATAGGCAGCCTGCTCGATGTTCCGACGCACGCGGTTATCCGCGAGCAAGGCATTGCCAGCGCGCAGCATCGCCAAAATCACGAGATCCGCTTCCAGCGGGTGCAGATCGCGGCCCGGGTTCGTATCGGGATACCAGCGCTCTCCGCGCTCACCTCTCCTGAACAGCCTGTATCGGGCGGGGATCTTGCTCAGATAGTGCCGAACAGGCGCGCTGAAGCGATTGAGGGACAACTGCCATCCCAACCGCTCGGCCAGCCCGCTCGCCTCGGCGTCGGTCAGGCCTCGATCCGCGACCCAGTCGAGCACGAGAGCGCTTCGGGAGCTCGTTGAACGGCGTCGTGTCTTGGCGCGCGCCTGGAGCCGCAGGGCAGCATAGTAGGCGCGTTGGGCAGCGGCCGGCTTGTTCGTCGGCCGGTCTTCTTCTTCGTCCTCTTCGTCATCGAGATCATCGTCGCCGTGATCGGCCTGATCATCCAAGGTGTCGAGATAGGCGATCAGCTGCTCGAAAAAGTTCTGACCTTGGGTTCGTGCGCCAGCCTGAGCGCGCGCAAGTGCGGCTTTGAGCACGCTGTCGACATCAGCTCGTACACGCCCGAGAATGCGGCGGACGTCTTCACTTAGCGAGACAAGGGCGTAGATGCCGCTTGCCGGAGTGGACGTCCGTGCGCTTTGAATAGCTGTGCTGAGGCGCCCACCCAGCTTTGCGATTTCCGCATCCGTGGCGGCCGTAAGGATGGCTGCAGCGCTCTCGAGACCGGACCAGAAATCGCTGTCTTGCTTGGCTTGAAACTGCTCGAACCAGTCGATCGGCGATTCTACGGCCTCGGCGGTTATGGTGGCCGCAGCATCCTTCAGAACGAACGGCCCACCGCCGTTTGCGGTGCGCAGGATCGAAAGGTGGTTCCGCGCGAGTTCCTTGCGATGCCCGATCCACGTTTTGATCCGCAGATCCGACGCTGGCACATTGTTTCTATTGAATGCCTCTTTCAGATACTGCCCGAGTAGATCGGTCGGCGTGAACATGATCCAGCTCTGGCCGTGGGCCAGCGATGAGGGGGAAGCATCGACCAAGCTTTGCTCGTCCTCGCTCAAGCCATGGGAATCGAGCTTTTGCCCCAGACGGCGGATAAGCGTCGTTGTCTTGCCCGTTCCTGGCGGACCCAGGATCAAAAGCTGCGAATCCAGCGACAATCGGAAGATGGCATCTTGATACTCGTCCAGCACCGCCTGATCGCGCAGCTGCATCTTGTCGATGATACCGCGCTTGCGCCCGATGGTGACATTGTCATCCACCTCGGCCGCTTTCAGCATGCGCTCGATCTCATCCAGTGCATCGGCAGGGGCATCACGCTCGGAAAGCAAGCGCAGCAATGAGGCGATGGTGAGGGTTTTCTGCCCTTCCGCCTCAAAAATAGTATCCCGCGAATCCCAGCCATCGGGGAGAGCCTCGGCGTGAAATAGGGTTCGCTCCACGACCTCAAGCGAGCCCCCCGGCACATCAATGTATCCACCCGGGCGCAACGATGCCAACCGACCGACAGGCGCGTTGTAACTGGCGAACCTAACCCCGGCATCGAGCAGCCCGGAAGGTGCGAACCGCGAGATGTAGAAGGTGGTATGCTTGTCCGCCTCGTCCGCCGCGATCACCCTGGCAATAGCGGGTTCGCGGGATAGGATTTGGTGGCCATTGAGCATTTCCCGGCCGATCTCGTTGAGCTTCGCGACGGCTTTTTCGGTCGTCAGCGTATTCAGCGGAGCGAGGCTCTCCGCCGATGGCCCCTTGAAACGGGCGAGTTCTGCCCTGGCGCCGGCCGCTACGCGATCGAAGATGGTCAATGCTTCTCGTGCAATAACACCGTTATGTTCGTCGCGATTCAGGCTCAAAGCTGTTCCCCCCATGAGCCCCCATACTTGCAAGGAGGCAGCTCAAAATCCACCACAACTCTCTCAGGATGCGCTATTAATTCTCGCGTCTGCGTATGTCGCGCGCCGCTTCAAGGCAGTGGGCCTCAAGCACTGGCTTGAACCTCGATGGTCTGCCCAGAAGTCACCATGACGATCAGCCCGCGTTCGGTGCCGGTCATGTCGAGATAGGCGCGAACCTGCGCGCGATAGTGATCGATCGTCGGCGCGGTCGGCTGCACGTCGCTTTTCCAGTCGATCACGACAGCAGGCTTGCCGTCACTGTCGAAACTGGTCGCATCGGCAATGCCAACCGTCGCCTGCTCAACCCCTTCTACGTCTACCGCCGCATAGACGGTCAGTTCAGGCACGAGACTGGGCCGCAGCTCGACGATTTCCGGCAGGTTGAGGGTCCGCACCACGCAGCCGGCGAGTTCGCCGGGGCTCAGGCCTTGGGCAGGATCGTTCATCATCGGCTTGCCGATTTCTAGGATAAGTGCCCGAGCCCGATCGGCCAACGCCGCCTCACCAGGATCGGTCTCGCCGGTCAGCACCTCTTCAAGCAGCTTATGGAGGATGAGCCCGCGCTCGCGCCCACCCTGAACGCTCAGCGCCGGCCCTTCGGTATCGGGCTGGCCGTCATCGCCAGCCGCCCAGACCTCCACGGCTTCAGACGTCAGTATCGGGCCGACATGGCTTTCATCGCGGCTCGGCGCGAGCCAGACCAGACGCTGGCGCTTATCGAGGATCGCGGCGGCTTCGGCGGCAAAGCTATCGCGGGTCTGGGCGTTGACTGCTTGAGCCGCTGCTGCGCCCATCCCTTCGGGCAGATGCGAAAGATCGAGCGCTGGCAGTTCGGCCAGCGACAGATCTACCAGCGAAATCCAGGCGGACTTGGACTGCGCCGCATCAAGACGCGGCAGCACCAGCAATTCGCGGGCACGGGTCGCCGCAACATACCAGAGACGGATGCGTTCGCGGTCGAGTTCAGCTTTTTCGGCATCGAGCACCGCTTCATAGCCTGCCGGCTTCACGCCGAAGACCGGGCAATAGAAGGTATCACTGTCGCGGTCGGTGACGGCGCTATCGGGCGCCTTGATCCCCGTCATCGTGTTGATGGGGACGACGATCGGCCATTCGAGCCCTTTGGCGGCGTGCATGGTGTAGAGCGCGACCGCTTCTTCCTGTGCGTCCGGGCGCCCTTCGACGGCGCGTGCCTCGTCTGTCCAGGCCGCCGTCATCGTCTCAGCAAAGGCGCGCAGCCCCCGCACCGCGAATGCCGAGGTCAAGCTCAGATAGAGATCGACATTGGCAAGCGCGCGCTCGGCCTGACCGCGGTGACGCGCCAGGAGAATGGGCCGCACCCGCAACGCATCGATCGCCTGAGACAGGAGCTCATGCGGCGTAGTGCTGTTGCATTGACGCTGGAGCGCCTGCAGTTTCTCGATCGTCGCCCGAGCCAGCGGATGCGCGATGTCAGCCGGATCGACGCCGAGGTCGAAACGCGGAAGTTTGTCGGGTGCGTCCTCGGCGCGGGGCAGCGCCCAGATGATGTCGAGAAGTTGCTCTTCGGTGAGGCCGACGAGCGGCCCACGCAGCAGCGCGCCGAGCGCGAGTGTATCGCGGCGATCGGCTAAGACACGGGTGAGCGCGATCAGATCCTGAACTTCCTGACGGCGGAACAGCCCTTTGCCGGCCTGCGTCGCGACCGGGATACCATAGCGCTCCAGGGCTTCCTCATAGCGCCACAGGTCGCTTCCGGTGGGCGCGAGCAAAGCGATGTCGCCCGGGCGACACAAGCGTCCTGCGCCAGTGCGCCGATCGAGGATCATCTCGCTGCCGATAAGCCGGGCGCACATCTGCGCGACGGCTTCGGCCTCGCCATCGCGCTGTTGCTCGGCCGACGCTTTGCCGTCCTCGCCGGCGACCGCGACATCGAGCGCCGCAATACATAGCGCTTCCCCGCGATCGGCATGAAAGGGGTCGAGCGCCGTGAAGCCGGGTTGGCCGTCGCTAGAGAGCGGCCCCTCGAACCGCTCGTTCACGAAGGTCAGGATTGGCGCACACGACCGGAAGTTGGTCGAGATCGACAGGACGCTCTTCTCGTCCTGGGCGACAAACGCATCGCGGGCGCGGACATAGGCCGAAACATCGGCGCCTCTGAAACGGTAGATCGCCTGCTTGGGATCGCCCACGAGGAAGAGGGCGCCGGGACGGATGACGAAACTGGCCCAATCACCGGGTTCACCGGCCTCGGGCGGTTCGCCGCACAGGCGCCAGAAGATCTCGGTCTGGAGCGGATCGGTATCCTGGAATTCATCGACCAGCACCTTCGCGAAGCGGCCGGCGAGCGCGCGGCGCACGTCATCATGGTCGCGCAGGAGACCACGCGCCGCGAAGACCAGATCATCAAAATCGAGCAGCGCGGCGGACCGCTTATAGTCTCGGAAATGGTCGAGCACGGGGCGCACTTCGCCGATCAGGTCGGCGAGGACGCGGCTCGCGACATTCTGGGTGAGCGTCTGCCATGCCGCACAGCATGCCGAATAGGCCGCTTCCGCTGCGAGATTGAGCCGCTCGGCATCGGCTTTGGCGAGACCTTCGCGTTTGGCCGCCTCGACCCATTTGCCCTTTTTCTTGAAGGCCAGGAACGTCCCGGCCTTGGTGCAGAGGTCGCGATGTGGCGCGAAGGTCAGCAATCGCACGAGCCCGGTGGGCGTGTCGATGGCGGGGCCGCCATCAAGGCCATCCGCCATCTCCGCGAAGCGCTCAGCGAAGACCGCTGTCTCTTCTTCTACGGCCGGCGCGGTGCGGATGAACTCCACAAAATCCGCTGCCGCTGCCCGAAACGCCGCGAGATGCGGAGCGAGCATGTCTGCGGCTGGGGCGGCGACGGTACGCCGCTTGCGGAGGTTATCGACGATCCGGTGGATGAGGCCGACCGTCTCGCCAGGGCTGTAGAGCACCATCTCCGCAATGAGGCCTCCCTCGGCACCGGAGAGCCGTTCGCGTAGCCACACATCGACGATCTCGATGAAAGAGAGGTCAGCCTGATTGCGGTCCATGACGCTCGCGCCGGGATCGATGTCGGCCTCGACCGGATAGGGTTTGATCAAGCGCTGGCAGAAGCCGTGAATGGTCGAGCAGGTGATCTCATCGATATGCGCCGCAGCGGCTGCGAGATGCGCCTTATGCTGTTCGGAGAGCCCATCGGGAAACGCGATCTTGAGTTCGGTCGGGATCGTACCGGCGGCAAGCTCGCTAACGAAATCGCGCACACGCACAAGAAGCTCGCTGGCGGCCAGTTCGGTGAACGTCACCGCCGCGATCGACTTGGGAACCGTGCCTTGCGCCAGCATGGCGGCGATCCGGCCTGCCATGACGGCGGTCTTGCCCGAGCCAGCGCCCGCTTCGACGAGGAGCGACTGGTCATGGCTGCTGATTGCGGTGTGGCGGGCAGCGTCGTCCCGCAGGATATTCAGAGCGGCGGTCATCACTGGGCCTCCCAGACCAGAGCGGCGTCACCGAGGAGCCCGGTGGCAGCGGGTGTTTTGCGTTTACAGTAGGTAGCGCCGGCATTGGCGGGCAGCGCAAAGGCGAGATCGTCATATGTCCCACCAGTGTCCGGCCCGATCAGCGCATGGCCTGCGCTCAGGCTGGCGCTTGCGGACTGGAGATAGCCGGTAAGCTCGCCAAGCGTCGCTTCGGGGTCGGCGAGCTGAAGATCGGTCTGGGTACGCGGATAAAGCAGCGAGGCGCTGATCGACACGTCCGCCCCCAGAAGGGCTTTGACCGCGAAGGCATAGAGGCAGCGCTGCAACTCGCGGCCACCGTCGATGCTGATATCATCCTTCGGCGGTCGACCAGTCTTATAGTCGCGGACGAGCGCGCGCGTGCCATCGCCCGAAAGATCGAGCCGGTCGATATAGCCTTTGATGGCAAAGCCGGTTCCGGGGATCGCGACCGGCGTTGCTCCATCCCACGGGCTTTCGGCTCCGGTCTTGGGCTCAGCGCCGCCAAAGGCGACTTCGCCGTAGGAACGAGCATCCTCCAGATGCTCGCTGCGATAGGTGAGCGCGCGTTGGGCAAGTATGCGGGCATCATCGAGCGTGCGCCGCCAGATGACTGGCGGCGGAACTGCCCGCTCGCTTTCCCAGACGCCCGCAACATTCGCTGCGGCGGCTTCGATGGCGGCAGTAACCTGCGCATCGTCGGCACTGGCGAGGCCGCCTTTCGCTTCCAGATCCTGAAGCGCGAGGTCGAGTGTCATGTGGACAAGATCACCCATCGCCAGCGCGTCGAGCACCAGCGGGTCGGTGCCGCTTTCCGGCATCTGCAAGCGCATTCCATAGCGCCAGACAAAGCCCAACGGGCTGCGCAGGAGCAGCCTAAGCGAGCTCGCCGACTGCACCCGTGCGAGGATCTCGAGCAGCAGCGGGTGGTCCGCGCGAACCAGTCCATCGTTCGGCGTAATCTCCATGCGATGCCAGTTGCGCCACGTGGTGATTGCACTGGCCGCCTGGCTGTCGCCTGCGAATTCGTCCGGCCGCGCCATCAGGCGGTCGGTCTCGCTAAAGGCATGGGCAGGTACAGCGTTTCGGCCGATGTAGCTTTCTTCCGCCACCGGGCCGAGCAACGCGCTTCGACCAAGCAGTCGCCCTTCGCTGTCGCGCCGCGCACGCGACAGCGTGACCTCGTTCTCGGTCGTCGCCAGAATCGTCGCGAAATCGCGCCGATCCGCAGCTCCGATCGGCAGAGGATCGAGTTCGGCAGTGGGGATGATATGATCAGAGATCAAACGATCTTCAGAAATCCCGCGCGGCCAGCGTGAGGAGTTGAGCCCGATGAGGCGGACATAGCGGCGCGGCGATGCCGCGAGCGCGCTCGCGGGCATCCATGCCGGCGATACGCAGGCTTCCAGGCCATCATCCTGCTTCAGGCTTTCGAGCGTCGTATCAAGCGACACCGAGGGGCCAGCGAGTAGTGCCTTGCGCCAGATTGAGAGCGCACGGCCGGTCAGGAACGTAGCGCCGATCTCGTCGGCTGCAATATGCCCCTTAGCGAGCAGATCGACGATCCCGCGCAGTGCTGGCGTGTGGTCCTGCTCGTCAGGCCAGTCCGCAGCCGTCAGGCGAGCGAGCAACCGATCCCAGGCGCTGAGAGAGGCGAGCGGCGCATCGGCGGGCAGAACGCGCAACCACCCCTCAGGCAACGACTGGAACGGGCCGGTGTCCGATCCGCACAGCGCCGCCAGCCGGCGCATGCGGGTCTGCGAGAAGCCGCGGATCAGAATATCAGCGAGCGCCGCTGCGGCCTGACCGTCGCGAGTGGTGGTGACTTTGATGCCGTGGACGAAATGAAGGTCGATGTTGGCGTCTGCGCGTAGCGCGAGGAAATGATCGTCATAGTCGCCGGTAGAGGCGGCAGCGATGGCGATGTCGGCAGGGTCGATGCCGTCTGTCACCATCAGCGCGCGCGCCCAGCGGATTGCCTCAACTGCCTCGTGATAGCCGGTGGCCGCGCTGACTATGTGCTGCTGGGGCACCCGAGCATCGGAACGACGCACCTCGATTTCGGTCTCATCGAGCCAATCCGGAACGGGGCGCGGTCCTGCGACCCATACGATTGGCACATGCGCTGCAAGTGCCATCAGAAGCGGGCGCCAGCTCGGCGAAAGCTCGGTGATACCGACGATCTCGACGGAACCGAGGACCGCCGGAGCATGAACCAAACGCTTGAGCGCAACCGACACCAGATCGGCGGGTCGCATCATACCGGCCGGAAGCTGCTGCTGAACGGCTGCCTCGAGGCGTGCGATCGACTCGAGACGCGGGTGTTCATGCGCCCGCGCGGCCAGGTCGATCCCCGAGCGCCAGATCTTGTGGAGCGTATCGGCTGCGGCATCGACCATGCCCGGCAGCAGCTTGATGCCGTCCAGTTCGCCCAGAGGCGTTTCTGGCAAGACTGCCTGGATCGCGGTGCGCAAGCTCTCGTCGTCGATCGGTCGCGTGAAACCCCCGGCCAGCCTGATGGCGAGCTGCTCGAACGAAAGGATCTGCAGGCCGTGAAGCCGCCGCCGGGCGGCATCGAGGCGCAGTTCGCGCATGGCCAGCCGGCCATGGGCGACGATCGTGCGCCGATTAGGATTGGTGCTCACCGCCAACTTCCTCCTATTGTCTCGCCGGTTCCGCTTGACGCGACTCCATCGTGTAGATAAAAACTATACGGGCATTGCAGATATGTCCATATAGTTTTTATCCCCTCGTGATGTGAAGGAATGGAACCAGATGACCAGCGAGGGGCCAGCGCTGAAGTGGGGTGTTGAACGCCGCCTCGAATTCATCGAATTCCGGCTGTTCTGGGAGGGCGGCGTCAATCGCTCCGACATCATCGATACGTTCGATGTGTCAGTGCCGCAGGCATCGAAGGATTTGACACTCTATCAGGAGCGCGCGCCGCATAACGCGCTCTATGACAAGAGCGCCCGCCGCTATGTGGCAGGCCCGGATTTCGAGCCGATTTTCCTGAAGCCCGACCCCTATGGTTATCTGTCACGCCTGCGCTCAGTTGCAGAGGGGCTAATCGAACTAGGCGAGTCCTGGATCACGCAGGTGCCCGACACTGACATTGCGCTGACACCGCGCCGCGACATCAATGCCGAGGTGCTGCGTACCATCTTGGGCGCGGTGCGAGACGTGCGGTCAGTCGATATCCACTACCAGTCGATGAGCAAGGATCGGCCTGATCCGATATGGCGTCGCATTACGCCGCACGCCTTTGGTTATGACGGCTTTCGTTGGCATGCTCGTGGCTACTGCCACATCAACGGAAAGTTCAAAGACTTCCTCTTGCCGCGAATTCTCGATGTCGGTTCGCTTGGTGAACCCGGCGCTTCGGCGGAACAAGACACGCTCTGGCAAGAGCGGTTTTCGGTCGAGATCGGTCCTCATCCCGATCTCACCGACAGCCAGAAGGCGGTGGTCGCAAAGGATTACGGGATGACCAGCGGATCGGCAGTTCTGACCGTCCGTTACGCCATGCTGTTCTATGTGCTCAAGCGCCTCGGCCTTTTGGGCGATGCCGCCCAACTGCCCGCCCGCAGCCAGCATATCGTTACGGTCAACAGAGCCGACACCGCCGCTGCGCTTGAGAAGGCGGAGTTCGCGCTGTGAATTCTGGCGATAGCGCAAAACATCAAAAGTACCGGATGTCGTTCAGTGTGGGTGGGCTAATGCTCAATGAGAGCTTGGCGATCGCCAAGGCCTACCGACCCGGGGAGGCCTGGGCTTGCGCTCGCGAGCGCTTGCTCGCGCAAGGCGCATCTTCCTTGCCCAAATTGGCCTCGCAAACCCGCGCGCTGCGCGAGGTGTACGACCGGATAGGTCATCTCTCCGACGCTGAACGCCAGTATCTGTCGGCGGAGGCGGATCGCGCCGGGCAGCAGGCCGTGATGTGGCTGGCGATCTGTCGGACCTATCGCTTCGTTCGCGAATTCGCGGTCGAGGTGATCAACGAGCGCTACCAATCCTGGCGGCTTGATCTTGGTCATGAGGTGTTTGATCGTTTTCTCGCGGATAAGGCGGAATGCGATCCGAGCCTCGCTGCGCTTTCCTCATCAACGACCGCCAAATTACGCCAGATCCTGTTCCGAATCTTGCGTGAAGCGGGCTTGAGGAGTGCCGAAGGCAGAATTCAGCCGATCTGGCTGTCAGGGCACATGAAGCGGCTGATCGAGGAGAGTAATCCGGCGGATTTGCGGATCTTTCCCGGGAATGGGGGATAACTGTGGGTACGAGACCTGATCGGCGCGTTCGTGCCGAGCACCTGTTCAGGGTGATTTCCAGCGAGAGATTCTTGCACAAGCAAGGTTTGGGTAACGAGGTTCCCTTCTTCATCTGCGCTTTCGATGCCGAAGATGGCCTGAGCTTGGGTGAGGATCGCGAAGACCTGATCGCCCGGCTGGGGCATGCCGGGGTGCGCGTCCTTGATATCGACCTCTATGACCTTTCGATCAAAATCCTCGAGGACCGAGGGATTTTTGCGCAAATCCTCGAGGTCGAAGCCGAGACAGACAAGGCCGAGCTCAAGGAGCTGTTACAAGGCGTGCTCGACCCGCAGAGCCATCTCATTCCGGAGATCGCCCGGCGCATGGAGGAAACACCGCACGATGTAATCTTCCTGTCAGGCATAGGCGAGGTCTACCCATATCTGCGGTCGCACAACGTGCTCAACAACCTGCAAAGCACTGCGAAGGACCGCCCGACGGTCATGTTTTTTCCGGGAAAATATACCCACGCTTTGGCGACGGGCGCCTCGCTGGAATTGTTCGGCTTGCTGCATGACGACAAATACTACCGCGCCTTCAATATCATGAACTACGAGGTCTGATCGATGGCTACTGTGCTACGTGATATCTTCGCCAAGCCGGTCGACCGCTCGATCGATGGGGTGATCAAGGCTGATGACAAGGCCAGCCTTCTGACCGAGCTCGATGAATATGTCATCACCAACGAGATTGGCGCGAGACTCGAGCAGTTCCTCGACGCCTATAACAACTACGATACCGCAAATGGGGTGTGGATTTCCGGCTTCTTTGGGTCGGGTAAATCCCACCTTCTGAAGATGCTCGCCCTTTTGCTCGAAAACGATGAGGTTGAGGGGCAGCGCGCCATCGAATTCTTCGAGCGCAAGCTGGCCGGCAACCCGATGTTGGCGGGCGCCTTGCGCAAGGCGGTGTCGATCCCGTCCCGGTCGGTATTGTTCAATATCGATCAGAAGGCGGATGTGATCTCGAAGACGGATGTCGATGCGCTTCTGGCCGTCTTTCAAAAAGTCTTTGACGAGATGTGCGGCTATTATGGCAAGCTTCCGCACATCGCGCAGTTCGAGCGTGATCTGGACAGTCGCGGCAAACTCGAGGCCTTCAGGGCAGCCTTCATACGGTCGTCCGGCAAAGCCTGGGAGCGAGGGCGTGAACAGGCGCTGATGGAAGGCAAGCATATTGCCGCAGCTTTCGCGGAGGTCACGGGCGACGAGGTCAAGGATGTTCTCGGCCAGTATCGCAAGGATACCAAGGTCTCGATCGAGGACTTTGCGAACAATGTAAAATCGTGGATCGATGCGCAGGGGCCGAAGTTTCGGCTGAACTTTTTTGTCGACGAAGTGGGCCAGTATATCGCCGACAACGTCAAACTGATGACGAATCTGCAAACCATTGCGGAAAGCCTGAATACAAAGTGCAAGGGCCAGGCTTGGATTGTAGTTACTGCCCAGCAGGATATGGGTTCAGTTATCGGAGATCTGACAGCGCAGCAGGAGAATGATTTCTCGAAGATCCAGGCACGCTTTGCCAACCGGATGCCGCTGAACTCCCAGGACGTGGCCGAAGTCATCCAGCGCCGCCTGCTGGACAAGACCGAGGCTGGCCAGATCACCCTTGGCAACCTTTATGATGCCGAGGAGAACAACCTGCGCACTCTGTTCGATTTCGGCGATAACTCCTTCAAGTTCAGGAATTTCTCCGGAAAAGACCAGTTCGTTGCGAGCTACCCGTTCCCAAACTATCAGTATGATCTGTTCCAGCGCGCGATCATGGGACTCTCCCAGCATAATGCGTTTGAGGGCAAACACAGCTCGGTCGGCGAGCGCTCGATGTTGGGCGTCTTTCAGGAGGTGTCAAAGCGGCTCGCCGATACGCCAGTCGGGGGCCTCGCGACCTTCGACCTAATGTTCGAGGGGATCCGGACCGCCCTCAAATCATCGGTCCAACAGTCGATTCAGCTGGCCGAAAAGAACCTGGGCGACGATTTTGCGGTGCGGGTGCTGAAAGTCCTCTTCCTTGTAAAATACGTGAAGGAGTTCAAACCAACCGCTCGTAATATCGCCATCCTCCTACTGTCTCGCTTCGAGGCGGATCAGACCGAGCAGCGCCGTAATATCGAAGAAGCTCTATCGCTTCTCGATCGCCAGACGCTGATCCAGCGCAACGGCGAGATCTACGAATTCCTCACCAACGAGGAGAAGGATGTCGAAGCCGAGATCAAGGCGATTGCGGTCGATTCCGCCGAAATCGAGCGCCAGCTCGACGAACTGGCCTTCGGCTCCATCCTGCGTCACGGCAAGATCAAACATGCCGGCACGGGTGTGGATTATGCTTTCACCCGCAAGCTCGACGGGCACAGCCTGAACCGGGAGCAAGAGCTTGCGGTGAACATCATCTCGCCTTTCAGTGACGATTCCGACACGCCGGATGTGGTTCGTTCTAACAGCATGGCAAGCGATGAGATGCTTGTCCTGCTGGGACGTGATGTTCGCTTCACGCGCGATCTCGTTCTCTGGCTCCAGACGGTAAAATTTGCCCGGCAGGTCACGAGCGGCGAGGCTCAGGCTGGTCGCGATCGTATCATCGCGGAAAAGCGAGATCAGAACACGCGCCGTGAAAAGGAACTGGTCCAGCGGCTGCGCAGCCTGATCGCGGACGCGCGGCTCTTCGTGCGAGGCACTGAACTGGAAATTGGCGGGGAGGATCCGCAAGAGCGACTGGTCAAAGGCTTCCAGGTTCTGGTGGACAAGGTCTACACGAGCCTGCCGGTCCTCCGCGGCGCAACCTACACCGAAGCCGATCTTGGCCGCGCAGGCCGCGTCGATGGCGGGCTTTTTGGTGGCGAAGGTAGCGGGCTGACCGAAGCCGAACAGGACGTACTAAACCATGCTCAGGCTCAGATGCGCCTCGGCACTCGAGTATCGTCCAAGGCTTTGGTCGAGAAGTTCGGCGCTAAACCTTATGGCTGGCCCTCCATCGCGGTCCTGTGCCTGACCGCGAGCCTTGTCGCACGTGGCAAGCTAGAGGCCCGCGCGGACAGCACCGTGTTGGAAGGAGAGGCACTGATTCAAGGGCTGCGTAACAGCCATGCACTTGGCAATATTCTCCTTTCGCCGCAGATCGAATTCACTGCCGCGCAGCTCCGAAAATCTCGCGAACTGTTCCAGGCACTGTTCGATCTGCCTGCCTCGGGCAATGACGCCCGCAGCCTGGGAACGGAATGGCAGGCGCAGTTGCGAAAGCTGACCAGTGAACTGGAGGGTCTTGGCCGTCAATTGACGGGCTACCCCTTTATTGCTGCCCTGGATCCCCTGCGGACCCAGCTCGATACTATGTGCGATCAGCCGGCGACATGGTTCATTACCGGCCCTATCAGCCAAGAAGATCAGCTGCTGGATGCGAAGGAGGATATCCTCGATAAGGTCCGCAGCTTCATGTCCGGACCGCAAAAGGGCATCTATGATGAGGTGCGTTCCTTCCTGACCGTGCAGGACCAGAACCTTGCCTTCGCCGAGGATTCTGCCGCCGACACGTTGCGCCGGGTTCTTGGCGATCCGCAGTGTTATAAGGGCAGCGCGATTCAGGAGCTGAAGTCGGATTTCTATGGCCTGAAGGAACGCATTGAACAAACGGTTCTGGCAGAGCGCAACGCGGTCATCGCGGCGATTGATGAGGTGGCGGAGAAGATCGCCCAGACGTCGGAGTATCGAGCACTGCCGCCAGAGCAGCAGACGCGCATCCGCGACGAGCTTGCGGCGCAGAAGGCCAGCCTAGCTCCGCAAACTCTGATCCCCGCCTTGCGCCATCGGGCGACGGAGGTCCGATCAAACCTTCTCGCCGATACGCTCACCCGGATCGCCGAACTGACGCCTGCACCCGCGCCGGCTCCCACGCACCAGCCACAATCTGCCGGTGGCGGCGCCGCAGCGCCGGCTGCGCCACATGTGCCGCCTGCACCGGCCAAGCCCCAGTATATCAAGGCGCAGGCGATCACCGTCCCCTTCGCGAAAACCTATCTCGAAGATGAGGACGATGTGACCCGGTACCTCGATGAGATGAAAAAGACCCTGCTGGCCGAGATCGGCGCGGGCAAGAAAGTGATTGTCTGATGGATACCAACGCCCTGAAGAAATTTGCGCAAAGCGCACGCAACCTGCTGATCGCTCAGGTCACGGCCCGGCTGGACATGGTGCTGGCCGACGGCGCCGCAGCACGCCGGGAACATCCTGCGGCGATTGCCAGACTGGAAGCCGCCACCAGTAGCAACCGTGGACAGGTGGTTGAGCAGGCCGCCTATACGTGGTTCAATCGGTTTACCGCACTGCGGTTCATGGATGTGACGGGTCTGACCGACCCGCGCGTTGTATCGCCTGCCGATGGTGCCACCCGGCCCGAGGTTCTTGCCGAAGCGATGGCTGGCAACCTGCCGGATCGAGCCCGCCCCGAGATCGCCGAATATCTGAACGGCACGCGTCCGGCCCATGACGGGCAGGCGGAAGCCTATCGGTTGCTGCTGATCCATGCCTGCAATGAATGGCATCACACGATGCCCTATATGTTCGAGCGTGCCGATATGCTCGATCGGGCCGAGGATTACACCGAACTCCTAATGCCCGACGATCTTCTGTCGCCCGACAGCATCCTTGCGCGCCTGCGCGAGGTAATGACCGAGGACGCCTGCGAGGATGTCGAGATCATTGGATGGCTCTACCAGTTCTACATCTCGGAGAAGAAGGACCAGGTTTTCGCGGGCCTGAAGAAGAACCAGAAGATCGCGGCCGAGAACATCCCGGCGGCGACGCAGCTGTTCACCCCGCACTGGATCGTCCGCTATCTGGTAGAAAACTCGCTGGGGCGCCTGTGGCTGCTGAACCGGCCGCAATCTGGCTTGGCCGCGACGATGGATTATTACATTGCGCCCGAGGAGCCCGAGACGGATTTCCTGCGCATTCAGCGTGCCGAGGATATTCGCATCTGCGATCCGGCCTGCGGCTCGGGCCATATGCTGACCTATGCGTTCGACCTGCTCTATGAAATCTATGCCGAGGAAGGCCACGACGCGGCCGAGATCCCTGGTCTGATCCTGCAGCACAACCTGACCGGCATTGAGATTGACGATCGCGCAGGCGCGCTGGCCGCCTTTGCGCTGTCGATGAAGGCGGCGGCGAAGCTCGGGCGGCGGCGGTTTCTGCGGATGGAGGCAAAGCCCGACATCGTGGTGCTGCAGAATGTCCGTTTCACGCCAGCCGAGATGCAGGATGTATCGACCGTGGTGGGCAAGGATCTTTTCACCGACGAACTGCGCGAGACGCTCGGGCAGTTCGAGGAGGCGAAGAATTTCGGTTCACTGATCGTACCGAAACTGCGCGACCCGGCCGAGGCGCTACGGATATTAAAAGCGCGGGTTTTCGGATCCGACCTCTTGCTGAAGGAGGTGCAGGAACGTGTTGTGGCCGTGCTGCGTATGGCTGAGGCGCTATCGCCGAAGTATCATATTGCTGTGGCTAACCCGCCTTATGCGGGCATGTCCGGATTGAACGCCAAGCTTCAAGAATACGCAAAGTTGGCATATCCTGTCAGCAAGTATGACCTGTACGCAATGTTTATGGAGCGGTCTCTGCTATTGACCAATGCCGATGGTCTCGTGGCAATGATAAACATGCAATCATGGATGTTTTTGGGTACGTATCAAAACTTGCGCAACAAGCTCTGGAGCGCAACGGCGATTTCCACGATGGCTCATATTGGCGAACGGGGGTTTGATACCATCGGAGGCTCTGTCGTTTCTACGACAGCTTTCGTGCTCATAAAGACGCACAAGAAGAATCTTCGTGGTACATTTGTTCGACTTACGGATGGGCAGTCCGAGAATCAGAAATCTGATTTGATCCTCAGCGCGGTTAAGGATCCGCGAGACCCAAATCGATACTCCGCCAAGACCTCTGATTTCATAACAATCGCTGGCGAGCCCGTCGCTTACTGGCTCTCTGAGAAATTTCAGGAGATATTTGCACACTCAAAGAAGGTTACCGACTACGCAGACCCGCGTGCTGGGCTTCAGACAAGCGACAATAATCGTTTCCTGCGCCTTTGGCCTGAAGTTTCTCAGCATAAAGTTTCCTACGGTTGCGCGTCACGGACCGTAGCCGAAGAAAGTGGGGGTAAGTGGTTTCCATGTACGAAAGGTGGAGGCTTTCGGAGATGGTATGGGTTCAATGATTATTTGGTGAACTGGGAAGGTGATGGCAAAGAGCTCTTCGAGTTCGCAGCGAGCCTTTACGGATCTCCTACGCGGATCATCAAGAACGCCAATCGGTATTTTGAGGCAGGTTTGACGTGGTCGAGTATCGCGCCTGCGTTTTCCATTCGTTACTGCCCAGAGGGATTCATTTTTGAAACAAAGGGTTCAATGTGTTTTCCTCACAAGGCCACAGACACTTATCCGCTGCTCGCCGTGTTGAATTCCAAAATTGTGGAAGCTGCCCTCAAGGTCTTTAGTCCAACCTTGGACTTCCATGAAGGTCCGCTCGGCAGGGTTCCAGCAGTTTTTGAAGATTGCCGTGACCATGCTCTGACTACGTGCGACAGGGCGATTTCTATAAGTAAGTCCGACTGGGATGCCTACGAAACCTCTTGGGATTTTGCTAGGCTCCCGCTGCTCTTGCCCGAATTTCGGCGCAAGACGCTGGAGGACAGCTACGCCACCATGCGCGCCCATTGGCAGAGCATAACGGATGAATTGCAAGCCTTGGAGGAAGAGAACAACCGCATCTTCATCGACGCCTATGGCCTACAAGACGAGCTCACCCCTGAAGTTCCGATCGAGGAAATCACCCTCACCTGCAATCCGGCCTATCGCTACGGCGTGAAGGGCTCGAAAGAGGACCGCGAGGCACGCCTGCGCGAGGAGACTGTGGCCGAATTCCTCCACTATGCTGTGGGCTGCATGTTTGGCCGATACAGCCTCGACGCGACCGGCCTGATCCTCGCCAATCAGGGCGAGGGGATCGAGGATTATCTGGCGCGCATACCGGCCCCCAGCTTTGCGCCCGACCGGGATAATGTCATCCCGGTGCTGGATACCGATTGGTTCTCCGATGACATTGTTACCAGAGTCCGGGACTTCCTGCGCGTCACCTTTGGCGAGGCGAAGTTCCGCGAAAACCTGGCCTTCGTCGAAGCCGCCCTCGGCAAGGATCTGCGCAAGTGGTTCACCAAGGACTTCTTCGACTATCACGTCCGACGCTATAAGAAGCGCCCGATCTACTGGATGTTCTCCAGCCCCAAGGGCAGCTTCAACGCGCTTATCTATATGCACCGCTATCGGCCTGACACGGTCTCGGTCGTGCTGAACCAGTATGTACGTGAGTTCATCCACAAGCTGGAGGTTGAGCGCGCGCGACTGGAGAAGCTTGCCCTCGATCCTACGGCTACGCCCGCCCAACAAACCAAGGCGCAGAAAGAGACGGCCACGGTGATCAAACAGATCGCCGAGCTGACCGAGTGGGAGCGCGATGTCGTCTATCTGATGGCGCAGCAGAAGATCGCCATCGATCTCGATGACGGCGTGAAGCGCAACTATGCGCTATTCGCCGGCGCGCTGAAGCCAATCAAGGGGCTGGAGGCCGCGGATGACTGATCGCATCACCTCCGGGCTGATGCGGCTCTATGAGGATCAAGGGCACCGCATCGTCTTCTGGTACGACGCGGCTCGCGATCTGCGTGAGGCGTTCGATGCTGTGGAACTGCCTAGCGTAACCAAGGTGGAGATCGCCAACAATGAGTTCGGGCTGAAATATCGCTTATTGCGGCAGGAGCCTACGACGCGGTTTCTACTGTACAAAGACGGCCCCGAGCCGCCGATGCCGGAGAACTGGCTCCTGGATGTGCAGCTTGCCGCGACTGTGTTCCGCGCCGATCAGGCGGCGATCTGGCTGGCCGATCTGGGCATCCCGGCCAAATACGAAGCCGCCGTGCGCGACCACGCCGAATTCTACCGCTCCGGCAAGCGCCTGGAATCGCTGCGCGCCATCGAGCACGAGCGGCCATCGCAAAGTGCCAACGATGTCCGCCGCAAGATGCTGGCGGTCTGCGCCGGTGCCGATGGTGATCTCGATACCGTGATCGAAGCGTTTCTGGCCGAGCTCGCCGAAGACCGCGACGACGCGCTGCGGTTGCTGGACCGGGTTGGACTCTCCGCATTTTTCTGGAAGGAGGTTTCGGCGCGCTATGGGTATGCGGCGGATGCCCCGGATTTTCAGGATTTTGCCATCACGCTGTTTTCCAGCGCATGGGCGCGGGCGATGGGAGAGGCAGCAGCCCTTAATACCGATGCCGCGCTGATGTTCCGCCGCTGGAGCGCCTCGCGCCGGTGGGGTGAGGCGTTCGAGAAGCTGTCGGGCGACTATCAGGATGTGCTCCAGATCAGAGATGATCTGGAATCACGCGATTTTCGGCGCCTGATCCCCCACGACCATTTCGAGGAAGTGGACCGGCGGATCGTCATCGCTATCGTCGAAGGGCTGGCCCAGCAGAGCCTGTCGGCGACAGATGTACTCAAATGGGTGCGCGATCGCCGTCAAAGCCATTGGTACGGCCGATACGCTGACGTCTATCAGGCCATCGGCTATGCGACAGAATTCCAGCAGGCTTTAGCCGAGGCCGACCTCGCTATGACCAGCCTGTCGGATGGCGTGAAGCGCTATTGCGCAAGCTGGTTCCGAATGGACCAGCTCTACCGCAAGTTCATCTATCATATGCAGAAAAGCGGGCAT
Source organism: Sphingomonas paucimobilis (assembly GCA_036946325.1). Taxonomy (GTDB): domain Bacteria; phylum Pseudomonadota; class Alphaproteobacteria; order Sphingomonadales; family Sphingomonadaceae; genus Sphingomonas; species Sphingomonas paucimobilis_A. Next base: position 75,195 of record JAQIJL010000001.1, read on the forward strand.
TCTGGGTTGCTCTCAGCGCTCTACGAGGCGGTCGAGAACCGCTACACTACCAATTTCGTGCTGAAGTTGAACGATGCCTGGCAGGATCAGGTCGCGCGCCTGACGGACTGGGCGGTTCCGGGTTTTCCGCGTCAGTTCGATTTTTATCAGGAACAGGCTGCTGAGTACCGGCGCAAGGATCAGAAGGTCGTCGTCATCATCTCGGACGCTCTGCGCTATGAGGTGGCCGAAGAGGCGCTTCGCGAGATCCGCAAGCTCAATCGGTTCGATGCTGAATTGACACCGATGGTTGGCGTCTTACCGAGTTATACCCAGCTCGGCATGGCCGCGCTCTTGCCGCACCGGCAACTGGCGATCCGCGATGACAATGATCTGGTGCTTCTGGATGGCGAAAGTACCATGGGCGCGGCCGCCCGCGAAAAGGCGCTGGCGGCTGGGAGGCCGGGGGACCGGGTGAAGGTTCTGGGGGCAAAGGACTTCATGAATTTGGCTTCGCCGGAGGGCCGGGACCTCTTCCGGGATCATGATGTCCTTTACCTCTATCACAACCAGATTGATGCGATCGGTGACAAGCTCGCCACCGAGGAGAATGTACCGGCGGCGGCGGAAACCGCCATCGAAGACTTGGTGAAGCTGGTGCGGAAACTGACCTCGGCCAACTTTTCGAACATTCTGATCACCGCCGATCACGGGTTCCTGTGGCAGCACAGGGCGTTGGAGGAGAGCGGTTTCGCGCTTGGCGAACCGGAAGGCGAGGTGGTCACACGCAATCGTCGCTTCGTGATCGGCCGGGGACTCCGCAGCACGGGTGGCATGAAGAAGTTCACGGCCGCGCAGCTTGGGCTGGATGGAGATCAGGACATCCTGATCCCCAACTCCATCAATCGCCTGCGCGTCAAAGGGTCGGGCAGCCGCTTTGTCCATGGCGGAGCAAGTTTGCAGGAGATCGTCCTGCCGGTCCTTCGCGTCGGCAAGCAGCGCAAGGCAGATGTCGGGCAGGTGTCGGTGCAGATCATCCCGCCGGCCCGTGCCCAGATCACTACAGGGCAGATCCAGATGGCATTCTATCAGGCCGAGCCGGTGACCGATAAGCAGCAAGCCCGGCAGGTCCATGCTGCGATCTTTGCCGGAGATGGAACCCTCATCTCCGACGAAGTCGAGCTGGATTTCGATTTTGTGTCTGAGAACCCGCGCGAGCGCGAGCTATCGCACGGCTTCCTTCTGTCCAAGGCGGCAGACGCCTATAACAGTCAGACGGTCTTCCTGAAGCTGCGCACGCGCATCGGCAAGACCAGCCATTTCGAAGATCACGCTTCGCAGCCGCTGCTGCTGAAACGCGGGATCAGCACAGACTTCGATTTCTGAGGCGCCGATGTCGACCCTTGATGACAAGATCAACGAGCATTTTGCCGGTTTCGTGGTCCGTAAGGACCTGGTGAAAGCCGTGAAGGGGAACGCCATCGTTCCCACTTATGTGCTCGAATACCTGCTGGGCCAATATTGCGCGACCGACGACGAAGCCTCGATCGCGACAGGTATCGAGACGGTCAAGGACATTCTGCGCAAGCATTACGTCCATCGTTCGGAAGCGGGGCTGGTCCAGTCGACGATCAAGGAGCGGGGCCGCTACAAGGTCATCGATCAGGTCAGCGTGGCGCTGAACGAGAAGACCGATGCCTATGAGGCGGTGTTCGAGAACCTCGGGATCAAGCGGGTCGCGATCGACAGCGCCACGGTCAAGGCGCATCCCAAGCTTCTGGTGACGGGTATCTGGTGCATCGCTGATGTGCAGTATGAGTTCTCGGAAGACAGCCGGATTTCCCCCTGGATCATCGACACGCTGAAGCCGATCCAGATCGCCCGTGTCGACTATGATGGCTATCGCGAAACGCGCGGCAAATTCACCACCGAGGAATGGATCGACCTGCTGATGCAGAGCATCGGTTTCGATCCGTCCATGTTCGGACGCAGGTCAAAGCTTTTGCAGCTGCTGCGCCTGATCCCATTTGTCGAAAGAAACTACAATCTCATTGAGCTTGGGCCAAAGGGAACGGGCAAGTCGCACATCTATTCTGAATTCTCACCCCACGGCCAGCTGATCTCGGGAGGTGAAGTCTCGGTTCCCAAGCTCTTTGTGAACAACTCCAACGGGCGGATTGGTCTGGTTGGCTATTGGGACGTCGTCGCGTTCGACGAATTCGCCGGGCGCGAGAAAACGGCGAACAAGGCGCTTGTCGATATCATGAAGAATTACATGGCGAACAAGCAGTTCTCCCGCGGGGTGAATCCGATGGGAGCCGAAGCCAGCTTCGCCTTCGTCGGCAACACCGACCATAATGTCCCGTGGATGCTAAAGAATACTGACTTGTTCGAAGCTCTGCCGCCGCAGTTCCACGACAGCGCATTCATCGATCGATTGCATGCCTATCTGCCTGGATGGGAGGTCGATATCATCCGCGGTCAGATGTTCACATCTGGCTATGGGTTCATCGTCGACTACCTCGCCGAAATCCTGCGCCACTTGCGGGCTGAGGACTTCTCGCATCGGCCGGATCGCTTCTTTACCGTTCCCGTCCAGACCCATATCCGGGACCGCGCAGCGATCAACAAGACCATGTCGGGCCTGCTCAAACTGATCTTCCCGAATGGCGACGAGACCGAAGCCGAAGTCGAAGAGTTGCTGCTGTTTGCAATTGAATGCCGCAAACGGGTGAAGGACCAGCTGTTGCGGATCGATAGCACCTTCGAGGCGGCTGATTTTCACTATGTGGCGCCGGACGGATCGAAGCGTGCTGTTACGACTCTTGAGGAGGAGGAGTTTCCCCAGTTCTACCATCGCCGCTCCACCGGCGATGTAGATGAAGATGCGCTTCAATCCGAGATCGCGCCAGTTCCAGCACCGCAAGCATCAACGCCTGCCGCTTTTGCTTCCAGCGTTGACCATGCCGTCGTTCCGCAGCCGGGGCATGTCGTTTTCACGGAAAACCGCAAGGGCGTCAGTTTCGACAAGATCTTCGGCCCTTGGACTGATGGAGCGGCACGGATCATCGTCACCGATCCCTACATCCGGAAGTTCCATCAGGCTCGTAATGTGATGGAACTGGTTGAGATGCTGATCCGGCGCAAGCAGCCCGAAGATCAGGTGGCGGTGCATCTCGTCACGGCTCCGGACGATGGGAACATTCAGGAGCAGCGAGAATGCCTGGACGGAATTGCCGAGGCCTGCACGGGTACGGGCGTAGATTTCACCTGGGCCTTTGATGGTTCCGGAACACTTCATGCACGCGACATTACCACGGACACGGGCTGGAAGATGGTTTTGGATCGCGGGTTGGATATCTTCCAACCGACGCCTCGCAAGATGAACGGTTTCTCATTGGGAGAGGGAATGCAGGAGCATCGTATGGTCCGGAGCTTTTATGTCACTTACGTGGAGCTCCCCTCATCCTGACGCGGTGGCGGGGTAGTCACGCCGTCCTTCAGCAATCCCTGCACTGTTATCGTAGAACTGCCCGGCTGCGATCTTGCCGCATCGCATATCAAAGCGCGCCAGAAAGTCGCTGTCAGCGACCCTTGCGGTTTCACGGTGTCGCAGGCGGAAGTGGCCTTCGGCAAAGACCTGATCACCCGCTTCAGTCAGTCGCAGTATCTCGAATGTGAGCGGTTCATACTCGGAGAAGAGGAGTGCGTTGAGGCGCTGAAAGCCTTCGAGTCCGCGGTGCTCGTAACCGGCCCAAGGAATGAGGGAGCGCAGTTCTTCGTTGCGCGCGCTCGATACGACAAACCGGAAGTTGGGTAGGATGTGATCGCTGAACGCGGGAGTCACATAGCCCGCATGCTGTGCAGCGAAGAAGCCTCGGACAGCCTGAATGTTTCGCGTCTCGGCCATGCCGGCTGCATCCTTCATTTTCCGCCCGACGCCCTGCATTGCCGTCCGCGCACGGCGATTCATCGGTCAGGCTCGCAGGCGCATGGCGGTCACTGCCAACAAGATGCCAGTTGCCCATGGATTGATCATTCCTATCATAGGTGACAGACTGTTGTTCATGGCAACAACAATTGATCTGGCCGATATGCAGGCGTTCGTCGCGGTCGTGACGGAGGGGTCGTTCACCGCAGCGGCCGAGCGGCTCGAGACCGACAAAGCGCGCGTCAGCCGTGTTATTCGGCGGATGGAAGAGAAGCTCGGCGCACGGTTGTTGAATCGCTCGACGCGGCAGCTCAGCGTGACTGAGGTCGGGCGAGATTATTTTGAGCGGGCCATCTCGATCTTGACCGCGGCCGAAGCCGCCGAAGCCGCCGTGGCGCACCAGACGCAGGAGCCGAAGGGACGCCTCAAAATCACGGCCGGAGCGGAATATGGCACCACGCGGGTCGATGGCTGGGTCAGCGCGTTCCTGTTGAAATGGCCGAAGGTCACGGTCGAAGCGGAATATACGAATCGCCTCGTCGATATCATCCATGAGGGTGTCGATGTCGCGATCAGGATCGGGGTGTTACAGGATTCCGAGCTCTCGGCGCGCAAGCTGGGCGAGCTTTCGTATGGCCTCTATGCCGCGCCCAGCTATCTGGAGGGCGCTGCCGATCTCCACACGGTAGATGACCTGAAGCACCACGACCTCATCATGCATACGCCACGCGGCCGACCAAGCTGGACGTTGGTCAGGGGGGAAGCATCGGAGCGAGTGCTCCAGACGCCGCGATGCGTCCTCAACAATACGGTGGCTGCTAAGAACTTGGCTATCGCCGGCGTGGGGGTCGTTCAGCTTCCACGATACATGGCCGAAGGGCACGTCGCGCAAGGGGCGCTGAAGCCGGTATTGGAAGGATGGGCACGCATACCCGCCCCGGTTCACGCCGTGTTTGCTTCCACCCGCTACATGGATCCAAAGGTGCGCGGCTTTGTCGATTTGTGTCGGAGCGCATTTCCGGCGACAGGCTAGATCCACTCAGCTTGATAGCATAGAAGTCTGCCAGCTTCTGCGGCGGCGCGCGACCTTCAGACCCGCGCCGACGCATCCCATGCCATTGTTGCTTTTGTGGGCTACACTGTGTTGCGTAGGCTCCCAGCTTTATCCTCTTCATCGCCCCCATATCTTTGCAGCTCACCCAAGAACGTGCGCGAGCGCTCAGATATACGAGGACGGTTAAGTGAAGATCGGGATATTGAACGCAGGTAATATGGGTAGCCGACTTGCCAGGGCGTGGGCTGCAGCAGGACATGAATTGATCATCGCAAAGGATGGCGAGGATCGCAAACTTGAGCCGCTCCTCGAAGAATTAGGCGACAAGGCGCGCCTGGGCACGATCCGTGAGGCTGCCGAGTTCGGAGAGGTCGTTCTGTTCTCGGTTTACTGGCCCCGGGTCGAGGCGATCGTGGAGATCGTCGGCGACGCACTCGATGGCAAGGTCGTGATCGAAACGATGAATCCACTGGGCGTTACCGCCGCGTTCGAACACTATCACGACACCGACTTCATGCAGGAAAACTCAACCGCTGAGGATCTCCAGCAGCGCCTACCCAATGCCCGCATTGTGAAGGCGTTCAACACCCTAGCCACGCCTGTTCTCGAAGCCTCCGCATGGTCCGCGTCACCAGTTCTCCCGACCATCTTCTATGTGAGCGATGATGCCGCTGCCGGCGAGGTAACGCGCGGGCTCATAGACGATGCGGGCTTCAAACCCATCAACGCCGGTCCTCTGAAGGTCGCGCGCCAACTCGAACAGATTGGTGTCCTGCTCCACAATATCACCGATCATGAATTTGGCGGGGATGCCGCGCGCTTCCCCGTCCTAGCCGTGATCGAGGCCGATCCTGGCCCGGTCTTTCGCGAACGGGTCGCTTGACCTGGGCGATAGCGAAGCGCGAGATGCGGCGGTATCCTCACGCTTCCACGTTGATCGACGGCCATCTCGATAAGCTGGTGAGGAGGTTGCCTCTTTGCCGGATATGACCCTCGACCTACGGAATCTGCGCTGCGCGGTATCCGCCGCCGAGACCGGAAGCTTTCGGCGGGCGGCGGATGCACTCGATCTGCCACAGTCCTCAGTCAGCCGGCGGATCCAACTGCTGGAGCGGCGGCTCGGGTTTCCGTTGTTCGAGCGAAGCCACGCCGGGGTCGCTTTGACCGACGCCGGCAAAGCCTTTCTGGAAAATGCCTTGGCCGCTGCCAGGCAGCTCGACACCGCTGCTCGCAATGCGGTCGCGGTTCACCGGGGACATTGCGGCGAGCTAAGCCTCGGCATCTCGCAGACGAGTGATCCGCTTCGCGAGGCGCTCAGCCATTTCCGCGCCTCCTTCCCGGACGTGAGGATTTCGCTCACGGAAGGCTCATCGCCAGAGATCCGTCATGCGGTCGCGATGGGCACGCTCGATATGGCCTTTGTTCTGGGCGATCACGATGTGCCGGGATGCGAAACCAGGCTCCTTTGGCGGGAACCGGCATATGCGGCGCTGCCGATCGCGCACCACCTGGCTGGCAATGCCAATATTTCGTGGGGCGACGTCGATGGTGAGACATTCCTGGCACCCCGGCATGGGCCAGCCTCTGATATCCAGGTTTGTCTCGCCTCCCGGCTTGGGGGAGCAGGTCGCCAACTGAGCATCGAAATCCACGATGTCTCTGAGGCAGGAATCTTCGACCTGGTCGTGATGGGCTATGGGATCACGATGACCAGCGGCTCGATCGCCCGCCGGGAAATGGCAGGTCTGATATTCCGTCCGTTTGCAGGAGAAGCGAGCGCCCTGGCGACCTCTGCGCTGTGGTGGGCAGGCAGTGCGCATCCGGCGGTATCGAACATCATTGCTATTGCCGAAGCCATTGGCCGAGGGGAGGCACCACCGGCATCACTGCGCTCCGATAATTGCAGATCGTACGCTTAAGATCGCTAGGCCGCGTTGGTGCGCGATGATCGGCGGGCGCGGGCAAACTCGCGATCCGTGGCGATAAAGCGCTCAAGCATTGGTGCGATTAATCGGATCGGATCGGAAACGGGTTGACCGGATTGCGCCGATAATAATGCGGCGTAGTCGGACAGGTCGCGATGGAGCGCCGCCGGTAGCTCGATGCTGACCTTGATCGGCTTTTCATCTTCGATTGCGCTGAGCTTCAGCTTCCCCATCAGGAGCCTCCATAGGATTCAAGAACAATATCGCGGGTCACAATCACGCGAACGGGAAAGCCTGGCCGTATCGTCAGGGTCGGCACGATATTGAGTTGGCGCCGCACGATCTGCTGGCCCGCGTCATTGAATGTGTCTTGCCCGCCGCTGCGAACCGCGCGCAGCAGCCGATCGTCATTATCGACGGCCAGCTCGGATCCGACGCTCAACAAGGTGGAGAGGCCTGCGGCCTTGGCCAGATCCCACCAATGGAAGTCCACGCCGTCTTCCAGGCCGGCAAAGCCCTGCGCATCAGCCCCGGGTGCGCGTTCCAATATGATCGACGCACCGTTTGGGAAGATCAGGCGATTCCAGACCAGCAGAACACGGCTCTGCCCGAACTGAACGCTATTATCATATTGACCAACGACGCGGGTGCCTTGTGGCACCAGCAGGGTGCGACCCGTTGGGCTGTCGTAGATGTTCTCCGTCACCTGTGCGGTGATCTGGCCGGGCAAGTCCGAACGAATGCCGGTGATGAGTGCGGCTGATATGACGGCGCCAGCCTGCAGAACATGCGGTGAGGCCGGCGGGTTTACACTTTCGCGCGATACGGTCCGATGTTCAGGGGCGGCGTTGAGAAACGCGCTCTGGCGATCCTGAGCCGTGGGCGTGCTGGGCTGCACGGCGGATCCAGCGGAACCGAGATCGAGCGGGGCAGCAGCGGCAGTTGTCCCTTGGCCTGCACCCGCGTCAGACGTAGCGAATAGCCGGGCCGTTCGGGCGGATTCCACTTCCTGCTGGCGGCGTTGACGCTCGGGACTGACCTGTGGCTGGGCGCTGCCCGGTGCTGCGCCGATGCCGGGAGGCTCGACAGATTGGCCGCGATTCTGAGCGCTCAGGATCGGCTTTCCCAAATCCCCCGGCAGCGGTGGGCCGAGCTTGGGGACAGCGCCATAATCGCGCGGCAAGGAGGCGACGCCATCGGCCGTCGGCCGGTTCTCGGTGGAATATAGCTCCTCTGGCGCGTGAGCGGATTGGCGTGTCTGCAGTGCGTAAATGAGGGCGCTGCCGATGCCGAGGCTGGCGATCAGGCCCATGGTAGCAAGCACCTTGCGTGATAGGCGGGTGACGCGCGGCGGGTCCGCTCGAAGACGCATCGCCGAGGGGCTTTCTGGCTCACCGGTCAGCGGCTCGCCCTCTTCGTCAGGACGCTCCTGGCTGGGGGACGCAGGCTCGTTCATTTTCCGGCTTTCCCATCCGATCGCATGATCCGCACGCGCTGCTGCCTGCGCTCTGATCCGAGCCGCAACTCGGCGGCAGCAAAGAGGCGATCGACGATCATGTGGTGCCCACGGACTCGATAGTTGACGAGTTCGGCGGTCTTTCCCTGCGTGCCGACGACGAAGAGCGGCGGCATCTCGCCCTGCGCGATGCCGGCGGGAAACTCGATGAAGACCTGCCGACCATCATCAAAAGCGCGTAGCGGCCGCCAAGGCGTGTGGTCGCCGTCGATGGAGTAGCGAAAGTTCAGGCTGTCGAGATCGAGGCCGACGGCGATTGCCTGCGACGCCTGAGCGGCGGCGTTCTGGCTACGCAGCGCGATCAACTGATCTTGCGGATACTGCCAGGAAACGGACGCCATGTAGGTGCGCTCGCTCGACCGCAATTCCATATGATAGGTGCGCTGGCTGGTATTGATGACGAGGTTGGTTGTGAGGCCAGGCCGGGTGGGCTTCACGAGGACGTGAACCTGCTGGTTCGGCCCGGCGCCACTTATCGTATCGCCAATGATCCAGCGGACTGTATCGCCTGCGGCAACCGGGCCGGGACCAACCAGGGTTTCGCCGGGCTGAAGCGCAATATCGGTGATCTGCCCGACCGCAGTATAGACCTGATAAAGCGCACCTGCAGCGAAGGGATAGACCTGCATCGCGTTGATGAAGCCGTCGCGCGCGGGTTGCATGCGGGCCGCAGCATTGGCGACATTGATGCGTGCTGCAGGGTCCGGCGGCTCAGGTGACGCTGCGACAGGCTCGATCGGTTTGAGCTGGCCGGGCAAGGGAAGCGGTTTCGGGATTTCTACCACTGCGACAGGTGCCGGCGGCTCGGCCGCGACGACCGCTTGGCCTGCGTCATCATAAGAGATCGCAGGCGGCGGCGTGGTGGCCGCGCAACCCACGAGGCAGCCCGATAGGAGGAGCCCACTCATCTTGGAGGTGTAGGACGAGGCTGCGCGCAGGGCCGGAGAGCCGGCTTTACGGAAAATCGGCTTCATTGCCCAAGCTCCCGGGACCAGTTGATGGCGTTGACGTAGATTCCAAGCGGGTTCTTGCGCAGCGTGTCGGCGTCGCGCGGCACCTGGACGACGATCGTCAGGATGGCCGTCCATCGCTCGGTCGTCCCGAGCTGCCCATTTTCGTAGCGCCGCTCGATCCAGGCGACCCGAAAGCTAGTGGGCGATGCGCGAATCACGCTCGATACTTCGGTCGCGACCTGCTGGCGCCCGACTTTGCTGAACGGGTCGTTGGCGCGGGCATAATCATTGAGGGCCGCTGCGCCCCGATCGGTTGTGAAATCGTAGGCGCGCAGCCAGTTCTGCCTGACGATGATCGCATCGGCGGGGACGGAGCGGACCTGCTCAACGAACCTGCCGAGATGGAAAGCGATCTGGGCCTCGGTCGGCTGATAGCCAGCTGTCGCTGGCCCTACGGCCTGGACCTGTCCGAGTCGATCAGTCTCGATCACCCAGGGCACCACGGTCCCCCTGGTCGATTGCCAGACCAGCGCCGCGGCGAAACCGCCTGACAGGAACAGCGAACCGAAGGCCATGTAGCGCCAGTTGCGGGCCTGTACGCGGGCCGAGCCAATACGCTCGTCCCAGACCTGGGCTGCGCGCTGATAGGGTGTCTCGGGAGCAGCCGATTTTCCGTAATGCGTCGATGGTCTCTTGAACATTAGCGGTTGCCTTCGGAGAGATTGATGGAAGCGCCGCCGCCATGGGCGTCACCGGAGCGGACCGCATGGGCGGTCGCCTGCACGGCGTGGGTCATGCGTTGAGAGTGGCGCATGCGGCGCGCCCAGGCTGGCGCACCATCGCTCTGATTGGCGGGTGTGTCATTCGCGCTCGGAGCACGGGCGCTGCCACCCTCAAGCACCGCGCGGCCTCCGGCGTTGAAGCTCGACCTCATCGAATTGCCGGCGCGCGATGCCGCGCGACGCAGCGGTGACACTGCCGCATCTGCGCCAGCGCGCGCAATCCCGCCGAGTCCCGAGGCGACGCCCGTGACACCCGACTGTCCGGCAGCCCCCAGGCTGTAGGCGGTCGAGGCGCCCCCTGCGACTGCCGCGCCGCCTCGCGCGGCAGCAGCGGCGCCACCAGCCAGCGCTGCTCCCCCGCTTGCGGCCGCGCCGACGGCACCGGCTCCCAGCGCAACCATGCCACCGGCGGCAAGGCCGGTCCCGACCGCGGCCCCAGCGCTGAGCTGCGGGCCTCCAGAGACGATCCCGCTCGCTATGCCGGGTCCGAAGATACCGAGCCCCAGCAGGGATAGCGCCGCAAGAACGATCGCCATCGCTTCGTCGATCGTCGGGGTGGTGCCAGCAAAGCCGCCAGTGAACTCAGAGAAGAGCGTGGATCCGATGCCGATGATGACGGCCAGCACCAACACCTTGATCCCGGAGGAGATCACGTTGCCAAGCACGCGCTCAGCCATGAAAGCGGATTTGCCGAACAAGCCGAACGGGATCAGCACAAAGCCTGCCAATGTCGTCAGCTTGAACTCGATCAGGGTCACGAAAAGCTGGATCGCGAGGATGAAAAAGGCGAGCAGTACCAGCGCCCAGGCGAGGAACATGCAGGCGATCTGGATGAAGTTCTCGAAAAAGGACCAATAGCCCATCAAATCCGATATCGAATCGAGGATGGGCCTGCCGGCATCGAGGCCGGTCTGCGCCACCCGGCCCGGGCGCAGGAGGTCCGCGGTGGTGAAGCTGGTGCCGCTGGCTTTCAGACCAAGCCCTGCAAAGCTCTCGAAGACGATCTGGGCGAGAGTGTTCCAGTTGCCGATGATGTAGGCGAAGATGCCCACGAACAGCGTTTTCTTGACCAACCGGGCGAGAATGTCGTCGTCGGCACCCCAGGACCAGAACAGTGCCGCAAGCGTGACGTCGATGATGATCAAGGTTGTGGCGATGAAGCCCACTTCGCCGCCGAGAAGGCCGAAACCGCCATCGATATAGCGGGTGAAGACCTCCAGGAAATGATCGATGACGCCGGTATTGTTCATGGCTCGGCATCGCTCCGGGCTGGAGCAGCCAACCGCTCGGCAGGGCGCGCACCGGGGGCGAGAAAGCGGCGGCGGTTCTCAGCCCAGGCCTGAAGGCAACTGGGCTCTCGCACGCCGGCCTCGCCGAGCTGCTGGCACCGGATGAGTTCGGCGCGCAGCGGGTCGCTGGCCTGAGCAGGCCGCATCACCGCTGCCGGATGTTCGGCCGGCGGTGTCTCACGCGCCATTTCGATCGCCGTCGCGGTGATGGCGATCGCAACGAAGATGCCGGCGCCGACGCGCGCGAAGAGTTTGCCGTCCATCGGCCGCCGATCAGTTGCTGCCGCTCTGGAACATCCGCGCGTTGCCGGGCTGGTAGCCCCCGCCAGGCGTCAGGAAGCGGCGCCGTTGCTCACGGCCTTGCTCGGCTGCGGCTGAACGCTCGGCATCACCGAGCGCCTGGGCACGACCATTGGCGGCGACGACAGCGGTCAGGTCAGCAAGCTGCTGGGCCTGGAGGGCGAGGAGCTGATTGCCGGCCTGGGTCGCCTGAAGCGCGCCGGTCGCGCCTTGGCTCCGGCCAACGAGCGCCGTCATTTCGGTGCGATTGGTGTCGATGTTGCCAACGACACCGGCCTGCACGCGCATGGCGTCCTGCAGGCCTCCGACGGTGTTCTGCCACCGTTCGCGGGCATCGGCGACCAGCTCGAGGTCGCTCGCCGACAGCGAGGCACCACCATAGCTCGTGCGAAAGGCCTGATCGATATTCTGAACATTATAGGCGATCCGCTGGGCTTCGCCGAGCAACTGCTGGGTGCGCTGGACCGATTGCTGAAGCTGCTGCAGCGACGAATATGGCAGGCTCGCGAGGTTGCGCCCTTGGTTGAGCAGCATCGTCGCTTCGTTCTGAAGCGAGCTGATCTGATTGTTGATCTGCTGAAGCGTGCGCGCGGCCGTCAGGATATTCTGCGCATAGTTGCGCGGATCGAACACGATACCGCCGAACTGGGCATGCGCCAAAGGTGCCTGGATCAGGCCCGCTGCCGTCGATGTTGCAAGCATGATCGCAGCGATCCGCACGCCGCGCGAGAGGGACGCCTTCATGATGTCGTCTCCATGTTGGAAAGGCTGGGGATGAGATCGGCCGCCCAGCCAAGGCCGTGATGCTTGAGCCATGCAGCGAGGAATGCCCCGCGCTCATGCTCGGCGAGGATCGCCGCTATCGCCGCCTGGTCCGCGCGCGAGGACGCGCCGCATAGCGCGAGCGCGACCTCGGAAAGCCCGAGCTCAAAGAGCCGGTTTCCTTTCCGGGACTGACAATAGTAATCGCGCTTGGGCATAGCGCGCGCGATGATCTCAATCTGTCGGTCGTTGAGCCCGAAACGGCGGTAAATCGCGGTGATCTGCGGCTCGATCGCGCGTTCATTGGGCAGCAGGATGCGGGTCTGGCAGCTCTCGATGATCGCGGGTGCGATTGGCGAGCCATCAATGTCCGAAAGCGATTGGGTTGCGAAGATCACGCTCGCATTCTTCTTGCGCAGGGTCTTCAGCCACTCGCGTAACTGGCTGGCGAAGCCTTCGTCGTCGAGCGCCAGCCATCCCTCATCGATGATGATGAGGGTCGGACTTCCGTCCAGCCGATCCTCGATGCGATGGAACAGATAGGCGAGCACGGCCGGCGCTGCGGCGGTCCCGATCAGGCCTTCGGTCTCGAAGGCCTGGACACTCGCGGCGCCAAGATATTCGATCTCGGCATCCAGGAGACGCCCATAGGCGCCGCCAACGCAATAAGGCCGCAGCGCCTGTTTCAGATCGTTTGACTGAAGCAGGACAGCCAGCCCCGTCAATGTTCGCTCGGCCACAGGCGCCGACGCGAGGGAAGTGAGCGCAGACCAGATATATTCCTTGATCTCCGGGGTCAGCGCGACGGTTTCGCGCGACAGGATCGCAGCGATCCAGTCAGCCGCCCAGGTTCGTTCCGCCAGGTCGTCGATCCGCGCCAACGGTTGGAGCGAGACGCTATGGTCGGAGGCGTCGGTGAGGCCGCCGCCCAGATCGTGCCAGTCGCCCTCCATCGCGAGGGCGGCCGCTCGGATCGAGCCGCCAAAATCAAAGGCGAAAACCTGGGCACCGGCGTAGCGGCGAAACTGGAGCGCCATAAGCGCCAGGAGCACGGATTTACCCGCCCCGGTCGGCCCTACGATCAAGGTATGGCCAACATCGCCAACATGGATGGACAGCCGGAACGGGGTCGAGCCTTCGGTCTTGCCGAACAGCAAGGGGGGCGCTGCGAAATGCTCGTCCCGTTCCGGTCCCGCCCATACCGCCGATAGCGGGATCATATGGGCGAGGTTCAACGTAGAGATCGGCGGCTGGCGGACATTGGCGTAGACATGGCCGGGCAAGCTGCCGAGCCACGCATCAACGGCATTGATCGTCTCGGCCATCGCCGTAAAATCACGGCTTTGGACGACCTTCTCGACGAGCCGCAGCTTCTCGGCCGCAATGCGAGGATCGGTGTCCCAGACCGTAATCGTGGCGGTGACATAAGCCTGACCGGCATAGTCAGCGCCTAGTTCCTGCAAGGCGAGATCGGCATCGGCAGCCTTGTTGGCGGCATCGCTATCAACCAGCACCGACGCCTCGTTGGTCATGACTTCCTTGAGGATCGCCGCGATCGACTTTCGCTTGGCAAACCACTGACGGCGGATTTTGGTGAGGAGTCTGGTCGCATCGGTCTTGTCGAGCAGGATCGCCCGGGTGGACCAACGATATGGAAACGCGAGGCGATTGAGGTCGTCGAGGATCCCGGGTGTCGTCGCGGTCGGAAAGCCAATGATGGTAAGGACGCGCAGATGTGACGCACCAAGTCTGGGCTCAAGCCCGCCTGCGAGCGGCTGATCGGCGAGTAGCGCGTCCAGATACATTGGGGTCTCAGGGACGCGGACGCGGTGCCGTTTCGTCGACACAGTGGAATGCAGATAGGTCAGCGTTTCCGCGTCATCGAGCCAGGCGCTCTCAGGCATGAAAGCGTCGATCAGCTGAAGGATGCGGTCTGTACGATCGACAAAACCGTGTAGCATTTCGCCGGCATTGACGCCCGGCTGATCGCGGCCCTCATAGAGCCAGCCTTCGGCGCGCGCAGCATTCTCGACGGGCGGAAGGAAGAGGAAGCTCAGATAGTAGCTCGACTCGAAATGCCGGCCGTCCTCCTCGAAGTCCGCTTTCCGTTCAGCATCGACCAGTGCGGATGCGGCGTCAGGAAACAAGCTCGCGGGATAGTTGCTGGCCTCGTGCCGCTGCGCTTCGACGAAGATCGACCAGCCAGACCCCAGACGCCGGAAGGCGTTGTTGAGCCGGCCGGCGACCGCGATCAGTTCGGCGGGCACGGCGCTATCGAGATCCGGCCCACGAAATCGGGCGGTACGCTGGAAGGAACCATCTTTGTTGAGAACGACGCCCTCACCGACGAGCGCGACCCAGGGAAGGAAGTCCGCAAGCCGGGTTCTGCGAGCGCGATATTCGGCAAGGTTCATCATCCCAGTCGTGCTCACACCGAGAGTTGCGCGGGAAATCGCAGATGCCGGCGCGCCACATCGACAAATTGAGGATCGCGTTTCGCCGCCCAGACTGCGGCGATATGACCCAGTGCCCCGATCGCGATGCCGACCAGCCAGAGACGAAGGCCCAGCCCAACCGCCCCAGCCAGCGTACCGTTGAGAATGGCGATCGAGCGGGGTGCACCGGCCAGCAGGATATGTTCGGTCAGCGCGCGATGCACCGCGACAGAGAAGCCCGGGACATCGCCCGACGGATCGGCACCCCAGCGCATTACACCAAGGCTCCGCCACCGAACGAGAAGAACGACAGGAAGAAGCTGGATGCGGCGAAGGCGATCGAGAGACCAAAGACAATCTGGATGAGGCGCCGAAAGCCGCCGGAGCTGTCTCCGAATGCGAGCGTAAGCCCGGTCACGATGATGATGATCACCGATACGATCTTGGCGACTGGCCCCTCGATCGATTCCAAAATCGACTGAAGCGGTGCCTCCCATGGCATCGAGGAGCCGGACGCATTGGCTGCGGGAGCAAGCGCCATTGTGATGCAGAAGAAGGCGCTCGCCTTCGCGAGATGACGAATGCGCAAGGCACGATGGTTCATGGCAGATCTCCTGTTCGCTGTGGGCTGAGATTGGTGACGCGATAGTCGCCATCGGCGGTCAGGCCTTCGACGCGGGCGAGTTCGCTCAGCCGCCTCGCGGCACCTCGACCTGACAGCACGGCGACGATGTCGATAGTTTCCGCGATCAGCGCTCGCGGCACCGTGATCACGGCTTCCTGGATGAGCTGTTCGAGGCGACGCAGCGCCCCCATGGCGCTTCCGGCGTGAATCGTGCCGACGCCTCCGGGGTGCCCGGTGCCCCAGGCTTTGAGAAGATCGAGCGCTTCGGCGCCGCGCACTTCACCGATGGGGATGCGGTCCGGGCGCAGACGCAGCGAGGAGCGGACGAGATCGGAGAGCGTCGCGACGCCATCCTTGGTGCGCATCGCCACCAGGTTCGGGGCAGCGCATTGCAGCTCGCGGGTATCTTCGATCAGCACCACACGGTCGGTCGTCTTGGCGACTTCGGCGAGCAGCGCGTTGGTCAGCGTCGTCTTGCCGGTCGAGGTGCCTCCGGCGACGAGGATGTTGCGCCGCCCGGCCACGGCGTCGCGAAGAGCATCGGCATGGGCCGCCGCCATGACGCCCGTCCACACATAGTCGTCGAGCGTGAAGAGCGCGACCGCAGGCTTACGGATCGCGAAGGCCGGGGCCGTGACAACCGGCGGGAGCAGTCCTTCAAATCGCTCGCCCGTTTCCGGGAGTTCGGCCGAAACGCGCGGCGCGCCCGCATGCACTTCAGCGCCGACGTGATGGGCGACGAGGCGGATGATGCGCTCACCATCCTCTGGGGAGAGCTGTTCCTCAGTCTCGACCAGTCCTTCCGACAGGCGGTCGATCCACAGCCGTCCGTCCGGGTTCAGCATGACCTCGATCACTGCCGGATCGTCGAGATAACCCGCGATGGCTGGCCCAAGCGCGGTGCTGAGCATGCGCGCGCCGCGCCGAAGCGCTTCTCGTTTGGCGTGAGGGTTTGCCACCCTGTCCCCATCCGGTTTGCGACCACGCCCTGCGCGCGGTCCTGCGTGGGGAGAGTAGAAGAGGCAGGATCGTGCCGATTACAACAAGGCCTTCGCTCCCGTCGCAGTCTAGCGTGGAAATACAGGCAATCGGCGGGATCATCGCCACGGTTCGTTTAAGAGAGACGACACTTGCTGCTCGCCGCCAGGCTCGAATCAGTCGCGGGGTGATGCCTCTATGCTGTCCACGCGGTCAGGGTAGAAGGCAAGATGGCCCTTGATCGCAGCCAAGTGATTGAACGGGTCTTCATAAGACCATGCGATATCTTTCCTGCCGCCACCCGGTGCGCTGAAATAGCTCGCATCGCCCTTATAGGGGCAATGGGTACGGGTTGTGCTGGCGACGAGTGCCCTCATCGCCACCTCCTCTCGCGGGATGTAAAAGACCGGCGGCAGGCTGGCCTCGCGAAGCAGGAGAGGATTGACGCTGTCGGCCAAGACCGTCCCGCCAGCCCGGACGACCACTCTCTGGGACGTGGGCTCGACTGTGATCGGGTGATCCGGTCCGGGCTGTTTTCCGCCTTGCATGTAAACCTCCTTAAACAAGGCATGCGGCGCATGCCGGTCAGAAAGTGCGACGCCAAGCATCGCTTACGGGATGTAGGATTTGCCCGTCGATGCCTGAGACACAGCGCCCCTACGCCTCGCCGGACTCGTCAAGCGGCACCAGTTGCATGGCCTTCCCCCCAAGTTTGGGAGCCAGATGTCGTTGAACGGCAACTACCGCGGGAAGCGGCCGCCATGCCACCGTCATGCTTTCGATGAAGCCTTCGCTATCGAGGTGGATATGGTCGAAGGCATCGATATCATGATCGCCGAACCTGATGGTCAGAACGGCTATGACATCGGCGCCATCACGTAGCAGCAATTTCGGCTCGAACGAATCCACTGTGTCGAAGAGCTGGGTGAGAACATGAGCAACAGTGGCCTTGCCCTCAAAAGGCATCGGTACAATCGGACTGCGGAGCGCGATGGTCTCGGAAAGATGCGAGAGCGCGCCTTTTACGTCGCCTTTGCTCATCGAAGCCAAGAAGGCGTCGAGATGGTTATCATTCATGACGTTGAACACTCCTGATGTTGTCATCGCCCACCGCGGCATTGGCCGCAGAAGCACCTGCGCGGGCGAGAGGCCGAACCGAACTGCGTTCGATCTAGCGAGCCGCTGAGGGTATCCCATCAGCGCTCGCGAAGGAGCGGCCGGGCACTCATCTGCGGGTGCCCGACCGTCCAAATGTCACTTCTTCACGGTGTCAGCGCTGGCCTGCTCCAGAAACAGATCGATGTGAACCTGCGGCATGCCTTCCAGAGTTCCGCCGATCGGCGACGGCCGCACGGCATTGTCGATGAGGTCGCGCGCCTGTTCGGCCGAGACCGGCTCGCCGCTCTGCTGATAGATGCGCTTGGCCTCATCACCCGAAACGCCTTCGGGGACGACGGGAGCATAGCGCCAAAAATAGATCGGCGTGTTCGGTTCAATGCGCCAGCTATCAGCCAGCGAACCGGCATCGACCACGTCGTATCCGATCGTATCGAGCACATCCGTCACGATGCGCTTGGCAGCTTCATCGTCCCCGGCGATCGGCAGGGTCGTCCGGTCGGCATGGCCCTTGGGGCGGGCATTGCTTTGCATGTGCAGCCAGCTGAGGTTGTGGAGACCCTTGACGAGCTTGGCGCCGCGCAGATGCCGCTGCACGAGTTCGCTCGATGTCAGATCACCCTGATCGAGGTCATCTCTGCGGAACTCGCCCATGCCCGGATAATAGTTGGTCTGGTCGAGGACGATCTTTCCGGCGAACGCATCGCCCGGCAGGCTCTCGAACGCCGCCAGCGGCAGCGAGATGGTAACGATGTCGCCGGCAGCGATCGTGTCTTCGACGGTTGCCGCGCGTGCACGCGGGCCAAGCTCCTCGACCAGCGCCTTCAGGGTTTCAGGTCCGCGAGAATTGCTGATCACGACATTATAGCCGGCCTGCGTCGCGAGATGGGCAACGGCTTTGCCGACGAGGCCGGAGCCGATAATTCCGATTGTCTGGGTCATTCAGTGTGTCTTTCCGTGACGTGATGGCGGGATTCCGCCAAGGTTGCGGGCGACCCGCGCCGCATCGCGCGCGCTTGAAGGCCGGCACCGCGATGAAGCGGCACGCACGAGAAATATGGTTCATGGGCGCGGGTAACAGCGGGTGGGTTGAGCAACCAAGTGTTGTCCCAAGCGACAACGATCGACCTGAGCCCACAATTCCGGGCTATTTCAGGCAGCCGCGCTCAGGCGACCTGACCGTCAGGCTGGCCGCCGCTTGCAAAAGCGTCCCGGCACAGATCGATAAAGCCGCGAACTTTCGGATCCATAGAGCGTGTCGATGGGAAGACCGCGTTGACCGGCATCGAGGCGCTCTCCCAAATGGGCAGGACTCGAACCAACGTGCCATCGGCAAGATGCGGCTCAGCCATGAAATGGGCGAGTTGCGCGATCCCGAGACCCGAGACCGCAAGGTTCTTTGCACCGACGATGTTGTCGACCGCGCAGCGGGGCATTTGCATCACCTTATGCCGTTCCTGGCCATTGACCAGGGTCCAGCTCGATCGCCCCTCCGAGGTCTTCATGATGAGATCGTGCTTGGTCAGATCGTCGACGCCATCAAGCGCGGGCACGCCTTCCAGATATCGCGGCGATGCGTAGAGCCCATAGTCCAGCTCTCCGAGCTTGCGGGCTGCGAGGTCTGAGCTTTGGAGGTTGCCGATACGGATCGCAATATCGACGCCCTCGCGAATGATATCGACGAAACGGGTCGCATAGACGGTTTCAACAGTCACCTTGGGCCAACGGGACAGATAAGCGGCGATCCAGGCATCGACCCGCAATGTGCCAAATTCTGGCGTGGCCGCGATCTTGAGGCGGCCCTTGGGCTCCTGGGTCTGCTCGGCCACGGCGGCCTCCGCTGCCTCCACGGCTGTCAGGATCGAAGAGGCGCGATCGAAATATTCTCGCCCCACATCGGTTAGGCTCAGTCGGCGAGAGGAGCGATTCAAAAATCGCACGCCGAACTTCTCTTCCATTCGCTGGACGATCCGACTGACCCGCGCTTTGTCGGTTGCGAGCCGCTTGGCTGCAGCGGTGAAAGATCCCTCCGTCACGACGGTGACGAAGACCTGCATTTCGGAAAACCCAACCGTTGTAGCCATGGACAACGATTTGTGGCGCGCCATGCGATTTTTCAGTTCTCTCCGATCGGAAAACGCCCAGGCTTCATCCCTGATCGGTCGGCTGCTCGTCCTCCGCGATCTCGTTCCTCAGCTTGGGGCCATTGGCGAGGCGGCGGCCAAGCGCGGCGATGAAGGCCTCATACCGCTCATTCGCTTTGGCGCGGGCAGCTTGCGCAGCCGGTTCAGGAAGAGCTGGAGTGGTCGTCAGCCAGAAACGAATGAAGATCGCCAGCGTCTCCACCGAAATGCCGAGATCGCGCTCCATCCGGGATAGCCGCCGGTCAAGCTGATCGAGCCGCTTCGTGATCACGGCTTCCTGTCGCTCGGCGGCGTCCGGCGATAGAAAGGACGCGATGCCGGCTTCGGCGACGAGCGATAGAGAATGGCCGCGCCGCGCGGCATGCGCGGTCAGAGCTTTGAGGATATCGGGCTCCAGATAGACCGACAGTCGCTGCTTTTTGGGCTGCATTGCCATCCCCGCCACCTAGAGCTCGATGCCATCGCCGGGATCGAGCGTGGCTTGGCGCGCCACCTGCCGCACGGTGTCGCGCATCCGGCTGTTACGCGCGAGATCACCCTCGGCATCCTCGATCGGCTCGAACTCGAACTCATTCGGAACGTCGAGCGGTTCGGCCGCTGGCGCGCGACTGAGTTCGGGTTGCCGGCGCTGCTCGGAGCCTGTCGTGTCCTCGTCGTCCGATGGGGGTGGCATGAGATGGTGATCGGCGGGTTGGGCTATTGGCGAGGCCAGCTCGCTCCAGTCGTCCTGCGAGGGTGCGTTGCGCACGCGCGTAGCTGGCGGCGGCATGATCCGCTCGTGCAGGCGCCTGTCCTCGAAATAACGCGCCTTCTTGGCACGGATCGGCGGCGTTCCAGCCACCATCACGATCTCGTCGCTTGCGGGTAGCTGCATGATCTCGCCTGGCGTCAGGAGTGGTCGGGCGGTTTCCGATCGGGACACCATCATATGGCCCAGCCATGGCGAGAGGCGGTGGCCCGCATAGTTCTTCATCGCCTTCATCTCGGTCGCGGTGCCGAGCGCATCGGACACGCGCTTGGCGGTGCGCTCATCATTTGTCGCGAAGCTCACCCGGACGTGGCAGTTGTCGAGGATCGAGTTGTTGGGACCATAGGCTTTCTCGATCTGATTGAGAGACTGGGCGATGAGGAAGCTCTTGAGGCCGTAGCCGGCCATGAACGCCAACGCGCTCTCGAAAAAATCGAGACGTCCAAGCGCGGGAAACTCGTCCAGCATCAGCAGCAGCCGATGACGGCCGGCCTTCGCTTGCAAGTCCTCCGTCAGCCGGCGCCCGACCTGGTTCAGGATCAACCGGATCAGCGGCTTGGTCCTGTTAATGTCAGAGGGCGGCACCACGAGGTAGAGCGTGGTGGGGTGTTTCCCATCGACGATGTCGGTGATCCGCCAATCGCAGCGCCGGGTGACCTGGGCGGCCACCGGGTCACGGTACAGGCCGAGAAAGGACATGGCGGTTGAAAGCACACCGGATCGCTCGTTCTCGGATTTGTTGAGGAGTTCGCGCGCCGCGCTGGCGATGACGGGGTGCGAACCGGCCTCGCCCAGATGCGCGGTGCGCATCATCGCAGAGAGCGTCGCCTCAATCGGACGGCGCGGGTCGGAGAGGAACGCGGCAACCCCGGCCAGTGTCTTGTCCTTCTCGGCATACAGCACATGAAGGATCGCACCGACCAGCAGCGCATGGCTGGTCTTCTCCCAATGGTTGCGTTTCTCCAGGCTGCCCTCGGGATCGACGAGGATATCGGCGATATTCTGCACGTCGCGCACCTCCCAGGCACCGCGACGAACCTCGAGTAGCGGATTATAGGCGGCAGACGCGGCGTTGGTGGGATCGAAGAGCAGCACGCGGCCGAAGCGGGAGCGATAGCCCGCGGTCAGCGTCCAATTCTCGCCCTTGATGTCATGGACGATCGCCGAGCCGGGCCATGTTAGCAGTGAGGGCACGACCAGGCCGATGCCCTTGCCCGATCGGGTCGGCGCGAAGCACAGGACATGCTCGGGACCGTCGTGGCGCAGATAGCCATTGTCGAACTGGCCAAGAATGACCCCGTCCGGGTCAAGCAGTCCGGCCGCTCTCACCTCATCGGCTCGCGCCCAACGCGCCGAGCCATAGGTCTCGACATTCTTGGCTTCGCGGGCGCGCCAGACCGACATGCCGATCGCAACGCCGATCGAGATGATGCCGCCGGATGCCGCGATCACGCCGCCCTCAGCGAAGATGGAGGGCGCATAGGCGTCGAAGAAATACCACCACCAGAAGAAGGCAGGCGGATGATAGATCGGCCATTCGCCGATCGCGAACCATGGCGGCCCCAGCGCGCTCTGAAAGCCCAGGCGATAGGCGGTCCATTGCGTCGCTCCCCAGGTCGTCATCAGGACGATGAGGAAGACCGTCAGGATCTGGCCCCATAGGATCTTGGTCGCGGACATGGCGATAATCCTCTTGCGCGGTTCAGAGGCCAAGGCCTCGCTTGCGGTTGAAATTCCAGTCGATACCGCCGTCACCGCGGGCGATGCCCGCGATCGGCTGGCCGAGGTGACGGTCGAGCGATGGGGTCCACGGCACGAGTTGAAAGCCGAGGCCGTCGTCGATCATGGCGAAACGGCCCGAGGCGAGCGCGAGGCGCTGGCGATAGACGCCGGCGACATATTCGCCTGTGCCGACATGAGTCTGCGTGCGCCCTGTTTCCCGGGCGATCTTCTCGGCCAGCCCGGTCAATTCACGCTGACGAAGGGTGTCGATCAGTCCGGGTCGGAAGCGCACGCTGTCGCTCTGGCGATCAGCAAGGCCTTGGGCGATCAAATGCTCGGCACGCTGATCCATCGCCTGGCGGACCTCAGCACCAAAGCCACTACCCGCCAGTGCTGGCGGTGTCCGGGTGGTCGCCTGCCGATCAAGCCAGGTCGCGCCGTCCGCATGGACCTGCGCGCCTATGTCGAGATCGGAGCGCACGGCCAATGCGGTGCGGCGAACGCCCCGCGCGTCGTCAAACCGCCGGAGCTCGACGATCGAGCCGGGCGCACTGTCGTCGGCAGCTTCGAGATCGGGCAATTTGATATGATGGGTGCGGCCATCGGTACCGTCGATCACGGCATAGGCTGTGCCCTTCAGTTCATCGTCGTGCCCACGCGCAACCAGCCGTCCCACAATGGCGTCATCGATCGCTTCGCCTGCCAGGACATAGCTTGATGGACCGCGTTCTATCCCGCGCTCGGCGAGCCCGCGATGGATGCGCTTGATGATGTCACCGCGCTCGCCGAGGAGGCGCAGCGTTGCCTCCGCCTCCTCGGCGATCATCCATTGGCCGGGGCCGATTTCCTCGGCCAGACCCAATGTCTCGAGTTTCCTGAGACGGCTAACCTTCATGACGTGAAAGCTATCTGGCTGGTGATCGGCGGGCGGTGCCAGATCAACGACCCCGGTGTGATGAGCGTCGCGGGCGAGCTGGCGATCAAGGCTGGTCCAGCGTTCCGCGTCAATCTCCCGACCAAGCGTTTGCCGTATCTCGGCGTCGGTGCGCGGTCCCAGCTCCTGGGTCACGAGATCGCGCGCGCGGTCGCGCATGCCCTGCTTGATATAGTCGCGCGAGATGACGAGGTTTTCGCCGTCATCACGCACACCGCGGACGATCAGATGAACATGCGGATGCTCGGTGTTCCAGTGATCGACCGCGGCCCAATCGAGCCGCGTTCCCAGATCCTTTTCCATCTGGCCGACCAGATCGCGCGTGAAAGCGCGCAGGTCCGGCATGGCGGCACCGTCATCGGGTGAGACGATGAAACGAAAATGGTGGCGATCATCGGCGCAGCGTTCGGCAAAGCCCCTGGGATCGACCTCCTGCTCCCCCGGACCGAACAGCCGCGCCTTCTCGCCATCCCGGGTGACGCCCTCGCGCCGCAGATAGGTCAGGTGATTTGCAAGCGGAGCGCTCCGGACGCTGTGGCGAACGACACGCGCCTTGATCACGACGCCGCGCGATCGCGCACTTAGGAGCCGGTTGGCCTGGATCGAGGCGCGTTGACCACGGCCGAAGCGCGAGCGATTGGCCCATGCGATATTGCCGCGTCGCGTGAGCCTGCCGCCGGCGCGTTGGGCGGCGGCCAGCGCCTGGGCAATGAAGGGCCGTGCCAGTTGTACCCGTGTCGAACGAATGCGGCCGGGTCGAATACGGATGCTGTCGTCGCTCATAGGCGCTGTCCCGCACATCGCGAGAAGCCCGCATACATCCTCGCCAATTTGCTCACGCGCAGGCTACGCCATCGCTGCGCACCTCGCGGGCGCGGATGATATCTCCTTGAAAAACCACGACCGCCCCAAGCCGCACCTCCCGGCTCTTTATCCTGCCATCGTGCGGTTGTTCTGGCGCACTCCACGCCGATCACCGCCGGCGCCAAGCTGGAGCACGCTATGCTGCGATGGGCGAGGGACGCCATCATCGCGGAGCTCCATTGCCCGGGCGAGCGATGAAGATGGCGTCTCCTGCGTCCGCCAACGGCGCTGCGTTCTCAACGGCGCTGCCAAAAGACGGCGGATAGGATGCTCGGCCAGTCGGCGGAGCTTCCGCGGTCGAAGCGTCGCCACGGTGTCCGATAAACAACGGCGAGCGTGTCCAGGCGGACGGATCGACAGCGGCAATTGCAGTCCCAGGCGCGAGCGGTGGCGCGCCGATCACCGGCCCGATCGCGGCGACATAAGCGAGCGTTTCGCCGGGTAGCGGGCGACCGCGCGATCGATAGTCCTCATAGCGACCGGGGCCGGCATTGTAGGCGGCGAGGAAGCCCGGCGCACCGTAGCGGTCGTGCATTTCGCGCAGATAGGCGGCGCCAGCGAGGATGTTGTCGCGCGGCTCATAAGGGTCACTGCCGAGCCCGTATCTCGCGCTCAGATAGGCCCAGGTTGCCGGCATGATCTGCATCAATCCCATCGCGCCTTTGGACGAGATCGCGCGGACATCGCCGCGACTTTCGATCCGCATCACCGCACGGATCCAGCCTTCCGGTACTCCAAAACGCCGCGCCGCTTCGGCAATGTATGGGCCATGGGGATCGCGTGCTGGCTGTACCGCGTCCTGCACGACCTGCGCACCGGCCTCTGCTGTTTCGAGCAGACTAAGTGGCGGGCCGATAAGGACAGAGAGAAGCAGTGCCAGCATTTTCGGGCAGCTCGCGTTCCTGTAATCGCGCGGCGGCTGCATCGCTTAGTCCCGCTCGCCACGCTTGGGAGGGCGGTTCCAGAACAGACCCCAGGCAGCGTTATCGTCAGGCAACTGGAAGAGATTGGCGCGGATTGGGAAGGTGAAAGTCGGGCAGTCGAGCTGCAGCGAAACATAGTCCCCTGCGCGTTCGCCAGTGCGCTTCCACCCGGCACCAACTTCTGGCCCATCCTCGTCCACGCCGAGATGGACGCGATAATCCGGCGCATTCTCGGTATCCCCGTCCGCTGGAACCAGCGTGAGCTTGGCATCTAGGCCGAGCGTGCAGATGTGGCCGGCATAACCGGATGCTGTGCGCGTGAACTGACCGATCAACGACATGACAGGCTCCTTTCGGACTGCGGCAAGGACATGGAGGCGAGCGGCGTCACTGCGCCGACGCGCGCCAGACGAACCGGCCATCGCCGCGCTCGTCGGTGTAAAGAGGAGTCGCGCGGCCGATGACGGCGCTCGCTCCAATCGGCCCGAAATACCGACCGTCCAGGGAGCCGGAGACCGCAGCGTTCATGAAAAACAGCTCATCTTCGGTGACGAGGCGGCATCCCTCCCACAGCGGCAGCGGGCGACCATGCCGGTCATGTTCGAGCGCTCGGCCGGCGCGCGCTCCATCGATGGTAATGACGAGCCTGGTGCGACAAACGCGCTGGCCGCGAACAGCGGCGACGTGTTTGATGAGCGGCAGGCCGCGCGGCAAATATCCGCCCTCAGCGAGGAACGTGGCGAGCGGCTCGGGCGGCGCGACCGCGACCAGATCGCCGCGTTTGGCAGGCTGGTCGGCGGTGATCGCATAGAGGCCGATCGGTGTGCTGGCCGAAGCGTTCCAGATTAGCCGGGGCGTGAAGGAAGCGAAGGCCGATATGCCGACCAGCGTGACGCCAAGCCCGATCCCGACCAGATAGCGCCGGCGGCTCATCCGCCGATCCCGCATACGAGCTCGAACGCCCGGTGGCGCGCGAGCGTATAGTCTCGCGGCGTCTCTCCCACCGCCAAACGGCTGTGGACATGGCGCCAATGGTCCGGCGCGACGTCACTGGGATCGATATCGCGCGCCTCGATGGCGTCGATATGGTCAAGAATCTGCGAGACCTTGGGCCAGCCAGAGGCGCGCAGCAAAATCTCCGCGCCGGGCGTGACGGTCGCCACGGTCTGGTAGCCCGCTCTGGGCGTTACGGCGCGCAGGATGTCGAGCCGAGACGCGATCGTGCCATGGTCGTTGCCAGCCCATCGCACGAGCGCGAAGATGGCATCGGGCGCAAAGATCAGGCGGCGTCTGCGCCGATCGATGATCTCCTCGCGTAGCGCCCGGCCGAAGCGGATCCAATGTTCGGTCTGCTGCTCGACCCAAACAATCTCAACCTCGGTAAGGCCGGGCGTGTCTCGCAGCCGTGCCGAGGTCGCGGCGGACTGTGTCATTGCCTATCTCCTGCGGGGTCGGGAAACTCGCGTTCAAAGAGGGCGCGCAGCATGTCGGCCACGGTCTGCCCGCGCTCGAAGGCTGCAATCTTGATACGCCCGCGCATCGCCGTGGTGACGTCGATCGTCAGGCGTGCCGCATAGTCCGGCGTCGGCGTGGCTGCGCGGCCGCCACCATGTTCAGGCGCTCGCACCCATCGCTCCGCATCGCGCGGGCGAGCCGCAAAGGCAGCGCCGGGAGACCGCTCCTTCACGGGCTGATCTCCGCGACAGCCGTCGCGAGATCGGCGATCTCGCGCGCCGCGCTATGGGCATGATCAAGTTCGCTGACCAACCGCCCGCTTTGCGCCGCTTCGGCAAAGCTGACGCGCTGCCCGATGGTGGCAGCGAGCACCGGCGGGTCGTGATCTGCGAGCGCAGCGGCGGTTTCGCGGGCGATGATTGTGCGCGCGGCGCAGCGGTTGAGCACGAAACGGGCGACGAGTTCAGGGCGATAGATGCGTGCTTCGCCGAGCAAGGACAGCATCTCGGCGGACGCCCATCCGTCGAATGGCGACGGCTGGACGGGGATCAGAACGAGATCGGCCGCCAGGAGGGCTGAACGCATCAGGCCCGCGACGCGCGGTGGGCCATCGATAACGACATGATCGAGATCGCGAGCAAGTTCTGGTGCTTCGCGGTGGAGCGTATCGCGGGCCAGACCAACCACACCGAAGAGGCGCGATAGCCCCTCGCGTGCGCGCTGTTCCGACCAGTCGAGCGCCGATCCTTGCGGATCGGCATCGACGATCGTGACCCGCTTGCCCTCGCTCGCCCATTGGCCGGCGAGATGGAGCGCGATCGTGGTCTTGCCGACCCCGCCTTTCTGGTTGAGCAGCGCGACGATCATGCAGCCCACCCGGTAAAGCCCACCGACAGCGGCCCGCGCATAGGCGTTAGAAAGATTCCGAAGGAATCTAGGTTAGAGATGTTAAGGGGCGCGTAAGCTGCTGAATCAGAACACGGATTCAGCGATTCCGGTCCCCGATAGCACGAGGGTGCGGTCCCCGATGGCACGATAGCCCCGGTCCCTGATAGCACGAGGGGTTTCACAGCTTATCCACAGGTCGGCTGATCGACCGGCGTCGGCGCGGAACGGCAAAGGGGATCGGGTCGGTCGGCGCGAATGTGAGGATGTCGGGACTGCCGGCTCCGGGCAGAATGTCCAGCTTGTAGCCTGGCAGCGGTTGGCGCCGGACGATCTCGCGGAGATCATAGGCAAAGTGCTTGAGCGGCGAGAGCGAGCCGGATTTGGCATGGAGATGGGCGAAGTCGAAGCTCCAGCCAAATTCCTGGCGACCCCCATGCTTTCGCACGAGCCGATACAGCCATCGTTCCAGCCCGCCGGTCAGGTTGAAGTAGTCGCGGTCGATGGTGAGGATGAGGGCGTCGTCGAGGACAGCCGTATAGAACCAGTCGGGAAGGATCAGCTCGAGACCGAGCGGACGTCCCTTGTGATCGGCGCGTTCCTTCCATTCATTGATCCAGGAGAAGCGGTGCATGCGCCGCTGCGTGGGCTGACGGATTGAGGTCGCGACCGTGGTCGACTGGAGGCGGTCAAGCGCGGCTTTGAGCCGGTCATAGTCGCGCAGCGATACGCCCCGACCGATGAAGTTCAGGATCTCATAAGGGGTCGTCGCCATGAGCCGCGACGGGCGCAGCCCGAGGTCGCGCGCCTCGACGATCTGGGACGCGGCCCAAATGAGAATGTCGGCATCCCAGATGGTGGCCATGCCATGCTCCGGCACCGCCTCAACCCGGATGACGACCGCGCCCGCCTTGAAGTTGATCGGCGCGAGGCGCTTCGACTTGGCGAGGGAGAAGAACGGATATGCCATAAGGTCCTGGGCATCGCGCGAAAGAGATCAAGCTGCGCGCGCTCGCCAGGCGGTTGGTGGGCGGACGACATGGCCCGGAGCGCGCGTGTCAGGCGCGTTCACGCATGCCGGCGGCGTATCCGGCGTGCGGCTTGGCCGGGAGAACCGTGCTGGCGCGTGGATCGGAGGTGGAGGTCGCCAGACCGCGATCGGCCCACGCCTGGAGTTCGTCGAGCGAATAGACGACCCGGCCACCGAGCTTCCGATAGGTCGGTCCGGTTCCATAGGTGCGGTGCTTCTCGAGGGTGCGCTGCGACAGTCCAAGGAAGCGTGCGGCCTCCGGGGTGCGCAGATAGCGGTTGGGAAGCGTGGCGGCCTTGTCTGCCATAAGCACCTCGAACATCTCGCAAAGGAGCGCCGCGAAACGGCGGCGGGATGCGAGCATCGTGGCGCGGGATCGGCGGCGCGCGCGATGTCGGAGTTATGGCCCTAAATTCGACACCCCAGCGCGCTGGCGTCGAGGACGGCGCATGAGGTCGAGATAGCCGCCACGGACGAGCTGCCTGCCGTCTCGAGTCAGACGGATGGTCATCTCGCGCACGGCGCTGCCGACCCATTCCGCCGGACCGGTTTTGAGCTGCGGGTAGAGATGGAGGGCGATGGTGCGATATGTCTCCCGAGCGGCATCGCCATCCACAGCGCGCAGCATGTCGCGGGCGCGAAGCCGTCGCTGCGGCGTCAGCCTCGGGTCAGGCGGCACAGGCTTGCCCGTCAGGCCACTCCAGAAGCGATCGAGGGAAGTCAGGCGATCGGGCGTGAGCGCGTCGAGCAGCAGGGCCGCCGAGAGGGGCCTGCGATCATCGGGATCGGCGAGATCGACATCATAGCGATCGCCGGCGACGTCGAGCTGCAGAAGCGTGGGGGAGTGTCGGCGAATGATCCGGGGGCGCAGATCGTCGATCGTTATCGCCATGCGGCTGGGATGGGCGTGGCCGGCTCCCAGGCTGATCGTTGCTGGATTGGCCTCGATGGTCCAGAATATCGGTTGTGATGGAGCGGGATGATGGGGGGCTACGAGGACTTCGCAACCCCCATTGCTCAGCGAGCATGGTTTCATCTTGCGGCGTTGCGTCACCCCGCGCGATCAGGGCCTCATAGGCGCGTTGATATTCGGGATTTCGGCGCAGAAATTCCCAGGCGAGTTCCGATGGGGTCAGAGCATCGATATAGTCATAGGCCCCGGCGGATCGCCAATCTTCTTGGTCAGACACCCTCCTGCCTCCGCGCGAACTCTCTGCACGCGAGCTGTGCTGTGCAAAGATCAAGGGGATGCAGGCACGCGGGAAGCGCGAAGTGGCGCGCACGTGATGCAGTTACAGCATCACCTCATGAAGCTGGCGGCGTCAGGAGCTGTGCAAAGCCGTTCGCTGTGATCCAGCGCGCACGGGCAAGATGGGCGGCGTGAACCTGTCGCGCCCGGTCCGGTTCGGTGGCGGGGTCCAGCCCGAACAGCACAGAGACGGCCTCGTTCCAGGTCGCGCCGGCAGCGTCTGCGTCGAGCAGACGGATATAGAGTTTCAGATGATCGCGATCATAGTCGGAGAGCGTTGGTTCTTCCGGTGGTGCTTCGAGAAATTCATTCATCGGCAAAGCATCTCCACGGGCGCGCTTTGATCCATTCCGGGCCTTTTTGCTACTATGGCGTGTTCGTCCAGCGCGAGGCACCCCGGATGCGCCATGGCGCACGGAATGATGGTCCGATCGCGGTGATCAGCCTCTCTTCGCCTCATCAACGAGCATCACTCCCACACCTTGGGCGGAGTTGAGGAGGACAATCCCGCCGCGCTCGAAAGCGCGTCGCACTTCGTCGCGCGTGCTCTCATAGACATCGAGCCCGCTTTCGGATTCGAGTCGCTTGAGGGCAGTCAGCGATACGCAGGCCTTGTCAGCGAGCGTCTCCTGCGTCCAACCCAGCAACGCGCGTGCGGCCCGAGATTGTCGGGCGGTGATCATGACGATCACCTCCCACTCGCACCGGCACGCATGCCAGAACTACGACTATAATAGTCGCTCTCGCGCCCGCCCGCCAGCGCATCCTGCGCCTCGCTTGTCTCTCGCGGCCTAAATGGCGGTGCGACTGATTCGGTCGCAGGCAAAAGCGAAGGCCCCAACCCCTTGAGGGCTGGGGCCTT
Organism: Sphingomonas paucimobilis; assembly: GCA_036946325.1. GTDB lineage: Bacteria > Pseudomonadota > Alphaproteobacteria > Sphingomonadales > Sphingomonadaceae > Sphingomonas > Sphingomonas paucimobilis_A. Next base: position 105,656 of record JAQIJL010000001.1, read on the forward strand.
GCAAGCTCGCCGTCAGTCGGTGCGGCGGCCGGTGGGGCGCGACCAGATCAGCGAGTAGCCCTCACCATCCTCGTCGTCGAAGAGGTTGGCGTAGATGGGAGCGTTGAAGCTCGGATCGTCGAGCTTGAGGCCAAGATAGTCGCGGCCTTCGTTGGAGCGCTTGGACCAGGCAGCGCCGATTTCGACCCGGCCGACCAAGACCCGGTGGCTGGGCGCGTTCTCGCCGGCACCGCGCTGATCGGGAACGATGCGGACATTCTTGGCCTGGACGCTGAGGGTGACGATTTCGCCGCTGAACTCGTTCGAGGCGGTCTTCTTGAAGGTGCCGATGGTAGCCATGTTACGTCTCCGTCATTTCGGTTTCGAGCCCGCACCATTGCGGCCTCGATGGCGATCGACAGGCCGGAGGCGATCGACGGCGCACCCCGTCAGGGGCCTGACAGCAAAGGAGGATTTTCTTGGATCGCGAGGAATGACGGCGTCAGCCGGCAGGGGAAGAAAATTGGACGCCGCTGTTGCGCATCAGGCGATGGAGGCGTCAGCCGGCCTTCGGTCAGATCAGGCCATTGAAGAGGCGGCTTGGTGCGTTCGATAAACAGAGTCGGGACGGAAAAGCGTGGCTTCGCTTGAGGCACACCAATGAGCCAGTTCGCAAGGGGGTTCGGGCTCTGATCGCCGCCGGCGTCCAAACAGGCAATTGGCCCGTTTTCCGAAGCGGTGTCGGCGGCAATGCCCCTGCCGGACGAACCATGGCCGTAAGTTGTCGGGCCATGGCCCATCGCTCCTATGATGCCGGGCCGCACGGCACAGCATGCGCGATCCGTTCGATACGCGCCGTCGCTCAACCTCTACACACCGAGAATGGGTTTCCTGACGGTATCGGTCGACCGTCCGGCTACCGCTCGCCAGATCAGCTACGCGCCAGCCCATGCCCAGCCGGGGGCGGGACCGCCGATCCCATAGCCGCCACGCGGAGCAGGGCTGTCCCACCAACGAGCAGCGCGGCGATAATCGACATGATGATCTGCCAGATGTCCGATGGGATCAGATGTTTCACGATGCCATGCGCGGCATGATAGCCAGCAATCGCGGCGGGCGCGGCAAAGGCTGCGGCGATGGCGAGCTTGAGCCAGACAGGGCTTGCGATAGCCAGCATGAACTGGCCCAGGCCCAGCGTTATGGCACCCGCAACGAGCCCGACAATGGCGGCCCCGGGAACCCCGGCGCCGGTTTCATAAGCCCAGGCGGCCGCGCTGACGCCAGCAAACAGGGGGAGCGCGTACACTGCGAGAGTGAAGAGTAGCCAGCATAAGAGGCCGATTGCGGCGAGTGACGCGAAAATAGCGAGAACGATCATGGCGGTGGTCTCCGTGAGAAAAGCTCTGACGGTCGCGCCACCACCACCACCAAGGCGCGAGCGTGTTTATAGCGCCGACGGCGTCGCTCGGGGAGCGAAATCGGCGGCATTGCCGCTCGGCCCGAGCCGAATTTCGCCCGCGTCAGCGGGCGAAGGGATCGACCTCCCGGACGATCGCGCTGCTCTCGCCGTCATATTCCGTGGCCGGCAAGACCGACAGGGAACCGTCACCAGCCCGAAAGATCACGATGACCGTCATCAGCGAGGCGGCGAGGCTGAAGGCGAAAGCATGGGCGTCATGAAAGGACATCGGGTCCGGCTCCTGTCGTGAGCGGAAGGACCATCCCCCGCTGACAGGCGCCCGAAGTGTCGGGCTGAATGCTGCAATCACCGCGCAGGCGCAGCCGAAGCGGCGGCATGCGTGCATAGCCGACCCTTTACGGGTTGATGGCCCCAAGCGTTCAGCGCGACCAAGGATCAGCGCGGTGGCAAGGGGAGATGGTCGCTATCCGCGACGTGAAGCCGTGACTTACCTGGCCGTCAAAAATGCGGGTGTCACAGAGCTCCGATGGTGAGCGCCGGAACAAAGCCCTTTTCGCGCTGCTGGTCATAGATCTGCAGTTCAGGGTCGGCTTTTGGCATCCACACCCGGCCGGTCTCCACCGCCAATGACGCGGGCAAAGCGGGAAAGAGGTGGATCGGCACGGTATCGCCGTGGCGCGCTTTAATCGCATCAAACAACAAGCGCAGCGCCTGGCGGTAGGCGACCTGATCTTCCGGGCACCGCACAATGTCGTTATGCGGCGCGTCCGCACAGAGGCTCCAGATCGCAGTATCCGCCCCCAGAACCCGCTCGATCCGGTCATCGGTAATCGTTGCGCTGACGCCGAGCTTCAGCGCCACTGCCCCGGATCGATCCGGGGCAGGCTGGCTCGTGCGATAGGAAACGGGCGCGCAATCGCGTTGCCATGCCCAGGTCGCTGGCTCGCGATGCCGCTGATGCACCACGATTGGAACGATATCGCACAGGAGCCGGCCGAGCTCGATCAGGAGAGGCTGGGGTGCAAGAGCGAACACGCTGAGGTGGCGGATATCCTGGCGTTCGATCCTGCCCCCGACACGCGCGGCGAAATTTCGCTGTAGATTGACCTGCTGCATCGTCCAGTAGGCCGGATCCGCGTCGGTGAACGCATGCCCCGTCATTTCGAGATCGATCGTCTGTTGACTGGCCGGGTGGTGATCCGGCGGCATCGCCGTGAAGATGGCGCGCGTCGAGACCAGTGCTTCGTTCGATCCGATATTGGCGCCGAACCGCAGCACATGGGACGCGCGGTCGCCATCGATCCCGGTCAGCAGCGCTACGCGCGCCTCGTGGTCAGCCTTCATCGCCAGCAGAAACGGCTCGGGATGACCCGCCTCGTCATCGACGTCGATCAGCTTGTGATGGACGGGGCAGAGCAGCATCAGGTTGTCGAGGCTTTTGGCGAGTTTGGCCGAGCGAACCGGATCGCCGCGCGGGCCTTCCGCGCTGTCGGCTACGACATGGGCGATGAACCCGAACGTCGCGTCGACATTGCCCGAGATGAGATCGCCGATCAGATCCTGATTGCAGCCACGATACTGGCAGCGCCCGGCGGCGCGCGCCCAGAGGGCTGATTGCACCTTTTGCGGCACCTTGGTCTTAGCCACGGACGACCTCCACATGGCGGCCGCTTGCCGTCCATTGTCCTGTTGCGCGCCAGCCCTCATAGGCTGCGAGCCATTCGATGGTCCAAGGAACGGTCGTCTCCGCGACAAGATCGACCGGCGACCAGTCCCCAGCCTCGGCATCGAGAAGGCACAGCGTCACGTCGCCCTCGGGGCTATAATAGACATGAGGCAAACGCCCTTCCGTATCGCCGGGACGTGGCCTCAAAGGGGGCGAGAGGACCGAAACGCGCGGCTGAAGCCGCTGCGGGTCGAGATTTTCAACGAGCTTGGGCGCGCGGTAGAGGATACCGATGCGGTAGGTCTGCAGAAGCGGACGCACGGGTCCGCTCCACATCGCGGTTTCCGCTTCGCGCGCGACCAATGCGATCTCGGGCCAGATCGCCCGCATCGCCTCGATTTGCGCGTCGATACCCTGCACCATGGTCAGCGCCGCTCACCCATATTGGTATGCGCCCGCGCCGCAACGGGCGCGAGGGCGGTGACGCCGGTGATGATCGCCGGCGCGGCCGGAGTGAAAAGTCCCCCGGTGCGGGTATATCCATGCTGACGTGCCTGAACCTGCTGCCCGAGGCGTTTGTTGAAGGCCTCGACCGAGCGGGTCACGACGCGCTGACCGAACTGCTCGCGCAACCAGTCCTGGAGATCCTCAAGCTGTGCGCCGCGCTCCCGCGCCGCCTGAAGCCCATCGGCGAGAATGTTGAGCGCGCGCGCATAATGCTGCTGCTGGGACTGGTTTTCCGGCCAGCGGTCAGTGAAGCGTTCTTCGTAGAACTCGGGATTGGGCACATCGAGTAACCTGTTCTGGCGTGCGGCCTGGTCGATCGCCCGGGCCGTCCAGCGCGCCTGACGCATCACCATATCGGTCAGCCCCATTCCCGGCATCGCGGCATGGCCCGCGTGACAGGACAGCATGACCGAGGGCGGCATGCGACCAGCGGCATCGGCGTAGAGGATGTTGCGATGGCGCTTGATCAACTGAAGCGCGACCGTCGTCACGCTCTTGACGATGAGCGGGGTCTGGTCGGGTACGTCCTCGACCTCGGCTGCGTCAAAGGCGAAACCATGCTTGGCATAGAGCTCGCGGTTGAGCGCGATGGCGAAGCGCTCCTCGATCGGCGTGCGATCATTATACCAAACGCAGAACCCGTAGGCGTTCATCGGGACATAGCGATGCTCGCTGGGGCGGCCCTGCTTGGCATGGGCGATCACGCCTTCCTTTTCCTTGACCGCACGACGCCGGGCCGGCGTCACGTCAAGGTGCATGCCGTCGGCATAGTAAAGCGTGATGCACCGGGTTTTCCGCTCAATCCGCGAAACCGGATAATCCTTGAGCGCCAGCTCCAGAAGGTCGAGCAGGGCTTCTGGCCCTTCGGTCCCACCCATGATCTCGGCGACAGCATCGAGATCATATTCATCATCGGTGCCGCGCGTGGAGATGGTCGCATCGATCGCCATCGAGCCTTGCGGGTAGAAGCTCGAGACCCGCCCTGCGAGCGGGCTGCCCGGCCGATCAATATAGCGACAGACGGCTTCATACCGTTCGACTGCCTTGGCATGAAGGCCAGGCGGCAGCTGCAGATTCACCGCGATCTCGGCCAGAATGGCGTCGAGCGGATCACCAAAGGGGTCTTGCGGACGTCCGTCGCCGCGGAAGATATTCGAGGCCATCGGGAAACTCCGGTTTACAAATTTGCGTTATACTGCCACCACACACTGGCATTGTGGGAACGCCCTCTGTGGGTTTCAAGGGGTTTCGGTTTACAAAATTATCACCAGATAAGATTTTTGTAAACCGATGGAGAGAAAGGTAGCGGCCATGATCGGCACGAGATTGAAACTTGCGCGCGCCTCTGCGGGATTGTCGCTGCGCGAGCTCGCCGAGCGCATGGACCATGCGGTCAGTCCGCAGGCGATCGGCAAATATGAGCGCAACGAGGATATGCCGGGTTCGCGGGCGCTGATGGCGCTGGCGAGCGCTCTGAGCGTGAGTGAATCCTACCTGCTCAGCGATGAGGAACTGACGCTGGAAGGCGTCGATTTCCGCAAGAAGCGCAGCGCCAAGGAAGAGGCGACGATCGAGGCGCAAACGCTGCAGCTGCTCGAGCGTTATCTCGCGATCGAGGATTTGCTTGGTCTCAAGAGCGTGGAATGGGAGCAACCGCGCAGCGCGCCCTATCCGCTGCACGACCTTCGCGACGCCGAGGACGCAGCGCGCTCCGTTCGTGAAGAATGGGGGCTCGGCCATGATCCTGTGCCAAAGCTCGCCGAGCTCTTGGAAGAGCGCGGGATCAAGGTGCTCTCGATCGATCTCGACGACATTGACGGCCTGGCCGCGCGCGTGATGCGAAAGGGGCGTGATGCCGCGCGCGTCATCGTCGTGCGCAAGAACATCTGGGCCGAACGCAAGCGTTTCACTCTGGCGCATGAGCTTGGCCACATGGTCATGAAGCCGGCAGCTGGCGTGGATGAGGAACTTGCCGCGCATCGCTTCGCAGGCGCCTTCCTCATGCCAGCCGATGTCGTGCGGGCCGAGGTCGGCGCGCAGCGCTCGGCGATCAGCATTGGTGAACTGGTCGCGCTCAAGCAGCGGTTTGGCGTCAGCGTCCAGGCGATCGCCTTTCGCTGTCGCGACCTTGGCATCATCGAAAAAAAGGCGTTCTCCGATCTCTATAAGGAGTTCACCAAACGCGGTTGGCGCAAGGAGCCGTTTGAGGAACCGGCCTGCATGGAACCAAGCTATGAAGAACCCAAACGGTTCGAACGGCTCTGCTACCGCGCGCTGGCCGAGGGCGTAGTCGGCGAAAGTCGCGCGGCGGAAATGCTGGGTATCACGCTCAAGACGCTCGATCAGCGGCTGGCTGAAGCGGAGTGAGGCGATGCCCTTTTTGGTATCGGACACCTCGGTCATCATCGACCTCGACCGTGGCGATCTGCTTGAACTGGCCTTTGCCCTAGACGACGGCCTCGTCGTCCCGGACCTCTTGTTCGAGCGTGAGCTTGATCAGGAGTTCGGCGATAGGTTGCGGGCGCTCGGCGTGAACATCGAGTCGCTTGATGGCGGCGAGGTCCGACGTGCGACACAGCTGGGGCGAGCGGAACGCCGGCTCTCGGTCGCCGATACATTTGCGTTCGCCCTGGCCCATGGTCGCCAATGGACGTTGCTGACGGGAGACGGCGTTTTGCGCGCCGTGGCGGAGGCCGAGGGCGTCGATGTCCATGGCGTTCTCTGGATCATCGACCGGATCGAAGCCGCCAGCCTATGCGATGCTCCAACGCTCCATGCCTGTCTGACGAAGACGGTCGCGCATCCGCGCTGTCGTCTGCCGCGGCGTGAGGTCGATCTTCGCCTCAGGCGCTATCTGAAGGCGTGAGCCAGCGATGAAAAAAGGCGGCGCTCATGCGCCGCCGAACTTCCAGACTGGGATCCCGAGCTTGCGGGCCTTGTCGGCGAGGTTGTCATTGATGCCCGTTCCCGGGAAATGCAGCACGCCCACCGGCACGATCTCGAGCATCTGATCATTGCGTTTGAACGGTGCTGCGCGGCCATGTCTGGTCCAGTCGGGCGCAAAGCCGATCTGCGTGACACCGCGGTTCCTAGCCCAAAGCGATGCGATCTGCTCGGCGCCCTTGGGCGACTTGCCGTGGACCAAGACCATGTCGGGATGTTTGGCGCGAACCTGATCGAGTTTGGCCCAGATCAGTTGATGGTCGAGGAAGTCGAGGCCGCCGGTCACGACGATCTTGGGACCGGGAGGGAGGAGCGTTTCCTGCTGGGCGCGCTTGCGTGCCATCAGAAAATCGCGGCTGTCGATCATCGCCGCGGTGAGATTGCGATGGTTCACCCGGGATCCGCTACGCGGCAGCCAGGGCTTGCCGACCTGGCGCTCATAATGCTCGGCCGCCTGATCGCGCATCAGTTCAAAGGCGGTCTGTCGCTCGATGCAGGTCATGCCTTCGGCGATGAGGCGTTCCAGCTCGACGGACTTCACCTCGCTGCCGTCCTGTTCGCGTTGCGCGCGCCTCTGCGCCTGCTCATTGTCATCGAGCTCGCGCGCGATCCGTTCGCTCGCGCGGTGGAATATGTTGGCCGCCGACCAAAGCAGGTCGTCGAGATCGGGTTCGAGGCGCGTGTCTTCCAGCGTCGCAATAAGCGCGTCGAAAATGTCGGCGATGGCGCCAGCCACACGGTTGCCCTCGGGCAAGAGGCGCTGGTCAGGCTCGTCCGCGAACGGTCGGTAGCCGTAGAGCTGCAGCTCGGTGAGGACGTGGTCGGTGGGAGAGGATGCGTGATGGGGTTCGTCGTCATCATGGCCGGTCATGGAGCTATCTCCTGGTCGCAAGACCGCGCCCGTCGCGGCCTTCATGGCGACGACGCCCATGGGCGGGCTGGCCCTGCACCCCGGCGCGCCGGGGCCGCAGCGGCAGCGAAGGATGGCAAGGGGCCGACTATTTTGCTTCGCGATGGAAAGGCCCGCCTGCGGGCCGCCGGAAAATAGTCGGCCTTGCGCCATTGCCGGGCCAGCCCGGCTATGGGCCGATCGCCCTCTCGAAGGCCGGGCGCGGCTCTTCTGCCCGAAGGATCGGCTCCAGGCACTCAAGATGACCAAAACGAACCCGGCTTCTCCTCCTGCCGGCTATCGCCTTGAGATCAGGAACGTCGATATGTCCGCTGGGTCGAGCATGGTTGCGATCCGGCCTGCCAGTCGGGTGAGACCGTGCGCCTGGAGGTCTTCGTTGAAATCGCCCTGGTCTGGAGAAAGGACGATCGTCTCGATCCCGGCCTCGTGCGCTCGGTCCGCAAGACTGGCCTGAGCACCATCGCCGGCGCTATCCCGGTCGCGCAGGATGTAGAGGCGCTGCAGAGGCTCGGGAAATGCGAGGGCTGCAAGGTGAGCCGCAGAAAGCGCCGCCATCATCGGCATGCTGGGCAAGGCCTGCCGTGCCGACAATACGGTCTCGATCCCTTCACCTGCGGCCATCACGGTGCCGGCAGCGCCAAAGCGGACTGCGTTGCCCAGCAGATCGCCCATCGCTCGGCGCGGCGTTGCGATCGGTGCCTTGTCCGCAATGGCCGGATCGAGCCATGTGCGATGAGCGCCCGTGATGACGCCGCCAGGGGTGGTGACGCGCGCAATCATTGCGGGCCAGGCCTGTGTAGGCGTCTCCTCGTCGGGACGATAATAGCAATGGGGGTGGAACCGCAGGCTGGCGGTCGCGCGTAAATCCGTAATTCCGCGTTTGCGTAAATACGCTTCCACGACGGTCCCCCAGATCGGCTGTGTCATGGCGATTAGGCGCCGTGCTGCTTCCGGTGATCCTTGCGGAGCGGACGAAAGATGCGCGCGGCTGGATATGGGCGGGTCCGACCGGGGCATGGCGAGAAACATCCGTGCCTCTTCGGCGATCTCGCGAAAGTCGGTGAGGCTGCATGTCTTGGCGATGATGTCGAGCAGGTCGCCATGCTCGCCCGTCGCCGCGTCGGTCCATTTGCCGGCAGGCCCCTTGGGCATGTCGGACAGGCGGACATAGAGCGAGCGGCCGGCCGTGTTATGCGCGTCGCCGATCAGCCAATAGCGCCCTTCGCGATGCCCGTTGGACAGATAGTGCCGACACACCGCTTCGGCCTCTCGGCCAAGACGATGGGCAAGCTCGGAAGCGGTGACAAGAGCCATCATGCCGCCTCGCGCTCGGTAATCCGGGCGACCGGATAGGTGTCCAGCAAACGGGCGAGGATGGCTGGGCCGCTTGCATCAACCGGCACGAACAGGCGCAGCTTCCACGAGATGATCTCACTGAAAAGGCCATAGGCGCGCAGCCTTTCGCGCATGGCGTCAGTGAAGCCCGAGAGTTCGAGCCGGTGGACGCCCATCACCCGTGTCCGGCGTAATTGCAGTCCTTCGGCAAGGTCGAGGATGGCTGCCCCTTCGACCAGCGCGGTATATGCCTCGCCCGGTTGCAGCGCGCTGGATCCTGTCGCCGCGGCATTGGCGGCCCAGGCCGGCGACACGCGGCGGCCGATGATCCGTTCCCCGGCGTTGGTCTGAAGCCGGTACACGCGGGTCGACTCGTCGGGCAGCCGTTTCCATATCGGCAGCAGCAGCCCGGCGACGATATGGATGGTGCTCTCCGTATATTCAGGCACCTCGGCAAGCTCTGCCTCCCACGCCACGCGAAAGACGGCCTCGTCCACGGCAGTCCAATGGCTCTCTTCCATCATGCGCAGCGGCGCATAATGCTCCTCCATCGGACGGATGAGGCAGATCCGGCGCTCGATCTCGCCATCGTCGAGCATCATAGCCGGTGCCGGCACCTCGACGGCCGCACGGCCCGATCGTCCGTTGACCAGCAACCGCGCGCGCGGATCGCCCAGATGGCCAAGTGCGACATCGAACGTGGTAGGGTGATTGCGTTCACGGCGCGCGATGGTGAGCAGGCGGGTTTCCGCCCCGGTGCCGGAATGGGTGTGGATGACCTCCTTGCCCGTCACGACAAAGCTCTCGGCCTGAAGCGTTTCCAGCCCGACGTCATAAACGCCGCTCTTGAGCGCACCATCGATCCGGGCGGCCAGCAACTGCTCGAAGGCGGTGAACAACACGCCCTGGAGGTCGATGGTGAGCGCCAGCAAGCGATTGAGGAAGGTGGTGATGGGCGGCAGCTCGTCCCTGATGCCATTGTCGTCGGTGAGCTTGAGCCCTGTTGCCGCCTCGAACCGTTCGAGCGAGCAACCCTCGACCTTCCCGCGCACGAGCAGGAGATAGAGCTGGCGAAGGGCATCGCGGGCATAAGGCGATTCAAGATTATCCTCGGGACGGAACATGCCTTGTCCCCCGGTCTGGCGTTGTCCGCGGGTGATTGCGCCCAGCGTGTCGAGGCGACGAGCGATGGTAGAGAGAAAGCGTTTTTCGGCTTTGACGTCCGTCGCGATCGGACGAAAAAGTGGCGGCTGCGCCTGATTGGTCCGGTTGGTGCGGCCAAGGCCCTGGATCGCGGCGTCAGCCTTCCAGCCGGGCTCCAGCAGATAATGGACGCGCAGTCGCTGGTTCCGCTCAGCGAGATCGGCATGATAGCTGCGCCCAGTGCCACCGGCGTCCGAGAAGATCAGGATGCGCTTGCTGTCATCCATGAACGCGGTCGTCTCGGAGAGATTGGCCGAACCGGCGCGGTTCTCGACGATCAGCCGCTCACCCTTGCGGATGACGCGCCGCGAGCGCCCAGTCACTTCTGCGACCATGTCGGTGCCGAAACGCTGGACAATCTGATCAAGCGCCCCAGGAACGGGTGGCAGTGACGCAAGATGGGCGATGAGCTCGTCGCGCCGGGCTACCGCTTCCCGGCTCTCGACCGGCTGTCCGTCGCGATGAACCGGCCGCGACGACAGATTGCCCTCGCCATCGGTGAACGGCTCATAGAGCTGCACCGGGAAGGAATGGACGAGATAGTCGAGGACATATTCGCGCGGCGTGATGTCGATGCGCAGGTCATGCCATTCCTCGGTCGGAATCTCGGCCAGTCGGCGCTCCATCAGCGCCTCGCCGGTCGAGACGATCTGGATCACGGCGGCATGGCCCGCGGCCAGATCCTGCTCGATCGCGCCGATCAGCGTCGGGGTTTTCATGCTGGTGAGAAGATGGCCGAAGAAGCGCTGTTTGGCGCTCTCAAACGCGGAGCGTGCCGAGGATTTGGCCTGGCGGTTGAGCGTACCGCTCGCGCCGGTGATGTTGGCAGCGGCCATGGCGGCGTCGAGATGGTTGTGGATGATCGCGAAGGCGCCTGCGTAAGCGTCGTAGATGCGGGTCTGCTCACCGCTCAGCCGGTGTTCGACCATCTCGTACTGCACGCCATCATAGGAAAGCGAACGGGCGGTATAGAGGCCGAGCGCGCGCAGATCGCGTGCCAGAACTTCCATCGCCGCGACCCCGCCATTCTCGACAGCCTCAATGAACTCGGCACGATTGGCGAACGGGAAATCGGCGCTGCCCCAAAGCCCGAGACGCTGGGCATAGCTCAGATTGTGGACATTGGTGGCGCCGGTCGCGGGGACATAGACAATGCGCGCGTCGGGTAGCGCGTGCTGGAGCCGCAGACCGGCGCGCCCTTGCTGCGAAGGCGCGACGTCGCCCCGCTCGCCCTTGCCGCCGCCGGCATTCTGCATTGCGTGGCTTTCGTCAAATATGATCACGCCGTCGAACTCCGTCCCCAGCCATTCCACGATCTGCTTGACCCGTGAAAGCTTCGCGCCGCGATCGTCGGAGCGTAGCGTGGCATAGGTGGTGAATAGGATGCCTTCCGCGAGCCGGATGGGCGTGCCCTGCGCGAAGCGTGCGAGGGGGGTGACGAGCAGGCGCTCCATACCGAGCGCCGACCAGTCGCGCTGGGCATCTTCGAGCAGCTTGTCGGATTTCGAGATCCACACGGCCCTGCGGCGACCTTGCAGCCAATTATCGAGAATGATCCCTGCAGCCTGGCGCCCCTTGCCAGCGCCGGTGCCGTCGCCAAGCATGAAACCGCGCCGGAAACGCACAGCGTCCTCAGCATCGTCCGGGGCTGCGGTCACGAGATCGGCATTCTCGTCGATCGTCCATGCGCCTGCGAGATGATCGCTATGCGCCTCGCCCGCGTAGATCAGGGTCTCAAGCTGTGCGTCGGACAGGATGCCATCGCGAACGAGCCGGGCGGGCAGCATCGGCCGATAGCTGGGCTTGGGCGGTGCGACCGACGCCATTGCGGCGGATTGGACGAGCTTTGTCGGATGCGGCTGCGCATCGGGGATCGCGATCGATTGGAGCGAGAAGGCCTCATAGATCGTGTCGGAAAGGCGGTCAGCCTCCGGCGGGGACCAGTCGCGCACCTCATAGGCGAGCGGCGTCGCCTCCGGGTCGCGTATGGCCGGGGCATGTTTCGCGCAGCGCGCGGGTGCGCTGTGCGGCGCGATCACTGCGGTGGCGGACGGCCGGCTCGATGCCGGGAGCGAAACGGCAAGACGCGGTGGAACATGCGCCCCGATCCAGCCGAGCAGCGTCGCGATGTCGGGCGCGGTCCCCAAGGACACTGGAAAATCGGCCGGGTTGTCTGCCGGACGCTTGTCGATGACGGTCAGTCGGGTCTCGATCGTGGTGCCATGCTTGGCATAGATCGCGCCGGCGAGCGCTGTGGAGAACATGACGCTGCCGCGCTCCTGAAGGCGCATGAACGCATCGCGCCAAGCAGGTGTGTCAGGCGCGAAGCTAGCGCCGGTGATTACGACGAGCCTTCCACCGGGCATCAGGCGGGCGAGCGCGGAGGCGATATGGCGGTAAGCCGCGTCACGTACCCGGCCATCGACATGCGCGAGCACGGAGAATGGCGGGTTCATGAGGACGACGCTGGGGCGCACTGTGGCATCAAGGTGATCGTCGATCTGGGCGGCATCGACCCGGGTGGTCGCGACATGCGCGAAGAGCGCATCGAGCAGTTCAGCGCGTCCCGGAGACAGCTCGTTGAGGGCGAGCCGGGCGCCCAGACATTCAGCCAGGATCGCGAGCAGCCCGGTGCCGGCGGAGGGTTCGAGCACGAGATCGCTGGGCGAGAGCTGGGCCGCGGTGGCGGCTGCGAGGCCTAGCGGAAGCGGCGTCGAGAATTGCTGGAAGGCCTGCGCGTCTTCTGAGCGGCGGGTATGGGTGGGAAACAGGGCGGCGATTTTCGCCAAGGCTGAAAGGCGCAGATGCGCGGACGCGGCTTTACGGAAAAGCGGCTTTCCATATCTGCGCAGGAAAAGGACGCTCGACGCCTCACAGGCGTCATAGGCCATCTTCCAGTCCCACGCGCCGGTGGCATCGGAAGCGCCGAAACTCGCCTCCATCGCCTGGCGGAGGGCCGCAGCATCGATGGGCTTGCCCGCCTCGAGACGGGGCAGAAGATGGGTGGCAGCGGCAAGGATCGCGGCCGGCGCCGGGGACAAAGACGGAGATTGGGACATGGTGGCCTCTGATGAGGAGAGCGGGATGGGACCGAACCCATCCGGCGCTCTCTCTCGACCGAACGGGCTCGATCTCGTCCCGGCCTTCCTCTCCCTCTCCAATCGCTGGGGTGAGAACGCCGCGCTCAGGGCGGCGCGTCTGGTGGGCGATAGAGGTCGAAGGGATTGCCCTCGGCGAGATGCCCGAACGGCGTCAGGGCATAGTCCTCGCCGTCGCGCCCCACCGCGCAGATGACGTAGCGCGCCTCGCCGGAGGCGATATCATGGCATTCGACCAGCGCGAGGTCGCCGTTCGCAGCGGCATCGAGCAAGGTCTGGAAGTTGGCGCGGGCATGGTCCGGGATGCTCATGCCACTGCTCCCGCATCGAGGTGATCGGCGAGCCAGCTGCCCGTATAGACCCAGGCGATGGTTTCGCCCGTCGCGAGGTCGAGAATATGCGCCCCGCCGCCGAAGCCATCGATGCGCGGCCGCGAGCAGGTGTTGGCATATTCAAAGCCCCAGCGGCCCTTGAGGCCAAAGGCCGCGGCGCAGCGGCGGACGAACTTGATGACGTGTTCGGGGTCGCCCGAGACGTCATCGCGTATCCAGAGGTTCGTCCCGCCATGATGGGGATCGATCGAGAGGAGGAAGCCATCGGAAGGGGGATCTTCCGACGCGCCGTCGGCGCACAGCTGGTTGTAGAGGTCGAGCGCCTTGGCGGCGTTGTCGGGGCTTACGACGTCCAGCAGGCAGGAAAAGTGCGTGAAATAGTCGGCCATGACCGGCTCCTGAAACAACAGCGAGCCCGACATCGGCCAAGCTCGCGAGGGGATTGAAGAGGGAGATCCCGGGAGCGACATCGGCTGCCGCTCCCGGGCGGGCGCTCATTCGGCCGCGTGCGGCAGGGCCTCGGCATCCCCGTCGGGATCGAGATCCGCATCCTCGTCCTCATCGGCGAGGAAGGCCGGGAGAGCGACATCCTCGCCGCCATCATTCGCGTCATCGTCGTCATCCGTCATCCCGTCGGGATCGGCGAGCAGCCGCAAGGGCGCCGGCAACCAGCCGCTGTCACTGAGCAGCCGTTCGGCCTCACGCGCCATGTCGCCCTTCTTCAGATGGTCGATGAGCTGCGCAGCCTGCTCGCCAGCCCCTTCGCGCACCGCCTCGAGAATGCGGGGCTTGGTGACGCGGCCGAGATAGTTGGCGACGGTGGGGCGCCATCCCACTGCAGCCATGTCCAGGCCAGTCTCGCGGGCCAGGCGGTCGGCCTGACCCAGGCGCGTGGCAAGCCCGTGGCGCGAGATTCCGTTGCCGCTATGCTCGTTGGGGCGCTCGTAAAGCGCGTTGACGCCGAAGCTGACGCAATGGGCGAGCAGCTCCAGGCGCGCTGCTTCGTCGAGCTCGGCCAGCCAGATCCACAGGTCGTTGTCCTCTGCAGGCAACTGGGCCGACCAATGGGCGTGCCGATCGTGAACAGCGCGGGCCGAGACGCTATCCTTGAGCGTTTCATCCTGGATCGGGAGATAGACCCCTCGGACGCTCGCCTCCAACGCGCCGCCTTGGGTGCGATGGCGGAAAGTGTCGGACACGAGCCGGTGGAGAAGCGCCGTCATCGCAATGTGCGGATGTCGGGCCAGCGAGTCGCGCAGCGCAAGCGTGCGGTGGGCGGTCAACTCGGTGATGAGGCGTTCGGGAAGAGGACGTATCACATTGTCCTCGTCGTCCTCCTCACTCGGCGCCGGTTGACCGCCGATCGAGATGACGGCGCGGGTGACGCTCGGGGTGTCCGGGGCATCGCCGTCCTGCTCGTCGGCGTCGCCGGCCGGAGCTGCCGATGCCTCGTCCTCGGGGCGAACGTAGCCACGGTCGATGTTGAGGCTGCCGTCATGCGCGATGCTGATGAAGACGCCGGCACGCGCGACCTCCGCGGGCAGGTACTGCAGCGGTCGGGCATCGAACGCTTCCAGTGCCGTCTCGATTTCACCGAGGCGTTGATCGACAGGCTCGGGAAGCTCGTCATGACCGTCATATTCGGCTTCGAGCGCCTGATATTCCGCGCTCAGCGCGTCGAACGCTGCCTGTTCCGCAGGAGGAAGCGGCACGGTCTCACCGGCGAGCGCCCGCAGGCCACGGGTCGCGTCATAGGGGAAGCTGGCGCCGATCGCGATCCACTTCCAGCCTTCCTCGCCCACATCGACCGCGCTCGCCTTGAGCTTGTCGGCGACCAGACGATCCAGAAGGGCTGGATCCTGCAGCCAGCCGCCATCGTCGGCCTCGAACAGGTCGCGCAGCACATGGCCGCCGGCTGCGACATAGGCATCGATGCCAACGAAAATGGCGCGCTTGTCGTTCGCACGCACCGTGCTTTCGGTCAGCATATGGCGGATCTGATAGGGCTCCTTGGACCAGCTGTTCTTGAGCGCCTCCCAGACCTGCAGCTGCCGCTCATGATCGTCGCAGACGCTGAACGCCATCAGCTGTTCGAGCGTCATGCCGTCCTCGGCATAGAGGTCGAGCAAGACGGGCGAGACAGTGACGAGACGCAGCCGCTGCCGGACAACGGCCACTGGCACGAAGAAGGCGGAGGCGATCTCCTCCTCGCTCATGCCGCGGTCGCGCATATCCTGGAACGCGCGATACTGATCGAGCGGATGGAGGGCGGCACGCTCGACATTCTCGGCGAGCGATACTTCTTCGGCGAGGATGGCACCGCCGCGTTCCCGCACGATGCAGGGCACCGGCGCGAGCTTGGCGAGCCGCTTCTGCTTGACGAGAAGTTCGAGCGCGCGGAAGCGCCTCCCACCGGCCGGCACCTCGAACAGGCCGGTCTCCTGACCCGCTTCATCGACCTGCGGAAAGACGCTGATGCTCTGGATGAGGCCGCGCCTGGCGATCGATTCGGCCAGTTCCTCGATCGAGACGCCCGCCTTGACGCGGCGGATGTTGGACTGGCTCAGCAGCAGCTTGTTGAAAGGAATGTCGCGCGAGGACGACAGGGTGATCTTCTGAACGGCGGTTGCCATGAAGAGGTACTCCGCGACGGGCGCCGAGAGCCTCTCTCTCGACCTCAAACCCGTCACGGACGGCCGTCCATCCTCTTCCTCTCTTACTTCGGCCGACCCGCGCGGGCCTTGGGGGTGGTGGCCGCCGACGTTCCGTCAACCACCACCGCCAAGACCAAGGCCGCACCGTCAGGCGGCTTCCTCCAGTTCGGCGCTACCAGCGTCCGGCAGAAAGCCGAGCAGCCAGTCAGCGGCCTTGCTCGCCTGCGACGCGGCGCGCACGATCGCGCGGTTGTCGTCGCGGAGGACGTCGAGCCAGGCACCGATATAATCGGCATGGCGGACGGTCGGCGCGATGCCGAGCGAAGCGCAGCAGAAGGCGGCGTTCATCTCGGCGATAAGCTCTTCGAAGGCGTAGGCTTTCGTCCCGAATCGACCAGACAGATCGCGGCCGAGCCGGCTCGGATGGCCCGAGGCATGACCCAGTTCATGAAGCGCGGTGCGGTGCCAGTTGATCGGCTCGAAATAGGCCTGTGGGGGCGGCACCTGCACATAGTCGAGCGCCGGCGAATAGAAGGCCTGGTCGCCTCCAATCCGAAATTCGATACCTGTCGCACGGATGAGCGCTTCGACCCGGGGTTCGATGAGCCCGGGCAGCGGTGGTGGGGCCATTGCCGCGATCGTGTCGGGCAGATTGTCGCACTGGGCAGCGTTGAAGACCGTGAAGCGTTTGAGGAAGGGAATGGCCCGGGCGTCGTCGCCGGTTTCATCGGCGCGCCGCCGTTCGTCTTTGGGGATGAAGCGATCGGCATAGACAACGCTCGTGCCGTGCTCGCCCTTCCGCACATTGCCGCCAAGCTCGAGCGCCTGGCGAAAGGTGAGCCATCCCTGGCTGGGGAAACTGTGCTCGATCACCGCTCCCCAGAGGATGAGGACGTTAATGCCGGAATAGGCGCGCCCGGTCGCCGCGTTACGCGGTAGGCCGATCGGCGCTCTGGCCGCGTCGGTTCCCCATGGCTGCACCCAAGGGAGCCGACCGGCTTCGAGCTCGGCGATGATCTTGCCGGTGATTTCATCGTAAAGGCTCATCCGGTCCTGGCCGGCGCGAGCGGTGGGCGATTTTCTGGACATCGCGGATCTCCGCGACGGGCGCCGGGAGCTTCTCTCCCAACCTTCAACCCGTCACGGCAAAGCCAGTCCGCACTCTCACTCTTGGCCCCTGGGGCGTTGCGGGAATCTCCCGCAGAAGGGGTCGGCCGAGACGATAACGGCTTGGCCGCAGGGGAAGGCTTTCCCCTCCCGATTCGTCAGTATCGGCAGCGACAGGTCAACGTCCGCCTTCCGGCGCGCCTCGTGCGCGCAGGAGATCACCGATAGCGCGGCCACCAACCCGGCAGACCGCGATCACCCGGTCATAGACGATCACGCGGCCGCTGCGGCCCCGGCGCGCTTCGCACGACACCCGCTGACCGAACGCCACATCTTCGAGAAGCGTCTTGGCACGACGGCCATCGGGGGCGTGAAGCTCCGGCGCATCAAAATCAGCGAGACGGACTTCGATCCATTCATTGGGATCATCGGTCTTTCCAACGCACAGACCGTCGCCATCGCCGACATAACGAACGGTCCCGCTAAAGGCCTCTCCCGGGCGAGATGGCAAACGTCCTTCACACGGGTCGGCGAGGGCCGGTGACGCGCTCATCGCGAAAGCGAGGCCGGCCAATGCCAAGCCGGGCAATCCGAGCCTCATCAATCCAGTTTCCCATCGGCTGGAAGTGTCAGGCCATAGTCGGCCTGCAGCATATCGATGATGCGAATGAGGGCGCGATGGATACTGAGTTCGTTGGCGCCGAACTTATAGTGGCCGGTAATCAGCGCTTCTGGCTGGAGGTCATCTACGCGCGCCTTGCGTTTCTCTTCCTTGCCATCGCGCAGGTACGTGACGGGATAGCGAAACGAACGCCCTTCACCTTCCCAGACACCCCAAGCGCTGTAATTCTGGATGTTGGCGTTATAGCATTCCGAGCCGATGATGGCCTCCATCCTCACCAGAATATCGCGGATCGGGCCGACCTTGGCGCGGGTGCGCTGGATGTAGCGATAGCTCTCGATTGCCTGCTCGACCTCCTCGAGTTGGGAAGTAAACCAGTCCTGTTCAGCGGCAGCCCTGCGCTTATGCTCGGCCAGATAGTCCGGTGGGATATCCTCGGGCGCGAGTGCCGCGAGCCCATGAAAAGCATCGACCTGTTCCGAGACGAAAGTGTGAATTTCGTCCCAGCCGCTGTGATAGGTATCGGCCTCCGCAAGGATGGCATCCTTGTGCGGCAGGGCGTTGCCATAATCGAGGGACTGAAGGGCACGATACGCTTTGGTCTCTGCTTCAATGATATAGCTCTGCATGTCCCTGTCGCCCGGCCAGTCCGCGCGCGCCATGCCTCTGATCGCGGCCAGAATATCTTCGGGAATGTCATCATCCATGGCGTTGAAGTCTCGAAAAAACGGAGGAAGGATCGCATGACCGGTCAGGATGCCGGCGGCGTAGGCAGAACCTCGAGCAGAATATGGTGGAGCGCAGCCGTGCCCTCGGCCCATTGAAATGCGTAGTTGCCCGCGAGCGTGATCGGCTCGCCATAGCTGCCGGTTCTGTAGGTCAATACATTGCCGGCGCTGTAGGACTGCCCATGCCGGAAATCGAAATCGCTTGTCGCCTCGGAAAAGGCGGGATGATCGACATAATGGCGATGGTCGGTCGCCACGAGCATGAAGCCGAGGTCGGCGACGTCGCCGCAGCTTTCGAGCCGGGCGATGTCCTTGAACACGTCGTAGCGGTTGTTGGGCTCTCGATGATTCTCGCGCTTGAAGAATTTGAGCTCGATCGCGCAGCGCCATTCCTGGCCGTCATCGTCTGTCAGACGGAACCAGACGTCGATCCGGCCACGCTTGCCGCCCGCGCCACGCAACGGCTTTTCCAACTCAACAGAGAAGGTCTCGCGCTCGCTCGTGATCTCAAGGTCGGCGGCAGTTGCGATGATGCGGCCCAGATGAAGTTGCAAGGTTGCCTCGCTCTCGCAGCGCACGCGACCGCCGGCGATCTGACGAAATAGCGTCGGAACTGCAAGATTAACGATAGTACGAAGACGTTCAACCGACATGCTCACCCGACCTTCTGCGCACGAAGGTCGCCCGGCTCGCTGCGTGTGCGTTGCTAAACATCCGGTTCTAACTGGCCTCTCTGGTCGCGCAAGCCAAACAGGACGCATTACGATTTATTGTTGCGATTAGAACAACAGTGCGTGCCATCGCGGAAGATTAATCGAACCCCAGATAACAATTACCTGAAGGAGGAACACGAATGCAGGAGTAGCATATGTCCAAAACACTCGCCGGCAAGACGGCACTGGTAACGGGCGGATCGCGCGGTATTGGCCGTGCCATTGCCGAGCGGCTTGCTGCCGATGGGGCGACGGTCGCGCTGACCTACAATGCCAGCAGCGCTGGCGCCGACGAAGCCGTCTCTGCGATCGAGGCTGCCGGTGGCACCGCGTTCGCGCTCCAGGCAGATCTGGTCGATGCCGAGGCGATCCCAGCGCTGTTCGAGCAGCTCGACCGTGAACTGACCGAGCGCAGCGGCAGCAATGCCCTCGACATTCTGGTCAACAATGCCGGCACGTCGGGCTTTGGCGGCCTGACGGATGCGACCCCGCAGAGCTGGGACACGATGTTCGCGATCTTCGCTCGCGCACCGTTTTTCATGGTTCAGGCAGCCGCGAGCCGTCTGGTGGATGGCGGCCGCATCGTCAATCTGTCCTCCGGCTTCGCCACGAAGCCCGCGCCGGTCGCCTCGATCTATTCGATGGCCAAGGCGAGCATCAATACGCTGACCCACGCGCTCGCGATGGAGCTGGGACCGCGTGCGATCACGGTCAATGCGGTCGCGCCGGGCTGGACTCGGACGGACATGAACGCCGCCGTGCGGGAGAGCGCTGAAATGACCAAAGCGATCGAGGGCGATACCGCGCTCGGCCGTTTCGGCGAGCCGGTCGATATCGCCGCCGTGGTCGCGTTTCTGGCCTCGGACGAGGGCCGGTGGGTGACGGCCCAAGTGATCGAGGCAAGCGGCGGCTATCGTCTCTGACCGGAAATATGGCGCTGCGCCGTTATCGGCATGGGAGTGAGGGAATGAAGATCGGCATCGTGGGATCCGGCAAACTCGGCGGTCAGGTTGGAAAACTCTGGTCCCAAGCGGGCCACGATGTCCTCTTCTCGTCGCGGCATCCCGAAACCTTAGCCGGTCTTGTTCAGGACGCTGGTGGTTCGGCACGCAGCGGTACGCCAGATGAGGCGATCGCGTTCGGCGAGGTGCTTCTCGTCTCGGTGCCGTTCTTCGCCTTGCCCGCGCTTGCGCAGACAAAACGGGAGGCCATTGGGCAAAAGATTCTTCTCGAAACTGCCAACCCCTATCCCGAGCGCGACGGCGAGCTGGCGAATGAAGTCCGTGAACCGGGTCGTGGAACGGGCGTGTTCCTGCGGGAGTGGTTTCCCGGGATGCGGATCGTCCGCGCCTTCAGCTCGGTCTGGGATCAGACGCTCGCCAAGGAAGCGCACCGACCAGAACCGCGGGTGGGGATCCCGCTTGCATCAGATGACGAGGAAGCCCTTCGGGTCGCATCGAAGCTCGTCATCGACGCCGGTTTTGATCCGGTCATCGTGGGTACGCTCGACCAGGCGCGCGAGTTTGATGTCGGCACACCGGTTTACAGCACAGGAATGTCTGGTCCCGAAGTGCGCGAAGCCCTCGGTTTACTGAACAGCTAGGCCCTTTGGCCCCAATCCGTGCCGGCTGCTCAGACTGGTGAACTGCAAGACCTCGCTGCGGGAAGCCCCCGGCTGAGCGCCGCGAAACCTGTAGGAATGCTTTGGCGGCTATTCACCCTGGCGTCCTGACCGGGGCCAGAACGCCAGGCTGCCGTTACAGGACGGGGCGAAGACCATGCACCGAGCTGACGCCCTCAAGCAGCGAGGCGACATGCAGGATGGTCGCCTCGGCGTTCCAGCTCCCAACGATCTGGACATTGATGGGCAGGCCGTCGCTACTGGTGCCGAACCGCATCGAGACCCCTGGGAGGCCGGTTACGTTCAGCGGCACCGTCGCCGATTGCAGCTGAATGATCGAGACATCCTGGTTGCCAATCTCGACAGTCTCGACACCGTGCGGGTGAGCGAATGTCGGCAGGACGGGCGTGATCAGCGCATCATACGTCTGAAAATACGCCGCAAAGCCATCCCGAAGACGCTCGGCTGCCTGCTCCGCGTCGATAAAGTCTTTCATCGACGTGTCGGGTAGCGAGAGCATGGTCCTGGCCATCTTGTAGAGCTCATGGTCGGCCCGCCCGGCTGTGGCTGCCGCGAATGCGGGCTTCATCTCCATGACGTGGAGCCGATTGAACACATCGAGCGCAGAATCCCTCTCGAGCGCCGGGATGCGGACCGGCTCCACGATGACGCCGAGTCCAGCGAGCGCGTCGGCTGCCGCTTGCACTGTCGCGCCGACCTGCACGTCAATCGGGCCGAAACCCGGCTCGACCAGCCAGCCCACACGCAACGGACGCTCGGCAGGTGCGGCCTCGGGCGCGCCGACGCTCGTGGCAAAAGCATCCAAACCGTCCGGACCTGACAATTGCGCAAGGGCGAGAGAGAGGTCACGGATGCTGCGCGCCATCGGACCAATATGCCAAAAGCGACGCGGTTCGCGCGGCCAAATGCCCGTCATCGGTATGCGGCCGTGGGTCGCCTTGATCGAGACGATGCCGGTCATTGCCGCCGGTCCGCGTACCGAGATTGCGAGATCCGTTCCGAGGCCGAGAGGCGACATACCCGCCGCGATCGCGGCAGACTCGCCGCCGCTTGAACCGCCCGGGGTTCGGTCCAGGTTCCAGGGATTGTTTGAGCGCCCGCTGAGCAGGTTGTCGCTTTCGATCCAATAGGAGAATTCGGGAAGATTCGTCTTCGCCAGCAGGATGCCGCCGGCAGCCTTGAGACGCGCAACGCTTACCGCATCGGCATCTGGCCTTCGACCTTTGAAGATCGGTGATCCGCGCTGGGTCGGAACGCCCGCAGTGTCGATCGAATCCTTCACCGTGAACGGCACGCCATGGAGCGGTCCAAGCGTATCACCCGCCATCACTGCTGCTTCGGCTGCCTTGGCCGCAGCTAAAGCGCCTTCGGCTACAGTCACGATCGCGTTCACCTTCGGATCGACAACAGAGATGCGATCGAGATGAGCCTGAACGACTTCGACCGGCGAAACAGTGCGGGAGCGGATCATCTCCGCGAGATTCGTGGCATCGGAAAAGACCAATTCATCAGACATGGACATACTCCTCACGCAGGCCAACCAACCACTTGGTCGGGTTGCGAGGTACATCGTTGCTTTCCAAGTCGTCAAGGCCTACCAACCACATGGTTGGGATCGAAAAGGCCGGGTTAGACGTAATGAGTTCACGAGAGGCTATCCTCGCCGCGGCGACACGCACCGCGCAGGCACACGGCTATGCCGGCATAAATTTTCGTGAGTTGGCCGAAGAGGTCGGCATCAAGCATACCAGCATCTACCACCACTTTCCCAGCAAGGCTGATCTCGCCGCCGCCGTCGCTCGCCGCTACTGGGAGGATGCTGCTGCCAATCTGGATGCCATGTCGGAGCAGGGCGCCGATCCGGCTGCTCTGCTCAGTCGCTACCCTGGTACATTCCGCCAGTCGCTCGCCAACGAGAACCGGATATGCCTCTGCAGCTTCATGGCGGCCGAATATGACGACCTGCCCGAAGCAGTTAAGGCGGAGGTCCAGACATTCGCCGACGTCAACGTGGCATGGCTTGCAAAGACATTGTCCGACGCGAAGGGAGGTCGTCCGGGTGATCATGAGGCGAAGGCGCGCGCGATATTTGCGGCTGTCGCCGGCGCGCAATTGATGGCGCGAAGCCGCGCGGATATTTCGCTCTTCGACGCGATTGTCGACTGCTATCGGTCGGTCGGCCTGTTGCAGCCGTGATCCCGATCATCAACTGAACGGCTGTTTCAGGGTGGGAGTTAAGACCGTTCCAAGTCCGATTTTGGTCGAGAGCCACCGCGCTTTTGCTCGCTCCCGCTTACTCAGGCAACTCGCTTCGTTCCGCCCAAAGCGGTGATGGCTTGGACGATATGATCATTCCAGGTTGTCAGCGCTTCGCGCTTTTCATTGCGCCAGTCATGTCGCTGATAAATGCCCGCCACACCGGAGCGCGAACCGCTCAGATGGTTCAGCACGGCTTCCGTTACCTCGAAACGGACACCTAACCGCTGGAAGCCCGTTGCCAGCGTCCGCCGAAGGTCGTGCAAACGCCAGGGGGAAACGTCGTTGCCCCCATCTTCGGCAATCAGCTTGTCGAGCTTTGTCTTGCCCTTGTGATACGCGGTAAAGGCCGCCCCGGTCGAGGTCGGGAATACCCGCCCGCGTTTTGGCCAAGTATCGCCGCGCGCGACTTGGTCGAGTTCGGCAATCGCAAGGTCGTTGAGGGGGATGGTGGTCGGCTCGCCGTTCTTGGTCCTGTCGCCGGTAAGTCGCATTTCTCGCTCGCCACGATCGAGTTCCTGCCAGTGCAGGCCCGCAATTTCTTCGCGCCGCTGCCCCGTGACGATCAGAAGACGGACGATTGGCCCAAAGCAGCGATGCGTGCGAGGGGCGTGAGTCCAGATGCGCGCCAGTTCGCTGTCGCTGAGCCAGCGCTCACGAGGCTTGACCGCGCGCGGTGTTTCCATGCCTTCCATCGGGCTCGACGCGATATCGCCGCGGCTGATCGCCCAGCGGAACAACCGGCGTAGAACAGCGAAGACGTTGCGCCGGTTGGCCATTTGCTCGTCGGGCATGCGATCGAACAGCGCGACGACATCCTGGCGCGTGATCGTCGGCAGGGCTTTATCCCGCAGCACGGGTTTGATGTGCAGGCGTAGCGATCGCTTCACAAGGGTTGTCCAGCCCTTGCCCTTGCAGGAGCCCGCAAAGCGATCAGCATAATTGGAGAAGGCGAGATCAACGGCCTCGCGCCGGCGCTGCTTGTCCGATTCGACGGGATCGACCCCCTGGGCGACCAGCATCAGCATCCGCGACGCCTCTTCACGGGCGGTCGCTGGTGTCCAGGGCGAGCCGTGGCCGCCGATGGTGTAGCGCTTGGTCTTCGCTTCCCGGCCTCCCATCCGATACTGGACGACGTAGGAGGCCGTTCCGCCCGAGCTGATCTTGAGGCCGAAGCCCTTCAAATCTTCATCCCACAGGAACCCCGCGACGGAGTTCGCCATGAGCGCGTCGAGCGTCCTTTTGGTGATCCTGCCGGTGGCCATTTCGATACCTCATGTACCAAAAAAGTAATCACCCAGCAATCACCGTTGCGGATATCACCGGATACGCGCGGCGGCGTTCGGCGATTTAAGTTTTTGATTTAACTCGATTCATTGAGGTAAGCGATTGATCTACTTTCGCTTCCAACGGAAGTACCACACTTCATGGCCCTGCCGGCGCGCCTTGCGCTCGTAGCGGGTTTCCGGCCAGTCGGCGGGGCGGGTCAGGAAGTCGGCGGCGGTCCGGGCCTGCCACACGAAGTCGCGGCGCTGGTCCATGATCATCATCGCCCAGCGGCAATAGGTCGGATCGTCGGTGCCGAGGCGGAACTCGCCGCCCGGGAGCAGCTTGCGCGCGATCAGGTCCATCGGGCCGTGGTTCATCATGCGGCGCTTGGCATGGCGGGCCTTGGGCCAGGGGTCGGGGTGGAGCAGATAGACCCGCTCCAGCGCGCCGTCGGGGAAGCGTTCGATCACCTCCAGCGCGTCGCCCATGTGCAGCCGGACATTGGCGAGGTCGTCGTCGCGGATATGGTTCAGCGCGCCGACCACGCCGTTCAGGAACGGTTCGCAGCCGATGAAGCCGTGATGCGGGCGGGCGCTGGCCTGTCCGGCGAGATGCTCGCCCGCGCCGAAGCCGATCTCCACCTCGACCGGGCGGTCGTCGCCGAACAGCACCCGCGAATCGAGCGGACCGGAGTCGGGGACCGAGACCTGCGGCAGCAATTCCTCGACCAAAGCGGCCTGACCCTGGCGCAGTTTGTGACCCTGACGACGGCCATAGAGGCGGCGGATGGTGGTGGGATCGTTCATCGCCGCGCTCCTACCCGTCCGGGCGGCGTGTCGACAAGGAGCTTCCGTGGTCCCCGAGGGTTGGAACGCGATGGGCAAGAAGAAGCAGGCGAAGCGCGACGCCAAACACGGGGCCAAACACGGCGCCAAACGCGGGGCGAAGCAGCTGGTCGATGCCGATATCGACATGGGGCATGGCGTCGCGGCGGAGCTGCGCCATCATCCGGTGGTGAAGGTCGCCGGGTTGCTCAGCGAGGTCGCCGACCAGCCGCCGATGGTGGCGATCAACCTGACCACCATCGCCGCCGGGCTGATCGCGCAGGATGCCCGGCTGACGCGAACCGGGGTGCGGATGCTGATGGCGCACGGGCTGGCGACGCTCGCCAAATCGGCGATCAAGCATAATGTCGACCGGGCGAGGCCCAAATTGTTCGCCAGCCGCGATGCGCATCGGCCGAAGCCCGGCGACCATGACGAAGGGCCGCACAACTCGTTTCCGTCCGGCCATACCGCCGGCGCGGTCGCGGTGGCGCGGGCGGTGGCGCGCGAATATCCGCAAGCGACGGTGCCGGTACACGCGGCGGCTAGCGCGATCGCCGCGATCCAGGTCCCGCGCGGCACGCATTTTCCGATCGATGTCGTGGCCGGCGCCATCATCGGCTGGGCAGCGGAGGCGATCGTCGCGCAGGTTATGCCGAGCGACGGCTGACCGTCAAAGTTCACTAAGTTCACACTCGTGCGCGTTTGCGCGCCGGCGCGGATTGTTGGCGAGGCGGAAGCTATGGTCGCGCTGGCCGGCATAGTTGCGGCGCTGGCAGGGTGGCCGGAGCGACGGTTGAGTGCCAAAGTTCACTAAGTTCACACTCGTGCGCGTTTGCGCGCCGACGCGGATCGGCGGCGAGGCGGAAGCTATGGTCGCGCCGGCCGGCATTGTTGCGACGCCGGCAGGGGGGCGGAGTGACGGGCGCGCGCCAAAGTTCACTAAGTTCACACTCGTGCGCGTTTGCGCGCCGACGCGGATCGGCGGCGAGGCGGAGGGTATGGTCGCGCCGGCCGGCATTGTTGCGACGCCGGCAGGGGGGCGGAGTGACAGGCGCGCGCCAAAGTTCACTAAGTTCACACTCGTGCGCGTTTGCGCGCCGACGCGGATCGGTGGCGAGGCGGAGGGTATGGTCGCGCCGGCCGGCATTGTTGCGACGCCGGCAGGGGGGCGGAGTGACAGGCGCGCGCCAAAGTTCACTAAGTTCACACTCGTGCGCAATTGCGCGTCGGCGCGGACCGCCCCGCCGGGGGAGAGACAAGATCGCGATGTCAAAGAGCATCGGCGAGCATGGCAGGGCGACACCGTGTAGGAAAGCGCGCGCCCTATTTGAAGAAGGTCGGGTTGATCGAGACATTGCGCTTCTTTCCCCAGGTTGTCGTGCGCGCAAGGATCGGGCGTTCCAGCGCCGCGATGACGGTATCGGGCGCGGGCAGGCCGGTCATCGGCGCATAGGTCGCGATCGATCCGGTGTCGTACAGAGCGACCGACCATTGATCGACCTTCCTGCCGTCGGTCGCGCCGACTTCGCGGGCGATGATGTCGGGTTCGACGACGATGCCGCGTCCGCTGTCGCTGATCGCCAGTAGGTAGCCGCTGGTCTCCGCATCGCGGCGATAGGCGGCACCGACCTGGGCAGAAGCAGGATCGCGGCACCAGACCTGCGGCGTCGCAGGCGGCTTGCCCTTTCCGTCCGCCGCGGCGGCGATCAGTCCACCGGTCAGCGCGGCGGATTGCAGCAGCTTGGCATCGGTCACAACGGCTGCGGCAGGGGCGAAGGTCAGCGGCGTGGCGCAGTCGGCGACCGGTGCCGCTGCCGCCGTGGTCGGGATCGTCTTCGGCCATTCGAGCGCGGCGAGCACCGCCGGAATCCGCGCCGCGACCGCTGCGCCGTCCATCTTGCTGGAACTGTAGCGCACCTTCACCAGCCATTCGCCGACCGGCAGGATGGCGAGCGCGGTGCCGCGATAGGGCGCCTTGTTCAATGTCCATCCGGCCATCAGGCCGCTCGTCGTGGTTTGGCCCGGCGGGGCGAAGGCGGTGGGTACGACGGGCGTGACGTTGCCGAACATTTCCCGCCGCTGTTCGACCGACGCGCGGGCGCGGTCGAACCACACCGGGACGCTGCCTGCGAGCGTGCGATAGACATAGACGGTGATCGCGTCCGGGCCGCTTTGATACACGGCGAACACGTCGAGTTCGTCGTCACCCAGCTGGCGGACGTCGACGCGCTTCATCCCGTCCAGTTCGGCGGGGGCGGTGATGCCGCTATGCCTGAAGCGATAGGGCTTGCCGGCTTTCGCGCTGACCGCCGCGCCGATCTGTTGCGCGGCGACCGGTGTCGCGACCATCATCCCTGCTGCCAGCGCAGCCATCCATGTCCGCATGCTATCCCCCTTCGGGCGGCCGTCGATCGGACCGCCCGTTGCGGATGAATTTTTCCTAATTTGCGTGTGATGTCGAGGCGGTTGTAGCGCCGGAGCGGCTTTGGTGCCGGCGCGCGCTGTACGACGGCCGGTGATGAAGAAGCGGGACCCCGGGTCAAGCCCGGGGTGACGGGTGGGTGTCGGTTTCGACCTATGCCGCCGGCTTCGGTGCCTTTTGCGGTTTGGCGGGGGGAGTCGTCACGAGGCGGGTCGGCGCGCCGGGCGTCAGGGCGAACATGCGGTTCCCGCCTTGCGGGGCGATGACGTAGAGCCGCTGTCGATACGCCTCCACCACGAAACTATGGGCTTCGTTGGGAAGGGGCGCGGTCAGGGTCGATACGACGCCGCCGACCGCCCGCTGCGCCTTGGGTGGCGGGGGCAGGGTCATGCAGCCCTTTGAGAAGGCATAAGGGGCACCGGCGCGGCCATCGGCGGCGACGTCGACCCGGAAATGACCGCCGATCGGCAGGTCGTTCGCCTTGGTCTGCGCCGACAGGAAATAGACCGAAGTGACGCCATCGGGCGCGGCGGGCGGGACGACGACGGTGTTGAAGGCCGGTCCGCAGGGGCGCAGGCCGGCGGCACCGATTGCCTTGGCGGCGCTGTCACGCGCCGCGATCAGGTGGAGTTGGGCCGGGGAGAGGGCCGCCGCGTCGCCGGTGACGAGCTGCGCATCGGCGAGCTTTCCACCGATCAGCCGCGCGGTGTAGAGTGCACGGGGTGGTTGCGACCGGTCGTAGAAGATCAGCGTCGGCGATGCCGCCGATCCTTCGACGATCCATCCGCCCAGTTTCTGCTGCCAGCCGGGCAGGCGCTGCTGCACGTCGTCGGTGCCGAGCCACGCTACCCGATCATAGGCGGCGAGCAGCCGGCCGCGTTCGGCGGTGCGGTCTAGTGCCGCGCGATCCTCGACCGACAGGGTTTCGGTGGACGGGGTCTGCGCCATGGCCGGTGTGGCGACGGTCATTGCCAGTATTAACGTCGCGGTTCGCATCGCATCCCCTGTGCAGCGGCCACGAAAAAGGGAGGCCCGCCGTCTCCGACGAACCTCCCCCTTTTGCTTTACCCTGTCGAGGGGAAATCAGGCGGCCAGCGCGGCCTTCAGATCGTCGACCAGATCGGTCTTTTCCCACGGGAACAGGTCGCCTTCGGGCTTGCGACCGAAATGGCCGTAGGCCGCGGTCGGCTGGTAGATCGGCTTGTTGAGACCCAGATGCGTGCGGATGCCGCGCGGGGTCAGGCCGCCGAGCTTGGCGATGCCGGCGATCGCGGTTTCGATCGCGTCGTCGGCGACGGTGCCGGTGCCGTGGGTGTCGACATAGAGCGACAGCGGCTTCGACACGCCGATCGCATAGGCGAGCTGGATCGTGCAGCGCTTGGCAAGGCCGGCGGCGACGATGTTCTTCGCCAGATAGCGGGTGATGTACGCCGCCGAACGATCGACCTTGGTCGGGTCCTTGCCGCTGAACGCGCCGCCGCCATGCGGGGCCGCACCGCCGTACGTGTCGACGATGATCTTGCGGCCGGTCAGACCCGCATCGCCGTCCGGACCGCCGATTTCGAAGCTGCCGGTCGGGTTGATGTGATATTCGGTCGCGTCCGACAGCAGGTCGGCGGGCAGCACGTCGGCGACGACCGACTTCACATAATTGTGCAGCTCGGCTTCCTTGTCGCCATTGTCATAGCCGGCGGCATGCTGGGTCGAGACGACGATCGCGGTCGCGGCGACCGGCTTGCCGTTTTCGAAGCGCAGCGTGACCTGGCTCTTGGCATCGGGTTCGAGGAACGGCGCGGCGCCCGAATGGCGGTCGGCGGCCATCTTCGCGAGGATCTTGTGGCTGTAGTCGAGCGTCGCCGGCATCAGGTCCGGCGTTTCGTCGCAGGCGAAGCCGAACATGATGCCCTGATCGCCGGCGCCTTCGTCCTTGTTGCCCGACGCGTCGACGCCCTGCGCGATATGCGCCGACTGCGCGTGCAGGTTGTTTTCGAAGCGGAAGGTTTCCCAGTGGAAGCCCGACTGTTCATAGCCGATCTTCTTCACGGTTTCGCGCACGGTGCGTTCGATCTCGTCCTGCGCACCCGTCGCCCATTCGCCGTTTTCGAACACGCCCTTGCAGCGGATTTCACCGGCGAGGACGACGAGCTGGGTCGTGGTCAGCGTTTCGCAGGCGATGCGCGCCTCGGGGTCCTTCGACAGGAACAGGTCGACGATCGAATCGGAAATCTGGTCCGCGACCTTGTCGGGATGGCCTTCGGAAACCGATTCCGAGGTGAAGAGATAATTGGAACGCATGGACTTCCTCTAGGCTAGAGGGAAAGCGCGCGGCCGTTGCCATGCCGCATATAAAGCTTTCCTTATGTCGCTGCCCTAGCGCGCGCGGCGGCGGATGGCAATCGCGAGGCCGCACAGCAAAACTATCGCCAGCAATGCCATCCAGTTGCCGACCCGCGCGAACAGGGTCGGGGCATGGGGGGCGGGCAGCGGCACCTCGATCGCGTCGGCGCGGTCCGCCGGAATGGTCGCGACCAGCGCGCCGCGAGCGTCGATCACCGCCGAGATGCCGGTGGGCGTCGCGCGCAGGATCGGCAGTCCTTCCTCGGTCGCGCGAAGGCGGGCCTGCGCCAGATGCTGGGGCGGACCCCAGGTGCCGAACCATGCGTCGTTGGACGGATTGAACAGGAAGGCCGGGCGATGGGCGCGGTCGACGACCTGCCCCGAAAAGATGATCTCGTAGCAGATCTGCATCCCCACCGGTCCGAAGCCGGGCAGGGTCAGGGTGGCGGGGCCGGGGCCGGGCGCGAAGTCGATGTCGCCCATGACGAGGCGCGAGAGGCCGAGCGGCTGCAGGATCGATCGCATCGGCAGATACTCGCCGCCGGGCACCAGATGCGCCTTGTCGTAACGGCCGGCGATGCGGGTGTCGGGGGTGATGGCGAACACCGAATTGCCGGCGCCGACCAGCTGCCGGTCCGGCGCGAAGTTCAGCGCGGTCCCGCCGACCAGCGCCACATCGCGCGGGCCGAGGGTGCTGGCGATGCGCGCGCGGATCAGCCCGGGCGGCACTTCATACCATTCGAGCGGGTAGCCGTCCTCGAGATAGTAATTGACGGTGCCTTCGGGCCAGACGATCAGCCGCGGGGCGGCGCCGGGCGAGCCGGACAGTTCGATCTGCTTTTCGAGCAGCCGCTGGTCGTAGCCGGGGCTGCGGATCGCCTCCTGCGGGAAGTTCGGCTGGACGACGCGGACGCGCGGGGCGGTGGGGGCCGCGGCGGTCCGGGCGGGCGTATCGCCCCGCCACATGAACCAGCCCATCAGCAGCGCGAACACCGCCAGCACGCCGGCGCGTCGGGCGCGGGTGGGGGCGAGCAGGATCGTACCGCTCAGCAACACCGTCAGCCCCGACAGCGCGTAGGTGCCGGCCACCGCCGACAGCGCGCGTACCGGCGTCGGCACCCAGATCACGCCGATCGGGTTCCATGCATAGCCGGTGAAGACGATCGCCCGCAGATATTCGGTCGCGATCCACGCCGCGGCGGCGACCGCGACATAGGCGAGGTCGGGGCGCTCGCTGCGCCGGCCCAGTTTCCACGCGATGCCGCCCGCCAGCATCGGATAGATGGCGAGGTACAGCGCCAGCCCGACGACAGCGACATAGCCGAGCGCGGGCGGCATACGGTCCTGAAAGTCGAAGGCGTGCTGGATCCAGTTGTTGCCGATGGTGAAATGCGCGACGCCGAACAGCCAGGAGCGCCACAGCGCGGCCTTCAGGGTGGGTGCGCGGTGGACGACCCACAGCCACAATGCCAGCGCGGCGAGCGTCACCGGCCACCATTCGAGCGGCGCGAAACCAAGGGCCGAGGTCAGGCCGGCGAGCAGGGCGAGAAGAGCGGGCACCGGGTGCATATCCAAGGTGGCGGGGGCGGGTGCAAGGGGGGCGTGGCAATGCAATATTGCCACGCCGTTTGGTTCGAGCTTGTCGAGAACGAGGTGGCCCAGAACGACGGGTTCTCGACAGACGCTTCTCGACAGGCTCGAAGCTGCTCGAACCGAACGGGGTGGGTGGGGCAGGGGCTGGCACTTCGCCCCCGTTCGGTTCGAGCTTGTCGAGAACCACGCGCCACCGCTTCCATCCCGCTCCCGCCACCCTATCTCCACGCCATGACCGCCTACACCTGGCTTGCCATCGCGATCGTCGCCGAAGTGATCGCCACCTCGACGATGCGCGCGACGCAGGGGTTTACGCGGCTCGGGCCGTCGCTGGTGACGGTCGCGGGCTATGCCGTCGCTTTCTACTGCCTGTCGCTGGCGCTGCGCACCATGCCGACCGGCATCGCCTATGCGATCTGGTCGGGGGTGGGGATCGTGCTGGTCGCGGGCATCGCCTGGGGGTGGCAGGGACAGCGGCTGGACGTGCCGGCATTGCTCGGCATGGCGCTGATCATCGCGGGCGTGATCGTGATGAACCTGTTTTCGAAGAGCGTCGCGCACTAGATGAAGCGCGAAGAGGAGTTTGCATGAACCAACCGGTCGAAGTCGATATTCCCCACCAGCTCGGCCGCGCCGGCGTGCGGCAGCGGATCGATGGTGGCATCGACAAGCTGGCGAACATGATCCCCGGTGGCGTGATGCACGACAAACGCTGGGACGGGGATACGCTGCACTTCACGGTCAGCGGCATGGGGCAGACGGTGAAGGCACGCTGCGAGATGCACGACACCCATGTCCATGCGGTGCTCGACCTGCCGCCGATGCTCGCGATGTTCGCCAACAAGATCAAGGAGAAGCTGGGCCGCGACGGGCCGGCGTTGTTGAAATAAGGCCCCGACCGTCACCCCGGCGCAGGCTGGGGTGACGTTTCCGGAATCAGCGCGTCGCCAGCGGCTGGCTGACCCGCCAGATGACGTTGCCGACATCGTCCGCGACCAGCATCGCGCCGGTGCGGTCGGCGATCACCCCGACCGGGCGGCCGAACGCCTGCTTGCCATCGGCCGACAGGAAGCCGGCGAGCAGGTCGACGGGCTTCACGTCCTTCGTGGGGAAGCTGCCATCGGCGGCAAACGGGATGTAGACAACCTTGTAGCCCGAGGGCGGCACGCGGTTCCACGACCCGTGCAGCCCAATCGCCGCACCATTGGCGAAGCGGTCGCCCAATCGCATGTCGCTGGTGAAGGCGAGGCCGAGCGGCGCGACATGGGCGCCGAGCGCATAGTCCGGGCGGGCGACGTACTGGCGCAGGTCGGGGCGCTGCGGCTGGACGCGGTCGTCGATATATCCGCCCCAATAATGCCACGGCCAGCCATAATTGCCGCCGAACTCCACCTTGGTCAGATAGTCGGGCGGCATGTCCGATCCGAGCATGTCGCGTTCGTTGACGACCGCCCAAAGGTCCTTGGTCCGCGGTTCGAACGCCATGCCGTTCGCGTTGCGCAGGCCGGTGGCGTAGATGCGGAAGCTCTTCTTTTCGGGATCGACCTGCCAGATGGCGGCGCGGTTCCTTTCGACGTCCAGCCCGTTTTCGGCGATGTTCGAGGCCGAGCCGACGCTGACATAGAGCGACTTGCCATCGGGATCGGCGACGACGTTGCGCGCCCAGTGATTGCCGCCGCCGGGCAGGTCGACGATCTTTTCGGCATCCGCAGTGATCCGGGTCTGGCCGACGCGGAAGGGATAGCGGACCAGCGCGTCGGTATTGGCGACATACAGCCAGTCGCCGACCACGGCCATGCCGAAGGGCGAATTCAGGCCGCCCAGCAATGTCGAACGCCCTTCCGCCACGCCGTCGCCGTTCGCGTCGCGCAGCAGCGTGATGCGGTTGGCCGAGGGGGCGCCGGCGCCTGCCTGCTGCATGAACAGCCGCATGAAGAAGCCGGTGATGCCGCCGCCTTCGCGCGGCGGGCTGTTGGTTTCGGCGACCAGCACGTCGCCATTGGCGAGGCGGTAGAGCCAGCGCGGATGGTCGAGGCCCTTGGCGAACGCCTGTACCTGCAGGCCAGCGGGCGCGGTCGGGGTCTGGCCGTCCTTCCACCCGGTCGGTTCGGCGACGCGGACGGTCGGGATCGTCTGTTTACGAACCTGCGAGAGCTGCGGCGTGCGGCCGGCGACGGCGTTCTCGCTCAGCTGCGCCCGATCGGGGCGGGTGAGATAGAAGACCAGCCCGGCGATCAGGACCAGCAGGACGATTCCGAAACGGACGGCATGTTTGCGCATCGCCCATGAATAGGGCGGCAAGGGGACCACGGGAAGGGGCCGCGTCCGATTGTCGCGCGTGGTGCGATCGTCGACACGCTATGGGTCCGTGCGGAGGACGATCATGGACTTTGCCATTCGCGGGCTGGACCCCGCGCCGTTTCGCGACCTGTACGGGATGGGTGCCGGGGCATTGTCGCGGCGGCTGGCGCAGCGGGTCGTCGCCGATGCGGCATTCGGCTATCCGGACCGCATCCAGCTCAGCGATGCGGCGATCGGCGAAACGCTGTTGCTGGTGCATTATGTGCATCAGGGCGCCGCCACGCCCTATCGTGCGTCGCATGCCGTCTTCGTTCGGGAAGGCGCCGAGCAGCCCGCCCTGTGGATCGACCGGGTGCCGCCAATGCTTGGCCGACGCATGCTGTCGCTTCGGGCGTTCGATGCGGCGGATGCGATGGTCGACGCCGAATTGGTCGCGGGGGACGATGCCGCGCCGGTGATCCGCAGGATGCTGGCATCGACCCGGGCGGCGTATCTCCACGCGCATTTCGCGGTCCGGGGGTGCATTGCCGCCCGGATCGACCGGTCATGAAAAGGGCCGCCGATGCCAAGGGAGCAGCATCGGCGGCCCGTCGAATGGATTGGGGAGGGCGCGACCAGCGTCGGCGCCGCGTCCCGCGACTCCATCCGATCCGTTTGGCGTGGGATGCCCCGCCTTAGGCCATGGTATCGATTGTAACCAGTGGCTTCCTATTGTCGTGTACCGTACCCAATGAATAGGACGGGAAGATGTCATTGGGGAAATGCGGAATTTTGGCTTGTGTGATCGATTGCAACGATCAGCGGCGATCCATCTGCGGGGCGGCGCATTGAAGAAGCGGGACCCCGGGTCAAGCCCGGGGTGACGAAGAAGGGGGGCGGGTTGGTGGGCCTCCGCCCGGTCATTCCTCGATCGTCGGTACCGGCGGATGCAGGCGCAGGCGGAGGACGCGGCGGGTGTCGGCGGCGACGATTTCAATCCGCCAGCCCGACGGATGGTCGAGGCAGGTGCCCTGTTTCGGCACTTCGCCCGCCAGTACGAAGGCGAGGCCGCCCAGCGTCTCGACATCTTCCTCGACCTCGCCCAGCCGCGGGTCGATCAGTTCGGCGGCGTCCTCGAGCTCGGCACGGGCATCGGCCTCCCATGCGCCGCCTTCCAGCGGCACGAACAGGTCGGTCGGCGCCTCGTCATGCTCGTCCTCGATTTCGCCGACGATCTCCTCGACCAGATCCTCGATGGTGATGAGGCCGTCGGTGCCCGAATATTCGTCGAGCACGATGGCGAGATGGGTGCGGCTAGCCTGCATCTGTGCGAGCAGGTCGAGCGTGCCCATCGATTGCGGGACATAGAGCGGCTGGCGCAGCAGGCTGATCGCGGTCGGCGGATGTTCCTCGCCCTTCGCGAGGATCGCGAACACATCCTTCACATGGACCATGCCGACCACGGTATCGAGCTTTTCGCGATAGACCGGCAGGCGGCTATGGCCTGCCTCGGCGAACAGCTTCACGACGTCGGCGAAGGGGGTGTTCTCCTCCAGCGCGACGATGTCGGCGCGGGGCACGCCCATGTCGCCGGCATCGCGTTCGCCGAAATGGAGGATGTTGCGCAGCATCTTGCGCTCGATCGGCGACAGGTCGCCCGCGACGGCTGCATCGTTTTCGTCCTCATGCGCCGCGATCACTTCCTCGATCCGTTCGCGCAGCGTCTCGCTGGCATCGGTACCGAAGATCAGCGAGCGAAGGCCCCGCCATATGCCCCCTTCGGAGCTGCTACTGTCGCCGGGCGCGGTGCTGGTCGAAACGTCGGCCATGATGGTCGTGTCAGTCCTCTGTAACGGGATAGGGGTCGTGCAGGCCGAGTTCGGCGAGCGTCGAACGCTCGATCGCCTCCATGGCTTCCGCCTCGGCATCATTTTGATGGTCATGGCCTAGCAAATGCAGGCAGCCATGGACAATCAGGTGCGTGGCGTGATCGGCGACGGAAATCCCGCGCTCCTCGGCTTCGGTCGCGCAAACGCCGTGGGCGAGGACGATGTCGCCTAGCAGCACCTCGCCATCGTCGCTGTTCTGCGTGACCGTGTCGAGCAGGTCGGGCTGGATCATCGGGAAGGACAGGACGTTGGTCGGCTTGTCCTTCTGCCGGTATTGCCGGTTGAGCGTCTGGACCTCGTCGTTCGAGGTCAGGCGGACCGCGACCTCGATCAGCGCCGGGTCGGTCAGCCATTCGCCCTGCGGCGTGCGCCCGATCGCCGCGGTGGCGGCGCGGGTGGCGAGTGCCTCCCAGTCGATGTCCTGCGGCCAGTCGGCCTCTGCCTGTACGGCGATGTCGATCATCTAAGGTCGGTCCTTGCGAAGTCTTCGCCCTTGTAGAGCAGGCTGGCATTGTTGGTACGGGCGCAGGCATAGGCGAAGCAATCGCCCATGTTGAGTTTCGCTTCGTGGCGGCCCTTGCCGTAGCGGGTGAAGGCTTCGACTGCGATCGAGGACTCGGACGGTCCGATCGGGGTCAAGGCAATATCCATGTCGCGACAGAACAGCTGTACGAGCGCCAATGCTTCCGGCGGTTGGCATTTCCGATTGCGCGCGACCGCCATCGTCGTTTCCCATACCGCGATGGCCGAGGACAATAAATGACCGTCGTCCGCCATCCGGTCGATCAGCGATGTAGCATCGGGTTCGTCCGTCAGTATGGAAACCAACGCCGATGCATCTACGAAGAGGGTCAAACGTCCTCCTCACCGCTCAGCCAGTCGTAAAACGCCTTGTCCGCTTTCAGGCCGGTGGGGGGCGGTAAGGGATTTTCCGCACGCCATTTTGCGATCCGATCGCGGAAGACGCGGCGTCGTTCGTCGGGGGACAATTGGGTTTCCAGCGCTATCAGTCCGCGACGAACCACATCCGTTTTACTGACACCCAGCTGTTCGGCCAAGCGCGCAGCATGTTCGGCGGTTTCAGGATCCTTGATATACAGCGACGCCACAGCACCCTCCGAACGGTATATCCCGCAAGCTAATGCGGGATATACTGCGCATCAAGCATCCTTGCCCTCATAGGCCTCGACGATCCGCCCGACGATCGGATGGCGGACCACGTCGCCGGCGCCGAAGCGGGCGAAGGCGATGCCCTCGATCCCCTCCAGCCGCCGGGTGGCGTCGGCGAGGCCCGATGCCTGCACGCCGCCGGGAAGGTCGGTCTGGTTGGGATCGCCGCATACCACCATGCGGCTGTTCTGGCCGAAGCGGGTGAGGAACATCTTCATCTGCGCGGGCGTTGTATTCTGCGCCTCGTCGAGAATGACGAAGGCGTCGGCGAGGGTGCGGCCGCGCATGAAGGCGATCGGGGCGATTTCGATCTCGCCCGACAGGATGCGGCGTTCCACCTGTTCGGCGGGCAGGCAGTCGTTGAGCGCGTCGTAGAGCGGGCGGAGATAGGGATCGACCTTCTCCTTCATGTCGCCGGGGAGGAAGCCGAGCTTTTCGCCCGCCTCCACCGCCGGTCGCGACAGGATCAGCCGCTGGACGCTGCCGGTGATCAGCTGCGCCACCGCCTGCGCGACGGCGATATAGGTCTTGCCGGTGCCCGCCGGTCCGAGGGCAAAGATGATGTCGTTGGACAGCAGCTGGTGCATGTAGCTGGCCTGCGCGACGGTGCGCGGCACGATCGTCTTTTTCCGGGTACGGATCATGATCGACGGTGCGCCCTGACCGCTTTCGGCGCGAAAGATGCCGTCGAGCGCAGGCTGCGACGACATGGCGATCACCGCGTCGATCAGGCCGGGATCGACCTCTTCGCCGCGCAGGATGCGGCGGTGGAGTTCGTTCAGCACCTCACGCGCATGGGCCACGGCCTCGGCCGATCCCTCTATCCCGACCCGGTCGCCGCGGGCGGTGATATAGACGCCCAGCCGTTCCTCCAGCGCCAGCAGATTGGCGTCGAATTCGCCGAACAGGCGGGAGAGGAGCTGCGGCTTGTCGAAGCTGATCTCGGCGCGGGCGCGCTGGCCGGCTTGGGCGGGGACGGGCTTGCGGCTCATGCGATCCTTTCGCGAAGCGGCCGGCACGCAGGATGCGCCCGGCCAGAGAAAGCAGGAAGGTGGCGGACATCGCGCATCGGACCATCAACGCGCGAAGGCGGATCATAGGCCCAGAGACGGCGCGGCGCGACTGCATCGACATGAGTGTGGCAGAGCCGGCGGCGGCGGGACAGCGATAAATGAAGCGGGGGATGGCAGTTCGCCGCACATCCCCCCTAGGCGCGTCAGCCCAGCGTCGCCATGTCGATGACGAAGCGGTACTTCACGTCGCTCTTCGCCATGCGGTCATAGCCGGTTTCGATCTCGCCCATGTCGAGCAGTTCTATATCGGCGGTCAGGCCATGCTTGTGGCAGAAGTCGAGCATTTCCTGCGTTTCGGCGATGCCGCCGATCAGCGAACCGGCGAGCGACCGACGCCCGAACACCAGCGCGCCGACCGAGGGCGAGGGGTGCGGCGTTTCCGGCACGCCGACCAGGGTCATCGTCCCGTCGCGCTTGAGCAGGCC
This sequence comes from Sphingomonas paucimobilis, assembly GCA_036946325.1. GTDB lineage: Bacteria > Pseudomonadota > Alphaproteobacteria > Sphingomonadales > Sphingomonadaceae > Sphingomonas > Sphingomonas paucimobilis_A. The sequence goes on from JAQIJL010000001.1 coordinate 144,056, forward strand.
GAGGAACTGGTCGAGATCATGCGACGCGGCGACGGTGTTCAGGATGAAGTCGAAACTGCCAGCATGTTCGCCCATCGCGTCGGCATCCTTCGACACGATCAGGTCCTTGGCGCCCAGCCGGATCGCGTCGTCGCGCTTGTTGGGCGAGGTCGAGAAGACATGGACCTCGGCACCCATCGTCGCCGCGATCTTGACGCCCATATGGCCGAGACCGCCCAGACCGACGATGCCGACCTTCTGCCCCGGGCCGACACCCCAATGCTTGAGCGGCGAATAGGTGGTGATCCCGGCGCACAGCAGCGGGGCGACGGCGGCAAGGTCGCCTTCGTCGTGGCGGATCTTCAGCACGAAATCCTGATCGACGACGATATGGTCGGAATAGCCGCCAAAGGTGTGGCCGCCGAGCACCGGATCGGGACCGTTATAGGTGCCGACGAAGCCGGTGCCGGTGCAATATTGCTCCTCGCCTTCATGGCAGGACGGGCATTCGCCGCAGCTGTCGACCATGCAGCCGACGCCGACCGTGTCGCCGACGACGAACCTGGTCACGTCGCTGCCGACCGCGGTCACCGTGCCGACGATCTCATGCCCCGGAACGCAGGGGTAGAGTGTGCCCGGCCACTCGCTGCGCGCGGTGTGGAGGTCGCTGTGGCACACGCCGCAATAGCGGATGTCGATCGCGACATCGTTGGCCTGCGGATCGCGGCGTTCGAACGAGAAGGGCGCGAGCTTGCTGTCGGCCGACTGGGCGGCATAGCCCTTGGCGGGGGTCGTCATGATGGTGGCTTTCCGTGAATCAGAGCATTCCGCGGCGTGCAATGCCGCCCCGGCGATTTGGTTGCGGAGATATTATATCAAGTTGCCGATTTATTTGGCGAAGCGTTCAGCCGATGCGACGTTCGCCATGTTCGAGCATCGCGGGAATCACCAGATCCTCCTCGTCCGCCAGATGGCGCAGCAGTAGCCGGGTGAGCATCGCGGCATGATCGGCATGGGTGTCGGCGGCGCGTGCGTCGCGGTTCGGCTGGGTCAGGCTGTCGAGGAGGCCGCGTGCGCTGGTCACCGTGGTTTCCAGCGCGTCGTGGATCGCGTGGTGGTCCGCCTCCAGCAGGTCGAACCCGCGTTGCATCCGCGGGTCGAGCGCGCGGAATTTGGGGAAATAGACCGTGTCCTCGATCCGGTGATGGCCGTCGAGGTGCCCCAGAAACTGGTTGAGCGCTGGCACGAAGCGGTGCGGAAAGACCTGCGCGTCGAGGCGGCCTTCGCGAAAGTCGGCGATGATCCGTTCGACCGCCGCGCCCTCGGTCCGCAGCGACTGATGGACGTGGAGCCAGAAGTCGCAAAGCTGCCCGAAATTGACGTGCTTCACCCAGTCGCCCTTCGGATAGGCTGCGCGCAGATAGGCGATATCGTCGGTGATGCCGTCGCGCGCGCCAAGCGCGGGGAGTTCGCTCACGCGGCCGCCCGCAGGCGTTCGACGGCGGACAGCGATACCGGCCCGGCGGCAACGATCTCCACCTCGACCATGTCGCCGATGCGGGCATCGGTGTCGAAATGGACCGATTGCAGCCAGGGCGACTTGCCGAGCATCTGTCCGGCATGGCGACCGGCGCGTTCGACCAGCACGTGGCAGGTGCGGCCGATGGCAGCGTCGTTGAACGCTTTCTGATCGCGCAGCAGCGATGCCTGCAACCGTTGCAGCCGGTCGTCCATCACCTCCATCGGCACCTCGCCGGCCATGTCGGCGGCGGGGGTGCCGGGGCGGGGGGAATATTTGAAGCTGTACGCCTGCGCATAGCCGACCGCATCGACCAGCCGCAGCGTTTCCTGAAACTCGGCTTCGGTTTCGCCGGGGAAGCCGACGATGAAGTCGCCCGACAGCGCGATGTCGGGGCGAGCGGCGCGCACGCGGTCGAGCAGACGCAGATAGCTGTCGGCGGTGTGGCTGCGGTTCATCGCCTTCAACACGCGGTCGCTGCCGGCCTGTACCGGCAGGTGCAGGAACGGCATCAGCTTTTCGACGTCGCGGTGGGCGTCGATCAGCCCCTGCGTCATGTCGTTGGGGTGGCTCGTCGTATAACGGATGCGCTCCAGTGCCGGGATGCGGTCCAGTTCGCGGATCAGCGCGTCGAGGCCGCGGCCGTCGGCATCGGTCCAGGCGTTGACGTTCTGGCCCAGCAGCGTGATTTCGCGCGCGCCGCCATCGACCAGTGCCTTCGCCTCGTCGACGATGCGGGCGAAGGAGCGGCTGATTTCCGCGCCGCGCGTATAGGGGACGACGCAATAGGTGCAGAATTTGTCGCACCCTTCCTGCACGGTCAGGAAGGCCGACGGGCCGCTGCGACGGCGGGCGGGGAGGTGGCCGAATTTGGATTCGGGCGGCATGTCGGTGTCGAGCGCGGGCTTGCCCGCCGCCGCGTCCGCCACAAGTTTCGGCAGGTTGTGATAGGCCTGCGGGCCGACCACCACGTCAACCTTGGCGCGGCGAACGATCTCCGCGCCCTCGGCCTGCGCGACGCAGCCGGCGATGGCGATCATCGGATCGGCACCGTGTTTGCGAAGACGCCCGATGTCCGAATAGACCTTTTCGGTCGCCTTTTCGCGGATGTGGCAGGTGTTGAGCACGACCAGATCGGCGGCATTGGCGTCGTCGGTCGCGGTCATGCCCTGCGCCGCCATCAACTCGGCCATGCGTTCGCCGTCATAGACGTTCATCTGGCAGCCGAACGATTTGACGTGGAAGGTTTTCGGGGTGGTCATCGGCGGGCCTTTACCGGATTTCGGCCGTGGTAGAAAGGATTCGGGTTCACGCGAAGGCGCGAAGGCACGGAGAGAAGAAGGATAGATTTCGCGCAGAGACGCGGAGAGGGTGCGCTCGCCGCGACAGCGGCTCTCTATCTCGTACTCAGTGTAGGCTTCGCCGGGCAGGCTGCGGGCGCCCGTTCCACAACCTCCGCGTCTCCGCGCCTCCGCGCGAACCAATTTCTTCTTCGTGCCTTCGCGCCTTCGCGTGCAAAACCGAGAAGAAGCGGGACCCCGGATCAAATCCGGGGTTGACGGTGTGGACTACTCGCGTTCCGCCATGACTTCGGCGATCAGGTCCTTGCGGCTCAACTTGCCGATCATCGTCTTGGGCAGGGTCAGGCGGACGACGACCTCGTCGACCCGCTCATGCTTGCCGAGTTGCGGGTTGAGCCATGCCTTGAGCGCTTCGCCGGTGACCTCCGCTTCCTCGGCCAGCGTCACATAGGCGTACGGGCTTTCGCCGCGATAGTCGTTGGGGAGGCCGACGACCAACGCCTCGCGGATCGCCGGGTGGTGGTAGAGGATGCGTTCGATCTCGCTCGGGAACACCTTGAACCCGCCGACCGCGATCATGTCCTTCAACCGGTCGACGATGCGGATGAAGCCGTCTTCGTCGATCGTCCCGACATCGCCGGTGCGCAGCCATTTCGTGCCGTCGGCATCGATGCAGAAGGTCGTGTCGTCGGCGTCGGGGCGGTGCCAATAGCCGCACATGATCTGCGGCCCGGCGACGACGATCTCGCCCGGTTCGCCGTCCGGCGCCGCGCGCGTCGCGTCTTCCTTGTCGACCAGCCGGACGCGGGTATGGGCGATGGGCTGACCGATGCTGCCCGCCTGTTGCGCGCCGGCATAGGGGTTGCACGACACCACGCCAGAGCTTTCCGACAGGCCGTATCCTTCGACCAGCGTCGCCTTGGTCGCGACTTCGAAGCGTTCCTTCAGTTCGGGCGGCATCGGCGCGCCGCCCGAAATGCAGAAGCGTAGCGACGAGAAATCGGTCTGCGGCAGGCGCGGATGGTCGAGCAGCGCGCGGTACATGGTCGGCACGCCCGGCATCGCGGTGGCGCGGGTGCGGGTGATCGCAGCCAGTACCTGTCCGGCGTCGAAGCGGGGGAGCATGACGATCTCGCCTCCGGTAACAATTGTCCGGTTGAGTACACAGGTATTGGCGAAGACGTGGAACATCGGCAGCGCGCCGATGATGCGTTCGCTGGGCGTCGGGCCGTCGGGGTCGAGCCATGCGACCTGCCGGGCATTGGCCGACAGATTGGCATGGCTGAGCATCGCGCCCTTGGGACTGCCGGTGGTGCCGCCGGTATACTGGATCAGCGCGAGGTCGCGTTCCGGGTCGATGGTCGGGGTGCCGCAGCCGCCGTCATTGGCGATCAGCGCGGAAAAGGCGGTGACGCGGGCATCGTCGGGGCGCGGGGTCACCTCCTGCGAACGGAACCAGCGGTAGAAGAGCGACTTGGCCGGGGGCAGGGCGCCGGCGACCGACCCGACGATCAGCCGTTCGAGCGAACTGGCCTCCAGCACTTTCAGCGCGGTCGGCAGCAAGGCGGAGGCCGACAGGGTGAACAGCAGCTTCGTGCCCGAATCCTCGACCTGCGCGGCCAGTTCCTGCGCGGTGTAGAGCGGCGAGAAGTTCACGACGGTCGCGCCGAGTTTCAGGATGCCGTAATAGGCCGCGACATAATGTGGCACATTGGGCAGGAACAGACCGATGCGGTCGCCGGGACCATAGCCCATTGCCGCCAGGCCGCAGGCGACGCGGTCCGCGCCGTTCTTCGTTTCGGCATAGCTGTAATGGCGACCGAGAAAGTCGATCAGCGGCGCATCGCCGCGCCGGGCGGCCGATTCCTCGAACAGGGTCACCATCGACATCGGCGGGAGCGGCGTGTCCCATGCGACGGGGTGGGCATAGCGGTCGAGGACGGGTGCGGCGCTGCTCATTTACATGGGTGTAAGCAAGGGTTGCGGATCGTGCAAGCCGGGTTGCGTTACACTTAATTGCTGTCAGGCGGCCAGTGCACGCCCCGCGCGATCGCGGCCGGCGGCCTTCGCCTGGAACAAGGCCTTGTCCGCCATACGATAAAGCCGCTTCCAGTCGTTGTCGTCGGTCAGCGGGCCGTGGCAGATGCCGATGCTGCTGGTGATGCGCAGGTCGAAGGGCAGCCGCACCGCACGCACGCTGGCCAGCATCACGTCGACATCGGGCAGCATCGATTCCTCGCCCAGCAACGCGAACTCCTCGCCGCCCATGCGCGCGACCAGCACGCCGGGCAGCGCGTGATAGCGCAGGGTGCGGGCGAACAGGCGCAGCACCTCGTCGCCGCCGTCATGGCCGATCGTGTCGTTGACCTGTTTGAAATGGTCGATGTCGAACAGCATCAGCGTGCGCGGGCCGTCGGACGGCACCGCGCGGGCGAGGAAGGCGCGGCGGTTGAGCAGCCCGGTCAGCGGATCGGTATCGGCCAGTTCGCGGCTGATCGCCTCCTGCCGGATCGCCTCGTCGCGTTCGTGGCTGAGCATCCGCATGCGATAGGCGATGGCGACGCTCGCCAGCAGCGTCTCGGCGGTCATCGCGACGATGGTCGAATTGTCGACCCAGAAGCTCCACGGCAGCAGGCCGAGATTGTAGAGCGCGCGGACGACCAGCATGATGAGCGGGGCGACCCAGCTGAGCGCGAACAGCGACAGATAGGCGCTGCGCCGCCGCGCCGCGCGGACCATCGCCGTTAGGACGACCACCGGCGACGCCAGCATCATGATCGAGAAGACCCGGTCGAGAATTCCGATGAACGGCGGCCCCACCGCCATCAGCACGACCGCAAGGCCGCCAAAGGCGACGATCGCGATCCGCATCGCGCGCAGCGGCAGGCCGTCGAGCACGCGCGCTTCGAAGAAACAGGCGCAGAAGGTCAGCGCCGTGGCCATGCCGCCGCACAGCATGACATAGCTGAACAGGATGCGGCGGTTGTTCGACATGTCGGGCAGCAGCCACGCCATCGCTCCCGACGAACTGAGCGCGTAGAGCAGCAGGCAGGCGAGCAGCCCGCAATAGGCGAGCTGGAAATCGTGGCGCAACACCCGCCACAAGGCGAGGTTATAGACCAGCAGCCCCAGCGCCAGCCCGGCAAAGGCCGAATAGAGCGCGGCGAGCAGCGTGTCGGAACGGATGCTCTGCGCATCGGTCGCGAGCCTTGGACCGAGCACGATCCCGCGCAGGTTGCTGGCCCCGTCGATCCGCCACAGCAGCCGGGTGAAGGGCGCGCCGGCGGGTACGAAGCGATGTTCGATCACCGCGCCCAGCCGCAGGCGGCGGCCTATGGCGAATTCGTCGGCGAACTGTCCGACGATCCGGCCATCGGCGGCCTGGGCATAGAGCGTCATCTGGCGCTGCCACAGGCTGACCTGTCGCACGCGGATGGGGGCGTCGGCCTCGTCCGGGCGGGAAAGGGGGGCGGACAATATCCAGAAATCGCCCGGTCCCAGCGCCAGTTGCGGCGTGGTACAGTCGAACCGCGCGGCCTGAGCGAACATCGCCTGCGGCGTGTCGCCCGGCTGGACCCGGCTGACGCAGACCGGGATGGTGCTGCCGATCGTGCCGACCGCACCGGACTGGGCATGGGCGGGCGCGGCGCACCAGAATCCGACCGCCAACAGCAGCGCAATCCATAGCGTGCGAACCGACCAGAACATCGTGTCGGCTATGCCGTCGCCGCGCCAACAAATGGTTAATTCGGCCTTCGGTTCGTCGCGTCCGCCGGGCCGGACCATGGCTCAGCGGTCGGCGACGACCGCTATCGCCAGACCGGCGGTCGCCGCCTGTTTGACCACCGACTGCATCGTGGCCGCGCCGGCGCCGGCGGGCAGCATGACCCGCGCGCTCGACTTGCCGTCGCCGGCCGGTTGGGGAAAGGTCGTCGCGCGGCTGGGGATTTGGGCGCCCTGTTGCCGGACGAAGGCCGCCACCGCGTCGCTGGGGCCGGTCACCTGCAGTTCGGGGCCGCCCTTTGCCGGGCCGAAGCCGCAGCCCGCCAGCAGCATCGTCGCCGCGATCGTTGCGTAAAGTCGCATCCTACCCCCATGTCGCCCGCCGCGTGGTCGCGGTCGTTTCCGGGCGCCAAGCTGACACGGGCGGACGCGCGGCGCAATGGCCGCGCGGGGATGGGGCCGCGCGGGGGACGGCGCCGCGCGGGGGATGGGTCAGCCCAGCGCTTCGTCGAGCAGCCGGGCGAGGCGCAGGCCGCCCTTCTTCACCTGATCCTGTGCGATCGGCACCAGCCGGGCGATGGTGGCGTCGTCGAGCTTGACCCGCGCCTCGCTCCTGGGCGCGCAGGCGTCGCCGCCATAGGCCGGGGCATAGGCATAGTCGCGGCTGACTTCCCAGCTGTCGCGGCTCCAGTCCTCGACGCTGCCCGCCTGTACGGCTGCGCGTTCGGCGGCGGTATAGGCGCGCAGGATCGAGGGCGGAGTCGAGATCGCGCGCTCGGCCAGCGGTCCGTCCCAGATCGAATGCAGGTTAAAGCGTTCCGGGCCATAGGCGCCGTAATCCGCCTTCACCCGGTTGCCGCCCAGATCGCCGCGATCGCCGGCATGCAGCGGCATGTGCAGGTCGCCGACGAAATGGACGAGGAAGGCGAGCGCCATCACCTTTTCACGCATCGGGACCTTCGCGTCCTTCAGCAGCTTCACGTTGCGTTCGATCTGCGCCGACACGCAATTGCCGTCCCTGCACGCCGATTTCAGGTCGAACGGCTTGCACACATCGACATTCTGGTAATGCCACGAATAGGCGTAGCTGAAGCGTTCGCCGAGCGGTTTGATGCAATCGGCCCACACGCTCGCTTCCTCAATGGTGCGCGCGGGGCAGGTCGGGGTCTGGAGCAGCGCCTGATGCTGCAAGATGCGCTCGATCGCGGCGCGGGTTTCGGGCCGCACGTTCAGCCGCGCGATCGTCGCCACGCTTTCGTGCCCGAATTCCCAATAGGCATAGGCCGGGGAGGTGGCGAACAGGCAGGCGAGCGCGAGGAGCAGGCGGCGAATCATGGGAGAGGGACTTACCCGCTTCGCCCGTCGCCGCAAGCGCCCAGCATTATGCGCGACATGTTTCGTAGAGTTCGAGCGGCAGGCCATCGGGGTCGGCGAAGAAGGTGAAGCGCTGTCCGGTATGTTCGTCGATCCGGATCGGTTCGCAGGTGATGCCGTGGCCGGCCAGCCGGGCGACTTCCACGTCGATATCGTCGACGGTGAAGGCGAGGTGGCGCAGGCCCCTCGCCTCAGGGAAGGACGGGCGCGGCGGCGCGCCGGGAAAGGTGAACAGTTCGATCTGCGCGCCCTTGATGGTCAGGTCGCATTTCCACGACCGGCGCTCGGCGCGCCAGACTTCGCGCAGGATGGTGAAGCCCAGTGCGTCGACATAAAAGGCCTTCGACCGGTCATAGTCCGATGCGATGATCGCGACATGGTGCAGGCCGGTCAGGCCGCTCACCCTTCGTCGCCATAGATTGCGACCTGGCGCGTGCCGCCCTGCGATACCCGGCCGCGGAACATGCCGGGGGTGGTCAGGCTCCACGTCGCATCGCCATCGGGGCCGACGACGATGACGCCGCCGGTGCCGCCCATCGCCTTGGTTTCGGCCAGCACCGTGTCGGCCGCCGTCCGGATCGATTCGCCGGCGAAGCGGATGCGCGCGGCGATTTCATGGCCGACGCCGACGCGGATGAAGAACTCGCCCGACCCGGTGGCGGACATGGCGCAGGCGCGGTCGTCGGCATAGGTGCCGGCACCGATCAGCGGCGAATCGCCGATCCGGCCCCAGCGTTTGCCGGTAACGCCGCCGGTGGAGGTCGCGGCGGCGACATGGCCCTCGGCATCGACCGCGACCGCGCCGACCGTGCCGTATTTCATGTCGACATCGAACCAGCCGTCCGGATTGGCCTTCATCGCGTCGAGTTGCGCGCGGCGCTCGGGCGTCATGAACCAGTCGGGATCGGCCGGCTCGACGCCCTGTTCGGCGGCGAAGGTGTCCGCGCCCTTTCCGGCCAAGAGGACGTGCGGGCTGTGGTCCTTCACCGCGCGGGCGAGGGTGACCGGATGGCGGCTGCGCGTGACGCCGGCCACGGCGCCGGCGGACCGGTCGCGGCCGTCCATGATCGCGGCATCCAGCTCGATCGTGCCGTCGAAGGTGAACACCGCCCCACGCCCGGAGTTGAAGGTCGGATCGTCCTCCAGCACGCGCACTGCCGCCTCGACGGCGTCGAGCGCGGTTCCCCCGGCGGCGAGTACCGCTTCGCCCGCGGCCAGCGCGGCGTCGAGGCCGGCACGCGCGGCGGCGTCGGTTTCTGCGGTGACCGTCTCGCGGGTCAGGATACCGGCGCCGCCATGTACCAGCAGCGTCCAGGGGCGGGGGGAAGGGGTCGGCATAGTCGGTATCCTGCTTGGGCGGGCGGCTGCCCCCTAGCAGATCGCCATGCTCCTGCCACCCTTGCGCGCCGAAGCGGGTACGCCCAGCAGCGTGCCGAGCGCCGGCCAGGCGCGGGCGAGCAGGTAGGTCGCGATGCAGGCGAACAGCGTGGTCGCGAGCAATATGCCCGCTTCCGTCCACGGGTTCAGCGCCAGGGGCAGGGTGAACCACGTCACCAGCACGATCACCGGGTGGTGGACGATATAAGCCGGGAAGACCGCCCGGCCGAGCGACCCGCGCCAGCGATGGTCGCGATTGGCGTAGCGGTCGGCGAGGTGGAACAGCGCCACGACCATCGCCCATGCCATGACCGATCGCGCCGCGCGGTTGGCCGCCATGGCGCCATGCGGCGGCACGACGTCACCGGGATATTGCAGTTCGACCGAGACGACGATCCCACCGGCGATCACCGCCAGCACCATGGCCGCCGGCGCATGGCGGTGCAGCGCACGCCACAGCGCCGGCCGCCGCGCGATCTGGAACCCCAGGGCGAACAGCGGCAGATATTGCGAATGGCCGGCGACGTCATGCAGCAATCCCTGCCCCTCCGGCACGACGAACAGCGCCGCCAGCCGGATCGAGGTCATCAGCGCGATCGGCGCCCAGAGCAGCCGGTTACCCTGCGACAACCATGCGGCTAGCCGGTCCATCCGCCGCGCCGCGTGCGGCGTCGCGACGAACGCGGCGAGCAGCATCGAATAGGTCCAGAGATAGACGAGGAACCACAGATGCTCCCAGCTGGGAAACTCGACGCCGTAGAAGGTGCCGACGCGCCAGCCATCGACCAGCCAGAAGCGCCAATAGCCATGGGGATAGCCGCCCTCCAGCACGCGCACCCACATTTCCAGCGGAACGATGGCGAGCATGCCGAAGGCGAGCGGGACCAGCAGCCGGCGCGACCGTTCGCCGGCGAAGGCATGCGGCGTGGCGGCGCGGGCGACCAGCGTCGCGCTGGCATAGCCCGACACCGCGAACAACAGCCCCAGCCGCCACGGCGTCACCGCCGCCATCGGCGCGATCAGTGCCGGATAGGCATGGCCGGTCGTCACGACCCAGTGCCACGGGCTGAACGCCATCGCGATATGGTACAGGATCAGCACCGCGAACGCACCGATGCGGAGCCAGTCCAGCCCGTAATGTCGCGACGATGCCGGCCTAACCCCTTCCAACACCGATGATTTCCCGTTCGACTTTCGCGTGACGCATTGCAGGGCTATATCGCGGTCAAGTAACCCAATTGTTAGCGAGACCCAGCATGTCGATCCGCCCGTGGCGCGATATCCACCGCCGCCAGAGCCGCAAGATCATGGTCGGCAATGTCCCGGTCGGCGGCGACGCGCCGGTCACGGTGCAGACGATGACCAATACCGACACGTCGGATGCGGTCGCGACGATCGACCAGATCCGCCGCTGCGAAGAGGCGGGCGCCGACATCATCCGCGTGTCGTGCCCCGATGTCGAAAGCACCGCCGCGCTGCGTCAGATCACCCGCGCCGCGCGCGTGCCGATCGTCGCCGACATCCATTTCCATTACAAGCGCGCGCTGGAAGCCGCCGACGCGGGAGCTGCGTGCCTGCGGATCAATCCGGGCAATATCGGATCGAACGAGCGTGTCGCCGAGGTCGTGCGCGCGGCCAAGGCCAATGGCTGCGCGATCCGCATCGGCGTGAATGGCGGCAGCCTCGAAAAGCATCTGCTGGAAAAATATGGCGAGCCATGCCCCGACGCGCTGGTCGAATCGGCGATGGACCATATCAAGTTGTTGCAGGACCACGACTTTCACGAGTTCAAGGTCGCGGTGAAGGCGTCCGACCTGTTCCTCGCGGTCGCGGCGTATCAGCAGCTGGCCGAGATGGTCGACTGCCCGCTGCATCTGGGCATCACCGAAGCGGGCGGCTTCGTCGGCGGGACGGTCAAGTCGTCGATCGGCATCGGGTCGCTGCTGTGGTTCGGGATCGGCGACACGATCCGCGTCTCGCTGTCGGCTGAGCCGGAAGAGGAAGTGCGCGTCGGGTTCGAAATCCTGAAGGCGCTGGGCATCCGCAATCGCGGCGTGCGCGTCGTGTCCTGCCCGTCCTGCGCGCGGCAGGGGTTCGACGTGATCCGCACGGTGCAGGCACTGGAGGAACGGTTGCAGCATATCCGCACGCCGATGTCGCTGTCGGTGCTCGGCTGCGTCGTCAACGGCCCCGGCGAAGCGCGCGAGACCGATATCGGCATTACCGGCGGCGGTAACGGCAAGCATATGGTCTATCTGTCGGGCGTCACCGACCACCATGTGCAGGATGCCGACATGATCGATCACATCGTCAGGCTGGTCGAGGCGAAGGCGGCGGAGATCGAGGCGGCGAGCGCGGTGGTGCCGCAGGCGGCGGCGTAAGCCGGTCCTCGCAATCCCGTTTGGTTCGAGCAGCTTCGAGCCTGTCGAGAAGCGACGGTCGAGAACGGGTCGCCCTTGGCAAGGGCTTCTCGACATGCTCGAAGTAGACGGGATGGGGCGGGTAGGACTTACGACCCGCCCAGCACGTTCACGCTGAACGCGACCACGCCGAGGTTGAAGACGAACGCCATCAGGCAATGTCCGGTCACGGTGCGGCGCATTGTGCGCGAGGTGATCGAGACGTCCGACGTCTGGAACGTCATGCCCAGCGTGAAGGCGAAGTAGAGGAAATCCCAGTAATCCGGCTCGTGCGTGCCGGGCATGTCGATCCCGCCCATGTCCTTGCCCTCGTCATCGGCGGCATAGAACATATGCGCATAATGCAGCGCATAGACGGTGTTGGCGAAACCCCAAGCCAGCAGCAGCGTGGCGACGACCAGCACCACCACGCCGGTCGAAGGGCTGCCGCGCTGCATCACTTCGGCGGCGATCGCGGTCAGCAGCACGATAGCGATCGCGGCGGACAGCATGAGCAGCTGCGGCCGGTTGGCGTCGTTGCGCGCCGCCGCCGCCCGCATCCGATCGGCCGACGCGCCGAGCAGCGACACGCAGGACAACAGGAACACCACCGCCCCGATATCGAACGCCAGCGGCCCGCCGATCCGCCAGCCGAAGGTCGGCACCGACCAGCATCCGGCCGCAAGTGAAACGACTGCGAAGGCGACGAAACGGGCAGGGGCGAGGCGCTGGCCGATGTGCAGGGGCATGGGCGGGGTGTATCGTGCCGGCGACGACGCGACAATTCCTCCCCGACGCGGGGAGGGGGACCGTCGCTTAGGCGATGGTGGAGGGAGATCGGCGCGCAATGCGACGGCTTCGTATGCCGACACCCCCCTCCACCAGCTTCGCTGGTCCCCCTCCCCGTGCCGGGGAGGATTTCGCGCCGGCGCCCGTCGCGACCAGGGCGACTGCTTCCTCCCCGTACCGGGGAGGATTTGTTTGCATCCTGTGGCTGGCTACGCGACAGCGACGCAATCTCTCGTCACCCGAAAGGTCGCCATGTCCGCCGCCGCGTCGCCGCTCCGCGCCTTCCTCGTCGCCGGGGCCGGGATCATGGTCTATACGGTCATGGATGCGCTGATGAAGCAGCTGTCGATCGACAGCGGCGCTTACAATGCGGTGTTATGGCGGTCGCTGGCGGGCGCGATGCTGTGCGGTGTCGTGTTCTTCGGCAGAGGGCGGCGCTGGCCGGCGTGGCGCGTGCTGAAGCTGCATATCGGGCGCGGTGTCGCGGGTGGCGCGTCTGTGGTGCTGTTCTTCTGGGGGCTGGCGCGGGTGCCGATGGCGCAGGGGGTGGCGTTGACCTTCCTCGCGCCGCTGATCGCGCTGTATCTGGCGGCATTTTTTTTGGGCGAGACGATCCGCCGCAGCGCGATCGTCGGGTCGCTGGTCGCTTCGCTCGGCGTGCTGGTGATCGCGGCGGGCGAGGTGCAGGCCGATGCGTCGACGCAAGCGGTGCTCGGCAGCCTCGCCTGCGTCGCGGCGTCGGTGCTCTATGCCGTCAGCCTGATCATCTTGCGGCGACAGGCGCAGGCGGCCGATCCGCTGGAGGTCGCGCTGTTTTCCAGTCTGGTCATGGGGACGATGCTGCTGCCCGCCGCACCATGGCTGGGCGCGCTGCCCGAGCCTTCGCAATATGCGACGTTGGCGGGGGCGGTGCTGCTGGGAACCGCGTCGATGATGGCGCTTGCCTGGGCCTATGCGCGGGCGGAGGCGCAGGTGCTGGCGCCGGTCGAATATAGCGCGTTCGTGTGGGCGGCGGTCAGCGGCTGGATCGCGTTCGGCGAGACGGTGTCGCCCTATACGGTGGTCGGTGCGCTGCTGATCGTGATCGGATGTATCGTCGCGGTCCGGCGACGGGTTCCGGCGGTGCAGAGCGAGGCGGGGGCATGAGCGTCGATACCGCATCGATCGACTGGATCGAGGAGGCGATGGCCCCGCTCGGGCAGGTGACGTGGCGGCGGATGATGGGCGGCGTGACGCTGTACCTCGACGGCGTCGTGTTCGCGATCGTCGATGACGATACCCTCTGGTTCAAGGCCGACGCACAGAGCGATGCCGTCTGGGATGCGGCCGGTGCCGAGCGGTTTTCGATGGAGCGCAAGGACGGCAGCATCGCGACGATGAACTATCGCCGGGCGCCCGATGATGTGCTGGACGATGCCGAGGCGATGCGCGCATGGGGCGGGCTGGCGGTCGCGGCGGGGCAGCGGGCGCCGGTGAAGAAGCGCAAACAGCGCAGTCAGGCGTCACCCCGGACCTGATCCGGGGTGACGAAGAATAGGGCAAGCGTCGGGCCTACCCCCTTGGCGATAGGATCAGCGACCCGGCACTTCGTAGTCGTGCGGTTCCTCGCCCTTGGCCTTCGCCTCGTTATAGCGGTCGATCGCTTCGAGGGTGATGCGCTTGGCTTCCTCGGCGCCGCCCCACGTCCCGATGCGGACCCACTTCTTCTTTTCGAGGTCCTTATAGTGGGTGAAGAAATGTTCGATCTGTTCGAACACGATCTCCGGCAGATCGGCCTTTTCGCCGACGTTGCTGTAATAGGGGAACGTTGAATCAACCGGCACGCAGACCAGCTTTTCGTCGCCGCCGGCTTCGTCCTCGAGGTTCAGCACCGCGATCGGGCGCGCACGGACGACGCAGCCGGGGATGAAGGGCGAGCGCGACACGACCAACGCGTCCAGCGGATCGCCGTCGGGCGACAGGGTGTGCGGCACGAAGCCGTAATTCGCCGGATAGCGCATCGGGGTGTGCAGGATGCGATCGACGAACAGCGCCCCCGACGCCTTGTCGAACTCATACTTCACCGGTTCGCCGCCGGTGGGAACTTCGATGATGACGTTCAGGCTGTTAGGCGGATCGTCGCCGACCGGCACCATGTCGATGCGCATGATATTACTCCCTCATCTCTCGCTGCAACGCGGTAGACGCGCCCTTTACCCGTTATTCACGAACGGTGAAGCGGCTTTTCCTTGGAATCGTTGCGGACGCGACCATCCGGTCCCGATGTGGGACCGGATGGCGCGCAACCGTCATTTGGCGGCGAGCAACCGGTCGAGGCCGTTGTCGCCGTCGCCGACCTTTTCCAGCCGCGGATAGCGATGGCCGCCATTATACGGGATCGCGATCTCGCGCACGCTGTCGTCCATGCGGACGGTCAGGCGGATCGGGTCCTTGGCCCCCTTTGCCGCGCCGACCGCATCGCGCAGCCGATCGGGGGTATAGGCGGTGCCGTTCACGGCGACGATGGTGGTGCCGGTTTCGAACCCGGCCTTGAACGCCGGGCTGCCCCACATCACCGTGCCGACCTTGCCGTCCTTGTTCGCGGTCAGGCCCAGCGAATAGGGGACCGACACGCCGCCGCCGCTTTTTTCGCGACCCTTCAGATACGGGGTCGGGGTGTCGGTATAGACGATGCGATAGCCATTGGCGGCAAAGCCGTCGATCGGCGCGCGGTCGGTGCGGGCGTTCAGCCGCTTGTCGAGGAAACCGGCCCAGTCATAGGGCTGGATGCCGTTCAGCGTCTTGACGATGTCGGCGTGGGTATAGGGCAGCACGCCCCAGTCGCCGTCACGCACGCCGAAGAAGGCGCGGGCGAAATCGTCCATCGATTTGGTGCCGCCCGACTGCTTGCGCAGGATCGAGTCGACCTCCATCCACACCAGCAGGCCTTCGTTGTAATAATCCTCCGACCGCTGCCAGCTGACCCAGCCCTTGGGACGGCGGGCGGTGATGACCGGATCGTTGGTGGTGTCGATCAGCGGGCGCCACTGGCGACCTTCGCGCGCATCCAATGCCGCGGCGATGTCGGCATAGGCGTCGAGCGTATCCTGCTTCGACACCAGACCCGAGCGCGCCTGCAGCACATAGCCCCAGAATTGCGTCTGGCCTTCATAGACCCACAGCATCGAGTTGCGCATCGGCGTACGGAAATCGGGCGTGAACAGGTCCGCGCCGCGGCGATATTTGCCGTCCCAGCTATGGGTGAATTCGTGCGGCAGCAGGTTGCGTTCGCCCGGACCGGCATTCCAGTCGGTGAAATAGCCGGGATCGACGCCGTTTTCCGACGACCGGTGATGTTCGAGGCCGATCGACCCCATCTTGTCGGTGATCGACAGCAGGAATTCATATTTGTCGTAATGCTGCGCGCCGAACAGCTTCACCGCCTGTTCGACCAGCCGGGTATGCGCCGCGATCTGTTCGGGGGTGGCGGCCAGTTCGGACGGCTTGTCGGCGACGACGTTCAGCCCGACGCGGTCGGTGAGCGGGAAACGCTTGAAATATTTGCCGGCGAAGACCGGCGAATCGACCAGCGTTTCATAGCTGGTACGGTCATAGCGATAGACGCCGTTCTGCACCTTCGACGGCAGGCCCGACGCGGCGGTCCAGCCGGCGGGGTAGCGTACCGTCGCCTCGATCGGAATGCGGCGGGTGTAATAGCCCGCCGGATACAGGCTGACCGATTCGAACTGGAGGTTCAGCATTTCGGGGGTGACGACGATGCGGCCCTGTTCGCCCTGTGTCGCGGTCAGGAACTGGAACTGGACGTCGAGATTCTTCGCGCCGGCGGGCACGTCGATGTGGAAGGCGAACATGTCGAGCACGTCGCGGGTCCAGGGCAGCTCGCGGCCATTGGCGCGGACGACGAGGCCAGCCAGCTTCTCGATCTCGCCGCGCGGGCCGTGCTTGCCGGGCAGCCATTTCGGCATCAGCAGCACCATATGGCCGGTGCGCGCGACCGGGATCGTTTCCTTCACGCGGAAGATGCCCTGCACGGTGTCGGTCGCATCGACGTCGAGCTTGATCGTGCCGGGATAGTCCACGTCGCGCGCGGCCGGCACGGTGTCGACGATCGGGGTCGGCTGGGGCAGGGTGTTGCCGGGCGGGTTGATCTGCTGCGCGGCGGCGGGAAGGGCGGTGGTGGACAGCAGCAGGGCGGCAAGAACGATACGCAAGGGCAGGGACTTCCTTTTGAAAAGGATATGCTTCACCGGATGCTTACCATCACGGGTGTAGCGGATAGCGCATGTATCAGCCCAACTCCTTGTCCTTGCAAGCCGAACCCGACCGGCGTCCGGCATCCGCGGTATCGTCGGGCGTGGGGCTTGCCGGGCTGGTGGGGCTGCTCGCATGGGTCGCGGTCGCGTGGCATTACGGGATGGACGGTCCGTATGCGGCGCTCACCAACGTCGCCGCCTGCGCGCTGCCGATGGTGCTGTGGTCGCTGCTGGTCGATAAGGTGCATCGCAATCCGTCGACGGGGATCGACTGGCACCATGTGCGGCCGTGGCGCGAGACGGTCGAGATCAGCCTGACCAAGCTGGCCGGGTTATGGATTACCTGGGGCCTGATCGCGGCGATCTATGCCACCGGGCGATTCTACTGGGAGGGCGGGTTCGCCTTTTCGATGTGGGTGTTCGGGGCGGCGGCGGTACCGCTGTTCGTGCTGTCGATCCCGTACATGCTGTGGATCGACCGGCGGCTGGTCGAGCCGAAGGACGGATGCTGGGCGCTGGGGGCGTGGGCGATGCATCTGGACGAGCCGATCGACCGCGACGCTATCTGGAACCACCTGCGCGGATGGGCGGTGAAGGCGTTCTTCCTCGCCTTCATGCTGGCGATCGTGCCGCCGGGGTTCGGCGAGTTCATCCGCACGCAGCGCTCCGCCGTGCTGACCGGTCCGGTGCCGCTGGCCAACTGGCTCATCACCTTCATGTTCGTGATCGACGTGGCGTTCGCGACGGCGGGCTATATCCTCGCGATGCGGCCGCTCGACACGCATATCCGCAGCGCCACGCCTTATGCGGCGGGATGGTCGGCGGCGCTGATCTGCTATCCGCCGTTCATCCTGATGGCGAATGGCGGTCCGCTGGATTACCATCCGGGGACGGCGGACTGGACGTACTGGCTGGCCGATTATCCGGTGCTGTTGTGGATCGTCGGCGCGGTGCTGGTCGGGCTGACCGCGATATATGCATGGGCGACGATGGCGTTTGGCCTACGCTTTTCGAACCTGACGCATCGCGGGATCCTGACCCATGGGCCATATGCGTTCAGCCGGCATCCGGCCTATCTGTCGAAGAACCTGTTCTGGTGGATTTCGACGGTTCCGGTGCTGACCACGGCGGATAGCTGGACGTCGGCGGCGCGGAGTACCGCGATCCTGGCGTGCGTCAGCGGGGTCTATTACTGGCGGGCCAAGACCGAGGAATGGCATCTGGGGCAGGACCCGGTGTACCGGGCGTATAGCGACTGGATGATGCGGCGGGGGTGCGTAACGCGAATGGTGCGACGAGTCTACTAACGCCCGTTCCATTCCTTTTGAACCGGGCGTCATCCCAGCGAAGGCTGGATCTCCTGGTGATGGCGCGGAGCAGGAGCCGAGTGAGGCCCCAGCCTTCGCTGGGGCGACGTCTTTTGGCTGATCGATCAGACGCTGCAACCCTCCCTGTTCCGGTGAGGAGTTTTTAGAAGCTATACTCGCCGTACACCTTCGCCAAATCGCCACCCCATTCGCCGGCGAACTTGTCGAGCAGCACCTGCGCCGGGACCTTGCCCGAACGGACGACTTCGCGCAGCGGTTCGAGGAAGCCGCTTTCGTCGTCGCCCGAGGAGCTGAGGCGGCGGCGGGCGCTTAGGCCCCGGCCGGCGATGTCGAGGACGTCGCCCGCGACGTCGCGCAAGCGTCCGCCACCGGGCAGCGGCGCGTCGAGGCCGAGCGCGGGCACCGTATCGCGCAGGCGCTGACGGTCCTCGATCGACCAGCCCTTCACCAGATCCCATGCGGCGTCGAGCGCTTGCCTGTCGTAGAGCAATCCGACCCACAAGGCCGGCAGCGCGCAGATGCGGCCCCATGGGCCGCCATCGGCACCGCGCATTTCGAGGAAGGTCTTGAGCCGCACTTCGGGGAAGGCGGTGGAGAGGTGGTCGGCCCAATCCTCCATCGTCGGCTTCTCGCCCGGCAGGACCGACAACTCGCCCTTCAGGAAGTCGCGGAACGACAGGCCGGCGGCGTCGATATAGCGGCCGTCGCGATAGACGAAGTACATCGGCACATCGAGCGCATAGTCGGCGTACCGTTCGTAGCCGAAGCCGTCCTCGAACACGAAGGGCAGCATGCCGGTGCGCGCCGGATCGGTGTCGGACCAGATGTGCGAGCGATAGGAGAGCTGGCCGTTGGGCAGACCGTCGGTGAACGGCGAATTGGCGAACAGCGCGGTCGCGAGCGGTTGCAGCGCGAGGCCGACGCGGAACTTCTGCACCATGTCCGCCTCGCTCGCATAGTCGAGGTTCACCTGAATGGTGCAGGTGCGCAGCATCATGTCGAGGCCCATGGTGCCGACGCGCGGCATATGGTTGAGCATGATGCCGTAGCGACCCTTGGGCATGATCGACAGTTCGTCGCGGCGCTTGTCGGGCCACATGCCGAGGCCGAGAAAGCCGAGGCCGAGTTCGCCGCCGACCGCCTTCACCTGTTCCAGATGGCGGCCGGTTTCGGCGCAGGTCTGGTGCAGGTTTTCGAGCGGCGCACCCGACAGTTCGAACTGCCCGGCGGGTTCGAGGCTGACCGAGCCGTCCTTGCCGGTGAGCGCGATGACCTTGCCGCCCTCCTCGACCGGGCGCCAGCCGAAGCGTTCGAGGCCGGCGAGCAGGTCGCGGATGCCACCGGGTTCGTCATAGGACGGGGCGGCATGGTCGCTGGTGCGATAGACGAATTTCTCGTGCTCGGTCCCGATCCGCCAGCGCTCCGCCGGCTTCTCGCCCCCGGCGAAATAGGCGATCAGTTGCGAACGGTCCTCGATGACCGCTGCGTTGCTGTCCGAAACGGTCTTCGTGCTCATGACCGCGCCCATACGCCGCACGAACGGGCCGCGCTAGGGGTCTGTAATTGATACAGGGAAAGTGCCGCTACCAGTCGCCGGCCGCCGCCATCCACAATGCGGTCGCCGCTGCCGCCGCGGTTTCGGCGCGCAGGATGCGGGGGCCGAGCGCCATGCCGACCGCCCGGGGGTGGGCGCGGATCGAGTCGCGTTCCTCCGGGTCGAACCCGCCTTCCGGCCCGATCAGGATCGCCGCCGGGCCGGGGCGCGCGCGCACCGCGTCGAAGGCGGGGACGCCGCCGGTCTCGTCGGCGAAGAACAGTGCGCGATCCGCCGGCCAGTCGCGCAGCAATGCAGGCAGCTTTACCGGTTCGGTGAGCGCGGGCAGCGCGGTACGGCCGCATTGCTCCGCCGCCTCGATCGCATGGGCGCGCAGCCGGTCGAGGTTGAGCCGGTCGACCACCGTCCGCCGGGTCAGCACCGGCACGATCCGGTCGACGCCCAGCTCGCACGCCTTTTCGATGACCCAGTCGATGCGGCCCTTCTTGGTCGGGGCGATGCACAGCCACAGGTCGGGCACGGTCTCGCGCGGGCGCAGCTGGCGGTCGACGGCGAGCACGAGGTCGCGCTTGCGCACCTCGGTCGCGTGGGCGAGCCATTCGCCGGTGGCGTTGTCGAACAGGCGGACGACGTCGCCGTCCTTCACCCGCATTACCGACAGCAGATAATGCGCCTGCGCGCCGTCGAGGCGGACGCGTGCGCCGTCCGAAAGCGGCTGTTCGACGAACAGGCGGGGCGACGAATCGGGTGGCCAGGCGGGGGTTGCGGGCATGGAAGCGGGGTTAGGACGCCAGCTTCATCAGTACCAGCCCGCCGAGCAGCATCGCCGCCGCGACCAGCCGCAGCGGCGTTACCGCTTCGCCCAGGATCGCGATGCCGACCACGAAGGCGCCGAGCGCGCCGATGCCGGTCCAGACCATGTAGCTGGTGCCGAGCGGCAACTGCTTCATCGCCAGCGACAACAGGCCGAAGCTGGCGAACATCGCGACGAAGGTCGCAAGCGTCGGCCCCGGTTTCGAAAAGCCGTCGGACAGCTTCATATAATAGGCCCAGACGATCTCCAGCAGCCCGGCGACGGTGAGCAATACCCACGGCATCAGTCGGGCGTCCCGTCGCGCTCGAGCCGGTATGCGGCGTCGAGATAGCGTTCGGCGGCCGCGCGCAGCTCGGGTGCCTTGTCGAACGCTTCGGCCGGTGGCGCGGCGAAGCCGAACGCGTCCATCAGCGTCCAGAGCGCGAAGCGGCGCGAGGGATCGCGCTCCACGCCGAAATCGATCGCCATCTGCTCGCGCGCGGCGTCCTGTTCGGCGGCGGTCAGCGTGTCGGGATCGGCAGTGCCGAAATAATGGTGGAGCAGTTGGCCTAGGTCCATGGCTTCCCCCGTAGCGGCCCCGGCGACATGACGAAAGTTTAACGCAACCTGCGGAAGAGCCTCGTCGTTTTCACGGTCTCGAATCAAGGAGACTGGACATGCGGTTCGTTGCTCTGTTCGCCCTGCCGATCGCGATGGTCGCAGGCCAGCCGGCATTCGCCAAAGGCTGCATCCGTGGCGCGGCCGCCGGTGGCGTCGCGGGGCATATGGTCGGCAAGGGGCATGGCAAGCTGGGCGCGGTCGCCGGCTGCATCGCGGCGCATCACCATTATGCCAAACAGGCCAAGGCGGCGGCCAAGCGCTGACGTTCACCCTGTGCAAGGCGGCCGGTCCGTGGCAGCAGGGGCGGCATGTCGTCCCCTGCACCCGCCACCCAAGTCGCCGATACCGAACATCGCGGGTTCGTCGCCATGCTGCCCGCCGCCGCCCGGCCGTTCGCGCTGCTGGCGCGGTTCGACCGGCCGATCGGGTGGTGGCTGCTCTATTGGCCCGGCGCATGGGCGATCGCGCTGTCGGGACGCGCGGTCGAGCGGTGGGACATGCTGTTGTGGTTCCTGGCTGGCAGTATCGCGATGCGCGGGGCGGGGTGCGTCTATAACGACATCGTCGACCGCGATCTCGACCGGCAGGTGGCGCGGACCGCCAATCGCCCGCTGGCGAGCGGGGCGGTGTCGCTGAAGGCGGCATGGGGCTGGCTGGTGTTCCTCAGCCTGATCGGCTTCGTCGTCCTGCTGCAACTGAACTTCACCGCCGCGATCGTCGCGCTGGGCAGCCTCGTGCTCGTCGCCGCCTATCCGTTCATGAAGCGGATTACGTGGTGGCCGCAGGCGTGGCTGGGCATGGTGTTTTCGTGGGCGGCTCCGGTGGCGTGGGCGCAGATGGCGGTGGCGGACTGGACCCCGCTCGCCCTGCTCTACGCCGGCGCGATCGCGTGGGTGATCGGTTACGACACCATCTATGCGTGCCAGGACATCGAGGATGATGCGATGGTCGGCGTCCGGTCGTCGGCGCGGGCGATGGGTGCGCGGGTGCGGCCGGGGGTCGGCCTGCTCTATGGCATCGCCGTCGCCTGCTGGGCGGGGGCGGTGTGGCGGGTGTTCCCGACGCCGCTGGCGCTGCTCGCGCTGCTGCCCGCCGCGCTGCACCTGTCGTGGCAGGTCGCGACGCTCAAGCCCGATAAGGGCGTCAACACGCTGCGCCGGTTCCGGTCGAACCGCGATGCCGGGCTGCTGCTGTTCCTCGGCCTGTTGACCGTCGGGCAGGCGGCATGAACGTTGCCGTGGGCGAACGGGCTTCCCATCTGGCCCCCATGCTCGATCCCCAGACTGCCACCGACCGCGCCCAATCCGCCATCGCCCGCGCCCTTGGCCATGGCGCCGATGCCGCCGATGCGATCCTCGTCGCCGATACCGCGCTGTCGGTGTCGGTGCGGCTGGGGCAGCTGGAGGATGTCGGCCGGTCGGAGGGCGCGGAGCTGGGCCTGCGCGTGTTCGTCGGGCAGCGCTCCGCCAGCGTCTCCACCTCCGACCTGTCCGAAGCGGGCCTTGCCGCGCTGGCCGAGCGGGTGGTGGCGATGGCGCGTGCGGCGCCCGAGGACCGCTGGGCGGGACTGGCGCCGGCCGAACGGCTGCTGCACGGCGCGCCGCCGCTGCTCGATCTGGACGATGGCGGCGAGGTGCCGCCGCAGCTGCTGCGCGAGGCGGCGATGGCGGTGGAGGATGCAGCGCGCAGCATCGCCGGCGTCAGCAATTCCGAAGGCGGATCGGCCGGCTATAGCCGCGCGATCGTCGCGCTGGCGACCAGCCATGGCTTCGCGCAGGGCTATGCGGTCACCAGCCACGGCATTTCGGCGAGCGTGCTGGCGGGCGAGGGCGCGGCCATGCAGCGCGACCACGCCCATCATTCGGTGCGGCACCGCACGATGCTGGAGTCGCCGGAGACGGTCGGGCGGCGCGCGGGCGAGCGGGCGGTCGCGCGGCTGAACCCGGTGAAGATCGACGGCGGCGCGATGCCGGTGGTGTTTGACCCGCGGGTCGGCGGCAGCCTGATCGGGCATGTGCTGGGCGCGATTTCCGGGCCGTCGATCGCGCGCGGAACCAGCTTCCTGCGCGAATATCTGGGCCATGCGATCCTGCCCGAGGGGCTGTCGATCATCGACGATCCGCACCGCCCGCACGGGCTTCGCGCGCGGCCGTTCGATGGCGAGGGGCTGCCGGTATCGCCGATGGCTTTGGTCGAGCGCGGCGTGTTGCAGACCTGGCTGCTCGACAGCGCGTCGGCGCGGCAGCTGGGGCTGGAGCCGACCGGCCACGCCTCGCGGGGCTTGAGCGGGCCGCCGGGAGTGACGACCGGCAACGTCCATCTGGCAGGCGGTGCCGGCAGCGTCGAGGCGCTGATCGCGGACGTGGAGCGCGGCGTGCTGCTGACCGAGCTGATCGGGCAGGGGGTGAACGGCGTCACCGGCGACTATAGCCGCGGGGCGTCGGGCTTCCTGATCGAGAAGGGCGAGATCACGCGGCCGGTGTCGGGTATCACCATCGCCGGCAATCTGCGCCCGATGCTGCTGTCGATGCGCGCGGCAGGCGATCTGGAGCACAGGCAGGGGGTCAATGTGCCGACGATCCGGGTCGATGGCATGACGGTGGCGGGTGGCTGAAGCGGCGCTGCTCGAACAGGTAACGGCGATCGCCGGGGAAGCGGCCGCGCTGGCGCTGGCCAGCTGGCGGGGCGATTTCCAGACATGGGAAAAGGCGCCGGGCAATCCGGTGTGCGAGATCGACCTGTCGGTCGACCGGCTGCTGCGCGAGCGGCTCTCCGCGCTGTTGCCCGAGGCGGGCTGGCTGTCGGAGGAGACCGCGGACGATGCGGTTCGGCTGGCGCGGCGGCAGGTGTGGATCGTCGATCCGATCGACGGCACGCGCGACTATATTCGCGGGCGCGACGGCTGGGCGGTGTCGGTCGCGCTGATCGAGGATGGGCAGCCGGTGCTGGGTGTGCTCGACGCGCCGGTGCGGCGGCAGCGCTGGACGGCGGCGGCGGGGCAGGGGGCGCGGATGAACGGCGAGCGGCTGGCGGTCAGTCCGCGCGTCGACTTCGCCGGCAGCCGCACGCCGGTCGACGCGCTGCCCAAGGCGGACCGCGACCTGTTGATGGTCGCCAAGCCCAACTCGATCGCGCTGCGCATGGCGATGGTGGCGAGCGGGGAGGCGGATTTCCTCGCGACGTTGCGCTGGGGCAATGAATGGGACGTGGCGGCGAGCATCCTGATCGCCCGCGAGGCCGGGGCGACGGTGACCGATGCGATCGGGCGCAAGCTGCGCTTCAATCAGGCAAGGCCGCAGTTTTTCGGGGTGATGGCGGCGGCGCCGGGGATTCACGGCGCGGCGGTGGAGCGGCTGCGCGAGCGGGCGATCGCGGCATTGGGGAAGCGGTAGGCCATTCGCCCCCCCCCTTCGACAACCACGGACGTCACCCCAGCGAAGGCTGGGGTATCCTGATCGGCTGGCGAGGCAGGAGCCGCGAGAGACCCCAGCCTGCGCTGGGGTGACGTTCGCGGCGAGCATGCCGCGCACGGATCAGCCGCCATTCATCGGCGTTGTGCCAGCACGATGGCGATGACGACGACCCTGCCGGATAGGAGCCGTATCGGCGTGATGGCCGCGACGATCGGGCTGCATGTGCTGCTCGGCTGGGCGCTGATCGTCGGGCTGGGGGTGGATGTCGCGCGGACGGCGCAGAGCGCGCTGGCGACGTTCGACATCCTGCCGCCGCCGCCCGATCCGCCACCCCCGCCGCCGGTGCCGCAGGTCGTGCGGCAGGGACGGCCCGAGGGGCGTGCCGCGCCGCCCAATATCCGCTCCAAGGCGACCGAGATCGTCGCGACGCCGCCGGCCGTGCCGCTGCCGGTGCCGCCGCCGGTCGTCACCGCGCCGGTCGCCGGGCCGGGCAACGACGCCTCGTCGGGCGCGACCGATACGGTCGGGCCGGGGACCGGTGCCGGGGGGATCGGCGATGGCCTTGGCAGTGGCGGCGAGGGCGATGGCGACGGGAGCGGCGGGGGCGATACCCCGCCCGAGCAGATTAGCGGGTCGTTGCAGGGCGCGCGGTTGCCGCGCGAGCTGGAGGAATATGGCTTCGAAGGGACGGTCGAGGTCGATTACGTCGTCGAGCCGAACGGCCGCGCGACCGATTGTCGCATCCGCCGGTCGAGCGGCAATCGCGCGATCGACATCGCCACCTGCGTCCAGATCGAACGCGCCTTCCGCTTCCGACCGTCGCGGGACGGGCGGGGGCGGGCGGTGCCGTCGGTGGTCGTGTCGCGGTACGACTGGGACGTCGAGCGGGACTGATAACAAAGGGATTTTTGTCCAAAGTTCACTAAGTTCACACTCGTGGCGTGTTCGTGCTGCGCGCGTTCTTGCGTAGCATTCGCATCTGGCGAAGCTTGGCGGATCGACGGTGAGAAAGAGCCGCGCCGAGCGTAGGACGGTTCGGGTGGTGTAGGAAAATGGTTTCTGGGCCTGCTGCGCCATTCCCGCCTTCGCGGGAATGACGATTGGCGTGGTGCTGGCGGTGTCAGCCGGTCTCGCTGGCGCAGCGGAATACCGGCCCCGTTTCGTCAGTCGTGACCTGACCCACGGTCCCACATTGGATCGCCGACGGAAAAGAAGCGGGACCCCGGGTCAAGCCCGGGGTGACGATGAAGCCGGGGAGGGCGTTCCGCCCTATTCCTCGCCCTGATATTTGATCTGCAAAAACCGTTCGCGCGTCGCGAGGCTGTCGAGGTCGCCCTGCGCCAGCTGCTGCGTCATCGCGGCGATTTCGCCGTCGATGATCTTCAGGCCGTCGACCAGTTGCTGATCGGGGGTGCGGCCGTTGCGTTCGACGCGACGGAGCGGTTCGGGGACGCGCTGGTAGCCGCGGACCAGTTCGGGGAGCTGTTCGCCGACCAGCTTGCGTACTTCCGCCGCGGCCGGTTCGTCGTCGGGGAGGGTGGCGAGCTGCGCCGACAGCGTGTCGAGCTTTACGCCGATCGCATCGGCCAGCGTGATGGCGGGCGCGGGAAGGGCGGGGCGTTGCGTGGCCAGCCAGCGTTCGGTCTGGGCGGGGAGCGACTTGATCGGTGCCTGTACCAATTGTTCGACGGCGACCTCGCGGGTGACCGGCATCAGCGCGAACAACGCGGTGGCGGCGATCAGCAGCGCCATGACCAGCATCGCGCCGCCCAAGCCCAGCGGCACGAACCAGCCGAACACCAAAGCCGCCAGCAGGATCGCGCCATCGGCGGCGGCGATGCGACCCAGGCGCCGCAGCACCTCCGCCTCGCGCCGGCGCCGCGCGCGGGGTGCCACGACGCCATGACGTTCGCGGGCGCGTTCGAGCGTCAGGCTGGCGCGTTCGAGGACCTCGTCGCTGCGCGACATCGCGTTACATCGCCTCCAGCTTGAACGTCTCGCCGCCGGCCGCATTTTGCGACGCACCCTCGGCGCGGGCGATATAGCCCTTCGACTTCTCGACTTCGTTCGACAGGGTGCCGATGGTGGTCTTCATCGAATCCAGCGCCTTCAGCTTGAAGGTGTCGATCGCGTCCATCGTGTCGTAGACGTTCTGGAACGCGCGCTGGAGCACTTCCACGGGAATGGTCGACGCGGCGGCCTGTTCGTGGATCGTCGCGGTTTGCGAGCGCAGCAGCTTGCCCGTGGAATCGATGATGTTGGCGGTGGTGGTGTTGAGCGCGGTGATCTGTTCGAGCACCAGCTTCTGGTTGGTCAGCGCCTGCGCAACCGTCACCGCGGTGCGCAGCGCGCCGACGGTGGTGGTGCTGGCACGGTCGACGCCCTTCACCAGCTCGACATTGTTCTTCTTGACCAGATCGAGCGCGAGATAGCCCTGCACTGTCACCGCCATCTGCGTCAGCAGGTCCTGCGACCGCTGGCGGACGTAGAAGAGCGCGGTTTCGCGGATCGCCTTGGCCTTGGCCGGGTCGGTGTGATCCAGCTCGTTGGCCTTTTCCTCCAGCTTGCCGTCCATCTCCTGCGACAGATAGATCATCTGTTCGAGGCGGCCCATCGCGGTCCACAGGTTCGCGCGTTCGGTGTCGATGGCGGCATTGTCCATCAACAGCTCGTCCTTGCCGGACTGAAGCCGTTTCAGGATCGAGGCGATGTGGCTCTGCGCGGACTTGTACCCGTCGAAATAGTCGCGGACCTTGTTGCCGAACGGGATCATGCCGAACAGCTTCCTGGGTTCGAGCAGATTGCCCTGCCGGCCGGGATCGAGGTCCTCGATCGTACGGCGCAGTTGGGCGAGGTCGGCGCCGACGCCCGATTCCTGGCCCATCGCCTTGACCGGACGGTCGAGGAAGCGGTTCGACTGGCCGGCGGCCTCGCGGATTTCGCGCGCGCCGAGGTTGCTGATCGCGTCGACCCGCTTGCCGAATTCGGGCGAGTTCGCGTCCTGCGCGACCAGCTGATCGATGAAATCGTCGACGCGGCGCTGGAGTTCGGTGCGCTTGGTATCGTCGACCGGCACCAGCCCGGCGGCCTTTGCGGGCGCAACGGTCGGCACCGGATCGGGCGGGGTCAGCACTAGCGCTGGCTCTTCGGTCGTCTGCGTTGCCATAATTCCTCCAGCGGTCCTTGTCCCATTGATGGCGGGGAACGAGGGGCGGTTCAAGTGTGCTGTTGGAATAATACAGTTATCGAGTAGAAGAAGTAAGGATGTTCACGCGAAGGCGCGGAGGCGCGGAGGAGGCGCGCTTGTTGCGAGCGCTCGCGATCGGGAGACGGCTGCGCCCGCTGCACCGGGGCAATGAGGCCGCTTCGCGGGAGAGGGGCGTGCCCGGCACACTTCCTCCGCGCCTCCGCGCCTTCGCGTGAACCACCCTTTTTCCCGACACCGCAGCGCAGCAAAGGGGGGACTTCCGGTTTCGCCCGAAATACGCTAAGCGCGCGGCCGATTGCACTTCCGCAGTATCCAGGAAATACCATGAGCCTTCGCAACGTGGCGATCATCGCCCACGTCGATCACGGCAAAACCACGCTCGTCGATCAGTTGTTCCGTCAGTCCGGCACGTTCCGCGACAATCAGCGCGTCGAGGAACGCGCGATGGACTCGAACGACCTCGAAAAGGAACGCGGGATCACCATTCTCGCCAAGCCGACCTCGGTCGAGTGGGTGCCGCCGGCGGGTGGCGAAGCGGTGCGGATCAACATCGTCGACACGCCCGGCCACGCCGATTTCGGCGGCGAGGTCGAGCGCATCCTGTCGATGGTCGACGGCGTCGTGCTGCTGGTCGATTCGTCGGAAGGCGCGATGCCGCAGACGAAGTTCGTGACCGGCAAGGCGCTGGCGCTGGGCCTGAAGCCGATCGTCGTGGTCAACAAGGTCGACCGCAGCGACGCGCGTATCCAGGAAGTGCTGGACGAAGTGTTCGACCTGTTCGTGTCGCTCGACGCCAACGACGAACAGCTCGATTTCCCGGTGCTCTATGCGTCGGGTCGCAACGGCTATGCCTCGACCGACATGGATGCGCGCGAAGGCACGCTGCAGCCGATGTTCGAGACGATCGTTTCGCACGTTCCGCCGCCCGCGCTGGACGTCGATGCGCCCTTCACCTTCCTGGTGACGCTGCTCGACCGCGACAACTTCCTCGGCCGCATCCTGACCGGCCGCGTCAATTCGGGCACGGTGAAGCTGAACCAGCCGATCCACGCGCTCGACAATGACGGCAACGTGATCGAAACCGGCCGCGCGTCGAAGATCATGTCGTTCCGCGGGCTGGAGCGCGTACCGGTCGACGAGGCGAAGGCGGGCGACATCATTTCGCTGGCCGGCCTGACCGTCGCCACCGTGTCGAACACCATCTGCGACCCGCAGGTCACCGAGCCGCTGCACGCGCAGCCGATCGATCCGCCGACGCTGTCGATGCGCTTTGCGGTCAACGATTCGCCGATGGCGGGTCGCGAGGGCAGCAAGGTGACGTCGCGCATGATCCGCGACCGCCTGTTCCGCGAAGCCGAATCGAACGTCGCCGTGAAGGTGACCGAAGCGTCGGACCGCGACAGCTACGAAGTCGCGGGTCGCGGCGAATTGCAGCTGGGCGTGTTGATCGAAACGATGCGCCGCGAAGGCTTCGAACTGGGCATCTCGCGTCCGCGCGTGCTGTTCGGCGAGGACGAGAATGGCGGCAAGACCGAGCCGTACGAAACCGTCGTCATCGACGTGGACGAGGAATTCTCGGGCACGGTCGTCGACAAGATGAACCAGCGCAAGGCGGAAATGACCGACATGCGCCCGTCGGGTGGCGGCAAGACGCGCATCACCTTCTCGGCTCCGTCGCGCGGCCTGATCGGCTATCACGGCGAATTTCTGTCGGACACGCGCGGCACCGGCATCATGAACCGGCTGTTCGAAAAATATGGTCCGCACAAGGGGCAGATCGAAGGCCGCAAGAACGGCGTGCTGATCTCGAACGGCGCCGGCGAAGCGCAGGGCTATGCACTGGGTCCGCTCGAAGAGCGCGGCATCCTGTTCGTCGGGCACGGCGAAGCGCTGTATGAAGGCATGATCATCGGCGAGAACGCCAAGACGGACGACCTCGAGGTCAATCCGATGAAGGCGAAGCAGCTGACCAACTTCCGCGCATCGGGCGGCAAGGACGACGCGATCCGCCTGACCCCGCCGAAGAAGATGACGCTGGAACAGGCGATCGCCTATATCGACGACGACGAGATGGTCGAGGTGACGCCGAAGAACATCCGTCTGCGCAAGCGCCATCTGGACCCGCACGAGCGGAAGAAGGCATCGCGCGCGAAGGCGGCAGCCTGAGCGAGCGAGCCGGGCAGGCGGACCGGGCAACGGCGTAGCGTCAGCTACGCCGAGCCGCACAAGGTCCGCCCGGCCGGCCTTGCCCAGGGCAAGGACCGACGACGTGGCTTTGCCTCGTCGGGCCTGGAAATAAAGAACCGCCCCGGAAGCGATTCCGGGGCGGTTTTTGTTCGATGTGGCGGCCGATCGCGCCAGCCCCGCAATCGAGAAGAAGCGGGACCCCGGATCAAGTCCGGGGTGACGAGCGGGGTGAGCTATCGCTTATCCGGCTTGCGTCGGTTCAGGCCGCAAGGGGTCAAGCCCGGGGTAACGATCGGGGCGGGCAGTCGTCTATGCCTCGGGCACCGGCTCCCGCAGCAACGGGATCAACTCGCGATTGAGGTCGTCCAGATCCATCGCCCCCGCCTTGGCGTAGCGGACGATCCCGCGGCGATCGATGATATAGTTGGTCGGCACGGCGGGGGTCGCGTGGGTGATGCCCTTGATCCCCTTGGCCGGGGTGATCGCCAGCGCGGCGAACAGCGCCTTCATCTTGTAGATCGGTACCGACCCTTCGGTCGTGACCGCAAAGACGCGAGCGCCATGTTTTTCGATCTTGCGGTAATAGGCGTCGAGCAGCGGCAGTTCGACGCGGCACGGCACGCACCACGTCGCCCAGAAATTGACGAGGATGACCTCGCCGCGATGCTCGGCGATCGTGGTCCTGGTGCCATCGGCCAGCATCAGTTCGATCGGCGGCGCGGGCTGGCCGACCCGCAACTCCCGGGCAGCGGCCGGCGTCGCGGCGATCAGCGCGGCGGCGAGCGGTAAAGTCCAGTTCGGCATGTCGGTGTCCCCCCGGTGCGTAGTTTTCGCCGGAATGGGGAGGGCGTCAAGCGGCGCCGCCGCGCGCATGGTTCTTGCTACGGCTTTTTATGGAACCAGGATGGCCGATGACGGCCCTGCCAGCGACCGTTCGACCGGGTCGTATGTGTCAGTAGCTTTCGGTCGTATCTCGCCGATCCGCGATCGTCATAACCCCGGCGTTCAGCGTGAAGGTATAGGTACGGATGTCGGTCCGCTCTTCTTGCGGCAGTGCTACGCTATAGGACATGCCTGGCCCGGCCTTGATGCTTGTGATCCCTCCGCCGATAGCGGTGTAGTTCGCCTTCAAATCCGCAAGGATCAATTCCACCATACAGGCCGAGCGTTCCATTTCGCTGGTGCCACACGGTTTAGATGCGCTCATCAGTCGATCCCCTGACGTTTCGGTTGTTGTCGGCGCAGTCGTCTTGCGTAGGGTCGGTCCGGCATCCTGATTGCCTACGGCCGTGTCGTGTCTGTTGGTTCCCGCATCCGGGTTTCCGCAAGCTGCCAACGCGAGCGCCGCAAAGAGGCCGAAGAATGTCGTCATTGCCGGTTCTGGCATCATGCT
Organism: Sphingomonas paucimobilis; assembly: GCA_036946325.1. Taxonomy (GTDB): domain Bacteria; phylum Pseudomonadota; class Alphaproteobacteria; order Sphingomonadales; family Sphingomonadaceae; genus Sphingomonas; species Sphingomonas paucimobilis_A. The sequence continues at coordinate 175,268 of JAQIJL010000001.1, forward strand.
ATCTCCTGGGTAGCAGCCTGGTAATGATGGTGTCGGCCTCGAACTCCGCCACGGTGCGAGGATAGAGTCGTCGTTTGGAAACGCGAAACGGCTTTCGAAAGTTGGGCGCCGGTAGATAGATCGGCGCAGGCGGTATCGTTCGGACAAGCGATTGCAGCGCCCGAACCCATGGCGCGGCGTGCGCTACATCCAATCGCATCCCTGCCCCCATGACGCTGTTCATGTCGTTATCGGATATGCCGTAGCAATCGCTTGCATTCGTATTTCCGTTTGCGGTGCAATGCGGCTTTCCGATGTCGACATGTCCGAGGCCCAGCAGGTGGCCGATCTCGTGAACATGCGCCCTTTGCAATATCGGCTTGCCTTTGCTGTCCGTCTTCTTCGGCACGGCATTAATATCGCCGCTGTCGTAAAGCGTCGCGTGCGATCCGAACCAGGACTCGGTGGGATCGAGCCTTACGACGTCAATGACGTGATGGTGTCGGCCGACGGCGGCATCGTTGCCGATGATGTCGAATTTACACCATATGTTCGGTATGAAGATAAATGCGCCTGAACGTTTTGCCAATATGCCGGAACGGTTCAGTATCCAGAATTTTCCATTCCAGAAACGTTCAGCGGATCGGCAAAATGTCGCCTTCCAAACGGTCCATGCCGATTGCGACCATTTGACGATCTTTCGTGGCTTGCCGTTCGGGGAGCCGTAATCATTGTACGTGCCGGTCGCCCTATCGCCGGCCGGGTTCACTTGTCGGAATCCGAGTCTGAGCGTTAGTAGAAGTTCGGCGTTGTTGCGTGCGTTGCACCAGTCGGTGTTAAGTGAAGCATCGAACTTCGGCATGTGAAGGGTGTAACCCATGTGCCGCTCCTCATCCTTCTAACGCAGCAAGGCTAGTTTCCGAACGGCATTTGTCAACGCAGCAGCGCGGGCAGGCGTCGGGCATCGACGTACCCGCGACGCCATGCTGACAGGGTAGCGAATACGCGGCGAGACGCCTGTCTTTGCCTTGTCCCCCCTCGCGCCCGCCCCGCCGCGCTGCTATCTCCGCCCCATGCCCCATCTCTATCTCGTCGACGGCTCCGGCTATATCTTCCGTGCCTATCATCGGCTGCCGCCGCTCACCAACGTCCATGGCGAGCCGGTGGGGGCGGTCTATGGCTATACGTCGATGCTGTGGAAGCTGGCGGACGCGCTGCACAAGGCGGACGGGCCGACGCATATGGCGGTGATCCTCGACAAATCGTCGAAGACGTTCCGCAACGACCTGTACGACCAGTACAAGGCGCACCGGCCGCCGCCGCCGGAGGACCTCGTTCCGCAATTCCCGATGATCCGCGACGCGACGCGGGCGTTCAGCCTGCCGTGCATCGAGGAAGAGGGGCTGGAGGCCGACGACATCATCGCCTGCTATACGCAGGCGGCGCTGGCGCAGGGATGGGCGGTGACGATCGTCAGTTCGGACAAGGACCTGATGCAGCTGATGACCGATCCGTCGGTCGACATGCTCGACACGATGAACAACCGGACGCTGGGGCCGGAGCATGTGGTCGAGAAGTTCGGCGTGACGCCCGACAAGCTGGGCGACGTGCTGGCGCTGATGGGCGACAGCGTCGACAATGTGCCGGGCGTGCCGGGGGTCGGGCCGAAGACGGCGGCGAAGCTCATCAACGAGCATGGCGATCTGGAGGCGGTGCTGGCGGCCGCGCCCGAGATGAAGAAGGGCAAGCTGCGCGACAATCTGATCGAGCATGCCGGCAATGCGCGGTTGTCGAAGGTGCTGGTGACGCTGAAATGCGATGGCGGGCTGCCCGAACCGCTCGACGCGCTGGAATTGCAGGGGATACCGGAGGCGCCGCTGCGCGCGTTCCTCGAACATCATGGATTCCGCACGCTGCTGACCAAGCTGGGCACGGTCGCCGATGCGCCGGTCGAGGCTCCCGCCGCGCCGGTCGCGCAGGACGACGAGCCGGCCTGCGACCATGATGCGTATGAGACGGTGGTGACGCAGGAGGCGCTCGACCGCTGGGTCCAGGTCGCGCGGCATCAGGGCTGGGTGGCGATCGATACCGAGACGACCGGGCTGGACGCGACGCGCGCGGAGCTGGTGGGGGTGAGCATGGCGCTGCACCCGAACCTCGCCTGCTATGTGCCCATAGGCCATGGCGGGACCGACATGTTCGCCGAGAAGCCCGAACAGCTGTCGCGTGAGGCGGTACTGGCGACGCTGAAGCCATTGTTCGAGGACGAAAGCGTCCTGAAGATCGGTCATAACCTGAAATACGACATGATCGTGCTGGCGCGCGCAGGGCTGACTGTCGCGCCCTATGACGACACGATCGTCATGAGCTTTGCGCTGGATGCGGGCTTGCACGGGCATGGCATGGACGAACTGGCGGCGACGCACCTCCAGCATAGCTGCATCGCGTACAAGGATGTGGTGGGGACGGGGAAGAAGCAGGTCGGGTTCGGCGAGATCGACCTGAAGACCGCGACCCGCTACGCCGCCGAGGATGCCGATGTAACGCTGCGGCTGTGGCGGAAGTTCAAGCCGCGGCTGCCGTATGAACAGGCGACGCGGGTCTATGAGATGGTCGACCGCCCGCTGGTGCGCGTGATCGCCGACATGGAGCAGGCCGGGATCAAGGTCGACGCCAAGGTGCTGGCGAAGCTGTCGGAGGATTTCTCCGCACGGATCGCGGCGCTGGAGACCGAAATCCACGATCTGGCGGGGACCAAGTTCACCATTGGCAGCCCCAAGCAGCTGGGCGACGTGCTGTTCGTGACGCTGGGCATCAAGGGCGGGCGCAAGGGCAAATCGGGCGTCTATTCGACCGACGTCAACGAACTGGAGCGGATCGCCGCCGACAAGGATTCGCCGGGTGCGGCGATCGCGGCGAAGGTGCTCGACTGGCGGCAATTGTCGAAGCTCAAAAGCACCTATACCGATGCGTTGCAGGCGCAGATCAACCCGGCGACCGGGCGGGTGCACACGTCCTACAGCCTGACCGGTGCGCAGACCGGGCGGCTGTCGTCGACCGATCCGAATTTGCAGAACATTCCGATCCGCACCGAGGTCGGGCGGCAGATCCGCGATGCGTTCGTGGCGGAGCCGGGCAACGTCATCCTGGCGGCCGACTATTCGCAGATCGAGCTGCGGCTGGCCGCGCATATCGCCGACGTGCCGCAGCTGCGCGAGGCGTTCGAGCGCGGCGACGATATTCACAGCATCACCGCGCAGGAGCTGTTCGGCGAGGTCAACCGCGACACGCGCGGGCGCGCCAAGACGATCAACTTCGCGATCCTCTATGGCATCAGCCGCTGGGGACTGGCCGGGCGGCTGGACGTGAGCGCGGACGAGGCGCAGGCGATGATCGATCGCTATTTCGACCGCTTCCCCGGCATCAACCGCTACATCGCCGAGACGACGCAGAGTGTCAGGACGACCGGCTTCACCACGACGCTGTTCGGGCGCAAGACGCATTTCCCGCGCATCCAGTCGAAGGTGCAGCATGAGCGGCAGGGCGCCGAGCGCGCCGCGATCAACGCGCCGATCCAGGGGACGAGCGCCGACATCATCAAGCGGGCGATGGCGCGGATGGCGCCGGCGCTGGCCGAGGCGGGCCTGCACGAGGTGCGGATGCTGTTGCAGGTGCACGACGAACTGGTGTTCGAACTGCCCGAGGGGCTGGTCGAGGCGGCGACGCCGGTGATCCGGCGGGTGATGGAGACGGCAGCGGAACCGGTGGTGCAGCTGTCGGTGCCGCTGGGCGTGGAGATCGGGACGGGGGCGAGCTGGGGGGCGGCGCATTGATGCTGGCCGTCCTGCTGCAAGCTGCGGTGCCGAGGCTGGCCGAGATCGAGCGGATGACGCCGGTCGAAGCGGGGGCGGTGGTGTTGCGGGGCAGGGCGCATGAACCGATCGACGCCGTCGAGACGAACTCGACCGATCCGTTGCCCTTTCCCAATATCGTTGAGCGCTACCTGATCGGACGACCCGTGCGTGCCGGGACGGGCTGCGTGCGCCGCCGCTGGCGCGCGCAGTTCGAGCTACCGGCGACGGGTGACGTGGCTGCTGCGGCGTTGCAATCGGTCAACGCCACGACCGAGGTTGCACCAGCCATGGCAGGGGCCTGCCCGACGACGGAGTATGTGCGCCTCAACCCCTATCTCGAGGCACCGGTCGCTCTGAACGTGTTGACGCTGGCGGAGCGCATCCGAACGGGCCGGCAGGTCGCGACCTTCGCATGCACCGACGAGACCGGCGGCACCGACTTTTGTACGTCGCGCGAGTCCATCCTGCGTGATCTGGCGGGGCGGCGCCCAGGAATAATGACGCAGGAACAGGGTGGCTTCGCGGTTTCCTTCTTTGGTCGTCGCAGAGCGGTGGTCACGATGCAGGTCGATCCCCGAACGCAGAACCGGGTGTCGGTCGAACGATCCTATCCGGCACCTTTCTGATCGAACTCAGCGGCCTTTAGCGCGCAGCCAGCGGTCGATCTGTTCGATCTCCTTTTGCTGCGCGTCGATCACCGTCTGGGCCAGCTCGCGCGCCTCCGCGTCCTCGCCGTGCGCCAGTTCGGCGCGGGCCATCGCTAACGCCGCGACGTGGTGGACGCGCATCTGCCGCATGAAGTCGACATCGGCGTCGCCGGTAAAGGCGGGTGCATCGGCCATCATCGTCGCCATCGACTGTTTGTAGGCGCGGGTGGCTTCGGTATCGCTGGGCGCAACGTGCATCGTGTCGCCATGCGGGGCCGGCGCCCCTTCGGTGTGGTGGCCGGTGGCAGCCGGTTGACCGCCGCAGGCCGTCAGCGCGAGCGTGGCGAAGATCAGGGCAGGCGGCTTCATCGTCATTCTCCAACCGATGCCGGACAGACGCGTCCCGCGGCCGGATCGTTCCGACCGTTGCCCGCAAGCCGCACCCCGCGCCCAAAGCGTAAACGGGGGCTATGGGGAGCGGACGCCCTGGCGTAAGGAGCCGCGATGATCGATCCTTCGCGCGTCGCGTGACCGACGCGCCGACCCCGCCTGCCGACGACATCGCCGCCCTTGCCAAGGGCGGGCGGACGAACGTGTTCGGTTTCGTCCTGCGGCTGGTCGCGCGGCTGCCGTTCCTGTTCATCGCCGGGCGCATCTATGGTCCGGAAATCGTCGGGCGGTTCGCGCTGGCGGTGCTGGTCGTCGAACTGGCGGCACTGGTCGCGACGCTGGGGTTGAAGCGGGGGCTGGCGCAGGCGCTGTCGTCGACCGACCGGCCGCATGCTCATGTCGTATGGGACGCGCTGGCGGTCGCGTTCATCATGTCGGTCGCGGCCAGCGCGGTGCTGTTCGTCTTCCCGCAGGTGATGTACCCGAACAGCGAGGTGATCGGGTTCGAGCGCCTGTTGCCGCTGATCGTGTTCGCGATCGCATGGTCGGACGTCAGCCTTGCTGCGCTCGCCTATCGATTGAACGTCAAGGCGGCGGTGACGGCGCGGGCGGTGGTCGAGCCGTGGACGATCTCGATCGCGGCATGGGCGCTCAGCTATTATTCGACCCGCGACGGCCTCATCATGAGCTACGTCCTGTCGATGGCGGCGGCGCTGGTCGCGTCGATCGTGCCGTTCGTCCGCAGCTATGGCCTGCCCTATGGCTGGTCGCCGCACTTGCGGCCGATGCTGGCGCTGGTGAAGCGCAACATGCCGCTGGCCGGGGCCGACGCGATCGAATGGGGCACGCGCAACGTCGATCGCTTCATCCTGGGCCTGCTGTTCGGGCCGGCGATCGTCGGGATCTATTATATGGCGCAGCAGGTGGCGTCGCTGCCACAGAAGCTCAAGACCAGTTTCGATCCCGTGCTGGGGCCGGTCATCACCCAGAGTCTGGCGGCGGACGACAAGGGCGCGGTCGCGCGGCAGGTGCGGCAGGTCGGCTTCTGGATCATCACCGCGCAGGCGGCGCTGGCGCTTGCCGGCAGCATCCCCGCATCGGGCGTCATGGGCGTGGTCGGGCGCGAGTTCGTCAGCGGCGCGGGCGCGCTGTCGTTCCTGCTGATCGCCGAGGTGCTGGCGGCGAAGGGCGCGGTGTCGGAGGCGGCGCTGGTCTATATCGCGCGGCACCGCAACCTGATGATCTCGATCGGACTGCTGACGTTCCAGGTCGTGCTGAGCTTTGCGTTGGTGTTCCTGATGCGGACGCTGGACCTGCCGCAAAATTACGCGGCGGTCGGGCCGGCGATGGCGCTGTGCCTGTCGGTCGCGCTGGGGTCGGTGATCAAGTCGGGGCTGTTGTCGAAGCTGCTCGGCCATTCGGTGCGCGATTTCCGCCCGGCGTTCCTGTGGGCGGTACTGGCCGCGACATTGGTCGGGTCGGCGATCATGCAGCTGCCCAAGCGGTTCGAATGGGCCGAGATGCTGTTCGGCATACCCGTGATCCTCGCCGTCTATTTCGCGATCCTGTGGCGCTGGGCCTTCCGGCCGGAGGACAAGGCGCTGTTCCACAAGAGCGCGGCGGCGAGCGAGGCGAACATCCCGACCGACCGGTACAAGGTGTAGGGCGGGCTGCTTTTCCCGTCGTTCGGACGAGACGCATCGTCACCCCGGGCTTGACCCGGGGTCCCGCTTGTTACCGATGGGAGACGAAGAAGCGGGACCCCGGGTCAAGCCCGGGGTGACGTAAGGGATTACCGGAACGGCGGTTCGTTGAAGGCGCGCAGCTTGCGGCTGTGGAGGCGGGCGCCTTCCTGCCGCAGCTGTTCGCATGCCTCGATGCCGATGCGCATATGTTCGTTGATCGCGCGTTCGTAGAAGCGGTTGGCTTGCCCCGGCAGCTTCAGTTCGCCGTGGAGCGGCTTGTCCGATACGCACAGCAATGTGCCATAGGGGACGCGGAAGCGGTAGCCCTGCGCGGCGATGGTGGCCGATTCCATGTCGATGCCGACCGCGCGGCTGAGTGAGAAGCGCAGCGCCGAACGGCTGAAGCGCAATTCCCAGTTGCGGTCGTCGGTGGTGACGATGGTGCCGGTGCGCAGCCGCTTCTTCAGTTCGTCGCCCGACTGGCCCGACACGATCTCCGCCGCGCGTGCCATCGCGACCTGCACTTCGGCGATCGCCGGGACCGGGATTTCGGGCGGCAGCACGTCGTCGAGGACGTGATCGTCGCGCAGATAGGCGTGGGCGAGCACATAGTCGCCGATCCGCTGGCTGGGGCGCAGGCCGCCGCAATGGCCGATCATCAGCCATGCCTCCGGCCGCATGACCGCCAGGTGGTCGCAGATCGTTTTCGCATTGGACGGGCCGACACCGATATTCACCAGCGTGATGCCGGTGCCGTCGGGCGCGACGAGGTGATAGGCCGGCATCTGGTGCCGCCGCCACGCGCTGTCGCTGACCATGCGTTCGGCATCGTCCCCGGCGGTCGCCAGCACGCCGCCCGCACCCGACAGCGCGGTATAGCGGCTGGGCGTGCCGTCGGCGGCGGGCTTGAGCTGTTCGCCGGCCCAGCGGACGAATTCGTCGACATAGCGGTGATAGTTGGTGAACAGCACATATTGCTGAATGTGCTCGGGCGGGGTGCCGGTATAGTGGCGCAGCCGCGCGAGCGAGAAGTCGGTGCGCAGGCCGTCGAACAGCGCCAGCGGGCGATGCGCGTCGTTCGACGCCCACAGGCCATCGGCAATCTCGTCGCCGATATGGGCCAGCTCGGTCGCCGGGAAATAGCGCGCGAGTTCGGTCGCGGACACCGCGTCGAGGCTGAGCGCATGGCCCGCATCGAGGACATAGGGGAAGGGGATTTCCTGCCGCCCGGCGACCGCCTCGACCGTCACGTCGTGGTTTTCGATCAGCAGGTCGAGCTGTTCGGTCAGATAGGCGGCGAACATCGCCGGCTTGGTCACGCTGATGCGATATTCGCCGGGGGTGGTCAGCCGGCCATAGGCGCGCGACGGCGTCGGCCGGTCGCTGCTGCCGCGATAGGTCAGGCGGATTTCGGGATAGGCGAACGACCCGTCGACCCGCGACGAGGAGGGCGGGGGCGTGCCGTCGGTAAGGTAACGGTCCAGCGCGGCGCGAAGGCGCGCGACCGAGGCGGTGTAGAGCCGATCGAGTTCGGCGACGATCTGGGAAGCCTGCGTCATCGATCGTGGCTAAGGCGTTCCGCCGCAACAGGTCAAGAGGGGGCGGAAACGAACCACCCGTTCGTGCTGAGTAGGAACTGAGCTTGTCGAAGTTCCATATCGAAGCACCATGCGGCGACGGTCCTTCGATATGCCCTTTCGACAAGCTCAATGGCTACTCAGGATGAATGGAGTAGCTGATGCGGAAGTCAGGTCGCCGAGGGCGGAACCTTCGGCGTGGCGTCGGCCTCGCGCTTCTTTTCGATCAGCTTCGACGCGCCGAACGCGGCACCGGCAATCGCGGCGGCGGCACCGGCGACGATCGCGGCGGTGGCACCGGGATGTGCCTTCACGGTCTCGGCAGTCGATTTGGCGGCGCTGCTGACCGCGTCGCGCGACTTGGCGGCGGCATCGGCCACGGCATCGCGCGACTTCGCCGCGGCGTCGCTCACGCTGTCCTTGGCCGAGGCATAGGTCGCCGATGCCTTTTCGGCGAGGGTGCCCGAGGTTTCGGCGACGTCGTTGGCTACGTCCTTCGTGGCGCCGGTGGTGGTCGTCGTGTTGGTCATGACGTTCCCTTTCCTGATCGATATGGGTGCGTAACTACCGACTAACTCGAACGGTCGCCGCCGGTTCCGTTACGATCGGCGGGAAATGGCGGGATACGATATGCCCGTCGTTTCGACATTCCACCGGGGTCCCGCTTCTCCTTCCGACGTACGAGAAGAAGCGGGACCCCGGATCACGTCGGGGGTGACGTGGGGCAGGTTGGCCTTACAGCGACGCCAGCAGGTTTTCCGCCGAACTCACCTTGAACTCGCCGGGGGCCTCGACATGCAGCGCCTCGACCACGCCGTCGTTCACCAGCATCGCATAACGTTGCGACCGGGTGCCCATGCCATAGGCCGAACCGTCCATGGTCAGCCCGACCGCGCTGGCGAAATCGGCATTGCCATCGGCGAGCATCGTCACCTTGTCGCCCGCATCGCCGGCCTTGGCCCAGGCGGACAGGACGAAGGCGTCGTTGACCGCGGTGCAGGCGATCTCGTCCACGCCCTTGTCATGAAATGCCTGTGCCTGTTCGACGAAGCCCGGCAGGTGCTTGGCCGAGCAGGTCGGGGTAAAGGCACCCGGCACCGAGAACAGCGCGACGCGGCGCCCGGCGAAGAAATCCTCGGTCGATACCTGGTCCGGCCCGTCGGGCGTGACCTTGGCAAGGGTGGCATGGGGCAGGCGGTCGCCGACCTTGATCGTCATGAATCTCTCCGCTTCGGGTCCGGCGCACGATGCGCGCCGTCATGCAGCGTGGGTGCGCGCATGGTCCTTTTCAACCATGGCGCTTGGCCGCGGGCGGGATTAGCGTCGCCCGCATGATGGACCAGACGCGATTCCTTGCCGGAGAGATTTTGCTTGCCATGCCGGGGATCGGCGACCGCCGCTTCGACCATGCGGTCATCGCGATGTGCACCCATGACGAAGACGGGGCGATGGGCATCGGCATCGGCGACACGATCGACGGCCTCGGGCTGCACGCGCTGTTGAAGCAGCTCGACATCGAACCGGGCGAGGCGCCCGACGCGCCGATCCATCTGGGCGGCCCGGTCGAAACGCGGCGCGGCTTCGTCCTGCACGACGATAGCTGGGGCGGGCAGGACACGATCGACGTCGCGGGCAAATGGGCGCTGTCGGGGTCGATCGACGTGCTGCGCGCCATCGCGGCCGGCACCGGGCCGGCGCAATATCTGATCGCGCTGGGCTATGCCGGCTGGGAAGCGGGGCAGCTGGAGAGCGAATTGTCGCGCCATGGCTGGATGAACGTCGCGGGCGACGGTGCCTTGCTGTTCGACGTGCCGACCACCGCCCGCTGGCGCGGCGGGTTCGAAAGCGCGGGGATCGATCCCCGACTGCTGGCGCTGGGCGCGGGCACCGCCTGACCACGGCATATAAAGGAATCTTTATATAGGATTTGCGTTTCGGCAGGGGGCTGGGTAGAGGCGGACCATCCGCCATGGGTGCGCCCATGGCCCCTAAGCAGGAGCTATCATGGCCACCGCCATTGCCGACAAGCAGACCGACTACGTCATCAAGGACATCGGCCTCGCCGATTTCGGTCGCAAGGAAATCGAGATCGCCGAAACCGAAATGCCGGGCCTGATGGCGCTGCGCAGCGAGTTCGGCGCGTCGCAGCCGCTCAAGGGTGCGCGCATCACCGGGTCGCTGCACATGACGATCCAGACCGCCGTGCTGATCGAGACGCTGACCGCATTGGGCGCCGATGTCCGCTGGGCGACCTGCAACATCTTCTCGACGCAGGACCATGCCGCCGCCGCGATCGCCGCTGCCGGCGTGCCGGTGTTCGCGGTGAAGGGCGAGAGCCTGGCCGATTACTGGGACTATGTCGGCGACATCTTCAACTGGGGCGATGAAACCGCCAACATCATCCTCGACGATGGCGGCGACGCCACCATGTTCGCGCTGTGGGGCGCGAAGCTGGAAGCCGGCGCGACGCTGGGCGAGCCGGAAAATGAGGAAGAGGTCGAGTTCCAGCGCGCGCTCAAGGCGTTCATCGCCAAGCGTCCGGGCTATCTGACGGAGACGGTCAAGAACCTGAAGGGCGTGTCGGAAGAGACGACCACCGGCGTCCACCGCCTGTACGAAATCGCGAAGAAGGGCGAGCTGCCCTTCCCGGCGATCAACGTCAATGACTCGGTCACCAAGTCGAAGTTCGACAACCTCTACGGCTGCAAGGAGTCGCTGGTCGACGCGATCCGCCGCGCGACCGACGTGATGCTGGCCGGCAAGGTCGCCTGCGTCGCCGGTTTCGGCGACGTCGGCAAGGGTAGCGCCCAGTCGCTGCGCAACGGCGGCGCGCGCGTCATGGTCACCGAAATCGACCCGATCTGCGCGCTGCAGGCGGCGATGGAAGGGTTCGAGGTCGTGACGATGGACGAAGCCGTCGAACGCGCCGACATCTTCTGCACCGCGACCGGCAATGCCGACGTGATCACTGCCGAGCATATGGCGAAGATGAAGCCGATGAGCATCGTCTGCAACATCGGCCACTTCGACAGCGAGATCCAGATCGCCGCCCTGTCCAACTATGAATGGGACGAAGTGAAGCCGGGCACCGACCTGGTGAAGTTCCCCGACGGCAAGCAGATCATCGTGCTGGCCAAGGGCCGTCTTGTGAACCTCGGCTGCGCCACCGGCCACCCGTCGTTCGTGATGTCGTCGTCCTTCACCAATCAGGTGCTGGCGCAGATCGAGCTGTGGACCAAGGGCGAAGAGTACAAGAACGAAGTCTACGTCCTGCCCAAGCACCTCGACGAGAAGGTCGCGGCGCTGCACCTCGAAAAGCTGGGCGTGAAGCTCAGCAAGCTGACCGAAAAGCAGGCGTCGTACATCGGCGTGCCGGTCGAAGGGCCGTTCAAGCCGGATCATTACCGCTACTGATCCGACCGGATCGTTTAGCGCGGAAGGGGCGGGCATCCGGTTGGATGTCCGCCCCTTTTTGTTGCCGGTTCGTGTAGGCGTGTTGCTATCCTACAACACGCAGTCGCAAAATTCCCCTTGGCGGAGCGAGATGCACCGCGGGAGGTTGATGCTCGTGACGAAAGCGTATCGATGCAGAATACGCAAAACTCGGAAAAAGGGGTCCGAACCATGAGACAACCGATATCGCGCTGGCGCCTGGGTGCCGCACGCGGCGTATTCGCTATCACCGCGCTGCTCGCCGCCGCATCGGCGTCGGCGCAGGACACCGCTCCCGTCGCGAGCGACGCGCAGAGCGCGGTCGACGACAGCGATGAGATCGTCGTCACCGGTTCGCGCATCGCGCGTCCCGAGCTGGAAGTCGCCAACCCGATCGTGTCGGTCAACGCGGCCGCGATCGAAGCAACCGGCCTGAACAACATCACCGACGTGCTGATCCGCAACCCTGCACTGACGGGTTCGGTCGGTGGCGCGCGGTCGGGTGGTTCGGTCGCGACCGACCTGAACGCGACCGGTGCGAACTTCCTGAACCTGCGCAACCTTGGCGTGGACCGGACGCTGGTGCTGGTCAACGGTCGCCGTCACGTTGCCGGCGTTCCCAACACGGCAGCGGTCGACACCAACTCGATCCCGCAGGACCTGATCGAGAAGATCGACGTGCTTACGGGCGGGGCCTCGGCCATTTACGGTGCCGACGGCGTGTCGGGCGTCGTCAATTTCGTCCTGAAGCGTGATTTCGAAGGCGTGTCCGGGCGGTTGCAGGCAGGCATCTCGGACGATGGCGATGCAGGCAACCAGCTCGCGTCGATCGTCGCGGGCAAGAATTTCGCCGATGGCCGCGGTAATGTCACCGCGGCATATGAATACAGCAACACCGAACGCTTGAGCAGCTTTTCGCGGCCGTTCTCGGGCAATCCCAGCAAGTATCGTGAACTGTGGCGCAACGTCGCCGATTTTCGGCCGGGCGCGAACGGCATTCCGTTCGACGACCCCAATATCGTCGATCGTATCGTCTACACCAACCTCGGCTGGGCCGACAGCGCGCCCGACGGGGCCGTCGACCTGAACGGCGATGGCGTTCCCGATTTTACCGGCAGCGGCCTCGTCTATGACGGCGGAACGTTCCTTCCCGGCTCCGGTGGCCGCGCGCAGGGCGGGTCGTCGAACACGCCGACCGCCGGCTATTTCGGTGACCTGTTCCCGGCCATCGAACGTCATGCCGCCAATCTGCTGACCAGTTTCGAATTTTCGGACAAGGTCCGCTTCTTCGCGGAAGGGAAGTTCGTCCGTACCCGTGCCTATTCGGTCGGACAGCCCAGCTTCGATTTCGGCACCTTCCTGGCGCCCGACAACGCATTCCTGAACGCTCGTTTCGGTCCGGGCGCCGCTCCCGACGGAGCGACCTTCAATCGCGACAATTTCGACTTCGGCATCCGCGGTGAGCGGGTCCGCCGCGACACGTGGCGGGGCGTCATCGGCTTCGACGGTGAGATCGCGGAAAATACCCGCTACGAAATCTCCTATGTCTACGGCCGGACCAATGCCCGCTCGACGCAGACGGCCAATCTGATCGGCGACCGGTATTTCGCGGCGATCGACGCCGTGCGGGCGCCGGATGGAACGATCGTCTGTCGTTCGACGCTCGATCCAACCGCACTCGACCAGCCGGCGACGACCTTCACGCCCGGCGCGGGCAGCGCGTGCCGTCCGCTCAACATCCTCGGCAACGGTGTCGCATCGCAGGCCGCGCTCGATTTCGTGCTGGCGAACAACGTCAATCGGGCGGCGGTCGACCAGCATGTCGTGTCGGGATCGATCTCGGGCGATACCCGCGCAGTCTTCGAACTGCCCGGCGGGCCGATCGGCTTCGCTTTCGGTGCCGAATATCGTCGCGAAGGCAGTCGTTCCGATCCCGATGCGCTGATCGTCAACGGCGAACTGCGCGACTTCGCGGCGCTTCCCGCCAATGGCGGCAATTTCGACGTGAAGGAAGTGTTCGGCGAAGTGAACGTGCCGCTGCTGGCCGACATGCCCTTCGCCGAGCTGTTGTCGTTCGGTGCCGCCGCCCGCGTGTCCGACTATTCGACGGTCGGATCGACCCGCACGTGGAAGTTCGACGGCATCTATGCACCGATCCGCGATATCCGTTTCCGCGGCTCCTATTCGCAGGCCGTGCGCGCGCCCAATATCGGCGAACTGTTCCTGCCGTCGACCGGGGCCTTCGCCTTCGTCAACGACCCCTGCGACGTCGCGAACCGCAACCAGGGTACGCAGTTCCGGGCCGCGAACTGCCAGACGCTTCTGAGCGGCCTTGGCCTCAATGCGGCGCAGATTGCGAGCTTCAGCCCGTCGCAGGTGCCGTCGGCGACGACGTCGCGGCGCGGGACGCAGGGTGGCAACAACAACCTGATCGAGGAAACCGCCAAGACTTGGACCGCGGGCGTAGTGCTGCGGCCGAGCTTCATCCCCGGCCTGACGATCACTGCGGACTGGTACGATATCCGTATCACCAACGCGATCAATACGCCGACCGCGACGGAACTGGCGCAGTTGTGCGTCGACCAGCCGACCATCCAGAACCAGTTCTGCGCGAACATCTTCCGTTCGCAGCAGACCGGTTACGTCCTGGGGGATGGCGACGATCCGCAGCGGCGCATCGGCTTCAACGTGACGCCGGCCAACGTCGCCGCCTTCCGTACGTCCGGCGCAGACTTCAGCGTCAACTATTCGTTCCAGCCGGGCAATTTCGGTCGGTTCGACATCAACGTGAACGCCGGTTATCTCGATAATCTGTCGTTCGTTCCGACCAGCGGTGCGGATGTCGATGTCGACACGCTCGAACAATATAACCCGCGCTGGCGCGGGACGAGCAACGTGACGTGGACCATCGATAATTTTTCGCTGAACTACGGTCTTCTCTATTGGAGCAAGACGCGTCGTTTCACGACCGAGGAACTGGCGCAGAACCCGGACCTGTCCGATCCGCGCTACTTCTTCTTTCCCGAATTGTTCCAGCACGACATTCGTGCCGAAGTCCGGGTGAACGACAGCTTCCGTTTCTACGGTGGCGTCAACAACCTGTTCGAGCAGACGCCGAGCCTCAGTTCGTTCGTCTATCCGATTTCGGGCGTGGGACGCTTCATCTACGCCGGGGCTTCGTTCCGTCTGTAAGGGGTTGAGGGGGCGCGATCGCCGCGTCCCCTTCTATCAAACGCCCGGATTTTCCATTTGGCGTGAATGGGCGGCACCATGCGGTGTCGCCCCTTTTTTATGCCGGCCGTAACGACTAGGCAGGGGGCGTGCCCATTTCTGCCGTTCCATCGTCTGTCCGCGAGGCGCTCGCTTGATCACCCTGAGCCTGATGGCTGCGGTCCTGTCCGGCGTCGTGCTGGCGTTGCTGGTCGGCGCGAGCGCGTGGATGCTGTATGCCGGCCTCGCCGCGCGGCGGCGGGCGGCGGCGGATGCGGCGTTGTTCGATTCGCTCAGCGCGACCTTGTCGGCGTCACCTGCGCTGGCGATGGTGGTGCGGGCCGACGGGCGGCTGCTGCTCGACCAGCCGCTGGCCGACCGGCTGGGGCGCAGCGACATGCCGAACTCGCTCGCCGATCTCGGCAGTGCCGATAGCGGGCTGGAACCGGGCAGCGCCGACCGGCTGATCGATGCGGTCACCGCCGCGCTGCGCGGGGGCAAGCCGTTCCGCACCGTAGTCCGTGCGACCGGTTCGGCGCGGTCGCTGTTCGCGATCGGCGACCGTGCGCCGGCGGCGCTCAATACGCCGGGCGGGGTGCTGGTGTGGTTCTTCGACGCGACCGAATTCCATGACGAGATCGCGACTTTGGGTGCGGAGGCCGAGGAATATCGTGCGGCGTTCGAGGCGCTGTCCAGCCTGATCGAGGCGGCACCGATGCCGATGTGGTATCGCGACGACAGCCTGCGCCTCGCCATGGTCAACACCGCCTATGTCCGCGCGGTCGATGCCGGCGACGCGGCGGAAGTGATCGCGCGGCAGGTCGAGCTGGTCGAGGGTGTCGGCATGGGCGGACCGCTGGCCAGCGCCGCGATCGCCCGCGACACCGGCCAGCCGCAGGCGGCGGCGATGCCCGCGACGATCAACGGCGAACGGCGGATGCTGCGCGTCCACGACATGCCGCTGCGCGACGGTGGCACCGGCGGCTTCGCGATCGACGTGCACGAGATCGAGGAGGCGCGCGGCAAGCTGAAGCGCAGCCGCGCGGCGCAGCGGGCGATGCTCGACCGGCTGTCGGCGGGCGTGGCGCAGTTCGCGCCCGACCGGACGCTCGTCTTCTACAACCAGCCGTTCGGCCGCACTTTTGCGATGAAGCCCGAATGGCTGGCCGACCGGCCGGAATTCGACCGGGTGCTCGACCGGATGCGCGAGGCCAAGCGCCTGCCCGAAGTCCGCGACTTTCCGGGGTGGAAGGCGGAGCGGCGCGAATGGTTCCGCGCGGCCGAGGGCGCGATCGAGGAACAATGGCATGTGCCGGGCGGCACGCATCTGCGCGTCGTCGCCCAGCCGCTGCCCGAAGGCGGGCTGCTGTTGATCTTCGAGGATCGGACGGAGGAAGTTCAACTGGCCAGCGCGCGCGACACGCTGCTCCGGGTGCGGACCGCGACGTTCGACAATCTGTTCGAGGCGCTGGGCGTGTTCGCGGCCGATGGCAGGTTGCAGATCTGGAACGCGAAGTTCCGGCAAGTGTGGGGGCTGGAGGATACCTTCCTCGATTCCCATCCGCGCGTCGATGCGCTGGCCGAGCGGGTTGCCGAGAGCCTCGCCAGCCCGGGCAAGGCGGCGCTGATCCCCGAACTGGTCCGTTTCGCCACGCAGCAGCGGATGCAGCGTTCGGGCCGTTTCGCGATGGCTGATGGGCGGCATTATGAATTCGGCGCGGTGCCGCTGCCCGATGGCAATGCGCTGCTGACGATGCTCGACATTTCGGACAGCCGGCGGATGGAGCAGGCGCTGCGCGACCGGAACGAGGCGCTGGAGGCGGCGGACCGGGTGAAAACCGCGTTCGTCGCGTCGATGAGCTACGAACTGCGCACGCCGCTGACCTCGATCAAGGGCTTCGCCGAGATGTTGCAGGCGGGCTATGCCGGCAAGCTGACGCAGGACGGCGCGCGCTATACCGACGCAATCCTCGAATCGGTCGAGCGGCTGGGCGGGTTGATCGACGACACGCTCGACCTGACCGCCAATGAAACCACGCCGGTCGCGCGGGCGACGGTGCCGCTGAAGATCATCGCCGGCGAAGCCGCCGACGCGGCGCGGGCGGCGGCGGCGGCGCGGGGCGTCGAACTGGCGGTGGAGATCGCGCCGACCGCCGGCGTGATGCTGGGCGATGCCCGGCGGTTGCGGCAGGCGGTGGGGCACCTGCTCGATCATGCGATCGGCGGCCTGCGGCAGGGCGGGCGCGTGCTGCTGCACGTCGATGGCGATACGCAGCGTGCGCGGATCGTGGTGTCCGACGACGGCCCCGGCATGTCGAAGGACGCGGTCGCCCGCGCGTTCGACCGCTTTGCGCAAGCGGGCGCGACGCGGGTCGGCGAGCGGGCGCTGAGCCTCGACCTGCCGCTCGCCCGGCAGGCGGTCGAGGCGCATGGCGGCACGATCGAGCTGGTGTCCGAAAAGGGCGTCGGCACATTGGTCACGATCGACCTGCCGCGCGAGCCGTGATGCATCTGACCGACGAAGCGGCGGCGCACGCGCTGGGCGAGCAGCTAGCCGCGGTGGTCCGGCCGGGCGACGTGATCGCGCTGTCGGGGCCGCTGGGCGCGGGCAAGACGAGTATCGCGCGTGGCGTGCTGGCGGCTTTGGGGCTGGCGGGGGAGGCGCCGTCGCCGAGCTTCGCGATCGTCCAGCCCTATGACCCGCCCGAAGTGCGCCTGAGCGTGCTGCACGTCGACCTCTACCGCATCGAGGAGCCGGGCGAGGCGCGGGAACTGGGGCTGGACGAGGCGGACGATGCCTTGCTGCTGGTCGAATGGCCCGAACGGCTGGGTGACGATCATTGGCGGGATGCGCTGTGGCTTCGCCTTGCGTTCGACGAAGCGGGCGGACGGCGCTTGACAGCGCGCGTGCCGGACGCTTGGGAAAGCCGATGGCCGCTGACCTGAACCCGCGCGATGCGGCTGTCCCGTTTCTTGCCCATGCCGGTTGGGGCGATGCGCAGATCCTGCCGCTGGCGGTCGATGCGTCGTTCCGTCGTTACTATCGGGTGATCGAGGCGGGGCGCAGCGCGGTGCTGATGGACGCGCCGCCGCCCGAGGATACCCGCAAGTTCGCGCATATGGCGGCGTGGCTGGGCGAACGGGGCTTTGCCGCGCCCGCGATCCTTGCCGACGATGCCGGCGACGGCTTCATGCTGCTGGAGGATTTCGGCGACATGCGGATGCGCGAAACGGTCGACGCCGCGCCCGAAAGCGAAGGCCGGCTCTATGCCGCCGCCGTCGACCAGCTGCTGCGCCTGCAACGCCACGAACCCGCACCGGTCCCGCCCTATGACCGCGCGTTCATCCTGCGCGAGGCGAACCTGCTGATCGAATGGTATTGCGACGCGCTGGGTCTCAGCGTCGATACCGAAGGCTATGAGGCGGCGTGGAATGCGGCGTTCGATGCGCTGCCGGAGATGCCGGTCGTCACCGTGCTGCGCGACTATCATGCCGAAAACCTGATGCTGCTCGACGATGCGCGGCTGGGGCTGCTCGACTTTCAGGACGCGCTGGCCGGGCATCCCGCTTACGACCTCGTGTCGCTGTTGCAGGATGCGCGGCGGGACGTGCCGGCAGTGGTCGAGGCGTCGATGCTTGCCCGGTATCGGGAGTCGACCGGCGTGGGCGATGGGTTCGATGCGGCCTATCACCTGTTCGGTGCGCAGCGGAATGCGAAGATCATTGGCATCTTCACCCGGCTGTGGCGGCGCGACGGCAAGCCGCGCTATGGCGCGCTGTGCCCGCGCGTGTGGCGCTATCTGGAGCGTGATCTGACCCATCCGGCGCTGGCCGGGGTCGCGCGCTGGTTCGATCTCAACATCCCGTCGCCCAAGCGCGGCGATCCGCAGGAACTCGCATGACCACGCTCCGTTCGATCCGCCCCCATCCGCAAGCGACGGTGCCCGAAACCGCGATGGTGATGGCGGCGGGGCTGGGCAAGCGGATGCGCCCGTTGACCGCGATGCGCCCGAAGCCTTTGGTCGAGGTTGCCGGCAAGCCGTTGATCGACCATGTCTTCGACCGGCTGCGCGGGGCAGGGGTCAAGCGCGCGGTGGTCAATGTCCATTACCTCGCCGATGCGATGGAAGCGCATCTCAAGCACCGGGTGAAGGGCATCGACGTCGCGGTGTCCGACGAACGCAAGAAGCTGCTGGAGACCGGCGGCGGGCTGGTGCAGGCGCGCGAGCTGATCGGGACCAAGCCGTTTGTCTGCGTCAATTCGGACAATCTGTGGGTCGACGGCCCGGTCGATTCGATCCGGCTGCTCAGCAATTTGTGGGACGACGACCGGATGGACGCGCTGCTGCTGCTGGTGCCGCAGGCGCTGGCGCACGGCCACCGGGGGCAGGGCGATTTCCACATCGACGCGATGGGCCGCATCACCGGTCGCCGCAAGCCGGGCCGGCTTGCGCCGTTCGTGTTCACCGGCGTGCAGATATTGTCGCCGCGCGTCATCGCCGACTGGCCCGAGGGTGCGTTTTCGACCAACCTGTTCTGGAACCGCGCGATCGAGGCGGGCCGCGCCTACGGCGTCGTGCATCAGGGGCTGTGGTTCGACGTCGGCACGCCCGGCGCGATCGGCATGACCGAGGCGGTTCTCGCCGATGGCTGAGGCAAAGCGCCTCAGTCTCTACACCATCCCGATCCACCGGGCGTTCGCCAATGCGCTGGCCGTCGGGCTGATCCGCCGGTTCGGCGGCGACCGGCTGGCGCTGGCGCAGGGCATGGTGCTGGTCCCGACCAACCGCGCCAAGCGGACGGTGCAGGAAGCGTTCGTGCGCGCCAGCGGCGGCGGGCTGCTGCTGCCGCGCCTCGTCGCGATCGGCGATCCCGAACTGGACGAAGGTGTCGGCAGCTTCGCCGACCCGGCCGATCAGGAGCCGATCCCGCCCGCGATCGATCCGCTCGCCCGGCGGATGATCCTCGCCCGGCTGGTGACCGAGGAACGGCAGCGTGCCGGCCGCCCGGTCGATGCGGCGGAGGCGGTGCGGCTGGCCGGCGACCTCGCCGCGACGCTCGATCAGCTGCTGGTCGAGGAGGTCGATCCGGCGAGACTACGCACCCTCGACCTCGACGAGACGCTGTCGGCGCATTGGGAACGCTCGCTCGAACTGTTCCGCATCGTGTTGGATCGCTGGCCGGGCGAACTGGCAGCGCTGGCGCGGATCGACCTTGCCGAGCGGCGGACCCGGCTGCTCGGGCGGCTGTGCGCGCGCTGGGCGGTCGATCCGCCCAAGGGTTTCGTCTGCGCGGCGGGTATCGCGACGAACGCGCCGGCTATCGCCCGCATCCAGCGCTGCGTCGCCGGCCTGCCGCGCGGCATGGTGGTGCTGCCGGGCCTCGACCTGACGATGGATGACGAGGAATGGGCGTCGCTTGGCCCCCATGCGCCCGATCCGGTCACCGGCCGGCGCAAGCGGTCGATCGAGACGCACCCGCAATATCACCTGAAGCTGCTGCTCGACCGGATGGGCGTCAACCGCCACGAATTCGTCCGCTGGCAGGCGGCCAGCGAACATGACGCGACCCCGACGCGCAGCCGCGCCATCGCCACCGCGCTCAGCCCGGCCGAGCGCACCCATCACTGGATCGACGTCCCCGCCGCCGACCGCCGCCTGTCCGGCGTGCGCATGGTCGAACTGGCGACTCCGGCGGAGGAGGCGCAGGCGATCGCCGTGGCGCTGCGCGAGGCGCTGGAAACGCCCGGCCGCACCGCCGCGCTGGTGACGCCGGACCGGATGCTCGCCCGGCGGGTGGCGGCGCATATGGCGCGCTGGGGCGTCAGCGTCGATGATTCCGCCGGCCAGCCGCTGTCGTTGCTCGCGCCGGGCACGCTGCTGCTGGCATTGGTCGAGGCGGCGGCGCAGGCATTCGCGCCGGTTGCGCTGCTGTCGCTGCTGAAGCACCCGCTGGTCAAAAGCGGCGACGCCGAAGCGCGCGTGCTGTGGCTCGACGGTGTGCGCCGGCTCGACCGGGCGCTGCGCGGCCCCCGTCCGGCGCCGGGGCTGGCCGGGATCGATCGCCATCTGCGCGAAGGCGAGCCGCGCGACGCGGCGATCCGCGCGGCGGCGGGGGGCTTTTGGGAAGTCGCGTGTCCGCTGCTGACGCCGCTGGCGGATGTCTTCGCCGCCGGGCCGCAACCGCTGGTGCGCCTGCTGGGCGTGCTGCGTGAGACGGCGAGCGCGCTGGCGGGGGACGCGGCATGGAGCCGGCCGGAAGGCCGCGCCGCCGCCGAACTGGTCGCCGCGCTGGAGGAACAGGCGGCGATCGGTCCGCCGCTGGTCGATCCGCGCGTGCTGCCCGCGTTGCTCCGCACGCTGCTGGACGAAGTGGCGGTGCGCCCGCCGCAGGGCGCGCATCCCCGGCTCGCCATTCTCGGCCTGCTGGAGGCGCGGTTGCAGACCGCCGACCTGATGATCCTCGGTGGCCTGAACGAAGGCGTGTGGCCGGCGCTGCCGTCGCCCGATCCGTGGCTGGCCCCGCGCATCCGTTCCGATCTGGGGCTGCCCGGCCTCGAACGGCGCATCGGCCTTGCCGCGCATGATTTCGCAGGCGCCATGGGCGCACCCGACGTCGTGCTGACCCGCGCCGCGCGCGACGCCACCGCGCCGACCATCGCGTCGCGGCTGTGGCTGCGGTTGCAGGCGCTGGACGACAATCTGGAGCGGGCGGGGCATTTGCGCGACTGGGCGCGGGCGATCGACCGTCCGGCAGCCTATGCCGCCGCATCGCGTCCCGCACCCCGGCCGCCGGTGGCGCAGCGCCCGCGCCGCATCTCGGTCACCGAGGTCGACCGGATGAAGGCCGACCCCTACGCCTTCTATGCGCGGCGGATGCTGCGGCTGTCGCCGATGGACGCGGTCGACGCCGATGCGACCGCCGCGTGGCGGGGGACGGCGGTGCATGGCGTGCTGGAACGCTGGGCGCGCGAGGACGGGCTGGACCCGGGGAAGCTGCGCCGCCGGTTGCAGGCGCTGTCCGACGATCCGCGCACCCATCCGCTGCTGCGCGCGCTATGGGTGCCGCGCCTGCGCGAGGCGATCGACTGGGTCGCGTCGCTGACCCATGAGAAGCTGGCCGAGGGCCGCGACGTTGCCGCCGTCGAATGCGACGGCAAGCTCGCCATCGCCGGGGTCGAATTGTCGGGCAAGGCCGACCGGATCGACCGCGCGGCGGACGGCAGCCTGGCGATCATCGACTATAAGACCGGCAAGGCGCCCAGCGGCAAGGCGGTGGCCGCCGGCTATAGCCTGCAACTCGGGCTGCTTGGGTTGATGGCCGAACGTGGCTGCTTCGCCGGGGTGCGCGGCACCGCGACCGCGTTCGAATATTGGTCGCTGATCAAGGACAAGGACAGTTTCGGGAAATTGTCGACGCCGATCAATGCGAACGGGACGGGGGGCAAGATCGCAACCGGTGAGTTCGTCGCCACGGCGCTGCGCCATTTCGAGGATGCGGTCGCGCGCTTCCTGACCGGTGACGAAGCCTTTACCGCCAAGCTGAAACCCGAATATGCCACTTTTGCCGATTACGACCAGCTGATGCGCCGCGACGAATGGTATGGCCGTGAGTGAGGTTCGCGCGCTCCAGCGGTTGAAGAACGATCAGGCGGCGGCCAGCGACCCGCATCGCCATGTCTGGCTGTCGGCATCGGCCGGGACCGGCAAGACGCATGTGCTGTCGGCGCGGGTGTTCCGCCTGTTGCTGCGCGGGGTGGATCCCGCTGCGATCCTGTGCCTGACCTTTACCAAGGCCGGGGCCGCGGAAATGGCCGAACGCGTCGCCAGCCGGCTGGCGCGCTGGGTCCGCCTGCCGACCGCCGATCTGAAGGCCGATCTGTTCGCGCTGGGCGAGGATGTGAACGACCCGGCGCTGCTGGCCCGCGCCCGAACCCTGTTCGCGCGCGTGCTCGATGCGCCGGGCGGGGGCGTGCGCATCCAGACGATTCACGGCTTTTGCCAGAGCCTGCTGGCGGGCTTCCCGGTGGAGGCGGGGCTGGTCCCCGGTTTCCGGCCGCTGGAGGCGCGCGAGGAAGCCGGTATGGCGCGCGAGGCGCTGGCCGAACTGCTGGTCGAGGAACAGCGGAACGGCGCGACCCGGATCGGCGACGCCATCGCCGCCATGTCGCTGCGCATGGGCGAGGGCGCGGCCGAGAATTTCCTGCGCGAATGTGCCAGGCGGCCGCAGGCGATGGCCGAACTGCCGAGCGGCATCCAACCCTTCCTGCGCCGCGCGCTCGACCTGCCATCGGGGCCGATCGACGAGATGCTGACGGACGCATGCAGCGACGACGAATTCGACTGCGACGCGCTGGAACGGCTGGCCGCCGCCAATCTCGCCTGGGGCACCGCGACAGGCAAGAAGGCGCATGGCGCGATCATGGACTGGCTGGCGCGTAGCCCGGTCGAACGCGCCGCGCGGGTGCGCGACGTCCGCAAGATGTTCTTCACGGCGGACGACACGCTGCGCAAGGCGTCGGCCAAGCTGATCGCCGCCGAACCCGATTATGACGAACTGGCCGACGCGGTCGGCGGCCGCGCAGGCGAGCTGATCGAACAGGCCGCGCGGATGGGCTATGCCGATGCGCTGGCCGACGCGCTGGAGGCCGGGCGCGCCTATGCCGACGCCTATGTCCGCGCCAAGCGCCGCGCCGGGGCGGTCGATTTCGACGATCTGATCCGCGAGACGCTGAACCTGCTGGCGCAACCCGGCATCGGCGACTGGGTCCGCTTCAAGCTGGATCAGACCACCGAGCATGTCCTGATCGACGAGGCGCAGGACACCAATCCGCAGCAATGGGCGATCGTCCGGTCGCTGGTCGAGGAGTTCTTCAGCGGCGACGCGGTGCGGACGGCCGGAATGCGGACTTTGTTCGTCGTCGGCGATTACAAACAGGCGATCTTCGGCTTTCAGGGCACAGACCCGATCTATTTCCGCGCGGCGCATGTCGATTTCGAACGTCGCGCCGCGTTGCCCGACGACTATCGCGGCGATGCACGCGAACTGGACACGCTGTCGCTGACCCACAGCTTCCGCACGACGCGGCCGGTGCTGGAATTCGTCGATGCCGCCATCGCCGCCTTGCCCGACCCCGGCATGGGCATCGACACGCCCGATACCCATGCCAGCGAAGTGCCCGGTCCCGGCACGGTCACATTGTGGGCGCCGACCGTGGTCGATGCGCCCGACGATGCCGAGGAAGGCTGGGTCGACGATGTCACCCGGGTCATCGCCGCCAAGATCGCGCGGGAAATTGCCGGCTGGATCGGGACGCTGCCGCTGGAATCCAAGGGGCGGATGCTCCAGCCCGGCGACATCATGGTGCTGGTCAAGCGGCGCGGCGACCTCGCCTCGCTGATCGTCGCGCGGCTCTATGCGGAGGGGGTGCCGGTCGCGGGTGTCGACCGGCTGCGGCTCGATGCGCCGCTGGCGGTGAAGGACCTGCTCGCCGCAGTCCGCTTCGCGTTGCAGCCCGAGGACGATCTGAGCCTTGCCTGCCTGCTTGTTTCGCCACTGATCGGCTGGACGCAGGAGCAACTGCTCGCAGGGGCACTGCGCGAGAGCGGGAGCCTGTGGCGGCATCTGCGCCGGACGGGCAGCGACGTGGTCGAGCCGCTGTCGCGCATCCTGCGCCGCGCCGATTTCGCGACGCCCTACCGCTTTCTCGAAGAACTGCTGTCGGGCGAGATGGACGGGCGGCGCAAGCTGATCGCGCGGCTGGGCGAGGAAGCGCGCGACCCGATCGACGAGTTGCTGAACGCCGCCCTGTCGTTCGAGAGCGTCGCTACGTCCTCGCTGCAACGCTTCGTCGAATGGTTCGACCGGGGCGAGGTGGAGATCAAGCGCGACGCGGGTGGGTCGGGCGGCGCGGTGCGGGTGATGACCGCGCATGGGTCGAAGGGGTTGCAGGCGCCGCTGGTGTTGCTGGCGGATGCGGCGATCGATCCGACCAACAGCAGGCGCGGCATCGTCCACTGGGCGCCCGACGGCCATGACGGCGCGGCCTTTCCGCTGTTCCACCCGCGTGGCAGCGAAGCGGGCACGCCGGTCGACGACGCCTTCGCTGCGAGCGATCGCCGCGAGCTGGAAGAGCATTGGCGGCTCTTCTATGTCGCGGCGACCCGCACCGAGGAACGGCTGGTGATTGCCGGCGCGCCATCGCCAAAATGCATGGGCGTTCCGCCGGCACTCAGCTGGTACAGCGCCGCCGCCGCCGCCTTCGATGCGCTGGGGGTAGCGAATACCGCGGATGGCGACCAAGTGTTCACCGGCCTGACGCCGCAGGCTCCGGTCGCGGCGAAGCAGAAGCAGCGCGCCGCGCCCGCCGACACCGCCGACACCGCCGCCACGCCCGCATGGCTGCGTGCTCCGGCCCCGGCGGAGGCGCGTCCGCCGCGGCCGCTCGCCCCGTCGGCAGTGGGCGAGGACGAGGTGTCCGACCCGCCACCGACCGCGACCATGCGCGCGGCGGCGGAGCGGGGGCGGCTGCTCCACCAGTTGTTCGAACGCCTCCCCGAACTGCCACGCGCCGAGCGCGCGGATGCCGCCGAGCGCTGGCTGGCCGGTGCGGCGGGGGTGGAGGATGCAGCGCTCCGCCGCCGGGTGACGCGCGACGCGATGGCGATCCTCGACGATCCGGCCTTTGCCGACCTGTTCGGCCCCGACGCGCTGGCCGAGGCGCCGATCGCCGCCGTGGTCGGTACGCAGGTCGTGGCGGGCACCGTCGACCGGCTGTGCATCGGCACCGGTACGGTCCGCGTGGTCGACTTCAAGACTGGCCGCCGCGTGCCTGACACGGTCGCGGACATTCCCGTCTATCATCTACGGCAGATGGCGGCCTATGCCGCGGCGTTGCGCGTCATCTTTCCCGATCACGCGGTAGAAGCGGCGCTGCTCTACACTGCCAGCCCGCAGCTGTTCGTCCTGCCCGGCGCGCTGCTCGACGCGCACAAGCCGGGCTTGGGGGCCGGGCAACAAAGCTTGCCCCGCGAAGCTTGAGGTGCCGACCCCCAGACCATAGATATCAGCGTAACAAGGAGATCATCATGCCGACCAAGACCGTTACCGACGCCAGCTTTTCCGCCGACGTCCTGCAATCCGACAAGCCGGTGCTGGTGGATTTCTGGGCGGACTGGTGCGGTCCGTGCAAGATGATCGCGCCCGCGCTCGAAGAAATCGCCGACGAGCTGGGCGACAAGGTGACGATCGCCAAGGTCGACATCATGGCCAATCCCGATACCGCCGGGTCGATGGGCGTCCAGTCGATCCCGCTCTTGAAGCTGTTCAAGAACGGCCAGCCGGTCGCGGACCTGCTCGGCGCGCGGCCGAAGAGCCAGCTGAAGGCGTGGCTCGAGGGTGAACTGGGCTGATGCTGCTGGCGGCGCTGCTTTGGCAACAGGCAGCGCTGCCGCCGATCCGCCGGGCCGACTGTACCCGGCGCGAGGTTCACGGCAACTCGACGGTGCTTGTCCTTGGCAAGGACCGAGATTGCGTGCCATTGGGGCCGCCCCAGATTTTCGAGGGTGTCTGGCTTCGTGCCTTCGAAGGGTCTGAGTTCCACAACGGCGCTCGGACTCGTGCCGACATAACGTCAAGTTCTGGCGTGCCGTGGTTTAATATTGATGAGCCGCTAAAGCCATTTATCGATCCGCTGCGACGGACAGATATATATGCCGGGCGCCTGTACCGCGTACGTTTTGTTGGCCGACGGTCCTTGGCGCAGGATCGCCCACCGTTGGAAGGCTTCGGCCATATGGGTGGTAGCCCCAGCCTCGTGTTGCTCGACGAAATGCTCTCGATCGAAGATCTCGGTCCGCTGACGCCGAAGCCGTAGCGAACCATCAACTCCGATAATCGGCGTTGATCGAAATATAGCCGTGCGTGAGGTCGCAGGTCCACACCGTCGCGCGGCCCTCGCCCAGATGCAGGTCGACGCCGATCTCGACCTCCTGGCCTTTCAGATGCGCCGCCACGGGCGCTTCGTCATAGCCCGCGACCGCCAGCCCGCCTTCGGCTACCTGCGTCGTGCCGAAGCGAATCGACAGCTTGTCGCGCTCGGCCGGTTCGCCCGCCTTGCCGACCGCCATCACCACGCGGCCCCAATTCGCATCCTCGCCCGCAATGGCGGTCTTCACCAGCGGCGAATTGGCGATGCTCATCGCGATGCGGTGCGCGCTGCCGTCGCTCTCCGCGCCTTCGACGGTGATGGCGATGAACTTCGTCGCGCCCTCGCCGTCGCGCACGACCAGATGGGCGAGCTGCCGGCACAGGTCATGCAGCGCCGCCGCGAAAGCGTCCGCGCCGTCGTCCTCGAACGACGCGATCGGCGCGTTCCCCGCCGCCCCGGTGGCAAAGGCGAGCACGGTATCGCTGGTCGAGGTATCGCCATCGACGGTGATGCACGAAAAGGTCTGGCGGTTGGCCGCTTCCAGCGCGCTTTGCAGGAACGCCGGATCGACCGCCGCGTCGGTGAAGATGAAGCCCAGCATCGTCGCCATGTCCGGCGCGATCATGCCCGACCCCTTGATGACGCCGGAGAGCTTCACCGTCCGGTCGCCGATCTTCGCGGTCGTGAACGCGCCCTTGGTGAAGGTGTCGGTCGTGCCGATCGTCTCGGCGACCGCTTCCCAGCCACAGGGTTCAGCGACGAACGCCGCGTCGAGGCCCGCTTCGGCCTTGTCGATCGGCAGCGGTACGCCGATCACCCCGGTCGAGGCAACGAAGACGTCGGACGGCTGGCATTCCATCGCCTGTGCAGTGCGCGCGGCGATCGCCTCTACCGCGGCGCGGCCGCGATCGCCGGTAAAGGCGTTGGAGTTGCCGGCATTGACCACCAGCGCCCGCGCCCGGCCCAGCACCAGCGCGCGGCGGCACCATTCGACCTCGGGGGAGGGGCATTTGCTGTTGGTCAGCACGCCCGCCACCGCTGTCCCCTCGGCCAGCGTCACGAAGGTCAGGTCGCACCGGTCCCAATTCTTGTACCGCGCCCGCGCGATGCGCAGGGTGACGCCCCCGATCGGCGGCAGCGCGGGGAACGGCGTGGCGAGCGGGGAGGTGGCAGTCGACATGGGCGCAAGGTCCGGTCTAGCCTGCGCCGGGTTCGGGGCAGGGGGTGGAGATGCGACGGTTCCTACGCATGGGCGCGGCGGTTGCAACGCTTTGTTGTGGTGGCGGGCGTGGGGGCAGACGCCGCCCGAAAGGATCGGTGCGGCCACATGGTTGACCGACGATGATTATCCGGCGGCGGCATTTCGGAACGGCGAAGAAGGTGTCGTGAAGTTTGCGATCGATGTCGATCGCCGGGGTAAGGTTGCAGGATGCCGTATCCTCCAGTCGGGCGGCGTGGCGCTGGATCAGGCGACCTGTCGCGCGCTGGTCGAGCGATTGCGGTTCAAGCCGGCCCGTGATGCGGATGGAAAGGCCATCGCTGGGGTCTGGCAACGGGAGATGCGCTGGAAATTGCCGGGTCGATCCTCGACCGAGTAGATCAACCGCGTCTGGACGCCGGGCCAGCCATTCCCTATGTCTCGCGCGACCGCGGCCGGGCAACCCGTCGCGAAACCAAACCGTCTGGACGTATCGCTTGCGTTTGCTGCTGTTCCTCTCCGCGCTGCTGACAGGCCTGACCGGCCTGCTCCCCGGCGTGGGAGTCGCGAATGCGCGGCAGGTGGCAGAGGCGCGCGCCGTTGCCGGGCAGGTCGCGGTTGCCGTGGTCGAGGCCGGATCGGCCACCACCGCACGCCCGACCCAGCCGTTGCTGCGCGATCCGCAGCCGTTGTTCCTGACGCCCGCGCCCCATGTCGCGGTCCGCGCACGCACGTTGCGCACGCACGAATAGCGCGCACCCGCGCTCCTTCGATCCCTTATTCCAGCGCAGCCGGCGAACGCATCGCGGCGCGCTTCTCGTACACCTAAGGAAATTCGCCCATGTTCGGTGGCCTCGCCAAATCGCTGTTCGGGTCGTCCAACGACCGTTACGTCAAGTCGCTCGGGTCGATCGTCGACAAGATCAACGCGTTCGAACCGACGCTGACCGCCATGTCCGACACGGAACTGGCGGCGCAGACCCCGAAGTTCCGCGAACAGCTGGCGGGCGGTGCAAAGCTCGACTCGCTGCTGCCCGAAGCGTTCGCCACCGTCCGCGAAGCCGCGCGCCGCGTGCTCGGCATGCGCCATTTCGACGTGCAGATGGTCGGCGGCATCGTGCTGCACCGGGGCGAGATCGCGGAAATGCGCACCGGCGAGGGCAAGACTCTGGTCGCGACGCTCGCCTGCTATCTCAACGCGCTGCCCGGCGACGGTGTCCATGTCGTCACCGTCAACGACTATCTGGCGCGGCGCGACGCGGCGCAGATGGGTCAGGTGTACGGCTTCCTGGGCCTGACCACCGGCGTGATCGTGCCGAACATCGCCGATCACCAGCGCCGCGAAGCCTATGCCGCCGACATCACCTACGGCACCAACAACGAATTCGGCTTCGACTATCTGCGCGACAATATGAAGTTCGACCGCGCGTCGATGACGCAACGGCCGTTCAACTTCGCGATCGTCGACGAGGTCGACTCGATCCTGATCGACGAAGCGCGTACCCCGCTCATCATTTCCGGCCCGACCGACGACAAGTCGGACCTGTACCGCTCGGTCGACGAAATCGTGAAGCGCCTGTCGCCGGACGATTACGAGAAGGACGAGAAGCAGAAGTCGATCGTGCTGACCGAGGACGGCACCGAAAAGGTCGAACGGATGCTGGAGGATGCCGGGCTGCTGGTCGGCGCCAACCTCTACGACTTCGAAAACACGCAGGTCGTGCACCATGTGAATCAAGCCTTGCGCGCGAACGTGATGTTCAAGCGCGACACGGATTACATCGTGAAGGACGGCAAGGTCGTCATCATCGACGAATTCACCGGCCGCATGATGGACGGCCGCCGCTGGTCGGACGGTCTGCACCAGGCGGCCGAAGCCAAGGAAGGGGTGACGATCGAGCCGGAGAACCAGACGCTCGCCTCGATCACCTTCCAGAATTATTTCCGCATGTACCCGAAGCTGTCGGGCATGACCGGCACGGCCGCGACCGAAGCGCCCGAATTCTTCGACATCTACAAGATGAACGTCGTGTCGATCCCGACCAACGTGCCGGTGCGCCGCGTCGACGAGGAAGACGAATTCTACAAAACGCTGGACGACAAGTTCCGCGCCATCGCGAAGAAGATCCGCGAACATGCGTCGCAGGGGCAGCCGGTGCTGGTCGGCACGGTCTCGATCGAAAAGTCGGAACTGCTGTCCGAATTCCTCACGCAGGAGAACGTCGACCACAAGGTCCTGAACGCCCGCTACCATGAATCCGAAGCGCATATCGTGGCGCAGGCGGGGCGGCTGGGCGCGGTGACCATCGCCACCAACATGGCCGGTCGCGGCACCGACATTCAGCTAGGCGGCAACCTCGAATTCCGGATGCTCGACGAGCATCCCGACCTGGTCGAGGGAACGAGCGAGTACGACGCCGCCGCGGCGCGCATCCGCGCGGAGATCGTCGAGGAAAAGCAGAAGGTGCTCGATGCCGGCGGCTTGTTCGTGCTCGGCACCGAACGTCACGAAAGCCGCCGGATCGACAACCAGCTGCGCGGCCGTTCGGGCCGTCAGGGCGATCCGGGCCTGTCGCGCTTCTACCTCTGCCTCGACGACGATCTGCTGCGGATTTTCGGGCCGGACACGCTGTTCGCGAAGATGATGCGCAACAATATCGAGGATGGCGAGGCGATCGGCAGCAAGTGGCTGTCCCGCGCGATCGAAACCGCGCAGAAGAAGGTCGAGGCGCGCAACTATGACGTGCGCAAGCAGGTCGTCGAATATGACGACGTGATGAACGACCAGCGCAAGGTCATCTACGAACAGCGCGCCGACATCATGGACGCCGAAGCGGTCGGCGACGTGGTGGTCGACATGCGCCACGCCGTCGTCAACACCGTCGTCGGCGGCGCGGTGCCGCCCGACAGCTATCCCGAACAGTGGAATGTCGAAGCCTTACGCGAACAGGCGCAGGAACTGCTGGGCGTCGATGCGCCGGTGGCCGAATGGATCGCGAACGAGGACGGCCTCGACGCCGAAACGCTGGAAGAGCGTATCCGTACCGACGCCGATGCGCTGGTCGAGGCCAAGTCGTCCGAACTGGATGCCGAAAGCTGGACCCAGATCGAAAAGTCGATCCTGCTCCAGACGCTCGACCATCACTGGAAGGAGCATCTGGCGATGCTCGACGCGCTCCGGGCGGTGATCCACCTGCGCGCCTATGCCCAGAAGACGCCGATCAACGAATATAAGCAGGAGGCGTTCGCGCTGTTCGAACGGATGCTCGGCAGCATTCGCGAGGATGTGACGCGCACGATGGCGCACGCCAACTTCAATTTCCAGGCGCCGCCCGAACTGCCGGAACTGCCCGATTTCCTGACGATGCATATCGACCCGCTGACCGGCGAGGACGACAGCTGGGGTGGCGAAGGGACGCCGGGCCTGATCACCACCCGAGTGCCGATGCTGCAGATGGCTGCGCCGCAGCCTGACGAGGATCTGGGCGACGATCCGGCCAGCTGGGAAGGCCGTGTCAGCCGCAACGCGCCGTGCCCGTGCGGTTCGGGGCGCAAGTACAAGCACTGCCACGGGGCGCTGGTCGCGTAGGGCGGCACACGGAGATTGCGGAAGACCTGCCGTTCGTGCTGAGTAGGGACTGAGCTTGTCGAAGGCCCGTATCGAAGCACTTGGCCAACGTCCTTCGATACGCCGCTTCGACAGGCTCAGCGGCTACTCAGGATGAACGGCTCGGGCTTCGATCATTCCGCCGTGAAAAAAGGCCGCCGCTCCCCGAGGGGAACGGCGGCCTTTCCGCATTCAGACCGTAGCGCCGCTTACCGGCGCGGTTCCGGCTCCATCACGCTCGGCCCGAGGCTCTGCAGCACCGCGCGGGCATCGAAGGCGCGCACATTGTTGCCGGGCTTGGGACCGCGGCCCAGTACGATCTCCGCCATCGCCTCGTACTTGTCGACCGTGCGGATATCCATCGAGTTGCCGAAGAACGGATCGCCCCAGAACGGGTCCCAGGTGCGCCAGCCGAACGCCGGGCTGCGATAGCGCCATGCCGGACCCCAGCCGCCAAAGCCGAAGCCGCCGCCCCAGCCACCGAAGCCGCCCCCGACGCCCGGCGTCGAATAGGTGCGGCTGCGCAAGTTGGTGTCACGGTCGGCCATGATGAAATAGTCGTAGCCGCGCTCCAGCGTCAGCTGCGCAGCGCGGTACAGCAGATAGCGCTCGACCGTCTCACGCGATGTCAGGCTGTTGCCGGCGAAGCTGACCTGATAGCGGTTCGGTTCGATCTGCTGGTCGCTATAGCCGTTGCGATAGAAGCCCGAGCCAGATGCGGGCTGATAGGGGGTAGGCGTAGCGCAGGCCGCAAGCGCGAGCGCCCCGACCATAACGGTGCCGATCGCGCGAAGGCGGGCACGGGACATAGGGTGCAGCAACATCAGTTTCTCCAATGCCGCCATGGTTCCC
The DNA here is from genome assembly GCA_036946325.1 of Sphingomonas paucimobilis. Lineage (GTDB taxonomy): Bacteria > Pseudomonadota > Alphaproteobacteria > Sphingomonadales > Sphingomonadaceae > Sphingomonas > Sphingomonas paucimobilis_A. The sequence continues at coordinate 207,628 of JAQIJL010000001.1, forward strand.
GACCGATGGCGTATATTTCTGCCATTCCAACGAACGGCCGCCGGTTCGGGTCCGTGGCACGGACCGATGAAACGTGCACCATATGAGATTAGCGGCGGCTGAACGGTTCCCGGTTCGTACTGCGTACAGGCAGCACTCGGCCGACGGCGATGTGCGGCAGGCGAAGGGGCGGCCCAGCCGGCGGTTCGCGATAGGCTGGTGCCGGCAGGCGAAGCGGGCGGCCATGTGCCACGAGACGCAGGAGGATATCCGGCGCATCTATTGGGGATATAGCATCGGTTTGCTGCCCTGGCGCAGTTCAATGCGCCGCTGGTTCGCTATGCCGATGCGGTCGCGCTCGCACGCTGTGGCGTTGGCGCCTTCTTCGTCATCCTGACGCCGGAACGGTCGCGCCGGGCGAACAACGCATTGGAGTGACGAGTGGCGCGCGGACCATTTCTCGGTGCGACGGCGATGACGATGCTGTTCGCCGGGCCTCTGTTCTTCAAGGCGCGGGACGATGCCCTGCGACGCTCTGACGGCGGCGGCTGTACCATTCAGTTGCCGACATCACCTTGGACCCGCCGGCGTATCTGTTCAGCACTCGACGCGCCCGATTCGCGGCCCGTCAACACCAGCCGCCTGAGCGCCGGCACAGATCGCGAATGTCAAAACGTCTGTCAAAAGACTTGTCAAAACGCCGAAACTATCCGTTCGGCCCCGCCGGAGAAAGTCTAGGTTTTCCGGGGGGGTCGCTGGCTCCCTGAGTAGGATTCGAACCTACGGCCGCTCGATTAACAGTCGAGAGCTCTACCGCTGAGCTATCAGGGAACACCTGCGAGGCCGCGTCTTTACCAGCGGATTCGGGCTTTGCAACGCCTAATTTCACTTTTTCGCGTCAGCCCGCGAACTGCTCCATGGTGATGCGGTCGTCGAGCGCGTGTTCGGGGTCGAACAGCAGCGTAAGGTCGCGCACCCGGTCGACCGCGACATCGACCTGTGCCACGTCGCGTACTTCGCGCTGGTCGGCGACGGCCGATACCGGGCGCTTGTCCGGCTCCAGCACGCGCAGCGTGATGCGCGCCTTGTCCGGCAGGATCGCGCCGCGCCAGCGCCGCGGGCGGAACGGGCTGATTGGCGTCAGCGCCAGCATCCCCGACCCCATCGGCAGGATCGGGCCGTTCGCCGACAAATTGTACGCGGTCGATCCGGCAGGCGTCGCGGCGAGGATACCGTCGCACACCAGTTCGGGCATCACCACCCGGTCGTTGAGCGACACTTCCAGCTTGGCGGTCTGGCGCGTCTCGCGCAGCAGCGAGACCTCGTTGATCGCCGGCAGCACGCGAACCTCGCCGTCCATCGTCGTGGCGGTCATGGTCAGCGGCGACACGCGGAACGGTTTGGCCCGGCCCAGCCGCCGGTCCAGCTCGTCCATGCGCCACTCGTTCATCAGAAACCCGACGGTGCCGAGGTTCATGCCGAACACCGGTACGGTATTGCGCCGTTCCAGCAGCATGTGCAGCACCTGCAACAGGAACCCGTCGCCGCCCAGCGCCACGATCAGGTCGGCATCCTCGACCCCCGCCCAGTCGTAGCGCGCGCGCAGCGTTTCTTCGGCAGCGCGCGCCTGCGGCGTGGGGGAGGCCAGCAAGGCAAGGCGCGTCGTCATCCGCCGGTAACACTCATATGGCGGGCGACGGCGGGCGCCGCCCCGGTTTCGATGCGGAAGTCGTGCGCGGCGGGCTTGCGCGGCAGTGCAGCGTCGAGCGCGGCATCGACCGCCGCAATCCCGCCCTCGCGCAGCGCATCCTTCAGGTCGACATGGTCGTCATGTCCGAGGCACAGATATAGCTTGCCCTCGGTCGTCAGCCGCACCCGGTTGCACCCGGCGCAGAAATTGGCGGTGAGCGGTGAGATCAGGCCCAGCCGGTTGCCATGTTCGCCCACCCGCCAATAGCGTGCCGGGCCGCCGGTCTGGTGGCTGTCGCGAGTCAAAGTGAAGCGTTCGGACAGCGTGTCGAACACGCGGTTCAGGGGCACGAAGCGGTCGGTGCGATCCTCGTCGATCGCGCCCAGCGGCATGGTTTCGATCAGCGACAGGTCATGCCCCTCGCGCCCGCACCACTCCAGCATGTCGCCGACATGGTCCTCGTTCAGCCCTTTCAGGACCACCATGTTAATCTTGATCGCGATGCCCGCGTCGCGTGCGGCTGCTATACCGTCCAGCACCTGCGCGACATCGCCGTGCCGGGTGACGTAGCGAAACACGTCGGGGTCGAGGCTGTCGAGGCTGACGTTGATCCGCTGGATACCGGCATTTGCCAGCGCCGGTGCATGATCGCGCAACCGCGTGGCGTTGGTCGTCATGGTCAGTTCGGACAGACCGCCCCCGACCATCCGGCCGAGCCGCTGGCAGAGTTCGGTCACGCCGCGCCGGACGAGCGGCTCGCCGCCCGACAGCCGGATCTTGTCGATGCCGCGCGCGACGAACCGTTCGGCGATCAACGCGATCTCCTCGAGGCTCAGCACTTTCGAACGGGGCAGGAACGTCATCGCCTCCGCCATGCAATAGCGGCAGCGCAGATCGCACCGATCGGTCACCGATATGCGCAGATAGCGGATGGTGCGGCCATGCGCGTCGATCAGGGAGGGGGCGCAGGACATTGTCGGCCAAGCTAAGGTGCCGGAACGGACCATACAAGGTGTCCATTGCCGCCGCCCCAATGTCTCCATACAGTCCGCGCCCATGGGTGGGATTTGACCGCATGGACCGGCCACGATGCGGCGCAGCAGCGCGCGCTGTTCGTGCTGTCGTTTCGACAGCGTGACGAACTCGCGGCGATCCTGTCGCGCGCCGGATGGCGCGTGGTCGCCGCGCGGCGTTCCGACGGCCTGCGGCAGCGTGTCGCCGCCAGCGGTACCGCGATCGCGATCGTCGATGCGCGGGGTGCGATAGACGACGGGATCGCCGCCACCGCCGAACTAGCCCGCATCGCCGGCCATGGCGACGCGTTGCTGGTGCTGGTGTCGCGCGGCGATGTCGACCGGCTAGGCGCGTTGCACGATGCCGGCGCGACGCACATGCTGGTCAGCCCGATCGGCGGGGAGGTGCTGTTGCAGGCGGTACGCTCGGCCGAGCGTCACGTCGTCCGCATGGGCGGCGGTTGGCACGATCCGACCGCCGGGGCCGGCGCGCCGCTCGGCTGGCGGCATGATGCGGAACGCGGGTCGCTGCAACTGACCCCGGCGTTGGCGGAGGCGACCGGCTTTGCCGAATCGAGCGACCCGCGTGCGTTGTTGCGGGCACTGGGGCCGGATGGTCGGCGCATCGCGCTGGCGGCGATCCGGCGGCTGACCGACAATCTTCCCGCCACCGCCTTCGCCCACGACCTTCCGGGGCTGGGGCGGGTGGTGCAGCATGTCGCGCGTGATGCGCATAGCGGCCGGCTGCACGCGCTGATCGAGCCGCTGGCGCGGGTCGGCGACATCGGTGCGGTGGTGCGCGAGGCGCTGGGGTCGGTGCGCGACCATGCCGGGGCGCAGCGCTGGCTCGACCGCCGGATCGAGGGCGGGGAACGTCCCGGCATCCGCGTGCTGGCCATTGCCGGGATCGATCCGGTCAACCGGCAACAGGGGCGGGTGGTCGGCGACGCGCTGCTGCGCGCGGTCGAACGGCGCGTGGAGCAGGCGGTGCGCGATGCCGGCGTAGCGCGCGCGGCGCTGGCACGGCTGGGCGGCACCGAATTCGGCGTGCTGTTGCCGCATGGCAATGACGAGGGGCTGGAGGAGGCGCTCAGGCAGGCGATGGCCCGGCCGTTCGTCGCAGGCAGCGCGATGGTGTCGCTGGGGTTGCGTCAGGCGTGCGGCGTGGTCGGGGCGGGCGAGAGCGGCGAACAATTGATCCGCCGGGTCGAGGGCGAACTGCCCGGTGCGCGGTCCGACGATCCGCAGGGGCCGCTGGCGGCGGACAGCGCCGAAGTCCTCGCCGGCGAAGTGCTGCGCGCGATCGACCGGGGCGAGATCGCGATCCGCTTCCAGCCGCAGGTCGACCTGCTTGCCGGGCGAATCGTCGGAGTGGAGGCGCTGGCCCGCTGGGACCATCCCGAACGCGGCGAACTGGGCGCCGAACTGCTGTTCGCCGCGGCCGGTCATGCGCGGCTCGCCGGCACGCTGTCGGCGCATGTCCAGCGGCTCGCGATGCAGATCGCTGCGGGATGGGATGCGCCGCTGTCGCGCCTGCGCCTGTCGATCAATGTCACGGCGGAGGATGTGGCGCAGCCCGACTTTGCCGAGACCTTGCTGGCCGCCGCCGCCGATAGCGGTTTCCCGCGCGACCGGCTGACCGTCGAGATCACCGAAAGCGGGCTGATCGCCGAACTGGGCGAGGCGGCCGGGCTGCTCGCCACGCTGCGCGCCGCCGGCTGCCGCGTGGCGATCGACGATTTCGGAACCGGCTATTCCAGCCTTGCCTATCTCAAGGCATTGCCGCTCGACTATCTGAAGCTCGACCGGCGGCTGACGCAGGATATCGTCGGGTCGCACCGCGACCGGGTGGTGGTGCGCGGCGTTATCGACATGGCCCGCTCGCTCGACCTGACGATCATCGCCGAAGGGGTGGAGACGGTCGAACAACGCGACGCGCTCGCGACCGAGGGGTGTCAGTTGTACCAGGGGTTCCTCTGCGCGGAGCCGCTGACCGTGCCTGCGCTGGCGGCACTGCTGGGGTAGGGCCTTCGTCCTAATATCGTGCGATCGACAGATCCGCCGTCTCGATCGCCGCACGCTTGCCCGACATCAGGTCGGCGATCACCGCGCCAGATCCGCAGGCCATCGTCCAGCCCAGCGTGCCATGCCCCGTATTCAGGAACAGATTGTCGAACTTCGTCGGTCCCACGACCGGGGTGCTGTCGGGCGTCATCGGTCGCAGGCCGCTCCAGTAACTCGCCCGCGACGTATCGCCGGCGCCAGGGAACAGGCTGCCCAGCGAATATTCCAGCGTCGCGCGCCGTGCTTCGGGCAGATCGTTGTTGAAGCCCGAAATCTCTGCCATGCCGCCGACGCGGATGCGGTCGCCCAGCCGGGTGATCGCCACCTTGTAGCTTTCGTCGAGCAACGTCGACACCGGCGCACGGGCATCGTCGACGATCGGCACGGTGATCGAATAGCCCTTCACCGGATAGACCGGCAGTTTCAGGCCCAGCGGCCGGACCAGCTTCGGCGAGAAACTGCCCAGCGCGACCAGATAGGCGTCGCCCGTCACCATGCCGCCATCGGTTTCGACTCCCGTAATCCGGCCGCCCTGCCGCACCAGCCGGCGGATCGTCGTGCCCATGCGGAACTCGACCCCCGCCGCCGCCGCCATTTCGGCCAGCCGGTTGGTGAACTTGAAACAGTCGCCGGTCTCGTCGCCGGGCAGGCGCAGACCCCCGGCGAGCGGAATATTGCTGCCCGCCAGCCCCGGTTCGGCGGCGATGCAGCCGTCGCGGTCGAGCACTTCATAGGCGACGCCATCGGCCTTCAGGACGGCGATGTCCTTGTCGATGCCGGCAAGCTGCTTTTCCTCGCGGAAGAGCTGCAGGGTGCCCTTCGACCGCTCGTCATAGGAAATGCCGGTCGCGCCGCGCAGCTCGATCAGCTTGTCGCGGCTATATTCGGCAAGGCGCACCATCCGCCCCTTGTTCACCGCATAATCGCGCGCGTTGCAGTTGCCGAGCATCGCGGCCAGCCAGCGCAGCATCGCGAGGTCCATTTGCGGGCGCAGGATCAGCGGGGCATGTTCCATGAACAGCCACTTCATCGCCTTCGCTGGAATGCCCGGCGCCGCCCAGGGCGAGGCATAGCCCGGCGAAATTTCCCCGGCATTGGCGAAACTCGTCTCCAGCGCCGGGCCAGCCTGCCGGTCGATCACCACGACCTCATGCCCCGCCTGGGCAAGATACCATGCGGAGGTGACGCCGATCACCCCCGCGCCCAAGATCACGATCCGCATGTTGCGTCCTTTTGTTCGGCGAGGGCCACGATCCGCCGGGCATGGCGGTGGCGCAGGCTGGTCAGGATTTCATAGGCGATCGTCCCGGCGTCCGCCGCGACCCGGTCGATGCTCTGATGCGGGCCGATCAGTTCGGCATTCGGCGTCGCGACCAGCAGGTCGAGCGGGACATCGGTCACGTCGATGCAGATGCTGTCCATCGACACCCGCCCCGCGATCGGCGCGCGCACCCCCGCGACATAGGCCGCGCCGCGATTGCTCAGCATCCGCGGCCAGCCATCGGCATAGCCATAGGACAGGGTGGCGATCCGCCGGTCTTGGGGCGCGACCGAGGTCAGGCCATAACCGACGCCGGTCCCCGCCGGCACGTCGCGCCACTGCACGATCCGCGCTTCCAGCGCAACGACCGGCCGCATCGGATTGGGCCGCGCGTCCTGCGGCGCCCCGCCGTAGAGTGCGATGCCCGGCCGGACGAGATCGCCATGATACCCGCCGCCCAGAAACGAGCCGCCGGAATTGGCCAGCGACCGCTCCGCACCCGGCAGCATCACCGCCAGTTCCTCGAACCGTGCGCGTTGCGCTTCGTTCGCCTTGGCGTCCGGTTCGTCGCCGCAGGCCAGATGGCTCATCACCAGCACGACGTCGATGGCGTTGAGCATCGCCGGCTCGGCAGCGAGTACCGCGACCTCGTCCGGCGCCAGCCCCAGCCGCGACATGCCGCTATCGACCTGCAGCGCCGCCGGCAGCCGCCGCCCGTTGATCCGCCCCGCCGCTGCCCAGCGGGCAATGTCCGCCGGGCAGTTCAGCACCGGCACGGCATCGGCGGCGATCAGCGCGGCTTCCTCGCCCGGCGCGATCCCGTTCAGCACGAACAGTCGTGCATCGGCGGGCAGGGTGGGGCGCAGCGCGCTCGCCTCCCCGGTCAGCGCGACGAAGAAATCGCGGCATCCCGCACGGTACAGCGCATCGGCGACGATCCCCGCGCCCAGCCCATAGCCATCGGCCTTCACCACGCCCGCCGCCCGCGCCGGGGCGACGCGCGCCGCGATCGTCCGGTAGTTGGCGACCAGCGCGTTCAGGTCGATCGTCAGCAATGCCATCGGTTTTCATCTCTCCGTCGTGTAGCGTAGCGCGGATTCTATCGCAGGTTTTGCGATTGTGTCGCACCTTCTGTCGTAATAGCGTCTGAACGCAACAAACTGCGGCACGGACGCAACAAGCATGAACCTCGATGCGATCGATCGTAAATTGCTCAACCTGTTGCGGCTCGACGCCCGCCGACCCAACAATGCGCTGGCGGCGGAGGTCGGGCTGTCGCCGTCCGCCTGTCTGCGGCGCGTGCGGTTGCTGGAGGATGCCGGCGTCATTCGCGGCTATACCGTCGTCACCCGTGCGGATCCGGCGGATCATGGCGCGACCGTCATCGTGCAGGTGACGCTGGAGCGCCAGACCGAGGAATATCTCTCCCGCTTCGAAGCGGCGGTGCGTCGCCATGCCGAGATACAGGAATGCTGGCTGATGACCGGCCAGTCCGATTACTGGCTGCGCGTGGCGGTCGAATCGGCGGCGGCCTATGAGGCGCTGCACACTGACATATTGTCGCGCCTGCCGGGCGTGACGCGGATCAATTCGAGCTTTGCGATGCGCAATGCGTTGATGCCGCGGCGGCGGGGGTAGGATCAACCTCCCCAACTTTCACCGTTCGGTTCGAGCAGCTTCGAGCGAAGTCGAGAAGCGTCCGTCGAGAACTCCGCGGCTTGGGGCAACCCCTTCTCGACTACGGTTCTCGACAGGCTCGAACCTGCGCTCGAAGCAAACGGATGGGGATGGATTGAAACGGAAGGGGGCGGATGGAAGCAGAAGGGAGTAAGCAGGAACCTACCCCAACCCGGCCAGCTTCTCCGCCGTCCGCACGTCATGCGCGACCACCGCACCGCTCATCCGTTCGATCAACCGCAACAGCCCGCCGCCGCGCGCCGCGCTGTCGCCGGACAGGACCTCGCTGCCCCATTCGCGGGCCAGCGTTTCGATCCGGCCGGTGCTGTCGAGCGTCATCGACCGGAACGGCAACAGCGTCGCGGGCGAGGCAAAACGAGTGCCGGCATCGTCCACCGCCGGATCGAGCAGGATCGCACCGGCCACCCGCTGCACATAATGCGATGGCGACAGCCGCGCCCACCATGCCGCCGCCCGGCATCCGGCGCCATGCGCCAGCAGGATCACCTGCCGGTCGGCCTCGCTGACGAAGCGGTCGATTCGCGCGCCCAGCATGTTGCGGTCGGCGTCGCGCCCCAGCGGCAGCAGGGTCGCGCGCAACCGGTCGATCACTTCGCCGAGCGCCGGCGGCGGCGCACCATCGGACAGGGCGAGAACCGAATATCGGGTAGTGGCAACGGCAACCATCGTGTCGTCTCCCGTTCAGCGGGTGTCCATGAAGGCTATCATGCCTGCATGCCCGTGCAATGGGCGAAACGCGTCGCAGCGACGAAGCGATCCCAGAACGCCATCGGGCGCACACGGAGTTGATCGGATACCGAATATTAAACGGATCGGTGGCATGGGGATGCCGGGAGAGGTCCGAACCGCATGACTGGTGCAAATGAAATTCCGCCCGCTGGCGACCCGCGTTGGGATGGGGTGCTGTCGGGTGCGATCCGGCCGGCCTATAAATGCCTGGCGCTGCGCATCCTGATGATCCGCCTGACGCATGCCTATGCGCGCGACGCCGCCGATCGGCCGGCGCTGATCGAGGAACTGCGGCGGTTCTTCAACGACAATCTTCGCTTCGCCCGTGAAGACTTCGCCACGATCTTTCAGGGGAAGCCCCAATGACCGGTCCGAACCCGTACCACCCCGACCGGTCGCTCTACAGCGTAGCGGACGTCGCCGCGATGCTGTCCGCCGGTGAAACGCTGATCCTCGCGGGTGCGGAACGGCTGCTCGCCGCCTTGCCGCGTGGCGACTGGATCGGCGGCACCAGCCCCTATTTCATGACCGCCGAAGCAGGCGGGGCGCACGATCCCGACCGCATCTTCGTCCAGCGGATGCCGACGATCGCCTCGGTCGCGTGGGTCGGCATGCTCGATCGCGCGGCGCTGCCCGACATGGCGGCGCTCGGTCCCGACAACGGCTATACCATCCTGCTGATCCCCGGGCAGAGCGACGTCCATCGCGACTTCGCGTTGAAGGGCCTCGAATGGCCCGGCATGTTCCGCCGGCCGGTGGTCGGCTGGGTCACCGGCGTCGTCGGCGAAGCTGCCGCGACCGATCGGCCGAAGGTGTTCGACGGCCGCAGCGGCCGGTCGTCCGACGAAGCGGCGGTCGTGCTGCACGTCGCGCTGCCCGATCATGCCTTTGCCCGTGCCGACATCGTCAACCTGTTCGTGCCCGACATGGACGGCCCGGTACTGACCTTTGGCGACGACACCGGCTTCACCGTCGAATGGACGATGGTGGACGGCGTGCCGACCCGGCTGGTCGACCACATCGCGGCGGGCAGCATCGACACGCGCCTGCCACTGGTCGCCGACTATAACGGCGCGATGATCAACGTCGCGACCGCGGCGATCGACGACGTGTCGGGCAAGGTTACCTTCTTTGCACCCGTCTATCCCGATATCGAATATCGCTTCGCTCGGCCGATCGAGAATTATGCGCGCCAGTTCGCGGAGCAGCTGGGCAATCCGCGCGGCGAAGTGGCGTTCAGCTGCAACTGCATCCTGAATTACCTGTATGCCGAACTGGAAGGGCAGAAGCCGGGCGGGATCGCCGGTCCGGTCACCTTTGGCGAGATCGCCTATGTGCTGCTGACCCAGTCGATGGTCTATCTGGTGATCGAACAGGATTGATCGGGCGTTACAGGGGCAGGGCGGTCGTCGCCTTGACCTCCTCCAGCACCGCATAGGTCCGCGTCTCGCGCACGCCGGGCACGGTGGTCAGCGTCCGGCCGAGGAACGCGCGATAGGCATCCATATCGGCCATGCGAACCTTCAAAAGATAGTCGAAGCCGCCCGCAACCATATGACATTCCAACACTTCCGGCAGATCGCGGACATGGTTGGCAAAGGCGGTGAAGACATCGTCGGTGGTGCGGTCCAGCAGCACTTCGATGAACACGAGCAGCGACCGGTCGAGCTTGGCCGGGTCCAGTAGCGCGGCATAGCCCCGGATCACCCCGCTCTCACGCAACCGCCGGACGCGCTCGAAACAGGCGGCGGGCGAGATGCCGCACTGCGCCGCCAGCGCCTGATTGGTGATCCGGCCATCGGCCTGCAGCACGCGCAGCAATTTGCGGTCGGTCTGGTCCATCCTGTCCTCCGTTGGCGCGATCCATCCCCGCCCACTCTCAACGTCACCCCGGACTTGATCCGGGGTCCCGCTTCTTGACCACGCCAGCAGAAGAAGCGGGACCCCGGGTCAAGCCCGGGGTGACGGTCTGGTGAATAATATACCCGATATTGTCCATATTGTTAACGATACATCGACCGATCAACCCAACATACGAAGCACCTTCGGCTCCAACCGCGATATACCGACGAACCGACATATGGAGAGACGAATGCCCGCGATCGATTGGGACGCACTGGACGCCGACAAGTTCATCGACGAAAGCGTCCTGCTGCCGCAGCTGCTTGCGCAGGTGCCGCTGACCCAGTCCGATCGCGCCGACATCGTCGCCAACGCCGCGAAGCTGGTCGAGCGCACCCGGGCCGCATCCGCCAAGCCGGGCGTCGTCGAAGGCTTTCTCCAGCAATTCTCGCTGGGTACGCAGGAAGGGCTGGCGCTGATGTGTCTGGCCGAGGCGCTGCTGCGCACCCCCGATGCCGCGACCCGCGACCGGCTGATCGCCGAAAAGGTCGGCACTGCCGACTGGGCGGCACATCTGGGGCAATCGTCCAGCCTGTTCGTCAACGCCTCCACCATCGGCCTGACGCTGACCGGCAAGCTGGTCGGCGACGAAGGCCCGGCGGGCATCGGGGAGACGATCCGTCGGCTGGCCGGGCGGCTGGGCGAACCGGTCATCCGCCGCGCGCTGGCCGCTGCCGTAGGCATCATGGGCGACCAGTTCGTGCTGGGATCGACCATCGAAGCCGCGCTGAAGCGTGCCGCCAAGGAAGGCTATCTCTGCTCGTTCGACATGCTGGGCGAAGGCGCGCGTACGCCAGCCGATGCGGATCGCTACGAACATATCTATGCCGCCGCGATCGAAGCGGTCGGCCGCGCCCGGGCGCCGGGCAGCACGCCAGAGGAAGGGCATGGCGCCTCGGTCAAGCTCTCGGCCCTGTGCCCGCGCTATGAGGCGGTGCGCGAGGCGGATGTGTTCGCCGACCTCTACCCGCGCATGAAGCGGCTCGCGCTGATCGGTGCGCGCCATAATCTGAACCTCGCGATCGACGCCGAGGAGGCGGATCGCCTTGCCCTGTCGCTGAAGCTGGTCGACCGGTTGGCGCGCGAGAGCGAACTGGGCGACTGGACCGGTCTCGGCGTCGTGGTGCAGGCCTATGGCAAGCGCGCGCGCGGCGTGATCGACGGGCTGGAGCGGCTGTCGCGCGATACCGGGCGGCGGATCATGGTCCGCTTGGTCAAGGGCGCCTATTGGGACAGCGAGGTCAAGCGCGCCCAGATCGCGGGCCATCCGGGCTATCCGGTATTCACCTCGAAGGCCGCGACCGACCTCAGCTATCTGGTGTGCGCGCACAAATTGATCGCCGCGGCACCGGCGCTTTATCCCCAGTTCGCGACGCATAATGCGCACAGCCTGATGGCGGTGCGCCACATGGCCGACCGCGCCGGGGTGCGGATCGAACATCAGCGGCTGCACGGCATGGGCGAGGGGCTGTACCGGCAGGCGGCGGCAACTATCGGCGACAACGCCCTGATCCTGCGTGCTTATGCTCCGGTCGGCGGGCATGAGGAACTGCTCCCCTATCTCGTCCGCCGCCTGCTGGAGAACGGTGCGAACAGCAGCTTCGTCAACGCGCTGCTGGACGAGGAAGTGCCCGCGGCGACTCTCGTCGCCGATCCGGTGGCGGCGGTCGCGGCGACCCCGCGCCAACATCCGCGCCTGCCGTCGCCATCCGACATCTATCCCGGCCGCGCCAACCCGCTGGGCCGCGACTATTCGATCGCGTCGGTCCGCGCCCGGGCAGCCTCGGTCCGTGACAGCTTCGCTACCATCCACGCCGGTCCGATCGTCGGCGGTCAGACCCTGCCCGGCGCGGGGGCCACGCCGATGCTCAGCCCGGTCGATCACAGCCGCACCATCGGCTCCGTCACCGCCGCCACCCCCGCCGAGATCGACCGCGCCGCAACCCTTGCCCGCGCCGCCCAGCCGCGCTGGAATGCGGCCGGAGGAGTTTCCCGGGGGAAAACCCTCCGCGCCATGGCCGACGCCCTCGATGCGCAGATGGACCGCTTCATCGCGATCCTCTCCGCCGAAGCGGGCAAGACGCTGAACGACGCGGTGGCCGAGGTGCGCGAGGCGGTCGATTTCTGCCGCTATTACGCTATCCTGGCCGAAACCCGCTTCGCCGGACCCACGGTGCTGCCCGGCCCGGTGGGGGAAGTGAACCAGATCGAACTCCACGGCCGCGGCGTGTTCGTCTGCATATCCCCGTGGAATTTCCCTCTGGCGATCTTCACCGGACAGGTCGCCGCCGCGCTGGCGGCGGGCAACGCCGTCCTCGCCAAGCCCGCCGAACAGACGCCGCTAGTCGCGGCCGAAGCGGTCCGTCTGTTCCACGCCGCCGGCCTTGATCCCGACCTGCTGGCGCTGCTGCCGGGCGACGGTGCGGAGGTCGGCGCTGCGCTGGTGGCGCATCCCGCCATCGCCGGCGTCGCCTTTACCGGCGGCACCGACACCGCCTGGGCGATCAACCGCAGCCTCGCCAACCGCAACGGGCCGATCCTCCCGTTCATCGCCGAAACCGGCGGGCTGAACGGGCTGTTCGTCGACACCAGCGCGCTGCGCGAACAGGTGGTCGACGACGTGCTGCTGTCGGCTTTCGGGTCGGCAGGGCAGCGTTGCTCGGCGCTGCGCCTGCTATACCTGCCCAAGGAAACCGCCGACGCGACGATCGAGACTCTGGTCGGCGCGGCGGGGTGCATGGTCATCGGCAATCCCGCCGATCCGGCGACCGACATCGGTCCGGTGATCGACGGCGAGGCCCGCGACGCGCTGAACGCCCATGTCGAACGGCTGGAGCGCGAGGCTACGATCCTGTTCCGCGCCGATGCCCGCGGCCATGACGCGCGCGGCACGTACTTCGCGCCGGTCATCGCCGAAGTGCCCAGCCCCGACTTCCTCGAGCGCGAGGTATTCGGGCCGGTGTTGCACGTCTATCGCTACGACCCGGCCGACCTTGCCACGGTCGCGGGCAAGCTGGCGGCGCGCGGCTATGGCCTGACGCTCGGCATCCACAGCCGGATCGACCGCTTTGCCGAGGAAGTCGCCGAGCTGGTCCCGGCGGGCAATGTCTACGTCAATCGCTCGATCATCGGCGCGGTGGTCGGCGTCCAGCCCTTTGGCGGCGAAGGGCTGTCGGGCACCGGTCCCAAGGCGGGCGGCCCCGACGCGCTGCTGCGCTATGCCGCGGAACGCTCCACCTCGATCAACATCATGGCGAAGGGCGGCGATCCCGCGCTGCTCAACCTGTAGGGGCGCCGGAGCCGGCGATCGTCACCCGGTCGCCGGCAAAATCGAGCTGGAAGAACGGGGCGGCGGTCCCGCCGAACCGGGCGCGACGCAGCGCCACGTTGGCACCGGCATCCGCCCCGTTCAGCCCGGCATAGTCGACGAACGCGGCGACCTGTCCTTCGCCGGTGACCCACCAGCAATAGGCCTGGGTCGGTTCTGCTGTCGGATTGCCGGCAACGAGGCCGCTGCCGTTCACCGGCCGCCATGGCCCATCCATGCTGTCCGCCACCATCGCGTACAGCCCGGTGGGGGCGGGCAGGGCGGGGGCGAAGCGTTTCGCCTGGGTCGACCAGAACAGGTAATAGAGGCCGTCCCGCAGGATGATGTGCGGGCGCTCCAGCTCGCTGTTGACGCCGATCGCGTCGACCAACGGCGTCGCCAGCTGCCACGGAGCGTCGGCGCGTTCGCGGCTGGCGATGCCGATCAGCCCGTCCAACTGCTTGTCCGTCCATGCCGCCGAACCGACGAACAACAGATGGTCCCGGCCCGTCGCCGGATCGTGGAAGAAGCCCGGATCGCGAAAGCCCTTGATGCCCGTCGCCGGAGCCTCGACCTCGTTCGCAACACGGTAGCAACGGCCGTCCGCCGCGACGCTTTCGACCGGTTGCGACCAGTCCTCGGTCCGCGCGTCATCGCCATCGAGGATGAAGCGCCCGACCGTCTCGAACAGTCTTTGTTCGAAGCTGTGCGGGCCGTCCCGCCGGCCGGCGGCGGTGAAGTACATCGTCAGCGTCTCGCCATCGTCGGCCAGTACCGCCGATCCCGACCATTCGCGGCTGCCCGGCGTAAACCCATCCGGGAAGGTCGCGCCGTGCAGCCGCCATCCGTCCGCGCCATGGCTGGTCAGGTAGATGCGCGCGGCATCATGGCGTGCCTCCGGATCGTCGAAGCGCGGCGTGCCGAGGAAGAACCAGTAGCTGCGCCCGTCGACGAACACCGTCGATCCGTCTGCACGGGCGATCTGCCACATGTCCCAGAAGTCATGCGCGGGGTCGATCGGTACGATGTCGGCGGACGTCAGGACGGGCAGGCGGTCCGGCCCGTTCGGGGCGATCCGCGACACATGCTCGGCCGACCAATGCGCAAGGGCGGCAGGGGCAGGGGCTGCGCTCAACGGATCGCTCCGACCGGCAGGCCATCGGCGTTGCGCTCACGCACGCTCCACACGGCGGCGGCGGCGCAGAACATCAGCACGCCGCACAGGGTCAGCACGTTCCGCGGATCGCCGCCAAGCAGCGGTTGGTAGAACAGCCACATCGTCGCCGAAAAGATCAGCATCGGGATGACGATCATCATGTTGAAAATGCCCATATAGACGCCGGTCCGCTCCGGTGGGATCGATCCGGCGAGGATGATGTACGGATTGCCCATGATGCTGGCCCAGCCGAGGCCGATGCCGACCGCGGGCAGGAACAGCAGCGCCTTCGACGTGACATGCGGCAGGCAGACCATGCCGATGCCGGCCGCGATCAGGCTGAGCGCATGGAGCGGCGCGGCACCGATCCGCCGGGCGATCGGAACCATGGCGAATGCGGCGAGGAAGGCGACGCCGTTGTAGAAGGCCGCCATTTCGCCATTGGTCAGCACCGCGGAGTGGAAGCCGGACGAGGTCGGATCGGCGGTGTCGTAGACCGAGCGGCCGATCGTGTAGATGACATAGTTCCAATAGGCCATCATCGCATACCATTGGAACAGGCTCATCAGCGCCAGCTTGCGCATCGCCAGCGGCATGTCGCGGATCGCGCTGCCGATTTCGGCTAGCGTCGCGCCGAACGATGTGGGTTTGGCGGCGATCGCGGTCTTTTCGGCCGGGGTCAGCGGCAGTTCGGGTACGCGCAGGATCGACCACAGGATCGTCGAGATCGACAGCACCGCCCCGACCATGAACGCGACGCGCGCGGTATAGGGGATGTTGTGCGTGTCGACCCAGTCCTGATTCATGCCGGCCCACACCAGCAGCGACGGGGTGAGGAACGCCAACATCTGTGCGAGGCCGGTAAAGGCGCTCTGCGTCAGGAAGCCGATCTGATGCTGATCCTCGTTCAGCCGGTCGCTGACATAGGCGCGATACGGCTCCATCGTAATGTTGTTGCCGGCGTCGAGGATCCACAGCAGCGACACCGCCATCAGGATCGAACTCGACAGCGGCATGAAGAACAGGCCGAAGCAGCACAGCACCGCGCCCATCACGAAATAGGGCGTGCGCCGTCCCCAGCGGCTGTCGGTGCGGTCGCTGAGCGCGCCGATCAGCGGTTGCACGAGCAGCCCGGTCAGCGGTCCGGCAAGTTGCAGCAAGGGCAGCTGCGATTCGTCAGCTCCCAGATAGCTGTAGATCGGCGCCATGTTCCCCTGTTGCAGCCCGAAGCTGAACTGCAGGCCGAGGAACCCGAGGTTCATCTCGAGGATGCGGGGCAGCGACAAATGCGGTTTCATCGGGGGCGCCATGGTCGGTCCTGCTCCTTGCACGCCGGTCTGACGCCGACCCAACGCTTGTCGCCCGTCGTGACGCAAAATGCAACAATCGATTGCATAGTCATCTGCAGAGACGGGTCGGGTGACGCGACCCGCCTCGATTTCAGCTAAGCGGAGCGCATTTCGCCGCGACCCATGCCGCAGTTTCGCCATCGAGCAGTGGGGTCAACAGCGCCTCGACCCGCGCATGATAGGCATCGACCCAGGTCCGTTCGGCATCGGTCAACAGTGCCGGGACGATCAGCGACCGTTCGATCGGCACGAAGGTCAGCGTTTCGAACCCCAGCATCGGCAGGTCGCCGCCGGGAATGTCGCGTTCGACCACCAGCAGCAGGTTCTCGATGCGGATGCCGTACTCGCCCGCCTTGTAATAGCCGGGTTCGTTGGACAGCATCATGCCCGCGCGCAGCGGTTCCAGCGGGCCGCCGCCGGGATAGTTGGGCGCGCCGATCCGCTGCGGCCCTTCGTGAACGGACAGGAACGCACCGATGCCGTGGCCGGTGCCATGGGCATAGTCCAGCCCGACTTCCCACAACGGCCGCCGCGCGAACCCGTCGATATGGCCGCCAAGCGTACCGTCGGGAAAGATCGCGGTGTCGATCGCGATATGGCCCTTCAGCACGCGGGTGAAGCGGTCACGCATCTCGTCCGACACCTTGCCCACCGGCATGACGCGGGTGATGTCGGTGGTGCCGTCGGCATATTGGCCGCCCGAGTCGATCAGGTAGAGCTGGCCGGGCAGGATCGGTGCGTTGCTCTCGACCGTGGCCTTGTAATGCGGGCTGGCAGCATGGGCGCCGGTCGCGCTGATCGTGTCGAAGGAGAGGTCGCGCAAGCATCCGGTTTCGCCGCGGATCGCCTCCAGCCGGTCGGATGCCGACAATTCGGTCAGCGTGCCCGCCGGGGCAGTCTCCTCGAACCATTTCAGGAAGCGGACCATCGCCGCGCCGTCGCGGGCCTGCGCACTGCGATGGCCGGCGATCTCGACCGGGTTCTTGATCGCCTTGGCCAGCACGGTCGGGTCGCGTTCGGCGACGACGGTCGCGCCGCCACGGCGGAGGGCTTCGTGGATCGCGGCGACGGCGCGGTCGGGATCGGCGGCGACGCGCTTGCCGGCGAAACGGCCAAGCGTCGCAGCGAAGTCGGTCATCGGGCGGACGGTGACCGCGTTGCCGAGATGGCGGGCGACGTCTTCGCCGACCTTGCCCGGTTCGGCGAACAGCTCGGCGGTGCCGTCGGCATGGACGATCGCATAGCTGAGCGCGACGGGCGTGTGGGCGACGTCGCTGCCCCGCACGTTGAAGGTCCATGCGATCGAATCGAGCGCGGTCAGCACGACCGCATCGGCGCGGCGCTCGGCCAGCCATTCGCCGATCGCCGCCCGCTTGTCGGCTGAGGTGCGGCCGGTCAGCGTATCGTCCTGCACCGTCATCGGCGCGGGCGAGGGGGCGGGGCGGTCGGTCCACAGCGCGTCGATCGGATTGGCGGCGACCGGCACCAGCACCGCGCCGACATCGGCGAGTGCGCGCTGCGTGGCGGCGACCCAGTCGACCGTTGCCAGCCAGGGATCGAAGCCGATCCGGTCGCCTTGCCTGGCGTTGCTCCGCAGCCAGTCGGCCATCGACGTCGCGGGAACCTGCACGAACTGCCAGTCGGCGGCATCGACCTGTTCGCGCACCTGCAACGTATAGCGGCCGTCGGTGAACATCGCGGCAATATCGCGCAGGACGACGGCGCTGCCCGCCGATCCCCTGAACCCCGTCAGCCATGCGAGGCGCTGCGCATAGTCGCCGACATATTCGCTCATATATTCGTCGGTCAGCGGCACGACGAAACCGGTGAGGTCGAGCGTGGCGAGGTGGGCGCGCAGGGCGGACAGGCGGTCGGAATATTCGGTCATAGCCCGCTCGTATCAGCCGGAACGGCCCGGCAAAAGCACAAGCTCGCTCGACTTCCGCCGGCGTCCGTCCCACATGGGCGGTCATGACGAAGCCCATTCCGCCGATCGCCGAACAACGCCCCCACAGCTATGAACGCCACGGTATCACCGTGTCCGATCCGTGGGCCTGGCTGCGCGACCCGAATTATCCGAAGGTCGAGGACGAAACGATCCTCGATTATCTGAAGGCCGAGAACGCCTATTTCGACGCGGTGATGGCGCCGCATGCTCCTTTGATCGATACGCTGTTCACCGAGATGCGCGGGCGGATCAAGGAAGACGACGCCACCGTGCCGCAGCGCGACGGCGACTGGTGGTACTGGTCCGATTTCGAGACCGGCGGGGAATATCGCCGCTGGTGGCGTAGGCCCGTCGCGGGCGGCGCGGACGAGCTGATCCTCGACGAACCGGCGCTGGCCAAGGGTAAGGAATATTTCCGGCTGGGCGCGCTGTCGGTCAGCCCCAACGGGCGGCTGCTCGCCTATGCGATCGATGACGATGGCGGCGAGCGGTTCGAGGCGCGGGTCAAGGACCTGACGACCGGCGAACTGCTCCCCGACGTCATTCCGGGCACGCTGTCCGAACTGGTGTGGACGGCGGATTCGAGCGGCTTCCTCTACGGCCTCGCCAACGAGCAGTGGCGCACGGACAATGCGCGGCTGCACCGGATCGGCACCCCGATCGAGCAGGATGTCGAGCTGTACCACGAGGCGGACGAGGGCTGGCGGGTGTCGGTCGGCGAGACCCAGTCGCGGCGGTTCCTCGTCATTTCGGCGGGCGATCACGTCACCAGCGAGGTGCGGCTGATCCCGGCCGACGATCCCACCGCCGAACCGCTGCTGGTCAAGGCGCGCGCGGAAGGGGTCGAATATGACGTGGAGGAGCATGACGGCACGCTGTACCTCCACACCAACGACACCCATCCGAATTTCCGGCTGGCGACGGCGAAGCTGGAGACGCCGGGCGACTGGCAGGAGCTGATCGCGGCCGATCCGCATTTCTACATGACCGGCGTCACGACCTTCGCGAAGCTGTTCGTGGTCGAGGGGCGGCTGGACGGACTCGATCAGATCCGGCTGCATGACTATGCGGACGGGCCGGCGCGACCGATCGCGTTTCCGGAGGCGAGCTTCGTCGTCGGGCTGGGCGACAATCCCGAATATGACGTCGACACGCTGCGGCTCGGGTACGAGTCGATGGTCACGCCCGGTACCGTCTATGACTATGACGTGGCGAGCGGCGAGCTGACCGTGCGCAAGGTGCAGACGATCCCGTCGGGCTATGATCCGGCGAAATATGCGACCGAGCGGCTGGAGATCACCGCGCGCGACGGCACCGCGATCCCGTGCTCGGTGGTGTACCCCAAGGACTTTCCGCGCGACGGGACGGGCAAGCTCTATCTCTACAGCTATGGCGCGTACGGCTATGCGATCCCGCCGGGCTTTTCGACCAGCCGCATGTCGTTCCTCGACCGCGGCATGGCGTTCGCCATCGCCCATATCCGCGGCGGTGACGATCTGGGCCAGCAATGGTATCTGGACGGCAAGCTGGAGAAGCGGACCAATACCTTCAACGACTTCGTCGATGTGGCGAAGGGGCTGATCGAGTTGGGCTTTACCGATAAAGGCAAGATCGCGATCGCCGGCGGGTCGGCCGGTGGCGAGCTGATGGGGGCGGTGATGAACTCCGACCCCGAGCTATGGGGTGCGGTGGTGGCGAGCGTCCCGTTCGTCGACGTGCTGAACACCATGCTCGACGACAGCCTGCCGCTGACGCCCGGCGAATGGCCCGAATGGGGCAACCCGATCGAGGACAAGGCGGCGTTCGAACTGATCGCGTCCTATTCGCCCTATGACAATGTGACCGCGCAACCCTATCCGCCGGTGTTCATTTCGGGCGGGCTGAACGATCCGCGCGTGACCTATTGGGAGCCGGCGAAGTGGGCGGCGCGGCTGCGCGCCACCAAGACCGACGACAATATGCTGCTGCTCAAGACCAATATGGGCGCGGGCCATGGCGGCAAGTCGGGGCGGTGGGAGAGTTTGAAGGAGGCCGCCGAGGAGATGGCGTTCGTGCTGTGGCAGCTGGGGGTGGAGGGGTAAGACCCTCGCCCTTCCAGTCACCAGCGTCACCCCAGCGAAGGCTGGGGTCTCTGGCGGCTCCTGCACCGGCTATAACCGGGAGACCCCGGCTTTCGCCGGGGTGACGCTTGTGGCGTCGTGGCCTTAGCGTTCTACCCTGGTCACATGGCCCATCTTGCGGCCGGGGCGGGCGTCGTGCTTGCCGTAGAGGTGGAGATGGGCGCCGGGTTCGGCGAGCAGGTCGTGCCATGCCGTCACGTCGTTGCCGATCAGGTTGGTCATCTCGACCCGCGCCGCCGTCATCGCGACGCTGCCGAGCGGGAGGCCCAGCACGGCGCGGACATGGTTTTCGAACTGCGAGGTCTCGCTACCCTCGATCGTCCAGTGGCCCGAATTATGGACGCGCGGGGCCATTTCGTTGAACACCGCGCCTTGCCGTCCGCAGAAGAATTCGAGCGTCAGGACGCCGACATGGTCGAGCGCCTCGGCGACCTTGGCTGCCAGCGCTTCCGCCTCGGCACGCCATGGTTCGATCGCGGGGGCGGGGACGGTGGAGGTGTCGAGGATGCCGGCCTTGTGGACGTTCTTCGGCGTCGGATAGGTCGCGACCGTGCCGTCGAGGCCACGGGCGAGAACGACCGAGAACTCGTCCTCGAAATCGACGAACGCCTCGAGGATCGCCGGGCCGCCGCCGATCGACTCCCATGCGGTGTCGGCGTCGGTCGGGGACATCAGCCGGGCCTGGCCCTTGCCGTCATAGCCGAAGCGGGTGGTCTTGAGCACCGCCGGGCAGCCGACCTGCGCGATGGCGGTGTCGAGCGCGGCGCGGTCGGCGACGTCGGCCCAGCGGGCGGGGCGGCCGCCCAGTTGCTCGACGAAGCTCTTTTCGCGGACCCGGTCCTGCGCCACGGCGAGCGAGCGGGCGGAGGGGCGGACCTTGTCGCCCAGCGCCTCGATCGGGGCGGCGGCGATATTCTCGAATTCGTAAGTGACGATATCGACCTGCGCGGCGAACGCCTGCAGCGCGTCGACATCGTCATAGGCGCCGCGGCTGTGGGCGAAGGCGATGTCGTTGGCCGGGCCGCTGTCGGGGGCATAGACATGGATGCGATAGCCGAGCTGCGCCGCAGCGACGCCGATCATCCGGCCGAGCTGTCCCGAACCGATGATGCCGATGGTCGAGCCGGGGGGCAGGGCGGTCATTGCGGGTCGATCGCCACGCCGTCGGTCTGCGCCGTGCGCCATGCGTCGAGCCGCTCGGCGAGGGCATCGTCATGCGTCGCGAGGATCGAGGCGGCGAGGAGGCCGGCGTTGATCGCGCCCGCCTTGCCGATCGCCAGCGTGCCGACGGGCACGCCGCCGGGCATCTGCACGATCGACAGCAGGCTATCCATGCCCTTCAGCGCCTTCGATTCGACCGGTACGCCGAGGACGGGCAGGCGGGTCATCGAGGCGACCATGCCGGGCAGATGCGCCGCGCCGCCGGCGCCGGCGATCAAGACCTTGAGGCCGCGGGTCACCGCGCTGGTGGCATAGTCGACCAGCCGCTGCGGCGTGCGGTGGGCGGAAACCACCCTGGTTTCATGGGGAACGCCGAGTTTGGTCAGCACGTCGGCGGCGTGCGCCATCGTGTCCCAGTCGGAGGTGCTGCCCATGATGATGCCGACCAGGGTCACGTCGTTCATTGTCTGCCTGCAACGCTTTTGGGGAAGCGCGCTGCTTAGGGAAGGGGTGGGAACAGGGCAAGCGGAAGGATGCCGTACGGGCATATTCAAACGCCCAAAGTTCACTAAGTTCACACTAGTGGCGTGTTCGTGCGCCGGCGCTTCGGGGGCCAAAGTTCACTAAGTTCACACTCGTGGCGACTTCGCGGGGCGGCGCGTTCGCGGGCGAAGTTCACCAAGTTCACACTCGTGCGGTAGTTGCATGGTGGGGGTGGCGGCGGTGTCAAAGAGCGGTGGCCGGGTTGGGGGCCGGTGGGGAGTTTGGCGGGGGTGGGGCGTGTAGGAAAGGGGTTTGTTTCCTGCCTGCCGCGGCACTCGATACCCATCCCGTCCCGTTTGCTTCGAGCCTGTCGAGAACCGTAGTCGAGAAGGGGGTGCCCCAAACGACCAAGTTCTCGACGGACGCTTCTCGACAGGCTCGAAGCTGCTCGAACCGAACGGGTTGGGGGGTGGGGGAGAACCTACCCCCGCCGTTCGTCCCGAGTAGCCGCCGAGCTTGTCGAAGCGGCGTATCGAAGGACCGTCAAGGGTGCTTCGATACGGGTCTTCGACTTTGCTCAGCCCCTACTCGACACGAACGGAGGCGTGGGTCTTCTATACGGGCGCTTCTCGACAGGCTCGAAGCTGCTCGAACCGAACGGGTTGGGGGTGGAGGAGAACCTACCCCTGCCGTTCGTCCTGAGTAGCCGCTGAGCTTGTCGAAATGGCGTATCGAAGGACCGCGACGGGTGCTTCGATACGGGTCTTCGACTTTGCTCAGCCCCTACTCAGCACGAACGGAGGCGTGGGTTTTCTATACGGGCGCTTCTCGACAAGCTCGAAGCTGCTCGAACCGAACGGGTTGGGGGGGTGGGGGAGAACCTACTCCCGCCGTTCGTCCTGAGTAGCCGCCGAGCTTGTCGAAATGGCGTATCGAAGGACCGTCAAGGGCGCTTCGATACGGGCTTTCGACAAGCTCAATCCCTACTCGGCACGAACGGATGGGGGCGTTCGCGGGGGGGCGCCGCTCCCTTACCGCTCGCTCAGATAGTACCGATCGGTCGGCGTCAGATCATCGGCCAGTTCGTACACGATCGGCTGGCCGGTCGGGATTTCCAGCCCGGTGATCTCGTCATCGGGAATGCCCGACAGATGCTTCACCAGCGCGCGCAACGAGTTGCCATGGGCGGAGATCAGGACGCGCTTGCCGGCGTTGAGTTCGGGGGCGATGCGGCTTTCCCAATAGGGGAGGACGCGGGCGATCGTGTCCTTGAGGCTTTCGGTCTGCGGAATGTCGATCCCGGCATAGCGGCGGTCGGCCGACAGGTCCCACGCGCTGTCCGCTTCGGGCAAGGGCGGGGGTACGTCGAAGCTGCGGCGCCAGATCTTGACCTGTTCGTCGCCATGGCGCGCGGCGGTCTCCGCCTTGTCGAGGCCGGTCAGGCCGCCATAATGACGTTCGTTCAGGCGCCAGTCCTTCTCGACCGGCAGCCACAGCCGGCCCATCGCTTCGAGCGCGAGGTTCAGCGTCTTGATCGCGCGCGTTTGATAGCTGGTGAAGCAGATGTCGAAGTCATGGCCCTTTTCGGTCAGCAGTTCGCCCGCCGCCTTGGCCTCTGCCTCGCCCTTTTCGGTCAGGTTCACGTCCCACCATCCGGTGAAGCGGTTTTCGAGGTTCCAGGCCGACTGGCCGTGGCGGATCAGGACGAGCGTGGGCATGCGGCCTCCATTGCGGTTGTTGCGCCGCACCTAACCTAAACGCTGCGCGAGAGGAACCGGTTGAAGTCGGTCGCGACATAGTCGCCGAACGGCGGGCAGGGCGCGAAACCGTTGCGGGCGTAGAGCCGGTGGGCGGCGTCGAACATCGGTCCGGTGCCGGTTTCGAGCAAAAGTCGGTGCAGCCCGCCCGTGCGCGCGTCGGCGATGATCCGGTCGAGTATCGCCTGTCCGACGCCGCGGCCGCGGGCGGTAGCGTCGGTGCGCATCGACTTGATCTCGCCCGTACCGTCGCCGAACGTGCGCAGCGCGCCGCAGCCGAGCAGAATGTCGCCGTCCCATGCGGTGTAGAAGGCGATGTCGGGTGTCGCCAACGCCGACAGGTCTAGCGCGTACACGCTGCCCGGCGGCGAACTGGCGTGCATGTCGGCCAGATGCGCCGCCAGCAGCCGGGCGGTGGCGGGATGATCCAGCCCGCCCGGACGGACGATCACCGAATGACGTCCGCCAGCACCTCCAGCCAGCTATGCGCCAGCCGCTTCGATCGTTCGGGCGACCAGCCGAACTCCGGGTCGGGATTGTCGTCGTGATCCTTGAACGGCATTTCCAGCGTCATGCTGAGCGCGCCGAAGCGGTTGGCGACCTGATTGGTCGACATGGACAGGTTGGCCTGTCCGGGGGCGGAGACGGGATAGCCCAGCTTCGTCTGGAACTCTGGCGTCGCCGCCGCCCATGCCGCGCCGAAGGCGGTGAAGCGGGCGCCGAGTTCGTCGGTCCAGTTGGGAATGCCTTCATATCCGGCGATGAAGTTGGCGGGGATCGCTTCGTCGCCATGGACGTCGATGGCGATGTCGACGCCGGTTTCGTCCATGCGATCGCGCACGCACAGGACCTCGGGGCTGCGTTCGGGCGTGGGGGCGTGCCATTCGCGGTTGAGGTTCACCCCGGCGGCGTTGGTGCGCAGATGGCCGCGATACGAGCCGTCGGGGTTCATGTTGGGCACGCAGTGGAAGGTCATCCGGCGGCGCAGGTCGGCGGCGAGCGCGTCGGCCGGATCGGTGAGGCGTTCGAGCAACCCCTCCATGAACCATTCGCACATCGATTCGCCGGGATGCTGGCGGGCATAGGCCCAGATTTGCAGCGGCCCGTCGCCCAGCGTCAGATAGTCGATCGCGCGGCCGTCGAGGCTCTGGCCCAGTTCGCGATGGGCGACGCCGGGCTGTGCGGCGATGCGCGAGATCAGGTCGTCGTGGCGCTCCATCGTATAGGGCGCGAAATAGGCGAACCAGGCGAGGTCGGTATCGATCGTCGCGGTGAAGGTCAGTACGCCATCGGCATAATCGGTATCGACCTGCCGCCACGCCTGCCGATCGGTGCTCATCCGGGTGCGATAGCCCGGCCAGCCGAACGCATAGGCCGAGCCGCCGGCATTGACGATGCGGAAGGTCAGCGTCCGCCCCCGCGCCCCGGCGACGCGGAAGTGGAACCACTGATAGAAGTCGGACTGGTGATCGGCGACGATGTCGAGGTCGATCACATCGCCCTGAATGGCGACGACGCGGATATTGCCGCTGTCGAACGCGGCGTTGATGGTGATGCTCATTTCACCGTCGTAGTGATTCCCGACTCGCCTGGGAAGTTCCGGAACAGCGCATTGGCCAGCCGGTCGGCCTGAAACACCGGCTCGGCGCCGGGGGTATTTTCGAGCGAATCGGTGACGGCGCGGCCTTCCCAGACCGTAGTGCCGTCGGCACGGCGGCGAATCTGTACGGCGAGTTCGGTGCCGATCACTTCGCGCTGGCCACCGCCGCCGAGGCCGAAGCCGACTCCGCCGCCAAGACCCACGCCGCCGCCCCGCCAGCCGCCGCCACCGCCGCCGCCGGCACCGATGCCGATCGACACCGGCGAGCGCCGTTCGACGAAGCCCTTGGTCCCGCGCGTGAAGGCGACGGCGACGATCAGGTCGGACGGCTGGGTGCCGGCACGCGCGAAGCCGACCTTTTCAAGCTCGCGCGCGACGGCGTTGCCATAGGTCTGGAATTCCGGGGTGGCGGGGCGGTTGGTCTGTACCGGTTCGACCGTGAAGCTGCCCTTCGCGATCGGCTGGTTCAGGTGGAAACGGGTCACGTCGACCGGCGCGATGCGCGATCCGGCGGTCGTACATCCGCTTGCCAGCAATGCCGCCGTTGCCGCCAGCCCGATCCCCAACGCCTTGTTCATGGTGCTCATCCCGAATATGCGACGGTTCATCAACCTGCCCAACGCGCGACATCGGGGGTTGGGTTCATTGCGCAGGTGTTTCGACGTGACGCATCGGTTGTATCTTGACGAACGGGCCACGCGGCGATAGCTGGACGCCTCTTTTCCGGCCGTGCGAGCGGCCCTTTTGCCGTTTGAGAGCCGTTCCCATGAAGATCGTCAATTCGCTGAAGTCGCTCAAGGATCGTCACCGGGACAACCGCGTGATCCGTCGTCGGGGGCGCATCTACGTCATCAACAAGACCAACCGCCGCTTCAAGGCCCGCCAGGGCTGATTCGGCATCGGGTCGGGCTTCGGTCCGCCCGGTAACGGGTTTCGTGCAGGCATCCGATCCCATGGGGTCGGGTGCCTGTTCGTGTTGGTGGTGGTTCGCCATGGATCATCGCTCCCGCGGAGGCGGGGGTCCATAGGCGCTGGCGTTTCGAATCCATTTCAGACGCTGGCGGCAATTCCCGCCTGCGCGGGAATGACGAAAGGCGTGGCTCAGGCGGCATCCCAGTAACGTTCGGAACCTTTCGGTGCTGGCGTAGGGCAGGGCCTTAGTCTGCGCCGCGCCAACGCGTCGGTCAGACCGTGCCTCTGCGCTCGGCGGGGACGGCGGGCACGGTGCAGGCGATCAGCACGCGGCGGATGTCGGCCGATCCGAAGACGCGCGTGGCGTGGCCGGTCGGCACCTTGTCGATTTCGCGGCGCAGTTCGATCGGGATCGCGGCGAAGGGGGCGTCACGGCGCTGGACGATCGAGCCGGAAAAGCGGCGCTCGTCCTTGTAGCGGGCGGCGATCACGACGGCGTCGGCGCAGCGGCGGATGGTGCGGGTGTCGCGGGCGAAGACCTCGGTCGCGGCGGCCTGCGCGGCGGGGGACAGGCCGGCGGCGAGGCGGATTTCGAATTGCAGGATGGTGGCGCTACGCTGCTCCAGCCCGGCCGAGGCTTGTGCCGCCAGCGCGACGGCGAGCAGCGCCGCGATCACGCCGGCACGGTCGCGGCGGAGGGCGCGTCGTCGAGCAGCGCCCAGCCGGTCGGCCCCAATACCTCCAGCGGGCGATAGCGGGTCTTGTACGCCATACGCGGCGATCCCTGTACCCAATAGCCGAGATAGACATGCGGCAGGCCGCTGGCGCGGGCGCGGCGGATATGGTCGAGGATGATGAAATTGCCGAGGCCCGGACGGGCATCGTCGTCGGTTTCGAAGAAGCTGTAGACCATCGACAACCCATCGGCCTGTTCGTCGGTGATGCACGCGCCGACCAGCCGGCCCGGCACGCCATCGACCGCCGGCTCGCGATATTCGATGACCCACGAGGTGACCGGCGAATGCTCGACCATGTCGGCAAAGTCCGATTCGTCCATCGCGGTCATCCCGCCGCCGGGATGGCGTGCGGTCAGATAACTGCGCAGCAGGCGGAATTGTTCGTCGGTCGCCCAAGGCTTGCAGGCGCGGATGTCGAGATCGGCATGGCGGCGCATCAGCTTGCGCTGGGTCGCGTTCATCGCGAAGTCGCCGGCGACGACGCGGACCGATACGCAGGCGCTGCATCCGACGCAGCTGGGGCGATAGGCGACCGACTGGCTGCGGCGGAATCCGATCCGGCCGAGCGCCTCGTTCAGTTCGTCGGCATTCTCGCCGCTCAGCTCGGTGAACACCTTCCGCTCCTGCCGCCCCGGCAGATAGGGGCAGGGCGCGGGCGAGGTGACGAAGAACCGGGGGAATCGAAACGGCGCGGTCACCCATTGCTCCTTCGGATCGGGCAGGTTCCCCGATAGAATGATGCAGCGAATATGGCGATGACCAGACGTGGCGAAAAGCGCGTTAACCGCGAATTTTGCGGGAGCGGTGGCAGGGGCAGACGACGTGCGGCATGTCGTTGGCCAGCGCACCGACGCGGATGGGTATCCCGCCAGCCGTAAAACGTCACCCCAGCGAAGGCTGGGGTCTCCCGCGGTTCCTGCTGCGTGCTGTCACCGGGAGATCCCGGCCTTCGCCGGGATGACGTTTGTGGCCGGGGTTCGTGGCCTGACGCGATGCCCGCCGTTACGCCAACTCGACCGTGCTCACTTCATAGCCGCCGGCACGCAGCCCCTCGACCAGCCGGTCGAGATGGTCGCGGTCGCGGGTTTCGCATTCGATGTCGGTGATGAGGCCCTTGGCCGGCAGCGTCGTGAAGACGCGCTGGTGATAGACTTCGATGATGTTGACGGCGTGTTCGTGGAAGATCTTCGCGACGTGGAACAGCGCGCCGGGGCGGTCCTGCAACCGGATGCGCAGCCGGGCGAGCCTCCCTGAGCGGGCGAGGTCGCGCAGCAGGACGTTGGCGAGCAGGCGGGTGTCGATATTGCCGCCACACAGCACGATGCCGACCGTCTTGCCCTTGAAGCGCCCACCATGGCCCAGCAGCGCGGCGAGGCCGGCGGCGCCGGCGCCCTCCACCACGGTCTTTTCGATCTGGACCAGCAGGCTGACGGCTTCTTCCAGCTGGCGTTCGCTGACCAGCACGATATCGTCGACCAGCGCAGCCACGACCTGCGCCGTCAGCCCCCCGGGCTGCTTGACGGCAATCCCCTCCGCCAGCGTGTCGCCGGCGCAGTCCATGCTGGTGCCGTGCAGACGGTTGTACATCGACGGGAACAGTTCGGCCTGCACGCCGACGACCTCGATGGCGCGGTCCGCCGCCTTGGCGACGGTCGCGATGCCGCTGATCAGGCCGCCGCCGCCGATCGGCACGACCAAAGTGTCGAGATCGGGCACGTCCTCCAGCATTTCCAATGCGACGGTGCCCTGACCCGCCATGATGCGGGCGTCGTCGAACGGGTGGACGAAGGTGAGGCCCTGTTCCGCCTCCAGCTTGCGGGCATGGGCATAGGCGGCGTCGAAGGTTTCGCCTTCCAGTACCACAGTGGCGCCGTGGCTCTGCGTCTGCATCACCTTCACGGTCGGAGTCGGGCGCGGCATGACGATGGTCACCGGCACGCCCAGACGGTTGCCGTGATAGGCGAGGCCCTGCGCATGGTTGCCGGCCGAGGCGGCGATCACGCCCTTCGCACGGGTGGCTTCGTCGAGTTGCAACAGGGTGTTGAGCGCGCCGCGTTCCTTGTAAGCGGCGGTGAACTGGAGGTTTTCGAATTTGAGATACACGGTCGCGCCGGTCAGCTGCGACAAGGTGCGGCTGACCAGCGTCGGCGTGCGGACGATCGAGCCGCCGATACGCATCGCTGCCATGCGCACGTCATCGACGGTGAGAGGCAGGGCGGGCGGAGCGATCGGGTTGGTAGCCATCGCGGGCGGGTAGCCGATTTGGACCAAGAGGGGAACCCATGCGGCCGGGCGGGCTTCTGTTCAAACACCCCGAGCCGGAAAGCCGAACCCCATGACCGATACCGATCGCCGCACCTTCGTGACGGGCGCCGCCCTTGCCGGGGTAGCCGTCGCCGTGCCCGCCGCAGCGCAGAATGGCGGGACCGCCGCCCCGACCAGCCCGGCGGCGGCCGCGCATCCCAAGCCGCCCTTTCCGGTACAGCGCCAGCCCTGGCCGGGCCTTGCGTCGAAGATGACGCCCCGGCCCGATCATGGCGAGCAGAGCTACAAGGGATCGGGCCGGCTGGCGGGCAAGCGCGCGCTGATCACCGGCGGCGACAGCGGCATCGGCCGTGCCGCCGCCATCGCCTATGCCCGCGAAGGGGCCGACGTCGCGATCAACTATCTGCCCGCCGAGGAGCCGGACGCCCGCGAGGTCGTCGCGTTGATCCGCGAAGCCGGGCGGAAGGCTGTCGCCATCCCCGGCGACCTGCGCGACGAAGGTTTCTGCCGCAAGCTGGTGCAGCAGGCGGCGGCGCAGCTGGGCGGCCTCGACATCCTCGTCAACAATGCCGCGCGGCAGCAGACCCGGCCCGACATCGCGTCGATCAGCTCGCAGGATTTCGACGATACGATGAAGACGAACGTCTATGCGCCGTTCTGGCTGACCAAGGCGGCGGTGGCGATCATGCGGCCGGGCGCGGTGATCGTGAATACCTCGTCCGAGCAGGCGGGCGATCCGTCGCCGGACATCGTCGATTACGCGCTGACCCGCGCGGCGGTGCTGAACTTCACCAAGGCAATGGCCAAGCAGCTGGCGTCGAAGGGTATAAGAGTGAATGCGGTCGCGCCGGGGCCGTTCTGGACGCCGTTGCAGGTCAGCGGCGGCGCGACGCCGGAGAAGTTGCAGAGCTTCGGCGGCAGTTCGCCGCTGGGGCGGCCGGGGCAGCCGGCGGAGATTGCCGGGCTGTATGTCGCGGCGGCCGATCCGGCGATCAGCTTTTCGACGGGACAGATTTTCGGGGCGACCGGCGGGGGTGGACAGCCGGCGTGATGTGTCCCGGTCCGGGCAAAGACGGACACGTCACCCCAGCGAAGGCTGGGGTCTCGTTGTGATGGCACGGAGCAGGAGCCGAATGAGACCCCGGCCTTCGCCGGGGTGACGTTCGCGGCGGGCCGTCTAAATCGCCTCTTCCTTACCGCTGGCGAACCCCATAGACCGCTGGCCCATGGCAAAACTCGCATTCATCGGCACCGGCGTCATGGGCGCTCCCATGGCCGGGCACCTCGTTTCGGCCGGCCATCAGGTCACCGTCTATAATCGCACCCGTGCCAAGGCCGATGCCTGGGCGGCGAAGCATGGCGGCGACGTGGCCGATACTCCCGCTGCTGCGGCGGACGGCGCGGACGCGGTGTTCGCCTGTGTCGGCAATGACGACGACCTGCGGCAGGTGACGTCGGGCACCGATGGCGTCTTCGCGACGCTGCGCGAAGGCGCGTTGTTCGCCGACCATACCACCGTATCGGCGGCGATCGCGCGCGAACTGGCCGAGGCGGGTGCGGCGAAGGGGTTGCTGGTGCTCGACGCGCCGGTGTCGGGCGGTCAGGCGGGGGCCGAGAACGGCAAGCTGTCGATCATGTGCGGTGGTTCGGCGGAAGCGTTCGCGGCGGCGGAACCGCTGATGACCGCCTATGCCCAGCGCATCGTCCATGTCGGCGACGCGGGCGCGGGGCAGACGACCAAGATGGTCAACCAGATTTGCATCGCGGGCGTGCTGGGCGGGCTGTCGGAGGCGTTGCGGTTCGCACAGGCGTCCGACCTCGATCTCGACAAGGTGCTGGACGCGGTGTCGGGCGGGGCGGCGCAGAGCTGGCAGATGGTCAATCGCTGGCCGACCATGGTGAAGGACGAGTTCGACTTCGGCTTTGCGATCGACTGGATGCGCAAGGATCTGGGCCTCGCGCTCGACGAATCGCGGCGCAACGGCGCGACGCTGCCGGTGACGGCGCTGGTCGACCAATTCTATGCACAGGTGCAGGCGATGGGCGGGGGACGACAGGATACGAGCGCGCTGGTGCGGAGGACGCCCAAGTGATCCGCCCGGCACTTACCCTCGCCGCGCTGCTGCTCGCCGGGACCGCGCAGGCCGATGGGCTGATCGATAACGTCAATGGCGTGTCGCTGGATTCGCAGGGGCGGGTGGTGCGCTTCGGCGGCATTCTGGTCGACCGCGAGGGCAAGGTCGTGCGGCTGGTGCCCAAGGGCGAGAAGGCGCCGAAGAAGCTCGACTGGCGCAGCGACATGGGCGGCAAGATCGTGATGCCCGGCATGATCGACGCGCATGGGCATGTCATGTCGCTCGGCTATCGCGCGCTGGAACTTGACCTGTCGAAGACGCGGTCGCTGGCGGATGCGCAGGCGGCGATCCAGTCCTATGCGCGCAGCAACGGCAACCGGCAGTGGATCGTCGGCGGTGGCTGGAATCAGGAGGCGTGGGGGCTGGGGCGCTTCCCGACCGCCGCCGAGCTGGATGCGGCGGCGGGCGACAAGCCGGTGCTGCTCGAACGCGCCGACGGCCATGCGGTATGGGCGAACAGCGCGGCGATGAAGGCGGCGGGAATCACGGCGAAGACCGTCGCACCGGCGGGCGGGCGGATCGAGTTGCTGCCCAATGGCCAGCCATCGGGCGTGTTCGTCGACAGCGCCGCCAGCCTGTTCGACGCGGCCAAGCCCAAGCCTTCCCCGCGCGAGCGCAACGCGGCGTTCCTGAAGGCGCAGGAATTGCTGCTGTCGACCGGCATCACCGCGACGGCGGACATGGGGACGTCGGTCGACGACTGGCTGGTGTTCCGGCGGATGGGCGATATCGGCCAGCTGCGCGTGCGGATCATGAGCTATGGGGCGGGACTGGAAACCGCGCTGACCGTCGCCGGGGCCGGGCCGACGCCGTGGCTGTACGGCGACCGGCTGCGCATGGGCGGGATCAAGCTGTACGCCGATGGTGCGCTGGGGTCGCGCGGGGCGTGGCTGAAGGCGCCGTATAGCGATGCGCCGAAGCAGACCGGGCTGTCGTTCATCAACGACACGACGCTGTTGAACCTGCTGAGCCGGGGCACGATGGACGGGTTCCAGTTCGCGATCCACGCGATCGGCGACCGCGCGAACCGACAGGTACTGGACGCGATCGACGAGCTGGCATCTTCGTACAAGGACGACCGGCGCTGGCGGATCGAACATGCGCAGGTGCTCGACCCCGCCGACCTGCCGCGGCTGGGCAGGAACGGCATCATCGCATCGATGCAGCCGGTCCATGCGACGGGCGACCGGACGATGGCCGAGGCCCGGCTGGGACCGGCGCGACTGACCGGGGCCTATGCATGGGCGACGGTGCTGCGGGACGGCGGGCGGCTGGCGTTCGGGTCGGACTATCCGGTCGAAAGCCCGAACCCGTTCGTCGGCTGGGCGGCGGCGTTCACCCGCGAGGACCCGAACGGGCAGCCGCCGGGCGGCTGGCGGCCCGAAGAGAAGGTGACGCGCGAACAGGCGTGGAAGGCGTTCACGCAGGATGCGGCGTTCGCGGGCTTCGCCGACCAGAAGTTCGGGTCGCTGCTGCCGGGACAGAAGGCGGACTTCATCGTGGTCGATCGCGATCCGGCGACGGCGACGGCGACGGACCTGCGCGCGACGCGGGTGATCGAGACGTGGGTCGGCGGGTATAAGGCGTGGCCGTTGAAGGACGAGCCGAAGGGCGCGGCGGGGCGGTAAGTCCTCCCCGGTACGGGGAGGGGCAGCGCAGCGGTGGTGGAGGGGATCGCCTCTTGCGGTTCGCTCGCGGAAGCCCCCCTCCACCAGCTTCGCTGGTCCCCCTCCCCGTGCCGGGGAGGATCTGTGCCATCACGGTACGGTGTGGATTAGCGGGGTGCGCCGCTGTTCCGCTTGCCCTACATAAGGGGTGACAGGAGGGACGATGCGCGCTTCGTTGCGAACCGGATTGGGCTTGGCGTTGCTCGTCGGCGTGGTGGGTGCCACGGCGGGCGGGGCGGCGATGCTGCTGGGGGTCGAGCGGACGGCGCCCGCTCCCGCGCCGCCAAGGCCGGTGGCGAAGGTCGCGTCGGCGCCGGTGGCTGCGCCGGTTCCGGTCGCTACGCCCGCCGCCGTGTCGACCCCCGCCCCGGAGGCCATGGTCGTCCGGCGTGTGCTGAACATCGAGGGACCGTTCACCCATGGCCGCTGGGTGTGGGACGAGGACGGCGCGCCGGCCAGGGGGCCGCTGGTCGTCACCATCGACCTCGACGCGCAGGTACTGTCGGTGTTTCGCGACGGCTATGAGATCGGCGCGGCGGTGGTGCTGTACGGGGCGGACTGGAAGCCGACGCCGCTCGGCGCGCTCAAGATCACCGAAAAGGATGCCGACCATGTCAGCAACCTCTACGGCGCGCCGATGCCGTACATGCTGCGGCTGACCAATGACGGCATCTCCATCCATGGCAGCGACGTGCAGGAGGGTGCGGCGACCCATGGCTGTATCGGCGTGCCGACCGCGTTCGCCAGGAAGCTGTTCGGGGTGGCGAAGCTGGGCGACCGGGTGATCATCACCAACGGAAAGCGGTTGGGGATGGGCGGGGCGATCACCGCCTGATTTTCCGGCAAACCGGCGTCGGGAAGAACCGGGACCCCGGATCACGTCCGGTGTCACGCTGGCTCAGTCCGATGTGCTACAGCGTCTTGCGCATCCGGATCAGCGGGACCGACACGCCACCGACATCGGCATCGGCGCGGTCGAGCGCGACGTAGCCGCAGCGCGCATAGAGCGGCTGACCGCTGGCGGTGCTCATCAGTTCGGCGGTCCGGAACCCCTCGGCCAGTGCGGCGCGTTCGCAGGTGGCGAGGATCGCGCTGCCGATGCCGCGCCGCGCATGGTCGGGATGGGTGTACATCGCGCGGATGCGGGCCGGTTCGGTTGCCGGATCGAGCAGGCGGACGTCGCGCGGCACCATGCCGTCATCGCCGCCGTACAGCGTGGCGCGACGGCTCCAGCCGCCGCAGCCGACCAGCATGCCGTCGGCCTCCGCCACGAAATAGGTGCCGTCGCTGACCAGTTGCCGGTCGAGGCCCATGACCTGCCGGCTGGCGACGATCTGTTCGCCCGACAGGAAATCCCGCTGCAGCCGGTCGATGGCAAGCTCCATCAACCCGGCGATCGCAGCGAGATCGTCGGCAATCGCAAGGCGTACGGTCGGCCGCCCGTTCAGGCGACCGCCGCCTCGACCAGTTCATCGGGTTCGCGCAGCACATAGCCGCGGCCCCAGACGGTCTCGATATAATTGTCGCCTTCGCACGCCATGCTGAGCTTCTTGCGCAGCTTGCAGATGAAGACGTCGATGATCTTGAGTTCCGGTTCGTCCATCCCGCCATAGAGATGGTTGAGGAACATTTCCTTGGTCAGCGTGGTGCCCTTGCGCAGCGAAAGCAGCTCGAGCATCGCATATTCCTTGCCCGTCAGGTGAACGCGCGCGCCGTCGACGTCGACCGTCTTGGCATCGAGGTTCACCGAGAGCTTGCCGGTGCGGATGACCGACTGGGAGTGCCCCTTCGACCGGCGGACGACCGCGTGGATGCGGGCGATCAGTTCCTCGCGGTGGAACGGCTTGGTAACATAATCGTCGGCGCCGAAGCCGAACGAGCGGACCTTCGAATCCATCTCGTCGATGCCCGACAGGATCAGCACCGGCGTCTGCACCCGCGCCACCCGCAGCTTCTTCAGCACGTCATAGCCGTGCATGTCGGGCAGGTTCAGGTCCAGCAGGATGATGTCGTAATCGTACAGTTTGCCCAGATCGAGGCCCTCTTCGCCCAGATCGGTCGTGTAGATATTGAAACCTTCGGTCGTCAGCATGAGCTCGATCGCCTTGGCGGTCGTCGGCTCGTCCTCGATCAACAGCACGCGCATCGGCTTGGTTCCCCCGTTTCGCGGCGCGCTATCGTCCCTGACCGGCGCGCAGCAAAAACATTAACGTAAAGACCTATGAAGGCAAAAGGTTAATTTCTTCCTAATCGAAAACACTTCGTAAATTCCGTTGGTTAAGCGGAATGAAGGGTTCTGGAAGGGTAAACGGCCGTTGCGGCATAAGGTTTAGGGAAATTAACGCAGATTGCACGTCCGGCGAAAACGGTCGGAAAGATAATCGATTAGCGACTCGACCCGGGCAGGTCGCAACGTGCCGGGTGGTGTGAGGAGGTGGAGCGCGACG
Source organism: Sphingomonas paucimobilis (assembly GCA_036946325.1). Taxonomy (GTDB): domain Bacteria; phylum Pseudomonadota; class Alphaproteobacteria; order Sphingomonadales; family Sphingomonadaceae; genus Sphingomonas; species Sphingomonas paucimobilis_A. Next base: position 243,008 of record JAQIJL010000001.1, read on the forward strand.
CCGCCGCTGCTCCAGTCGGCCAGCACCGGCTCCAGCCGGCCGGCCGCGATGTCGGAATCGACGAGGAAGTCGGGCAGCCGGGCGATGCCGAGGCCGGCGCACAGCGCCGGGAGCATCGCCTCGCCATTGTTGGTCGCCAGCGGGCCGGTCGGGCGGACCGACACTTCTTCCTCGCCGCGTCGGAAGTGCCAGATGGCGTTCGGCAGGTTGGTATAGCCGAAACAGTCATGGTCGCCGAGATCGGCCGGGTGCGACGGACGGCCGCGCGCATCCCAATAAGCGGGTGCGGCGACGATGCGGATAGCGACCGGGGCGAGGCGGCGGGCGCGCAGCGTACTGTCGGGCAGGTCGGCGATGCGCAGCGCGACATCGATCCCCTCCGCCACGATGTCGACCTTCGCGTCGGACAGGGTCAGGTCGATCTCCACGCCGGGATGGAGTTTCAGGAAGTCGGCGATGGCGGGCGCGACATGGGCGAGGCCGAACGACATCGGCGCGGCGACGCGGACGAGGCCGGTGGGGGCGGCGGCGGCATCGCGCGCCTGTTCCTCCGCCGCCTGCGCCTCGGCGAGGATGCGGCCGGCGCGTTCGGCCAGCGACTGGCCGGCATCGGTCAGCGTCAGGCGGCGCGAGGTGCGGTGGAACAGGGTGGTGCCGAGCGAGACCTCCAGCCGGGCGACCGCCTTCGACACCGTCGCCTTCGACACGCCGATCGACTGGGCCGCGGCGCTGAACGAGCGATGTTCGACGACGCAGGCGAACATCGCCCAGGCTTCGAAATCGGGAAGTCGCATAACCCCTCCATAACGAAACGATCGGTTTCCGACGTTTCCATTTACGGCATGATCGTCGCGCTTATCTTGGGGGTCAAGCAAGGAGATCGACGATGATCGACAAACGTGAGTTCACCAGCCTTGGCCATGCCGACCATGGATGGCTGAACGCCCGTCACCATTTCAGCTTCGCCAATTATTACGATCCCACGCGGATGGGCTGGGGCGCGATCCGGGTGTGGAACGACGACGAGATCGCGGCGAACAGCGGTTTTCCGCCGCATCCGCACAAGGACATGGAAATCATCACCTATGTCCGATCGGGCGCGATCACCCATCAGGATTCGATGGGGAACAAGGGTCGCACGGCCGCTGGCGACGTGCAGGTGATGAGCGCCGGCACCGGCGTCCGCCATGCCGAATATAATCTGGAAGGCGAGACGACCCGCATCTTCCAGATCTGGATCGAGCCGCGCCAGAAGGGCGGCGCGCCGGCATGGGGTGCCAAGCCGTTCCCGAAGGGCGAGCGGTCGGGCAGGTTCGTGACGCTGGCCAGCGGGTTCGACGAGGACGGCGACGCGCTGCGCATCCGGGCCGAGGCGCGGGTGCTGGGCGCGACGCTGAACGCCGGCGAAAGCGTGGAACATAGCGTGGGGGCGGGGCGTCACGCCTATCTCGTCGCCGCGACCGGCGCGATCACCATCGACGGCGTCGCCTTTCAGGCGCGCGACGGGGCCGCACTTTCCGGCGGGCAGACCGTCACCATCACCGCGACCGAGGACGCCGAAATCGTCCTCGTCGATTCCGAATAACCGCCAAAGGAGTAACCGCCATGTCGAAGGTTCTGGTCCTCTATTATTCGTCCTACGGCCATATCGCGAAGATGGCCGATGCCGTCGCCGAGGGTGCGCGTTCGGCCGGTGCCGAGGTGGATGTCCGCCGGGTGCGTGAAACCGCGCCGGACGAGGTCGCCAGGTCTGCGGGCTTCGTCGTCGCGGACCATCATGCCGAACTGACCGATCCCAACGAACTGACCAACTATGATGCGATCATCGTCGGCACCGGCACCCGTTATGGCCGGATGTCGAGCCAGATGGCGGCGTTCTGGGACACGACCGGCGGCGTGTGGGCCAAGGGCGGCTTGGTCAACAAGATCGGCGGCGCCTTCACCTCGACCGCGACGCAGCATGGCGGGCAGGAGACGACGCTGTTCTCGATTATCACCAACCTGATGCATCACGGCATGACGATCGTCGGCCTCGATTATGCCTATGAAGGCCATACCGGGCTGGACGAAGTGAATGGCAGCACCCCCTATGGTGCGTCGACCATCGCCGGAGGCGACGGCAGCCGTCAGCCGACCGAGATCGAGCTTGGCGGCGCGCGGCATCAGGGCAAGCGGATCGCCGAACTGGCCGCGAAGGTCTTCGGTTGAGCGATTGCGGGGCGGCCCAAGGGGCGCCCCGTCACGCTGCCGCCCGCGCGTCGAGGTGCAGGTAGCGCGGGTCGAACTCGGCGGCTTCCTTCAGCGCGTCGATGTCGTGGATCGTCATCCGCCGGTCGCGGGTGGTGACCAACCCTTCCGCGCGCAGCCGTTGCAGCACGCGGTTGACGTGAACCGGGGTGATGCCGAGCGTATCGCCCAGCTGTTCCTGGGTCAGCGGCAGGTCGAACGTGCCGCCGCTGGTCCGCTTCACCTGGCCCATGCGCAGCCAAAGCTCGCAGAACAGATGTGCCATGCGCGTGTAGGAATCACGCTGGGCGACATTGACCAGCCATTCGCGCGAAACCGCTTCGTCGACGAGCGCCGACCACCAGAAGCCGCGGGCAAGCGCCGGATAGCGTTCGGTCAGGCTGAGGATCACCTGTTTCGGGATCGCTGCGACGCGGGCTTCGCCGATGGTGCGGATCGAATGGTCCATTTCCTCGAAGATGAAGATATGCGGGTCGCACAGATCGCCGGGGATCAGATAGGCGAGGATTTGCCGCTTGCCGTCGGGCAGGTCCTTGTAGCGATAGGCCCATCCATCGATGACGAGGAACACCTGTTCCGGGCGATCGCCGACGCGGATCAGGTCGCGGCCCTTCACGGTGAAGGTGTCGTTGCACACTTCGTCCAGCGCCGCGGTTTCTTCGGGCGTCAGGTTGGCGAAGCTGCGCAATTTGGTCGTCAGCGGGTTCGACACGGGTTCCTCCTGTCGAGAGCGGCCGCTTTTGGATTTGTCCATGACGTACCAACCTAACCAAAGTTGGGGTCACTGCTTCGTTCCATGCTGTCCGTGAAGCGGTCAGGCAACGGGACGAGTTGAGACCGGGTTGGATTGTTAGCGCTATCGGTTATCATTGTCGCAACGACAGACGATGGAGAGGCGGATGCGCGGAACGGCGTTTTGGGGTGCGGTGGCGATCGCGGCGGCGACGATGGCCGGGGCGCAGGAGCGGCCGGCACCGGCACCAGGAAGCAACCCGATCATCCGCGACAAATTCACCGCCGATCCCGCGCCGCTGGTCGTCGGCGACCGGCTGTATTTGTATGTCGGGCATGATCAGGCCGAGCGCGACCAGATGTTCAACATGCGCGAATGGCTGGTCTATTCGACCACCGACATGCGCCATTGGACCGACCATGGCGCGATCATGAAGGTCGCCGATTTCAAATGGGCGAAGGCCGATGCCTGGGCATCCCAGGCGATCTTCAAGAACGGCAGATACTGGTTCTACGCGGCGGTCGAGCATGACGACACCCATCCGGGCAAGGCGATCGCGGTGGCGGTGGCGGACAAGCCGACCGGTCCGTTCGTCGATGCCAAAGGGTCGGCGCTGGTCACCAACCAGATGACGCCGAAGGGCACGCACAGCTGGGAGGATATCGACCCGACCGTCTTCACCGACAAGGACGGGACGACGTGGATCGCGTGGGGCAACCGGCAATGCTATATCGCCAAGCTGAAGCCCAACATGATCGAGATCGACGGGCCGATCACCGAAATCACGCCGCCGCATTTCGAGGAAGGGCCGTGGCTGCACGAGCGCAAGGGCACCTATTACCTGACCTATGCCTCGCTCGACCGGTCGAAGCATCGCGACGAGCGCGTGTCCTATGCGACGGCGCCGTCGATCAAGGGGCCGTGGACCTATCGCGGGGAGCTTACGGACTCCGGCAAGTACAGCTTCACCATCCATCCCGGGATCGTCGAGTATAAGGGCGACTGGTATCTGTTCCTGCACAATGCGACGCTGGCGATCGGCGATCTGAACGGCGCGATCGGGCGGCGCGCGGTGACGGTCGAGCGGCTGCGCTACAATGCGGACGGGACGATGCAGCCGGTGGTGCAGACCGAGGCGGGGGTTACTGCTTCGAGGTAGAAGGCTTGATTCACGCGAAGGCGCGATGACGGGAAGAAGTTAGTGGTTCGCGCGGAGGCGCGGAGAATTGCGTTCGGCAATAGGCTGCGCGAATGGCAGACGTCTCGTCCGTTGCAGCAATGCGTGAATCCCTCCCTTCTTTTCGTCGCCCCAGCGCAGGCTGGGGCCTCCTGCGGCCAGGCGCGCGTTCCATTACCGGGAGATCCCAGCCTGCGCTGGGATGACGTGGGTGGTGCGTCAGTCGACCTTTGGCTGAGCCGGAAACCGTGTCCGCGCCTGGAGGAAGATCGACCGCGCCGGCGGCGCACCGGCTTCGCTCGCCGCGGTGCCGACCCAGCGCCAGTGCCATGGCTCCCACTTCACCTGCTGCTTGTTGCCTGCCGGGAAGGACATTTCGAAGCCGAAGCGGGCGGCGTTGGCGCGCAGCCAGCGGCCGGCCGGCGTGGCGGCGAAACAGGCTTCGGCGTTGCAGGCGGGCGAGGTGCTGGTGCCGAAATCGATGACATAGCCGGTCGAATGCTCGCTATGCCCCGGCGGTGCGGACGCCCAGGCGCGTTCGGCGAAGCTGCCCGATCCGTTCGTGCCGATCCCGCCGCAGAAGGTCTGGCGCTGCAACGCTTCGGAGCGGTGGCACGACACGGCGCGCAGCGTGCCGGCAATGGCCGGATCGCCGTCGGCGGCGGCAAGCAGGCGGGCAAGATCGGCGGCCATCGCCGGATGGACCTTGCACGATCCGCCCAGCGTTGCAGGCGCGTCGATCAGCGCGGTCGCGGGCATGTCGGGATAGGGGAAATGATTGAATAGCCGGCCATCGGCGGTCCGCTGCACCGTGCCGCGCCCGCACAGCTCGACCGGACCGGTCGGCCCGGCGGGGGGCAGGGTGACGATGCGCGGCGGCGCGACCGGTGATGGTGCGGGCGTCGGCACCGGAACCGGCGGCGCGGGCGCGGTGGTCGGCGCGCAGGAGGCGAGTAGGCAGAGCGGGGGCAGAAGGCGGGCGAGGGCGGTTCGGCGCACAAAAGTCTCCGGCTGGGTCGGCACGACGCGCCATGCGCACTGGCATGGCGTCGACAACGATGGCAAGGGAGCGAAATGCTTGACGACCTGGTCCTGTTCATCGACGGCGAAGCGATCGTCCTCGACAAACCCGCCGGCCTGCCGGTCGATCCCCCGCGTGACGGATCGCCCAGCATCGTCGCGCGCGCCGACGAACTGCGCTTCACCTTCCAACGCGAACCGACGCCGGTGCACCGGCTGGACCGTGACACCAGTGGGTGCCTGCTCCTCGCCCGCAATCCCAAGGCGCATGCCCGGTTCCAGCAGGCGTTCGAACAGGGGCGGGTGACGAAGCGCTATCTGGCGATCCTCGACGGCATTCCCGCCGGGGAATCGGGGGAGATCGACCTGCCGCTGGTCAAGGTCAGCACGGCCGAGACCGGCTGGCGGATGGTCGGCGATGCGAAGGGCAAGCCGGCGCGGACCAACTGGCGCGTGTTGCGCACGGTCGGCGACCGGGCGCTGGTCGCACTGTTTCCCGAGACGGGGCGGACGCACCAGATTCGCGTGCATATGGCCGAGGGGTTGGGCTGCCCGGTGGCGGGCGATCCGGTCTATGGCCGGGGCGGGCGGCACGGCATGTTGCTGCACGCGATCGGGCTGATGGTGCCGCGCGACAACAAGCCGGCGATCGACGTGACCGCGCCATGGCCGAAGAGCTTCGTCGCGGCGGGGTTCGAAGAAGCGTAGGTGCGCATCCCGATCACCCGGTCGATTTCGATCGACAGCGGCGAACTGGTCGAGAGCTTTACCCGCGCGTCGGGGCCGGGCGGGCAGCATGTTAACACGACCGACAGCGCGGTGCTGTTGCGGTTCGACGTGGTCGCGTCGCCGGGATTGCCGGAGGCGGTCAAGCATCGTCTCGCCGTGCTGGCCGGATCGCGGCTGACCAAGGACGGCGTGCTGACGCTGCGCGCCGATGCGTCGCGGTCGCAGGAGATGAACCGGCGCGAGGTGCGCGAGCGGCTGTTCGAACTGATCCGCGAGGCGACGATCGTCCCGAAAAAGCGTCGCGCGACCAAGCCGACCAAGGCGTCGCAGGTGCGGCGGGTGGACGCGAAGAAGGGGCGGTCGCAGGTCAAGGCGGGGCGCGGTAAAGTGCGTTTCGATTGATCCTCCCCGGCACGGGGAGGGGGACCGCCGCGCAGCGGTGGTGGAGGGGGGTATCGGCGCAACGCACCGGTTCCGTATGCAGGCGCCCCCCTCCACCAGCCTGCGGCCGGTCCCCCTTCCCGCGCCGGGGAGGATTGGCGCGCGGCTCGCTTCGTCCTACATCGCCCCCATGTACCAGTTCGACATTTCCACCGGCGCCAAGGGCGACCTGTACTGCGACCTCTTGTCCGCGCTGGAGGCGCTGACGGCGGACGAGCGCGACGCTATCGCGAACATGGCCAATGCTTCGGCATTGCTGATGCAATATCTGCCCGATCTGAACTGGGCGGGCTTTTACCGGCTGGTCGAGGACGAACTGGTGCTCGGGCCGTTTCAGGGCAAGGCGGCGTGCATCCGTATCGCCATGGGCCGCGGGGTGTGCGGTACGGCGGCGGAAACGCGGACGACGCAGCTGGTCGCCGACGTCCATGCCTTTCCGGGGCATATCGCCTGCGATGCCGACAGCCGCAGCGAGCTGGTGGTGCCGATCATCGTTGGCGAGCGGCTGATCGGGGTGCTCGATCTCGACAGCCCGCTGCCCGGCCGGTTCGATGCCGACGATCAGGCGGGATGCGAGGCGCTGGTGCGGGTGTTGGCGCCGCGGATCGGCTGATCTGCCCCGGCGCGGGACGGTCGGTCCGGCAATCGCCGGATTGGCCGGGAACCGCCGTGCGTGGTAAGCTTTCGGCAACCATATCCGCGCGGTACATCCGCGTATCAGGGAGCCGACCGGACGATGCGAACGCCGACCCTTGCCGCCATTGCGGCGATCCTTGCCTCGACCGGGGTTGCGCAGGCGCAGCCGCGCATCGGCCAGGCGCCCGAGGCGCGCCCGGGGCGGCCGGCGCTCTATCCCGGCCAGCCGCGGGTGAACCTGCCTGGACCGCGCTGGGGCGGGAAGGTGCGCGGGCGCTGGTATGGCGGCCATTATGCACCGGGCGGCTGGGCGGCGTACCGGACGCCGGTGCGGGGATGGATGCTGCCGCGCTATTGGGTGGCGCCGAGCTTCTTCGTGCAGGACTGGCCGATGTACGGGCTGACGCGGCCGCAGCCGGGCTATGGCTGGTATCGCTATTATGACGATGCGGTGCTGGCCGATCGCGACGGGCGGGTGTTCGACTATCGCAGCGGCATCGATTGGGATGCGCGCGACAATGGCCGCTATGTCCGCGACGATCGCGCCTATGATCGCTATGTCGCGGAGGATGATCTGCCGCCGCCGCCGCCGGTCGCGCGGCGGGATAACGGCGTAGGCGGTGCGGTGATCGGCGGGGCGGTCGGCGCCGTGGCCGGCAACGTCATCGCCGGGCGGGGCAACCGGCTGGGCGGTACGGTGCTGGGTGCCGGGGTCGGTGCGCTGGCCGGGACCGCGATCGATCGTGCCGAGGATCGCCGCGCGCCGCCGCCGCCTCTACCTCCGGTCCAGCGCGGCTATGGTGCCGACTATCCGCTGCCGGGCGATGACCTGCCGATCGCGCCGGACGATGGCTATTATGACGATGCGCCGCCGGTCGTGTTCGGGCCGATGCGCGAGGAAGTGCAGCCGATCGGGCCGCGTCCGCGCGGCGGCTATATCGAGCGGCATGTCGGTGCGCCGCCGGTCGCGCGCAGCTATACCACGACTACCACGACCGAGGGGCCGGGCGGCTATATCGCCAATGGCTATTATTACCCGCCGCGCACGGTGACCACGGTCACGGTCCAGAACGCACCGGTGACGACGACCACGACCGAGGAGGTCGTCACCTATGAGACGGTGCGTCGGGCGCCGCGCCGGGGAGTGCGATCGAAGATGTTGCGGCGGTAGCGGCGGGTTCCCGACCGAGGCTTCTCGACAGGCGCGAAGCCGCTCGAACCGAATGGGACGGGATGAGCGTCAGCGCGGGGCGCGGCCGGCGAAGGTCGGTACGCTCTCCGCGCCCGATGGCGACAGGGCGGAGACGGCGGCGAAATGGTCGTCGACGATGATGCCCTTCAGTACCGCTTCCGTACCGGTCACGTCGCGGCTGTTGGTCCAGTCCTGCGCATCGTTACGTCGCCAGCGGATACGATAGCCGGCGGCATTCGCAACGGGCTGCCAGCGGACGGTGGTGTCGGTCGCCAGCGCACCTTCGATCGATGCGCTTGCAGGCGCTGCGGGCGCGGCGGCGAGGCGGGCGATCGTCGCGGCGTTGATCGCGGTCACCTTTGCCAGATACGGGAAGTCCATCCGGTCGATGGTGTCGCCATAGACACGTTCCCCGTCACGGCGCAGGTCCTGGTGCTGGGCGTCGTAATTTTCGACGCCGACCGAGAAGCGGATTGCCGGATAGCCGAGTTTGAGGAAGGGTTCGTGGTCGCCGCCGCGTCCGAACCGGTCGGGGCGGCGGTCGAGAAACACGTCGAGGCCGCCGGGAAGCGTGGTCGCGACCGCATCGATCGTCTTGGCGAGCGCACGCGACGGGCCGTCATCCTCGCCGCCGGCGGCACGGCGGGCGATCTGCTGCTCGATCGATTCGGAGGCGCGGATGCCTTCGGAGAAGACGCGGACCCGGTCGGCGACCTTGCGCCCGTCCTGCCCGATGGTGTTGCCGACGATGTCGTTGTTGAGCACGGCGGTGACCGTCCAGCCCCGCTCCTTCGCGGTTTCGGCGAGCAGTTGTGCGCCCCACAACCCCTGTTCCTCGCCCGACAGCGCGGCATAAACGATGGTCGCATCGAACTTTTCCTTCGACAGGATGCGTGCGGTTTCCAGCACCAGCGCAACGCCGGAGGCATCGTCGTTCGCGCCGGGGGCGTCGCTCTTCGCGTCCATCACGTCGCTCACCCGGCTGTCGATATGGCCCATCACGATCACGACGCGCCTGGGATCGCGCCCCTGTTGGAAGCCGAGCACGTCGACGATGTTGACGCCTTGCGGCGCGCGGGGGCCGGTGAAGCCGCGTGCGATGTTGGCGACGGTGATGCAATTGCCGCAGCCGGCACCGATTCGGGTCAGTTCATGGGCGAACCAGCGCCGCGCCGCGCCGATTCCACGCATTGGATGATCCGCATCGGACGCGGTGTGGCGCGTGCCGAACCCGACCAGTGTCGCGACATCGGCGCGCAGCCGGTCGGGACGGGGCGTGTCGCGCGCACCGGCGGTGGTGGCGAGCAACAGGGCGGGCAGGAGCAACATCGAGCGCATTTTCGGGAGGATGCCGCGTTCCGCGACCGCGCTCAACCGGTTTCGGATGATACCCATCGCCCGGTAAAACCTACTTGGCCAGTGGGTTTGATGCAGAAACTGAATGTTGAGTTTCGTTTTTTGCAATTGCTAACGGGCCGGTTGCGGTGCACAACGACTGTGCCTTTCAGGCATCCTCTCCTAAAACTTTTCAAGGGTCGGTTCGCCGGCCCTTTTTTTTGTGCCCGGTCCGCGCTAACGACCCGTCACCAGCGCTGCGCTGAATTATAAGAGAGGATGTGCCGGACACCCGGCGAACAGCAGCAGCCCGCGGGGGATCGAGCGCGAATCGCTGCTCTCCCCCGCCCGGTACTTCCCATTGGTGCTATGTGCGTCGCCGCCTTAACGATGGCTGACCGGCAGGCCGAATCAGCTCAGCCGGTCGATTCCCGCGCGATCGAGGCTGCCCGGGATCACCATCAACGGTACGGGCAGGGCGCCGGCATCGGTTCCGGCGAAATGGGTAACGAGCGGGCCGGGCGATCCGGTCGCGGCGGCGCCCAGCACCAGTGCGGCGATGTCGGGATTGGCCGCGATCATCTCCCGCACGATTCGCGGGCCGTCGCCGATCTTGACCGTCAGATGCGGTTGCAGCCCGGATTCGGCGATCAGCGTGCCGGCGGCGGCCTGCACCAGTGCCTCGGCGCGTTCCTTCGCCTCTTCCTCGATCGTGGCCTGTACCCCGCCCCAGGGCGCGAACTCCTGCGGTTCGACCAGCGCCAGTACCTCGACCCCGCCATTGGTCTTGACCGCACGGCGCGCGGCGAAGCGCAGCGCGACCGCGCTTTCGGGACTTTCGTCGACGACCACCAGATATGTCCGCATGCATCTTCCCCTGACGCTACGGTTCATGCGCCGGTTCGTGGCGGCGACGCAAGGTCGTGCCGGGGCTTGACCGGGACGGCTCCGGCGGCGAAGAGGCGCCACGAGCCTGAGAGGACCATTCTGCCCCATGCCGATCGAGATCAAGATGCCCGCCCTGTCCCCCACCATGGAAGAGGGGACGCTGGCCAAATGGCTGGTGAAGGAAGGTGATACCGTCAAGTCCGGCGACATCATGGCGGAAATCGAAACCGACAAGGCGACGATGGAGTTCGAAGCCGTCGACGAAGGTACGATCGGCAAGGTGCTGGTCGCCGAGGGTACCGACAATGTGAAGGTCGGTGCGGTGATCGCGATCCTGCTCGAAGAGGGCGAGGACGCATCGGCGATCGACGCCGCTCCGAAGAAGGCGGAAACGCCTGCGCCGGCCGACGACCAGTTCAAGGGCAAGCCCGACGCGACCGATCCGAACAAGACCGGCAGCGAAGCGACGCCTGCACCCGCCGGCACGTCGGATCACGGCCGCCCGGCCGGCGCCGGCGCTGCGCAGGGTGATGGCGGTCGCGTGAAGGCCAGCCCGCTGGCGCGCCGCATCGCCGCCGACAAGGGCCTCGAACTGTCGGGCATCACCGGCAGCGGCCCGAACGGCCGTATCGTCAAGGCGGACGTCGAGAATGCGAAGCCCGGTGCGGCCAGCGCGCCGAAGGCCGAAGCCGCCGCTCCGGCACCCGGCGCGTCGGCTGCCCCGGCTCCGGCGGCGGAAGCGCCCAAGCCCGCCGCCGTGTGGTTCGACGATTCGATCCCGCACACGGTCGAGAAGCTGTCTAACATCCGCAAGACGATCGCGCGTCGCCTGACCGAATCGAAGCAGCAGGTGCCGCACATCTATCTGACGGTCGACATCCGTCTGGATGCGCTGCTCAAGCTGCGCGGCGACCTCAACAAGTCGCTCGACGCGCGTGGCGTCAAACTGTCGGTGAACGACCTGCTCATCAAGGCGCTGGGCGTTGCGCTGGAAAACAGCCCGAAGTGCAACGTCACCTTCCTCGGCAACGAAATGGTGCAGTATTCGCGTGCCGACGTGTCGGTGGCGGTGTCGACGCCGACCGGCCTCATCACCCCGATCATCCGCGACGCCGCCAACAAGGGCGTGGCGAAGATCAGCAGCGAGATGAAGGACCTGGCCGGCCGCGCCAAGGAGAACAAGCTGAAGCCCGAGGAATATCAGGGCGGTACGGCATCGCTCAGCAACATGGGCATGTTCGGCATCAAGCAGTTCGAAGCGGTCATCAACCCGCCGCAGGGCATGATCCTGGCGGTCGGCGCCGGTGAGAAGCGCCCGTACATCGTCGACGACGCGCTGGGCGTGGCGACGGTCATGACCGCGACCGGCAGCTTCGACCACCGCGCCATCGACGGTGCGGACGGTGCCGAGATGCTCAAGCTGTTCAAGGCGCTGGTGGAGTCGCCGCTCGGCCTGATCGCATAAATGCGCGCCCGGCTGCTGACCGAAATCGTGCATGTCGTCGCGGGGATCGCGGCGGCATGGGCGATCGGTTCGCTGTCGGCATGGTCGTATCCGCTGGGCCGGCGCGACATCTGGACGGTGACTTGGGTGGCGATGGCCGTCGTACTGGTGCTGGGAATCCGGCAGATCCAGCGCGCCATGGCCGAGGAACGCGCGAAGGGGGTGTCGCATGATCGATGAGGATGCCGTCGCGCCACCGCCCGGACAGCCGGCGCTGCGCGTCACCGCGATGCCGGCCGACACCAACCCTTACGGCGATATCTTCGGCGGATGGATCATGTCGCAGATGGACATGGCGGCCGGACTGGTCGCCGCGCGGCACTCGCGTGGGCGGGCGGTCACCATCGCCGTCGATGCGATGCAGTTCCACGCGCCCGTCGCGGTCGGCGACGAGGTGTCGGTCTATACCGATCTGGTGAAGGTCGGCCGCACGTCGATGACGATCGAGGTCGAGGCATGGCGCCGCGACCGCTTCGGCGAGGCCGTCGACCGCGTGACGCAGGCGCGGTTCGTCTTCGTGGCGATCGACGAGCATCGCAAGCCACGGGCGATTAGCGGCTGACCCGGTTATCGTCCTGCAATCATTACGGCTGCTCGACCGGGCAGCATCGAGCGAAAAGGTAAAGTGATGGCTGAATCTTACGACCTCATCGTGCTCGGTTCCGGCCCCGGCGGCTATGTCGCGGCGATCCGCGCGAGCCAGCTTGGCCTCAAGGTCGCGATCGTCGAGCGCGAGCGGCTGGGCGGCATCTGCCTCAACTGGGGCTGTATCCCGACCAAGGCGCTGCTGCGCTCGGCCGAAATCTATCACTACATGATGCACGCCGCGCAATACGGGCTGTCGGCGGAGAAGCCGTCGTTCGATCTCGCCAAGGTGGTCGATCGCAGCCGCAAGGTCGCGGGCCAGCTGAATGCGGGCGTCAAGGGCCTGATGAAGAAGAACAAGGTCGCCGTCCATGAGGGCGTCGGCACGATTACGGGCGCCGGGAAGAATGGGGGCAAGCTGTCGGTCAAGCAGGGCGACAAGACGACCGAGCTGGAAGCCAAGCACATCATCATCGCAACCGGCGCGCGCGCCCGCGACCTGCCGTTCGCCAAGGCCGATGGCGCCAAGATCTGGACGTACCGTCACGCGATGGTGCCGCCCGAAATGCCGACCAAGCTGCTGGTCATCGGATCGGGCGCGATCGGGGTCGAGTTCGCCAGCTTCTACAACGACATGGGCGCCGACGTGACCATCGTTGAAATGCTCGACCGGATCATGCCGGTCGAGGACGCCGAAGTCAGCGAGTTCATGCACAAGGCGCTGACCAAGCAGGGCATGACGATCAAGACCAAGTCGGGTCTCGAAAAGCTGGAAGCGACCGCAGGCGGCGTGAAGGCGGCGATCAAGGGGCCGGACGGCAAGGTCGAGCAGGTCGAATTCAGCCACGCGATCGTCGCGATCGGCATCGTGCCCAATACCGAGAATATCGGCATGGAAGCGCTGAAGATCGAGGCCGAGCGCGGCCACATCAAGACCGACGGTTACGGCAAGACCAATGTCGAGGGCATCTGGGCGATCGGCGACGTGACCGGCGCGCCGTGGCTGGCGCACAAGGCGAGCCATGAGGGCGTGATCGCCGCCGAAGCCATCGCCAAGGCGTTGGGCAACAAGGACGTCCATCCGCACGCGATGGACAAGAACAACATCCCGGGCTGCACCTATGCCCGGCCGCAGGTCGCCAGCGTCGGCTTTACCGAGGCGAAGGCCAAGGAAGCGGGCTATAGCGTCAAGGTCGGCAAGTTCCCCTTCATCGGCAACGGCAAGGCGATCGCGCTGGGCGAGGCCGAGGGCTTCGTGAAGACGGTGTTCGACGCCAAGACCGGCGAGCTGCTGGGCGCGCACATGGTCGGTGCGGAAGTGACCGAGATGATCCAGGGCTATGTTGTCGCCCGCCAGCTGGAGACGACCGAGCAGGAACTGACCGAGACGGTGTTCGCGCACCCGACGATCTCCGAATCGATGCACGAGTCGGTGCTCGCGGCGTACGGTCGCGCCCTGCATATCTGACGGATCGTCACCGAACCGTCATAGTTCTTGACCCGCGCCGTGCCCGAGCGGCATGGCGCGGGTCCATGAAGCAGCTCTTTCCGGCGATCCTCGCCACGTCGTTTCTGGTCGCACCGCCTGCCGCCGCGCAGACCGTGCAGGAGCTTCAACGCCAGATCGACGAGTTGAAGGCGGTCATCGCCGAGATGAAGGCGGCGCAGGCGGCCGCGGCCAGCCCGCCGGCGGTTGCCGCTGCGCCGGCCCCGATCGCTCCGGTCCCCGCCACGAACGCACCGGCCCCGACCCAGGTCGCCGCTGCCCCGCCATCGGCGCGGCGCGAGAAATGGTATGATCGCATCCGGCTGCGCGGCTATACCCAGTTGCGGCTGAACGAGATCATCGCGGGCGATCGCACCGCGCCGGCCGGCGTCGCGCGGCTGCGGTCGGTGCATGACAGCGGGATCGGTGACGATACCGGCTTCACCTTTCGCCGTATCCGCCTGATCCTGCAGGGCGATCTGGGCGAGCGCGTGTCCTTCTACCTCCAGCCCGACTTCGCGACCGCCGTGTCGAGCCAGTCGGTCGGCGAGCGGCGCGAGGGGTTCCTGCAACTGCGCGACGCCTATTTCGACGCGTTTCTCGACCCCGAGAAGCGGTTCCGGCTGCGCTTCGGCCAGTCGAAGGTGCCGTTCGGGTGGGAGAATATGCAGTCGTCGTCGAACCGGCTGACACTCGACCGCAGCGATGCGATCAACAGCGGGGTGCCGAGCGAGCGCGACATCGGCGTCGTCGCTTATTACACGCCGACCCATGTCGACGATATCTGGGAACGGCTGACCGAGGACGGGCAGAAATTGTTCGGCAATTACGGGGCGTTCGGGATCGGCATCTATAACGGGCAGGGGATCAACCGCGAGGAGGCGAACGACGCGGTGATGGCGGTGGCGCTGGCGACGTGGCCGTTCGAGATCGGCGGCAAGCAGGTGCTGGAGGTCGGCGCGAGCGCCTATACCAACCGCGTCCAGCCCGAAATCCGGACCGGCGGGGTCAGTCCGGTCGCCTTTGCCGACGATCGCATCGGGCTGCACGCGATCCTGTATCCGCAGCCGTTCGGGTTTCAGGCCGAATGGAATTGGGGGCGGGGGCCGGAATATGATCCGGTGCTGCGCGGGATCACGACCAGGTCGCTCCATGGCGGCTATGTGCAGGGGACCGCGCGGGTGCGGCAGTCGCCGGTGGGGCCGTTCATGCCCTATGTCCGCTGGCAGACCTATCGCGGCGGATGGAAGGCGGCGGTCAACGCGCCGCGGCTGGAGACCGACGAGATCGAACTGGGCATCGAGTTCCAGCCGGTGCCGGCGCTGGAACTGACCTTGGCCTATGCCCGGATGGAGCGCGCCGAGGCGGACGAGCGCCGGGTCGGGCGTGCCGAGGGCGATGTGATACGCACGCAGTTGCAGTTGAATTATTAGGGTTTTTTCCGTTGACGGCGTCCAAAGTTCACTAAGTTCACGCTCGTGCGCGCTTTGCGGCGGGTTGGGGGCGGCTTTGTCGAAGAACGCGGTCCGATGTGGGCGGTTGTCAAAACTGACAGGAGCGATCCTTGTAGGAAAGCGCCGGCTGATGGCGGGATTGCCCGATCCGATCCTTGACGCCAATGACCGGCCTCATATTATACGATATGTCCCATCGACCGTACAGGACTAAGCAAGCCTAGTTCTCCAATCCGAACAAGATGGAGCAGTGGATGCCTCAAACCCGAGTAACCATCACGCCACAGCAAGTCCGGCGTCGCGCTTTGGCGATCGCGCGTGTTCTAAAGGTTCAACCCACAAGTTACTCCGGACGTGAGCGCCAAGCATATCATATCATGTCGCATCTGGCCGGCATGCCGACGGTCCGGGATAAGGCACGGCGGCGCGCATACGGGATCGAAGTGCTGGAGAATGCTGCGAAGTTGATGCCGCAGGACCATCCCCAGAATGGTCAGTTCCATTGGCGAATACGAGAGTTGGTGATTTCGATGCAGGAATTTCCGGCATGGCACGCCATCCTTCGCAAGGACAATCAATCGCTGGTCAGTGATTACCTGAACCTTCGCTTGATCGTGGGCGGGATGAGTCTGGCAGGAATGGGTGGCCTTGCAGGGATCGGCAGTGATGTGACCAAGGGGGCGCTTGCTGGTGCACAACGCACTACTACTGCCGGTGCCGGCCGATTTGGGAATGTAGTCCGGGGCGGCCTGAGCGGAGCGCGAGGTGCTGCTACCGGCGGACTGGCCGGTACGCTCGGCTTGGTATGGGTGGTGGGATCAGTGGCATATGTTGCAATCGAGCAAAACATGACCGATGTCGGTAACGAAATTACCCGGAGGTATCAGGAACAGAGGATGCCGATCGAACTGTATCAAAAGGCCTTTGGAGAGGACGTGCCAGTGCCGGAACAGTTCCTGACGCGCGTGCCTAGATGAAGGGCGTTGTCGAATGGTTGGTTGGCATGGCATTCATTCTGCTGGTGTTCTTCGGCCTGCGGGACGTAATCTCCAACAGTTGGTTGCGAATGATTGCCGCGTGCATCCTGACAATTATTCTTGCCATCATTGTGCCAGCAATTATCGCGGAAATTCGATCTCGACGTTGAAAGCCGATCTGCGAGAGCAACGGGGCTGTCTTCGGCGGAGGCTGTCGGTTCAAAGGGCGCTATCGCGCGAACGGTTCCTGACGCGCGTGCCGATATGAAGCGCTTTGTCGAGTGGGTGATTTGCACGACGTTTGTCGTGCTGTGTTCGTGGCCCTTCGGGATGTGATCGCCAGCAGTTGGTTGCGAATAATTGCTGCGGGCATCGTGGCCTTTGTCTTGGTTATCTTGCTGCTGGTAATTGTTACGGCAATACGATCACGACGTTGAAGTCACTCGATGGGACTAACGACACTATCTTTGCGGGCTGTCGGTTCGACGTCCTCGGTCGCGCGCCGTTGGCGGGGAGATTCAACATTCGCCGGTAGGACGTCCGGGTCAGCGGTCACCCCGCCGCCTTCGCCAGCCCGCGCGAAATTTGCAGCGCCGCGTTCAGCCGCGCTTGGGGATCGCCGAAGCTGCGGCTGATGACCAGCTTCATGTCGGGACGCAGCTTCGCGGTGCCGGCCAGCTTGTCGACATAGGCGAGCAGCCCTTCGACGCTCGGAAACTTGTCCTCGTGGAAGCTGATGATCGCGCCCTTCGCGCCGACGTCGATCTTGGCGATGCACGCCTTCTTTGCGTTCAGCTTGGCCTCGATCAGTTGCAGCAAATTGGCGGTCGCCACCGGCAGCTTGCCGAAGCGGTCGATCAGTTCGGTGGCGAAGGCGTCGATGCCGGCGCGATCCTCGACGTCGTTGAGGCGGCGATAGAGGCCCATGCGCAGGTCGAGGTCGGGGACGTAATCCTCCGGGATCAGGATCGGCGCGTCGACGGTGATCGCGGGCGAGAAGTCCTTGGGCTTGTCGTCGCGCAGACCGCCGGCCTTGGCGTCGAGGATCGCCTCCTCCAGCATCGACTGGTAGAGTTCGAAGCCTACTTCCTTGATATGGCCCGACTGTTCGTCGCCGAGCAGGTTGCCGGCGCCGCGCTGGTCGAGGTCGTGACTGGCGAGCTGGAAACCGGCACCGAGCGATTCGAGGTCGGAGAGGACCTTCAACCGCTTTTCCGCCGCCTCGCTGACCAGCCGTTCGGGGGGCGTGGTCATGTACGCATAGGCGCGGGTCTTCGACCGGCCGACGCGACCGCGCAACTGGTAGAGCTGGGCGAGGCCGAACTTGTCGGCGCGGTTGATGATGAGGGTGTTGGCGGAGGGGATGTCGAGACCGGATTCGACGATGGTGGTCGAAACGAGCAGGTCGTAGCGCTTGTCGTAGAATGCCGACATGCGTTCCTCGACCTCGCTCGGCGCCATTTGGCCATGGGCCACGACGTACCGGATTTCGGGAACTTCCTCGGTCAGGAATTTTTCGATATCGGGTAGGTCGGCGATGCGTGGGGTGACGAAATAGGCCTGTCCGCCGCGATAATGTTCGCGCAGCAGCGCCTCGCGCAGCACGACCGGATCCCATGGCATGATGTAGGTGCGGACGGCGAGGCGATCGACCGGCGGGGTCTGGATCACCGAAAGTTCGCGCAGGCCCGACATCGCCATTTGCAGCGTGCGCGGGATCGGCGTGGCGGTCAGCGTCAGGACGTGGACGTCGGCCTTCATCGCC
Organism: Sphingomonas paucimobilis; assembly: GCA_036946325.1. Classification (GTDB taxonomy): domain Bacteria; phylum Pseudomonadota; class Alphaproteobacteria; order Sphingomonadales; family Sphingomonadaceae; genus Sphingomonas; species Sphingomonas paucimobilis_A. Next base: position 261,177 of record JAQIJL010000001.1, read on the forward strand.
TTCAGCCGTTCCTTGTGCGTCACGCCGAACCGCTGTTCCTCATCGACGATGACGAGGCCGAGGCGCTTGAAGTCCACCTGTTTCGACAGCACGGCGTGGGTGCCCACCACCACATCGATCGTGCCGTCGGTCAGGCCGTCGCGGACCTTCTTCGCCTCGGTCGCGGTGACGAGGCGGCTGAGGCGGCCGACCTCGATCGGGAAGCCTTCGAAGCGGGCCTTGAAATTGTTGTAATGCTGGCGGGCGAGCAGGGTCGTCGGGCAGACGATCGCGACCTGCATGCCGGCCATCGCGGCGACGAAGGCGGCGCGAAGGGCGACTTCGGTCTTGCCGAAGCCGACATCGCCGACGACGAGGCGATCCATCGGGCGGCCTGCGCCCAAATCGTCGAGCACATCGGCGATGGCGCGTTCCTGATCGTCGGTTTCCTGATACGGGAAACGGTCGACGAAGGCGGGATAGCCGCCGCTATCGGGTTCGGCGACCTCGGCGGGACGCATCGCGCGCTTGGCGGCGGTGGCGATGAGGTCGCCCGCGATTTCGCGGATGCGATCCTTCATCCGCGCCTTGCGCCGCTGCCATGCCTCGCCGCCCAAGCGGTCGAGCGATGCGCCTTCCTCGCCCGCGCCGTAGCGGCTGAGGACTTCGAGGTTCTCGACCGGCACGTAGAGCTTGTCGCCGCCGGCATATTCGAGCTGGACGCAATCGTGCGGGGCCTTGGCCACCGGGACCTGGGTCAGCCCGACATAGCGGCCGATGCCGTGGTCGGCATGGACGACGAGGTCGCCGGGCGAGAGGGTGGCGAGTTCCTGCAGGAAGGCGTCGGTATTCTTGCGCCGCTTGGCACGGCGGACGAGGCGGTCGCCGAGCATGTCCTGTTCGGTGAGGACAGCCACGTCGGCGCTGGTGAAGCCGTGGTCGAGGGGCAGGACGACGAACGAGACGGTCGATTTGGCACCGCCCAGCGCCTGCTGCCATGTCTCGACGGTCGAGACGCCGGTCAGGTCGTGATCGGCGAGCAGGCCCATCAACCGCTCGCGCGCACCCTCCGAATAGCTGGCGAGGACCGGCTTGCGGCCTTGCTTGCGTAAGGAAGCGATGTGGTCGACGACCGCTTCGTAGATATTCGCCTGTTGCGTGCGTTCGGGGGTGAAGTCGCGGGGGCCGTCGACCTCGAAATCGATCGAGGTGGTGTTGTCGGGAGCGTGGAAGGGCGTGATCTGATGCGCGGCGGTGTCCGACAGGCGATCGGCCCATTCGTCCGTCGACAGGTAGAGCGCGTTCGGCAGCAACGGGCGGTAGCTGCCCGGGTCGTTGGTCTGCGCGCGGACGCGGTTGGTGTGATAGTCGGCGATCGATTCGAAACGCTGTTCGGCGGCGGCGGGGACGCCCGCGTCGCGGACGAGGACGGTTTCGGGCGAGAGGTGATCGAAGAAGGTTTCGAGGCGGTCTTCGAAAAAGGGCAGCCAATGTTCCATGCCCGACAGGCGGCGGCCGTCGCTGATCGCCTGATAGATCGGGTCGCCGGTCGCGGTCGCGCCGAATTTCTCGCGGTAGCGGGTGCGAAAGCGCTTGATCGAGTCCTCGTCGAGCAGCGCTTCGGAGGCGGGGAGCAGGGTGAAGCCGTCGACGCGGCCGGTGGTGCGCTGATCCTCGGGCGAGAAGGTGCGGACGGTTTCGATCTCGTCGCCGAAGAAGTCGAGGCGCAGGCCGACATCGGAGCCTGACGGCCACAGGTCGACGAGGCCGCCGCGGACGGCGAATTCGCCCGCGTCGTGGACGGTGTCGACGCGGTTATAGCCGTTCGCTTGCAACAGCGCGGACAGGCGGGGCAGCGAGATGCGCTCACCCGGTGCCAGGCGCGCGACCAGCTGGCGGATGCGGAACGGCGTCAGCGTCCGCTGGGTCGCGGCGTTGACGGTGGTGACGATCAGGCGCGGACCTTTGGCCTTCGACTGGAGCGTGTGGAGGGCGGACAGGCGCTCGGCCATCGAGCGCAGCGTCGGGCTGGCGCGGTCATAGGGGAGGCAGTCCCAGGCGGGGAACTGGAGCACCGACAGGTCGGGGGCAAAGAACGGGGCGGTGGTCGCGATGGCGCGCATCGCCGCTTCGTCGGGGGCGATGTAGACGAGGTCGCCCTTTGCGCCGCGGGCGAGGTCGGCTAGGAGGACGGGCAGGAAGCCGGCCGGTACGCCCGCGAGGGTGAGCGAGCGGGGGGCGGACAGGATTTTCGAGAGGTCGGGCATCGGGCTTTAACTGGGTCCAAAACGTCACCCCAGCGAAGGCTGGGGTCTCTCGCGGCAAAGGTACCGCGTTGTCACCGGGAGACCCCAGCCTTCGCTGGGGTGACGTCCGGTGGAGCCGGCGGAGTTATTTGGCTACCGGCACGAAATCCATCGCCCGCATCGCGTGGAGCACCGGGTGGTCGAACTGCGCCGGGGCGGGCTGGACGCCCATCGCCCATGCCATGATGTCGACATCCTGTTCTTCGAGGAACACCTCGAACCAGTCCATGTCGGCATCGCTCCATGTTGCCGAATGCGCGTCGAAATAGCCGCCGATCATCAGGTCGGCTTCGCGGGTGCCGCGATGCCAGCTACGGAATTTCAGGCGCTTGAGGCGGGTCTCGCGGTCCATGGGACTCCAATGGCGATAGACCGGTGGACGCTGGCAGCGGCCGCCGGTTCGGATATAGGACCAGATAGTCATGCGTCCCGATCTGCTCAACCCGCTGTTTGCCGAAGTCACCTCGTTGAAAGGGGTCGGCCCGGCGCTGGCCAAGCCGCTGGAGCGGTTGAAGCTCAGCCGGGTGGTCGATGTCGCGTTCCATCTGCCGACCGGATGGGTCGACCGGTTGAAGCGGACCGAGTTGATGGAACAGGATGCCGGGCGGGTGATCGCCATCCCGCTGACCGCGACCGATTACCGGGTGAGCGCGGGGCGCGGGCCGACGCGGGTGCGCGCGGCGGACGCGCACGGCAATATCGTGAACCTGACCTATTTCGGCGGGTCGTCCGGCTGGGTGAAGAAGCTGTTCCCGCTGGGCGAGACGCGGCTGGTTTCGGGGAAGCTGGAGACGTACGGGCAAGAATTGCAGATGGTCCATCCCGACCATGTGCTGCCCGTCGACGAAGCCGACAGCCTGCCCGAGCGCGAGGCGATCTATCCGCTGTCCGAAGGACTGACGTCGCGCCGGGTCGGACAGTTGACCGCGCAGGCGATCGAGCGCGCCCCCGAGCTGCCCGAATGGATCGAGCCGAGTTTGCTCGCCAAGCATCAATGGCCCGCGTGGAGGGCGGCGCTGGCGCGGATCCATGCTGATCCGGCCGATGCCAAGGCGCGCGAGCGGCTGGCCTATGACGAGGTGTTCGCCAACCAGCTGGCGCTGCTGCTGGTGCGCGGCGAGGCGCGGGCGCGCAAGGGGCGGGCGCTGACCGGCGACGGGCGGCTGCGCAGCAAACTGGATCTGCCGTACAAGCCGACGGGGGCACAGTCGCGGACGATCGGCGAGATCGAGGGTGACATGGCGCAGACCCAGCCGATGCTGCGGCTGCTGCAGGGCGATGTCGGGTCGGGCAAGACGCTGGTCGCGCTGATGGCGCTGCTGATTGCGGTCGAGGGCGGGGCGCAGGGCGCGTTGCTGGCGCCTACCGAAATTCTGGCGCGACAGCATTTCGCGACGTTGCAGCGGCAATTGGCGGGGACGGGCGTGACCGTCGCCGCGCTGACCGGGCGCGACAAGGGGCGGGTGCGCGAAGGCGTGCTGATGGGGCTGGCCGATGGGTCGATAGACATCCTCGTCGGCACGCACGCGATCTTTCAGGAGGGCGTGACCTATCGCGACCTGGGGCTGGTGGTGGTCGACGAACAGCATCGCTTCGGCGTCGCGCAGCGGATGATGTTGCAGGCCAAGGCGGTGCGGCCGCCGCACCTGCTGGTGATGACCGCGACGCCGATCCCGCGCACGCTGACGCTGGCCCAATATGGCGAGATGGACGTCAGCCGGCTGGATGAAATGCCGCCGGGACGCGAGCCGATCGAGACGGTGGTGATGTCGGAGGACAAGCTGGACGCAGTGGTCGACGGCCTCGCGCGGCATTTGTCGGCGGGGAAGCAGGCGTACTGGGTGTGTCCACTGGTCGAGGAAAGCGAGAAGTCCGACCTCGCCGCCGCCGAGGCGCGGGCGGAGGCGCTGCGGATGCGGTTCGGCGACAAGGTCGCGCTGGTCCATGGACGGATGAAGCCGCTGGAAAAGGACGCGGTGATGGCCGAGTTTTCGGCGGCGCGCGCGGGCGTGCTGGTGGCGACGACGGTGATCGAGGTCGGCGTCGACGTGCCCAATGCGACGCTGATCGTCATCGAGGCGGCGGATCGCTTCGGTCTGGCGCAGTTGCACCAGTTGCGTGGGCGGGTCGGCCGGGGGGGCGGCAAGTCGGTGTGCTTGCTGCTGCGCGGGAACAGCCTGTCGGAAACGTCGCGGGCGCGGCTGGCGCTGATGCGCGAGAGTAACGACGGGTTCCGCATTGCCGAGGAGGACTTGCGGCTGAGGGGCGGCGGCGAGTTGCTCGGCACGCGGCAGTCGGGCGAGGCGGTGTTCCGGCTGGCGACGCCCGAGATGCTGGGCGAGTTGCTGCCGGTGGCGAACGCCGATGCGCGGTTGCTGGTGGATCGGGATGGCGGGCTGACGGGGCCACGGGGGCAGGCGGCGCGGGTGGCGCTGTATCTGTTCGAGCGGGACGCGGGGGTTGGGCGGTTGCGGTCGGGGTGATCCGTTCGTCACTCTTGCGCAGGCGGGAATCGATATGCGCTGAGGCTGCGGATGGAGCCGAACGGTTGGCGTGTATGGATTTCCGCCTACGCGGGAATGACGATGGTAGGGAGGACGGGCTTTCCACTAACGCCCGTCATTGCGGCGCAGGCCGGAATCGATTGTGTCGGGTGTTCTCAGTGGAGGCGCGACGTCACCCCATCCGTGGATTCCGGCCTTCGCCGGAATGACGGAGGTTGCCCCGTCGTCTTGTGATCGATAGCCCGCGCGCCATGAACGCGCTCGCTCCCCTCATCGTCGCCCTGCTGGGCGGTATCGGCCTTGCCGTGCAGCCGCCGACCAATGCGGCGCTCGGGCGGAGCATCGGGTCGGTGTTGCTGGCAGCGTTGGTGTCGTTCGCTGTCGGGACGATGATCCTGATTGGCGTGTGGCTGATCGCCGACCGGACGCCGTTGTCGAACCTGCGTGAGGCGCGACCGTGGATGTTTGTCGGCGGGGCTTATGGCGCATTCTTCGTGTCGGCGGCGGCGTTTGCCGCGCCGCGGCTCGGGCTGGCGTCGATGTTGACGATCATGATCGCGACGCAGTTGGTCGCGGCGCTGGTGATCGACCGGTTCGGGTTGATCGGGTTGCCCAAGGCGCCGATCAGCGGGTTGCGGTTGGCCGGGGTGGCGCTGGTGCTGGTGGGGGCGGTGTTGGTTCGGCGGGGTTGAGCTATCCCTTCTCTCCATTCCGTTTGCTTCGAGCGCAGGTTCGAGCTTGTTGAGAACCGAAGTCGAGAAGGGGGTGCCTCGGACGGAGGGTTCTCGACGGACGCTTCTCGACAGGCTCGAAGCTGCTCGAACCGAACGGAGTGGGTAAGGCGGGTCAAGCCGCCGGCGTCAGCAACCCATGGTGCTTCTTGCCCGCCGACACCCGCACCGGCGCTTCGACCGCGATCAGCTGCGCTTCGTCGACGACCTTCTCGCCATCGACCCGCGCGCCGCCGCCCTTGATGAGCCGGCGGGCCTCGCCCTTCGATGCCGCCAAGCCCAACGCGACCAGCGCGTCGACGACGGTGATCCCGCCCGCGACCGCGAAAGTCGGCAGCGTGTCGCCCGCCGAGCCTTCCTCGAAGGTGCGGCGCGCCGTCTCGGCTGCGCCGGCAGCGGCGTCGGCGCCACGGCACATGGCGGTGGCTTCGTTGGCGAGGATCTTCTTCGCCTCGTTGATCTCGGCACCCTGCAACGCTTCCAGCCGGGCGATCTCGTCCAGTGGCAGGTCGGTGAACAGCCGCAGGAAGCGGCCGACGTCGCGGTCGTCGGTGTTGCGCCAGAATTGCCAGTAATCGAAATGCGGCAGCTGGTCCTCGTGCAACCACACCGCACCCGACATGGTCTTGCCCATCTTGCCGCCATCGGCCGTGGTGATCAGCGGGGTGGTGACGCCGTAGACGTCGGTCCCGTCCATGCGGCGCGCCAGTTCGATGCCGTTGACGATGTTACCCCCACTGATCGCTGCCGCCCATCTGCAGGCGGCATCCGTGGCGGCTCGACAATTCACGGAAGTCGTAGGCCTGCAGGATCATGTAGTTGAATTCGAGGAACGACAGCGACTGTTCGCGGTCGAGGCGCAGCTTGACCGAATCGAACGACAGCATCCGGTTGACCGAGAAATGCTGGCCGACCTCGCGCAGGAACGGAATGTACTCCAGCTGGTCGAGCCAGTCGGCATTGTCGACCATCACCGCGTCCGACGGCCCGCTGCCGAAGGTCAGGAAGCGTTCGAAGATACGCTTGATCGACGCGACATTCGCCGAAATGCCGTCTTCGGCCAGCAGCTTGCGCGCTTCGTCCTTGAAGCTCGGATCGCCGATCTTGCCGGTGCCGCCGCCCATCAGCACGATCGGCTTGTGCCCGGTCTGCTGCATCCGGCGCAGCAGCATGATCTGGACGAGGCTGCCGACATGCAGCGACGGCGCGGTCGGGTCGAAGCCGATATAGCCGGGCACGACCTGCTTGCTCGCCAGCGCGTCGAGGCCGGCGGCATCGGTCAGCTGATGGATATAGCCCCGTTCGGACAGGGTGTTGAGCAGGTCGGAAGCGTAAGTCATGCGCGATCCCTTAGCGTCGCAGGCGTATCCAAGTCCACGTATCTCGACTTCGGCACGGTTCAGGCGATATTGAGGGCGTCTAGTTACGCGGAGATGCCCCTTGCTTGCGATCGGCCTGATGTCTGGAACCTCGCTCGACGGGATCGACGCGGCATTGATCGAAACCGATGGCGAGGGCGAGGTACGCCCGATCGCATTCGTCGGCACGCCGTATAGTGACGAGGATCGCGCGACCCTGGCGTCGGCGACCGAACTGGCGTTGCTGTTCGACGATCCCGGCGAGCATCCGCTGATCGAGCGGGCCGAGGAATTGCTCACCCGCACCCATGCGGCAGCCGTTGCCGCGCTGCTGGCGAAGGCGGGCGTCGAGGCGCGCAACGTCGATGTGATCGGCTATCATGGGCAGACGGTCGCGCATCGTCCGGACAAGGGGTGGACGTGGCAACTGGGCGACGGAGCGGCGCTGGCGGCGGCGACGGGGATCGATGTCGTGGCCGATTTGCGCGTGGCGGACGTGAAGGCGGGCGGGCAGGGGGCACCGTTGCTGCCCGTCTATCACGCGGCGCTTGTCGAGGGGATGGACAAGCCGGTGGCGGTGTTGAACCTCGGCGGGGTCGGCAACGTCACCTATGTCGGCGACGGCGACGTGCTGATCGCGTTCGATACCGGGCCGGCCAACGGGCTGGTCGACAGCTGGGTCGAAACGGAGAGCGGCGCGCGGTACGACGAAGGCGGCGCACTCGCCGCGAGTGGGAAGGTGGACGATGCGGTGCTGACCGCGATGCTCGACCATCCCTTCTTCGAACTGCCGCACCCCAAGTCGCTCGACCGGCACGACTTCACCATCCAGCCGGCGCGCGGGCTGTCGGCGGCGGACGGCGCGGCGACGCTGACCGCGTTCACCGCAGCCTGTGTCGCGGAGGCGCTGGACCAGTTGCCGGCGCGGCCGAAGCGGCTGTTCGTCGGGGGCGGCGGGCGGCATAATCCGGTGATGCTGGCGATGATCGGCGAGCGGTGCGGCGTCACGGCCGAGCCGGGCGACGTGCTGGGCTGGGATGGCGACGCGCTGGAGGCGGAGGGATTCGCCTATCTGGCGGTGCGGTCGTTGAAAGGACTGCCGATCACCTTTCCGGGGACGACCGGCGTGGCTGCGTCGTTGACCGGGGGCGTGCTGTACCCGGCACCGCGTGCGGGGCTGGCGCTGCGGCTCGTCAGCGCTTAACGGCGGGTCCATGCTGACCGGCCTGATTTTCGCGACCGAAGAAGCCGAACACCAGCCCGGCGTGCTGGCGGCGACGCTGCCCTTTGGCGGCATGACCCTGATCGAATATCAGGCGCGGCTGCTGGTTGCGGCGGGCGCCGGGCAGTTGCTGGTCGCGGTCGGGCGGGTGACGCCCGCGCTGGCGGCGGCGGTCAACCGGATCGGGCGGCGCGGGGCGACGGTCGACATCGTGCGATCGGCCGAGGAGGCAAAGGCGAAGATTCATCCGCTGTCGACGATCGTCGCGCTGGCCGACGGGCTGGTCACGACCGATGCGGTGATCGAGGGTATGGCGCTGGAGCCGGTCGACACGCTGCTGGTGACGCCGACCGGCGATGCGACCTCGGTCGAGCGGGTCGATGCCGAGCATTGCTGGGCGGGGGTCGCGACGCTGTCGATCGACCGGCTGGACGATGCCGCCCGCCTGCCGCGCGAATATGATTTCCAGTCGACGCTGCTGCGCGTCGCGACGCAGGCACGCGCGGCGCATGTCCTGCTCCCCGCCAAGGCGGTGCGGTCGGGGCATGGCGTGGAGCGCGATGCGGGAACGCTGGAAGTGCGCAGCAAGGACGTGCTGGCGTCGCTGGCCGAACAGCGCACCGGTTGGATCGACCGGTACGTCTTTACGCCGGTATCGCGGCTGCTGTTGCCGTTGCTGGTGCGGCGCAAGGTGCCCGATGTCGCGATCGGTGCGGCGGGCGGGGTGCTGGGCGTTGCGGGACTTGCCGCCATTCCGTTCTGGAGCGCAGGCGCGGCCACGGTGCTGCTGTTCCTCGCGATGGTGGTGCTGTCGGCGGGATCGTTGCTCGGATGGTTGCGCGGCGAGGACGGTCATGCCGCGTGGCAGGAGCGCGGGGTCGACGTGCTGGGCGTCGCGGGCGTGCTGGGCGTCGGGCTGGTCCAGTCGCTGATCGTGCAGACCGGCACGGCGGGCGTGCTGGCGCTGGTCGGGGTGGCGGCGACGATCCTTGCGCGACGGTCGCCCGCAATTCGCCCGGCATGGGCCGCGACGCCGGCGACGGCGTTGGTACTGCTCGCACCGTTCGCGCTGGCGGGAACATCGACGATCGGGCTGGCGTTGGTCGCGCTGCACGCGGGCATCACCCTTGCCCATGCCATCGAAAATGTGCGGCGCGAGGCTTAGCTTAGCCTTAACCGGGTAAGGTTAAAGCCGGAACCATGTCCATCGACCCGATCGATCCCCGCGAAGCCAGCGCTGCCGCCATCCTGCTGCTGGACCATGTCGCCGCGGCCGAGCGGGCGGGACATCGGCGGCTGCGCGCGGCGGCCGAGCATTTCCATCTGCCCGACGATGCGCGGATCGACGACCGGACCGCCGCCGCGCTCGACGCGGTGATGCGGACGATGGTCGCCGGGATCGACGCGACGGTGCGCGACCATGCGATCCGCCTGTTGAGCGCGCGGGGGCAGGCGGCGCTGGCGCAGGGGCTGCGCGCGGCGGGATCGCCGTTCGACCGGGTGGTGCGGGCCGGGCTGTTCCGCGATCCGGCGCTGTTCGGGGAATTGTTCGCGCGCGTGCGGCTGGATGCGATCGCGCAGGGGCTGCCGGTGATGGTCGCCGGCGCGGGCGACGGACCGACGATGGTCGCGCGGCTGGCGCAGTCGAGCGACCGGCTGGTCGCCGCCGCTGCCGTGTCGATGCTGGCGGCGCAGGCGCGGCGTGGTGGCATGGTCGAAGGGATTCCGGCGGCGGTCGAACTGGTCCGGCCGCTGCATGCGCGCATGGCATGGTGGGTCGCGGCAGCGCTGCGCGAGATGGCGGGCGCGGGCGAACAGATCGCGCTGGTCGATGCGGCGCTGGCCGAATCGGTACGCCGCGCGATCGATGCGCAGGGGGAACTGGTCCCGCTGGAGATCGCGGCGATGCGGCTCGCGCAGGCGATCGAGCCGAAGGGCGAGGAAGTGGCCGCCCTGCTGGCCGAGGCGATCGGCGACGGGCGGCTGATCCTGTTCACCGCGCTGGTCGCGCGGGCGAGCGGGCTGGCGTTCGAACGGGTACGCGATCTGGTGATCGATCCCGACGGGGCGCGCCTGTGGGTCGTGCTGCGTGCGCTGGCGGTCGACCGGGCGACGATCGCGCGGATCGGCTTTGCGCTGGCCGAGGCCGAGCCGGTGCGCGACGTCGAAGGATTTGCCGACCGGATCGACGTCATCATGGAAGTGTCGCCCGATGCCGCGCGGGTCGCGCTCGCGCCGATGGCGCTGGATGCCGATTATCACGCGGCGATGCTGGCGCTGGGGGCGGCGGCGTGAACGAGCATCGGCCGGCTGCGCCGCCCGCGATCGGGCGATTGTCGGCGGACGGGCTGCTGCTCGATGCCGAGCCGCGTCTGGCGGAGCTGAACCGGCGGGCCGGCGGCGCGCCGGGGCGGCCGATCGCGGTGCCGCAGATCGCTGCGCTGGTACGGCTGGTGCAGCGGCTGGGCATCGCGCTCACCCGCCCGATCGTTGCCGCGGATGGCGAGGACGATATCGCGCTGATCGTGCGCGCCGAGCCGGACGAACTGGGCATCAGGCTGGAGGTAAGCGGCTGGCAGGCGGGCGCGCCGTGGGAGGCCGAGCCGGCGCATCGGCGCGAGGCGGATTTCCTGCGGTCCGATGCCGACTGGCTGTGGACCACCGATGCGGCGCTGCATCTGACCCATGTTTCGGACCATGCCGCCGCGCGGCTGGGCTTCGATCCGCAGGCCGTGTTGGGCCAGCCGATCACGCGGCTGTTCGCGCTGAACGACGATGGCGATGGCGGCTTTCCGATCCTCAGCGCGCTGGCGGCGCAGGCGTGGTTCGATGCGCAGGAAGCGGCGATCCGCGGTACGGCGCACCGCGTCCGGCTGTCGGCGGTGCCGCGCGTCGATGCCAATGGCCAGTTCGCCGGGTTCGATGGCGCCGCACGCGACCTGTCGCCCGACGATGTGCCTGCCGCGCCGGACGAAGTCGCCTCCGACCTGCCCGACGGGTTCAGCCGCCGGATCGGCCGCGCGCTGCGCGATCCGCTGGGGCGGATCATCGCCAATGCCGACAGCATGTCGGCGCAGGCGGAGGGGCCGCTGCGCGACGATTATGTCGCCTATGCCGCCGATATCGCCAGCGCGGGGCGGCATTTGCTGGGGCTGGTCGACGATCTGGAGGATTTGTCGGCGATCGAGCGGGCGGACTTCGCCGTCGCGGTCGAGGATCTCGACCTCGCCGATGTCGCGCGGCGTGCGGCCGGGTTGCTGGCGGTGCGCGCGGCGCAGGGCGATGTGCGGATCGAGCGGCCGTCGTTCGACGAGGCCATGCCGGCGAGCGGCGAGTTTCGGCGCGTGCTGCAAATTCTGGTCAATTTGATCGGCAATGCGGTGCGCTATTCGCCGCCGGGCGGCACGGTGTGGATATTGCTGGAACGCGACGGCGACGATGCCTGCGTGATCGTCGGCGATCAGGGCAAGGGCATCGCGGCCGCCGATCAGGAGCGCATCTTCGCGAAGTTCGGCCGCGTCGACCCGACCGAAGCGGGGGGCAGTGGTCTGGGCCTCTATATCGCGCGGCGGCTGGCGCGGGCGATGCACGGCGACATATTGGTCGACAGCGCGCCGGGGCAGGGGGCGCGGTTCGTGCTGATGTTGCCGGGCCGTTTCGGACCGACCGACTGATCGCGCGACGAACGCATCGACCGCGCCCGCCGGATATGGCATCGGGCAGGCGATGGGACGCAGATCGGATCATAGCCGCCAGGAAATCGAACAGATGCTTCTGACCGAGGGGCATCGCCATCTGGCCGAAGCGGGGTTCGCACGGTTCTCGGCGCGCGAAGTGGCCAAGCGGATCGGCTATTCGATCGGCACGCTCTACAATGTGTTCGGCAGCTATGACCGGTTCGTCGTCGCGCTGAACACCCGCACCTTTCAGCTATGGGCGCGCGACCTGACCGCCGCGCTGGCGGCCGGGCCGGAGGATCGCATCCGCTGTCTGGTCGAAAGCTATTTCCGGTTCGCGCGGACCAATCGCAATTTGTGGCGCGCGATCTACGAACATCACCTGCCCGACGATTTCGTGATGGAGGAAGAGCAGGACCGCCAGCGCGGCGAGCTGACGCGGATCGTCGTCGACGAAGTGGCAGCGGCGCTGGGTCCCGATCGTGGAGACCAAGCGCCGACACTGGCCCGCTCGCTGGTCGCAACAGTCCACGGCCATTGCCTGTTCGACATTACCGGCAGCTTCGCGCTGATGGGCGAGCGCGAGCCGGTCGAAATGGCGCTGGCCCGGGTCCGGGAATCGCTGGCTGCGGCCGCCTGACGCTTCAGGCGAAGGCGGCGTCGACCAGCGTGCGGAACCGGGCGAAGGCGTCGCGCGCGGCGGCGATCATGCGATCTTCTTCCTCGGCCGTCATCGGTGCGTCGTCGATCCGCGCGGTGAAGCGCCGCCAGTGCGCCGCGCGTCCGTCGGAATGGCCGGCCAGATGGCGCGCGCCATGCTCGGTCGTCAGGCCGATGCGTTGCGCCGCCTTGAGCAGGAACGCCGCCCCCAGCGAGGAGCCTTCGGCGACGTAGAGCCAGCCGAGTGACGTCGACATGTCGACAGGTTCGACCGGATCGCAATCGGGTACGGCCGGCACCGGTAGCACGAGATCGGTGATGTCCGCCGCGATCGCCGCCGAACGGTCCCGCTCGGCCAGATCGGGAATCGACGATCGGAGGACGGGCGCGGCATAGAGCGGGGCCAGCGCGTCGTGGAATGCCTGTTGCGCACGCAGGAAGCGGATATAGCGTTCGGGTGAGGCAAAGGGGTCGAGCGCCATGATCCGCTGGTCCAGCGTGTCGTGGATCGTGGCGGTCGCGGCCTTCAGGCGCTGCGATCGCGTGGGAGTGGGGTCGGTGGTCACCGGCCACCGTCTATCGCCCTTTGGCCGGGGGCGCAAAGCTGCGCCGCCCGGTTGGTGGGTCAGAACAGGCCGTCGTCGTCGTCGTCGGTTTCGACCACCGCCGTGGCAACGGCGAAGGCATGGGGAACATTTGCCGTGTGGACGTCGCGCTCCTGCGCCATGGTGTAGAGCGCGAAGATGCGGGGCAGCAGCTCGCCCAGCGCGGCGTTCGCTTCGTCCGACAGCTGGTCGACCGGCGGCGTCGCCGACAACACGATCGCGGCCTGCCGCATATTGGCGCCCAGTTGCAGCTCCGCGCCGATTTCGTCGCCGGCGATCGTCAGCAATTCGATCAGCTGGCGGGCATCGTCGCCCCCTTCGCGGACGGCGAGGTCGGTGCGCTGGCAGCCTTCGCGGATGACGACCAGCGCCTGCGACAGCTTGGTGCCCATGTCGCTGTCGCCCTCGACGCCGCGCTTCCGGGCGAGGAGCGCGTTGACGTCGGACAATTCCTGGATCGGCTGACCGATGCCGCGCATCGCGTTGCCCAGCGAATGGGCGTAGATGTCGACTTCGCCCGCGACGACCGATACCGCCTTGCCCAGGTCGCCATGGCGCCGGCACAGCAGACGGGTGTTGGTGGCGATGTCCTGCACGTTGAACTGCACCCGTTGCAGCTGTTCTAAGCGGCCGGTCAGTTCGTCGACGGTTTCGGTGATGAGGCCCAGCATCGCACCGGAACGGTGGTCGGCTTCCTGCAACTGCACGGTGATGACCGCGACCTCGCCGACCGCTTCCTCGATCTGGATCAGGAACGGGCGGCCATTGCGACCGGTGCCGTCCTCGATCAGATCGAGCAGTGCGGCGGTGTCGGGCTGCAATGCCTTGAGACTTGCGACCAGCAGCGCGGCGTCGCGGTCGAAATCGGCCGCGCTGGTTTCGAGCAGGGCCGCCAGCAGCCGGTGGATCACGGCGGTGACCTCCAGATGGACCGCCGCGGGCAGTTCATGCGCGGTGCCGTCGAGCAGTTGCAGCGCCGACACGACATGCTCCAGCCGCTGCCGCGTGCTGTCGCCGACCTGCAACGCGCCGAGCATGGTGGCGACGCGGCCCTGCACGGTCCGCGCGATCTCCGCCACCTGCCGCGCCATCGATGCGACGTCGCCGAGATGAACGTGCAGCGCATCGGCGTCGCGCGTCAGCCGTTGCGGTACCGCCGGCAGGATCTTGCGCGCTTCGGCGGCGAGCAGGCGACCCGCCTGCTGCACGCTGCCGACGCTGCCCGACAGTTCCTTCAGCTTGGCGAGGAAGCCTTCGAGATGTTCTTCACCGGTGGCAAGACGTTGCCCCATGTCATTGACGAAGCCCACGAAAGCCGCTTCGCCCGATGCCGCGATCTTGATGTTCATGCCATAGATGTGCAGCACGCGCAGCGCCTGGCGCATGTCCATGACATGATCGCGCAGGACCCGCGATGCCGACCCGATCCGGGTCATGTCCGCATCGCGGCCGGCCTGCACCACGGGCAGCGCGTCGAGCTGTCCGGCGACCGATTTCAGGCTCGACACGGCGATACCCGCGACGCTTTCGTCGAGCGCGCCGGTCACGCCCTCGATCGAGTGGATGATGCGGTCGATCGTCTCGATCGCGGTCGACAGCGTCGATCCGGCGCGGACGAAGCGCGCGTCCATGCCGGCGGCGACCAGCGCCAGCTTGCGCTTCAGGTCGGACGCGTCCAGCGGCTGCGCGGTATCGGTGTCGATGCGGATATGGTGCATGGCGTCAGTCCTGAACGGGTGAGAGGGCGGGGCGGGGCGCGACGATCATCGCGCCGTCGCCTGCAACAGTTCGCGGGCGATGGCATGGAGCGGGATGACCCGGTCGGCCGCGCCGCGTGCGATCGCTTCCTTTGGCATGCCGAACACGACCGATGTCGCCTCGTCCTGCGCGAAGGTGCGGGCGCCGGCCTGCTTCATTTCGAGCAGCCCGCGCGCGCCGTCGTCGCCCATGCCGGTCATGATGATGCCGACCGCGTTCGATCCGGCATTGCGCGCGGCCGAGCGGAACAGCACGTCGACCGAGGGACGGTGGCGCGACACCAGCGGACCTTCCTTGACCGCGACGACATAGCGTGCGCCCTGCCGTTCCAGCATCATGTGACGCAGGCCGCCCGGCGCGATCAGGACATGGCCGCGCATGACGGTGTCGCCATCCTCGGCTTCCTTGACGTCGACCTGACACAGGCCGTTCAACCGCTTGGCGAAGGCACGGGTGAAGCTTTCGGGCATATGCTGCACGATGACGATGCCGGGCGAGTTGGGCGGTAGGGCCTCCAGCACTTCGCGCAACGCCTCGGTCCCGCCGGTCGACGCGCCGATGCACACGACCATCTCGGTCGTGCGGCTCATCGCGCGGCCGGTCGGCGGCGGCAGCACCGCGTCCGCCGTGAGCTTTGCGGCGGGCGAACTGATCCGGCTGGCGGAACGGTTGCGCAGCCGCGCGCGGGCGGCGCCCTTCACCGTTTCGCGGATGCGCATCTTGGCATCGTTCAGATGGTCGGCGACGCCCATGCGCGGCTTCAGGATGACGTCGACCGCACCCGCCTCCAGCGCCTGGAGCAGCGTTTCCGACCCTTCCTCGACCAGCGACGAACACATCACGACTGGGATCGGTTTCTGGCTCATCAATTTGCGCAGGAAGGTGACGCCGTCCATGCGGGGCATTTCTACGTCGAGTGTAATGACATCGGGAATCTCTTCCTGGATGTAGCGCGCGGCGGCGAAGGGGTCGGCGGCGGCGGCGATAACCTCGATCGCGGGGTCTTCGGTCAGGATTGCCGTCATCGCCTGACGGACGCTGGCGCTGTCATCGATGATGAGGACGCGGATCTTGGACATGTCAGTCCTTCGTGAAGACGGTGTAGGACGCGGTCCGGACGGGCAGGTCCATGCCGGCGATCGATTCCGAATGGCCGAGGAACAGATAGCCGCCGGGACGCAGATTGGCGCAGAGCCGGCGCACGACCCGCTCCTGCGTTTCCTTGTCGAAATAGATCAGCACGTTGCGGCAGAAGATGATGTCCATCGGCTCGCCCACCGGATAGCGTTCGTCCATCAGGTTGAGGCGGGCGAAGCCGATCGCCGAGCGCAGCGCCGGCACGATCCGCACCTGGTTCGCGTTGCGGTCGCGCGACGTCGCGACATAACGCTGGCGCAGCGACGCCGGCACCGGTTCGACCAGTTCGGCCGGATAGATGCCGCGCCGCGCCGTTTCGAGGACGGCGGTGTCGATGTCGGTGGCGAGGATGCCGTAATCCACGCCGCTCTTCTGTGCGAACTGATCCAGCACCATCGCCATCGTATAGGGTTCGGCGCCGGTCGAGCAGGCCGCGCTCCACGCGCGGATACGGCGGCGGCCGCAGTCCGCCAGCGTCGGCAACGCGGTCTTCGTCATGAAGTCGAAATGGCCGGGTTCGCGGAAGAAATCGGTCTTGTTCGTCGTCACCGCGTTGATGAGATTGATGATCTCGTCGGGATGCGCGCTGCCGTCGAACAGATGGTCGCAATAGGCATCGAGCGTCGGCAGCCCGACATCGCGCAGCCGCCGTTGCAGCCGCCCCTGCAGCATCGTCACCTTGGTCGCGGGCATCTTGATGCCGGTCTTGTCGTAGATCAGCGCCGACAGCCGCGCGAATTTATGCGGGCTGAGGCGGTCGAGTTCGGGGGACGGGGCGAGTAATACGGACATCGGAGAGGTTCCATTCGATCGACGTGGCGGCGACGCTCACATCGTCGGGATAGGGAAAGGCAGGGCGGCGATCAGGCCGCCCGGCCGAAATCGGCGTCTTCGTCGTCGCTGCCGCCCTGCGACAGATCGAGCGCGAAGCCGCGGACGCGGGATTGCTGGTCGGCGACGCTGCCGCGACGGGCCTTCGGCGCGGGCTTGGTCTTGGCGGCCCTGGCCGGCTTCGGCTTGACGGTGCGCTCGACCGGGACGGTCGTCTTCGCCCCCTCTGCAAGCTGGAAGAAGGCGATGCTGGCCTGAAGCTCTTCGGCCTGGCCCGCCAGTTCGTCGGCAGTCGACGAAATCTGGTCCGAGGCGGAGGCATTTTGCTGCGTGACGGTGTCGAGCTGTTGCAACGCCTGATTGATCTGGCTGGCGCCGATATCCTGTTCGCGGCACGCGGCGCTGATTTCCGCGACGAGTTCGGCGGTGCGGCGGATGTCGGGGACCAGCCGGCCGAGCATCTCACCCGCCTGACCCGCGGCCTTGACGGTGTCCGTCGATACCGCATTGATCTCGGCAGCCGCATTCTGGCTGCGTTCGGCAAGCTTGCGGACTTCGGACGCCACGACCGCGAAGCCGCGACCATGTTCGCCGGCGCGCGCTGCCTCGACCGCAGCGTTCAGCGCCAGCAGGTCGGTCTGACGGGCGATTTCCTGTACGATACCGATCTTCTGGGCGATGGTCTGCATCGCGGTGACGGCGCGGTCGACGGCGATGCCGCTGGCTTCGGCGTCCTTCGACGACTGGCGCGCGATCTTTTCGGTCTGCGCGGCATTGTCGGCGTTCTGTTTGATGTTCGCCGCCATCTCTTCCATCGACGACGAAGCCTGTTCGGCGGCGGCGGCCTGTTCGGTCGCACCCTGCGATACCTGTTCCGACGAGGCGGAGAGCTGCTGGCTGCCCGAGGCGACCTGATCGGAGGCGGCGGCGACCTCGCCCGCAAAGTGCGACAGATTGTCGACCAACCGGTTGATGGCGTCCTTCATCCGCTGATGATCGCCGTCGCACGCAATGTCGACCCGGCGGGTCAGGTCGCCGGCGCTGACGCGGTCGAGCACGCGGTTGCCCTCGGCGATCGGCAGGATGATCGCGTCGAGCATCCCGTTGATGCCGGCGATCATCGCGGCATAGTCGCCCGCGAAGCGCGTGGCGTCGCCCCGCTCGCCGAGCTGGCCCGCGGTCGCCGCACCGATCAGGCGCTGGATTTCGCCCGAAATTTCCTTGAAGTTGCGGCGCAGCGTCTCGACGGTATCGTTGATGAAGGCCTTCTTGCCGGGGAAGGGTTCGAGCGTCGCTTCGAAATCGCCCTCGCCGAACGCCTTGATACAGGCCATCGCCTTTTTCTTCACCGCGATATGGCCGGCGACCATCGCGTTGATGCCGGTCGCCATGGTGCGGAAGTCGCCGGGGAATTTGTCGGCCGCGACCTGCACGTCGATGTCGCCGCGATCATGTTCCGCCGACATATGGTTCATTTCGGCGATCAGCGTGCGCAGATTGTCGCGCAGCGTTTCGATCGCGTCGTTGATGAACGCCTTCTTGCCCGGCAGCCGGTCGAACGGGGCGTCGAAATGGCCGTTCGCCAGTTCGCGGATACAGCCCATCGCCGCCTTCTTGGTATCGATATGGCTGGCGACCAGCCGGTTCACCTGACCCGCGATCCGTCCGACGTCGCCGGGAAACGCGTCGGGCGTAAGCATGACGTCGATGTCGCCGCGGTCATGTTCGGCAAGGACATGGGTCACCGCGGTTTCGAACCGGGCGACCGGGCCGAGCGCGGTGTCGAGCAGGGCGTTGACCGCCGCCAGCAGGTCGCGCGCCTCGTCGGTCGCGACATCCTCGCGCAGGCGCTGCGACAGATCGCCATTGGCGAACGAGCGGGCCAGCGCCTGAACCTCGGCGATCGCCGTGGCCGGGCGGGAGGAGCGCTTGAATTGCGACAGCATCGACATGAATGGCATCCTCATCTTATGGTTTCTGGCCGGCGTGCGGCGGGGCGCCCGTCCGCGCCGCATCCATCACCGGATGCGGCGCGGGTGCGGGTCAAGCCGCGGCAGCGATGGTCGCGATGTCGCCATCGTCGTTGGAGAAGACCTCCGCCGCGTCGATGATCACGACGAAGCCATCGGCTTCGCGGACCACGCCGGCAATGTAATCCGACCGCCAGCGCAGCCCGATATCGGGTGCGGATTCCAGCCGGTCGCGTTCGAAGGTGGCGACCGCGATCACCCGGTCGACCACGAGGCCGAGCGACAGCATGCGGTCGGCCAGCACGACGTCGACGATCAGCACGCGCGTCGCCAGCGTCGGTTCGACCGGGCTGAGGCCGAGGCGCATCCGCAGGTCGATCATCGGCACGCCCTGTCCGCGGACATCGGTGATCCCGAGCATCCAGGCCGGGCCGCCCGGCACGCGGAAGGCGGGACGATAGTCGAGGATTTCGCGGACCATGGTCACCGGGACCGCGAATACTTCCTCGCCCATGCCGAAGGTCACGACCTGCATCGGCGTCTTGTCTGTCATGCGGCTTCTCCAAAGGCTGCGTCGTCGCTGTCCGGCCCGCCCTGGGTCAGGTCGAGCGCGAAGCCACGCGCGCGGGCCTGCTGATCGGCGACCGAGTTGGGCTTGGCGCGCGGGGCAGGGGCGGCCTTCGCCCGTGCCGCCGGCTTGCGGGTGGTAGCGGGCTTGCGGCTGCCATGGGCGTGTTCGACACGGAAGAAGGCGATGCTCTGCTGCAGTTCGTTCGCCTGACCCGCCAGTTCCTCGGAGGTCGAGGTGATCTGCTCGGAGGCCGAGGCGTTCTGCTGCGTGACCGTGTCGAGCTGTTGCAGCGCCTGATTGATCTGGCTGGCACCGATGTCCTGTTCACGGCAGGCAGCGCTGATCTCCGACACCAGTTCGGCGGTCCGGCGGATGTCGGGCACGAGCTTGGTCAGCATTTCGCCCGCCTGTGCGGCGGCCTGCACCGTGTCGCCCGACACCGCGCTGATTTCGGCCGCCGCAGTCTGGCTGCGTTCGGCGAGCTTGCGGACTTCCGACGCGACGACGGCAAAGCCGCGGCCATGTTCGCCGGCGCGCGCCGCCTCGACCGCCGCGTTCAGCGCCAGCAGATCGGTTTGACGGGCGATTTCCTGCACGATGCCGATCTTTTCGGCGATCACCCGCATCGCACCGACCGCACGGTCGACCGCGACACCGCTCGCCTCGGCGTCCTTCGACGACTGACGTGCGATCTTTTCGGTCTGAGCGGCATTGTCAGCGTTCTGTTTGATGTTGGCGGCCATCTCTTCCATCGATGCCGAGGCTTCCTCGGCAGCGGCGGCCTGTTCGGTGGCACCCTGCGACACCTGTTCCGACGAGGCGGAAAGCTGCTGGCTGCCGGCGGCGACATTGTCGGCGGCCCCGGCGGCGTCGGTCACCACGTTGCGGAGGCGTTCGACCATCGCGACGAGGGCATGGCCGAGCTTGTCCTTGTCCGAGAGCGGCGTGTGGCTGACGGTCAGGTCGCCGTTCGCGATCGTGTCGGCGAGGACGGCGGACTTGCGCAGCGAACCGGTCATGCGGTTGACGGTGTCGACCAGATCCTTGATCTCGTCGTTCGACGTGACGGTCACTTCGTTGTCGAGGTCGCCGATGGCGACCGCGTCCAGCGCGATGGTGACGCGCTTCAGGCCGCGCGATACGGTGAGCGAGATCCAGATGGCACCGAGCACCGCGACGAGCATGGCGATCACGCCGGTGACGATCAGCGTGGTGCGTGCTTCGGCGTACAGTGCGTTGGTATCGTTGTCGGCCTGCTTCATGCGATTGCGCTGGAGGTTCGACAGTTCTTCGATGGCGTTGCTCATCGACATGACCCGGTCGCGTGCTTCGCCCATCGACAATGCCATCGCTTCGGCGTTCTTGTTGATCAGCGCCAAGTTGCGGATGCGGTCGTTTATCGCGCGATAGCTCAGCCATTGTTCGCGGGCGGTGCGCCACGTTGGTGCTTCCGCCGACGAGGCCAGCGCGGACCCTTCGTTCAGCAGCGAATCGACATGCGCGCGCTGCTTCATCATCCGGTCGTCGAAGCCCCGGGTGGCGACGTCGTCGGTGGTCGCCGCCATGTTCTTTTCGTTGCGGACCACCCGGCCTGCCTCGCCGTCGATCGTCAGTGCGATGTCGAGCGACTTGGCGGGTCCGGCGATGACTTCGGAAATCGCCGAGTTCAGCGAATTCATCCGGGTGATCCCGACGCCGATGACGGCCGCGAGCAGGATGATGACGATACCGAACGTGGCGGCCAGTTTGGCCTTGATCGTTGCACGCATAGAAATTCCCCCCCCTTGGGAATGGATTAGTGGATCGACCCGCCGGCATCTCCGCGGGCAAGCGATTGGAAGATCGCATTCAGATCGGGCAGCACGACGATGTCGTCGTCGCCATGCCGGATCAGCGTGCGGACATGTTCGCGGCGCCAGCGCAGGCCGACGACCGGCGCGTCCTCGCTATGCGCGGCCGAGAAGGTCGCGACTTCGTGCACCTTGTCGGTGCGCAGGCCGATGATCGTGGGTTCCCCCCCCAGTTCCGCCTCGATCACGACGATGCGGCTGTCCTTGGTCGGCTCCGGCACGCTCATCCCGAAGGCGAGGTGCAGGTCGGCCAGCGGAATGATGCGCCCGCGAAAGTTGATGACGTTGCCGACGAGATCGGGCGCGCCGGGCACCCGCGTTTCGGGCATCATGTCGAGGATTTCGCGGACCAGCACCGCTTCGAGCGCGAAGCTCTGTCCGCCGAGATCGAAGACCAGCACTTCGAGCTGGCGGTCGCTGTTCCACGGGACCAGGCCGGTCGCCTGGCGATGTTCATCCCGCTGCACGCAGCATCTCCTCACGAGGCTGGCCGAGCGCGATGAGCTGGGCGATGTCGAGGATCAGCGCGACCTCGCCATCGCCGAGGATCGTCGCGCCGGCAAAGGTGGCGGCGTCGCGGTGGAGCGCCGACATCGGCTTGATGACCGTCTGATGGTTGCCGATGATCTGGTCGACGACCAGACCGACCCCGCCCATCGGGGTGGCGACCACCACGATCTTCTGGAACGGATCGGGACGGGTGTTCGTCGCGAACAGTTCGCGCAGGCGCAGGAACGGCACCAGCTTTTCGCGCAGGGTGATGAGGCTGCGACCGCGATGGCGCATATCCTCTTCGAGCGAGAGTTCGATGCATTCCTCGACCGCGGTCAGCGGAATGACGTAGCGGCCGGTGCCGACCCGCACGAGCAGGCCGTCGATGATCGCCAGCGTCAGCGGAATGCGCAGCGCTATCAGCGACCCTTCGCCCTCGGTCGACTGGACGTCGATCGACCCGCGCAATCCTTCGATCGTGCGCTTCACCACGTCCATGCCGACGCCGCGACCCGACAGGTTGGTGACGGTCGCGGCGGTCGAAAAACCGGGCGCGAAGATCATCTGCAGCAGTTCATGGTCGCCTAGCGTCTGATCGGGCTGGATCAGGCCGTTCGCTTCCGCCTTCGCCCGGACGCGGGCGCGGTTGATGCCACGGCCGTCGTCGCGGATGGTGATGACGACCTCGCCCCCGGCCTGATGGGCCGCCAGGCGGACGGTGCCGGCGGCGGGCTTGCCCGCAGCGGCGCGGTCTTCGGGCGTTTCGAGGCCGTGGTCGCAGCTGTTGCGGATCAGGTGGACCATCGGGTCGAACAGGCGTTCGATCACGGTCTTGTCGACCTCGGTCGCTTCGCCTTCGGTTTCGAACTCGATCGTCTTGCCGGTATCGCGCGACAGGTCGTGGATCAGGCGGCGGAAGCGCGAGAAGAGCGATCCGACCGGCACCATGCGCAGCACCATCATGGTTTCGCGCAGTTCGCCGGCCAACCGCTCGATTTCCTCGGAAACCGACCGCAGGATCAGGTCCTGCCCGCGATCGGCGAGCTGCGACAGGCGGCTCTGCGCGATCACCAGTTCGCCGACCCGGTCCATCAGCGCGTCCAGCCGGCCGGCGGGCACGCGGACGCTTTCCTCGGCCTTGGCGGTCGAGCGGGCGGCCGGGCTGTCGGCGGTGGGTGCGGCGGCGACGGTGGCGACCGGTTCGTCGATGACGGCCGGTGCTTCGGCGACAGGGGCTTCCTCACCGTCCAGCGCGAGCGGTTCGATGGCGAGTTCCATGTCGTCCATCACGAAGATGAACACGTCCTCGATATCGTCGCGCTTGATGTCGCCGACCAGCGTGACGTCCCAGCCGACATGGCATTCGGTCGGTACCAGCCGCGACAGCGGCGGGATGGCGTCGGTCCGCGCGACGATGGTGCAGTCGCCCAGTTCGCGCAGTTCGTCGAGCAGCATCAGCGGGTTGGTGCCGTTGGCCATGGCATCGACCGGCAGCTTGAACGAGACCGACCAGCCCTTGCGGCCTGCGGCCACCGGCGTGGCGGGGGCGGTGCCCGATGCCTCGTCGATCGCCGCTTGCAACCGGGCGAGGATCGCGTCGCCCTCTGCCTTCGGCGCATCGCCGTCGACCAGCGCGCGCATATGGTCCTGCGCCGACAGGATCACCGCGACCAGCCCCGCAGTGGCCGGAACCTGCCCCTTGCGGACGCGGTCGAATGCGGTTTCGCAGTGGTGGGTGAAGCCGGCCAGCGCGTCGAAGCCGAACATCGCGCCCGAGCCTTTCAGCGTGTGCAACCCCCGGAACACGGCGTTGACCAGATCGGCATTGCCGAGGTCGTGCCCGAGGTCGAGCAGACCCTGTTCGACGGAATCGAGCACCTCGCCCGCCTCCACGCGGAAGGCGGCGATGGGATCGTCGCCGCTCACCGGCCGAGGACCTTGCGCGCGACCTTCACCAGCTGGTCCGGCACGAACGGCTTCACCAGCCAGCCGGTCGCCCCGGCGGCCTTCGCCTGGTTCTTCATCTCCGGATCGGATTCGGTGGTCAGGAAGATGATCGGCACGCCGGCCTGCGCGGGCTGCTTGCGCAGTTCGCGGATCATCGCCAGCCCGTCCATGTTCGGCATGTTCAGATCGGTGACGATCATGTCGAACTTGGTCGACGTGGCCTTGGCCAGCCCTTCGACGCCGTCGCCGGCCTCGGTCACGGTATAGCCCGCGCCGGTCAGGGCGATGCGGATCGCCATGCGCAGGCTGGCGGAATCATCAACGGCGAGAATGGAAGCGGTCATTGCAGCGGTGCTCCGTGGAACCAGAAGGCGTTGTCGTCGGGGGTCATCGCGTCGGTGAAGCCGCCGCGATGGAGAAGGGCCGCCAGCGCGTCGCCCGCCGGGGCGGACAGGCGGACGTCGCCGCCCCGCGCGCCGGCTTCGGCGCGAAGGCTGAGGATGAGTTGCACGACGCTGAGATCGGGTGCGGCGAGCGCCGATGCGTCGAGGACGACGTCACCGTCGAGCGGCAGCGCGCGCACCTCTTCGGCCACCATTGCTATCGATGGCATCGCCAGCCCGGCGGGAAGGGAGAAAGTAGAAGTCATACGATTACGGCCCCCAGAAACGGGGACCTTCCTCGCAGAGTGTGATTAAGATCGATTTAAGCGAATTATTCGCAGCAGGCCGGGCGGCAGCGTTCCGCCACGGGCATACGTAGCGTAAATGTGAGCGTTACCGCCATTTTTCCGGGGTCGGCCATAGTCGGCCGCAGGCAAGGCGCCTAATACCTTTGGATGACGTTACGGAAATCCTACGTCGATCGCGGCGGAAGTTCTTCGCGCAAAATGCGCACAACGCCTGCCGGTGCGGCTGGGGCTGGGGCTGCGCCTGCGGTTCGTGGCGGCGCGGTCAGCGGCGGGGCAGGCGGCGGGCGATCAGGACCAGCAGCAGTCCCAGCGCGCCGGTGACCGATCCGGTGACGACCCAGAGATACTGGTCGACCATGAAGGAACTGGCGGGCCAGCGGATGATTCCCATCCCCTGACCCAGCCAGAACAGCCCGACGAACGCGAGGATCGCACCCGCGATCAACAGCGTGCGCCGGACGATGCGCATCTCAGCGCTGACCCACGGGCACGTAGTCGCGCTGTGCGGGGCCGGTGTAGAGCTGGCGCGGACGGCCGATCTTCTGTTCGGGGTCCGAGATCATCTCGTTCCACTGCGCGACCCAGCCGACGGTGCGGGCGAGCGCGAACAGCGCGGTGAACATGGTGGTCGGAAAACCGATCGCCGACAGGATGACGCCCGAATAGAAATCGACGTTCGGGAACAGCTTCTTTTCGCGGAAGTAATCGTCGTTGAGCGCGATTTCCTCCAGCTGCAGCGCGGTTTCGAACACCGGGTCGTTGACGCCCAGCGAGTCGAACACTTCGCGCACCGTCTTCTGCATGACCGTCGCGCGCGGGTCGTAATTCTTGTACACGCGGTGACCGAAGCCCATCAGGCGGAACGGGTCGTCCTTGTTCTTGGCACGGGCGATATATTCGGGGATGCGGTCGGGCGTGCCGATTTCGCGCAGCATGTTGAGCGCGGCTTCGTTGGCGCCGCCATGCGCCGGACCCCACAGGCAGGCGATGCCGGCCGCGATGCACGCGAACGGATTGGCACCCGACGACCCGGCCAGACGCACGGTCGAGGTCGACGCGTTCTGTTCGTGGTCGGCATGCAGGATGAAGATGCGGTCCAGCGCCTTTTCGACGACCGGGTTCACTTCATATTCCTCGGCCGGAACGCCGAAGGTCATGCGCAGGAAGTTGCCGGTGTAGCTCAGGTCGTTCTTCGGATAGATGAACGGCTGCCCCACGCTATACTTGTACGCCATGGCGGCGATCGTCGGCATCTTCGCGATCAGGCGATGCGACGCCACCATCCGCTGGTGCGGATCGGTGATGTCGGTCGAATCGTGATAGAAGGCCGACAGCGCGCCAACGACGCCGCACATCACCGCCATCGGGTGCGCGTCGCGACGGAAGCCGCGATAGAAGCCGGCCAGCTGTTCGTGCAGCATGGTGTGGCGTGTGATGGTGCCGGTGAACTTGTCCAGTTCGTCGCCCGCCGGCAGTTCGCCGTTCAGCAGCAGATAGGCGACTTCCATGAAGCTCGACTCTTCGGCCAGCTGCCCGATCGGGAAGCCGCGGTGCAGCAGCACGCCTTCGTCGCCGTCGATATAGGTCAGCGCGGAGTCGCAGCTGGCGGTCGAGGTGAAGCCCGGGTCGTAGGTGAAGGTGCCGGTCTGCGCATACAGCTTGCGGATGTCGATCACGTCGGGACCGATGGTGCCCGACCGTACCGGAAATTGGACGTCCTTGCCCGCAACTTGCAGCTTAGCGTCTTCGGCCATTCGGCGTCTCCTGTTACGTTATGCGGCCGGTGTGGCCATCTGGTCTTCGATGCGGCCGAGACTTTCGGTGCGGCCTAGCAGGGCGAGCACGTCGAATATTCCCGGCGATGTGCGCGAACCCGTCAGCGCGGCGCGAAGCGGTTGCGCGGCGGCACCCAGCTTCAACCCCGCTGCCTCCGCTACTTCGCGTACCGCAGCTTCGATCGTCTCCGTATCCCATGCTGCGAGTGCGTCAAGCTTGGCGTGCAACTGCGACAAAATCGCACGGGCTTCGGGTGTCAGCAATGCGGTCGCGCCGTCGTCCATCGCGAGCGGTCGCGAGCGGAAGAAGAACGCCGCATTGGCCGCGAGTTCGTTGATGTCGGCGGCGCGGACCTTCAGCACCGGCATGGCGCGGTGCAGCAGATCGCGGTCGATGCCGTCCGGCAGACGCGCGGCGACCAGATCGGTCAGGCGCGCATCGTCCGCCTCGCGGATATAATGGCCGTTGAGGTTCAGCAGCTTTTTCGTGTCGAATCGCGACGGCGACCGGCCGACGCCCGACAGGTCGAACACCTCGGTCGCGCGGTCGCGGCTGATGATCTCCTCATCGCCGTGCCCCCAGCCGAGGCGCAGCAGATAGTTGTTGAGCGCTTCGGGCAGCACGCCCAGTTCGTCGCGATACGCCTCCACGCCCAGCGCGCCGTGGCGCTTGGACAGCTTCGCGCCGTCGGCACCGTGGATCAGCGGCACATGGGCATAGACCGGATCGGGCCAGCCGCCCTCCACCGCGTCCATCGCGCGGATCAGCGCGAGCTGGCGGAAGGCGTTGTTCAGGTGATCGTCGCCGCGAATGATATGGGTCACGCCCATGTCGTGATCGTCGACGACGACCGCGAGCATGTAGGTCGGCGTGCCGTCGGAGCGCAGCAGCACGAAATCGTCCAGCTCGGCATTGGCGACGGTGACGTCGCCCTGCACCTGATCGGAGATCGTGACGGCGCCTTCCTTCGGCGCCTTCAGCCGCACGACGAACGGGGCGCCTTCGGGCGCATCCTCCGCCGGGCGGTCGCGCCAGCGGCCGTCATAGCGGATCGGCTTGCCGCCGGCGCGCTGTTCCTCGCGCAGCGCGGTCAGTTCCTCGGGCGTGGCATAGCAGCGATAGGCATGGCCCGCGTCGAGCAACTGGTGCGCGACGGCGGCATGGCGATCGGCGCGGGCGAACTGGAATACCGCGTCGCCGTCCCAATCGAGGCCGAGCCAGCGAATCCCGTCGAGGATCGCGTCGATCGCCGGCTGGGTCGAGCGCGCACGATCGGTATCCTCGATCCGCAGCAGGAACCGACCGCCATGGCGACGGGCATAGAGCCAGTTGAACAGCGCGGTGCGCGCGCCGCCGATATGCAGAAAGCCCGTCGGAGACGGCGCGAAACGGGTGACGACAGGCGTCGCGGAATTGGTTGCGCCCAAGCGCGGATACCCCCAGACATCGGGTGAAACATATGGCCCATTCAGCCGCGACCGCCCCTAGCATGACGTCCGGCACGCTTCAAACCGTGCGCCGGCCGGATCGGTTCCTTGGCCGTCTGGAGGCGTTGGCCGAGGCGGAGCGGGGGCAATTGCCGCTCTGGATGCCGGTCGCGCTGGGCCTTGGCATTACGGCGTGGTTCGTGCTGCCGGGGCAGGGGGCGTGGGTCGCGTTCCTGCTGCTGGCGCTGTCGATCGCGCTGGGCGGCATGGTGCTGCCGTGGGGAACGCGGACCGCGCGGGCGGTGGCGTGGGGCGGGATGCTGGCGATGCTGGGCTGCGCGCTGATCTGGTGGCGGGCAGAGCGGGTGGCGGCGCCGGTGCTGGCGCGGCCGGTGGTCGTGGCGTTTGCGGGAAAGGTGGAGCGGGTCGAACCGCTGCCGGCGCGCGAGGCGGTGCGGTTGACGATGGCGCCCGATGCGGGTGTCGGGCTGCCGCCGCGCATTCGCGTCAACCTGTCCGAACGGGACATGGTGGCGGGTATCGTTCCGGGGACGCGGATTGCGCTGCGGGCGCGGTTGATGCCCCCGCCGACCGCTGCCGTGCCGGGCGCCTACGATTTCGCGCGCGCCGCGTGGTTTCAGGGGCTGGGCGCGACCGGGCGGGGCTTTGCCCCGGTGCGGGTGGTGGCACCGGGCGATCCGGGCCATGCCGCCTTACGCGACCGGTTGACCGGCCATATCCTGTCGCGGGTCGAGGGCAGCACCGGCGGGATCGCCGCGGCGTTCGTCACCGGCGACCGCGGCGCGATCGCAGAGGCGGATGCGGAGGCGATGCGGCGCTCGGGCCTTGCGCACCTGTTGTCGATCAGCGGGCTGCACGTCACCGCCGTCGTGGTGGCGACGATGACCGTTGTGCTGAAGCTGCTGGCACTGTTCCCGCCGCTGGCGCTGCGGGTACGCCTGCCGGTCGTGGCGGCGGGAGCGGGGGCGGGGGCGGCGCTGTTCTATACTTGGCTGTCGGGCGCGGACGTGCCGACGGTGCGGTCGTGCATCGCCGCGCTGCTGGTACTGGCGGCATTGTCGCTGGGGCGGGAGGCGATCACGCTGCGGATGATCGCTACGGGTGCGCTGCTGGTGTTGCTGGTCCTGCCCGAATCGCTGGCCGGACCGAGCTTCCAGCTGAGCTTCGCCGCCGTCACCGGGATCGTCGCGCTGCACGAGCATCCGCGGGTCCGGCGCTGGTTCCTCGCGCGCGATGAGGGATATGCGCGCAAGGTCGCGCGCGGCCTCGGCTCGCTGCTTCTGACCGGGCTGGCGGTCGAGGCCGCGTTGATGCCGATCGGGCTGTATCATTTCCATACCGCCGGGCTGTACGGCGCGCTGGCCAATATCGTTGCGATCCCGCTGACGACCTTCGTCACCATGCCGCTGGAGGCGCTGGCGCTCTTGCTTGACGTTGCAGGGCTGGGGGCGCCGGCATGGTGGCTGGCCGAGCGGTCACTGGCGTTGCTGTTGTGGATCGCGCATGTCGTGGCGTCGGCACCCGGATCGGTCGCGGCGCTGCCGGCAATGCCGGACGGCGCGTTCGCGCTGATGGTCGCGGGTGGGCTGTGGATCGCGTTGTGGCGGACGCCGTGGCGGCGCTGGGGCGTGGTGCCGCTATTGGCGGGTGCGATCTGGGCGCTATCGACACCGGCGCCCGATTTGCTGGTGACGGGGGATGGCCGGCATCTGGCGCTGGCGACCGAAGATGGCGGCATGGCGATATTGCGCGACCGGGCGGGCGACTATGTCCGCTCGACGCTGGGCGAGGGCGGCGGTGTGCTCACCGAACTGCCGCCTTTGTCCGAACAGCCGGGCGCGCGGTGCAGTCCCGATATGTGCGTGGCGCGACGGACTGCGGGCGGGCGGGTGTGGATGATCCTTGCGACCCGCAGCGGCTATGCGGTGCCGTGGGCCGACCTGATCGCCGCCTGCGCCCGTGCCGACATCGTCGTCAGCGAACGGCGGCTGCCCGACAAATGCCAGCCGCGCTGGCTGAAGCTCGACCGCGCGATGCTGGCGCGGACCGGCGGGGTGGCGATGACGCTGTCGACCGGGCGGGTGACGACGGTGCGCCGTGGCGGGCGGCATCCGTGGGAGGTGCCGCTAACCGTTGCCCCGCCGCGAATCCCCTATCGCGAGCGGCGGAACGGGCGGAACGGCGGGGTTTCGGATGCTACGCGATGATCGTTGATCGCGACGCGGGCACAGACGAACGCCATCCACGCGATCAGCGCGGTGCCCAGCCCGAACGCCCAGGGCAGCGACAGCTTCGGCGCCAACAGCGCAAGGATCGGTAGCAGCGCGGCGGAGCGCATGACAGCGCTGCGGCTGGTCCAGTTGCGCCCGATCACGATCAGAGCCGCGGCAGCGTCACGCCGCGCTGCCCCATATATTTGCCCGCACGGTCGGCATAGCTGGTGCCGCAGGGCTGGTCGCCCTTCAGGAACAGGAACTGGCACGCGCCTTCATTGGCATAGATTTTGGCGGGCAGCGGCGTGGTGTTCGAAAATTCCAGCGTGACATGGCCTTCCCATTCCGGCTCCAGCGGGGTCACGTTCACGATGATGCCGCACCGCGCATAAGTCGACTTGCCAAGGCAGATCACCAGCACGTCGCGCGGCACGCGAAAATATTCGACCGTGCGGGCCAGCGCGAAGCTGTTGGGCGGGATGATGCAGACGTCGGTCTTGCGGTCGACGAAGCTGTTCTGGGCGAAGTCCTTCGGGTCGACCACCGCCGAATCGACGTTAGTGAAGATCTTGAACTCGTCGGACACCCGCGCGTCATAGCCATAGGACGACAGGCCGTAGCTGATGCAGCCTTCGCGCCGCTGCGATTCGACGAAGGGTTCGATCATCCCCGTCGCCAGCGCCTGTTCGCGAATCCAGTGGTCCGACAGGATGCTCATGCTTGTCCCCTTTGTGCTGGCCGCTCCATCGCCGGATCGCGGGGACAGGGCAAGCGGCATCGTCGAAATGGGGCTTGCGGTTGACGCTGCGTCAAGCGGCAGGGTGGCCGACGCGCCCCCCGAATGGGACGGGCAGGCCGATCCGGGCTTGTCCGGGGCCGTGTGGCAGTTCATTCGAGAGGCAGGTGCGGCAAAGCGGACCGATTGATCCGCCGGGTCAGCCGATCCCCAGATCGGCTGGCCCGAAGGCGTCGGGCAGCAATTCGGACAGGCGATACGTCCGGACGACATCGCCCTCGGCGGCGCCGCAATGGACGGGCAGGTCGCGGCCGCCCATCTGGGCCGCTTCGTTGATGACCTGCCGACAGCGGCCGCAGGGGCTGACCGGCGTCGTGCCGGTCGGCCTGCCGCTGGCGTCCATCGCGCCGCCGATCACACCGACCGCGACGATCTGCCGCAGGCGCCCCGCCGCCGATGCGCTGGCGATCGCGACCGTCTCCGCGCACAACGACAGGCCGTAGCTGGCATTTTCGAAGTTCGCGCCGGTGACGATCGATCCGTCTTCCATCAGCAATGCCGCGCCGACCGCGAAGCGCGAATAGGGTGCGTGCGCATGGGCGGCGGCGGCGCGGGCCGCCTCGATCAATCGGACGGGGTCGGTCATTGGGCGGCTACACTCCAGGCGACGGGATCGGCGACGCCATCGACGTTGCGCGTCGGGTTCGCCTGCCACAATCGCCAAGGCCGCGCCAGATAATCGGGTTCGAAGAAGCGTCGCGTCGCCCAGAGCGGCCGGACGATCGCCTCGCTCACGCGATATTCGTCCTCGAACGCAGGCGAAATGCGAAGCATCATCGGGCGGCCGTCATGATATTCGGCCGGCGCTAGAAAGCCACGAATAGCGGTCAGCACCTGCGCGCGCGTCGGTCGCGTGTCGCAATCGGGCGTGAAATCGAGTGCGAGGGCGGCAGGCAGCGCATCGGCGGCGCGCGGCACGGTGGTGAGGTAGGCCGTCACCTGATCGGCAGTCGGCTCGCACAGCGAAAAGACATGGAGCGCGCCGTGGCGCAGGCCTGCGGCATGGGCGCCGTTCCAGTTGCCCTCGAACGCCGGATCGCGGGTCGTGCCGTTCGATGCGGTGATGAACGCGAAGTCCGCGCCGCGCGCCCGCGCCATGCCCCAGTCGACCGCGCCGCTGTCGGCCGCGACGGTCAGGCCCTGTACCGGATAGCGCGCAGCGTCGGGGTGCCAGCTGGAAGACCAGCGCCACGCGACCACCGCCGCGACCGCCAATACCGCTATCGCACCCAGGATCAGTCGATTGCGCATCATCCCTTGATATGTAGCACGCAGATCAGCGTGAACAGGCGGCGGGCGGTGTCGAAATCGATCTCGACCTTGCCGTCCAGACGTTCGCGCAGCGCCTCGGCCGCATCGTTATGGATACCCCGCCTGGCCATGTCGATCGTCTCGATCTCGTGCGGGGTCGCTTGGCGGATGGCTTTGTAATAGCTGTCGCAGATCGCGAAATAGTCGCGGATCGGGCGGCGCAGGCGCGCCATGCCCAGCACCAGCGTTTCGATCAGCGTGCCGTCCTCGCGCGAGATATCGATCGCCAGCCGCCCCTCGGGCACCGACAGCGCGATGCGATAGGGGCCGGCATAGTCGTCCGGCGTCTCGCGCTGCGGGGCGAAGTGATTCGCCTCCAGCAGGTCGAAGATCGCGATGCGGCGTTCCTGCTCGATATCGGCGCTGCGCCACAGGATCGTGCGCTCGTCGAGGGTGACATCGATGATCCGCGGGTCGGCCATGGCTTCCTGTCGCCGCTTCATCTGCTGGCGTCCACCGCAAAATGCGCTGTCAAGCGGTTGAGCGGAACGCCGAGGTCTGGGAGAAGGGGCGATGGCTACTGTTCACAGCATCGGCGGGGGAACTCCCCCGCAACCCCCGCGCGTGCCCCATAACGTCGATGCGGAGGCTGCCCTGCTGGGCGCGATGCTGATCGACAATGGGCTGGCCGACGACATGGTCGAGCGGCTGGACCTCGAACATTTCTACGATCCCGCGCATGCCCGCATCTTCGAACGCATCCGCGACGTGCGTCGTACCGGCATGATCGCGAGTCCCGTGACGCTGCGCCCGATGTTCGATGGCGACGAGTTGCTGGCGGCGCGCGGCGGCACGCAATATCTGGTCGAGATCACCGGCAGCAACGCCAGCCTGATCGGCGCGCGCCAGTTCGCGCAGCAGATTTACGACCTTGCCCAGCTGCGTGCGCTGATCACCGTCGGCCGGACGCTGGTAGAGAATGCCACCGACACCTCGACCGAGGTCGATCCGAAGAAGCAGATCGAGGCGGCCGAAGAAGCGCTGTTCAAGGTCGCGGCGGAGGGCACGACCGCCAACGCCGTCAAGTCGTTCGCGCAGGCGACGACGATGGCGGTGCGCATGGCCGAACGCGCGATGAACAGCGGCGGCGGTTTGTCGGGCGTCACCACCGGTCTCGATTCGGTCAACGGCCGGATCGGCGGCATGCATCATAGCGATCTCATCATCCTCGCCGGCCGTCCCGGCATGGGCAAGACGTCGCTCGCGACCAACATCGCCTTCAATGCCGCGCAGCGGTACATGGACGACCAGCGGGCGGGCATGGAAAAGGGCAAGTCGGTCGGCGCGAAGGTCGCGTTCTTTTCGCTGGAAATGTCCGCCGACCAGCTTGCGACCCGTATCATGGCCGAGCAGGCGGCGATCAGTTCCGAAGCGCTGCGCATGGGCAAGATCCGCAAGGAGGATTTCACCCGCCTGGCGAACGCCGCCGCCGATCTGGAGCAGTTGCCGCTCTATATCGACGACACCGCCGGCCTCTCCATTTCCGGCCTGCACACCCGGGTCCGCCGGTTGCAGCGCAAGCTGGACGGGGAGCTGGGGCTGGTCGTCGTCGATTACCTCCAGCTGTTGCAGGGATCGGGCAAGGGCAGCGACAACCGCGTGCAGGAAATCTCGGAAATTTCGCGCGGATTGAAGACGCTGGCCAAGGATATCGGCGTGCCGGTGATGGCGCTGTCGCAGCTCAGCCGTGCCGTCGAGCAGCGCGAGGACAAAAGGCCCCAGCTGTCCGACCTTCGCGAATCCGGCTCGATCGAGCAGGACGCCGACATGGTGTGGTTCGTGTACCGCGAAGACTATTATGTCGCGGCCAAGGAGCCGAAGCGTCCGCGCGATGGCGATGATGCGAAGGTGTTCGAGGATCATGCCAAATGGGCGATGGATATGGAACGTGTCTATGGCCTGGCCGAGCTGATCATCGCCAAGCAGCGTCACGGCGCCACGGGCAAGGTCACGCTGAAGTTCGAGCCGCAGATCACCAAGTTCAGCGATTATGCCGGCGGTGGGTTCAGCGGGCTGGACGAGTAGGAGCGGGTTAGCTCGTCATCCCGGCGAAGGCTGGGATTTCCCGGCGACGGCGCGGGACAAGGGCCGCTTGAGACCCCAGCCTCCGCTGGGGTGACGACTGGACAATCCACCAAAAGAAATGGGGAGGCGCTCGCCGGCGCCTCCCCAGGCGTTCCGCTCCAGGGGTTAGATGCGGAACAGCAAGCCGACCACGATGCGGCGATCGTTCAGGAAGCTGAACCGATCGTACAGCTGGCCGCTGGCATCGATGTAGGACCGCGCCTTGCTCTTGGTATCCAAGATGTTGGCGATCGATCCGCGTAGCTGCATGTTGCCGATGTTGAACTTCAGCGACGCGTCGAGGAACCCCGCCGCCGAGTTGTAGATCGGGTTGCCGGTCACATAGTCGCGATAGGTCGTCAGATATTCCGACCGCCAGTTATAGGCGAGACGGGCCTCGACCACCTTGTCCTGATAGATCGCGACCGCGTTGGCGATATGCTTCGACTGGCCGAGCAGATCGTCGACGCCCCAGCGGAACACGGTGGTCACGTCGTCGGGCACCCCGTCGCCATCGCTGTCCACGCCGTTCTGCGGCGGGGTCGTCTTGGCATCGATGAAGGTGTAGTTCCCCTGGAAGCCGAGATGCTTGAGCGGTCCGGGCAGGAAGTCGAAGAACTGCTGATAGCCGATCTCGATACCTTTCACCGTCGCCTTCGCCTGATTGACCGGGCCGTTATAGGTGATCGCCACCTGCCGACCGTCCAGCGTCACCGATCCCAGCGGCAGATCGCCGTTGCTGATGATGTTGCGCAGGTCCTTGTAGAAGCCTGCGACCGACAGATAGCCGCCCTTGAAATACCATTCGTAGGACAGGTCGAAGCTGTCGGCGGTCGTCGGTTTCAGGAACGGGTTGCCGCGGCTGACCCGGATTTCGCCCGTCGTGATGTTTTGTGCGCCGCGATCGATCCCGAACAGCGGATCGTTGCGATCGGTGATCTGCGGGAAGGCGATGCGGTTGACCGTGGGGACATATTCCTGCGACGCGCGCAGGTCCTGCACGTTCGGACGGCTCAGTCCCTTGCTGTAGGCAGCACGGAACAGCATCTCGCGGTTCAGGTTCCACTTCAGGTTGACCGACGGCAGCCAGTGCTCGTCCTTGAGCTTGAGCGTTCGCGCGACGGGGTTCTGCGCGGCATACGCCACCGTCTGCGGCAGGAAGTCGCGCGGGTCGTCGCGGCTTTCCGCGTCATCCGTGCGGGTGCGGACCCCGTTCACCACCGCCGGCGTCTGGATGTCCTCGACGAACGGGCGGAACGCCTGGAAGCCGGAGGAGTCGAGATCGGTGCGGACATAGCGGACGCCGACATTGCCATCGATCGACATATCGTTGTCGAATTCATGCTTGAAGTCGACGCGGACATAGGCGTTGCGCGTCTTTTCCATGATGTTCGACGTGTCTTCCGGGCGGAAGATCGGGTTGCCGAAGCGGCTGCCGTCCGACGTGCCGCGCGGCACCCAGCCATAATTGCCGTTGGCGAGCTGCGGTTCGCTGTTCAGATAGTTGCGGAAGTTCGCATAGCTGGACAGCAGGTCCTGGTTCACGAACACGAACGCATTGTTCGCGCCCTGCACCACGCCGCCACGGAAGAAGTCGGCGAAATTGACCGCTTCGAAGCCGCGGGACGGGTTCTGGAAGGTGCCCGCGACCGCGAAGCCGCCGCGACCGTCCCATGCCGGCGCGATCGACCCCCAGTTGAGCGCCATTTCCTGATTGATCTGGCTGCGTTCCGAATAGCGTGCGCCGAACTTCACGCTGTCGAACCAGCTGGCCAGACCTTCGCCGCCCGATACGTCATAGGCGAGATCGCCGCGGAACGCCTTCAGCTCGCCGGTGCCGACCTGGAACTGGTCGGCGGCGAACTGCCACGTCGACCCGTTGAAGTCCGCCGTGCTCCTGGGCGTCGGGATGAACACGCCGGCGGTGGTCGCCGTCGCATCGCGGTCGCCGGCGAACCGCGTCTGGTTCGGGTTGAAGCGGTGCTGCGGATCGATCAGGAACTCGATCGACGGATTGTCGAGATCGTGCCGGATCTTCCAGTTCAGATAGGTATTCATGCCGCCCCAGATCGAACGCTGGCGGGCATCGGCCTTGGTGTATTGACCGTCGAGGGTGATGAACAGGCGGTCGGTCGCGTTCCACTTCAGGTTGAGGCTGAAGTCTTCGGTGGTCGCTTCCTCGATCTTGCCGATGCCGAGCGAGCCGACCGGCGAACCGCGCGCACCGGTCCAGCTATCGGCGTTGTTGGTGACATAGCCCGATTCCATCAGGCCGCCGCGGATCGGGATCAGCCGTTCGCAGTCGCCCGGATTGGACGGGAAGCCGCCGGGGCCGCTGCACATCGAGGTGCCGGCCGTGCCCCAATTCTTGTCGAGCACGATGTCCGACACGCCGGCGGTGGTGCCGGTGTCATGTTCGGGGAACCATTCGAAGGTGCGTTCGATGCTGTTGATCTTGTTTTCGGCGCGGATGTACTTGCCGGTCAGCTGGAAACCGTCGTTGCGCCACTGCGCTGCAAGGTAATAGCTGATGCGTTCGCGATCGACATCGTTGGTGCGGAGCTGGAAACCGGGGGTGATGCCGACGATGCGCGACGGATCGACGCCGGTGAACTCGTTCACCTTGTTCGCGCCGGTGAAGGTCGTCTCCGGCACCTGTCCGGCGGCGTTCAGGACGCGCGGCATCGGCGCGTTCTGCTGCCAGCCATGGATGCGCGAATCGAGCCGCGAGCGCGAATAGGAGCCGAGGATGCCGAATTCGCCGATACCGGTGTTCCAGCGCTTGCCGGCGGTGATGCTCGCCTGTGGAGACCATTTCTTGCGCAAGTCGGAATAGGTGCCGTCGACCGCGATGACGAACAGGTCCTTCTTGCTGTCGAACGGTTCGAGCGTGCGCAGGTTGATCGAGCCGCCGATGCCGCCTTCGATCAGGTCGGCGCTCTGGTTCTTGTAGACGTCGACGCCGCCGACCAGTTCGGGCGGGATGCTGGAGAAATCGAGGCTGCGGCCGCCATTGGCGCTGAACGCGTCGCGGCCGTTGAATTCCGACCGGACGAAGCCGAGACCGCGCACGAGGTTGCCGCGCCCTTCGGGCGACGGGAAGTCGGGGCTGGCGCCGCCCTGCGGGAAGCGCGAGATGGTGACGCCGGGGATACGGCCGATCGCTTCGGCGACCGAGAGATCGGGCAGCGTCGCGATGTCCGATGCGGTAATCGAGTCGACGAAGGTCGACGACTTCCGCTTGATTTCCTTGGCCGATTCCAGCGCGGCGCGGATGCCGGTGACGACGATGTCGGTGTCGGCGGTGGTCGTTTGCGGTCCCTGCGAGGTCACCGCCGGCTCCCCCTCCGGATCGGTCGCGGCGCTCTGGGCCGAAGCAATCGACGGCGTCAGTGCCAAGGTGAGTGCCGATGTCGCCATCAGCAGGCACTTGGCCGAGCCGGGTCGAATGCGGAATCGCTGTGCTTTCATTGCCTTATCCCCTCCCAAGGGTCGTCCGTTGTTACGGCAGCCCCGGTTTCCCCTGTCTCCGCGCCCCGCAAGTCCCAGTTCGTGTTCGCCCACGACTTGGCCGGCGTAGCTTCGGCTACGTCGAATCGCATACCGGATCGTTTTTAGTCGGACAAGATAGCGGTAACATTTTTCATGACTGCGTTGACAATTTCGTACGGAATGGGCCTTTCCTATTGAGATTAGAATGATTTCAGACGTTACTATTGCTGCGCCGCGGCAAAGGCGCGCTAGGACTGTTAAAAGTCTTGCGTATTGTTAAAACGGCTTGGGGGTGAGGGTAGGATGGTGATGGATGAATTTGTCTGGGTAGAGGCGGCGTGACCGATAACCGGATCGCGTCGGTCTGCATCGTCGGTGGCGGTACGGCGGGGTGGATGACCGCCGCTGCGCTTGCGAACAGGCTTGCCGGTCTCGGAGTCGCGGTCCGCTTGATCGAATCGGAAGAGATCGGGACGGTCGGCGTGGGCGAGGCGACGCTGCCGCATATCCGCGCGTTCAACACGACGCTGGGCATATCCGAGCCGGAGCTGATGCGGGCGACCGAGGCGACCTACAAGCTGGGCATCGAATTTTGCGACTGGGGCCGGATCGGCGACCGCTACATCCATCCGTTCGGCAATTACGGACCGGAAGAGGACGGCATTCCCTTCTACCACCAATGGTTGCGGCTGCGGTCGATGGGCGACGTCAGCCGGCTGGACGAATATTCCTATCCGATCATCGCCGCCGAGCAGAACCGGTTCCGCCATCCCGCCAGCGCGCCGGGGCGGGTCGAATCGAGCTTCGGCTATGCCTATCAATTCGATGCGTCGCTCTATGCGCGGTTCCTGCGCAACTATGCCGAGACGCGCGGGGTCGAGCGGATCGAGGGCAGGGTGGTCGATGTCGCGCTGGACGGCGAGCGCGGCTTCGTCCGCGACGTGACGCTGGCCGATGGACGGGTGGTCGGTGCCGAGCTGTTCATCGACTGTTCGGGCTTTCGCGGGCTGTTGATCGAGGGCGCGTTGCAGTCGGGCTATGACGACTGGAGCCGGTGGCTGCCGTGCAACCGCGCGGTCGCGGTGCCGACCGACAGTCATGGGCCGCTGGGTCCCTATACCCGGGCCACGGCGCGTACGGCGGGGTGGCAATGGCGCATCCCGTTGCAGCACCGGGTGGGCAACGGCCATGTCTATTGCAGCGACTTCATCTCCGACGACGATGCGGAGCGGCAGCTGGTCGACCATCTCGACGCGCCAATGCAGGCGGACCCGCGCCGGTTGCGCTTCACCACCGGGCGGCGGCGCGATTTCTGGAAGCGCAACGTCGTCGCGATCGGGTTGGCGAGCGGCTTCCTCGAACCGCTCGAATCGACGTCGATCCATCTGATTCAGGATGGCATCACCGAATTGCTGGCGCTGTTCCCGGACAAGGATTTCGCGGCGGAGGACATCGACGAATATAATCGCCGCATGGCGCTGCATTTCGAACGGGTGCGCGATTTCCTGCTGCTGCATTATGTCGCGACTGAGCGGGACGACAGCCCGATGTGGCGGCATTTCCGCGCGCTGACCTTGCCCGACAGCCTGCGGCACAAGATCGATACGTGGCGGACGCGGGGCTATGTCGTGCCCTATCAATTCGGGCTGTTCCTGCCGCCCAGCTGGGTCGCGGTGATGCTGGGGCAGCGGTTGATGCCGGGTGCCTATGACCCGCGGGTGGAGGGCATCGCGGCGGACGCGCTAATGGCGCGGGCGGCGGCGTTGCGGGCGGAGGTGGCCGGGGCGGTGCGGGCGACGCCGGACCATGCCGACTATATCCGGCACTCGCCGGCCGCCGCCGGGCTGGCCGCGTGATGGTTGGACGCATCCTGCTGTGCGGCGACGGGCTTGCCGCGCGGATGACGCTGGCCGCATTGGCGCGGCACGTCCCGCCGTCGATCGCTATCCTGTGGGCGCGGGCGGGCGACCAGCAGGGCAGCGACCTGTTCTACGGCAATGTGACCGGGCCGTCGGCATACGCCTTCAACCTGACGGCGGGGGTGGACGAGCGGCGGCTGACGCTCGACAGCGGGACGGTGTTCTCGTGGGGCACGCGCTATGCCGGCTGGGGGGCGGGGCGGTCGTGGATGCAGTCGTTCGCCTTGCCCTTTTCGGTGATCGACGGGGTGCAGTTCCACCATTATGTCGCATCGGCCGGCGCGAGCGGGATCGATCCGTTCGTCGCCGGATTGCAGGCGGCACGGTGCGGCGTGTTCGTCCATCCGCCGCGCGCGAGCGCGAACGGCGCGCCGCATCCGCTGTCGCGTGCCGAATATGGTTATCAGTTCGATGCCGGGGACTATGCCCGCCTGTTCGAGGTGCCGGAGCGGGTCGAGCGGATCGCCGGAACGGTCGCTGCGGTCGAGGTGGCGGACGGTCGGATCGCGCGCGTGACGATGGACGATGGCCGTGTCGTGACGGCCGACCTGTATGTCGATGCGTCGGGGCCGGATGCGCGGCTGCTCGGCGGGTTGACGGACGATGCTCCGACCGGCCGTCGCATTGCGATTGCGGTAAGCGATCTTCCCGCCGACGATCAGGCACCGCTCCGGACGGTCCGGGCGACGCCGCAGGGCTGGGAAGGCGATACGCCGCTCAAAGGCCGCACCCGCCGAACGATCGTCGGCGCACCGGGTGATGTCGCCGGTCCGCAGGCGACGGTGGGGCGCCGTCGGCTCGCCTGGGTCGGCAATTGCGTGGGCGTCGGTCAGGCGGCGGGGGTGGTCGAGCCGCTGACCCCCGCACCGATGCTGCTGCTGGAGCGGGATATAGAGCGGTTGCTGGCGCTGATCCCCGTGGCGGCAGGGACGGCGGTCGAAGCGGCGGAATATAATCGCCGTTTCGCGGAGGATTACGACCATGCGGCGCTGTTCCAGCAGGCGTTCTTCCGGACCGATGGACTGCCCGACGGACCCTATTGGCAGGCGGCACGGGCCGGGGCGGTGCCGGAGAAGCTGGGGCGGAAGCTGACGATGTTCGAACGGCGCGGGATATTGGTCGCCTATGACCTCGAACCCTTTCATCCGGAGGATTGGCTGATCCTGCATAGGGGCATGGGGCGGCGGCCGATGCGATATGATTCGCTCGCCGACCGGGCGGACAAGGCGCAGGTCGCGTCGTTCCTGTCCAACATGGCGCGCGAGATCGAACAGTCGGTGGCGACGCTGCCGCCGGCCAAACTCTATCGCACGCAGCTGGAGCAATATCTGCGAAGGGCCGCGTCGTGAGTGCGCCCCTGTTGCGGCGGATCGTCATCGTCGGCGGCGGGTCGGCCGGCTGGATGACGGCGGCGGCGCTGTCCAGCCTGCTCGACCCGAAGGATGTCGCGATCACGCTGGTCGAATCCGATGCGATCGGCACGGTCGGCGTGGGGGAGGCGACCATCCCCGACATCCTCGCCTTCAACCAGATGCTGGGCGTGAACGAAGCGGAGTTCATGGCCGCGACGCAGGCGACGTTCAAGCTGGGGATCGAGTTCGTCGACTGGGGTGCGAAGGGCGACCGGTATATCCATCCGTTCGGCCAGCATGGCGTCGACATGCAGGGGATCGATTTCCACCAATATTGGCTGCGCGCCCGCGAAGACGGTGCGACCGACGGAATCGAGGCGTACAGCCTGTGCGCGGTGGCGGCGCGGGCCGGGCGGTTCGTGCTGCCCAATGCCAATCCGCGATCGGTGCTGTCGCAGATCCGCTATGCCTATCATTTCGACGCGACGCTCTATGCGCGCTTCCTGCGCCGCTATGCCGAGGCGCGGGGCGTCGTGCGGGTCGAAGGGATCGTCGGCGAAGTCCGGCAGGATGGGCGAGGCGACATCGCGGGGCTGACGCTGGAAGGCGGGCGGGTGGTCGAGGGCGATTTCTTCTTCGACTGCACCGGGTTTCGTGCGCTGTTGAGTGGGGATACGCTCGGCGCCGGGTTCGTCGACTGGAGCCACTGGCTGCCCTGCGATACCGCGCTGGCGGTGCCGAGCGGCCATGCCGGGTCGCCGACGCCCTATACCCGTTCCACTGCGCGCGAAGCCGGATGGCAATGGCGTATCCCGACCCAGCGCCGGGTCGGCAACGGCCATATCTTTTCGAGGGCCTTCCAGTCGGAAGACGACGCGCGCGACGTGCTGCTGGCGAACCTCGACGCAGCCCCGCTCGCCGACCCCCGCCGGATCACGTTCAAGGCGGGATGCCGCGAGCGCTTCTGGCAGGGCAATTGCATCGCGATCGGGCTGGCGGCGGGGTTTCTCGAACCACTCGAATCGACGTCGATCTATCTGATTCAGGAAGGGATCAGCCGCTTCATCTCGCTGTTTCCCCGGGGCAACATTCCCGACATCCTGCGCACCGAATATAACCGCCACATGCGTACCGAGTTCGAGCAGGTGCGCGACTTCATCATCCTGCATTATGCGGCGACGACGCGCGACGACACGCCGTTCTGGAACTACTGCCGGACCATGACGCTGCCCGACACGCTGCTGCACAAGATCGAACTGTTCCGCGAAACCGGGCGGGTGTTCCGGTATAATGACGAACTGTTCGCGCGGCCGAGCTGGGTCGCGGTGATGCTGGGGCAGGGGATCGTGCCGAGGGCGAGCGACCCGATCGTCGCGATGCTGCCGGGGAACGATGTCGCCCGCAGCCTGGCGTCGATGCGCGAGGCGATGGCGGCGGCGGTGCAGCGGATGCCGACGCACGGCGAATTCCTGTCGCATTATTGCCCGGCGGACGCGGTATGAAGGACGGCAATATCCGCAGCATCACCATCGTCGGCGGCGGCACCGCCGGGTGGATGGCCGCCGCCGCCTTTTCCCGCATCCTTTCGGGCAGCGGCATGGCGATTCGGGTCGTGGAATCGGAGGCGATCGGCACGGTCGGGGTGGGCGAGGCGACGATCCCGCACATTCAGTATTTCAACCGCCTGCTGGGGATCGACGAGGACGAGTTCGTCCGTCGGACCTGCGCCACGTTCAAGCTGGGCATCGAATTCGTCGACTGGGGCCGGATCGGCGAGCGCTATATCCATCCCTTCGGCAGCTATGGGCAGGAGATGGAGGGGCTGCACTTCCATCATTTCTGGTACCGGCAGGCACAGATGGGCGGAGCGCTGCCGCTCGACCGGTACAGCATCGGCGTGGGCGCGGCGCGGGCGGGCAAGTTCCAGCGGCCCGACCATGGCCGGGCGGGATCGCCGCTGGCCGGCATTTCCTACGCGTTCCAGTTCGATGCGGCGCTCTACGCGCGATACCTGCGCGAACGGGCGGAGGCGGCGGGGGTCGAGCGGATCGAGGGGCGGATCGTCGATGTCGCGCTGAACGGTGCGAACGGCCATGTCGACCATGTACGGCTGGAGGATGGACGCCAAGTCGCGGGCGACCTGTTCATCGACTGTTCGGGCTTTCGCGGGCTGTTGATCGAAGGGGCGCTGCACGCCGGCTATGACGACTGGAGCGAATGGCTGCCGTGCGACCGGGCG
The DNA here is from genome assembly GCA_036946325.1 of Sphingomonas paucimobilis. Taxonomy (GTDB): domain Bacteria; phylum Pseudomonadota; class Alphaproteobacteria; order Sphingomonadales; family Sphingomonadaceae; genus Sphingomonas; species Sphingomonas paucimobilis_A. The sequence goes on from JAQIJL010000001.1 coordinate 304,076, forward strand.
GTGGCGCGGCCGTGCGCGCGGGTCGGCGATCCGACGCCCTATACCCGCGCGACCGCGACCGGCGTCGGGTGGCGCTGGCGCATTCCGCTCCAGTCGCGCACGGGCAACGGCCATGTCTATTGTTCGGATCATGTCGATGACGAGACGGCGCTGGCGATGCTCGACGGCGGGCTGGACGGAGGGCCGCTGGCCGGGCCGAATTTCCTGCGCTTCACCGCGGGCGTCCGGCGCAAGGCATGGGACCGCAACGTCGTCGCGCTGGGGCTGGCGTCGGGGTTTCTCGAACCGCTGGAATCGACCTCGATCCACCTGATCCAGTCTGGGATCGCGCGGCTGCTGACGAACTTTCCCGACCGGTCGTTCAACCGGCCCGACATCGATTATTACAACCGCCGGACCCGCGCGGAATATGAACAGATCCGCGACTTCCTGATCCTGCATTACAAGGCGACGGTGCGCGACGACAGCCCGTTCTGGCGCCGGTGTCGCGACATGGCGATCCCGTCGTCGCTGGAGGAGCGCATCGCGATCTTCCGCGAAAATGCCCGGCTGTACCGCCACGACAACGAATTGTTCAGCGAGACGAGCTGGCTGGCGGTGCTGCACGGCCAGAATATCGTGCCCCGGCGCTACCATCCCATCGCCGACCTGCTGTCCGACGCCGAACTGGACGACCGCATGACGCGGATCGCTGCGGCGATGGATTCGGGGGTGCGGGCGATGCCGGATCATATGGCGTTCATCGATCGCCATTGTCGCAGCGCGGATCAGTGAACGTTATCAACCTGCGGCATACGTTACTGCCGATCAAATATCGTAAAAGCTGTGAAACCGGTTACATTGGACTTTACAGCGCTGTCATATCTACTTAGCCTCGTACCCAATTAGCAGACAAAACCGCGGAGGGGATGGCGCATGGCCATTGCGGAGGGTGTTGGACGTCGCAGTCGCGCGTCGGTCGATGGCGGGATGACCGTCCGGCTGAGCGCATTGATGTTCATGCAGTTTTTTATCTGGGGCGCGTGGCAGGTCACGCTCGGCCTGGTGATGCAGACGGTCGGCATCGGCAATCTGATCGGCAACGCATTTTCGATGGGGCCGATCGCGTCGATCGTCGGGTCGTTGCTGCTCGGCATGGTCGCGACGCGCTATGTCGCGCCCAAGATGCTGATGGTGATTTTGCATCTGGTCGGCGGGGTGCTGCTGTTCCTGTTGCCGTCGCTGATTACGCCCGAGCGGGGCGGCACCTTCGTGTGGCTGCTGCTGGGATATATGATCCTGTACATGCCGACCGTGGGCCTTGCGAACACCATCGCGCTCAAGAGCTTCGGCGAGCGGACCGACAATTTCCCGTTCGTCCGCGCGTTCGGCACGATCGGCTGGATCGCGTCGGGCCTGCTGATCGGCTGGGCCGGGCTGTCGGCCAGCCCGCAGATCTTCACCGTCGCGGCGGTCGTGTCGGTCGCGCTCGGCCTCTACAGTATCACCCTGCCGGCGGTCGAAGCCGACCGGCCGCAGGGTGGCAGCGTCCTTGCACAGGTGTTCTGCGTCGAGGCGTTCGGGCTGATGCGCCAGAAGTCGTTCCTGATCTTCATCCTGTGCGCCACGCTGATCTCGGTGCCGCTGGCGATGTATTATGCCTATGCCTCGCCCTATGTCGGCGCGGCGGGGATCGAGAATGTCGGCGGCACGCTCGCCATCGGGCAGATGTCCGAGCTGGTATTCATGTTCTCGATGCCGTGGCTCTATCGCCGCTTCGGGGTGAAGCCGCTGCTGCTGGTCGGCATGGCCGCGTGGGCGCTGCGCTATGCGCTGTTCGCGATCGGTGACGGCGGGTCGGGCATCTGGGCGGTCTATCTGGGCGTCGCGCTGCACGGCGTGTGCTACGACTTCTTCTTCGTCGCCGGCGCGATCTACACCGGGATCATCGCCGCGCCGAAGGGCGTGAACGCACAGGCACAGGGCATGCTGACCCTGTTCACCTATGGCGTCGGCATGCTGCTCGGATCGCAGATCGGCGCGCTGCTCTATGCGCAGCTGCCGGCCAACCCGACCATCGCCGACTGGCAAGGCATGTGGGTCTATCCCGCCGTCGCCGCCGCCGCGATCGCGCTGCTGTTCCAATTGACCTTCCGTGACGACCGCAAGGAGACGCTGGCATGACGGGCATGAAGGGACCGGGCATCTTCCTAGCCCAGTTCATGGGCAACGAGGCCCCGTTCGACAGCCTGGAGAACATGGCCGAATGGGCCGCCGGCCTCGGCTATGTCGGGGTGCAGATTCCGTGCGACAGCCGGCTGATCGACCTGAAGACCGCGTCGGAAAGCCAGGATTATTGCGACGAACTGACCGGCAAGCTGGCGGCGCACGGCATCGAAGTGACCGAGCTGTCGACCCATTTGCAGGGGCAGCTGGTCGCGGTGCATCCGGCCTATGATACGCTGTTCGACGGCTTCGCGCCGAAGGAAGTGCACGGCAAACCCGCCGAGCGGCAGGTCTGGGCAGTCGATCAGGTCAAGATGGCGGCGAAGGCCAGTGCGAAGCTTGGCCTGAAAGCGCACGCGACCTTTTCCGGCGCGCTGGCATGGCCCTATGTCTATCCGTGGCCGCAGCGTCCGGCGGGGCTGGTCGAGGAAGCGTTCGCCGAACTGGCGCGGCGCTGGACCCCGATCCTCGACGTGTTCGAGGATCATGGCGTGCATTGCGCGTTCGAGGTGCATGCGGGCGAAGACCTTCATGACGGCGCGACCTGGGAGCGCTTCCTCGAGGCGGTGAAGGGCCATGATGCCGCACGGCTGCTGTTCGATCCGTCGCATTATGTCCTGCAGCAGCTCGACTATCTCGACTTCATCGACCGCTATCACGACCGCATCTCGTGCTTCCATGTGAAGGATGCCGAATTCAACCCGACCGGCCGGTCGGGCGTCTATGGCGGCTATCAGAACTGGGTCGACCGCGCCGGGCGGTTCCGCTCGCTGGGCGACGGGCAGGTCGATTTCTCGGGCGTGTTCAGCCGCATGGCGCAATATGGCTATGACGGCTGGGCGGTGCTCGAATGGGAATGCGCGCTGAAGAACTCGGCGGACGGGGCGGCGGAAGGCGCGCCGTTCATCGAGGCGCATATGATCCGCCTGACCGACCATCCGTTCGACGATTTCGCGGCAAGCGGCGTCGACCGCGCCGCGATCCGCACGCTGATGGGACTTTCGCCGGAATGAGTGTCAAACGGCCCCTGAAGCTCGGCATGGCCGGCGGTGGCGAAGGTGCGTTCATCGGCGCGATCCACCGCCATGCCGCGGCGATGGACGGCGACTGGCAACTGGTCGCGGGGGCGTTCAGCAGCGATGCCTGCCGCAACGCCCGCAGCGGCGACGCGCTGAACCTCGATCCGGCGCGGGTCTATGGCGACATCCATGCGCTGATCGCGGGTGAACTGGCGCTGCCGGTCGGCGAGCGGATCGACGCGCTGGCGATCGTGACGCCCAACCACCTCCACGCACCGATGGCGATCGCCGCGCTCGAAGCCGGCATCCATGTCTTTTGCGAAAAGCCGATGGCGATGAACGGCGACGAAGCGCGCGCCATCGCCGCCGCGGCGCAGGCGGGCGGGGCGAAGTTCGCGCTGGCCTTCACCTATAGCGGCTATCCGCTGGTCGAGGAGGCGCGCGCCCGTGTGGCACGCGGCGAACTGGGCAGGATCCGGCTGGTGCAGGTCGAATATCTGCAAGGCTGGCTGAGCCTGCCGATCGATGGCGAAGGCAACAAGCAGGCCGAATGGCGGACCGATCCAGCCAAGGCCGGGCTGGGCGGATGCTTGGGGGATATTGGCACCCACGCCTTTCACCTTGCCGAACACATTTCAGGCATCCGCGTCGATACGCTGTCGGCGGACTTGACGACGCATGTCCCCGGCCGCCGGCTGGACGACGATGTCAGCGCGCTGCTGCGCTTCGAAGGCGGCGCGCGCGGCACGTTGAAGGCGACCCAGGTTGCTGCGGGCGAAGAGAATGGCCTCAAGCTCCGCGTATCGGGCGAACGTGGCACGCTCGAATGGGCGCAGATGGAGCCGAACACGCTGACGCTGCGCTGGCTCGACCGGCCGGCCGAAGTGGTGCGGGCCGGTGGACCGGGGCTGGGCGCGTCGACCCAGGCGCTGCTGCGTACACCTTCGGGTCATCCGGAGGGGTATATCGAGGCATTTGCCAATCTGTATCGGGGCTTTGCCGCCCGGATACGCGGCGACGACGAACGGTTCGTGCCGGGTCTGGCCGATGGCCTGCGCACCATGGCCTTTATCGAGGCGATGATCGCGAACGCCGCGTCGGACGACAAATGGACCCATGTATCGGGAGAGTATCGATGAAGTTTCTGATGGGCATCGCCATCGCCGGGACCAGCGCCGCCGTCGCGCTGCTCGCCACCGCCACGCCGACGACCGCACAGACCCCGGCTGCCGCACCGGCCGCGTTCAACGCGTGTAAGGCGTGCCACACGGTCAACAAGGGCGGGCGCAACGGCATCGGCCCCAATCTGAACGGCGTGGTCGGCCGGCCGGCGGCATCGGTCGCGGGCTTCAACTATTCGCCCGCGATGAAGGCGTCGAAGCTGCGCTGGGATGCCAAGACGCTGGATGAATATCTGGCCGGCCCGACCAAGAAGGTGCCGGGCACCCGGATGCCGATCGCGACGCCCGATGCGGCGAAGCGCGCGGCGATCATCGCCTATCTGACGTCCGCCAAATGAGCGGCGTGTCGCGACGCACGGTGATGGCCAGCGGCGCTGCGGCGACGCTGGCGGTCGGCGTCGGCGCGGCACAACGTCCGCCGTCGAATGCGGCGCGCTTCTCGCTGAAATACGCGCCGCACGAGGGCAGCTTCGCGAGCCGGGGCGGGCGGATCGAACAGATCGCCTATGCCGCCGATCAGGGCTTTACCGCGTGGGAGGATAACGAGGCGGGGCTGCGGAGCGTCGCCGAGCAGACGGCGATGGCGAAGGCGCTGCAACAGCGCGGCATGACGATGGGGGTGTTCGTCGCCTCCATGCCGAAATGGGCGCAGTCGCGGCCGATCCTGGGTGCGACCGACGGCGCCGAGCGCGAGGCGTTCCTCGCCGACATCCGTGCCTCGATCGACGTCGCCAAGCGGCTGTCGGCGACGCGGATGACGGTGGTGACCGGCTTCATGGACCCGCGCGTGCCGCTGGACATCCAGACCGCGCGGGTGATCGACGTGATGCGCCGCGCGGGCGAGATCGTCGCGCCGCATGGCATCGCGATGGTGATGGAGCCGCTCAACACCCGCACCAACCATCCGGGCGTCTATATGCAGACCGTGGCGCAGGGCTATGCCGTCGCGCGCGGGGCGAACAGCCCCGGTGTGAAGGTGCTGGCCGACCTGTATCACGAACAGATCCAGTCGGGGAATCTGATCCCGACGCTCGACGCCTGCTGGGACGAGATCGGCTATATCCAGTTCGGCGACAATCCGGGCCGGAACGAGCCGGGCACGGGCGAAATCAACTATGCGACGATCGTCCGCTGGCTGCGCGACAAGCGCTATGCCGGGGTGATCGGCATGGAGCATGGCAATTCGATCAAAGGTCGTGCGGGTGAAGAGGCGCTGGTCGCCGCCTATCGCCGGATCGATCAGGTTTAAGGGGGAGGAACGGATGACGCTCCGCACGATGGTCGCGCTTGGCGCGACGTTGATAACGCTCTCAACATCCGGCCTCGCGCAGGACAAGCCGGGGTTCAAGGATACGCCGATGCTGCCCGGTGGGCAGTGGCGGGTGCACGATGCGGACCGGCCCGCGCCGGTGGTGGTGACCCCGGCGAAGCAGCCGGGCGGTGCGCCGTCGGATGCCGTGGTGCTGTTCGACGGCCGCTCGCTCGATGCCTGGACGCCGCAGCGTATGGCATGGCCGATCAAGGACGGCGCGATGACCGTGCCGTCACGCGCCAGCGCCGGAGGCGAGAATGCGCTGGTGACGAAGCAGAGCTTCGGCGATGTGCAACTCCATCTGGAATTTCGCTCGCCCAATCCGCCGACCAAATCGTCGCAGGATCGCGGCAATAGCGGCGTGTGGTTCATGCAGCGCTACGAGGTGCAGATCCTCGATGGCTATCGGAACCCGACCTACGCCGACGGCACGGTGGGCGCGGTCTATGGCTGGAAACCGCCGCTGGTGAACGCGTCGCGCGCGCCCGGCGAATGGCAGAGCTACGACATCGTGTTTGAACGGCCGCGCTTCGCCGCCGATGGGTCGCTGGTGCGGCCGGCCTATGTCACCGCATTCCTGAACGGCGTGCTGGTGCAGAATCACCAGGCGATGCTGGGCACGACCGCGTGGCGGCAGGTCGCGAAATATACGGCGCATGGCGATGCTGCGCCGATCCAGTTGCAGGACCATGATTCGCCGGTGTCGTACCGCAACATCTGGGTCCGTCCCCTGCCCGAAGCCGCCATCGCGCAGGATCTGAAGGAGACGATGAAATGATCGATCGGAGGACGGCGCTGGCCGGCGTCGCGGCGATGTTCGGGACCGCGCTCTACGCCCCGCTTGCGCGCGCGGCCGGAGCGCAGGGACCGGTCGCGACGCCGGTGCCCGCCATCAGCGAAGGGCCGCCGAGCGCGGCGGTGTTCAATCCCGTACAGCGGGCGGCGATGACCGCGCTTAGCGAACGGGTGTTGCCGACCACGGACACGCCCGGCGCGATCGCCGCCGGGGTGCCGCAATATATCGAAAAGCTGCTGGCCGACTGGTCCTATCCCGCCGAGCGCGTGCCGATCATCGCCGGGCTGGACGCGATCGAGGCGAAGTCGATGGCCGACTATCGCGTGTCGACCGCCAAGGCGACGCCGGCGCAGCAGGACGCGTTGCTGACGCTGGCGATGAACGGCCAGATCGCGGGCGGAAAGACCTTCTTCGAAGCATTCCGTCAGCTTGTCATCGCCGGCTATTACACGTCGGAAATCGGCATGACGCAGGAACGCGAATATCTGCCGGTGCCCGGCGAATATGACGGCGCCTTTCCCTATTCCAAGGTCAACAAGGTCTACAGCGCATGATGATCGATCGCAGGAACCTCCTGATCGGGGCGGGCGGCATTGCCGCGCTCGCCGCCACCCGTACCGCCTCCGCCGCGCAGATCGGCAAGATCGGCATTCAGCTCTATACGGTGCGCGAGCTGTTCCAGAAGGACCCGGTGGCGACGCTAACGTCGATCGCGAAGATCGGCTATCGCGAGGTCGAATATGGCGGTGGCGGCTATGACGCCATGGACCACAAGATGCTGCGGCGGACGACGGACCGGCTGGGGCTGACGGCGCCGTCGGTCCATATCGGCTATGACGCGCTGCTGGGGTCGTTCGACAAGCAGGTGGCGATGGCCAAGACGCTGGGCGCCGATACGGTGATCCTGCCGTACATGACCAACGAATATCGCAACGAAGCGGCCTGGGCGAAGGCATTGCCCAATATCAACCGCTTCGCGACCGACCTGCGCAAAGCCGGTCTCGGCTTCGCCTATCACAACCATGATTTCGAATTCACGGTGAAGCCGGGCGGGGTCAGCCTGTACGAACGGCTGCTCAAGGAAACCGACCCGTCGCTGGTGAAGGTCGAGCTGGACCTCTACTGGGTCGGCCATGCCGGCGAGGATGTCGGCGGCTGGATCGACCGGCTGGGGCCGCGGCTCTATGCCTATCACGTCAAGGACATGCGCGCCGATGGCAGCATGATCGCGGTGGGTGCCGGCAAGACCGATTTCGCCGCGCTGTTCCGCCGCCGGGGCAGCAAGGGCGTCCGCCATTTCTATGTCGAGAACGACGAGGCGCCGGCGCCCTATCTGCCCGACATCACGACCAGCTACCGGACGCTGCGCGCGCTGCGCTACTGATAAAATTGCCCTTGGAGGGGATATATGGCTGTCACGAACAGGTTCGACGCGATCGTCATCGGGTCCGGCGTCAGCGGCGGGTTCGCCGCGAAGGAACTGACCGAAAAGGGCCTGCGCGTCCTGATGCTCGACCGTGGGCGCATGGTCGAGCATATCGAGGGCTATCCCTATGACGGCAAGCCGGCGTACGAGGTGCCGGCGCGCAACCAGATGCCCAAGCCGCTGATGGACAGCGACTATTTCATCGCCAAGCACGGCTATGTCGCGCCGAGCAGCCGGCAATTCTATAATGACGACCGGCTGAACCCCTATGCGTTCGACGAGGGCGAGAAATTCTACTGGATTCGCCCGGGCGCGGTCGGCGGCAAGTCGCTGATCTGGGGCCGCTGGTCGTTCCGCTGGAGCGCCGACGACTTCGCGGCGAACAAGCGCGAGGGGATCGATGGCGAATGGCCGATCGGCTATGACGACGTCGCGCCATGGTACAGCTATGTCGAGAAATATATCGGCGTATCGGGATCGCGCGAGAACCTGCCGTACCTGCCGGACAGCGAATTCCAGCCGCCGATGGACATGAACGTCGCAGAAAAGTGGTTGAAGCAGCGGCTGGAAACCCAGTTTCCGGGGCGCAAGCTGATCCACACCCGCCTGTCCAACATGACCGAGGACAAGCCCGACCAGAACCGCAGCAAGTGCCAGTTCCGCAACCAGTGCGGCAATGGCTGTTCGTTCGGCGCCTATTTCTCGACCCAGGCGGTGACGCTGCCTGCCGCGCGCGCGACCGGGCGACTGACGCTGCAGTCCGATGCGGTGGTCACGAACCTCGAATATAATGCCGCGCGCAAGAAGGTGACCGGGGTCCGCTTCATCGATGCGAAGACGGGCCAAGCGCAGACGGTGCAGGCCGGCATGGTGTTCCTGTGCGCATCGGCGATGGCGTCGACGCAGATCCTGATGAACTCGCGCATGGGCGGTGGCGGTCGCAGCCATTTCGACACCAGCGGCACGCTCGGTCGTTATGTCATGGACCATATCTTCCGCGTCGGCGCAGAGGGTGAGATTCCCGGCATGACCGACCTGATCGAATTCGGGCGGCGGCCGGGCGGGGTCTATGTCCCGCGCTTCCGCAACCTGAATGGCGAGGAAGGCGTCGGCTTCCGTCGCGGCTATGGCTATCAGGGCAGCGCTCGGCGCGATCCGGCGGCGCCGGTCGGATTCGGCAAGGATATGAAGCACGGCATGCGTCAGTACGGGCCGTGGAAGTTCGGCATGGGCGCGTTCGGCGAATGCCTGCCCTATGCCGACAACCGCGTGTCGCTGCATGCGAACAAGGTCGACCGGTTCGGCGTGCCGCTGATGAAGTTCGACGTCACCTTCCGCGACAACGAGCTCAAGATGATGGCCGATGCCCGGATCGAGGGCGAGAAGATGCTGAAGGCCGCCGGGCTGGTGAACGTGCACAGCTATGAAGGCGCGCATATTCCGGGCGATGCGATCCACGAAATGGGTGGCGCGCGCATGGGGGCGGACCCGCGCAAGTCGGTGTTGAACCAGTGGAGCCAGGCGCATGACGCGTCGAACCTGTACGTCACCGACGGCGCGCAGATGGCGTCGGTGTCGTGCGTCAATCCGTCGCTGACCTTCATGGCGCTGACCGCGCGTGCGGCGGACCATGCGGTACGGACCAGGGCCTGGGCTTGAGGCGAACGAGCGGCGCGGGCGTGATCGTCCGCGCCGCTTCCTATTCGTTTACCCTGCGCCGGTAGAGCGGTCCTGCTGCACGGCGGAGGCGCGATATGACCGGTCGATGGATGGAGGAACTGCGCAACAAGGTTCCGACCGGCACCGTCGACGGTGACGCCGACGCCTTTGCCGAACACCTGCGACAACGCGCCGAGGCGGCGCAGAAGGTCGAGCAGGGGCTGCTGACCGAGGTGCCGATGCTGTACGGTTCGCCGGGGCCGCATGAGCCGGAAGGCGATCCGGGGATCGTGATCGCGCGGCTGCACCGCGAGGAACTGCTCCGCCGTAGCGGTGCGATGCCTGTCGTGCGCGCCGACGAACCGCCGGAACGCCTGCCCTATGAGCGGTTCCTGATCGTGTTCGGGTTCGTGCTGGAAGCGGTGTATTTTTTCGGGCGCGACTGACGACGGGGCCGCCGACCTGATCAGCCCGCCGTGGCCGGTGGTCGCAGGCCAAGCAACGCCAGAACATTGACCGCGACGGTTTCCGTATCCTCGGTGGCGAGCGTCACGATTTCGCTCTCCCGCGCTTCGAAGCCGTTATTCGGGCCGAGATTGTCGAACGGCGTCAACGTCACCGTCGCGCCGGATCGTTCGATGTCGATCCGCCGGGCGTCGCGCATGAAGGTCTTGAAATTCTTGACCGCCGCAGCGTCCTGAAACGGAATGAACTGGCGCTTCCACTGGTCGGGCGTCGGGTCGGGAGCGTCGGTTCGGTATGCCGCCAGCGCCTCGCCGATCGCCTGCGCGACGACGGCTTTCTTGGCCGACTTGCCGAACCATTTCGGATCGGTGGCGATGGTGTCCCCCGATGCGGTCCGCGATACCGGCGCGATCACGATCCGGCCGTTGGTGAAATAGGCGACTGCCGATTGCTGCATCGCGCCGCTTTGCCCCCGAACGCGAACGGGGGCAAGCTGGCGTCAGAAGCTCGGCAGGTTCGGATCACCATCGGGCAGCGGCTTGTGGATGCCGCATTCTACCTTTTCCCAACCCGTCCAACGGCCCGAGCGTGGGTCTTCGCCCGGCTTTACCCGATTGGTGCAGGGTTGGCATCCGATCGAGAGGAAACCCTGTTCGACCAGCGGGTGGCGGGGCAGATCGTGCTGCGCGAAATAGGCGTCGATGTCCGCCGGGGTCCAGGTGATGAGCGGATTGACCTTCAACCGGCCGACCGCGTCCGACGTATCGAGTTCGAAGCGGGGCAGGGCGGTGCGGGTCGCCGACTGGAACGCCTTGCGCCCGGTGAAGCTGGCGTCGAAGCCCAGCAAACCGCGCGCGAGCGGTTCGACCTTGCGCAGGTCGCAGCAGCCATCGGGATCGTACGACCAGCGCAGACCGGTCGCGTCCTTCGCCGCCAGCAGATCGGCATTGGGCGTAAGGTTGCGGAAGTCGGTCAGGCCCAGCCGTTCGACCAGCAGGTCGCGATAGGCGAGCGTTTCGGGGAAATGCTTGGCCGTGTCGAGGAACAGTACCGGGACCGACGGATCGACCGAGGCGATCAGGTGCAGCAACACCGCCGATTCCGCGCCGAACGACGATACGGCCGCGACGTTACCCAGCAGCCGTTCGCGCAGGGCAACGGTCAGCATTTCCTGCGTCGACACGCCGTCGAAACGGGCGTTCAGCGCCTCGGCATCGGCGGCGGTGAAGCGCGGCCCGACCGCGAGCCGGTCGCGCACGCGGATGTCGGGATCGGCATCAGCCATGGCGCAGTTTCCACACCGGGACGTGTCCGTCGGCCGCGGCCTGATAGACATGGTCGTAGCGTTCCAGCGCGCGGGTGAGCGCGGCGGGGTCGACCGGCGCGGCCGGCGCGAAGCTGTCGAAGCCGCAACGGCGCATCAGCGGAATCTGGTCGACCAGCACGTCGCCTTCGGCGCGCAGTTCGCCGGTATAGCCCGCTTCGCGCAGGATACGTCCCGCCGAATAACCCCGACCGTCGCGGAACTTGGGGAAGCTGACCTCGATCAGCGCCAGCCGGTCGAGATGCGGAAGGAGCAGCCGGGCATCGTCGCCTGCCTCGATCCGCACCGCGGTCGCGTTCGACTGGCCGAGGAACGCGTCGAGAGTGACGGCGGGTTCGTCATGCGCGGCATCGTCGCGCAGGCGCAGCGGTTCGTTCATGCCGTCTCTCCATTGTCGGGCAGGCGCGCGACGACTTTCAGTTCGAAGCGGAACCCGGCGAGCCAGGTCACGCCGGTCGCGGTCAGCGCGGGGAGGGGCGCGTCGCCCCAATAGGCCGGATGGTGCGCGAACAGCAGCGGCAGGACCGCTTCGGGATCGGTCGTGAAGATCTGCACATCGACGACGTCCGCCGGGGTGCAGCCCGCACCGGCCAGCACGGCGGTCAGGTTGGCGAAGGCCAGCGCGACCTCGTCGGCGAGGTCGGGTTCGGGTGTGCCATCGGCACGCGCGCCGACCTGCCCGGATACGAACAGCAGGCCGTTGGCGCGGATCGCGGGCGAATAGCCATGTTCGGCGTACAGCGCGTGCGGTGCGGCCGGAAAAACGGCGGATCGCTTACCCATAGATGGCCTCCTTGAACGGCTCCATGCCGATCCGGCGATAGGTGTCGACGAAGCGCTCCCCGTCGTTCCGTTCGGCGAGATAGCGATCGGTCACCCGCTCGATCGCGTCGACCACGCCGTCCTCCGAGAAGCCGGGGCCGGTGATCTTGCCGAGCGAGACGTCCTCCGCGCCCGATCCGCCGAGGAGGAGCTGGTAATTCTCGGTCCCCTTCCGGTCGACGCCGAGGATGCCGATATGCCCGGCATGGTGGTGGCCGCAGGCGTTGATGCAGCCGCTGATCTTGAGCTTCAGTTCGCCCAGATTGCGCTGGCGCACGGGATCGGCGAAGCGGTCGGCGATCTTCTGCGCGAGCGGGATCGAGCGGGCATTGGCGAGGCTGCAATAATCGAGGCCGGGGCAGGCGATGATGTCGGTGATGAGGTCGAGATTGGCTTCGGCCAGCCCGATCGCCACCAGCCGGTCATAGACCGCGCGGAGGTCGGCCGAGCGGACATGCGGCAGGACGATGTTCTGCGCATGGGTGACGCGCAGTTCGGCGAAGCTGTACGCATCCGCCAGATCGGCCATCGCGTCGATCTGATCGGCCGAGGCGTCGCCGGGGATGCCACCGGTCGGCTTCAGGCTGATCGTGACGATGCTGTAGCCGGCGCGCTTATGGGCATGGGTGTTCTGGTCGAGCCACGCGGCGAAACCGGCATCGCTGCGATCGACCGGCGCGTCCGCCGACGTATCGGCGAAGGCGGGGTCGGCGAAGAACGCTGCGATGCGGTCGAACTCTGCCTGGGGTGGGTCGATGTCCAGCGTCTTGATATGCGCGAATTCCTCGGCGACCTCGGCGCGATATTTGTCGACGCCGATCTCGTGGATCAGGATCTTGATCCGCGCCTTGTACATGTTGTCGCGGCGGCCATAGCGGTTGTAGACGCGCAGGCAGGCTTCGAGATAGCTCATCAGGTCCGACAGCGGCACGAAGTCGTTGACCAACGGCGCGATCATCGGCGTGCGGCCCATGCCGCCCCCGACATAGACCTCGGCCCCCGCCACGCCGTCGCGTTCGACGATGCGCAGGCCGATGTCGTGGAGGCGCATCGCGGCGCGGTCTTCGTCCGCCGCGATGACGGCGATCTTGAACTTGCGCGGCAGGTAGCTGAATTCCGGGTGGAAGGTGCTCCACTGGCGCAGCAGTTCGGCCCAGGGACGCGGGTCGGTCAGTTCGTCGGCGGCGGCGCCGGCGAACTGGTCCGAGCTGATGTTGCGGATGCAGTTACCGCTGGTCTGGATGGCGTGCATCTCGACCTTCGCCAGCTTTTCCAGAATGTCCGGCGTGTCGGCCAGCTTGATCCAGTTGAACTGGAGGTTCTGCCGCGTGGTGAAGTGGCCATAGCCGCGGTCATAGGTCCGCGCGATGTCGCCCAGCACGCGCATCTGCGTCGACGACAGCGTGCCATAGGGGATGGCGACGCGCAGCATGTAGGCGTGCAGCTGGAGATAGAGGCCGTTCATCAGCCGCAGCGGCTTGAACTGATCCTCGGTCAAATGGCCCGACAGGCGGCGTTCGACCTGATCGCGGAATTCCGCGACGCGGGCGTCGACGATCGACTGGTCGTAGGTGTCGTATTGGTACATCGTCTCTTCCTATATCCTCCCCGCTTTGCGGGGAGGGGGACCGGCCGCAGGCCGGTGGAGGGGGAGTGCCGCGCAACGCAACGGTGGTGGAACCGGATGGCCCCCTCCACCATGCTGCGCATGGTCCCCCTCCCCGTGCCGGGGAGGATCTAGATCACCCACGCTCCGGCGTCGGGGTCGGCGGGTTTCAGCGTCAGGTCGGTTCGCACCGTGGGGCCGAGCGCGCGGATGCGGTCCTTGATGTGCGCGGGGCGGGGGCCTTCGGGCGTCGCCACCGCGTCGATCACATAGGGGACGTTCACCCGGCGGGCGGCTTCCTCGACCGACGCGATGCGTTCGCCGTCCTCGCCGACATCGGCCGCATCCTCGACATGGCGGGACCAGTCGCTGCCGGTCCACCACGTCACGTCGCCGCTGGCGAGGTCGTTTCCGGTGAGCAACTTCATGCCAGCAACTCCGCCGCCTTCGCCCAGTTGCCGAGCTTGTCCTCGGCATCGGCCAGTTGCACCACTTCGCCGACGACGATCACCGCCGGGCTTTTCACCTCCTCGCGCGCGACCATCGGGCCGAGATCGGCGAGCAGGGTGCGCAGTGCGCGGGCATCGGCATAGGTGCCGCGCTCCAGCACCGCGACCGGCATGTCGGGGGCGACGCCATCGGCCATCAGCTTGTCAGCGATCGCCTCGGCGGTGGCGACGCCCATATAGATGACCAGCGTGCGGCCCTGTCCGGCGAGGCCGGACCAATCCTGTTCGGACAGCCCCTTGCATTGACCGGCGACGAAGCTGACCGCCGAGGACCAGTCGCGGTGGGTGAGCGGCAGCATCGCGCCGGCTGCACAGCCGAGCGCGGCGGAGACGCCGGGAATGACCTCGACCGGCAGGCCGGCGGCGCGCACCGCCTCGACCTCTTCGCCGCCACGGCCGAAGATGAACGGGTCGCCGCCCTTCAGGCGGATGACGATCGCACCGGTCTTCACATGCGCGACGATCAGCGCGTTGATCGATTCCTGCGGCAGGGTGTGGCGCGCGCGCTGCTTGGCGACCGAGATGCGCTGCGCGGTCGCGGGCGCGAGGTCGAGCACGCGCGGGTCGATCAGCCCGTCATGGACGACGACATCGGCGGTCTTGAGCGCCTCCACGGCGCGCACGGTCAGCAGGCCGGGATCGCCGGGACCTGCGCCGACAAGGATGACGCGCCCGCGCGCGGTCGGATCGAGTAACGTTGCCATGCTGGCGTAGATGCTGTCGGAGCGGCGTTCAGGCAACCGACGCTTGCTTGGGGGGCGGGAAGGGATTGTTTAGCGGGGGCTGGTTTGCCCTGACGACGACGTTCCCTCAGCGCAGGCCGGGGGCTTCGCGTTAGGGAACGTCGTGGTCCATCACAGGGAGACCCCAGCCTGCGCTGGGGTGACGTGCGGGGCGGCGTGTGCGGGGGGGGCAGGTCGGCGTGGCCTATTGGTTCCGAAGCCCGATGCCGATCGACGCGCGCACCTGCTCCGCTTCGGCCGATACGACCGGATAGGCGCAGTAATCGGCGGCGTAATAGGCCGACGGGCGATGGTTGCCAGACAGGCCGATGCCGCCGAACGGCGCGCCCGACGATGCGCCGTTGGTCGGGCGGTTCCAGTTGACGATGCCGGAGCGGATATTGGCCCAGAACCGGTCGTAGAGCTGCGGATCGGGCGAGATCAGCGAGGCGGACAGGCCGTAGCGGGTGTTGTTCGCCTCGGTCAGCGCATCGTCGAAATTGTCGACGCGGAACACCTGCAGCAGCGGTCCGAACAATTCGACATCGGCGCGTTCGCTGGTGTCGGACATGTCGATGATGCCGGGGGTCAGGAACGGACGCCCCTCCACCAGCCGCTGCATAAAGCGTAGCGGGCGGCCGCCGCGCGCCGACAGCGACAGGAAGCTTTCGGTGAGCATGTCGGCGGCTTCGTTGTCGATCACCGGACCCATGAACGGGGCGGGATCGGCATGGGGTTCGCCGATGATGAGCCGTTCGCACAGCCGGTTGATTTCGGCCAGCAGCGGCTCCGCCAGCCGCCGCTCGACGATCAGCCGGCGGGCGGCGGTGCAACGCTGTCCCGCCGAGGTGAAGGCGGACTGCACCACCAGCACGGCGGCGGCATAGACGTCGGGGGTGTTCCACACGATGATCGGATTGTTGCCGCCCATTTCGAGCGCGAGGATCTTGTCCGGCGTTTCGGCGAACTGGCGGTTGAGCGCGATGCCGGTGCGCGACGATCCGGTGAACAACAGGCCGTCGATATCGGGATGCGCGGCGAGCGCGCGCCCTTCGTCCGCGCCGCCGATCAGCAGGCGGACGCAATCCTCGGGCACGCCGCTGGCGTGGAAACAGTCGACGAGGAACGCCCCGGTGGCGGGAGTCTTTTCCGACGGCTTGAACACGACGGCATTGCCGGCGATCAGTGCGGGAACGATGTGGCCATTGGGCAGGTGCGCGGGGAAGTTGTACGGCCCGAGCACCGCCAGCACGCCGTGCGGCTTGTGCCGGAGCGCGGTGCGCGCGTTCATCGGCGATTCCAGCCGCCGCTGGCTGCTGCGCTCGGCATAGGCGGTGATCGAGATGTCGACCTTGGCGACGACGGTCTCGACCTCGGTCCGCGCTTCCCATAGCGGCTTGCCGGTTTCGCGGGCGATGATGTCGGCAAAGGGTTCGGACCGGCTGCGCACGACATTGGCGAACCGGCGCATCGCTTCGACACGATAGGCGAGCGGGCGCGACGCCCAGCCGGCCCAGCCGCCACGGGCGGCGGCGACTTCGGTATCGACATTGCCGATCGGACCGCGCCACAGCGTTGCGCCGGTGGCGGGTTCGGTCGAGACGAGTTCAGGCATGTTTCAGGTCGTCCGGTTCCAGCTTTGCCGCATCCTTGAACCAGAATGCGGCAGGACGCCAGTTTGATGGCGGAGGGTTGAAATCAGGTAAGCGCGGCACCCATCCGACGGATCGCGGCGACCTTTGCGTCGAAGCGCGACCAGTCGTCGGCGCCGGCGATGGCGGCCCAGATCGTCTCCACCTCGTCGATCAGCATCGAACAGGGCTGCACGTCGGACCAATAGGGATGGCTGCGGTCCGAGCGCGGGCGATAGTCGGACAGGCGGGCGCGAACCTCCTCGAACGCGGCCCATTCCTCGCCCTCGGGCAGCCAGCCGCCGAACGCGTGATGGTAGAAAGCATCGATCGGCATGGCGGACGTCGCCAGCGCGGTGGTGACGGCATCGGCGAGCGCGCGGTCCTCTTCGCCGCCGCGGGGGCGGACGCCGAGGCGCCACAATATCGCTTCGGCGGCGGCCTCTGCATAGCGGTCGGGGAAGGTTTCGAGGATGGCGATCAACGGCGGGGCGTCGGCGACGGCGCGCACCGCCACCGCGAGCTGCATCGCGTTCCAGTGCATCGCATCGGGCTGCCGGCCATAGGCGTAGAGGCCGTGATGGTCGAAATACGCGGCGGTGAACCCGGCGTCCCATGTCGGTGCGAACCGCCATGGGCCATAGTCGAAGCTCTCGCCGGTCAGGTTGATATTGTCGGTGTTGAGCACGCCATGGACGAACCCGGCCGCCATGAACCGCGCCGCCAGCGTGGCGATGCGGCCGACCGCTTCGTCGAACAGCTCGATCGCCGGATCGCTGCCCGGCGTGCGGTGGTAGAGGCGGGTCAGCACATAGTCGACCAGCCGGCGCATGGCGTCGGCGTCGCGTTCATAGGCGAGCCGCTGGAAGGTGCCGATGCGGACATGGCTGTGGTTCAGCCGGACCAGCACCGCCGAGCGGGTGGGCGATGGTTCGTCGCCGCGCACCAGTTCCTCGCCGGTCTCGATCAGCGAGAAGCTGCGCGAGGTGGGGACGTTCAGCGCCTCCAGCATTTCGGTCGCCAGCACCTCACGCACGCCGCCCTTCAGCGTCAGGCGACCGTCGCCGAAACGGCTGTACGGCGTCTGGCCCGATCCCTTGGTGCCGAGGTCGAGCAGCCGGTCGCGGTGGTCGGTGGCCTGCGCGTACAGGAAGCCGCGACCGTCGCCGATGTCCGGATTGTACGACTGGAACTGATGCCCGTGATAGCGCAGCGCAAGGGGTTCGGGGAGGCTGCCGGGCAGTGGCACGAAGCGGCCGAAATGGTCGATCCATTCGGCATCGGTCAGGGTGCGTTCTTCGCGTCCCGCTTCGTTGTCGCCCCGGCGCAGGCCGGGGTCTCCCCGTTGGGACGGTACGATCCCGATCTCCCCTGCGGCCTGATCGTTGCGGAACCGCAGAATATGCGCGGGGAATTGCGCCGCGGTCACGGCGTCGTAGAACGGGTCACCCAGCGCCAGAATATCGGTGCGGGGACGATAGCGAGCGGGTTGCGGGTTTTCGGCCATGCGGCGATATGGGGTGCGATGGCGCTTTTGGACAAGCAACGCTTCACCGATGGCTATTGGTGGTCGAACGACGGCCTCCGACTGCATTATCGCGACTATGGCGGGCAGGGGGGCGGACGCGACGACCGGCCGGCGATCCTGTGCCTGCACGGGCTGACGCGCAACGCGCGCGACTGGGAGGATGTCGCCGACCGGCTGGCCGGGGAGTGGCGGCTGATCGTGCCGGAGATGCGCGGTCGCGGCGAGAGCGGCTATGCCCGCGATCCGATGACCTATGTCCCGCTCGTCTATCTGCAGGATGTCGAAGCGCTGCTGAACCAGCTGGAGCTGCCGCGGGTCGTCGCGTTCGGCACGTCGCTGGGCGGGATCATGACCATGTTGCTGGCCGCGACCGATCGCGATCGGATCGCCGCGGCGCTGCTCAACGATGTCGGACCGGAACTGGACCCGGTCGGGCTGGGGCGGATTCGCGGTTATGTCGGCAAGCAGGTCAGCCACCCGACCTGGATGCACGCGGCGCGGGCGCAGGCGGAAAACAACGCCGACGTCTTTCCCGACTATCAGGTGCATGACTGGCTGCACATGGCGAAGCGGGTGCACCGGCTGAACTCGGCCGGGAGGATCATCCTCGACTATGACATGAAGATCGCCGAGCCGTTCCGCGTCCCCGGCAACGAGGCGGGGCCGGACATGTGGCGCGCCTATGAAGCGCTGGCGGGCAAGCCGGTCGCGATCGTGCGCGGCGCCCTGTCCGATATCCTGCCGGCGAGCGTGGCGGAGGCGATGGTCGCGCGGATCGACGGCGCGGAGCTGACGACGGTCGCCGATGTCGGCCACGCGCCGATCCTGACCGAACCGGCATCGATCGCCGCGATCGACCGGCTGCTGGTGCGGGTCGCCGCCGCATGAGTGCCCCGGTCCGCATCCTCCACCTCCATTCGTCGTTCGCCTATGGGGGCAAGGAAGCGCGCGCGATCCGGCTGATGCATGCCTGGGGCGACCGCGCGGTCCACACCATCGTGTCGGGCGTGCCGGAGCGGACCGAGGCGCGTTCGGCGATTGCGGATTACATCCGCTACGAGATTGCGCAGAACCCGCCGCCGCTGACCGGCAAGCCCTCGGTCGCGCGGTACGAGGCGATCGCGAAATATATGCGCCGCTTCGATCTGGTACTGACCTATAATTGGGGCGCGATCGACGGGGTGATGGCGAAGCGCGTGTTCGCCAGGGGCACGCCGCCGGTCGTCCATCACGAGGACGGCTTCAACGAGGACGAGGCGACCCGGCTGAACCCGGTGCGCAACCTCTATCGCCGCTTCGCGCTGGGCGCGGCGGAGGCGCTGGTCGTGCCGTCGCAGCGGTTGATGCAGGTCGCGCGGGGGGCGTGGAAACAGCCCGAGGGGCGGCTGCACCTGATCGGCAACGGCATTCCGGTCGAGCGCTATGCCGAACCGGTCGCGGCCGACGCCATTCCGGGGTTGAAGCGCAAGCCGGGCGAAGTGGTGATCGGCACCGTCGCGGGCCTGCGCGAGGTGAAGGACCTGCCGCTGCTGGTCCGCGCGGTCGGCGGGATCGCGGTCAAGGTGCGGCTGGTGATCGTCGGCGAGGGACCGGAGCGGCAGGCGATCCTCGACGCGGCCGAGGCGATGGGCATCGACGACCGCGTCGTGCTGCCCGGCTTCCTGCCCGAACCCTATCGTTATATGGGCCTGTTCGACATCTTCGCGCTGTCGTCGCGCAGCGAGCAACAGCCGATTTCGGTGATGGAAGCGATGGCTACGGGCCTGCCGGTGGTCGCGCCCCCGGTCGGCGACATCATGGCGATGGTGGCTGACGCGAACCACCAATATATGGGCATCGACCGGCACGAGGTGCATCTGCGCGACCGGTTGCAGACGCTGGCGGTCGATGCCGACGCCCGGCGGCGGGTGGGCGAGGCCAACCTGGCGAAGGCGCGCGCCGAGTTCGACGAGGCGAAGATGATCGCGGCGTACAAGGCGTTGTATGAGCGGACATTGGGGCGGCCGGGGGCGCTGGGGTAGGGGGCATCGTCCTCGGGTCTTGTGCGCTAGGCTGTTGAACGAAACCGGACCCCTCGGACACGGTCCACGCAATTTGCTCGCCATCGGGCGCGGCTGGCAGTAATGACGGCCGGATGCGGTGGCGCGAAGCGTGCCGCAACGAAGTTCCCGTTGGAGGTCGCGTTGTTCAAAGGTCTGTCGCCCATCGTCTATAACGGCCGCGAAGTCTGGCCGCTGATCGAAGGGGGCAAGGGCGTTGCCGCTACCAACCACGCATCGGCCGGCGCATGGGCGGCGGCGGGGGGCATCGGCACCGTGTCGGCGGTCAATGCTGACAGCTACGATGCCGAAGGCAAGATCATCCCGCAGGTGTACAAGGCGCTGACCCGCCGCGAACGCCATGAGGAACTGATCGAATATGCGATCGAGGGCGCGGTCCAGCAGGTGCGGCGCGCATGGGAGATTGCCGGCGGCAAGGGCGCGATCAACATCAACGTGCTGTGGGAAATGGGCGGCGCCCAGCGCATCCTGCACGGCGTGCTGGAACGCACCCGCGGCCTCGTCTCCGGCGTGACCTGCGGTGCGGGCATGCCCTACAAGCTGTCCGAGATCACCGCCTCCTACGGCGTCAGCTACTTGCCGATCGTGTCGTCGGGCCGTGCGTTCCGCGCGCTGTGGAAGCGCGCCTATTCGAAGGCGTCGGAATGGCTGGCGGCGGTGGTGTATGAAGACCCGTGGCTGGCCGGCGGGCATAACGGGCTATCGAACGCCGAGAATCCGCTGGAGCCGCAGGACCCCTATCCGCGCGTCCGCGACCTGCGCGCGACGATGCGCGAGGGCGGCATTTCGGACGACGTGCCGATCGTGATGGCCGGCGGCGTGTGGTACCTACGCGACTGGAACGACTGGATCGACAATCCCGAGCTGGGCAAGATCGCTTTCCAGTTCGGCACCCGCCCGCTGCTGACGCAGGAAAGCCCGATCCCGCCCGAGTGGAAGGCGAAGCTGATGGAGATCGAGGAGGGCGAGGTGCTGCTGCACCGGTTCAGCCCGACCGGTTTCTATTCGTCGGCGGTGCGCAACCCGTTCCTCCGCAACCTGGAGGCGCGGTCGGAACGGCAGATCGCCTTTTCGACGCAGGAAGCGGGGGACCATGTCTTCCAGCTCGACGTCGGCGTGAAGGGCAAGAATTTCTGGGTGACGCAGGGCGACCTTCTGCGCGCGCGCGAATGGTTCGGGCAGGGCTTTACCGATGCGCTCAAGACCCCGGACAACACGCTGGTGTTCGTGACGCCCGACGAGAAGGGCTTCATCCGCAAGGATCAGGCGGACTGCATGGGCTGCCTGTCGCAGTGCAGCTTTTCGAGCTGGGCCGATAGCGAGACGAATTCGACCGGGCGGCTGGCCGATCCGCGCAGCTTCTGCATCCAGAAGACGTTGCAGGACATCGCCCATGGCGGCCCGACCGACCAGAACCTGATGTTTGCGGGGCACGCCGCCTACAACTTCAAGCGCGATCCCTTTTATTCGAACGGGTTCGTACCGAGCGTGAAGCAGCTCGTCGATCGCATCCTGACCGGGGATTGATCGGCCGTACGCCGAACGTCCGATAAACTCGTCACCCCGGACTTGGTCCGGGGTCCCGCTTCCTCCCGAAGTTCGGACGAGAAGCGGGACCCCGGCGCAAGGCCGGGGTGACGGTCGCCGGGGGGCTGGCGTCGATCAATCGTCGACGACGGTGCCGACCACCGCGCCGCCCACGCCGCCGACCGCCGCGCCGCGTTCGACATTGCCGCCGGTCGCCGCCGCCACGCCCGCGCCGCCGGCTGCACCGATGGCGCCGCCGCGCAGGGTCGAACAGGCGGCCAGCGAGCTGCCGGCGGCGAGGGCAAGGGCGATGGTTGCGAGCTTCTTCATCGGGTTACTCCTGTTTACGCTACCGCAGGGCAATGAATCTCGCGCGCCGGGGTTCCAAAGTGTCGCCACTGCAACACAAAGAAACATTGCAGGTGTCATTCAGCTTGCGCAGGATAGACTGTGCCCATGAAGTCCGCGCTGATCGTCCGTCACGTCCCCTATGAAGGCTGCGCCGGATACCGCGCGCCGGTGGAGGCCGCGGGGTATGTCATCGACCGGATCGACGTCACCGACCCGGCCTTCGCCACTGCCGATCTGACCAGGCCCGACCTGCTGATCGTGATGGGCGGGCCGATGGGGGTCTATGACGTCGCCGAGCATCCGTGGATACCGGGCGAGATCGCCGCATTGTCGCGCCGGCTGGCGGCGGATCGGCCGACCCTCGGCATTTGTCTCGGTGCGCAGATGATGGCGGCGGCGCTGGGGGCGCCGGTCTATAAGGGCACCGGATGCGAGATCGGCTTCGCGCCGATCGACCTGACGCCGGACGTCGCGTCGCCGCTGGCGCATGTCGCCGGGGTGCCGGTGCTGCACTGGCATGGCGACACGTTCGACCTGCCCGAAGGCACCGAGTTGCTGGCGACCACCGAGCGGTATCGGCAGGGGTTCCGGCGAGGCGGCAACCTGCTGGCGCTGCAATTCCACGCCGAGATGGGCGAGGATGCGCGGTTCGAGGCATGGCTCGACTATCTCGACTGCCCGACGCATCGCGGGACCCTGGCCGAGGAATATCGCACGCTGGGACCGGCGGCGGTGCGCGCGGGGCAGGCGATGATTGGCGAATGGCTAAGTGGTTTGAAAGATTGAGGTTTTCGGCCAAAGTTCACTAAGTTCACACTCGTGCGCTAGTTGCGCGATGGGTAGAGTGGCGGTGTCAACGAGCGTGACTGAAGTCGTCCCTGCGCTATGTTGGCAAAGCGGCTCTTTGTAGGAAAGTGGCGGTCACCGAAGAAGTGGAACCCCGGATAAAATCCGGGGTGACGATCATGTCTTCAGCCGCCGATGCGCAGCCAGAGCGCGGTAGCGTCATCGCTGATCTTGAAGCGGGGATAGCGCAAGCAGGCGGCGTCTTCCTGCTCGATGGCGCGCAGTTCGGCACCGAGTGCTGCCAGCCCGTGCGCGCGGACGGCGGCGAACAGGCCGTGGGGGTCGTGTCGTTCGTAGGAATCGACCAAGGCGACCATGCCGTCGCTCATTAGCAGCAGTTCGTCGCCGACCGACACGTCGAAGCTGGCATAGCTGAGAATAGCCATGGTTGCGGCAGAGTCCACGCTGAGGACGCGCTGACCGGGGCGGGAACGGGAGCGGCGTCGATCCTGCAACACGGCATTGGTGCGGAGACTGATGGCACCGATGCCGGGGCCGAGCGCAGCCGCCTGAGCACTTTCGCGGGCGCGGCTGGGGGCAGGGGTGCGCCATGCCGTACCGGCTGCGGTCAGGTGGAGGACGGAACAGTCGCTGGCCCAGCCGAGGTCGATCCGCGCGCCGTCGATCTGAATCGCCGCGAACGATGCGCGGGGCAGTTCCCACAAACCCTCCGGCGCGCGACGCGCTTCGGCCGCATAGCGCGCCTCCACCCGCTTGCAGACGTGCGCGCAGACGTCGGGCAAGGTCGGCGCATCGGCGGTAGCGAATGCGGCATCGGCGGTCGCGGCCAGCCATGCTGCGCCGCCCTGTTCGCCGAGGAGTCCCGGTGGTCCGAGATCGGTGGCACCGTCGATCACCCAAGCCCGTCGCGCGGTGCTGCCAGCGCGGTCGTCATTCGGCACCTGCGGGTCGCCACACAGGCTGAGCGACTGGATCAGATCGAAATGCATGATGTCCTCGTGGCGGCGGTGGCAGAACCCAATAGCGGCATCCTGTTACAGGTTACCGCATCGCGAGTGCCGTTCTAATGGATCGAAACCTTCTGCAATTTTCCATGGCGATCATATTCCGCGATAATGCCGACATCCGTTACGTTGATGACGCCGAAGAGAAGGGCATATCCATCCCGATGTCGAACGAGTTCAAACGGTTCTATCAACAGAATTGTGTCCTCATGACCGGATGAGGGAGACGAGGACACAAAATCCTACCTGCTCAGATAGATTTTTGATTCGCGAAGGGGGCGCCAATATAACCGTCGCACTCGAGAGAGACTGCGTTAGTTGATTACGAGCGTCGATGTGCGTCTTGCATTGTTGCTGGGTCGGGCAACTGGTTTGGGACAAGAGTATCAGCAACAGCACGCCAAGCGTCTTTATAGGTGTAGAGCGAGCGTTTGCGCGGACCATTCCTTTCCTCCGCTCCGTCTTGGATCAGCCTTAGCGGTACCGCGCCGGCGCAGGGTCCGGTCCGCTTTATCGCAACCCGTCCAGCACCTGATCCGGGGGGCGGTGCCCGTCCGACCAGACGCGGATGTTGGTGATGACCTTTTCCCCCATCGCCACGCGGCCCTCCAGGGTCGCCGATCCCATATGCGGGGTCATGACGACATTGGGCAGCGCGAGCAGGCGCGGGTCGATGGCGGGTTCGTGCGCCCAGACGTCGAGGCCGGCACCGGCAAGGCGTCCGCTCTCCAGCGCGTCGACCAGCGCCTCTTCGTCGACGATGCCGCCGCGCGAGGCGTTGATGAGATAGACGTGGCGACGCAGCCGGGCGATGCGGCGGGCGTCGAGCAGGTTTTCGCTGTCGGCATTGCGCGGGGTGTGGATCGTCAGCAGGTCGATCTGTCCGAGCATCTCGTCGAGATCGGCGTGCCACGTCGCCCCCAGTTCCGCCTCGACCGTTTCGGGCAGGCGGTGGCGGTTGTGATAGTGGATCGACAGGCCGAAGGCGCGGGCGCGACGGGCGACTGCCTGTCCGATGCGGCCCATGCCGACGATGCCCAGCGCCTTGCCGCCGATCCGGTGGCCGAGCATCCCGCTGGGACTCCATCCCTTCCACTCGCCAGAGCGAACCAGCTTTTCGCCTTCCGCCAAGCGGCGCGGCACGGCGAGGATCAGGGCCATCACCATGTCGGCGGTGTCTTCGGTCAGGACGCCGGGGGTGTTGGTGACGAGGATGCGACGGGCGTGCGCGGCCTTCAGGTCGATATGGTTCACGCCCGCGCCGTAATTGGCGATCAGGCGGAGCCGATCGGGCGCGGCGGCGATTAGTTCGGCGTCGATGACGTCGGTGACGGCCGGTACCAGCACGTCGCATGTCGCCATCGCGGCGGCCAGTTCGTCACGGGAAAAGGCATGGTCGTCGGGGCTGAACACGGTGTCGAACAGCATCGCCATCCGCCCCTCGGTCGCCGCCGGCAGCCGCCTTGTCACCTGAACTCGGGGCGTGCGGGGCGGGGGGGATGCTGCGGCCATATCATACGGATTGGCGAAGGGTGCGGGCGGCGTCAACGGCTTGCCGCGGGGGGCCGCTTGCCGATACAGGCAAGGGACAGACATTCGGGGACAATATCATGCGCTTGGGGCGATCGATCGCGGTGGCGGCGGTGCTGACGATGGTTGCGGCGGGAGCGGCCGATGCGCAGCGCCGCAAGACGCCCTATTATGCGTCGATCGCCGCCGGCGAGGCGCGGATGCGCAGCGGGCCAGGCAAGAATTATCCGACGCAGTGGGTCTATCGCCGTGCCGACATGCCGATCAAGGTGCTGGACATCTATCAGGACTGGCGCCGGGTCGAGGACCCCGACGGCACGCGCGGCTGGTTGCAGGTCGGGTTGCTGAGCGACCGGCGCACCGGGTTCGTCGGACGCGACGTGATCGAACTGCGTGCGTCGCCGCAGGCGGGCGCGGCGGTGGTGTGGCGCGCGGCGCCGGGCGTGGTCGGGCGGCTGTCGCGGTGCAATGGCGCGTGGTGCTTCTTCGATGTGAAGGGGCGCGGGGGCTATGTCGAGCAGTCGCGGCTGTGGGGCGTCGATCCGGGCGAGGCGATGTAGGTTTTCATTCATTCCCGCGGAGGCGGGAATCCATATATGCTGACGCATCGGCAGGATGCGCGACGTCGGCGGGTATGGCTCCCGCCTGCGCGGGAGCGACGGGAGGGGGCCACCTTTCGTGATCCCAGCGAAGGCTGGAATCTCCCGGTAAGGGAGCGACCTCCTCGCCGCAGGAGGCCCCGGCGTTCGCTGGGGCGACGGGTCCCCTTGATGCTGTGCAGACGCGATCTCACCAAACCCAACCATTTACCTCCGCCGTCGCCCAAGCGATAACAACCGATACGACCGGCGCGGACGTGCCGGGCAAGGATACGGGGCACTATGGTGAAATGGTTGATGGGTGCGGCGTTGCTGGCGATGGGAACGGCCGGGATGGCCGGTGAACCGGCGCAGCCGGCAGGTAAGAGTGGAGCGGCTAAACCGGGCGAGCTGACCCTGGAGCGGGTGTTCGCCAGCCCCGACCTGAACGGCAGCCAGCCGCAGAACCTGAAGCTCTCGCCCGACGGAAAATATGTCACGCTGCTGCGCAACCGCGCCGACGAGCGCGAGCGGTTCGACCTGTGGGCGATGGACACGACCACCCGCGAATGGCGGATGCTGGTCGATTCCAAGAAGGTCGGCACCGGTGCTGCGCTTTCCGAAGCGGAGAAGATGCAACGCGAGCGCGACCGGACGCTGACCGGCAAGCGCGGCATCCTCGCCTATGACTGGGCGCCCGATGGCAAGTCGATCCTCGTGCCGCTGGACGGCGACCTGTACCTCGCGTCGATCGACGGCGAGGTCCGCCGGCTGACCAACAGCGACAGCGGCGAGCTGAACCCGGTGGTCAGTCCCGAAGGCAATTATGTCAGCTTCGTGCGCGATCAGAATTTGATCGCGCTGAACCTGAAGACCGGCAAGGAAACCGCGCTCACCACCGAGGGCAAGGACACCGTCCATTTCGGCGAGGCGGAGTTCGTCGCGCAGGAGGAAATGGGGCGGCGCACCGGCTATTGGTGGTCGCCGGGCGACAAGCTGGTTGCGGTGCAGCGCTTCGACGAGGCGCCGGTCGGCATCGTCACCCGTTCGGCGATCGGCGCCGAAGGAACCAGCATCTATCAGCAGCGCTATCCGAAGGCGGGTACGCCCAACGTGCTGGTCGATCTGTATGTGATGAAGCCGGACGGGTCGGGCCGGGTGAAGGTCGATCTGGGTCCCGATCCCGACATCTACCTGGCGCGGGTCGACTGGACCCCGGATGGCAAGGCGCTGCTGGTCCAGCGGCAGGACCGGGCGCAGACGAAGCTCGACATGCTGCGCGTCGATCCGGCGACCGGCAAGGCGACGGTGTTGTTCACCGAGGAGTCCGGGCCGAAGAGCTGGATCAACCTGTCCGATGCCTATCACATGATGAAGGACGGGAGTCTCATCTGGTGGTCGGAGCGCGACGGCTATGGGCATCTGTATCGCTGGCAGGCGGGCAAGTGGACGCAGCTGACCAAGGGGCCATGGATGGTCGCCGATCTGGCGGGCGTCGATGAGGCGAAGGGCCGCATCTATTTCCTCGCCAACAAGGACGATGCGCTGGAGCGGCAGCTGTACCGCGTCGACCTGCGCAAGCCGGGCAATGTCACGCGGATGACCGAGGCGGGCTGGTCGTATAGTGCGTCGATGGACGGGAAGGCGTCGCGGCTGATCGTGTCGCGCTCGAACCCCGATCAGCCGGCGCAGACCTATCTGGCGGACAGCTCGGCCAAGCGGATCGCGTGGATCAACGAAAATGCGCTGAGCGGCGATCACCCGTACGCACCCTATGTCGCCAGCCATCGCCCGACGCAGTTCGGCGAGATCAAGGCTGCCGACGGATCGGTGCTGCACTGGAACATGATCACGCCCAGGCTGGAGCCGGGCAAGCGCTACCCGGTATTCTTCTCGCATTATGGCGGCCCCGGCAGCCAGGTCGTGCGCCGCGCATGGGGCGGGGCGCTACGGCAATATCTGGTCGATCAGGGCTGGATCTGGTTCGAGATCGACAATCGCGGATCGCCCGAGCGCGGCAAGGCGTTCGAGAACCAGATCTATCGCGCGATGGGATCGGTCGAGGTCGACGACCAGATTGCGGGCGCGAATTACCTCAAGACCTTGCCGTTCGTCGCGCCGGACAAGATCGCCACCTATGGCTGGTCCTATGGTGGCTATATGACGCTGAAGATGCTCGAACGGGCGCCGGGCGTGTTCGCGGCGGGCGTGTCGGGTGCGCCGGTATCGCGCTGGGAATTGTACGACACCCATTATACCGAGCGCTATATGGGCGATCCGCGGACGGTGCCCGAAGCCTATGCGACGTCGGCGACGGTGGCGGATGCGGCGAAGATCAGCGATCCGCTGCTGCTGATCCACGGCATGGCCGACGATAACGTCGTGCTCGAACATTCGACCGCGATGATGGCGGCGATGCAGAAGTCGGCGACGCCGTTCGAGCTGATGCTCTATCCCGGCCAGACCCACCGTGTCGGCGGACCGGGGGTGAGCGAGCATCTGTGGAAGACGATCCTGAACTTCCTGAACCGGCAGGTGAAGGACAAGCAGTAAGCGGTCCCGCCGCCACCCGGGAAGCGCTCCGGGTGGCGGCGCGACTTTACAAAAGCTGCGAAAGGGCTATTCCGCGCGCAAGATTTGATCGCGGAGTAAGCAAGTGGGTTATCGGGTAGTCGTCGCGGGCGCCACCGGCAATGTCGGTCGCGAAATGCTGAACATCCTGGCGGAACGCGAGTTTCCGATCGACGATCTGGCGGTGCTGGCATCGTCGCGCTCGGCCGGCGACATGGCCGATTTCGGCGAGACCGGTAAGCAGTACAAGATCCAGAATATCGAGCATTTCGATCCCACGGGCTGGGACATGGCATTGTTCGCGATCGGCAGCGAGGCGACCAAGGTCTATGCGCCCAAGTTCGCCGCCGCCGGCTGTACCGTGATCGACAATTCGTCGCTGTACCGCATGGACCCCGACGTGCCGCTGATCGTGCCGGAAGTGAACCCGGAGGCGATCGACGGCTACAAGGCGCGTAACATCATCGCCAATCCGAACTGTTCGACCGCGCAGATGGTCGTGGCGTTGAAGCCGATCCACGATGCCGCGAAGATCACGCGCGTCGTCGTCGCGACCTACCAGTCGGTGTCGGGCGCGGGCAAGGCGGGCATGGACGAGCTGTTCGAGCAGAGCCGCAACATCTTCGTCGGGGACAGCGCCGAGCCGAAGAAGTTCACCAAGCAGATCGCGTTCAACGTGATCCCCCACATCGACAGCTTCCTTGACGACGGGTCGACCAAGGAAGAGTGGAAGATGGTGGTCGAGACTAAGAAGATCCTCGATCCCAAGATCAAGGTGACCGCGACCTGCGTCCGCGTGCCGGTGTTCGTCGGCCATAGCGAAGCCATCAATATCGAGATGGAAAACGAGCTGTCGGCCGAGGATGCGCAGAAGATCCTGCGCGAGGCGCCGGGCATCATGCTGGTCGACAAGCGCGAGGACGGCGGATACGCAACCCCGATCGAATGCGTCGGCGACTTCGCGACCTATGTCAGCCGCGTGCGCGAGGATTCGACCGTCGAGAACGGCTTGGCGCTGTGGTGCGTGTCGGACAATCTGCGCAAGGGTGCCGCGCTGAACGCGGTGCAGATCGCGGAACTGCTCGGCCGCCGTCACCTCAAGAAGGACTGATCGCGGTTGCAGCCGTCACCCCGGATCGGGTCCGGGGTGACGGCGATCCGCCAAATGCTGGTTGCGTGTCGTCCGATGTCGCTACGTCCCTGACGTACCATCATTTTTTCGTGCCGCTGGCCGGTTCCCTAACGCCTCCTTAACGTCGTCTTGCGCAATATGGGCGTATGGACACGCAGAGTATCCGGGATGGCGCGTTGTATCGCGGGGCGTGGGAGGCGATCTGCCGGTCGCAGGCGGTGATCGATTTCGCGCTCGACGGCACCGTGTTGTGGGCGAACGACCTGTTCCTCGACACGATGGGCTATGCACTGGCCGAGGTGCGCGGGCGGCATCACCGGATGTTCTGCCGTGCCGAGGACAGCGTTTCCGCGCAATATGCGCAATTCTGGCGCAAGCTGGGGGGGGGCGCGTTCGACAGCGGGCTGTATCGCCGGATCGACCGGCAGGGCCGCGACGTATGGTTGCAGGCGACCTATAATCCCATCCTCGACCCGGAGGGGCGGCCGTCGTCGATCGTCAAGATCGCGACCGACCTGACGCGACAGGTGGTGCTGGAGCGCGAAGTGCAGGCGCGGCTCGACGAGGGGCGGCGTTTCCAGACGCGGCTGGAACAGCAGGCGGATGCGCTGCGGTCGCTGATGACGCAATTGTCCGCGATCGTGACCTCGATCGGCGACATCACCGCACAGACCCGGCTGGTCGCGCTGAACGCCGCGATCGAGGCGGCGCGGGCGGGCGAAGCGGGCAGCGGCTTTGCGGTCGTCGCGCGCGAGGTGAAGTCGCTGGCCGAGGATATCCGCCATGCCACCGAACGCGCATCGACCATGTTGCGCGACAACGACCATATGGCCGCCCTCGCCGCCTGATGGGTCAATATCCGGTGTAGCGGCCCGGCCGATGCCATGCGATCAAGATGCCGCTGATCGCCGCGGCGCTGAGTGCCGACCATGCGACCTTGGTCGGGGCGACGACCGCGAAGGAGGCGGCGAGGATGGCGAGGTCGATCGCGATCTGCGTCCGGCCGGCATTCCACCCGCGCGTGCGCTGCAGCCACAACGTCACCACCCCGGTGCCGCCGACGCCCGCATCGTGCCGGGCGAGCGCGAGGATGCCCATGCCGATCACCGTCCCGCCCGCGACCGCGGCGAAGGCCGGATGCACCTCGACGATGCGAAAGCCGTAGCGGGCCATGGTCGAAAACAGCGCGATGCCACCATTGACCGCGATGGTGCGCCACATGAAGCGCGACCCCATCGCGGCCTTCGCGAACAGGAAGAAGGGGATATTGATGAGCGTGAACAGCACGCCGGTCGGCAACGGCACCAGATAGGATACCAGCAGCGCCACCCCGGCGATGCCGCCCGTCACCAGCCCGGCGGCGCGCAGCATGGCAAGGCCGAGCGCGATCATCACGCAACCGACGATGATCGCATAGGCATCTTCGGAACGGCTGTGCGGTACGCCGCTATGGGGCAGGGCGGGGGTGATGGCGTCGGTCTCCGGTCTGGCCGGCATCCCCCCCGCTTGTTCTTTTATTGCTCTGGATACTAACTTGATTTCATGCGCTGGTGAAGGGGCAAATGGCGGCGCGGCGGCCTCGACAGGCCGAACCGGTCCGCGCATAGCCGGTCGCCGCAACTACCATCCAAGGACTGCATGATCGTGAGCCAGCCCAGCGTCACCACCCATCGTTTCGCCAGCTTCGACGGCGTCGAGATCGCTTGGCACGAGATTGGCGAGGGCGCGCCGGTGGTGTTGATCCATGGCTATTTCAGCGATGCCGACACCAACTGGATGAAGTACGGCCATGCGGCGAAGGTCGCGGCGCTGGGGCGGCGGGTCATCATGCCCGATCTGCGCGCGCATGGGGATAGCGCGCGGCCGCACGATGCCGCCGCCTATCCCGCCGATGCGCTGGCGAGGGACGGCATGGCGCTGATCGAGCATCTGGGGCTGACCGACTATGATTTGGGCGGCTATTCGCTCGGCGCGCGGACCGTGGTGCGGATGGTGACGATGGGTGCCACGCCGGGAAAGATCGTGCTGAGCGGGATGGGGCTGGAAGGGTTGCTCGATACCGGTCGGCGCGCGGCGCATTTCCGCCGTATCCTGACCAACCTCGGCAGCTTCGAACGCGGGTCGCCGGAATGGATGGCGGAAGCGTTCCTCAAGACCACCGGCGGCGATCCGGTGGCGTTGCTCGGTATCCTCGATACGTTTGTCGATACCTCGCGGGAGGAACTGGCCGGCATCGCCCAGCCGGTGCTGGTGCTGGCGGGCGAGGATGACGACGATAATGGCAGTCATGCCGCGCTTGCGGATTTGCTGCCCGATGCGTGGCTGGTCGAGACGCCGGGCAACCATATGAGCGCGGTGGTGAAGAAGGAACTGGGCGACGCGATCGCGGAGTTTCTGGCCTGAAATCCTCCCCGGTACGGGGAGGGGGACCAGCCGCAGGCTGGTGGAGGGGGGTATCCTGCTCCACCACCGTTGCGTTGCGCGGACACCCCCCTCCACCACCGCTTCGCGGCGGTCCCCCTCCCCGCGGAGCGGGGAGGAGCTTTACTTCACCGCCTGCTCATATTGCTCCAGCACCCAATCCTCTTCCTGCGCGCTGGCGATCCAGTCCTGCATCCACGGGTGCTGCAACAGCGTGATGATGTACCCCATCGCGAAGCGGGGGCAGGGCAGCGAATAGGTGACGATCCGCGTCGCGACCGGCGCGAACATGATGTCCGCCGCGCCGAATTCACCGAACAGATAGTCGCCGCCCTGACCGAAGCGCGCGCGGGCCTGCGCCCATAGTTCGTAGATGCGCGACAGGTCGGCAGCGACGTCGTCGTCGGGCTGCATCGGGTCGTAGACCTGGCGGACGTTCATGCTGTGCTTGCGGCGCAGCGGCGCGAAGCCCGAATGCATCTCCGCCGCCATCGACCGGGCCATCGCGCGCGCTGCCGGGTCGGCCGGCCAGAATTTGTCGCCGCCCGATTTCTCGTTCAGATATTCGACGATCGCCAGACTGTCCCACACGACGATGTCGTCGCCGTCCCACAGGATCGGCACCTTGCCCGATGACGGCGCGAACTCATCACCCTCGCGGCGTTTGTCCCAGTCGGCGTCGTAGAGCGGCACGACGACCTCCTCGAACGGCAGGCCCGACAGCTTGGCCGCCAGCCAGCCGCGCAGCGACCAGGAGGAATAGGCCTTGTTCCCGATGATGAGCTTCAGCATGGGGCGGGTCGTGCCACGCGATGGCGCCGGTGTCGAGCGGTTGGAACCGGCTGCGCAACGATCCGTTGGCAAGGCCATGGCGGGAAACGAGAAAAGCGGCGATCCGCAGAGCGTCGGCGACGTGCTCGACCGGTTGCAGGAACTGGGCGAGCAGGCCGGCGGCGACAAGGTCCGGCTGGGCGATATGCTCGAAGCGATGGGCCACCGCGCCTATGGACCGTTCCTGATCGTCCTGCCGATGATCGAGATTTCGCCGGTCGGCGGCATTCCCGGTCTGCCGACCGCGCTGGCGCTGGTACTGGCGCTGCTGGCGTTTCAACTGGTGCTGGGGCGCAAGCATCTGTGGCTGCCCGGATTCCTCGCCAATCGCGGGATGAAGGGGGAGAATTTGCAGAAGGTCGTCGACAAGGGGCGGCCGATCGCCAGGCGGATGGACAAGTGGTTCCACGGCCGCCTGCCCGCGCTGACCAAGGGGCCGATGGTCAAGATCGCCGGTATCGCGGTGATCCTGTTGTGCCTGACGGTACCGCCGCTCGAACTGCTGCCCTTCGCCAGCACCGCGCCGATGGCGGCGATCATGGCGTTCGGCATCGCGCTGCTGGTGCGTGACGGGTTGCTGATGATCGTCGCCTGCGTGCTGTCGGTCGGTGCCGTGGCGCTGGGGGCGGGGTTGTTCGCTTCGCGGCAGGGGTAGACTGCCCGCCTACCGACTACCCGCGTCACCCCAGCGCAGGCTGGGGTCTGCCCGTTGGAGAGTGGAGCGCCTGCCACCCACAGACCCCAGCCTGCGCTGGGGTGACGTGTGTGGCGGAAGAATGCGGAGGGTCGTCGGTCAGCCGATCGAGTCGATCACCGCCGCGCGGAGTTCGGCGATGCCCATGCCCTTTTCGCTCGACGTCGAGATGACGTCGGGATGCGCGGCGGGGCGCTTGCGGACCTCTTCGCCGACCGCGGCATAGACCGCTTCCAGTTCGGTCGCCTTGATCTTGTCGGTCTTGGTCAGGACGATGCGGTAGCTGGTCGCGGCCTTGTCCAGCATCTCGAACACCTCGCGGTCGACATCCTTGATGCCGTGGCGCGAATCGATCAGCACCAAGGTGCGCTTCAACACCTGCCGCCCGCGCAGATAGTCGTTCACCAGATAACGCCACTTGCGGACCATGTCCTTGGGCGCCTTGGCGAAACCATAGCCGGGCATGTCGACCAGCCGCAGCTTGAGCGGCGTGCCGATGTCGAAGAAGTTCAGTTCCTGCGTCCGCCCCGGCGTTACCGAAGTCCGCGCCAGCGAGGTGCGGCCGGTCAGCGCGTTGAGCAGCGACGACTTGCCGACGTTCGAACGACCGGCGAACGCGATCTCGGGCACGTCGGGCGACGGCAGGTAATCGAGCGACGGCGCCGATTTCAGGAACTGGATCGGCCCCGCGAAGATCTTGCGCGCCGCTTCGATCTGGTCGGGATCGAAGCGGTCGTCGCCGGGCGGCGGGGGTGGCAGGTCGTTCACTTCGCCGGTGCCTGCTTGAGCGCCGGGTGCCGCGAATAGAGCAGCTGCTGCTGCGCGATGGTCAGCAGGTTCGACGTGATCCAGTAGACCTGCAGGCCGACCGCGAACGGCGCCATGATGAACATCAGCACCCACGGCATCAGCCCGAAGACCTGCTTCTGCATGTCGTCCATCGGCGCCGGGTTCAGCTTGAACTGGAAGTACATCGAAATGCCGAGCAGCACCGGCACGATGCCGATCGCGAGGAAATGCGGTGGGGTGAAGTCGAGATAGCCGAACAGGTTCAGGATCGTCGCCGGATCGGGCGCGGACAGATCCTTGATCCAGCCGACGAACGGCTGGTGCCGCATCTCGATCGTCAGCAACAGCACCTTGTACAGCGCGTAGAAGATCGGAATCTGGATCAGCGTCGGCAGACAGCCGGCGACCGGGTTCACCTTCTCCGTCTTGTAGAGCGCCATCATCTCCTGCTGGAGGCGCGGCTTGTCGTCCTTGTAGCGTTCCTGCAGCACCTTCAGCTTCGGCTGGATCGCGCGCATCGCCGCCATCGACGCGAACTGGCGCTGGGCGATCGGGAACATCAGGCCGCGGATGGTCAGCGTCAGCAGGATGATCGCCACGCCGAAATTGCCGACCATGCGGAACAGCCAGTCGAGATAGACGAAGATCGGCTCCTCGACGACGCGGAACCAGCCCCAGTCGATCGCGCGCGAGAAATAGGGGACGCCCTGTTCCTCATAGGCGTTGAGGACCTTGTTCTCCTTGGCACCGGCAAAGAAGCGCGCGCTCTGCGTCATCGCCTGACCCGGATTGAGCGTGGCGAGGGTGGGCGAGCGATAATCTGCCTGATGGCGCTGGTCGGCGCCCTTCAGTGACAGGCCGTGCTGCGCGTTCTGATCGGGGATCAGCGCGGTCATCCAGTAATGGTCGGTGAAGCCGAGCCAGCCGCCCTTCGTGTTGAAGGTCGTGGGGGCGGCGTCGATGTCCTTGTAATCGACGTCGAACTTCACGCCGTTGCCCGCTTCGTAGATCGGGCCGACCTGGATCGTCATCGTATCCTTGTCGACCGGCGCGCCGCGACGGCTGAGCAGGCCATAGGTCGCGACCTGGACCGGCTGCGCGCCGGTGTTCACGATGCTCTGGCGCACGGTGAACATGTAATCCTTGTCGACCGAAATCTGCATCAGATAGCGCTGGCTGCCCGCCTGCGTCGTCAGCGTGACCGGCGTGGTCGGGGTCAGCTTCGTCCCCGATGCGGTCCACAGCGCATCGGCGGGCGGCGGGGTGATGCCCGTGCCGCTCCAACCGAACTGCGCGAAATAGGCGTCGGCGGTGCCCGACGGCGACAGCAGCCGGACCGGCGGCGAATCCTTCGCGATGGTTTCGCTGTGGCGCAGCAGCACCAGATCGTCGATCCGCCCGCCGCGCAGGTTGATCGATCCGCGCAGGGCCGGCGTGTCGATCTGCACGCGTGGGGTTTCGCGAAGCACCTGCGCCCGGTCGCGAATCGCGTTCGCGGTGTCGGCGGCGGGATCGGTTGCGGGATTGGCGACGGGCTTGCTCTTGCCGTCCTCCAGCTTCGTCACCGGCGGATTGGCGGCCGGGAAGAAATGGTTGGCGATATACGGCCAGCCGAACAGCACCAGCGCAGCCAGTACCGCGAACAGCAGGAAATTCTTCTGGTCGTTCTTCACGCGAAATCCTTGACTGCGCAGACTCTAGGGCACCGGATCGTGGCCGTGCCCGCCCCATGGGTGACAGCGCGCGATCCGTTTGGCGGCCAGCCACGCCCCCCTGATCGCGCCATAGCGGGCAAGGGCGGTGATTGCATAGGCCGAACAGGAGGGTTGATAGCGACACGACGGCGGCAGGATCAGCGACGGACCCAATTGCCACGCCCGGGCGACCAGCATGAGCGCGCGGGCGGCGAGGCCCGGGCGAGGTGGCCCGCCGGCGTCGCTCACCGGCGAACCTTGCGCAATGCCTTGGAAAGGTCCGCTTTCAGGTCGTCGAACGGGCGTTCGATCCCGCTGGCCCGGCCGATCAGCACGTGATCGGCACCGGCAATGCCCTGTTCGGGCAACAGCTCTGCGGCAAGCGCGCGAAAACGCCGCTTCATCCGGTTGCGGACGACGGCGTTTCCGACCTTTTTCGATACGGTAATGCCGATTCGCATCGCCTGGGGCGGCGTATCGGCCAGTTCGTCCGCCTTGCGCGTTCGCACCAGCAGAACGAAGCCGGGCATGGGCGCCCGGCGTCCGGCATTCGCCGCCAGATAATCCCGGCGGCGAAGCATTTTCGTTAGGCCGACAGCTTCTTGCGGCCGCGGGCACGACGCGCGCGGATCACATTGCGGCCGCCCGGCGTCGCCATGCGCGAGCGGAAGCCGTGACGACGGGCCCGTACCAGGTTGCTCGGCTGAAAAGTCCGCTTCATCACTCATTCCCCGGGTATTCAAAACTGCCAGAACGTAAAAAGCCGCCAGTGACGGCGGCCGCGTGGGTGGTCCCTTAGCCATGGAGGCCCCCCAAGTCAACGCCGACCGTTACGCGCCCGCACGCATCCTGCGCCGTCTGGCACTGGCGCGGCGCAGCGCCCGGTCGGTGAGCGCGCGCAGCCGCGGATAGCGCCGCAACCGGCGGGCGAAACGGTGTCGTGCCCAGCGCGAATTGCGCAATATCAACGCGGTGCCGGCGGCAAAGGTGAAGATACCGGCCGGACCCGGCAGCACCGCGACCAGCGGCGTCACCAGAACCAGCAATACCCCCAGGATCACCAGCGCAATCTGCATCGTGCCACCGCCATGCCAGCCGTGTGTTGCGCTGGCAAGACGGCCACGACGGACCGTTCCCTATGCCCCGAAAGCGGCTATGGACGGTCACAGGGAAACGGGGGCAGGGGCAGCATGGTCGCGATCGTATCGACGGCGGCGTATCTGGGGCTGGAGGCGCGGCGCGTCGAGGTGCAGGTGCAGCTGGCCAGCGGGGTGCCGGCGTTCGTCGTCGTCGGGCTGGCCGACAAGGCGGTGGGCGAAAGCCGCGAGCGGGTCCGCGCCGCGATCGCCGCGATCGGCCTTTCGCTGCCGCCCAAGCGGATCACGGTGAACCTGTCACCCGCCGACCTGCCCAAGGAAGGGTCGCATTACGATCTGCCGATCGCGCTCGGGCTGTTGGCCGCGATGGGCGTGGTCGATGCGGAGACGCTGTCCGACTATCTGATCGTCGGCGAACTGAGCCTCGACGGGCGAATCGCCGGGTCGCCGGGCGTGCTGCTCGCGGCGATGCTGGCGAGCGGCGAGGGGCGGGCGTTGATCTGTCCGGCGGTGCAGGGCGCCGAAGCCGCCTGGGCCGGGACATCGGTGGTCGCCGCGCCGGACCTGTTGTCACTGCTCAATCACCTGAAGGGCGAACAGATGCTCAGCCACCCGCAGCCGGGCGGGGCGGAGGAAGGGTGGAGCGGCACCGACCTGAAGCAGGTAAAGGGGCAGGAGACGGCCAAGCGCGCCCTCGAGATCGCCGCGGCAGGCAATCACAATCTGCTGATGGTCGGACCGCCAGGGGCGGGCAAGTCGCTGCTCGCATCGTGCCTGCCCGGCATCCTGCCGCCGCTGGACGCGGCCGAGGCGCTGGAAGTATCGATGGTGCAGTCGGTCGCGGGGACGCTGACCGGTGGGCGCATGACGCGGGTGCGGCCGTTCCGGCATCCGCATCATTCGGCATCGATGGCGGCGCTGACCGGCGGGGGGCTGCGCGTGAAGCCGGGCGAGATCAGCATGGCGCATCTGGGCGTGCTGTTCCTCGACGAGCTGCCGGAGTTCCAGCGCGCGGTGCTCGATTCGCTGCGGCAACCGCTGGAGACCGGCGAGGTGAGCGTCGCGCGGGCGAATGCGCATGTCACCTTTCCCGCACGGGTACAGTTGATCGCGGCGATGAACCCGTGCCGGTGCGGCCATCTGGGCGATCCGGCACTGGCGTGCGCCCGCGCGCCGCGCTGTGCCGCCGATTATCAGGCGAAGGTGTCGGGGCCGCTGTTGGACCGTATCGACCTTGCCATCGAAATGGCGGCGGTGAGCGCCGCCGACCTCGTCCTGCCACCGCCGGCCGAAGGGTCGGCCGAGGTCGCCGCACGGGTCGTGGCGGCGCGGAGCGTGCAGCGAGAGCGCTATGCCGCCGATGGCATCCGCACCAATGCCGAGGCGGACGGCGCGGTACTGGAACGCGCCGCGGCGCTCGACGCACCGGCGCGGGCGCTGCTGGCACAGGCGGCGGAGGCGATGCGGCTGTCGGCGCGCGGGTTCCACCGGGTGCTGCGCGTCAGCCGGACGATCGCCGACCTGGCCGGCACGGAAGCGATCGGACGGGCGCAGGTCGCGGAGGCGCTCAGCTATCGGCGGCGGGCGCCGACGAACTGAACGATTGCCTTCGGGTCAAGGGCTTGCGACACATTGCGCCACTGTAACGAAAAGGGAGCGTTGCGATGGAATGGATGATCCTGCCACTGAAGCGGTTTTTCGAGGTCCGGGGCCGGTCGCGCCGGAAAGAATATTGGATGTTCACGCTGTTCTCGATTCTCGTCGGCATCGCGACGACCATCGTCGACCGCGCGCTCGGCTTCGACTGGGACAGCACGGGGCCGTTGAACGGGCTGACCAGCCTCGCACTGTTGATCCCGAGCTTCACCGTCACCTTTCGGCGGCTGCACGATACCGACCGGTCGGCATGGTGGATGTTGCTGATCTTCCTGCCGATCATCGGCTGGATCTGGCTGTTCGTGCTGTACGTGACGGAAGGGACGCGCGGGCCGAACCGGTTCGGACCCGATCCCAAGGATCCCTATGGCAGCGCGGATATCGACCAGGTATTTTCGTGACGGTTGCGGGGGCGCGTCGCTTCGGCTAACGCGCCCTTCGTGCCCCTGTGGTGAAATTGGTAGACGCGTCCGACTCAAAATCGGATTCCGCAAGGAGTGCTGGTTCGAGCCCGGCCAGGGGCACCAATTTCCATGATCGCCGGCAGTTGTCCGGCACCTGCCGACGGATCGTCGGGATTTGGTCGTCATGCGTAAAGATACTGCCACTCCTCCAGCCGAACGGCCGCGCCGGGACAGCGTGATCCTGAATGCCCGGATCGAGACCAGCGACGGCGTCGTCGAATGTCGCGTCCGCAACCTGTCGGAAACCGGCGCCTGTATCGACAATAATGCCGCGCTGCGCCCCGACGACCGCGTGCTGGTGACGATGGGCACGGTCCATCACGTCGAGGCGACGGTCCGCTGGGCCGAGGGGGGACGCGTCGGCCTGTATTTCGAGGGGGCGAAGATCGATATCGCCGCCGCCCGTCGCCCGCGCGGAACCGTCGCCCCGGCATCGCGCAACGTCGCAGGATGGCTGGACAATATGTACAGCCCCTATCGGCGCGGTGGGGAGTAGGACGACCCCGGCCGGTCAGGCGGCGCTGCGGCAATAGCTGTCGAGGAACTGCTGGTGCGTCGGCAGGCGCGCGACGGCGGCGGCGATGTTCGCCTGCAGGGTGCCCAGCACCTTGCCCAGCTCGCCCGGCGGCATCGCCCTTGCCAGCGGATGCCATGCGGCGGGGGTCAGGCGCTGGCCCAGCATCACCTGTGTCCACGAACCGGTGCGGAACAGGTCGTCGGCCGACTGATAGGTATGTGCTCCTTCGGCGAACAGCGCGATGCGTTCGGCCAGGCTGTCGGGCGGGGCGATTTCGCGCCGTTCGCGCCAGAAGGGTTCGGGGCGCTGGTTGAGGTGATAGTGCAGCAGCACGAAGTCGCGCACCGCCTCGATCTCGCGCCGGGCCTGGTCGTTGAAGCGGTTGCGTGCCGCCGCGCCGGGATGGCCGAACGGCAGCAACTGCACCAGCCGGGTCAGTGCGATCATCACCAGATGCAGGCTGGTCGATTCAAGCGGCTCGACGAACCCGCTCGACAGGCTGAGCGCGACGCAATTGCGTTCCCACATCGTCAGCCGCCGCCCGGTGCGGAAGCGGATCAGGCGCGGTTCGATCAGCGCCTGCCCTTCGACCGAGGCCATCAGCCGCTCGCGCGCGGCATCGTCGCCCAGGTGGCGCGAGCTGTAGACGAGGCCGTTGCCGACGCGGTGCTGGAGCGGGATCTGCCAGCGCCAGCCCGAGTCGTGCGCGATGGCGCGGGTATAGGGGACGGCGGGACTGGTCGCCCTGGTCTGCACCGCCAGCGCGCGGTCGGTGGGCAGCCAATGGCCCCAATCCTCGAACCCGACGCCCAAGGTCTGTTCGATCAGCAGCGCGTGGAAACCGGTGCAGTCGAGGAACAGGTCGCCGGCGATACGCTGGCCATCGTCCAGTACCAGCGCGGCGATGTCGCCGCTTTCACCGTCGCGTTCGACCCGGGCGATCCTGCCCTCGATCCGGGTCAGGCCCTGCGCCTCGCTGCGCGTGCGCAGATAGGCGGCGTAGCGGCCGGCGTCGAAATGATAGGCATAGTTGAGCGGGGTGTCGGGACCGCCGAGGAAGCGACCGGCGTCGGCGGCTTCGTGTTCGAGGCAATAGGCGCCGATGTCCGCCGCGCCGCCCTGTTCGCGCGCCTCCAGCCAGAAATGCTGGAAATCGCCCATCCAGGTCGACCGGCCGACTTCGCCGAACGAATGGATATAGCGGTCGCCGGCGCGCGCCCAGCCTTCGAACGCGATGCCCAGTTTGAAGCTGGCCCCGGTCGCCGCCATGAATTCGCGTTCGTCCAACCCGAGCAGCGCATGGAAGCTGCGGATGGTGGGGATGGTCGCTTCGCCGACGCCGACCGTGCCGATCGCTTCGGATTCGACCAGCGTCACCTCGACCAGTCCGGCCAGCTGCCGCGTCAGCAGCGCCGCCGCCAGCCAGCCGGCGGTTCCGCCGCCCGCAATCACGATCCGCATCGGGGTCATCGGTTCAGCCTTTGCAACAGCCTGGCGCGCAGCCGGCGGGCCGCGACGGGGTCGAGCGGGGCGAGGTCGCCCTGCACTTCGGACGGCAGATGGGCGCGCGCATCTTCGCCACCGCTCCAGATATAATGGTCGAACATCGCGGCCCAAGCCGCCCGCTCTTCCGCCGGGCGTTCTCGTAAGGAGAGCATCGCGTGGAGCAACGTCGTCATCGGGCTGTCGGCGAAGGCGGGGGCGTCGTTCCACCAGTAATTGACCATGACGTTGAAGCGGCCCAGCGCCTCGACATTGTGCCACCACAAGGCGGGGTAGAAGAGGACGTCGCCCGGCTCCAGCTCGGCCACCTGCGCGTTGGCCAGCGCGTCGGCAAAGCGGGAATGACGATCGAGATCGGGCGTGCGTAGATCGACCATGCTGACGACCTGTCCCCCGGGCGTCGGCTCCAGCGGGCCGGGATAGAGGTTCGCGACCTGATCGGGTGGGAACAGCGTGAAGCGGCGCCGCCCGACCAGACAGACGGCGAGGTTGTTCGACAGGTCGTAATGCGTCGCGGCGGTGGTGCGGTTGCCGATCCAGATGCTCGCCAGCGGCGCGGCATGGCCGGGCGGCGGCGGCGGCAGCGACAGGTCGTTGTCGCGGCGCAGGCCCGGCAGATAGGTGTCGAGGTCGGTCGATCCGATATAGAAGGCCGGCGGTTCGGCATCGTCCAGATGCGCCGCGATCCGGTCGAGATAGTCCGACAGGCCGACCCGCGCCGCGTCGAAGTTCAGCCCCGACCAGTCGTCGCGGTAGAAGAAGCGCCCGCCGATCGCCGGATCGCCGGTATAGCCGACGATCGGTCGCCCGCCGTCATATTGCTTGAGATAGGCGATGGTCGCCGCCGGTCCTGCGCGACCCGCGGCAACCAGTGGCCAGTCGGAGGCGATGCCGCGCAGGACGACCGGCTCGTTCGCTGCGAGCAGCGTCGGCAGCGACAGCTCGCCCGGCCGCGCGTCGTCGATGCTGCGGACCGGACGTACCATCGTCAGTGGCCGTGGCGCTGCTGCCGCCGGTCGATCAGCCGGGGGATGTTATCAAGCGAGGCGCTGGCCATGAACGCGGCCCGCAGCGCACCGCTGGCGTGCAGGGTGGCGAGCTGTTCGGCGGTCAGCGCGTCGAGCGCATCGTCGGCGACGACGAGAATGTCGGTGATCGCGCAGCTCTGCCCGTCGCCCAGATCGAGTTCGATGGTGGTGGGGCGCAGCAGGTCCGCCGCCTGCCATGCGGCGAATAGTGGGGCGTTGATCTGCTGCCCTTCGTGGATGACGTCCAGCACCGTCTCGACATGGGCGAGATAGGGCGCGGTGCCGCCCTGGGGCAGATAGAGCGGATTGCCGTCGCCGCCGCGCGATACGCGCGGATCGTCGAGGTCGAGCGTGACGTGGCCGCTGTCCCGCTCCCGGAGGAACGGCCCGCGCTGGCGGACGGCGGGGACGTAGCTGGCATGCCAGCCGCCATCGTCGCCGAGGAACAGATTGTCGTCGGGATCGAGACCGAGCAGCGCCACGGCATAGACGCCACCCCGGTCGTCGCGGCGGAACAGGATCGGATAGTCGCGCTGTGCCGCTTCGAATTCATTGGGGAACAGCAGCACCTGATTGAGCGCGTCGCCATGCGCGGCGCCATGCGCGACGAGGACGGTCAGGTCGTGATGATCGACGTTGTTGATTTGAACGGATGGCATCGACACGCGGCCTTTCGTTGAGCGTGCGGCAGGGTAGGGCAATGCCGCACGATGAAAAGGG
This sequence comes from Sphingomonas paucimobilis, assembly GCA_036946325.1. GTDB lineage: Bacteria > Pseudomonadota > Alphaproteobacteria > Sphingomonadales > Sphingomonadaceae > Sphingomonas > Sphingomonas paucimobilis_A. Next base: position 347,255 of record JAQIJL010000001.1, read on the forward strand.
GCATCCTTTGCCAAAGGACGCCCCTTTCCAGTCATTTGGCCGTTATCAGAACCGGTAGCGCGCACCCAGCAGGAAGCGGGGCTTCAGTTCCTGGGCGAATACCAGCGCGTTGCGGTCGCGACCGTACTGCACCAGCGGCTCGCTGGTCAGGTTCACGCCCTCGATCGACAGCGCCATCTTGTCGTTCAGGTCGTAGCTGATGTTGAAGTCCAGCGTGCCGAACGGCGCGACGAACAGCGGGTTGCGGCTGTCGCCCTGGTTGGTCGCGGCAAGGAACTTGTCGCGCCAGTTATAGGTGACGCGGGCCGACAGGCCGCTCTTGTCGTAAATGATCGACCCGTTGGCACTGTCGCCGAGACCCGTCAGCGCGAACACGTTGACGCTGGGGTCGGCGGCGATGTCGGCATTCACGTCGCCATAGACCTTGGTGTACGACGCCTGCACGCCGAACCCGGTATTGCCGAAGAAATGCTGACCCGCGAGTTCGAAGCCATAGATATGGCCATCGCGGTTGTTGACCGGCTGCGACACCGCGAAGGTGTAGAGCGGGTCCTGCGCGTTGCCGAAGATGTCGACGGCCTGCAGGATCGAGTCGACAAAGCCCTGATTCAGCGCGCCGCCCGCATTCCGGTTCGCCTGGAACGTCGCGTCCGCCTGTGCCGTGCTGCCGCCGTTCTGCTGGAGCAGCGCGGTATAGGTGAACAGGTTGACGTCGCTGAGGTCGGCCGCCAGTGCGCGCAGACGGTCGGCGGCGATGCCCGAACGGGTGCCTGGCGCCCCCGACGACGGATCGCGCAGGTCGAACAGGGTGCGGTTGAACACGCCCGTGCCGATGAAGTTGCGCACCCGCTTGTCGAAGAAGCCGACCGAGACATAGCTCGACGGTTTGTAATACCACTCTACCGACAGATCGAAATTGTCGGAGACGAGCGGCAGCAGCCCGGCATTGCCCGAACTGCCGGTCGGGCGGCCGCCAAGCGCCACCGGACGGGTCGGCGGACCGGCCGTGGTGGAGGCGAACAGGTTGCCGTAATCGGGCCGGGCGAGGGTGCGGCTGGCCGAGGCGCGGGCGACGAAATTGTCGAACACCTCGATATTGAAATCGATCGCCGGCAACAGGTTCTGGTAATTGCCACGCTGCGACACCGTCGAGACCGAGTTGGAGATCACCGACGAGAAGTCGTTGTCGGCATCCCATTTGATCGCTGACGGGGTTGCCTGTAGCGCGGTCGAGCGGACCTTGGTCTCCTCATAGCGCGTGCCGAACAGCAGGTTGGCGGTGCGCCCGGCGATTTCGCCCTTCCACGTGATCTGGCCGTACACGCCCCACACGGTTTCGCCGACGCGATCGTAATCGTTGGCGGTCGTGTTGATCGGGTTGGCGGCGTAGAAGTTAGAGAAGATGTCGTTCAACACGACGGCGTTGCCGCGGAAGGCGGTGCGCTTCACATCGGCCGGGCTGAACGTGTCGAACTTGCAGTCGAGACAGAAGGTCTTGACCACGTTCGACGCCAGCCGCTGCACGATGCCGGGATCGGTGATGCCCCAGTCGCCCAGCTGCTGCTGCGTCTGCACCCGCGCGCTGGTCATGACCGCATCGGTATAGGTCCCGCCGAAATCGAACCGGCTGCCGCCACCCAGATCCCAGCCGAGATCGGCGCGACCGCCGTTGATCCGCTGCCGCTGGGTCGCCGCGTTGGTGCGCGCGATCTGCGTGCCGAGATCGCCGATGTCGAGGACGCCGTTGCCGTTGCCGTTGACCCGGTCGTTGATCGTCTGCGTCACGCGGGGGAAGCCGCTGCTATAGTCGATCGCCTGACTGTCGATGACCGGCGCGCCGAGCGAGATCAGCGTCGCGGAAGTGCCGTTGGGCGCATCCGGCGTCGAACGCGATATGGCGTGATAGCCATCGAGGTTCAGCGTCAGACTGTCGGTCATCTGCCATTTGCCGTTCAGGCCATAGGACTGAAGCTGGGTCTTGGTCGCGCGAAACTGCTGTTCGAAGCCCTGATCCTTCACGCCGTTGATCGATTCCGAGATGAAATCGGGCGTGGCGATCACGTCGTTGCCGTTGAAGACGATGCGGCCGAACGGGCGGTTGAACCAGTTGGTCTGCTCGCTGCGCTGCTCCTCCAGCCGGTTCTGCGCGAACAGCGCATCGGCGGTGAAGGTCAGCCGTTCGGTCGGCGCGAACTGCATCACCGCCTGGCCGTTGATCCGCTCGCGCTTGTTTTCCGAAAACTGGTAGCGGCTGTCGTTGGGGATCAGCGTGAACGGCGTGGTCGGCCGGTTCTCGATCTGGGTCTGCCCGTTGACGTACGGACCGGCGGGGTTCAGCACGTCGGCGGTCGGGACCACGGTGAAATAGTTGGGCGCGCTCTGCGCCGAGGTGCTGTCGCGGCGCTGATAGCTGCCGAACACCGACAGGCCGAAAGTGCGGGCGTCGTTGCGCCAGCTCACCAGCCCGGAGACTTCGGGAAGGACGCGGGCGCCTTCGCCCTGCATGGTGCTGACGTCGTGCAGCGCCTTTACGCCGAACGACCCGGTCACGCCGTCTTCGCGCGAATCCAGCGGCTTGCGGGTGACGACGTTGATCGCCGCGCCGATGCCGCCCGACGGGATGGCGGCGCGGCCGGTCTTGTAGACCTCCAGCGCAGACACGCCCTCCGACGCGAGATTCTGGAAATCGAACGAACGACCGGTGCCGCGCGCGAAGTCGCCCGCGCCGCTGGTGTCGACGTTCGAGGCGGGCAGCTGCCGCCCGTTCAGCGTGACGAGGTTGAAGCCGCCCGAGAAGCCACGGACCGAGACCTGCGAACCTTCGCCGTTCACGCGGTTGATCGACACGCCGGTGATGCGCTGCAGCGATTCGGCAAGGTTGGTGTCGGGGAACTTGCCGATATCCTCGGCGCTGATCGCGTCGACGACGCCCGCCGAGTTGCGCTTGATGTCGATCGCGCGGTTCAGCGAGGCGCGGATGCCGGTGACGACGATCTCGTCGCCTTCCTGCACCGGGTCCTGGCCGGTCTGCTGGACGGTGCTGCCGGCGGTCCCTTCGGTCGCGCCCGGCTGTGCATTGACGGCGGTGTCGTCGGTCTGCGCGACGGCGATGCCCGGCGCGATGAGCAGCGCGGCGATCGCGATGCCGGAGGCGCTGCGCGCCAAGTTGCCGAGAAGATGGCCTCTCATGCGAAAACTCCCCTGATCGTGGTGCGGTTCGGCCCGCCCATCATGTCGCCGGAATGTCCGGTCGTGGTAACGCTACCATCCTGTCTAGCGTTGTCAATTCGGGAAATCGGATAACATTCTGCAATCCCTAAATATTATTCCGTATCCGATATGGGCGTAAGGGAATGTTAGGATCGCGAGCGTACCAGCGTCCGTCGTAACGGCGTCGTTAACCAGAAATTATACGACACTCTCTAGAACGATAGGGAAGCGAGCAAGCAGCCCGGGGGGGACGTCGCAATGTTCGTTTGGAGCAATTGTAATGACGCCTTCGTTCAGAAAGCACACCCCTATCCGTCAGAAGTTCATCGTCATGGGCGGCGTCTATACGTTGCTGGTGGCGGTGCCGGTCGCCACCACGGCGGCAGCGCTGTCCGGTATGGCATCCGCGCCAGTGCTGCTCGGACTGGCAGGTGCAGCGGTCGTCCTGACCATCGTGATGTCGGCGGTGTTCCGCAGCGCGGTCTGCGATCCCTATGTCGCCTCGGTCGTCCGAATGGAGGGGATTGCCGCCGGCGACCTGACCAGCCCGATCGAATATACCGACTATCGTGACTGTATCGGCCGGATGAGCCGCGCGATGGAGGTGTTCCGCGCCAACGGACAGGTGGTGAAGGACGCGGCGAAGGCCCAGCAGCAGCTGGTCGGCCAGCTGGGCGAGGGGCTGTCGCGCCTCGCGGCCAGCGACGTCAGCTATCGCATCCATGAACCGTTCCCGACCGATTACGAGCGGCTGCGCAACGATTTCAACGCGGCGATGGACGCGGTGTCGGAAGTACTGTCGGCGGTGCGTCAGGCAACCAACGGCATCAACAACGGCGCCAACGACATCCGCCAGGCGTCGGACGACCTGTCGCAGCGGACCGAGCAGCAGGCCGCCAGCCTCGAACAGACGGCGGCCGCGATGGACCAGATCACCGGGACCGTGCGCGAAACCGCCGCCGGTGCGACCCGCGCCCATACCGTCGTCAGCGAAACCCGCGACGAGGCCGAACAGTCGGGCGACGTCGTGCGCCGCGCGGTCGATGCGATGAACGGCATCGAACGGGCATCGGCCGAGATCGGCGACATCATCACCGTCATCGACGGTATCGCGTTCCAGACCAACCTGCTGGCGCTGAACGCAGGCGTCGAGGCGGCCCGTGCGGGCGATGCCGGCAAGGGCTTCGCGGTCGTCGCGTCCGAAGTGCGCGCGCTGGCACAGCGCTCGGCCGATGCAGCCAAGGACGTGAAGGCGAAGATCAACGCATCGTCCGAACAGGTCGCGACCGGCGTCGAGCTGGTCAGCGAGACCGGCAAGGCGCTGCAACGGATCATCGGTCGCATCGGCGAGATCAGCACGCTGGTCGGCACCATCGCGACCTCGGCCGATCAGCAGGCCACCGGGCTGCAACAGGTCAACACCGCCGTCAACGAGATGGACGGCGTGACGCAGCAGAATGCCGCGATGGTCGAACAGGCCACCGCCGCCGCCCGCAGCCTGGCCGAGGAAGCGCAGGAACTGTCGCGGCAGGTCGACCGCTTCACGCTGGCCGCCAATGCCCATGCCGGCGTGATGGCGTCGGTCGGTCGCGCCGCGCCGACCCAGAGCGCCGTCCACCGGCTCCAGGCCCGCGTCGCGCAGGTCAGCCGTGAAATGAGCGCCCCGCCGCGCCGCAAGGTCGCCGCCGCTGGTGGTGGCGCCGCCCCGGTCGTCAGCGACGACGACTGGACCGAATTCTGATCCGCGCCATCGCCGGCAACCTCCTTGTCCCAGGAAATCCCATGACCATCGCTCTTCCTGCCGTGCTCGACACCCCCGCCGCCGCCCCGCTGCGCCAGACGCTGCGCGATGCGATCGGCAACGGCCAGCCGATCCAGATCGACGCATCGGGCGTGGAGCGGATCGGGCAGGCGTGCCTGCAGGTGCTCGCCGCCGCCGAGGCCGCGGCCGAAGAAGCCGGTCAGGATTTCCGCATCGTCGGCGCCAGCCCGGTATTCGCCGACATGGCGACGCTGGCGGCCCTCGACACCCTCATCGCCGCCTGATCCGGAGCGAAGCCCATGGACCTCGACGCAATCCAGCAAATCTTCTTCCAGGAGTGCGAGGAAGGCCTCGCCACGATGGAGACCAACTTCACGCTGTTGCGGGACGGCGACCGCGACGGCGAGACGATCAACGGCGTCTTTCGCTGCGTCCATTCGATCAAGGGCGGGGCAGGGGCGTTCGGGCATGAACGCCTGCAGGCCTATACCCACCAATATGAAACGCTGCTGGATCTGATCCGCAACGGCACGCTGGAGCTGACGCCCGCGCTGCTCGACGTGGTGGTCGGCGCGTTCGACATGCTGGCCGACCATGTCGCGGCGGCGCGCGACGGCGACACGCCGCCGGCCGATGCGGCGATGCTGGAGCGGCTTGAGGCAGCGGCGGGCGGCGATACCGCGCCCAAGGCGGCAGCGGCGGCGCCCGTGGCCGATGCCGCGCCGGCGGTCGAGATTTCGGACGATTTCGACGACCTGATGTCGATGCTGGGCGATGTCGCCCAGTCGGAGGACGGCGCGGATGCCGCCAATGGCTGGCGCCTGCGCTACACGCCGGGGCCGAAGGGGTTCGAACACGGGTCCGAACCGCTGCTGCTGCTGCGCGAACTGACGATGCTGGGCGGCAAGGTCACCGCCTGCGACCGGACCGTGCTGCCCCCGCTCGACACGATGGATACCGATTGCGGCTATCTGGCGTGGGACGTGGCGCTGCCCGCCAGCGTCGCCGAGGACGATATTCGCGCGGTGTTCGAATTCGGCGATCCGGCCGCGATCACGCTGACGCGCGGCGATACCGAACCGGCGATGGCCGAAGACAGCGTCGATGCGCTGTTCGACCTGCTCGATTCGGTCGAGATGGCGCCCGCTCCGGTCGCGGTGGTCGAGGAACCGGTCGTCGTGGCACCGCCGCCTCCGCCCGCACCTGCGCCGGCCCCCGCACCGGCGCCCGCAGTTGCCGCCGCCGAACCCGCCGCGCCGCGTGCCGCTGCACCGTCGGCACCTGCCGCGCCCGCCGCACAGACGATCCGCGTCGACCTCGACAAGCTCGACCGGCTGGTCAACCTCGTCGGCGAGCTGGTGATTACCCAGGCGATGCTGGCGCAGCGGCTGGCCGAAAACCAGATGGGCGGCATTTCGGAACTGAGCGACCTCGAACATCTGACGCGCGAGTTGCAGGAATCGACGATGGCGATCCGCGCGCAGCCGATGAAGACGGTGTTCAGCCGCGTGCCGCGGATCGTCCGCGAACTGGAGGGCGAGACCGGCAAGCGCGTCCGCCTTGAGGTCGATGGCGAGATGACCGAGGTCGACAAGACCGTGGTCGAGCGGATCGGCGAGCCGTTGACCCACCTGATCCGCAACGCGGTCGACCATGGCCTCGAAATGCCCGACGTGCGCATCGCGGCGGGCAAGCCGGCCGAGGGCGTCGTGCGCCTGTCGGCCGCGCACCAGTCGGGCCGGATCGTCATCACCGTCGCCGACGACGGGCAGGGGATCAACCGCGCCCGGGTAAAGGGCAAGGCGATCGAGAAGGGCATCATCCTGCCCGACGCGGTGCTGAGCGACGAAGAGATCGACAATCTGATCTTCGCGCCCGGTTTCTCGACCGCGGCGGCCATCACCAACGTCTCGGGCCGCGGCGTCGGCATGGACGTGGTGCGCAAGAACATCCAGGCGCTGGGCGGCCGCATCGGCATCCAGTCGCGCGAAGGCTTCGGGTCGAGCTTCTCGCTCAGCCTGCCGCTGACGCTCGCGGTGCTCGACGGCATGATCGTGACCGTCGGCCAGCAGACCTTCGTCATCCCGCTCGGCCATATCGTCGAAAGCCTGCGGCCCGACGAGGATACGCTCAGCCGGCTGGGGCCGGATGGCACGGTGCTCGACGTGCGCGGCGCCTATGTGCCCGTGCTGCGCATCGCCGACTATCTGGGCATCGAGGGGGCGGAGCGGAATCCGACCAGCGCCGTGCTGATCGTGGTCGAGGGCGATCATGGGCAGGCCGCGCTGCTGGTCGACACGATCCAGGACCAGCGGCAGGTCGTCGTGAAGAGCCTGGAGGCGAATTATCAGGCGATCGACGGCGTGGCCGGGGCGACGATCCTCGGCGACGGGCGCGTCGCGCTGATCGCCGATGTCGACGCGCTCACCACGCGCGGCCGCTTCGCCAACCGTCCGACGGCGGCGCTGGCAGCATGAACCGGGCCGCCGCCCTTGCCGACAGCCGCGCGCGGGAATTCGAATTCCACGCGAGCGACCACCGTGCCATCGCGGCATTGGTGTATGACGAGGTCGGCATCCTGCTGCCCGATGGCAAGGCGCAGCTGGTCTATGGCCGCATCGCGCCGCGCGTGCGGGCGTGCAGGCTGACCAGCTTTGCCGACTATGTCGCGCATATCGGCCGCGATGCCGAGGAACGCGGCCGGGCGATCGACGCGCTGACGACGAACCACACCAGCTTCTTTCGCGAAAACCATCATTTCGAGGATTTCGTCGAGCGGATCTGGCCGCCGCTGGCGGACCGGCTGGCCAAGGGGGGCCGGGTACGGCTGTGGTCGGCGGCGTGTTCGAGCGGCGAGGAACCCTATTCGTGGCTGATGGCGATGTTCGGCAACGACCGCGCCGCGGCCCAACGACTTCTGAAGACCGACCTGCGGCTGCTGGCGACCGACGTGTCGCCCAGCGTGCTGAACACCGCACGGGCGGGCCGGTATTCGAAGGAAACGATGCGGACTGTACCCGCATCGCTGCGTTCCGTGTGGACCGGGGGGGACGGCGACCAGCTGGTCGTCGATCCGGTCCTTCGCGACGCGATCGCGTTTCGTCCGCTTAACCTGCTCGGCGACTGGCCGTTCAAGGGGCGGTTCGACACGATCTTCTGTCGCAATGTCATGATCTATTTCGACGAGCCGACGAAGGAACGCCTGCTGGCGCGGCTCGGCGAGCGATTGGAGGTTGGGGGGATGCTCTATATCGGTCATTCGGAGCGGTTGATCGGCGCGGTACAGGACAAGTTCCGCTGCATCGGCCGCACCGCCTATCAGAAGATCGCCGCATGAGCGTCCGCACGCTGATCGTCGATGATTCGATGGCGATGCAGGCGATCATCCGGCGTCGGCTGCTCGCCGATCCGTCGATCGAGGTCGTCGGCACTGCGGCCAGCGCCGACGAGGCGCGCGCGCAGATCAAGGCGCTCGACCCCGATGTCGTGACGCTGGACGTCGAGATGCCGGGCATGAGCGGCCTCGACTTCCTCGAACGGCTGATGCGCCTGCGCCCGACCCCGGTGGTCATGCTGTCGACGCTGACCGCGCAAGGGGCGGAGGCCAGCCTGACCGCGCTGGAACGCGGTGCGTTCGACTGTTTCGACAAGACGCGGCTGATGGCGGGGACCGATCCGGCGTGCACGTCGGAACTGACCGAACTGGTTCGCGCGGCGGCATCGTCGCGGCCGGCGGCGCGCCCGGCGGCGGTGCGGGTTGCCGCGCCGGTGCAGGAACGCGCCAGCTATACCCCGCGTCCGGGCGCGATGATCGCCATCGGCGCGTCGACCGGCGGCGTCGAGGCGCTGATCGAGCTGTTGTCGGGCTTCCCGGCGAACTGTCCGCCGACCGTCATCGTCCAGCATATGCCGGCGACCTTCACCCCCAGCTTCGCCGCGCGGCTCAACCGGCTGTGCGCGCCGACCGTCGAGGAAGCGCGTGCCGGCGCACCGCTGGCGGTGGGCAAGGTCTATCTGGCGCCGGGTGGCGAACGGCATATGGAAATCGGCGGATCGGGCGACCGGCGCCATTGCCGGCTGGTCGAAGGCGACAAGGTCAACGGCCATCGCCCCTCGGTCGACCGGCTGTTCCATTCGGTCGCGCGGCTGGCCGGCCGCGATGCGACCGCCGCGATCCTGACCGGCATGGGCTGCGACGGCGCCGAAGGCATGAAGGCGATGCGCGGCTGCGGATCGATGACCTTCGGCCAGGACAAGGCGACCAGCGTCGTCTATGGCATGCCCGCGATCGCGCACCAGATCGGCGCGGTCGCGGAACAGTTGCCGCTGCGCCGGATCGCGGCGCGCCTGCTGGCGGAATGCGCCGCATGACCGCGCTGGCGACCCGCGACGGGCTGCGGCGGGTGACCGTCGCGCAGGGAGAGATGAAGGTCAGCGACGAACGCGACGTCGTGCTGACCACCGTGCTCGGCAGCTGCGTCGCGGCATGTTTCTTCGATCCGATCGCGCAGATCGGCGGGATCAACCATTATCTGCTGGCCGATGGCAACGCGTCCGACACCGCGTCGATGCAGCGCTACGGCGTCTATGCGATGGAAGTGCTGATCAACGCGATGCTGGCGCGCGGCGCCTCGCGTTCGCGGATGCGCGCGCGCATCTTCGGCGGCGCGACGATGCGCGCGGGGTTCCGCGACATCGGCGGCGCCAACATCGCCTTTGCGCGGCAGTTCCTGCGCGACGAACGCATCGCGCTGGTCGGCGAGGATGTGGGGGGTACGCAGGCGCGCCGGGTCGAATTCCGTGCGGCGGTCGGGTTGGCGCGATGCCGCTCGGTCGTCGATTCCGCGGCACCGCCCATCGTCGTGCGGGCACCCCCGCCGCCGCCCGCCGCCGTCGGCGACGTGGAGTTTTTCTGATGACCGAATTTGCACCGAGGGAGCCACTTACCGTGTCCAAGACGATCATGACCGTCGACGATTCGCCCAGCATGCGGATGTTGCTGCGGGTCGCGCTGACCGATCTGGGATACAGCGTCGTGGAGGCCGAGGACGGCGTCCACGCGCTGGAAAAGCTGGACGGGTTCCAGCCCGATCTGCTGATCACTGACATCAACATGCCGCGCATGGACGGCTTCGGCCTGATCGCCGAAGTCCGCGGGCAGGGGCGTCGCAGCCTGCCGATCCTGGTGCTGACCACCGAGAGTTCGGACGAAAAGAAGCAGCGCGCGCGTGACGCGGGTGCTACCGGCTGGATCGTGAAGCCCTTTCACCCTGAAAAGCTGGCGGCCGCGATCCGCCGCGTCCTGCACTGACCCTATAGCGCGATAAGGAACCACCCATGTCCCGCCAACTCATCACCTTCCAGCTGGGCGACCAGATCCTCGGCGTCGACATCATGGCGATCCGCGAGATCCGCGCATGGTCGCCGGCGACCCCGCTGCCGAACGTCCCGCCCTATGTCCGTGGCGTCGTGAACCTGCGCGGCGTCGTGCTGCCGGTGTTCGACCTGCGCCACCGGCTGAACTGGGGCGTGACCGATCCGTCGGCCCGCCACGTCATCATCGTCGTGCGGATCGGCGAACAGCTGCAGGGGATCATCGTCGATGCGGTGAACGACATCGTGTCGATCCACCCCGATGCGATGCAGCCGGTGCCCGATATCGGCGACACCGAAGCGTCGCGCTTCCTCGAAGGGCTGGCGACGATCGACAACCGCATGATCCTGGTGCTGGCGCTCGACCGGCTGGTCGACCAGCCGGTCGCCGAAGCCGCCTGACGTACCGCGTAAACTTTTTGGGACAATCACATCATGGCTGCTAGCACGAAGGTCCTCGTCGTCGACGACTCCCTGACCATGCGGGCGCTCATTTCCGGAGCGCTCGAACGGATTCCGGGCGTGGAGGTCGTCGGACTGGCCGATGGCGCGGAGGAAGCGCGATCGATGGTCGCCTCGCTCAAGCCGCACGTCATGACGCTCGACGTGGAAATGCCGGGGATGAGCGGCATCGAATATCTGGCCGAGATCATGGAATCGAAGCCGATGCCGGTCATCATGTTCTCGACCCGCACCACCGATGGCGCGGGCGAGACGATCGAGGCGCTGCGCCTGGGGGCGATCGACTGCCTGCCCAAGCCGCGCGTGGCGGCACCGGCCGAACTCAACGCGATCATCGCCAAGCTCGGCAAGCGCATCAAGTCGGCGCGCAACGCGCCGGTGAAGGTTCCCAAGGTCGCGCCGGCGGCGCGCCCGATCGACTGGAACGGCCGCCTGCTGGTGGTCGGCGGCGATGCGTCGAGCACCGCGTCGCTGTTCAACCTGTTCGGCCAGTTCCCGCCCAACTGCCCGCCGACGATCGTCGTCCAGCATCTCGGCCCGGGGCTGGTGAACGGCATGGTCGAAAAGCTCGGCTCGCAGGTCGCGCCGAAGGTCGTCGTCGCGCAGGACGGCATGGCGATCGAACAGGGCACGATCTATTTCGCGCCGCAGGGCGACCATCACCTCGTCGTCGATGCCTGGCCCTCGGGCAAGCTGCGGCTGCTGGCGCGCGATCCGGTGGCGGGCGAGCGTCCGTCAATCTCGCTGCTGTTCGCCGCTGCCGCCAAGGCCGCAGGGTCGAACGCGGCGGGTGTGCTGTTCCTCGACAGCAGCGAAGATGGCGGCGGCGGGCTGAAGGCGATGCTGGGCGCGGGCGGCTATGCCTTCGCTCCGGCCGAAACCGGCGGCGGCCATACCCTGTCGCGCGGCATGGTGACGCAGCCGGTGCCGGCCGACGGGCTGGCGGCCGGCGTGCTGAAGCTGTGTTCGAAATGAGCGGGGTCGTGTTTCCCCCGGCCTCGCCCGCGCTGGGCGAGGCGCTGGCCGGCGAGCTGGAGCGGGCCTCGCGCCTGCTCGGCGAACTGGCGTTCGAGCTGGGCAGCGACGAGACGACGCTGCGCCGGCACCTGACCGGCCTGCAGTCGATCGATCATGTGACGCAGATCATGCTGAACATCGCGACCGTGCTGCGCGCGTCGGAAGGGCAGGACCAGCTGGCCGGCGTCACGCTGGAGGATGTCGCGGGACGATTGCGCGCGAGCCTGAACTAGAGCGGGTTGTGACCATACGGAGGCATCGTGACGGAGCCGATTTTGGGTCAGGGCAAGAAGGGAGGAGCGGAGCGATGCTTAGGCATCGTGACCCCAGGGGACCTTGGCTCGCGACGCCGCCCCGGGCCAGAATCGGCCCGCCGCAAAGCGGTTGCCCTGTCGCGTCCGCGGGCTGCGTCGCGAGGCTTGCAGGTAGCGCCGCTACCTGCTGCACCACGCTCCTTGCCGGACGAACCCGACAGGGCAATCACGACGCCTCCGTATGGTCACAACCCGCTCTAGGCGGCGAAGCGGCGGCTGGTGCCCCGTGCAGGAATCGAACCCGCGTCTCTTCGTTACAAAGGAAGCCGTTTACCATTAACGTAACGGGGCACGCCGCGCGCCATCTACCAAGCGGCGGGCCGAACCACAATCTCAAACCACACCGAAGGTCCAGCCTTCGGTCCGCGCGACATGCGCAGAGAGTTCGGGCGGCGACCAGAGCGCCGGATCATGCGCGAAGGCCCGCAACCATGCGGCGCTGAGCAGCGCATCGGTGGCATGATCGTCATAGCGCGGCGACGGCACATGCGGCGGACTGTTCAGCACGCCGAGCGCCTCGTCCAGTTGATCGGCATTCCGCAGCTTGCTCCGCCCGGCGCGTACCCCGGCGGCCCGCGCGGCGATGGTCGTATAGATTTCGACGATGACCGGTCCCGACGCCGGCAGCGGATCGAATGGCCAGACTGGTATCCGCCCGCCCAACCGGTGCAGCACGCGCATTCCCGTCAGGCTCGATTTGCCGACTTGCGCCGCGCCGACCAGGTTGAAGCAGCTGGTCGGCGAGAAGCCCGCCGCGCGCTGGCGTTCCTCGCACAGCCGCAGCCGTCCGCGTCCGGGTACGAAGCGGTCGCCACAGGCGCGGTGCCGGCGGAAGTGGCGCGACAGTTCGGCATCGTCGACCACCGACGTCGCCGCCAGATGCGGATCGTCCGCGGCCATCGCATCGACCATCGCCCAGAGCGCACGGGCATTGGCCGGCGACGCTGCCCAGCCGGGGAAGTAGCTGCCCGCATCGACGAAGGGCAGGGCGGGCGACAGGTCCAGCCCGATCAGCATATCCGTCCGGGCATCGGCAAGCGTGGTCAGCCAGTCGAGAATGGCATCCCGCGACCACCCGCCGTCGCGGATGACGAGCGCCGGTCCGCCCTCGCTTGCCTCGGCCACGGCCAGCCCCGCCGGACGCGCCACCGCCTGTCCCGACCAGTCGATCGCGGCGAACCGGGTGAAGCGGCGGGTCAGGGTCGCTCGCCCCGGTCGCGACGCTGGCGGATGGTCGCGCGGTCCCACCAAGCCCGCTCCAGCAACAGCGCGATCCGATCTGCTGCATCGGTGCCGTAGCGCACCAGGATCGCCGGCCAGTCGCGATAATGATCGGTCTGCCAGAAGGTCGCCGGATCGGTGTCGAGCAGCACCTCCTTCTCCCCCAGCGCGACATGCAGCACGAAGCTGCCGGGATCGGGGGCGGTGGTGCCAGCCAGCGTCCCGCCACGGAACCGCAATGCCGGCCGGCCATAGCTCGTACCCAGTTCCGCCCCGGGCAGCGCCAGCCCGACCGCGACGACCTCCGCCCAGTCCTTCACGAACTCTGCCGCCGCTCGTCCCACCACGCCATCCGCTCGGCGATCCGCTGCTCGAACCCGCGCCCGGTCGGTTCGTAGAATCGCGCCCGCGTCATCTCCTCGGGCCAGTAATTCGCGCCCGAAAACCCGTCCTGATGGTCATGGTCATAGGCATAGCCCTTGCCATAGCCGATGTCCTTCATCAGCCGGGTCGGCGCGTTCAGGATCGATGGTGGCGGCATCAGCGACCCCGTCTCGCGTGCCGATTTGAACGCCGCCTTCTGCGCCTTGTACGCCGCGTTCGATTTGGGCGCGGTGGCGAGGTACAGGCACGCCTGCACGATCGCCAGTTCGCCCTCCGGACTGCCGAGAAATTCATAGGCGTCCTTGGCGGCAAGGCACTGCACCAGCGCCTGTGGATCGGCGAGACCGATGTCTTCGCTGGCGAAGCGGGTCAGCCGGCGCAGGACATAGAGCGGTTCCTCGCCCGCGGTCAGCATCCGCGCCATATAATAGAGCGCTGCCTGCGGGTCCGATCCGCGCAGCGATTTGTGCAGCGCGGAGATCAGATTGTAATGCCCCTCGCGGTCCTTGTCATAGACCGCAACGCGGCGTTGCAGCAGCGCCGACAGCCCCGCCGGGTCCAACGGTTCGGGCAGGGCGATCGAGAACAACGTCTCCGCCTGATTGAGCAGGAACCGCCCGTCGCCATCGGCGCTGGCGACCAAGGCCGCGCGCGCCGCATCGTCGAGGGGGAGGGGCCGTCCCTCCAGCGCCTCGCCGCGTGCCAGCAATTCGTTCAGTGCATCGGCGCCGAGCCGGTGGAGGATCAACACCTGCGACCGGCTGAGCAACGCCGCGTTCAGTTCGAACGACGGATTCTCGGTCGTGGCACCGACCAGCGTAACGGTGCCGTCCTCGACATAGGGCAGGAAGCCATCCTGTTGCGCGCGGTTGAAGCGGTGAATCTCGTCCACGAACAACAGGGTCTTGCGGCCCAGCCGGCCATGTTCGCGCGCCTCGGCGAACACCTTCTTCAGGTCGGCGACGCCCGAGAAGACGGCGGAAATCTGGGCATAGCGCAAGCCCACTGCATCGGCGAGCAGCCGGGCGATAGTCGTCTTGCCGGTGCCGGGCGGTCCCCACAGGATCATCGACGATAATTTGCCCGCCGCGACCATCCGCCCGATCGCGCCTTCGGGACCGGTCAGATGGCCCTGTCCGACGACCTCGGTAAGATTGGTCGGGCGTAACCGATCGGCGAGCGGTCCGTCGACGGGGGCTTGCGGCACGGGCGGGGCGAAGTCGGCGAACAGGTCGGACATGGGCGGAATATAAGCGCTGCGAAAATTCCGCCAAACCCCTCTTGCAACAACTCATCCAAGATATATCTGTCAGTTCAAGATATATCGGAGAATAGTTATGCGATTTGGAATGGGATATGCGTCATGGACCGGCGGACCCGGCCATGGCGGGCGCGGCGGTCGTCATGGCGGCGGGCCGCGTGGGCGGGTGCTGGGCGGCGAAGAGCTAAAACTCGTCCTGCTGGCGCTGATCGCCGAGGCGCCACGTCACGGCTACGACCTGATCCGCGCGGTCGAGGCGCGCACCGGCGGCGCCTATGCGCCCAGCCCCGGTGTCGTCTATCCGACGCTGACGTTGCTGACCGACATGGGGCTGATCGAGGAGCAGGCGAGCGAGGGCATGCGCAAGCTGTTCGCCGCGACCGAGGCGGGCACCGCGCAACTGACGCAGGATGCCGAGCAGGTCACCGACCTGTTCGCGCGGCTGACGGCGCTCGGCGAACATCGCGCCCGGACCGACGCCGGCCCGATCCACCGCGCCCGCGCCAATCTGCGCGCGGCGCTCCACCACCGGCTCGCCGGACCGGATGTTGACACCGACACCCTCCACGCCATCGCCGCGATCCTTGATGAAGCGGCTCAGAAGGTTGAACGTCTATGACCGATTTCACGACCCATGCGGCGGTGCCGACCGCCCACGCCAGCCGTTACCTTCAGCAGCTGTGCAAACATTGGCAGCATAACCTGACCGTCGAGTTCGACGCCGATCGCGGCACCGTCGTCTTCCCCCGCGATGCCCGGGGCGCCAGCCATCCGGGCGATGCGCTGGTGACGTTCGATGCCGCCGCCGACGTGCTGAACGTGCGGATCGACGCGACCTCGACCGAGCAGCTTGGCGCCTTGAAGGCTGCGGTCGCGCGGCATCTCGACCGGTTTGCGTTTCGCGAAGCACCGCTGACGTTTGACTGGCAATGATCCGCCGGCGGGTGTCGTGCGTTCAAGGTGGATGACCGAGACGATCGACACCCTGCGCGCCGAGATGGAGGCCGCCGCCGCCGCCGCAATGGATTTCGAAACCGCGTCGCGGCTGCGCGACCGGATCAATCTGTTGCGTGGCGGTGCCGCGCCGCAGGCGGCACAGGCGGCGGACACCAGCGGGCTGACCCGGCAACAACCGGGCGCAATGGGGCTGGGCACCAGCCGGCAACGGGTCGAGCCGCCCGCCGGCTGGACCCCGCCGAAAAAGCCCGACCTTATGGTCACGCGCAAACGCTGACATTGCGCTTGATCTCTCTAGCCGGAACCGTCGCCCCGGCGAAGGCTGGGGCCTCTCGCGACTCCTGCTCCGCGCTACTACTTGGCGATCCCGGCCTTCGCTGGGATGACGCGACGCATCAGCGTTGCTGGACCGGACCGAAGCGGCATTTTGCGATCGGTTCAGCTTCCCCTCCCTCATCAGGGAAGGGCGCAATCGGGACCGCCCTTGGACGGAATACCGATCGCCCCTAATTCTCCCGCGCATAGAACCGGATGGCCCGAACGGCGTTACATCGGTCATGAAACGATATGTTGTAACTTCGCGCAATTCGGAGCATAGGGCGGCGATGCGCAGCTCCGCCGCCCGTTCCTGGTTGCATGAAGGCCGACTCGATCGCCTCGGCATCCTGCTGTCCGGCCTGTGCGCGGTGCATTGCATCACGACGATCGCGGTCATGGCGCTGCTGGCGTCGGTCGGCGGCACGCTGCTGCATCCGGCGATCCATGAAATCGGCCTGTTGCTGGCGGTTCTGCTCGGGACCTTCGCCCTCGGGGCGGGCTATATCCGTCATGGCCACAAGCTGCCGACGGTCATCGGCGGTGCGGGCCTTGTCACCATGGCCACGGCGCTGACCCTGCCGCACGGCGTGCCGGAAGCGATCGCGACGCTTACCGGCGTCGGCCTGCTGGCGTTCGGCCATCACCTGAACCGCCGGGCCGGTTGCTGACCGGCTTGCCGCTTGGGCGCGGTGCGCTTATCTCGCTGACATGGCGCACGAACATCACGAACATCATGGGGCCGCGTGGAACAAGGCGGCCGAGGCGGCGCTGATCCGCGCCGGCGAGCAATGGACCGCGATGCGTGCCAGCATCTTCGACGTGCTCGCCTCGTTCGACAAACCCGCCTCCGCCTATGACATTGCCGATGCAGTGTCGAAGGCGCAGGGCCGGCGCGTCGCGCCCAACAGCGTCTATCGCATCCTCGACCTGTTCGTGAACGCCAACCTCGCGCGCCGGGTCGAAAGCGCCAACGCCTATCTGGCCAACACCCATCCCGACTGCATCCACGACTGCATCTTCCTCGTCTGCGACAAATGCGGACAGACGACGCATATCGATGACGACAAGATCACCGGGACCGTCCGTGCCGCCGCGTCCGGCGCCGGGTTCAAGCCGGTGCGTCCGGTCATCGAAGTGCGCGGAACCTGTGCAGATTGCGCGCAGGATTGAACCTTTACTGAACCATATGCGGCGTTTGCCGGACCTTGCACGCACCGGCAATCGACACTGGGTTCCGCCTGCGCTAGGCAGGCCCGATGGCCGATCCACTTAGCACGCCGCTGCTCGACACCGTTCAGACCCCCGCCGACCTTCGGAAGCTCGCCCCGGGAGAGTTGCGGCAACTCGCCGACGAACTGCGACAGGAAACGATCAGCGCGGTCGGCACCACCGGCGGGCATCTCGGCTCCGGGTTGGGCGTCGTCGAACTGACCGTCGCGATCCATTATGTGTTCGACACGCCCGCAGACCGTCTGGTGTGGGACGTCGGTCACCAATGCTATCCGCACAAGATCCTGACCGGGCGTCGCGACCGTATCCGCACGCTGCGCCAGGGCGGCGGGCTGTCGGGCTTTACCAAGCGTTCCGAAAGCGAATACGACCCGTTCGGCGCAGCGCACAGCTCGACCTCGATCTCGGCGGCTTTGGGCTTTGCCGTCGCCAACAAGATCGCGGGTACGCCGGGCAAGGGTATCGCCGTGATCGGCGACGGCGCGATGTCGGCCGGCATGGCCTATGAGGCGATGAACAACGCCGAACAGGCCGGCAACCGCCTCGTCGTCATCCTCAACGACAACGACATGTCGATCGCGCCGCCGGTCGGTGGCCTGTCCGCCTATCTGTCGCGCATCGTATCGAGCCGCGAGTTTCTGGGGCTTCGAGAGGCGTTGAAGAAGATCGCCCGCAAGCTGCCGCGCCCGCTGCACACCGCCGCGCGCAAGACCGACGAATTCGCCCGCGGCATGGCCACCGGCGGCACGCTGTTCGAGGAACTGGGCTTTTATTATGTCGGTCCGATCGACGGGCACAATCTCGACCATCTGATCCCGGTCCTCGAGAACGTCCGCGATGTGGAGGAAGGCCCGATCCTCGTCCATGTCGTGACGAAGAAGGGCAAGGGCTATGCCCCGGCCGAGGCGGCGGCGGACAAATATCACGGCGTCCAGAAGTTCGACGTGATCACCGGCACGCAGGTCAAGGCACCCGCCGGCCCGCCGCAGTATCAGAACGTGTTCGGCCATACGCTCAGCAAGCTGGCCGATACCGACGACCGCATCTGCGCGATCACCGCCGCGATGCCGTCGGGCACCGGGCTGGACCGGTTCGCCAAGGAACATGGCGATCGCTTCTTCGACGTCGGCATCGCCGAACAGCATGCGGTGACCTTCGCCGCCGGTCTCGCCGCGCAGGGCATGCGGCCGTTCTGCGCGATCTATTCGACCTTCCTGCAACGGGCGTATGATCAGGTCGTGCACGATGTCTGTATCCAGAACCTGCCGGTCCGCTTCGCGATCGACCGTGCCGGGCTGGTCGGGGCCGACGGCGCGACCCATGCGGGCAGTTTCGACGTAACCTATCTGGCGACCTTGCCCAACATGGTCGTCATGGCGCCGGCCGACGAGGCGGAACTGGTCCACATGACCTATACCGCCGCCGAATATGATGCCGGGCCGATCGCGGTCCGATATCCGCGCGGCAACGGCGTCGGGGTGGCGCTGCCGGAAGTTCCGCAGAAGGTGGAGATCGGCAAGGGTCGTCTGGTCCGCGAAGGCGGCAAGATCGCGATCCTGTCGCTCGGCACCCGGCTGGAGGAAGCACTCAAGGCCGCAGATGCGCTGGAGGCCAAGGGGCTGTCCACGACCGTCGCCGACCTGCGCTTCGCCAAGCCGCTCGACGAAGCGCTGATCCGGCGCCTGCTGACGAGCCACGAGGTCGCGGTGACGGTCGAGGAAGGCGCCGTCGGCGGTCTCGGCGCGCACGTCCTGACCTTCGCCAGCGACACCGGCCTGATCGACGCCGGCCTGAAGCTGCGCACGATGCGCTTGCCCGATACGTTCCAGGATCAGGACAGCCCGCAGAAACAATATGACGAGGCCGGCCTCAATGCGCCGCAGATCGTCGATACCGTGCTGCAGGCGCTACGCTGGAACGAAAGCGGAGCCGCCGAAGTCCGCGCATGACCGGTGCCCAGAAGGCGGCGGCGATCATCGCGCTGGCGGTGGTCGCGCTCGCCTGGTTCAACTGGCGGATGTGGCGGCAGTTTCGCGCGGCCAAGGCGTATCGTGCCGGCTGGAGTGAGGCGGATTTCGACGCGATGGTGGCCGATAATTGCGTGTCTCCGGCCATCGCCGCGCTGACCCGCGAACTGGTCGCGCCCTGTTACGGGCAGGGCGTCGTTCCGCACCCGGACGACGATTTCGCCCGGTTCCTGATGATCGACGACGAGGAGATCGCCGATCTGGTCGAGGCCGCATGGAAACGGCTGGACCTGGCGATGCCGCCCCCCGCCGACCCGATCGAGCTGCCGCCGATGAAGGATGTTCGGGACCTGGCGATGTATCTCGAGTCGGTTGTCAGCCATGTGCGGACTGCCTAGTTTCTGCGCTGAAGGAGAGTGACGGTGAAGGTCGAACAGGTAGGTGAGAAACTGACCGTTACGATCCCCGATGATGTCGTCGAAGCGCTTGGCTTGCACGAGGGGGATACGGTGTCGCTGGTCCGCGACATGGCAGTCGAGGATGACGTTCCCGACGCGATGGTCAAACTTCGTGCCTTGGCCGTACTGCGCTCGCTGGCTCGGCCCTTGCCAGCCGATTTCCGGTTTGACCGGGAAGAGGCCAATGCCCGGTGACGAAAGCATTTTTCGACACCAACGTCCTTGTTTATTCGCTGGGTAGCGACGCCAAGGCGGCAAGGGCGCAGTCGCTGCTGGCCGATGGCGGCATTATCAGCGTCCAATCGCTCATGAACTGGCCAACGTTGCGCGGCGGAAGTTGCGGTACGAATGGGCGCAGATCGACGCTGCCTTGAATGCCATCCGTGCTTTGTGCTCGCACATCGTTCCCCTGACCGACTCCATCCACCGCGACGGCCTGCGCATCGCCGAACGCTACCGCCTGTCGATCTACGACAGCATGATCGCCGCCGCCGCGCTGTCCGCCGGCTGCGATCGGCTGTGGAGCGAAGACCTCCATCACGGGCTGGTCGTCGACGCGCGGATGGAGATCTGCAACCCGTTCCTCTAACGCAGGAACTGGCCCTGCGCGGCGTCGGTGGCGTTCACCGCCAGCACCGAGCGCGCTTCGGACGGCAGGCGGACATGGCCATGCCCGTCGCCCGATGCCGCGATCACCCGGTCGAGCAGTTCCTGCCCTTCCTCCCACCAGCCGATGCCGCTGGACGCGTTGAGGTGGCCCTGCGCGCCGGCATCGACGAAATGGCTGCCCCAATCGACCGCCATCGAATGGGCACGCTCGATCGATACCCACGGATCGTCGGTCGATGCGACGACCAGCGACGGGAAGGGCAGGGCGAAGCGTGGGGTCGGGGCGAACCCCTGCAACTCGACCGGCGCGCCCGCCCGATCGACATCCGCCGGGGCGACCAGCAACGCGCCCGCCACCGGCCAGCCATAGGGCTGCCCCGACAGTTGCGCCCACCATGCCACCGCGAGGCAGCCGAGCGAATGGGCGGCGAGCACCACCGGCGCCTGCGCCTGACGGATCGCCTGATCCAGCTTCGTGACCCACGCGTTGCGCAAGGGACGCGACCAGAGGCCCAGCTCGACCCGTGCGGTGTCGGGACGCGATTGCTCCCAGAGTGTCTGCCAGTGCGACGGGCCGGAACCGTTGAGGCCCGGCACGGTCAACACCGTGGGCAGGCCGGTCGGGGGAGTCGAAAACTGTGCCATCGTCGCGCTCCTGCTCTTGGGTGTTCCAAATGGGTGGAAGCCGCCGGCCACGCTCAGGGACAGGGGATCGGGTCCGGGCGACTTCCTGCGATCAATGTATTCCTACTTAACCGATAGGCAATAGCCGATCGACCAGTCGATCAAGGGTTGCGACGGGCGGAAAGCCGCGCCATGCGGGGCCATGGCAAAGCAACGTGCGGACCAGATGCTCGTCGATCGCGGTCTGGCCGAAAGCCGGACGCGGGCGCAGGCGCTTATCATGGCGGGGCTGGTGTTCGTCGGCGATCGCAAAGTGGACAAGCCCGGCCAGCAACTGCCGCCCGACGCCACGCTGGACGTGCGCGGGCGCGATCACCCTTGGGTGTCGCGCGGCGGGATCAAGCTGGCGCACGGCCTCGACCATTTCGGTTGGGACGTGACCGGCGCCCTTGCGATCGATGTCGGATCGTCGACCGGCGGCTTCACCGATGTCCTGCTGACCCGCGGCGCCGTGCGAGTCTATGCGGTCGATAGCGGCACCAACCAGCTTGCGTGGAAGCTGCGGCAGGACCCGCGCGTCATCGTCCATGAGCAGCTCAGCGCCCGGCTGCTGACCGATGCCCATGTTCCCGAACCGGTCGATCTGGTCGTCTGCGACGCCAGCTTCATCGCTTTGGCCAAGGTGCTGGCAGTGCCGCTTGGCTTCGTGAAGCCAGGTGGACGGCTGCTGGCGCTGATCAAGCCGCAGTTCGAGGCGGGGCGGGACGAGGTCGGCAAGGGCGGGGTTGTGCGCGATCCGGCGATCCATGCGCGCGTATGCGATGCTGTCGCCGGCTGGCTGACCGGCCTTGGCTGGCGGGTCGAGGGGGTCGATCCCAGCCCGATTACCGGGCCGGAGGGCAATATCGAGTTCCTGATCGGCGCCCACGCCCCCGAATCACCGGCTTTGGCTTGCAATGATGCAGCGCACACAGCAAGCAATGCGCCCTGAACGGCAGCGCAGCGGGCGCGGTGGGGGCTGGGGTACGGGATGAACGAGATCGCGTCGAAGTGGCAGTTGCGATCAGGATTTCTGCGACGCGCGATGGTGTGCGTGCCGTTAATCCTGTTGCTGGGGTTCACTTCGGGACAGTTGGTCGTCGCGGGGGACGCGAATGGTTGGTACCGGATGCTGGACCTGCCGGCGATCCGGCCGCCCGACTGGGCGTTTCCGGTCGTGTGGACGATCCTGTACCTGATGATGGGGTTCGCGCTGGCGGTCGTGCTCAACGCTCGTGGCGCGCGGGGGCGCGGCATCGCGGTCGCGCTGTTCGTCGTGCAACTGGCGATGAACCTCGTCTGGTCGCCGCTGTTCTTCGGGGCGCATCAGGTGACGCTGGCGCTGTACCTGATCGTCGCGCTGTTCCTCACCGCGCTCGCCACGACCTTTGCCTTTGGCCGCATCCGGCCGCTCGCCGCGTGGCTGCTGGTACCCTATCTGGTGTGGCTGGTGATCGCATCGGCGCTGAACTGGCAGATCGACCGGCGCAATCCCGATGCGGAAACCCTTGTGCCGCCGGCCCATTCCACCCAAATCACGCTCTAGAAAGGGTCGGCGCGACGGGCGCCCGACCAACCGGAAGGATTTTCCATGCAGTCCGACAATCGCCTGTTCGACGATTTCGCCAAGTTCGTGAACGGCGCCGCCGGCACCATCGCCGGCATGGCCCGCGAGGGCGAGGCTGCGGCGCGCGAACGGGCCAAGACCTTTCTCGGCGGCATGGATTTCGTCAGCCGGGACGAATTCGAAGTGGTGAAGACCATGGCCGTCGCCGCTCGTGACGAGGCGGACGCGTTGCGCGCCCGGCTCGACGCGCTGGAGGGCAAGACCGCGCCCGCCGCGCAACCGATCACGCCGGACGCGCCGGGGGCGGGCGAAGGCGCGCTCTGATCCGTCGTCCCGGGTCCCACGCCGTAACGCGTGACGACGGGCGCGCGAGGGGCTAAAGATTTGGGGATGATGTTGGACGAAGTGGAAGAGGACGGCGACGACGCCGTACCGATCGATACGCTGGAGCGCTATTTCGCGGCGCACGGGTGGAAGCATGAGCGCGATGGCGACGAGATCGTCGCGCATGTGAAGGGCAGCTGGACCGAATTCGAACTCCGCGCGATCTGGCGGGGCGAGGACGGCGTGCTGCAATTCCTCGCGCTGCCCGACATCCGCGTCGCCGACGAACGGCGCGGAGCGGTCTATGAAACGATCGGCCTGATCAACGAACAGCTGTGGATCGGTCATTTCGAGCTATGGTCGTCGAGCGGTATCCTGCTCTATCGCCACGCGGCGATGCTGCCGGAGGAACCGGTGCTGACCATCGATCAGGCCGAGATGATGATCGACGCCGCGATCGACGAATGCGAGCGCTTCTACCCGGTGTTCCAGTTCGTCCTGTGGGGCGGCAAGAGTCCCAAGGAAGCGATCGCTGCCTCGATGATCGAAACGCAGGGCGAGGCGTGACCGCGCTGCCCGGACCGCTGTGGCTGATCGGCTGCGGCAATATGGGCGGAGCGATGCTGGAGCGGTGGATCGCCGATGGGGTCGACCCAAACGCGATCACGGTCGTCACGCGCTCGCCGCGCGATGTGCCGCCGGGCGTTACCCATGCGACGACGATCCCGCAGGACGGTCCGCCGGCGATCGTCGTGCTGGCGATCAAGCCGCAGCAACTGGATGCCATCGCGGTCGACCTCGCGCCGCGCATTGCCGGCGTGCCGCTGCTGATCTCGATCCTTGCGGGAGTCGAGGAAGCGGCGCTGGCGCAGCGGTTCGACGCCGCCACCATCGTCCGCGCCATGCCGAACCTGCCGGTCGCGATCGGGCAGGGCGTCGTCGCGCTGCATTCGCATGGGCAGGATCAGGGCGCGCGTACGACCGCGGCCGCGCTGATGGCGCCGCTGGGTCTGGTTGAGTGGATCAACGACGCCGCGCTGTTCGATGCGGTGACGGCGATGTCCGGCTGTGGTCCGGGTTTCGTGTTCCGCTTCATCGATGCGCTGGCTGCTGCCGGCACGGCGCTCGGACTGCCCGCCGATCAGGCGCAGCGCCTCGCCATCGCCACGGTCGAGGGATCGGCGACGATGGCTGCCGGATCGGACGCTGCCCCCGCGACGCTCGCCGACCGGGTCGCCAGCCCCGGCGGATCGACCCGGCAGGGGCTGAACGTGCTGGACGAGGGCGATGCGCTCAAGCGCCTGCTGGCGGCAACGCTTGCCGCGTCCGAGCGGCGCAACGCGGAAATGGCGGCGGCGGCGCGGATCGCGGGCTAATGCTTCCTGCGGGGCGGACCGGGAACGGGGTCGCGCGCCAGCCGACCGCGCGAACTCCAGCGCCATCCGTTCCATGCCCATTTCACGCGTACGGAACGCGGTCGCATGAACGCGCCCTCTCGCAGGCCCTCGCGATAGGCGACGACGCCTTCACCGATCGCAAACGCTTCCCGGAGCCGCCGGATTTGGGCGCCGACATACAACCCTTCGCGCTTCGTCGTTTCCTCCAGCGCGGTCGCGAACCATATGCCGAGTTCGCGCGACAATAGTTGCTGCGACAGGCCCTCATGGATCGCGCCCGCTTCGTACAGCGTCGCGACGCGCTGCCAGAAGCGTAGCACCTCGAAATAGGCATCACGGGTATCGTCGGGATCGGCCAGGTCGATCGGATTGACTCGGCTCCAGTCGACACCGGCGTGACGGCGAAAGAACCATAATGCCCGCCGTCGAGTCTTGCTGAATGCGTGTGAGTAATATTCCCGATGCAGGTCGAGCGCCAATTGGCGTCGTGCCTGATGCCGGTTGCTGACCAAGACCCCGATGGCAACCGTCCCGCCGATCGCCGCACCGATGAGTGCAGGGGAGATGGTGACTCGATACGACAGCAGAATAAGTCCCAGCCAGCCGAGCGTTGCGAGCCAGAGGAACTTACGCATGGCTCCTACCGCCCCAACGCCGCCACCGCGGCCTTGTCACCCGCTGGGATCAGCCCTTCCAGCACCGCCCAGAAGCCACTGACCGCATCCTGTCCCGCCCCCGAATAGGCACGCGACAATTTGGCGTTGAGCATCTCGTACAGCCGCGCCTCCAGCGACTGTCCCTCGGGCGTCAGCTTCAGCAGCCGCTGCCGCGCATCGCGGTCGCCCGCCCGACTCTCCACCAATCCCCGCGCCGACAAATCGTTCAGCACCCGGCCGAGCGACTGCTTGGTGATAGCCAGCAGCCGCAGCAATTCGCTGACCGACAGATCGGGTCGCCGGGCGATGAAATAGAGCGCGCGGTGATGCGCCCGGCCCAGATTCTGCGCGGACAGTTCCTCGTCGATGCTACGCGTCAAATGGCTATAGCCGAAATAGAGTAGCTCTATCCCGCGCCGCACCTCGGCCTCGCGCAGGAACAGGGCGGAGGCGGTCATCGGTTGCGCGGAAGAAGGGGCAGTCATGTTGACCATTTGTGCCATCCGGCCTACCCCTCCGCAAGCATTCATCCAAGAGGACGCCATGACGCAGCCGAGCTTCGCCTTCGAACCCCATGCGACCCCGGTCGCGGCGAGCGAGCGGGCCGCGCGGATCGTAAACCCTGGTTTCGGCCGCGTCTTTACCGACCATATGGCGACGGTCCGCTGGTCGGAGGACAAGGGCTGGCACGACGCAAAGATCACCGCGCGCGCGCCGATCGTCATGGACCCGGCGGCGGCCGTCCTCCACTACGCGCAGGAAATTTTCGAAGGGTTGAAGGCCTATACGCTGCCCGACGGCGGCGTCGCGCTGTTCCGCGCCGAACAGAATGCCGCGCGGTTTCGCCGTTCGGCAAGGCGGTTGGCGATGGCCGAGCTGCCCGAGGAGCTGTTCGTCGCCTCCTGCCGCGAACTGACGCTGGCGGAGCGTGACTGGATTCCGGCCGGGGAGGGCAGCGCGCTCTATCTTCGCCCGTTCATGATCGCCAGCGAGACGTTCCTCGGGGTGAAGCCGTCGGCCGAATATCTCTACTGCGTCATCGCGTCGGCGGTCGGCAATTACTGGCCGGGCGGTGCGAAGAGCGTGTCGCTATGGGTGTCGAAGGAATTCACCCGCGCGGCACCCGGCGGCACCGGCGACGCGAAGTGCGGCGGTAACTATGCGGCCAGCCTGCTCGCCCAGTCGGAAGCGATCCGGCAGGGCTGCGATCAGGTCGTGTTCCTCGATGCGACCGAGCGGCGCTGGGTCGAGGAACTGGGCGGCATGAACATCTTCTTCGTGTTCGACGACGGCACGATGCTCACCCCGCCGCTGACCGGAACGATCCTGCCCGGCATCACCCGCAATTCGATCCTGACGCTGGCGCGCGACGCCGGGATCATGGTGGGCGAGGAACGCTATTCGATCGACCAGTGGCAGGCGGACGCCGCCAGCGGCCGGCTGGTCGAGGCGTTCGCCTGTGGCACCGCGGCGGTCGTCACCCCGATCGGCAAGGTGTCGTCGGCGGATTTCAGTTTCCAGATCGGCGACGGCCAGCCGGGCGAGCGGACGCAGGCGCTGCTCAAGCAACTTACCGATATCCAGCGGGGGCGGAGCAACGACCCGCATGGCTGGATGCAGCGGATCGGTTGACCCCTCAGGGCAGAGAGTTGGGAGAGCGGATGCCGCGCCTCCGCCTCTTCACCTCACCCCGTTTGTTTCGAGCGCAGGTTCGAGCCTGTCTAGAACCGAAGTCGAGAACGGGCTGCCCCAAACAAGGCGTTCTCGACGGACGCTTCTCGACAAGCTCGAAGCTGCTCGAACCGAACGGTGTATGCGAGGGGCTGCGCCCCTCCCGGTATTCGCTAGAACCTAAACCGTCATCCCGGCGCAGGCCGGGATGACGGGCGCGGCCTCACAGCACCTCGAACAACCCGGCCGCACCCATGCCGCCGCCGACGCACATCGTGATGACGACATACTGCACCTCACGCCGCTTGCCCTCGATCAGCGCGTGGCCGGTCATCCGCGCACCTGACATCCCGTAAGGATGCCCGATCGAGATCGCGCCGCCGTTGACGTTCAACCGGTCGTCGGGAATGCCCAGCACGTCCTGGCAATGCAGCACCTGCACCGCGAACGCCTCGTTCAGTTCCCACAGGCCGATATCGTCGGTCTTCAACCCGAAGCGTTCCAGCAGTTTCGGCACCGCATAGACCGGCCCGATCCCCATCTCGTCCGGCTTTGTCCCGGCGACCGCCATCCCGACATAGCGGCCGAGCGGTTGCAGCCCGCGCGCCGCCGCGACCGATTCCTCCATCACGACACAGGCCGAGGACCCGTCCGACAACTGGCTGGCATTGCCGGCGGTGATGACCGCCTGATCGCCCATCACGGGTTTCAGCGCCTGTAACCCCTCAATCGTCGTGTCGGCGCGGTTGCCTTCGTCCTTGGTCAGCGTGGCGACGTGTTGGGAAACTTCTTTCGTCGCCTTGTCGACCACGTTCATCGTCGCGGTGACCGGGATCAGTTCGGCGTCGAACCGCCCGGCGGCCTGCGCAGCGGCGGTGCGCTGCTGCGACCGGAGTGCATAGGCGTCCTGCCGTTCGCGCGAAATGCCGTAGCGCGCGGCGACCGTCTCGGCGGTCTGCAGCATCGGCATGTAGATGTCGCCATGCATCGCCAGCAATTCGGGGTCGGGCGCGACCCGCATCTGCGGCGTCTGCACGAGGCTGATCGATTCCACGCCGCCCGCGACGCAGATGTCCATCCGGTCGTGCACGATCTGCTTGGCGGCGGTGGCAATCGCCATCAGGCCGCTGGCGCATTGCCGGTCGATCGACATGCCCGACACGCTGATCGGCAGGCCGGCGCGCAGTGCCGCGTTGCGGGCGATATTGTTCGCCTGATGCCCCTGCTGCATCGCCGCGCCGAGCAGCACGTCGTCGACCTCCGCCCCGTCGATCCCGGCGCGTTCGACCGCGGCACGGATCGAATGGGCGGCCAGCGTCGGGGCGGGCAGGTTGTTGAATGCCCCGCGATAGGCGCGGCCGATGGGGGTGCGGGCGGTCGATACGATGACGGCAGAGCGCATGGGAGTTCCTTGAGCGTTCAGGTGAAGAACTGGCTGATCCATTCGGCGACCAGCGCGGGGCTGTCGGCGCCGTCGACCTCGACGGCATATTCGGTCGTCCGCTGCCACTGGCCGGGGCGTTTTTCCTCCAGGGCCAGCAACGTGAAGCGGCCACGGATACGCGAACCCGACCGGACGGGGGTCAGGAAGCGGGTGCGGTTGCCGCCGTAATTGACTTCCATCCGCGTATTGGCGACCCGCGGCAGGTCGGTCATCGCGCCCAGTCGGGGCATGAGCGAGAGCAGCAGGAAGCCATGGGCGATGGTGCCGCCGAACGGGGTCGCGGCGGCCGCCTGCGGGTTGACATGGATGAACTGATGGTCGCCGGTCGCATCGGCGAACGCGTCGATCGTCGCCTGATCCAGCACGATCCAGTCGGAGCGCCACACCGCACCGACCTGAGCCGCCAGTTCCTCCGCCGTAATTTCGGCCACAGCGATCCTCACCCATTGTTTAGGGTTATCATAGCGTCGCGTGGCGTCACTGCAAGCGGTTGCGCACCACAAATTCCGAAAATGGAATTTGTGGTGTTATCGGGGGCAGACCCGATCTTCGAAAACGTTACGGGCGCGCCGGGTTGGGGTCGACGATCGTGCCGTCTGCCCGCGCGTGGAAATTGACCTGTGTCGGATAGGCGATCTCGATCCCCTTAGCCGCAAACCGCCGCAGGATGGCGATGCCGATCGCGGTCCGCCCGTCATAGAAGGCGACGTAATCGGCACCTTCCGAATCGAACAGCAGCTCGAAATCGATGCTCGACGCGCCGAATCCGATCAGGCCGCAGCGGACGAACACCCGGTCCTCCGCCTCCACCACCTCCCGCAGCATCGCGGGGATACGGGCGCAAGTCTCGGCGTCGGTCTGATAGGTGACACCGATCACGAACGACGCCCGGCGATGCGCGCGGCGGGTGTTGTTGGTGATTTCCTTGTCGAGCAAATTCTTGTTGGAGATGATCCGCTCTTCGCCGGTGACCGAGCGGATACGCGTCGATTTCAGCCCGATCTCCGCGATCGATCCATTGGTCTGGTCGTAGCTGACATTGTCGCCGCGCCGGAACGGTTTGTCGAAGATGATCGACAGCGCGGCGAACAGGTCGGCGAAGATGCCCTGCGCCGCCAGGCCGATGGCGATGCCGCCGACGCCCAGCCCCGCGACGAGGCCGGTGACGTTGACCCCGAGATTGTCGAGCACGACGATCAGCGCGATGGCGAACAGTGCGAAGGTGACGAGCAGCCGGATCAGCCCCATCGCCGATGCCAGCGCCTCGCCATGATAATGGTCGCTGGCCGTCCGCCGCTCGACCGCACCCAATATGACCTCGCGCGCCCAGACCGCGGCCTGGAACACGGCGGCGACGGTGAACAGGAACTCGATGGTAGCGGTCACCATCGGCGGTGCGCTGGCATACCCGTCGACCAGTTTCGCGGCCAGCATCACCATGAAGAACAGCCCGGTCCGCCCGATCGCACGTCCGGCGACGCTGCCCCAGCCGGTGCGGTTCTCGCCCGCCAGCTTCATGCCCCAGCGGCGCAGCAGCAGCAGGACGACGACGATCAGCGTCCCGACGCCCAGCGCCACCAGCACCTGCAGCCAATTGTCCGAAATCCACCGTGCGCTGTCCTGCAACAGCAGCCGGGCCTGCGCCTGTGCCTGATCGGCGTTGAAACTCTTTTCGACGGTCGCGGCGGGTGACGTGGTATTTGCGCTCATGTCGTCCTTTCAGGCGGCCGCCGCGATGCTGTCCTTCGCTTCGAGCAGCGCGATCAACCCGCGTTCGTGGCGGCTGAGATATTTGGCGGTGCGCGGCAGGCGCAGCGTCTCGCGAAACGTACCCTGCCCATCCTTGACCAGATCGATCAGCAGCGGATGGACATAGGATTTGCGCGCGATGGCGGGCGTGTTGCCCAGCGCATCGACCACCGGTCCCAGCATCGTCTTCAGGCTGATGTCGTGGTCCGCGTCAGCCAGTGTCGCGAAGGCCAGCACGCTGGCGCCCCAGGTCCGGAAATGCTTGGCAGTGAAGTCGTCGCCCATCGCCGCGCGGATATAGGCGTTGACGTCGCTGGAGGTGACCGGATGGGTTTCCCCCTCGGCATCGACCCAGCGGAACAGATGCTGCCCCGGCAAATCCTGACACTTGCGCACGAAACTGGCGAGCGAGCGATCGGTGATCGTCAGCACCCGCATCTTGCCCGACTTGGCACGATATTGCAGCTTCAGCTTCGTACCGGTCAGCTTCGCGTGCCGCTTGCGCAGCGTCGTCGCGCCGAAACTCTTGTTCACCCGCGCATAGCCTTCGTTGCCGACGCGGACCCGGCCGAGATCGAGCAGCCGCACCACCGCCGCCACCGCCCGGTCGCGCGACAATGCCCGCTTGGCGAGGTCGCGCTCCACCTGCGCGCGCAGTTTCGCCAGCCTGTGGCCGAACGAAGCGCAGCGATCATATTTCGCGCTTTCCTGCGCGGCGCGGAAATCGGCGTGATAGCGATATTGCTTGCGACCCTTTTCGTCCCACCCGATCGCCTGGATATGGCCGGTCGGGTCGGGGCAGAACCACGCGTCGCGATAGGCGGGGGGCAGGCCGATCGCGTTCAGCCGGTCGATCTCGTCGCGATCGGTGATCCGGTCGCCATCGGCATCATAATAGCCCCAGCCGCGCGTCAGCTTGCGCCGCGAGATGCCCGGCGTCTCGCAATCGGAAAAGACGCAGCCGGCGGGGCAGGGCAGGTCGTCGTCGTCGGCTGGTTCCATCGGGCTGTCCCTGCGAATGTCCCGATCAATGTTCGGCTCGTCGCTTCGTTCCGGAACCGCCGTGGAGTCAGCCGGTTAGGACCGGACCATTCCGCACAGGAGATTTCCCATGGCCGACCTCGCCAATGCGCGCGTGCTGATCCTCGCCACCGACGGGTTCGAGGAATCCGAACTGTTCGACCCGCGTCAGGCGCTGCTGGACGCCGGCGCGCAGGTAACGCTCGCCTCGATCAAGACCGATCCGATCCAGGGCGTCGTCAACGACAGCAAAAAGGCGCGGACGATCACCCCCGACCTGACGCTCAACGCGGTGGATACCGAGGAATTCGACATGCTGCTGCTGCCCGGCGGCGTCGGCAATCCCGACAAGCTGCGGATGCAGGAGCGCGCGGTCGAGATCGTCAGCGAATTCATGGACGACGAAAAGATCGTCGCCGCGATCTGCCATGCTCCCTGGTTGCTCGTCGAGGCGGACGTGGTCGATGGCCGCCGCGTTACCAGCTGGCCGTCGGTGCGTACCGATCTGGAGAATGCCGGTGCCGAGGTCGTCGACGAACAGGTCGTGATCGACGGCAACCTCATCACCAGCCGCAAGCCCGACGACATCCCCGCCTTTTCGAAGGCGGTGATCGAGGCGTTGCAGAGCGAGTTGGCCGAAGCGTGAGGGGCAGGGGGCGGTTGGCGATCCTCACCATCCGCCCCAAACGTCGTCCCGGCCACATACGTCATCCCAGCGAAGGCCGGGATTTCCCGGTAGCGAAGCGCGCTCCTCGCTGCGGAAGGCCCCAGCCTTCGCTGGGGCGACGTCGTAGGCGAGACGCTTGCCTCCTAACCCGTCACCCCGGATCAAGCCCGGGGTGACGGTCGGGAAACGTTCAGGCCACCGCCACTCGCCGCCGATCCCCCATCCGGTTCAACCAGTTCTGCGCCGGCCGCTCGACGCCGCGATAGAGTACTTCGGACGACGCGATTACCGCGACGACATATAGTGCCAGCACCCACACCGGCGCATCGGTCGCGTCCTCGACCAGCACCAGCTTGAACACGAACCACAGCAGGAAATGGCCGAGATAGGTGGCGTAGCTGATCTCGCCCAGCCGATAGATCGGCGCCCATTCCAGCGGATTGCCGCGCCGGTTCGACGTGATCCCTGCCGCCAGCAACAGGCACGCAAGTGCCGGCGGCAGCGAATATGCCTCGGGCAGCAGCTTCGCTCCCCATGCCGCCGTCAGTCCCAGCGCCGCGACGACAGCCAGTGCCGCGATCCGGTCGCGGCCCTGCCAGCGCAGCCACAGCGCACCGATCGCGGTGCCGGCGGCAAACTGGATCACGCAGCGCGCCACGGCGAAGCGCTGCAACTCGCTGCCGAGGCCATCCTGCCCGCACAGCGGCAAAAGGCCAAACAGCAGCAGCGCGACGAAGGCGACCAGCACCACGCTCGGCACGCGGCGCCAATCGACCGCCACCGCCAGCAGCGGGAACAGCAGATAGGCGGCGGATTCGGCCGAGATCGACCATGCCGGATCGTTCCATTTCAGCGGATCGACGAACCCCCAGCTTTGCAGCAGCACGATATGCAGCGGCAGTTCGGCAAAGGGAAAGCGATCGATGTTCCTACCCGTAGCCGCCAGCACCACGGCCAGTCCGACCGCACAGGCCAGTACGAACAGGTGCAGCGGCCAGATGCGCGCCATCCGCTTCCACAGGAACCGCCCGGCCACGGCCAGACCGCCTTCGTCGAACCGCCGGCCCCATGACAGCCAGATCACGAAGCCCGACAGCAGGAAGAAGAAATCGACCGCCAGATAGCCCTTGGCGATGGCGGATTCGATCGCCGGATGCATCTCCGCCATCGATCCGCGCAGGTGGAACAGCACGACCCACCAGGCGGCGAGGCCGCGCGCACCGGTCAGCGCCTTTAATTCGGTCATGCGGTCACCGCCCCTTTCCTGCGCCGCTGGATCGGCTGCCATGTCTGTTCCGACTTCTTGCGCGCCAGATAGGTGTCGAGGCCGATCTGTGCGCCGATCAGCATGAAGACGAAGGGCTGGAAGGCGATGGCGACGAAATTCGCGCCGAACAGATAGACGATATGCCCGTTCTGCAGCGCGGCGGCCAGCGGCACGACCCATGCCTCCTCCTCGCCCGCCTTCGCATAGCGCCGCCGCAGCACCTCCATCCGGAACAGCCCGCCGAGATTGATCGCCAGCCAGATCAGCAGCCCGGGATAGCCCTGTTCGCCCAGCATCTCGAAATAGGCGGAGTGATAGGCGCGCCCGGCATCGACCTCAAGGCTGCGTTCGACCGTCTGGTTGCCGGCTTCGCCGACCACCGCGACCTTTTCATAGCGGATGCGGTTCTGCAGATAGGCGACGAAGCCCCCGCCGAACGGGTTCTGCTTCACATAATCCAACGTCCACATCCATACCGCGAGGCGGGTCGATGCCGACGCGTCGGATTGATAGGTGCCGATCGTCTCCATGCGCTCGGTAAAGGCCGAGGGCAGGAACGGCACCGCCATCAGCCCCGCCGCGCCCGCCATCGCCAGATAGGTCAGCCGCCGCTTCACGTCGCGCAGCATCAGCACGCCGAGCAGCCCGATGCACAGCAGCCCGGTGCGCGTCGACGTGCCGACCGGGATCAGCAGGCAGGAAAAGACGAGGGCGTAGCAAAAGGCGCGCACCCGCCAGTCGGGGGCGAACACGGTGCCGAACTTGCTGAACCACAGGATCAGCGGGATGATGGCGATGGCGACGGTCGAGATCGTCGACCCTTCGTACAGGCCGGCATTGTTCGACACCATCAGGTTCAATTCGCCATAGCCGCCGCCCGACCCCAGCGTCTTGATCCCCCCGACGATGATGATCGACGCGGCCGACAGCACCATGAACAGCAGCAGCGATTCGATGCGCAGCTTGGTGCGGAGCGTCAGCGGCAGGAAGATGGCGAACGCCAGCGCCTTCCACACCCATTCCCATTTGAATTGCGCCTCGACCGGGAAATCGGCGGTCTTGGTCGTCCACAGGCAATAGAGGAGGAGGGCGAGCATCAGGAACTGGCGCGGCGCCATCCGCGTGTCGCGCTTGTCGTCGACGACCGCCCAGGCGAGCACCGCCAGCCCGCAGGCGATCAGCGAGATCGGGATCGAATTGAGCAGCAGATAGGTCAGCCGCTGCGGCGACACGATGTCGATATAGACATAGGTCAGCACGAACACGAACGGCTTGCGAAACCCCGCCGCGAACAACAATCCCAGAAATGCGACGAAGACGAGATCACGCACCGAAGCGATCCCGTCCCTTGCGTGGGCTTTCGTCGCGCACGCGTTCGTCATCGAGGTCCGGCCGCCGCAACAACCGCCACGCCGCGATCAGCATCAGGAGGTGGGTCAGCCCCAGCGAGAAATTGTCGATCATCGGTCTGGGAACCCTCAACGCCACCCGCACCGATACCCGACACCGGTTGATGCGACGTTAAGCGATCGGCGGGGCAGGGGCCATGGGGGCGGTCGGAACGCGCCACGCCGCCAACGTCCCAACGTACCTTGCCACCAACGTCATCCCAGCGAAGGCTGGGATCTCCCGGTAACGGAGCGCGCTCCTCGCCGCAAAAGGCCCCAGCCTTCGCTGGGGCGACGAAGCAGCGTTGCAGTTCGCCCCGTTCGTCATTCCCGCGAAGGCGGAAATCCATACACGCAGCCGCCCGGCTTTGGCATTGCCGGGCAGTTGCGACCCCTGCGATGTCAACACAGTGCTCTACACCCGACGCGCTGCCCCAGGCCCCAGGCCGCGACCTACCCTCGAACGATCCCCAGATACGCATCCAGCACCGACTGGTTCGCGGTATCCCAGCGATACCCCTTGGCCGCGTCATGCCCGGCCAGCCCCATGCGCCAGCGCAGGTCGGCATCCTCGCACAGGCGCGCGATCGCGTCCGCATAGGCCGGAATGTCGCGTGGCGGGACGAGGAACCCGGTCGTCCGATCCTCGACCATGCCGACCGCACCGGTCGCGCGGGCCGCGACCACCGGCACGCCGGCGGCCATCGCCTCCAGCGTGACGTTGCCGAACGTCTCGGTGATCGACGGGTTGAAGAACACGTCCATCGACGCGACCGCGCGGCCCAGATCGTCGCCCGCCTGGAACCCGGCGAACACCGCGTGCGGCACGCGTTCGGCGAACCAGTCGCGCGCCGGGCCTTCGCCGATCACGAGGATGCGATGCTTCACCCCGCGCCGCTGCAATTCGGTGGCGACGTCCGAAAAGACGTCCAGCCCCTTTTCCAGCACCAGCCGCCCGAGAAAGCTGACCGCGACCTCGTCATCGCCGATGCCCAGCGACCGCCGCCAGTCCAGATCGCGCATGCCGGGGCTGAACCGCTGATGATCGACCCCGCGCGACCAGATACCGATTGGCGAGGTCACGCCCCATTCGCGTAGCAGGTCGGCCATGCCGCGTCCGGGCACCATCACCTGATCGGCGCGATTGTAGAACCGCTTCGACAGCGCGACGGCGACCGGCTCCAGAAAGCCGATGCCGTAATATTGCGGATAGGTTTCGAACCGGGTGTGCAGCGATGCCAGCGTCGCGATGCCGTTGTCCCGCCCCCAGCTGAGCGCACGATGTCCCAATATGTCGGGCGCTGAGACATGGACGATATTCGGCGCAAACGCCTTCAGATCGGCCCGCGTCTTGGCCGTCAGCCCGCGCGCCAGCTTATATTCGCCGCGCCCGCCGGGCATGCCATAGGCAGGAACGCTCACCAGATCGCCGGTCGGCGGAAAGGCCGGCTTGTCGGTCGTCGGCGAATAGACGCGCAGGGTCACGCCATGGTCGAGCAGGTGGCGCGCGAGGCGATTGAGCGCCTGGTTGGCGCCATCGCGGACATAGTTATAGTTTCCGCTGAACATCGCGACGCGGAGCTGGGAAGGCTTCATCCGCGTGCCCATAGCGTCGGAACGCCCGGTACGCCACCGGAACGCTTGGATGCTCCAGCGGGTTGACCCGCCCGACGAACAGGAGCGGACAGCATGAGCGACAGCTACAAGAAGGGCCAGACGGTCAAATGGTCGTGGGGCAACGGCACTGCCGAGGGCAAGGTCGAGGAACGCTTCGACCGCCGCGTCCAGCGCACCATCAAGGGCAGCAAGATCACCAAGAACGGCACGAAGGACAATCCGGCCTATCTGATCGAGCAGGACGACGGCACCAAGGTGCTGAAGCGCGGCAGCGAACTGGACTGATATTCCCCTTTCGTTCCGTATCTGCTAACGCCGCTGCATGGCCAAACCCCAGAAGCGCTATGTCTGCCAGCAATGCGGATCGGTATCCTCGAAATGGGCGGGGCAATGCGCCGATTGCGGCGACTGGAACACGCTGGTCGAGGATGCCGGGGCGGTCGTCACGCCGTTTTCGGCGCGTCATAATTTGCAAAGCGGCGGGCGGCCGATCCTGTTGTCGGGCCTCGATACCGACATCGCGCTGCCCGACCGGCTCAAGACCGAAATCGCCGAACTCGACCGCGCGCTGGGCGGAGGGTTCGTCGAAGGGTCGGCGACGCTGATCGGCGGCGATCCCGGCATCGGCAAGTCGACCCTGCTGCTACAGGCCGCCGCCAAGCTCGCGCTCGCCGGCAAGAGCGTCGCCTATGTCTCGGGCGAGGAAGCCGCCGATCAGGTACGCCTGCGCGCCCGTCGTCTGGGGCTGGGCAATGCGCCGGTGCAGCTCGCGGCGGCGACCTCGGTCCGCGATATTCTCACGACCTTCGGCGGATCGTCCGCGCCGGACCTGCTGATCATCGATTCGATCCAGACGATGCACAGCGACCTGATCGAAGGCGCACCCGGCACCGTCAGCCAGGTGCGCGCCTCGTCGGGCGAACTGATCCGCTTCGCCAAAGAACGCGGTACCGCCGTGGTGCTGGTCGGCCATGTCACCAAGGACGGGTCGATCGCCGGCCCCCGCGTGCTCGAACATATGGTCGACACCGTGCTGGCGTTCGAGGGCGAGCGCAGTCACCAGTATCGCATCCTGCGCGCGGTCAAGAACCGCTTCGGCGGCACCGACGAGATCGGCGTCTTTGCGATGGAAAGCGAAGGATTGTCCGAAGTTTCAAACCCTTCGTCGCTGTTCCTGACAAGCCGTGACGAGAACGTTACCGGCACCGTCGTGTTCCCCGCGCTGGAGGGAACGCGTCCGGTGCTGGTCGAGGTGCAGGCGCTGACCGTCCGCCTGGCGTCCGGCGCGACTCCGCGCCGCGCGGTGGTCGGGTGGGACTCCGGTCGGCTGGCGATGATCCTCGCCGTGCTGGAGGCGCGCTGCGGCCTGGCGTTCGCCACCGCCGAAGTCTATCTCAATATCGCCGGCGGCTACCGGGTGACCGACCCCGCCGCGGACCTTGCCGTCGCGGCGGCGCTGGTGTCGGCGCTGTCCGAACGCCCAGTGCCCTCGGACGCGATCGTGTTCGGCGAAATCGCGCTGTCGGGCGAGGTTCGTCCGGTCGCGCACGGTGCGCTGCGGTTGAAGGAAGCGGGCAAGCTCGGCTTTTCGCGCGCGCTGGCGCCGGCGGCGCAAGCCGAGGGCGGAGCGGTCAAGCTGTCGGGGTTCAAGGATTTGCCGCGGTTCGTGGATTATATGCTCGGTCGCTAAATCCTCCCCGGCACGGGGAGGGGGACCAGCCGCAGGCTGGTGGAGGGGGATCGCCCCGCAACGCAACCGATCCGTATGCGGGCAACCCCCTCCACCATCGCCTTCGGCGACAGTCCCCCTCCCCGTGCCGGGGAGGATGGCGATCCGACTTTCCGTCACCCCGGACTTGATCCGGGGTCCCGCTTCTTCTTCTGCTCGCGATGAAAGCCAGCGGGGGTGACGGTGCATGGGACACCACCCGCTCGACAATCCTCCCGTCGCCCGGCATAGCCAACGCCATGGGCCTGACCTCGCTCGACATCGCCGTCCTCCTCACCGTCGGCGGCGCGGCGGTGCTCGGGTTCATGCGCGGTTTCGTCACCGAAGTCCTCTCGCTCGGCGCCTGGGCGCTGGTCGTGCTGCTGCTCAAGCTGTTCCACACGCCCGTTGCCGCCGCGCTGGTCGGACCGACCGGGACCGCAGGGGGGGCGGCGACGCTCGCCTTCGCACTGATCGCCGGCACCGGCTATTTCGTCGGGCGGCTGGTCGCCAACGGCATCGGCGCGCGCACCCGCGCCTCGGTCCTCGGCCCGGTCGACCGTGCGCTGGGCTTCGGCTTCGGTGCGCTGAAGGGCCTGATCCTCGTCAGCCTCGCCTTCCTCCTTCTGCTGCTCGCGGCCGACTTCATCGGTGGAGGCCCGACGCGTCGCCCATTGTGGATCAAGGACGCGCGCACCTATCCGCTGCTCAACGCCACCAGTACCAGCGTCGTCGATTTCATCGACCGCCGCCGTCGTGGCGAACCGGTGTTCGGCGAATAGAAAATACCGCGTTCGACTCGCCACCGTCACGAACGCGTCCTACATCGGGGCGGTGACCGCACAGCTGTACAACACCGAAATCCTCCGCCTTGCCGCCGAAACCGCGCAGGCCGTCCGCCTTCCCGAACCCCATGCCTCCGTCGAGAAACGCTCGCCTATCTGCGGCAGCCGGGTGACGGTCGACGTCGCGTTGGGCGATGACGGCCGCGTCGCAGCCGTCGGTATGCTGGTCCGCGCCTGTGCGCTGGGGCAGGCATCGTCGGCGCTGCTCGCCCGTCAGATCGTCGGCAAGACCCCGGCCGAACTCGCCACCGCCAGCGACGTGCTGGCCGCATGGCTGGCCGGGGAGGGCGACGCGCCCGACTGGCCCGGCCTTACCCTGTTCGAACCAGCGCGCCCGCACAGCGCGCGCCACGCCTCGATCCGCCTCGCTTTCGAAGCCGCCGCCGAAGCGGCCGCCACTGCCGCGCACCAACGGGCCGCCGCCTGATGGAACACGGCACCGCGTCGCTGCTCCATGATTTCGCGCCGCTGCTGGGCGCGGCTCTGGTGTTCGTACTGATCTTCCGCAAGCTCGGCCTCGGTGCCACGCTCGGCTATCTCGTCGCCGGATCGGTCGTGGGGCCACAGGTGCTGGGGCTGGTCGGCAATGCCGAATCGAAGCTCGCCATCGCCGAACTCGGCATCACTTTGCTGCTGTTCCTCGTCGGCCTCGAACTGTCGCCATCGCGCCTGTGGCGGATGAAACGCGACATTTTCGGCCTCGGCCTGTTGCAGGTCGCGCTGTGCGGTATCGCCATCACCGGCGTCGTATGGCTCGCCACCCATTTCAGCTGGGCCGCCGCCCTCGCGCTCGGCCTGCCGCTGGCATTGTCCTCGACCGCGCAGGTGCTGCCGATGCTGCAATCGGCCGGTCGCATGAAGACGCCGTTCGGCGAACGCGCCTTTGCGATCCTGTTGTTCCAGGATCTGTCGATCGTCCCGCTCATCACCATCGTCGCCGCGCTGTCACGCAATCCGGCCGATGCCGGTGGCCCGCCAGGCTGGCAGCTGGCGCTGTGGACGGTCGGCGCGGTCGTCGCGTTGATCCTGGCGGGTCGTTTCCTGCTGCGTCCGTTGTTCCGCCTGATCGGCAATATGGGCGAGCGCGAGATGTTCGTGTTCGCCGGGCTGTTCACGGTGATCGCCAGCGCAGCGGTGATGCAGTCGCTCGGCCTGTCGACCGCTTTGGGCGCGTTCATCGCCGGGGTGATGCTGGCCGACAGTCCGTATCGCCACGAACTGGAGGCGGATGTCGAACCGTTCCGGTCGATCCTGCTCGGCCTGTTCTTCCTTGCGGTCGGCATGATGCTCGATCTGGGGGCGATCGTCGAACGGCCGGTATTCGTGGTCGGTATGGCGCTGGCGCTGATCGCGACCAAGGGGCTGGTGATCTTCGGTCTCGGCCGGTTGTTCGGCATGCCGTGGCGCAGTGCGCTGGCGCTGGGCCTGCTGCTCAGCCAGGGCGGCGAATTCGGCTTCGTCCTGTTCGCGCAGGCACAGAATGCGTTGCTGATCGCGCCCGAGGCGGCAAGCGTCTTCGGCGCGATCGTTACCCTGTCGATGGCGACCACCCCGTTCCTGATGATGGCGACGCGCAAGTTCCGCGCCGAACCCGAAAAGAAGGACGGCAGGACGCCCGAAGGCCCGCGCCACGACGGGGCCAGCGCGGTCGTCGTCGGCTATGGCCGCTTCGGGCAGACGGTCGCGCAGATGCTGCTGGCGCAGGGGATCAGCGTCACCGTCATCGACATCGATGTCGAGATGATCGAGATCGCCGGCGGCTTCGGCATGAAGGTCTATTATGGCGACGGCACGCGCATCGACATGCTGCGCCTCGCCGGGGCGCAGGACGCCGAACTGCTGCTGTTCTGCACCGATGGCGATCCGTTCGATGCCGAGATGATCGACGCGATCCACCACGCCTTTCCCGATCCCGGCATTTTCGTGCGCGCTTATGATCGCCGGTCGGTCGTCAAGCTGGCCGGCGCTCCGGTCGAAGGCGTGTTCCGCGAAGTGCTCGATTCCGCCGTCACCATGGCGCGTGCCGCGATGGCATGCGTCGGAGTCGATGATGGCGAGATCGACCGGACCGAGGATCTGTACCGCAAGACCGACGCCAAGCGGTTGTCGCAACAGTCCGAGACCGGCGACCTGCGGCAGGGGCGCGACATGATCTTCACCCATGCCCGCGTCAGTGCCGCACCCGGCACGGTGCCGGACGACGCGGGATGAAGGGGCGGCCGCTGCGCGAACGGCTGGGTTTCGCAGGCGCGGGGCTGCGCGCGGCAATGGTTGTCGATACGCTGGAGTTTCTGCGATGAACCTGCTTCTCCTCGCTGCTGCGCTGTCCGGTGCCATGGCGGTCGCCGCCGGTGCGTTCGGGGCGCATGGCGCGTCCGGTCCGGCGGTCGAATGGTTCAAGACCGGCGGGCAATATCAGCTCGCTCACGCCATCGCCGCGTTGGTGGCGGTCAGCCTCGGCGCGCGCGGGCCGGGCTGGCTGTTCGTCGCGGGCGGACTGCTGTTCGGCGGTTCGCTGTATGCGATGGCGTTGGGCGGTCCGCGCGGCGTACTGGGACCGATCACCCCATTGGGAGGTCTTGCGATGATTGTCGGCTGGCTCTGGCTCGGCTGGATCGCGCTGCGCCGCTGACCCCGTCGTCACCGGGGTCGCGCTTCTTCTTGCGCAAACTGCTTTCCTATAGCGCGCGCAAGCCATGGCCTGCCACCGTTCTTCGCCCTGCGGAACGTTTCAATCGACCGCAATGGTATAGGTGTGGAACTGTGCGTCGCGTTCCCATCCGGCGCGGACATACAGCGCGTGGGCGGCGCTGTTGTCGACCGCCGTCGACAGCGTCATCCGCGCTGCGCCGACCGACCGCGCATGGACACGCGCCGCGTCCAGCAACGCCTCGCCGACCCCCCGGCACCGCGCCTCGGGTGCCACGAACAGGTCGTTCAGGATCAGCGTCATCCGCATCCGCACCGACGAAAAGCACGGATAAAGTTGCGTGAAGCCCGAACCGTCTTCGGCCAGCAGGATCACCGATTCCTCGCGCGCGATCCGTTCGGTCAGGAACGTCCGCGCACCGGCCAGGTCGCTGTCCTGCCCGTAGAATTGGCGATAGGCGTCGAACAACGGAACGATCCGGTCGAGATGCTGCAACGTCGCACGGCAAATCTGCACCATGGTCTTCCTCGCGCATCGCCACGGCAGTGACAACTTCTGCCCGTCCGTGACACCTACTTCCATTTGACGAATCATGCGGTTTCAAATGCCTGGCCGCATGTCGCCGCCAACCACCCTAACGCTGCAACATGAACCTACCGCAAACTTCGCAAACTTCCGCGCTATTGTCCGAAACGAACCTTGCCCGCCTGCGCCACCGCTTCGCGCGCGGCGGCCAGTAGCGCGCTGGCCTTCGCCTCGCACTCGCGCTGTTCATACGCCGGGTCGCTGTCGGCGACGATACCCGCGCCCGACTGGACGTGCATCATCCCGTCCTTCACCACCGCCGTCCGCAGCACGATGCAGGAGTCCATCGACCCGTCGGGGCTGAAATAGCCGACGCCGCCGGCATAGGCGCCACGCCGTTCGCGCTCCAGTTCGGCGATGATCTGGCATGCCCGCACCTTGGGCGCGCCCGACACGGTGCCGGCCGGAAACCCGGCGAACAACGCGTCCAGCGCATCCGCGTCAGAGCGCAACGTGCCGACGACATTGGACACGATGTGCATGACATGGCTGTAGAATTCGACGGTGTAGCTGTCGGTCACCCGCACGCTGCCGGTCGACGCCACCCGGCCGACATCGTTGCGGCCGAGGTCCAGCAGCATCAGATGCTCGGCGCGTTCCTTGGGATCGGCGAGCAGGCTGGTCCGGTTCGCTTCGTCCTCCGCCGCCGTGGTCCCACGCGGGCGGGTACCGGCGATCGGCCGGATCGTGACCTCGCCATCGCGCAGCCGCACCAGGATTTCCGGACTGGACCCGGTCAGCGCAAAGCCGGGCAGGTCGAGATGATAGAGGAACGGCGAGGGGTTGATCCGCCGCAGCGCCCGGTACAGCTCGAACGGCTCCAGCGGGAACGGCGTGGTGAAGCGCTGCGCCAGCACGACCTGAAAGATGTCGCCCGCCGCGATATATTCCTTCGCCGCCGTGACCATCTCGCCATAGCGTCCGGCAGGCAGGGTGGGCGTCAGCGTCAGTTCCGGCACCTCATGGAGGCGCGCCGACGCCGGCAGGACTGCCGCGTCCAACGCCGCCGCCGTCGCCTCGATCCGCTCTGCCGCCGTCTCGACACTGGCGCCGGGCCACACCGGCGCGACGACGAACAGCGTGTCCGACAGCCGGTCGAACACCAGCAGCACCGTCGGTCGCACGAACATCATGTCGGGCAGGTTCAGCGCGTCTTCGGCCGCCTGCGGCAGCGTCTCGACCAGTCCGACCGTCTCATAACCGAAATAGCCGACCAGACAGGCCAGCGCGCGCGGCAATGCGGCGGGCACGTCCATCCGGCACTGTTCCACCAGCGTCCGCAGCGCGGCCAGGGTAGGTTCCTCGCAAGGATCGAAGGCATCGCGGTCGGTCAGCCACTGCGCATTGATCGCCGCGTCATGGCCCTGCGCCCGGAACACCAGATCGGGGGCCAACCCCAGCAGGCTGTAGCGCCCGCGCACCGAGCCGCCCTCGACCGATTCCAGCAGGAAGTCGCCACGCCCCGGCTGAATAAGCTTGAGCGCGGCGGCCACCGGCGTCTCCGTATCCGCCACCCGCGTGGTCCACAGCAGCGCCGGCTGACCCTCGGCCAGCGCGGCGCGGGCGGCGTCTACCCCCTCGACGCCGTTCATTGTGCGGGTGCGGGGGTGGCTCCGCCGACCAGCTCGTTGCGGACGCGGTTGATCGTCTGTTCGTTGCGCTTCACGCCGATCTGCCGACGGACCGCCTCGACGAACTGTTCGGCATATTCATTGCCGCCCAGCCGGCCGAGTTCGCGCCCGACGCCGGTGATCGCCGCCTTGTCATTGGTCGCGTCACCGCGCTCGATGCCGTCGAGATAGACGATCAGCCAGCCTTCGCCATTGGGCGCGGCGGTCAGCCGGGCCTTTTTCGGCGCCATCGAGAACATCAGCTGCAGCGCGGCGGGAACCTGCGGACCCATTTGCGACAGCTGCGCGCGCGAGGCGTT
Organism: Sphingomonas paucimobilis; assembly: GCA_036946325.1. Lineage (GTDB taxonomy): Bacteria > Pseudomonadota > Alphaproteobacteria > Sphingomonadales > Sphingomonadaceae > Sphingomonas > Sphingomonas paucimobilis_A. The sequence goes on from JAQIJL010000001.1 coordinate 390,946, forward strand.
GACCGGGCGCGGCGCCGGCAGGCGCGTGCCCGACTGGGCGACGGCGGTGCCGAGCGGCATCCCGCCATTGACCTTGGTCAGGATCTGCTGTGCGACGGCGCGCGCCGCCTTCAGCGCCTGATCCTGCCGGTACTGGCCGATTACCTGCTCGCGGATTTCGGCCAGCGGACGCGGCGCGGCGCGGGTCACGTCGCCGGTCGATACGAGCGCGAAGGTGCCATCGGCGGCGGTCTGCACGATCTGCGGCGCATCGCCCGTCTCGGCGGCGAACCCCGCCTCGATGATCGGCGGAAGTGCCGGATCGGGCTGGGCCGGCTTCAGCGGATCGACGCCCTGCGCGGTCACCGGCGCGGTCGCCTGTGCCGACAGATTGGCATCCTTCACGATCTCGTCGAACGTCGCGCCATCGGTGATGCCGCCGTCGATCTTTTCCTGGATCGCGCCCAGCGCTGTCGCGCCCTTGGCCTTGCTCAGTTCGGCGACCAGTTCGGGCCGGGCCTGTTCCAGCGTCTTGCCCGGAACCTGCGTGATGGCATCGACCTTCAACACGACGAAGCCGAGCGGCGATTGGACCGGGCCGACGACGGCGCCCTGCTGCGCACCGAACGCGGCATTGGCGACGGCGGGCGAGGTCTTGGCTGCCAGCTGACCCTTGGTCTGTCCGGCGAAGTCGGTCGCTTCGAGGCCGATCGCGCTGGCGGCGGCGTTCAGCGCCTGTCCGCCGCGGACCGCCTGGGCCAGCCGGTTCGCGGCGGCCTGGTCGGCGACGACGACCTGCGACACGCTGCGCGTCTGCGATGCGGCGAAGCGCGCGGCGTTGGCGCGATAGGCGGCCTGCACCTCGGCATCGGTCGGCGTCGCTTGCGCGGTGACGCTGGCCGGGGTGACGATCGCGTAGCGGATCACGCGCCGTTCGGGGATCGTGTAGCGTGCGCGGTTGGCGGTGTAATAGGCCTGCAGCTGCTGATCGGTTGGCGCAGCCGGGGCGGGGAAGGCGGCGGTGGGGACGATCGCGACCTGTCCGCTGCGCGCTTCCTTGGCGAGCGACGCATAGGGCAGCGCCAACTGCTGCGGCATGTAGCTGCTTTCCAGCGTCCGGGCGAGCATCAGGCGAGTGAGCGTCGCGCGGCGAATATCGTCACGCAACTGCTGCGGCGTGATGCGCGCACGAGCCAGCGCCTGTTCGAAGGTCCGCTGGTCGAACTTGCCGTCCAGCCCCTGAAACGCCGGCAGGCTGGCGATCTGGCCATCGACATAGCGGTCGGACACGACCAGCCCGTGATCCTGCGCGAACTGGCGCAGCGCCGCGTCGGAAATGGCGCGGTTGAGCGACCCTTCGAACCCGCCGCTCGCGATGTAGCTGGCGGTGTCCAGCCCGGGCTGGCGCTGCGCGGCCTGCTGCACGTCGCCACGAATGCGTTCGGTGAGCGCGGTGTCGGTGATGTTGTCGTCGCCGACCGTCGCGACGGTCGCGCCGCTGCCGCCCAGCGACGACGGGCGCAGGCCGTTGAGATCGGCCATGGCGAAGCCGATGGCGATGACCGCCAGCAACAGCAGGCCGACAAAGATGCCGACCTTCGACTTGGTCATGCGCCTGAAGAAACCGAGCATCCGTGCAACCGATCGAAAGGAATGAAAGGATGCCGCTTTAGAAGGCGGCTGCGCCCGCTTCAAGGTTGCGCGGAACGCCACATGCGCTATCGGCTGTAGAACATGTAAAACGCTCTGGGAGCAATGGGTATGAGTCGTCGCAAGCTGGTGGCCGGCAATTGGAAGATGCATGGTCTCCGTGGGCAGCTGGCCGAGATTGCCGCGATCGATGCGGCGGCGGCCGATGCCCCGGGCGTCGATGTTGCTCTATGCGTGCCGACGACATTGGTCCATCCGGCGTCGGAGATCGCGAAGGCGGTGCAGATCGGCGGGCAGGACGTCCATGCCAATGATCGCGGTGCGCATACCGGATGCGTATCGGCCGAGATGCTGGTCGAATCCGGCGCGACCATCGTGATCGTCGGCCATAGCGAACGCCGCGCCGATCAGAACGAAACGAGCCACGACGCCTGGGCCAAGGCGGCAGCGGCGCGCCGCCACGGGCTGAACGTCATCCTGTGCTGCGGCGAGACCGAGGCGGAACGCGATGCCGGCCGCGCCGAACGCGTCGTGCAGGCACAGATCGAAAAGTCGGTGCCGGAGGGGGCCAGCGGCGACTGGTTCACGCTCGCCTATGAACCGCGTTGGGCGATCGGGACCGGACGGACGCCGTCGCCCGACGAGATCGCGCAGGTCCACGCCATCGCCCGCGCCAAACTGCGCCAGATGGTCGGCGATGCCGCCGACGGCATCCGCATCCTGTACGGCGGGTCGGTCACCGGTGCCAATGCCGCCGCGATCCTGTCGATCGACGATGTCGATGGCGCGCTGGTCGGCGGGGCGAGCCTGACCGCCGAAAAGTTCGTGCCGATCATCGAGGCTGCCGCGGGGCTGTAGGCCAAGGGGCACAAGGACGCGGACGGAACGGTCCGCGTCAGTGTCGGTTCATCCCGGACATGCTATGGACCATATATTGCTCCAATCGGGATGACGATCATGCGTCTTTTCAGTGTCTTGTCGATTGCTCTGGTCGCTGCCACCGCGACCCCGCTGGCCGCCCGCGATCGTGACAATGCCGCGGGGGAGGCGGCCCTGTCGCGCATCACCGAACGCCGCGATGCGGGCAAGTCGGTGGACTGCATCAACCTGCGCGATATCCGTTCCAGCGAGATCGTGCCGAACACGGCCATCGTGTACCGGATGAACAACGGCACGCTGTTCGTGAACCGGCCATCGGGTGGTGCCACGCTGGACCGCGACGACATCCTCGTCACGCGCACGATCGGCACGCAGCTGTGCCGGATCGATATCGTCAATCTGGTCGACCGCGGTTCGCGCATGATGAACGGTTCGATCGCGCTGGGCGATTTCGTCCCCTATTCGCGATTGCCCGCCCGTAACTGATCCTCTTGCGCCCGGCCCCCGCTTCGCCCATATGGCGCTCGGGAGTCGGGCGGACGATGCCGTCGCCAACCCGGTCAGGTCCGGAAGGAAGCAGCCGCAACGATTTCGCAGCGGGTCGTCCGGCTCCCACCTCTATCGCGACGCGGCCAGTTCCAGCGCGCGAGTTGCTCGCCTCTTTGCTGTGCCGTCCGGGGTAAGACGGCGAATGTGTCAGCCGCTGCGCCCGGGGCCGTCGGCGTGAGGCGTTTCGCTTACCCTCCACAGAGCACCTCCAACCACCAGCCCCGTATCCCCCGATCGTTCGGGAAGATCATGTCGGGGCGGGCGGCAGATGATCAGGCGTCGATGACCTCGTCATCCAATCGCGCCGCATTCTCCTGAATGAACGCAAATCGGTGCGCCGGATTCGTGCCCATCAGGCGGTCGACCAGATCCTTCACCGCGGCGCGCTCCTCATATTCCTGCGGCAGGGTGATGCGGATCATGCTGCGGGTGGCCGGGTCCATCGTCGTCTCGCGCAGCTGGCCCGGGTTCATCTCGCCCAGCCCCTTGAACCGGGCGACCTCGACCTTCTTGCCCCGGAACGCGGTGCGTTCCAGTTCGGCGCGATGGGCATCGTCACGGGCGTAGAGCGACTTTGCACCGACCGTCAGGCGATACAGCGGCGGCTGCGCCAGATACAGATGCCCGCGCCGGACGATTTCCGGCATCTCCTGAAAGAAGAAGGTCATCAGCAACGTCGCGATATGGGCGCCGTCGACATCGGCGTCGGTCATGATGACGATGCGTTCGTAGCGCAGCGCGTCGGGCTGGCAGTCCTTGCGGGTGCCGCAGCCCATGGCGAGGATCAGGTCGGCGATCTCCTGATTGGCGAGGATCTTGGCACTGGTCGCGGAGGCGACGTTCAGGATCTTGCCACGGATCGGCAGGATCGCCTGGCTCTTGCGGTCGCGCGCCTGCTTGGCCGAACCGCCCGCCGAATCGCCCTCGACGATGAAGAGTTCGGTGCCGGCCGGATCGTCGGACGCGCAGTCGGTCAGCTTGCCCGGCAGGCGCAGCTTGCGCGACGAGGTGGCGGTCTTGCGCTTGACCTCGCGCTCGGCCTTGCGGCGGAGGCGTTCGTCCATCCGGTCGAGGACGAGGCCGAGCAGCGCCTTGCCCCGGTCCATATTGTGGCTGAGGAAATGGTCGAAATGGTCGCGCACCGCCTTTTCGACGAGGCTGGCGGCCTCGACGCTGGTCAGCCGGTCCTTGGTCTGGCTCTGGAACTGCGGATCGCGGATGAAGACCGAGAGCATGAGTTCGCAACCGACCGTCACGTCGTCGGCGGTCATGTCCTTGGCACGCTTGTTCCCGACCAGATCGGCAAAGCCGCGCAGGCCCCGGACCAGCGCCTGCCGCAGCCCCTGTTCATGGGTGCCGCCATCGGGTGTCGGGATGGTGTTGCAATAATAGCTGTAGCTGCCGTCGCTCCATAGCGGCCATGCGACCGCCCATTCGACGCGGCCGGCCTCACCCGGAAAATCCTGCTGCCCAGTGAAGAAATCGGCGGTAGCGCATTCGCGGCCGCCAATCTGTTCGCGCAGATGGTCCGCGAGGCCGCCGGGAAACTGGAACACTGCCTCGGCAGGCACGTCGGTGCCGGCGACCAGTTCGGGCGCGCATTTCCAGCGAATTTCGACGCCGGCGAACAGATAGGCCTTGGAGCGCACCAGCTTGTGCAGGCGCGCGGGCTTGAACTGGAGGTCGGCGAAGATTTCGGCGTCGGGGGTGAAGGCGACCAACGTCCCGCGCCGGTTGGGTGCCGCGCCGACATGTTCGAGCGCTCCCAGCGTCTGCCCCTGCGAGAAACGCTGGCGATAGAGCTGGCGATCGCGCGCAACCTCGACCACCGTGTCGACCGACAGGGCGTTGACGACCGAGATGCCGACCCCGTGCAAACCGCCCGACGTCGCATAGGCCTTGCCCGCGAACTTGCCGCCCGAGTGCAGCGTCGAGAGGATGACCTCCAGCGCCGACTTGTCGGGGAATTTCGGGTGCGGGTCGACCGGAATGCCGCGGCCATTGTCGATGATGGTCAGGCGGTTGCCGATGTCCAGCTGCACCTCGATCCGTGTCGCGTGGCCCGCGACCGCCTCGTCCATCGCATTGTCGAGGACTTCGGCGGCCAGATGGTGCAACGCGCGTTCGTCGGTGCCGCCGATATACATGCCCGGCCGCCGCCGTACCGGCTCCAGCCCCTCCAGCACCTCGATCGAGGAAGCGTCATAGGCGGGCGGAGTGGGAGTGTTCGCTTCGAACAGATTTTCGGCCATCGCCGATCTATAGAACGAAACGGGACTATCCGCCAAGCGCGCCGGATGTCGCGCGCAACGTCGGATGCCGGCAACGAAATGTTACGCTGCGTTGCGGGAGCGACCGCACCGGTCGACCGTTCGGCAGGGGCGTACAGCGTGTTGGAGTATAGTATATGCGTTTTTCGATGTTCGTGATGACCGGGGTGGCGGCGATGGCGGCAGTACCTGCCGCAGCGCAGGATGGACGGACGTGGAACGGCGGCTATGCCGGGGTCAGCGCAGGACTGGATTTCCAGGGGCGCGACAGCAATGCGCCGGTCGAATTCGATACGAACCTCGACGGGACGTTCGGCGATACGGTGCGGACCACCGCCAATGCCGACGCATTCTCGCGTGGCTTCTGCGGCGGCCGGGCGCTCGGTCCGAACCCGACCGGATGCAAGCGCGACAGCGACCGGCTGGGCTATGCCGGCCATGTCGGGTACGACGTTCAGTTCGGCAACATCGTCGTCGGTGCGGTCGGCGAATTCGGCAAGAGCAACATCGTCGATTCGTCGAGCGCGTACAGCACCACGCCGGCGCGTTACGCGTTCGTTCGGACGATGGACTGGAATGCGCAGGGGCGCCTGCGTGCCGGCTATGCGCTCGGCGACACGCTGCCCTATGTGACGGGCGGTGCGGCACTGGCGCGGATCGATCACGGGTTCGAAACCAGCAACGCCGCCAACAGCTTCACCCAGGATCGCGACAAGCGCAACGCCTGGGGCTACACCGCGGGTGGTGGTGTCGAACAGCGCGTGTCGGACAATTTCTCGATCGGCGTGCTCTACACCTACACCAGCGTCAACGACCGGTCGCCGACGGTGCGGGTCGGACAGGGCACTGCCCCGGCGACCAATCCGTTTCTGCTGGTCAATGCCAACGGGACCGATATGCGGCGCAGCGACGACCGGTTCGACTGGCACAGCGCCCGCGTTCGCGCGAGCTTCCGCTTCTAGCATGATGACTTCAGGCTGATCCGTTCGTCTTGAGTAGCCACTGAGCCTGTCGAAGGGGCGTATCGAAGGACTGCTGACCAAGTGCTTCGATACGGGTCTTCGACAAGCTCAGCCCCTACTCAGCACGAAGGGGTAAAGTTCTTGTCATCAGAATCTAGGGCGGACGGCGCGGTGTCGGCCTGATTGCGGCCGGCACCGCTTCGTATCAGCGAACGCGCGGGCCGCCATAGGGCAGCGGCGGCGGCGGGCGACGGTCGCGGCGCGGGAGCTGCGCCTGATAGGCGTGGCCGCAATGGTCGACGCAATAGGGGAAGCCCGGATTCACCTTCTCGCCGCAGAAGTGGAAGTCCGGCTCGCCCGGATGGCCGATCGGCCATTTGCAGATGCGGTCGTTCAGGTCGAGCAGCGTCGTCTTGCCGGCGATCGCATCGCTCGGCCGCGCCGGCACGAGGCGGCGCGGCGGGGCGGGGGTCAGCGGCGCGCTCTGTTCGCCGGGGTTCTGACGCAGGAAGCCGCCGGGGCCGACCGAGCGCATCACCGGTTCCGCACGACGCGGCGCGGCGGGGGCGTCGTCTTCCTCTTCGTCCTCGACGTCGTCGGCCTGATCCTCCTCGGGCAGCGGCGTGAACGGGTCGTTCTCGACCGGTGCGGCGGCGACCGGTTCGGGCTTCGGCGCAGGGGCGGGTGCCGGCTTCGGCGCGGGCGAAGGGGGCGGCGGGGCCGCGACGACCGGAGCGGGCTCGGGCGCGGCCGCCGGCTTGGGTGCCGGCGCCGCCGTCTTGGCCGCATCGTTCGACTTCACCGGCGACGGGCGCGACTGCAGCCCCAGGCGATGCGCCTTGCCGATCACCGCGTTGCGGCTGATCCCGCCCAGTTCCTCGGCGATCTGGCTTGCGGTCATCCCCGATTCCCACATCTTGGCCAGTGTCGCGATGCGTTCTTCGGTCCAGCTCATGCCCGTCTTCGTCCTTCAAATCGTCATCGGCGCAGACGACCATGATCCTTGCCGCCGCGCGCGCCAGCGATTAGGCGACACAGCCATGCAGGAACAATCCCCGTCGCGCGCAAAAATCATCATCGCCGACCCCGGCGTGCCGGTCATCCGGAACGTGAACTGGGGTGGGCTGCGCACGCTCTATATCAAGGAGGTGCGCCGTTTCTTCAAGGTGCAGCTTCAGACCATCTGGGCGCCGGCGGTCACGACGCTGTTGTTCCTCGTGATCTTTTCGGTCGCGATGGGCGGGGCGGGGCGCACCGTGCTGGGCGTGCCGTTCCCCGATTTCGTGGCGCCGGGCCTGATCGCGATGGCGATGCTGAACAACGCCTTCGCCAATTCCAGCTTCGCGCTGCTGGTCGGCAAGATCCAGGGGACGGTGGTCGATTACCTCATGCCGCCGCTGTCGACCGGGGAATTGCTGGCCGCGCTGGTCGGCGGCGCGGTGACGCGCGCGTTCCTCGTCGGGTTGGTGCTGTGGGGCGCGATGCTGCTCTATCCCGGCGTGCATGTGATGCCGCGCCATCCGGGCGCGGTGCTGTGGTTCGGGCTGTTCGGATCGACCTTCCTCGCCCTCGCCGGCGTCATGACCTCGATCTGGGCGGAAAAGTTCGACCATGCCGCGGCGATCACCAATTTCGTCATCGGGCCGCTGACGCTGTTGTCGGGCACCTTCTATTCGGTCGAGGCGCTGACGCCGACCTTCCGGTCGATCAGCCATCTCAACCCGTTCTTCTACATCATCTCGGGCTTCCGCTACGGCTTCCTCGAACGTGCCGATTCGCCGGTGCTGCTGGGCGGGGCGGTGATCTTGGCTGTCGACATCGCCATGGCGATCGGCTGCTACGCGCTGCTGCGGTCGGGGTGGAAGCTCAAGAATTGACGTGACGGCCCAAGGGGCGGTACAGCGCCGCTCCGGGCGGCCCGGTTGGCTGCCCTTTTGCGTTTTGAACGCCGATATTTCTCATGAAGGAGCAGTTCGATGACGACCCCCGCGCTCATGCCCGTCTATCCACGGTGCGGCGTGCGTCCGGTCCGAGGCGAGGGCTGCTATCTTTATGGTGAGGACGGCACGCAATATCTCGACTTCGCCGCCGGCATCGCCGTCAACGCGCTGGGCCATGGCCATCCGCATTTGACCAAGGCGATCCAAGAACAGGCCGCGACGCTGATCCATGTCAGCAACCTCTACGGTTCGCCGCAGGGCGAGGCGCTTGCCGCACGGATCGTCGACAACAGCTTTGCCGATACGGTGTTCTTCACCAATTCGGGCGCCGAAGCGGTCGAGTGCGCGATCAAGACCGCGCGCCGTTTCCATTTCGCCAACGGCAATCCGCAGCGGCATACGCTGATTACCTTCAATCAGGCGTTTCACGGCCGTACCCTCGGCACGATCTCGGCCACCAATCAGGCCAAGATGCGCGACGGATTCGAACCGCTGTTGCCCGGCTTCAAATATGCCGAGTTCAACGATCTCGAAGGTGCGCTGGCGCTGGTCGACGACAACACCGCAGGCTTCCTCGTCGAACCGGTGCAGGGCGAGGGCGGCCTGCGCACCGCGACGCTCGAATTCCTGAGCGGCCTGCGCAAGGCTTGCGACGAGCGCGGCCTGTTGCTGGTGCTGGACGAAGTGCAGTGCGGCTATGGCCGGACCGGCACGCTGTTCGCGCACGAGCAATATGGCGTGACGCCCGACATCGTATCGGCGGCCAAGGGCATCGGCGGCGGTTTCCCGTTCGGCGCGTGCCTGGCCACGGCCGAAGCGGCCAAGGGCATGGTGTTCGGCACCCATGGGTCGACCTATGGCGGCAACCCGCTGGCGATGGCGGCGGGGCAGGCGGTGCTTGACGTGATGCTGGAGCCGGGCTTTTTCGACCATGTGAAGACGATGGGCGACCGGCTGCGCTCCAGCCTCGAACAGATGATCCCGAACCACGACCATCTGTTTCAGGAGGTTCGCGGCATGGGGCTGATGCTCGGCCTGAAGCTCAAATCGGACAGCCGCCGTTTCGTGGCCCATCTGCGCGATCATCACAACCTGCTGACGGTGGCCGCCGGCGACAATGTCGTCCGCGTCCTGCCGCCGCTGGTGATCGACGAAAGCCATATCGCGGAAGCGGTGGAGAAGCTGTCGGCTGCGGCACGGGTGTATGTGCCGGTCGCCGACGATTGATATGGCTATGCTCGCCGATCAGATCGTTTCAGCGGCCAACGATGCGTTGCAACGAAACCGACTTGTCGAGTTGGAAACGGAAAGCATCAATACTGCCGAAATTTCTGAGATCGAACATGTAGGCTGCGGGTTGCTTCGGTTTCGCTATCCGGGCCTTCCAAACGACTATTTCGTGCCAGAGGGACGTGTGAAAACCCTGCGGGTACGACCGCCAGAAAGCGAGTGGTGATGCGCCATTTCCTCGATCTCGCCTCGGCCGGTGCCGATGGCATTGCCGCGATCCTCAACGACGCGCTCGACGCCAAGGCCGCGCGCAAGGGCTGGCCGAAGGGCCGCGCCGATGCCGATGCGTCGCTGGCCGGGCACACGCTGGCCTGCGTGTTCGAAAAGTCTTCGACCCGAACCCGGGTGTCGTTCGACATGGCGATGCGCCAGTTGGGTGGATCGGCGCTGGTACTCGATGCCGGTACCACCCAGCTCGGGCGCGGCGAGACCGTCGCCGATACCGCGCGGGTCCTGTCGGGCTATTGCGATGCGATCATGGTGCGCACCGACGATCCGGCCAAGCTGGACGAGATGACCCGCTACGCATCGGTGCCGGTCATCAACGGCCTGACCGATCATTCGCATCCCTGCCAGATCGTCGCCGACCTGCTGACCGTGATCGAGACGGGCAAGGCGCTGCCCGGTCTGAAATGGGCGTGGCTGGGCGATGGCAACAACGTGCTGCATTCGATCGTCGAGGCGGGCGCGCTGATGGGCTTCGACGTCGTTGCCGCCTGTCCGGAAGGCTATGATCCGGCACCGGACGTGATCGAGGCGGCCGGCGGTCGCGCGACCATCACCCGCGACCCCGTCGCGGCGGTGCGCGATGCCGATGTGATCGTCACCGACACGTGGATTTCGATGGGGCAGGCGCATGCCGAGCAGAAGCTCGCTGCCATGGCGCCCTATCAGGTCGACGCGAAATTGATGGCACATGCCAAGTCGGATGCGGTGTTCCTCCACTGCTTGCCAGCGCATCGCGGCGAGGAAGTGACGCCGGACGTCATCGACGGTCCGCAGTCGCTGATCTGGCCGGAAGCGGAGAACCGTCTCCACGCCCAGAAGGCGATCCTGCGCTGGTGTTTCGGTCTGGTCGGCTGACCGGACCCTGACGACCCGTGCCGTGGCCGGGCGGTCCGCGTTCCGCGTTGGGACGCGGGCCGTCCGGCTTTTTGCAGGTGCGAAGGCCGGCGACGTCAAAGCGCTTGCGAAATGCCACGCGCAATACCATGTGAGTGATCGATCACAGTTTGCCCGGCTGGCCGGGCAAGAGGAGCTTTCGTTTGTCCGATACCGTCCGCCTTCCCGACCTCGACCGTGCGATCGGGTTCACCCTTCCCGACCATCACGCGCGCGGCCGTGTCGTGCGGCTGGGGCCGGTCGCCCAGTCGATCCTCGCCGCCCATGCCTATCCCGCACCGATCGAAAAGCTGCTGGCCGAGTCGCTGGCGCTGACCGCGTTGCTCGGGTCGACGCTGAAGGAAGCCGAAGGGCAGTTGACGCTGCAGGCACAGACGCAGGGCGGGATCATCCGCCTGATGGTTTGCGACTACAAGAATGGCGAGCTGCGCGGCTATGTCGATTTCGATGCCGACCGGCTGGCCGAACTGGGCGAGGACCCGTCATTGTTCGCGCTGTTCGGGCAAGGCTATCTGGCGATCACCTTCGATCAGGTGACGTCGGGCGAGCGCTATCAGGGCATCGTGCCGCTGGATGGTGAATCGATCGCGCAGGCGGCGGAAAGCTACTTCCTCCAGTCCGAACAGATTCCGTCGCTGGTCCGGCTGGGCATCGGCGTCGACGATAACGGCCAGCGGATCGCTGGCGGCATCTTCCTCCAGCATCTGCCGGAGGGAGAAGAGGGGCGCGAGCGGCTGCATACCCGGCTCGACCATCCCGAATGGCATCATGTCGAAGCGCTCGGCGCGACGATGGGCGCCGACGAACTGGCCGATCCGATGCTGCCGCTGGAAACGCTGGTGTGGCGCCTGTTCAACGAGGAGCGTGAGGTGCGCGTGCTCGCCAGCACCGCGCTGTCGCGCGGCTGCCGGTGCGACCGCGACTATATTGCGGGCGTGATCTCGCGCTTCCCGGCCGAGGAGCGCGTGGCGATGGCGGACGAGCAGGGGGTCATCACCGTCGATTGCGCCTTTTGCGCGACGAAATTTCCGCTCGCGCTGGCCGATATAGCCGCCTGACGCGATCGAGGGGGGGATTGGGCATGGGGGGATTGACGATACGTTGGGGGGTGGCGGCGGCGCTGGGCTTTGCCTCGGCGGCCGTAGCGCAACCGGCCGCCGCGCCCACCTTGCAGGCGATGCGGTCCGTCGCGCCGGGCAACTGGTCGCTCCGCAGCCCCGGCTCCGCAGAGGCGGCGCGCGAGAGTTGCGTGGCCGACACCGCCGTCCTGTTCCGGCTGCGGCTCCGTGCCGCGCAGTGCAGCCGGTTCGTGATCGAAGATACGCCGCGTATCGCGACGGTGCATTACACCTGTCCGGGGGCGGGGCATGTCCGCACGACCATCCATGTCGACACGCCGCGCGCACTACGGATCGAGAGCGAAGGGATTGTCGACGGCATGCCCTTTGCCGATGCGTTCGAGGCGCGTCGCGTCGGGACCTGTGCCGCCCGCGGCCGTTAAGCGCATGTTTAGCCGGCAGGGTGTAGGGAGAATGCATGTCCTTACGGGCATGCATGTGATCCCTAAGCATGAACCTCCTCCGGGCCGCCACCGCGCGGCCCGTTTCTTGTCGGGCGGTTGCCCTGATCCCCCGAAAGTCTTAGCAGGCGCAGCATGACGAATACTCCCCTCAGCGTGGTGCTGGTGTCGGGTGGACTGGACTCGATGGTGTCGGCTGCGCTGGCCCGCGAGGCCGGACACCGGCTGCTGGCGCTGTCGATCGATTACAACCAGCGGCATCTGGTGGAACTGGCGGCCGCGCGGCGGATCGCGAAGGCGCTGGGTGCGGAACGCCATGTCGTCCTGCCGCTCGACCTGTCGGCCTTTGGCGGGTCGGCGCTGACCGATGCGTCGATCGCCGTTCCGAAGGACGGGGTCGAGGAGGATGTGATTCCGGTTACTTATGTCCCGGCGCGTAACACGATATTCCTCAGCCTGGCGCTCGGTTGGGCGGAGGCGGCGGGTGCGCGCGATCTGTGGATCGGCGTCAACGCGCTCGATTATTCGGGCTATCCCGATTGCCGCCCGGAATTCATCGCCGGCTTCGAAGGGCTGGCCGAACTGGCGACCCGCGCCGGGGTCGAAGGATCGCGCTTCCGCATCCATGCGCCGTTGCAGCACATGACCAAGGCCGACATCGCCCGCGAGGCGAAGCGGTTGGGCATCGATGCCGGCATGAGCTGGTCCTGCTACGATCCGGTCGGCGAACTGCATTGCGGCAAGTGCGACAGCTGCCGCCTGCGCGCGCGTGGTTTCGTCGAGGCGGGGCTGCCCGACCCGACCCGCTATGCGGAACAGCCCGACACCGGCCGATGACCTATTCGGTCAAGGAAATGTTCCTGACCCTGCAAGGGGAAGGGGTTCATGCCGGGCGTCGCGCGGTGTTCGTCCGCTTCGCCGGGTGCAATTTGTGGACCGGACGCGAGGCGGATCGTGCGACCGCTATCTGCCAGTTCTGCGACACCGACTTTGTCGGAACCGACGGGATCGGCGGCGGAAAGTTCGTCGATGCCAGCGCGATGGTGGCTGCGGTCGAGCGTCAATGGGGCGGTGACCGGATGCGGCGCTTCGTCGTGCTGACCGGCGGCGAGCCGATGCTCCAGATCGACGACGCGCTGGTCGCGGCGCTGCACGACGCGGGGTTCATGATCGCGATCGAAAGCAACGGCACGATCGCCGCGCATCCGGGTATCGACTGGGTCTGCATCAGCCCCAAGGCCGGCAGCGAGGTCGTGCAGCGGCGCGGCGACGAGTTGAAGCTGGTCTGGCCGCAGAACGGCATCGATGTCGACGCGGTCGAGCAATGGGATTTTGCGCACCATCTGGTGCAGCCGATGGATGCGATCGGAATGGAGGCCGCACATCGCGAAGCCGCCGTCGACTTTGCGATGGCGCGTCCCAAATGGCGCCTGTCGCTTCAGACGCACAAGCTGCTGGGCCTGCGCTAAGCGGCCCGGGCGGAGATGACGATTTCGTAGGCGCCTGTCAGCGGATCATGATGCAGCGGCGCGCGTAGCTGGCGCGACAGGCCGAGGATGATCCGGCCATAGCGGCTCGCGACCAGCGCCTCCAGCTCTTCGCCCTCGACCAACGCGGGGGAAGTCGCGCGCAGGATGGCGGTTTCGGTGTCGGCGGTGTGGCGCAGCGAAATGCCGATCTGCGCATTCGGGTTCACCGACACGGCAAGCTCGATCAACTCGGTCAGCAGGAACGATACCGCGACGGCGACGTCCTGCGTCACCAGCACCGGTTCGACGTTCAGCGTGATGCCGAGCTTGCTCGCCGATCCGGACGCGGTCGCGCGGATGTTCGACGCCAGTTCGCCGATCACGGACTTCAGCTCCAGTCCGCGATTTTCCTCCATCTCGGCATAATGGTGCCGGTGCACGACGGCCAGCGCGTCCACCCGCCGCTGGATGGTGGCATAGGCGTCGGTCGCCGCCGCGCCATGGGCGCTGCGGGCGTGGAAATTGATCAGGCTCGCAATGACCTGCAGGTTGTTCTTCACGCGATGATGGACTTCGCGGGTGAGCTTGGTCTGTCGGACCAGCCCGTCCGCCATCGATTGTTCGTGGCGTTCGACGGTGTGGGTCAGCTCCTGGAAGGTTTCGCCCAGATCGGCGATCTCCTGCGCGGGAATGGCGCCGAGATTGACATCTGCCATGGGATGGCCGGGGCGATAGCGTTCGATATCGTCGCGTAGCCGTCGGAGTGGCCGGATCAGCAGGCGGTCAACGACGAACCAGCCGATCCCGGTCGCCGCAACCCACATTACCAGCGGCAGCAGCATCGCCACGATCGCGGAGGAGGTAAAGGGCGCGCGCCGGACCGCCATGGTGAAGACGAGGTCGTCGATGCCCAGCGGAATATCGACCCGTTCGAGCCGGTCCAGCCCGCCTTGTTCGGGCAATTGCGACAGGAGGAGTTCGGCTTCCTTGCCGTGCAGCAACCCCCCTTCGAACGGGGTCGCGAAGCCGCTGGGCTGCGCCAGCTCGCGGAGCATGGTTACCGGGAAGAATGCGACGGCGCGCGCCGAACTGATACCGCGGATATCGAGCACCAGCCCGCCATCGGCGACGACCTGCGCGCGAACACCGCCGGCATCGGGGGCGCCGGCCATCCGCACGGGGATGGCGGTACCGCAAACCAGCCGCCCGTCGGCCGAATAGATGCCGAAGCGTGCGCCGACCGATGCCTGCTGCGCGAACACGCCCTCGACGCGCGCGCAGCTGGGCGAATTGGCCGGGTCGGTCGACATGGCGGTCATCGCGACGCGAAGCGCGGTCATGTCGCCGACCAGTTCGATCGCCAGCGCGCGCGAAGCCTCGGTCGCCGCCACGCGCAGCCGGGCGCGCAGATCGACATCGGCGATACGGGACGTTTGCAGCGTGGCGAACAGCGCGATCATCGCAAGCGGCAACAGCGCTGCGCTGAGGATCAGCATCATCTTGGCGCCGGTCGGAGCACGGCGTAGCGCGGCAGCGGGGCTTGGCGGCTTGCGCCTGCCGGTGGGGGACGTCGTCACATCCTGCGAGCTATTTCAACTTGCTGAGCAAGTCGAGCATCTCATCGGGAACGGCTTCCCCCGCCGCGTCCTGATAAACGGCACGCAGGGCATTGCCGAGGCTGGACGAATCCTTCTTGTCCGATGAAGGCGTCACCGCTTTCTTTCCGCTCGACTGCCGGGCCGCCTGTTCACCATCCTTCACGAAGCAATGCCTTCCCCCGATACCCGGACCATATCCGCCGGTACGAACCTAGAAACAATATGCCGGTGACTGCAAGGCGACCCTGCGACAGCGCGGCGAGCGCACATGAAACTAAAGACGCGCTCGTTGGTTCCATGACCTGACGCGAACTCGGGGGAGGCGTCTTCTCCTTGCCGTTTCGTGGAATTGAAGATTCGTGACACCGGTTGGCCGGGGTCGCACCGAAGGAGAATTACCTGACCATGTCGCTCGGACAGCAGCTTGCGCCGCACCTTCCCTTCCTCCGGCGCTACGCCCGGGCGCTTACCGGCAGCCAGACCGAGGGCGATCAGTATGTCCGTGCGACGCTCGAGGCGATCGTGGCCGCGCCGGAAGAATTTCCGCGCGACGTCGATCCCCGGCTTGGGCTGTATCGTACCTTCCAGGCGATCTGGGCTTCGTCGCAGCCCGAGGCATTCGGCGCGGCCAGCGCATCGGGCACCGAGAGCGAGGCGATCGCCCAGGCCCGCCTGTCGCGCATCGCGCCACTGTCGCGCCAGGCGCTGCTGCTGACCGCGATGGAAGGCTTCACGACCGAGGATGCCGCGTATCTGATCGAGGCCAGCCCGGACGAAGTCGAGGAACTGGTGGCAGAGGCGCTGCGCGAGATCGAGCAGCAGACCCGTTCGCGCGTGATGATCATCGAGGACGAACCGCTGATCGCGATGGACCTCGAACAGATCGTTCGCGATCTGGGCCATGACGTGACCGGGGTGGCGGTGACCCGCGACGAAGCGGTGGCACTGGCGATGCAGGATCGTCCGGGGCTGGTGCTCGCCGACATCCAGTTGGCCGATGACAGCTCGGGTATCGATGCGGTCAAGGACATCCTGTCGGAATTCAACGTGCCGGTGATCTTCATCACCGCGTTCCCGGAACGCCTGCTGACCGGCGAGCGGCCCGAACCGACCTTCCTGATCACCAAGCCGTTCCAGCGTTCGACCGTCAAGGCGGCGATCAGCCAGGCGCTGTTCTTCGACGAAGCGACGGTGCCGGAGGCTGCGGCATAACGGTACGGACCCAAAACGAACTTCGGGGGTTGATAGACGATGGCAGACGATAACGAACGCATCCATGTCAGCGCCACAGAGGCGCGTGCTGGCGCAACTCCCGGGGTCACCCGTTATGTACTGATGGTGTCGCTGGTCGCGGCAATCGCCGTAATGGCCTATATCCTGCTGACCTGAGCCTGATCGGTGCGCGTCGGTCCGCCGACGCGCCATGGCTGGCAATCGACCAACGGCAACCCTATGTTCGGGTCCGCCCCCTGTCGGGCCGACTGCGTATCGAACGGATAAGAATGACTGAATCCGACATCAACGAGGACGTGGAAGGCGAGGTGCGGGAGCACGTCGCGCTGCCGGATCCTGAGTTCAAGAAGCAGTTGGCGCAGGTCATCCCGCATCTGCGCGCCTTTGGCAGGTCGCTGTCAGGCAGCCGCGATCTGGCCGACGACCTCGTGCAGGAAACCCTGCTGAAGGCATGGGCCGCGCGGCAGCGTTTCCAGGCCGGTACCAATATGCGGGCATGGACCTTCATCATCCTGCGCAACCTGTACCTGTCGCAAATGCGCCGGGCGCGGTTCAAGGGCGAGTGGGACGACCTGGTCGCCGACCGGATTCTGGCGGCCCCGGCCAGCCAGGACCGGCATGTCGAATTGGCCGATATGCAGCGCGCGTTGCTGCATTTGCCGCAGCCGCAGCGCGAGGCGCTGATCCTCGTCGGCGCGGGCGGCTTCGCCTATGAGGAAGCGGCCGAAATCTGCAATGTCGCGGTCGGCACGATCAAGAGCCGCGTTGCTCGCGGTCGCGTCGCGCTCGAAGCATTGATGTCCGAGGGCAAGCTACCGTCGCGGGCCGATCAGCCCGACAATGGTGGTCAGACCGTGCTCGATACGATCATGGGTGAAGTTGACGACCTCAGCCGCGAGCGCTGAGGTCGCTTATTGTTCGGACAGATCGTCCAGCGACCGGAGATATCGTTCCCAGTCGCACGGCAAGGCCGCTTCCTGTCCATAGACATGGCGCAGCGCGCGGCCCACGCCGTCGGTCGGGCTGGGCGGGCGCACGACCTGCCCCGCAAAGGGCCGTTTACCGGACAAGGGGATATGCGGTGCCATGTGTTTCCAACGACCGCATAGGCGTTTCGTTTCATCCTTTTAGCCGATAGGTATCGCAGTCCGTCGCGTCGATCGCCGAGGGAAGTGATGCAGTTTTCGCCCGACCTGCTGGCGCGCGTGCGTGCCGGCTCTCCGTTCCTGTCCACGCTGATCGATCGCGAGGCGGATTTTCTGTCCCGCATCGACGGGTTCGATGTCGATATACTCGCGGCGGTGGCCACCGAACCCGACCGGCCACTGGCACAGCAGTTACGGATCGAGCGGCGGCGGGTCGCTTTGGTGGTGGCGCTGGCCGACCTGTCCGGCGCCTATGACCTGACGCGGGTCACGCGGACGCTCAGCGACTTTGCCGACCGGGCATTGCACCGCGCGATCCTTCAGGCGATCGAGGAACGGACGCCGGGCGCCGAACCGGTCGGCTTTGCGGCGATCGCGCTGGGCAAACAGGGCAGCCACGAACTCAACTATTCGTCCGATATCGATCCGATCCTGTTGTACGATCCGGCGATGCTGCCCCGGCGGGAAAAGGATTCCCCGGCCGAAGCGGCGGTGCGGATCGCCAAGCGTGCCGTCGAACTGCTGCAGGCGCGCGACGGAGACGGTTATGTCTTGCGGGTCGACCTGCGGCTGCGTCCGTCGCCGGAGGCCACGCCGATCGCGCTGCCGATCGACGCCGCCGTGTCCTATTACGAGTCCGCCGCCCTGCCATGGGAACGCGCGGCGTTCATTCGGGCGCGGGCCGTTGCCGGGGACATCGCGCTCGGCAACCGCTTCCTCGACGCGATCCGGCCGTTCGTCTGGCGCCGCGCGCTCGACTATGGCGCGATCGGCGAAATCCGCGAGATTACGCGCCGTATCCGCGAACATTATGCGCAGGGGCAGGCGTTCGGACCCGGCTATGATCTGAAGCGCGGGCGGGGCGGCATTCGCGAAGTCGAATTTTTCGCGCAGGTGCATCAGCTGGTTCATGGTGGTCGCGATCCGGGGCTGCGGGCGCCGCCGACGCGCGACGCGCTGTCCGCGTTGGCGGCGGGCGGCCGGATCACGCCGGACGAGGCGACGACGATGGACGCCGCCTATACGCTGTTCCGCACCATCGAACACCGGTTGCAGATGGTCGACGACCGGCAAACGCATAGCCTGCCCAACCAGCGAGAGGCGCTGGACCGGGTCGCACGGCTGCACGGCGTGGCGGATGGCGGCGCACTGCTCGACCTGCTCGCGCCGCATGTTGCGGCGGTGGGGGCGATCTACGACCGGCTGGACGGCGCGACGACCGAGCGGCTGCCGGCCGATCCGCAGTCTTTGGCCGAACGGCTGGAGGCGCTGGGCTTCGCATCGGGGGATCAGGGCGCGCGCCGGATCGCCGACTGGCGGGGCGGGGCCTATCCGGCGTTGCGCAGTCCGGCGGCCCGGGCGGCGCTGGAGGACAGCCTTCCCGGTCTGGTCGCCGGCCTCGCCACGGCGTCCGATCCGCACGCGGCGCTGCTCCGGCTCGACGCGATGCTGGCGCGCCTGCCGAGCGCCATCAACCTGTTCCGCCTGCTGGAGGCGCAGCCGGCGCTGGCCCGGCTGCTCAGCACCATCCTGTGCCATGCGCCGACGCTCGCCGAGGCGCTGGCCCGCCGGGCGGTGCTGCTCGATGCGTTGATCGACGCGCGCGCGCTGGAACCGGTGGGCGGCGTCGATGTCCTGGCGGCGGAGATGCTGGCGCGCGTCGAGGACGGCTATGAGCGATTGCTCGACCATGTGCGCGATGTCGTCAACGAGAAGCGTTTCATGCTGGGGGTGCAGGTCGTTGCCGGAACCGGCGATCCGCTGGACGTGGCGGCGGGATATGCCCGCGTGGCGGAGGCGGCGGTCCGGGTGCTCGCCGACGCTACCGTCGAAGAATTCGCCCAGCGCCATGGTCGGGTCGCCGGCAGCGAGTTGATCGTTCTGGCGCTGGGACGGCTGGGCGGCGGGGCGCTGACCCATGCCTCGGATCTCGACCTCATCTACTGCTTCACCGGCGATTTCGCGGCGGAATCGGATGGGCCGAAACCGTTGGGCGCGGTCCTCTATTACAATCGCCTGGCCCAGCGGTTGACCGCGGCGCTGTCGGTACAGACGGCGTCCGGGCCGCTATACGAGGTCGATACCCGCCTGCGTCCCTCCGGCGCACAGGGGCCTTTGGTCGTCTCGCTCGCCGGGTTCGAACGCTATCAGCGCGAGGATGCGTGGACGTGGGAGCATATGGCGCTTGCCCGGGCGCGGCCGATCGTCGGGTCGGGCGAGGGGCAAGCACAGGCGGCGGCGATCATCGCGCGTGTGCTCGGTGGCGACCGTCCGCCGCGGGATGTCGCGGCGGAGGCGACGGCGATGCGTGCCGACATGGCGCGACACAAGCCGCCGTCGGGGCCGCTCGATGCGAAGCTGGCACCCGGCGGTCTGGTCGACCTCGAATTCGCGGTCCATGTCACGCAATTGTCGACCGGCCGCGGCCTTGTTCCGCAGCTTGGCGAGGCGATCGACATGCTGGCGGAGGAGGGGCTATTGCCCGCCACGCTTCGCGCGGCCCATGATTTTCTGACGCGCCTGCTCGTCGCCATGCGCCTGGTAGCGCCCGATGGGCAGGTGCCGTCGGCGGCGACGCAGCCGATCCTCGCCGCTGCGCTCGGCAGTCCCGACTGGACGGCGGCGCTTGCCCGGCTGGACGAGGTGCGGCAGATCGTCGCCGCGACATGGACGGCCATTGCGACAGGAGAACAGGATGGAAATCGGTGACACCCTACCGGCAGGCAATCTGACCTCGGCGGACGGCACGCGCTTTTCCCTCGCCGACCGGATCGGCAAGCCGATCGTCCTGTATTTCTACCCCAAGGCCGACACGAGCGGCTGCACGCGGGAGGCGCAGGATTTCTCTGCGCTGGCCGAGGATTTCCGGGTGCGTGGAGCGATCGTGATCGGCGTATCGCGCGATACGCCCGCCAAGCTGAAGCGCTTTGCCGACAAGCACGCGCTTACCGTCGAGCTTGCGAGCGACGAGGACGGGTCCGCGTGCGAAGCGTTCGGCACCTGGGTCGAAAAGCAGATGTACGGCCGCAGCTATATGGGGATCGAGCGGGCGACCTTCCTGTTCGACGCGGAGGGGAAACTTCTGCGTCAGTGGCGCAAGGTGAAGGTGCCCTGCCATGCCGCCGAGGTGCTAGGCGCACTTCCCGCATAGCCCCTCCGAATCGATTGCAGTCCCGTTGGTTGGTCGCCACGCGAGGAGCGATATTCCCACCGACCGTCTATGGTTAAACGGCTCGCCGTACCTGTACGGCACTTTAACGCGCGCGAGAGGACGTGCGCTTGCGCAGCATAACAAATTTCCGGCAAGTGCAGCCTCGGTCAACGCGGTGGGGCATACCGTCAAGACATTGGGGTTCATCGTTCGTGTCGGCTAGTCCGGCGCGCTTAACGCTCGGATAGCGGGACATAATGTCGATTACCTCCGTATGGAAAAACAACGTCGCTCCGCTCACGGGGTTCCGTTCGATCTTTCGGACCCGCCATTTTATCCTGCACGACGGCAAGCAACTGCGCCGCCACACGATTTCGGCCCGTAATCAGGCGACTGCCGCCGGCCTCGCCGCCGTTACCATCGCCTTTTCGGCCTATGGCATGAGCCAGGCGACGATCGGCACCGCGATGGCTGGTGGGGTCGCCAGCGACGACAAGGTCGCAGCGATGCAGCAGGAAGTCGACGCGATGCGCGCCGACGTCGCCCGCCTTCACGCCGATGCCCGCGCCCATGCCGCCCGCCTCGACAAGCGACAGGCCGCGCTGACTGCCGTTCTGACCGGCGCCGACGATGCCAAGAGCCTTGCGCTGGCCGCGCTCGACCAGAAGCCGGCCGGCGCGTCGAACAGCGTCACCCGCCCGTTCGACCGCGTTGCGCGGCAACAGGCGGAGATCGCCGCACAGGCGAAGGCAGTCGCCGATGCCCGCTATGCGCAGGCCGCTGGCTCGCTGCGCAAGCTGGGGCTGAACCCGCGCCGCGTCATGCCGGCAATGGGCGGGCCGTACGAACCGGTGGACGCGGCTACCGCCGCCGCTGCCGTCGCCGGAGCCGCCACCGCGGATGCGCAGGCCGATGCGCAGTTCCGCGCGCTCTTCATGAGCTGGAAGAAGCTCGACACGATCGAACAGGCCGCGATCTCGATCCCGTCCTATCAGCCGGTCCAGAGCCTGTCCTTCACCAGCAACTTCGGCGTCCGTTCCGATCCGTTCCGCGGCACCGCCGCGATGCACGCCGGGGTGGATATCCCGGGTCCGATCGGCACTCCGATCTATGCGACGGCCGATGGCATCATCTCGCGCGCCGAACGTGCCGGCGGCTATGGCAACCTGATCGAGGTCAACCATGGCAAGGGCATCGCGACCCGCTATGGTCACCTGTCGAAGATCCTCGTCCGCGATCATGAGCGGGTGAAGCGCGGCCAGATGATCGGGCTGATGGGGTCGACCGGCCGCTCGACCGGCAGCCACCTGCATTATGAAGTCCGCATCGACGGATCGGCGGTCAATCCGGCGCCGTATCTGCAGGCGGGCCAGCTCGCCATGGCGGCCGACCGCGCGCAGCGTCAGCGGCTGGCGATGGGCGGACCCGCCGTCGCCGAGTAAGGCCACACGACCGCCGTTGCCGTAGGGCGGCGGCGCGCCTATCTGGGCGGGATGGATACGACCATGACCGATGTCACCCTGTCCGCCGCCGCCGCCGCGCGGGTCGCCGCCATTGCCGAGAAGCAGGCCAAGCCGGCCATCCTCCGCCTGTCGGTCGAAGGGGGCGGCTGTTCGGGGTTCCAATATCGCTTCGGTCTCGCCGACGGCATCGACGCCGACGACAGCGTTGCCGAGACCGACGGCGTGAAGCTGGTGGTCGATGCGATGAGCCTCGATCTGGTGCGGGGCAGCGAAGTAGATTTCGTCGAATCGCTGGGCGGTGCGGCATTCCGCGTGACCAATCCGCAGGCGGCGTCGGGCTGCGGTTGCGGCACCAGCTTCGCGGTCTGACGTGCGGATCGTTTCCTACAACGTCAATGGCATCAAGGCGCGGCTTCCCCGGTTGATCGAGTATCTGACCGAGGAACAGCCCGATGTGGTGTGTCTTCAGGAGCTGAAGGCGAGCGACGATACCTTTCCGGAGGCCGACATCCGTGCCGCCGGCTATGGCGCGATCTGGCATGGGCAGAAGGGGTTCAACGGCGTCGCGATACTGGTGCGCGGAGCGGACCCGGTCGAGCGTCAGCGCGGGCTTGCCGGCGAACCGGAGGACGAACACAGCCGCTATCTGGAAGCGGAGGTCGACGGCGTCGTGATCGCGTCGATCTATCTGCCCAACGGCAACCCGCTGCCCGGCCCCAAATTCGACTATAAGCTGCGCTGGATCGACCGGCTGCGGGCGCGGGCCGCGGACGTGCTGGCCGAAGAACGGGCGGTGGTGCTTGCCGGCGATTACAACGTCATTCCCAATGACGACGACGTCTTTTCGGTCCGCGCGATGCAGTCCGATGCGCTGATGCAGCCGGAATCGCGTGCCGGCTATCGCGCCTTGCTGGCGCAGGGATGGACCGACTCGCTGCGCACCCGGTTCCCCAAGGGCGGCGTGTGGACCTTCTGGGATTATCAGGCAGGCGCGTGGCAGCGCGAAGCCGGGTTCCGCATCGACCATCTGCTGCTCAGCCCGATCGCTGCCGACCGCTTCGTCGATGCCGGCGTCGACAAGAGCCATCGCGGCCGCGAGAAGGCCAGCGACCATGCCCCGACCTGGGTTCGCCTGCGTTGAAGCGGATCGCGTTCGCGGTCGTCGGTGCCGCGTCGATGGTGCCGTCGCTCGCCGCTGCGCGCGACTATTGCCCGACGCGACCGAGCCTCGGCCAATCGGCCTGCACGATCGAGCCGGGTCGCTTCGCGATCGAAACCGCGCTGTCCGACTGGGAACGCTCCAGTGACAGCGACACGGTGCTGTTCGGCGATACCCTGTTCCGGCTGGGCCTGACCGATCGTACCGAATTGCAGGTCGACTGGACCCCGCTCGGCATCGTCCGAGACCGCCCGACCGGGCGCAACGTCGCGCGAACCGGCGATCTGGAGATCGGATCGCGGATCGCGTTGCGCAATCCGGACGGAAAGGGGTTGTCCTATGGGTTGCAGCCCTCGGTCACCGTCCCGGTCGGGCGCTCGCCCGTCGGCAATGGCGGATGGGGCGCGGCGCTGGTTGCGCCGGTGTCCTACGACCTGAGCGACCGGATCAACGTGCAATTCTCGCCCGAACTGGCATGGATGCCGCGCGAGGAGCAGCGGGGGAACATGGTGGTGTCGACGGCGACGCTGGGGCTGGGCGTGATGCTGACCGATGCGTGTCAGCTTACCACCGAGGTCCAGTGGCAGCATGACGAGGAGGCCACCGAACACCGGTTCGCGCTGGCGGTGGCGTGGCAGGTATCCGACGACTTCTTCGTCGACACCGGCGGCGTTGCCGGGCTGGATCACGATACGCCTGCGCTGCGCCTGTATAGCGGCCTGTCGCGACGCTTCTGACCCATGTGATCGTCGCGCCGTAACAAGGCCAAGAATTGGCGCAATCTTCGGTGTGTTAGTGGCGCATACCACTAATCTCAGGCATGTTACGCAGTAAGTTGTTGGAAACGCTGATGTCGGCGATCTGGCACGGTCGCTGCAACGTCTCCCGCAAGTCCGGCGATCATCGCGGACAGCACAGGGAGATTATGTATGACCGTCCTTTACCTCGTCGCTTCGACCTTTCTCGGCCTCGCGGCACCCGACGCAGCGCCGGCGGTCGAACCCATCAAGGCACCTGCCGTTCCCGCGACCGCGATCACCGCGGTCGCCGAAGCAGGGACTACCCCGGTAGTTCGGGTCAAGCGCTACTGCATCAGCGATCGTCGGGAAGGGGCGCCTCGCCGTCCGAAAATCTGCCGGACCCGCGAGGACTGGCAGGCACGCGGGTTCGATCCGCTCGTCGCGATCGGTCGTCTCTGACCGCGCTGACCGCCGCCGGGCATCACCCGGCGGCGTTCGTCACAGAGTGCGTTCGTACATCTGGTAGACGCGGTTGATCTTGCTATCGATGGTCGTGGCGATGGCGTTCATGCCCTGATTGTCGTCCAGTACCCAGCCGATCTCGCCGCGTGACGCGCCGAACTTCGCGACCGCGTCGCGGCGGATATATTCGATCATCATGAAGGCCAGCTGGCTCGCCATGCGCGACGCCTGCAACCGCTTCACGACGCCCATCAACGGCACGCGCATCGTCCGCGCCTTGGGCGCGCGCAGCCACAGCAGCAGCTTCAGCCAGTTGAACGGGAGCAGCGATCCGCCCATCGGCTTCAGCGGCTCGTTCATGTCGGGGAGCGTGATCATGAAGGCGACCGGTTCGCCGTCCAGCTCGGCGATGCGGATCAGATCCTCGAACACCAGCGGCTTCAGCTTCTTGCCGACATCGTCGACTTCGGGCTGGGTCAGCGGCACGAAACCCCAATTGTCCGACCATGCGTCGTTGAGGATGGCGAGGATGATCGCCGCCTCGTCGGCGAACTTCGCCTTGTTGACGCGGCGGATGCGGATCCGCGCGTTCTTCTCGCCCGCCGCGACGATGCGCTGGACGATCGGCGGAAAGTCCCTGGTGATGTCCAGCTCATAGGTGACGAGCTGCTTGACGAGGGCATAGCCGGCATGTTCGATCCAGCCCTGATATTGCGGCAGGTGATGTCCCATCAGTACCGTCGGACTATGGTCGTGCCCCTGGATCAGCAAGCCCGGTTCTTCCCAGATCGATAGTGCGCAGGGGCCGATCGCACGGGTCATGCCCTTGTCGCGCAGCCATTGCTCGGCCTGTGCGATCAACAGCTTGGCCGTCGCTTCGTCCTCAGCCTCGAACATGCCCCAGAAGCCGACACCGGGGCCGAAGCCCTTGTCGGCGGGCATGGTCAGCGCGAGCGTGTCGAGATGCGCCGAAATGCGGCCGACGACCAGCCCGCCGCGCTCGGCAACGAACAACTGCGCCTCGGCATGGCTGAACCAGCCATTCTTCTTCGGATCGATCTGTCCGGCGACTTCGCTCTTGAGCGGCGGCACCCAGTGCGGGTCGCTGGCATAGAGCCGATAGGGCAGGGCGATGAACGCCTTCCGATCGGCTGCGGTTAAGACCGGACGGATGGTGATCGACATGGCTATCCCCCAAACAGCAACGGGGCGGCAATGCGCCGCCCCGTCTCAAACTTCAAATGACAAATCGGTCGTCCGGTCATCCGCGATGACGGGGATGCCCCTTGGCCACACCGCCCGACAGTTCGGCGACCTTCGGATATTTCTTGGCGACTTCCTCGGTATAGCCGAGGTTGAAGACCGTCGGACTTTTTTCCGGGCGTTCCGAACGCTCGTAATGGGTGCCAAAAATCTTGTCCCAGAAGAAGTTGGTAATGCCGAAATTGCCGTGCTCGTCATGGAAATGATGCGCCATGTGCTTGCGCTTCCATTCCACCAGCAGCTTGTTCTTGGGCTTGTAGGCCAGATGCTGGATGCAATGGCAGAATTCGTAGAAACAGGTGGTGAGCAGGCCAGTCGCCAGTGCCGCCATCGCCCCGCCGAACCCGCCGATCAGATAGCCGATCGGGGCGGTCGCGACCGCGATTGCGGGCAGGGTGGTGTGCAGCGCACCGAACAGGACTTCCAGATGATTGGGGTCCTGATGATGGTCATAGTGAATGCGCTTCCACGTCGCGGCGAGCGGCGCGAACTTGAACATCCAGTTCGAGTGCAGCACCCAACGGTGCAGCACATACCATACGAGCGGGTAGGCGAAGATGGCGACGCCGACCGATGCCAGCGTCGGCACCAGCGGCGCGGGACGCCACGCGAACAGCCCGATCGCGACGAACGACAGCGCGATATAGGCGATGATCGCCGGATACTGAAAATACGCAACGACAAGTTCCTTGAAGGTCATCTTGTCGAGATGGTGCGACTTTTTCCAGAAGCCCTGCTTCTCGGTGATCGCGTTCATCGGCCTAACTTCCTCAATCCATTCCTTTAACCGGACGATTCGCCCATCGTTTCCGCTCTGCCCGCGCTTTGCGGCCAAAGTGGGACGATCCTGGGGCTATTCCTCGGTCCGGATCAGCACCGCTTCGCCGATCAGGAAGAACAGCAGGAACGGTGCCCATGCAGCAAGGAACGGTGGATAGGCCCCAAGGTTGCCCATCGCGAGCGCGAAATTGTCCGCCACGAAATAGGTGAACCCCAGCGCCATGCCAATGACCGCGCGGACGAACAACTTGCCCGAACGGGCAACGCCGAACGCCGCGACCGCTGCGAGCAGCGGCATCAGCACCGCCGACAGCGGCCCCGACAGCTTGTGCCACAGCGCGCCTTCCAGCGCCTTGGTCGGGCGGCCCGCCTCGGTCAGGTCGTCGATGGCGGTCGACAGCTGCGCGAACGACAGGCCGTCGGGATCGACATTCTGCAGCGTGAACTGGTCGGGCCGAACCCCGCCGGCGATCTTGAGCGATCCCATCCGTTCGCGCACGCCGGTTGCCACGGTGAAGCGCTCGGCATTGTCGATCCGCCACGCACCATCCTCGCGCCAGCCGCTGCTGGCGGTGACGAGCGAGCGTAGCGAGCTGCCCTCACGGCTATAGACGGTGATGCCGCGCAGCCGGGTCGCTTCGCCGCGGCCCGCGACGCGCGCGACCTGGATCAGATTGTCGCCGTCGCGCACCCACACATTCGTCCGCTCGCCCCGGTCGACCGGCAACGGGCCGTAATCGACATTGTCCCATACGGTCAGCGTAGCGGTGGCGCGGGCGACGACCCGGTCGTTGAAGGCGAACGACAGGGCGGCGACGCCGAAGCTGGCGAGGATCAGCGGTGCCAGCACCTGATGGGCCGACAGGCCGGCGGCCTTCAGGCTGATGATCTCGCTATTCTGGTTCAGCTGGGTCAGCGTCAGGATCGTGCCGAGCAGGACGGAAAAGGGCAGGAACCGCGCGATGATCTGCGGCGTGCGCAGCGATACGTAGCGCAGGATTTCGGCCTGCCCGTTGCCCGGCACCGCGAGGATCTTGCCGCTCTCGCTCAGCAGATCGAGCGCCTGCAACACCAGCACCAGCGCGAACAGGATCGCGAAGGTGCGCACGAGGAACAGCCGCGCCATGTAGATCGCGACCGTCGAGGAGGGGAAGAAGCCGCGCATCACGCCGTCGCCTTGCGCTTGCCCGGGAGATAGCGGCCGATGAACTTGCCGATCTTCGCCGCACCGCGTTCCAGACCGCCGATCGGCTCGCCGCCCGGCACGCGCGCGATCACCCAATAGAGGCGGAACACCAGCGCCGTGAACAGCAGGAACGGTCCCCATAGCGCGATGATCGGATCGATCCGGCCGAGGCCGCCGACCGCTTCGCCATATTCGTTGACCTTGTGATAGGTCACGATGATCACGATCGACAGGAACACGCCCAGCGCCGACGACGACCGCTTGGGCGGCACGCCCAGCGCCAGCGCTAGCATCGGCAGCAGGAACATCGTCGCCACTTCCGCCAGCCTGAAGTGGAAGTTCGCCCGCGCGCCGTCGCGATCCTCCTCGCTGACGTTCGGATTCCGTCCGGTGATCGCCAGCTGCGGCAGCGTCTGTTCGAGGTCGCGTCCGCCGCGCGGGCGGAAGCTGCCGAACTTGGGCAGGTCGATCGGCAGGTCGTGCGCGGTGAAGGTCAGCGTGCGCGGCACCCGGAAATCGGGCGCATTATGGATCAGCGTGCCGTTGGTCAGGCGAAAGATGATCGTGTTGGGATCGTCGGTCCGCAGGAATTGTCCGCGCTCGGCGGTCACGCCCAGCCACTGGCCGTTGGGACGGCTGGCCTGCACGAAGATGCCGCGCAGGTCGGCGCCCGAATTGCGGCTTTCCTCGATACGCAGCGTCATACGCTCGCCGAGTTTGGTGAACTCGCCGACCTTGATCGATGCGCCCAGCGCACCGGTGCGCAGTTCGAAACGCAACGCTTCGTAATTATAGCGCGCGAGCGGCTGGACGAAGCCGACGATCGCCAGATTCGCCGCCGCCAGCACCGTCGCATAGATGAACGGCACGCGCAGCAGCCGCCAATAGCTCATGCCGACGCCCAGCATCACGTCCAATTCGGACGAGGTGGCGAGCTTGCGGAACGCCAGCAGGATGCCGAGCATCAGTCCGATCGGAATGCCGAGGCCAAGATATTCGGGCAACAGGTTGGCGAGCATCCGCCACACCACGCTGACCGGGCCACCCTCTGCCGCGACGAAATCGAACAGCCGCAACATCCGGTCGAGGACGAGCAGCATCGCCGAGATCAGCAGCGTCGAAAACAGCGGCACCGCGATCAGCCGGGCCATGTAGCGATCGATCGATGGCATGGGCGAAGGCTATAGCGAAGGCGCGGTGGGATGCTAGTCCCCTAAAATCCTCCCCACAGGGTGGGGAGGGGGACCATCCGCAGGATGGTGGAGGGGCGTTTCCACAGACGGAACGGTCGCGTTCGCGGCCAACCCCCTCCACCGCCGCTGCGCGGCGGTCCCCCTCCCCGCAAAGCGGGGAGGAGCCTAGGAGAGGACCCCCACCGCCTTGCCGGCGGCTTCGAACATGCCGAGGATCGTCTCGACCTGTTCGGCACTATGCTCTGCACAGAGCGAGCAGCGTAGCAGGAACGTGCCGGCCGGCGTCGCGGGCGGACGGGCCATGTTCACATACAGCCCGCCTTCCAACAACGCCTGCCACATCAGCACCGCCTGCTGCTGATCCTCGAGGATCACCGCGATGATCGCCGATTGTGGCGTATCGGTGCCGAGCTTGAAGCCGAGGTCCTTGAGACCACCATGCAGCCGCTTCGAATTGCGCCACAGATGGGCGCGCTTGTCGCCGGCATGCATCAGCTTGCGGATCGAGGTCGCGGCGGTCGCGACGACCGACGGCGGCAGCGACGCGGTGAAGACGTACGGACGGCACACCAGCCGCATCACGTCGAATTTCGGGTGGTTCGATACGCAGAAGCCGCCCACGGTGCCGACCGATTTCGAGAAGGTGCCGACGACGAAATCGACGTCCTTCTCGACGCCCTGTTCCTCATACACGCCGCGGCCGTTGGGACCGAAAAAGCCCATGCCATGCGCTTCGTCGACCAGCACCATCGCGCCATGCTTCTTCGCCACCGCGACCATCTCAGGCAGCGGGGCGATGTCGCCGAGCATCGAATAGACACCCTCCAGCACGACCAGCTTGCCCGGTTCCTTCGGCAGGCGACCCAGACGGCGGTCGAGATCCTCGACCGAATTGTGGCGGAAGCGGACGATTTCGGCATTGCCGAGCGAGCAGCCGTCATAGATCGACGCATGGCTGTCGGCGTCGAGGATGATATATTCGCCCTTGCCCGCCAGCGTCGAAATGATGCCGAGATTCGCCTGATATCCGGTCGAAAACACCATGGCGTGTTCGGTGCCGTAGAATTCGCGCAGTGCCGCTTCGCAATCCTTGTGCGGGTCGTAGGTGCCATTCAGCACCCGGCTGCCGGTGGTGCCCGATCCGAATTCGTCCAGCGCCTTCTTGCCCGCCGCGACGACATCGGGGTCGAAGGTCATGCCCATATAGTTATAGGTGCCGAGCAGGATCGTGTCCTTGCCCCGGATCACCGCCTGGGTCGGCGACGTCACCTTGTCCATCACGATCGCGAAGGGATCGCGCACGCCCGTCGCCAGCAATGCCTCGCGTTCGGCGATAAGTGCATCGAACTTGCTGAACAGGTCGCGTTCCGGCGCGACCGCTCCGGGCGATACGGGCAGGGCGTGGGGGGTGGCGGCGGCTTCGGTCATGATGTCGGTCTTTCGGGGCCGGGCAGGGGGATCAGGCGGTCTTCAGCTTCTCGACGGCATCGGCCAGCTGGCCGACGGTTTCGATGTCCGCCTGCATGTTCATGGTGATGACGATGTCGAACTCGTCCTCGACCGCCGCGACGAAATCCATCACGGTCAGGCTGTCCCATTCGAGATCGCCGGCGAACGTCGTCGCATCGGTCAGCTCGACGCCCTTCTTGTTGAACGGTTCGATCAGGGTGGTGATCGTGGCGAAGGTGGCGGCGCGGTCGCTCATGCGGGTCTTTCCGGATTACGTGGTTTGGCGGGGCTATAGCAGACGATGCGCGCGATACCATGCCGCGGTGTCGGCGAGGCCGCGCGCCGTGTCGATCCGTGGCTCCCACAGGTCGGACGGCGGGCGGCGGGCGGGATCGGCGGTCCAGTCGGGATGGGCGAGATAGCTTGCCCGGTCCGGGGTCAGCTTGGCCTCGCTCCCCCGCAGCTTCCGATCGATCTTCGCGCCCAGCCGAAGCAGGCCGGCAGGCAAATGCATCGCCAGCACCCGCCGCCCGACCGCGTCGCCGATCAGGCGCGCCATTTCGGCATGGGTCATCGCCCGGCCGTCATCGACTTCCAATATGGTGCGCGGGCCGTTGCGTTCGGCCAGCGCCAGCAACAGCCGCGCCAGATCGTCCACCGCGACCAGCGCGACCTTGCCCGGCGGCGGCAGCAGCGCGACGCCCATCTGCGCCATGCGGAACATGTCGCGCATCTCGGTATCGCCCGGACCATAGACGCCGGTCGGGCGGACGATGGTCCAGTCGAGGTCGCTGGCCGCAACCAGTTCCTCGCCCGCCCGCTTCGACGCGCCATAGGCCGAGAGCTGCGGTTCGCGCGCCGACAGCGAGGAGACATGGACGAACCGCCGGATGCCGGCCGCCTGCGCCGCGTCCAGCACGGCCTGCGTGCCCGTGACGTTGCCGACGGTGAAACCAGCGGTATCGGGCGCGTTGACGACCCCCGCGACGTGCAGCACGACGTCCGCCCCGGCCATCAGCTCGGTCAGGCTGTCCGGCTTGTCGAGCGCACCCCGTACCCAGTTCACGTTCGGCTCGGCGGGCTGGGCGCGGCGGGTCAGTGCGCGGATGTGCCAGTCCTGTCCGACCGCCTGCGCGATCACGCGACGACCGACGAAACCGGTCCCGCCGGTCAACGCCATCGTCCTCACAGCAATGCCATATGGTTGCGATGGACCAGAGCGGAGCGCGGCGCATAGCCCAGCAGTTCGGCCAGTTCGTCGCTGCGCCGCCCGACGATCCGCGCTGCATCGCCGGCGTCATATTCCGCCAGCCCACGGGCGAGCGGTCGGCCGTCGCTATCGATGATCCGCACCAGATCGCCCCGCGCGAAATCGCCGACGATCTCGACCGCGCCGGCGGGGAGCAGGCTGCGTCCGGTCGCAAGCGCGCGGGCGGCGCCGGCATCGATACGGATCGATCCACGATCGGTCAGCCCGCCCGACAGCCACGCCTTGCGCGCAGGGGCGTTGCCCGCGGTCGCGAACACCGTGCCGTGGCCGGTGTCGCCGAACCGGGCGAGGGGGTGGTCGATGCGCCCGGTGGCGATGGCAAGGTTCGCGCCGGCGCCGGTCGCGATCCGTGCCGCCTCGATCTTCGACACCATCCCGCCCGATCCCATGCCGGACGACGACCTGGCGTCGGCCATGCCCATGATCGCGCCATCGATCTGCGCGACGTGCGGGATCAGCCTCGCGTCCGGATTGCCGTGCGGGTTGGAATCATACAGCCCGTCGATGTCCGACAACAATATCACGCCATTGGCCCGCGCCGCTGCGCCGACCCGCGCCGCCAGCCGGTCATTGTCGCCGAAGCGGATTTCCTCGGTCGCGACGCTGTCATTTTCATTGACGACCGGCACGACGCCCAGCTTGAGCAACCGGCCGAGCGTTGCGGACACGTTCAGATAGCGCCGCCGATCCTCCAGATCGTCGAGCGTCACCAGCAACTGCGCGGCGGTCAGCCGGTGGCCGCCCAGCAATTCCGCCCAGATGCTCGACAGGGCGATCTGCCCGGTTGCGGCCGCCGCCTGTGCATCCTCGAGGCTGGCCCGCCCGCCCTTGGGCAGTCCCAGCCGCCGGGCGCCGAGCGCGATCGCACCGGAGGAGACGATGACGATCTGCTGCCCCGCGGCAACGCGCGCGGCGATGTCCGCTACCAGCGACGCCAGCCACTCCCGCCGCGCCTGCCCGTCTGGCGCGACCAGCAACGCCGACCCGACCTTCACGATCAGGCGGGAACAAAGCGCGGGACCGAACAGATCCTCCCCGCCCCGCGGGGAGGGGGACCGCTGCGCAGCAGCGGTGGAGGGGGAGAGCCGCAAACGCTCCGCCTGCGGCGGCGCCCCTCCACCAGCCTGCGGCTGGTCCCCCTCCCCATGGGATGGGGAGGATCTTAGATCGGCGACCATTCGCGCGGTTCCTCGTCGTCGCCGGTGTCCTGCGCGTGCATTTCGGCCGGCCCGATCGCCTCGATCAGCCGGTCGAGCACCGCCTCCAGCCCCTGTCCGGTCGCGCCCGACAGCGGCAGCACCCTGGCGCCGCTCTCGGCCTCCAACTCGGCGATCAGCGCCTCGGTCAGTTCCTCGTCGAGCAGGTCGGCCTTGTTCAGCGCGATGACCTCGGGCTTGTCCGCCAGATCGGCGCCATAGGCCTCCAGCTCGCCGCGCACGATGCGATAGGCGTCGACCGGATCGTCGGCATGGCTGTCGATCAGGTGCAGCAGCACGCGGCACCGTTCGATATGCCCCAGGAACCGGTCGCCGATCCCGGCGCCTTCCGCCGCCCCTTCGATCAGGCCGGGGATGTCCGCGACGACGAACTCGCGCTGCTTGTGGCTGACCACGCCCAGCTGCGGCCGGGTAGTGGTGAAGGCATAGGCGCCGACCTTCGCATTGGCATTGGTCACCGCGTTGATGAACGTCGACTTGCCGGCATTGGGCAGCCCGACCAGCCCGGCATCGGCCAGCAGCTTCAGCCGCAGCCACACCCACGCCTCGTCACCCGGCCAGCCGGTGCCGTGCTGGCGCGGCGCGCGATTGGTCGACGTCTTGTAGCTGGCATTGCCGCGCCCGCCGTCGCCGCCGCGCAGGAACACCTCGCGCTGACCCGCGAAGGTGAAGTCGGCAAGGACGGTTTCCTTGTCCTCCGACAGCACCTGCGTCCCCACCGGCACGCGGATGATCAGGTCGCGGCCGCCCGGACCGGTGCGGTTGGCGCCCGCGCCGCCGGACCCGCGCGGCGCGCGGAAATGCTGGGTGTAGCGAAAGTCGATCAGCGTGTTCAGCCCGGGAACCGCTTCGAAGATGATGTCGCCGCCCTTGCCGCCATTGCCGCCGTCGGGACCGCCATATTCCATGAACTTTTCGCGGCGAAAGCTGACGGCGCCGGGGCCGCCCCCGCCCGAACGGACGAAGATCTTGGCTTGATCGAGAAAATGCATGGCGTGCGCTTAGTCGGAGTCGCCCCAAGGGGGAAGGGGATTATGCTACAGCCGCCGGTACAGCACCAGTGCGTCGACTTCGCCCAGCGTCGGATGTTCGAACGCTTGCGGCAGTCGCCCGACCTGTTCGAAGCCGAGCGACAGCCATAGCCGGACGGCGCGTTCATTGGTCGCGATCACGAAATTATACTGCATCGCCCGGAAACCGGCGGCGCGGGCATGGTCGAACGAATGCAACGCCATGGCCCGTGCGATGCCGCGTCCGGTCGCCTCCGAATGGGTCGCATAGCCGCAATTGGCGACATGCGCGCCGCCGCCACCCTTGTTCGCACGACAGAAATAGCTGCCGAGCACCCGGTCATCCACCTCGGCGACGAACACCGTGTGCGCGGGACCGAACCAGAAGTCTAACGCCTGCTCGGCGGTCATGTCGCGGTCGAGCGCATAGGTTTCGCCGGCGCGGATGATAGGCACGATGATCTCCGCAATCGCCGCCCGATCGGCAGGCGTCGTAGCGCGGATCAGCATGGCTGCGCTTCGTCCCGCACCGCGATCAGGCCCCGCACCGCCAGTTCGCGCGCCCGCTCGCGCGGCAGGCGCAGTGCCTTCGCCATCGGCCCCCCCAGCAACGCATCGCCCAGCGCCATCAACACCAGTTGCAGCGTCTCGTCGGCCAGCGGCATTCCGCTAAGCGTATTCTCATGGCCCAGTCGGTCGACCAGCGCATGGATCGCGTCGAGGATCGGGTCGAGCGCGTCGTCATTGCCCGACAGGATCATCCAGCTCGCCAGCGCCCCGGCGCCCTCGCGGTCGAACGCGTCGAAGGTCAGGTCGACGATCTCGCGCGGATCATGGTCGCCGTCGCGCGCGCGGAGTACGGCGGCGCCGATCGTCGCGGTGATCGACGTCGCCATCCGCTCCGCCAGCGCCTTTTGCAGCCCCGATGCCGACCCGAAATGGTGCAGCAGATTGGCATGAGTCCGGCCGATCCGCGTCGCCACCGCCTTCAACGTGACCGCCTGCGGCCCCGCTTCGATCAGCAGGTCGCGCGCGGCGTCGAGCGCGGCATCGCGTGACGCTTCGGGGGAGAGGCGGCGCCGGGCTATTGACATTTATGTAAGTAATTCACATTTTGCATGGGATGATGTGGAGCAGAACCGTGTCGAAAGCAAAGACTCCCGCCGATCTGACCATCACCCCGCGCGACGTCCGCTTCGGACGGGACGGCAGCTATCGGCGATACTGGCTGAACGACGATCCGATCGCGACGGCCTTTTACAACGCATTGTCGGTGACCTTTCCCAAGGGGGAAGGCTTCTTCATCGACAGCGTGCGCCAGTTCCGCGACGACGTGCCGCCGCGCCTTGCCGGTGAGATCCGCGCCTTCATCAAGCAGGAGGCGATCCACACCCGCGAGCATGTCGCGTTCAACCGCCACGTCGCCGATCAGGGATACGATACGTCCCGGCTGGAGGCGCGCGTCGACCACGAACTCGCCATCACCCGCGGCAAGCCGCCGATCGCCAACCTTGCCGCGACGATGGCGCTGGAGCATTTCACCGCGATCCTCGCACACGAACTGGTCGCGAACCCCGCGCATCTGAAGGGCGGGGATCAGGCCGCCGCCGATCTGTGGCGCTGGCACGCGATCGAGGAGATCGAGCATAAGGGGGTCGCCTACGACACCTGGCTGCATGCGACGCGCGACTGGACCCGGTTCCGGCGCTGGTGGGTGAAAACGCTCGTCATGCTGATCGTTACCGCCAAATTCTTTCGCGGGCGGACCGTCGGGATGCTCGACCTGCTGGCGCAGGACGGCCTGACGGGTGCGCGGGTCAAAGGGCGGCTGTTCGCCTATGCCTTTGGCCGGCCGGGCATGGCGCGCAAGGTCATGGGGATGTGGCTCGCCTTCTTCCTGCCCGGTTTCCACCCATGGAACCATGACGACCGCGCGCTGATCGGGCTGGTCGACAGCGAGTTCGCGGCGGCCCGGCTCGCCCGCGCCTGAATCCTTGCCGCGTGGCGCGCGGCGGGGCAGGACGTTGCCCATGCGAACAATATCGGAAGACGCCTCGGTCCGGCTTTATCACCTCGATGACGAGGGCGGGGTGGCGACGACGATCCTCTACGGCACCTTGTCCGAGGCGATGGCCGCCGCGGCGTGCGAGCCGGAGGAGATGCAGGCCGGCCTCTATCTCCAGACCAGCAACGATGTTGTCGCCTATCTCGACCTGCTGGAGGGCTGACCGGGGCGGTGGTGCCGCCCCGGCGCTCGATCACTGGTAGCCGCCTTCTTCCTCGCGTTCCTCGGCGGCCTCTTCCTGTACCTCTTCCATCTCTTCCTGTTCGGCAGGGGTCTCGGGATCGATCATCGCAGAATCCTCTCGTCCGGCAGCAGCGCCGTCCGGCTCCAACCAGCCGGAGCGGCGCCGCGTTCCGTCGCAATCAGGCGGCAAGCTGCCGGACGCGCCGCCGATCGGACAAGTCGATGGCATAGTCGATCGTCTCGACCGCCATGCCGCGCCCGCGCGAATGGATTATGCTGCGCGTACCGGACGGCAGGAATCCCAGCCGCCGCAGGACCGTACCCGACGCCGGGTTGTCGACATAATGGCCCGCCGCGACCCGTTCGATGCCCAGCGTCCCGGCGATGTCGAGCACCGCGCGTCCCGCCTCGGTTGCATATCCGCGTCCCCATACGGCCGGCGTAATCCAATAACCCAGTACGTGCGGTTGATCGCCGAGCGGCCCGATCCCGATCCCGCCGATCAGGTCGCAGCTCCGGCCGTCATGCGCGAAGATCAGAAAGACCGGGCCGGCATCGCCCTGCCATCCGCCCACGAATGCTTCGGCATCGGACAGCGTGTACGGCCATGGCGCGCGCGACAGGTTGCGCACGACGGCCGCATGACCCATCGCGGCCAGCAAGGCGGGGGCGTCCTCGGTCCAGCCGGGGCGCAGCGTCAGGCGTTCGGTACGGGCGAACATCAGCGTCTCTCCAATATGCCGCGCCTCCGCTTGGGGCGGGCAGGGGCCGGAGAGAGCAATAAAAAAGGGAGCCGGGGTGACCCGCCTCCCTCTTGTTGGCTGGTTCCGTCGCCGGAACCCGGGTCACCCTGGTGGGCGACCCGTGTGGTAGCCCGTTATTCTGCGGCCTGAGCCTGCATCTCGACATACGCAAACTTGCGGCCGAGCTTGCCTTCCTTGAACGCCACGCGGCCGTCGACCAGTGCGAACAGGGTATGGTCCTTGCCCATGCCGACGTTCACACCCGGGTAGAATTTGGTGCCGCGCTGACGCACGATAATATTGCCCGCGACCACTTCCTGGCCACCGAACTTCTTCACGCCAAGGCGACGGCCGGCCGAATCACGACCGTTGCGCGACGAACCGCCTGCTTTTTTATGTGCCATGGTCCAAACTCCTCGTATTCGCTCGGGCGCTTATGCGGCGGCGCTGTCGTCGGCGCGCTTGTCGCCGATCGCGGTGATCTTCAGGATGGTGTGCTGCTGGCGATGACCGTTCTTGCGACGGTAGTTGTGCCGGCGGCGCTTCTTGAAGACGATGACCTTCTCGCCCTTCGCCTGCGCGATGATTTCCGCCGAAACCGTCAGCCCTTCGACCGACTTCAGTTCCGAACCTTCGCCAGCAAGGAGCACGTCGCCGAGCGTCACGTTGCTGCCAGCTTCGCCATCGAGCTTCTCGACGACGATCTTGTCTCCTGCGGCAACGCGATACTGCTTGCCGCCCGTGCGCACGATTGCGAACATGGCCCTTGCTTCTTTCCCAAATGCAATATGTCCGCGTGGAGATACCCCACGCGGCAAGTGGATCGTGACTAGGCAAGCCGATCCGCGCTGTCAATGGCGAAGGCGCGATTCGACCGCAAAACCGATGTTGCAGCGCCGCAACGGTATCGTGACAATCGTGTAACGCCCCAACGCTATGTCTTGCGCCAGAAAATTACGTGCGAGAGGTTCAGCAGGTAACGGTCGGGCGCTTGCCCCGGCCTCGGGGGAGATTTTCATGCGTAAAGCCGTTTTCAGAGCCCTTGTTCTGTCGAGCGCGCTGGTTGCCGTGCCCGCCTTCGCGCAGGTTGCGGACGCGCCGCCGCCCGCCGATCAAGTGCCGGCAGGCGAGGAAATCCTCGTCGTCGGGACGCGCGCGCAGGGCCGTACGGTCGCCGAAAGCCCGGTTCCGGTCGACGTCATCACCGGCGATGCGCTGGTCAATGCCGGCTATACCGAAACCAACAAGCTGCTGAACCAGCTCGTCCCCTCGTTCAACTTTCCGCAGCCCTCGATCACCGATGGCACCGACGTCGTCCGCCCGGCCACGCTGCGCGGCCTGTCGCCGGATCAGACGCTGGTGCTGGTCAACGGCAAGCGCCGCCACACGACCTCGCTGCTCAACGCCAACGGTTCGGTCGGGCGCGGTTCGTCGGCGGTCGATCTCAACACCATCCCCAGCCTCGCGATCGAGCGGATCGACGTGCTGCGCGACGGTGCGTCGTCGCAGTACGGCTCCGACGCGATCGCGGGCGTCATCAACGTCCAGCTGAAGCGCCGCGAGGGCGGCCGGGCGACGATGACCTATGGCAAATATGTGTCGTCGATGGAGGGTGTCGCCGAGGTCTCGGGCGTCGCGCGTCAGGCCAACGGCCAGCCGCAGGTCCGCGCCGACGGCACCTATGTCCTTGAGGAAACCGGACGCGACCGCGAAGTGCGCGATGGCCGCACCGTCACCTTCGCCGCCAATATGGGCCTGCCGATGGGCGAGACCGCCTATCTGAATCTGACCGGCGAATATCGCGATCGCGCGCCGACCGACCGGGCCGGCTATGACCCGCGCCGGCTTTATCCGCTGCTCGGCAACGGCAATGTCGATCCGCGTGAGTTCACCGCGAACCGCGTCAACCACCGCTATGGCGATGCGAAGACGACCGACTTCAACTTCTTCCTGAACGGCGGCGTCGACATCGGCGCGACGTCCGAACTCTATATCTTCGGCAGCTACGGCGTGCGCGACGGCGAAAGCGCTGCCTTCTTCCGTCGCGCCTCCGGTCGCGACACCAACAGCAACATTCAGGACCTGCGCAACTGCACCTTCACCGGCACGGTCTGTACGCCTTTCTACGCCGATGGCTTCCTGCCGCTCATCACCAGCCAGATGGAGGATTTCTCTGGCGCGCTGGGCGTAAAGGGCGAAGTGGCCGGGTTCAAATACGACCTGTCCTATGTCTACGGCACCAACAGCTTCGATTTCCGGATCGAGAACAGCTACAATGCCTCGTTCGGCCCGCAATCGCAGCGCGCGTTCAACGCCGGGGGCACCCGTTTCGGCCAGCAAACGGTCAATTTGGACCTGCAACGCGAACTTAGCGTCGGCTTCCTGTCGTCGCTGTCGCTGGCGCTGGGCGGCGAATATCGCAATGAGAATTACAAGGTCGTCGCCGGCGAACTGCAAAGCTACGCCGCCGGGCCGTTCGCGTTCAGCAACGGTGCCGCCGCCGGATCGCAGGGCTTCCCCGGCTTTTCGCCCAACAGCCGCGTCGATACCTCGCGCGACAGCTTCGCGGGCTATGCGGAACTGGATGCCAAGGTCAGCGACGCGTTCAACGTCGTCGCCGCCGGACGCTACGAACATTACAGCGATTTCGGCGACACGGTGAACGGCAAGCTCGCCGCACGCTTCGCGCCGGTCGAATGGGCCGCCCTGCGCGGGTCGATCTCCACCGGCTTCCGCGCGCCGAGCCTGGCGCAACAGTTCTTCTCATCCTTCGCGACGCAGAATATCGGCGGCACGCTGGTCGAGATCGGCACCTTCCGCGTCGGCGATCCGGTTGCCCGCGCGCTGGGTTCGCGTCAGCTGGAGGCCGAAAAGTCGCTAAACATCGGCGGGGGCCTGACGCTCACCCCGCTGCGGGGGCTGACGCTGACCGCCGATTATTACAACATCAAGATCGACGACCGCATCATCCTGTCCGAAAACCTGCAGGGCGCGGCGGTCGTCGCGGTATTGCGTGCGGCGGGCATTCAGGACATCACCTCGGCCCGCTTCTTCATCAACGGTATCGATACCCGCACCCAGGGCGTCGAGGTGGTCGGAACCTATCGCGTGCCCGATCTCGGCATCGGCAGCGTGACGCTGACCGCCGGCTACAACTACAACCAGACCGACATCACCGACCGTTCGACCCTGTCGGCGATCCCGGGCGTCACGCTGTTCGGGCGGCAGGAATCGCTGCGCCTGACGCAGGGGCAGCCCCGTTCGAAGATCAACGCCGGTCTCGACTGGTCGCAGGGCATCTTCGGCATCACCGCGCGCACCAACCGGTTCGGCAACACGCTGTCGCCGGGTGGCGCGGCGATCACCGACGTCGAGCTGGAACCGAAATGGCTGACCGACCTCGAACTCCGCGCGACGCCGGGGCAGTTCGAGCTGGCGATCGGCGCGAACAACCTGTTCGACGTCTATCCGACGCGCAACCCGATCCTCGGCGCGACGGCGATCAACAACTATTTCATTCCCTATTCCAGCTTCTCGCCGTTCGGCTTCAACGGGCGTTACCTGTATGCCCGCGCCGGCGTGAAGTTCTGATAACGGACAGGCGGGCAGGGGCATCGCGCCTGCCCGCTCGTCCTATTGCGCGGGGATTTTCGTTCCCAGCAGGACCAGCCGGTCGCCGGTGATCCCGAACCAATGCGGCACACCTGCCGGGATCAGCAGGACGTCGCCGGGCTTCAACGGCCGGTCGACCGGGTCGACGATCCGGTCGCCCTCGATCAGACCCGGCTGCGTCTGCTTCCCGCCCTCCATCGACTTGCCAGTCCTGAGCGTGCCCGCGCCCGCGATGACGACGGCATATTCCGCCTGGTCGGGATGCACCGCCGGCCGTCCGGGCGCCTTCCAATATTCCAGCGCCGCGACCCGTTCACCGTCGCGGACCACCGGCTCCCACGCAAAGCCCTGACCCGGCTTCATCGCCTTGCCCATCGTCTCCACGCGGGCGGCGATGTCGCGGCCGCTGGCGAAGTCCTGCCCCATGGTCGGCGCGGCCAGCAGCAGGGCGAGCGGCGCGAGGCGCAGCGCGATGCTCATGCCCCGCCGTCCAGCCGAATCGTGCGGCCTTCGCGGGCCGATCGGTAGATCGCCTGGATGATCCGCATGTCGCGCAATCCTTCCTCGCCCGACACGATCGGCGTCCGCCCGGTCGCGGCGCATTGTGCCATATGGTCGAGTTGCCCGGCGAACTGGGTCTTGGCCGGTCCCGGCGGCGGCGTGACCATGCGCTCGCGGCCGCTGCCGACCCACATGCGCTGCCCCGAATAACCGGTCGCCGGTTCCAGCTCGATCCGGCCCTTGTCGCCCATCAGCAGAATGTGATTGTGATTGGCGCTGTAGGAGGACTGGCAACTGCCGATCGCGCCGGAGGGAAATTCCAGCGTCCAGTCGATCATGTCCTCGACCTCGGCAAAGCGCGGATCGCGGCGATCGGTCGATTCCCGGGCGGTTACCGCCACCGGTTCCTCGCCCGTCATGTAGCGCGCGGCCTGCAGGCTGTAGATGCCCATGTCCATCAGCGACCCACCGCCCGACAAAGCGCGCTTCAACCGCCACATCGTCGGGTCGCCCGCGGTGAAGCCATGTTCGGAGCGGACATAGCGGATCTTGCCCGCCGCCCCGCTCTTCGCCAGCCGCATCGCTTCGAGATTATACGGTTCGAAATGGCAGCGATAGCCGATCATCAGCTTGCGATCCGCCTTGCGACAGGCGGCGATCATCGCTTCGCACTCGGCGACCGATACGGCCATCGGCTTTTCGCACAGCACATGCTTGCCGGCCTGCGCGGCGCGGATGGTGTATTCTGCGTGCATCGAATTGGGCAGGCAGACATAGACGATGTCGACGTCCGGATTGTCGCGGATGCGATCGAAATCGCGATAATTGTAGATCGAACCTGTCGGCAGCTTGTGCTCGGCGGCGACCTTTTCCGCCTTGGCCCGGTCGCCGCTGACGACCGCCGCCAGCCGGCTGTGCCGGCAATTGGCGAATTCGGGGATGATCCGGCCCAGCCCGTAATTGCCGAGGCCGACGATCGCATAGCCGAGCGGCTGGTCGCCCGCGGCGAACCCTCGCGTGCTCGATGCGAGCGACAGCGCGGCCGCGCTGAGGATCAGGTCGCGGCGGGCAAGTTCCATGTCGGCGTCTCCGGCGGTTGTGGAGGCACGATGCCGCCGGGGGACGGAGCGGACAAGGTATTTGTCGGATTATACTTTATTGATCGGGAAGTGCGGCGTCCGTCTCGGTATCGACGCCGGCGTGCATCCGCCGCTGTTCGGTCAGCACCTGCCATCCGGTCAGGAACAGCGCGCCCGCCACCGGGCCGACGACGATCCCGCTCAACCCCATCAGGTTGATCCCGCCGAGCGTCGTGACCAGCACCAGCCAGTCGGGCAGCCCGGTATCTCGCCCGACCAGCACCGGTCGCAGGATATTGTCGGCAAGGCCGATGACCAGCACGCCCGACAGGATCACGACGACCCCCTGCCAGATCGCGCCGGTCGCGAGCAGATAAATGGCGACCGGCGTCCAGATCAGCGCCGGGCCGACCGCCGGCAGCAACGCGACGATCGCCATCACCACGCCCCACAGCAGGGCGGCGGGCAGGCCGACGATCCAGAAGGTGATCGCACCCAACGCCCCCTGCACCAAGGCGACCACGCCCGATCCCTTGATCGTCGCGCGGACGACGGCGACGAACTTGTCGGCCAGCCGCTGCGCGACGCCGGGTTCCAACGGCAGCGCGCGGACCACGGCGGGGCCGATCCGTTCGCCATCGCGGAGCAGGAAATAGGTGACGTACAGCCCGACGCCGAACGCCAGCAGGAACGCCGCCGCATTCGCGCCGATCGACAGCGCGCTGCGGGCGAGGACGCTCGCGCTGGCGCTGGCCGCCTGCGAAATCTTGAGCTGCGCGCGTTCGAAGCTGCCGAAGCCGGCGCTGTCGATCGCGCGCCGGATCCGTTCGGGCAGGGCGCCATGGACCTGTTCGAAATAGGTCGCGAAGTTGATCTGCCCGGTGCGGAGCTGCCCATAGACGCCCGCCGCCTGATCGACGACCATGCTGACGATGATCATCGCGGGAATGACTACCGCGACGGTGATGATGAGGAGGGTCAGCGCGGCGGCGAGGTTGCGTTGGCCCGGCCGCCAGCGCAGCAGGCGCTGGAAAAGCGGCTGGAACAGCAGGGCTGCCAGCGCCGCCCAGAGCAGTGCGCCGATGAAGCTCGACACGACCAGCGTCAGCGCAATGGTGACGAGCGCGAGAAACAGGATGAACCCGCCGGATTCGACGCGCTGACGGACGATTGCCATGCTGGACAGCCTCGATTTCACTCATAGCCGGCCGATGTGCCGGACGGTCTCGTTGCGGGGGCGGAACGCCCCGGCCGGTTCTATGCTCCCTGTTGCTGTGCCGAAAGTGGGAAATCGGGCATGGTTTGCGGTCGGTCGGCCCGTGGACCCCTTCGCCTGCGGTTATTGTGGCGCTTTCTCGGGAAGTGACGGCGCAGCCCGCCAGTTCAGCAGATGGGCGACCGCCAGTATCACTGCGCCGATCGAGGTCACGATCCGTTCGACCGCTTCGGTATCGACCGCGAACGCGCCCGTGCCGAGCAGCGCCAGCCCGAGCAATGCCAGCACCAACGGCCGAGGGCGACGATGCCGGGCTATACCGGAAGCCATCGCCAGCGCGCTCGTGGGCAGCGCGACGGCGAAGGCGATGGTGTGAAACGACTCCGGCAGCATCAGCATCGTCGCCAGCACGGGCAGGGCGATCAGCAGCAGCGGCAGCAACAGGCAATGGATCAGGCACAGTAACGATGCGGTGACGGCGAACCCGTCGAGCATGCGCTGTCGACGGGGGGCGGGATGCGGTAGGACGGGAGGGGGACTGGACATGCCGAACCTGACTTTGGTATGTAATGATGTAACATATCGCAACGGAGTCCGTATATGGCAACCCTCCAACCCGTCGACCGCCGCCTGCCGGTGACCGTGCTGTCCGGATTT
This sequence comes from Sphingomonas paucimobilis, assembly GCA_036946325.1. Taxonomy (GTDB): domain Bacteria; phylum Pseudomonadota; class Alphaproteobacteria; order Sphingomonadales; family Sphingomonadaceae; genus Sphingomonas; species Sphingomonas paucimobilis_A. Next base: position 434,950 of record JAQIJL010000001.1, read on the forward strand.
CTAGGGGCGGGGAAGACGACGTTGCTCAACCATATCCTCGCCAATCGGCAGGGGCGCCGTGTCGCCGTCATCGTCAACGACATGTCGGAAGTGAATATCGACGCCGATCTGGTGCGGGGCGGGGAGGCTGCGCTGTCGCGGTCGGAAGAAGCGCTGGTCGAAATGACCAATGGCTGCATCTGCTGCACGCTGCGCGACGACCTGTTGGCCGAGGTGCGGGCCTTGGCCGAAGCCGGGCGGTTCGACTATCTCGTCATCGAAAGCACCGGCATTTCCGAACCGCTGCCGGTCGCCACGACCTTTTCGTTCCGCGACGAGAGCGGCGTGTCGCTAGGCGATGTCGCGCGGCTGGATACGATGGTGACGGTCGTCGATGCGATGCACCTGCTTGCCGATTATTCCAGCCAGGATTTCCTTGCCGACCGGGGCGAGACGCTGGGCGAGGACGATACGCGCAGCCTCGTCGCGCTGCTGGTCGAACAGATCGAGTTCGCCGATGTAATCGTCGTGAACAAAGCGTCGTCGGTATCGGCCGCGCACCTCGCCACGGTGCGCAAGCTGATCGCCAGCCTGAATGCCGATGCGGTGATCGTCAACGCCGATCATGGGCGGGTCGACCTCGACCGTATCCTCGCGACCGGCCTGTTCGACGAGGAGAAGGCGGCGCGCCACCCGCTCTGGGCCAAGGAACTCTATGGCTATGCCCATCATCGGCCGGAGACGGAGGAATATGGGATCGAGAGCTTCGTCTATCGTGCCCGGCGACCGTTCGATCCGGCGAAGTTCCATGCCTTCCTGACCGATGGCGGGCTGGACCATGTGGTGCGGGCGAAGGGGCATTTCTGGCTGGCGACGCGGCCCGACTGGGTCGGCGAACTGGCGGTCGCGGGCAGCCAGACGATGACGTCGCGCATGGGCCGGTGGTGGGGATCGATCCCCAAGCATCACTGGCCGGACGATGGCCGGTTCGAGGAATTCGTCGCGAAACACTGGGATGGCGTCTGGGGCGACCGGCGACAGGAGTTGGTGTTCATCGGGATCGGCATGGATCAGGACCGCATCCGCGCGCGGCTTGATGCCTGTCTCCTATCCGCTGCCGCCTTCACCCCGGAACGCTGGGCGGGGCTGCGCGATCCGTTTCCCGCATGGGGCGATCCGGTCGCCGTCGCAGCGGAGTAGCTGCCGCTTTTGGGTTGCGTTCATCTTCGCACCTGTACGACCCCTCTATCGAATGATGTGAAAGACGAAGGACGTTCATGCACCGTCGTACCCTGCTAGTCTCCGCCGCCATGCTGCCCCTGCTCAATACGCCGCTGCGTGCGGCCGAACCCGGCAACCCGCTGCTCGACGCGTGGACCAACGGCATTCCGCCCTATCGGGCGATCCGTCCGGCGCATTATCGCCCGGCGTTCGATGCCGCGCTGAAGGCGGCGCGGGCGGACTTCCGCGCGATCACCGTCGCGCGTTCCGCCCCGACCTTCGCCAATACGATCGAGGCGATGGAGCGTTCGGGCCAGCAACTGGCGCGGGTGTCCTCGGCGTTCTTCAACGTGTCGTCGGCCGATGCGACCCCGGAAATCCAGGCGATCGAGGAAGCGGTGGTCCCCGAACTGACCCGCTTCTCCAACGAAACCTCGCTCGACCCCGCGATGTTCGCGCGGGTCGACCGGTTGTACCAGGATCGTGCCTCGCTGGGGCTGGACGGCGAACAGCGGCGGCTGCTGGAGGAAACGCACAAGCGCTATGTCCGCGCCGGTGCCGCGCTGCCCCCCGCAGCCCGCGCCCGCGTCGCCGCGATCAACGAGGAAATGGCGAAGCTGGGCGTCCAGTTCGGGCAGAAGCTGCTGGCCGACCAGAAGGCGAGCAGCGTGGTGCTGAGCGAGGCGGAGGTCGCCGGCCTGCCCGCCGATCTGAAGTCGGCGGCGGCGACCGCGGCGAAGGCGGAGGGCAAGACCGGTTACCTCATTCCCGCGACCCGTTCGGCGGTCGAGCCGTTCCTGACCGTCGCGACGAACCGCGGCGCTCGGCAGAAGGTGTTCGCCGCGTTCGACGATCGCGGTGCCAATGCGAACGACAACAATACCGCGGCGATCATCCGTCGGCTGGTCGAACTGCGCATCGAACGCGCCAAATTGACGGGCGCGCCGAGCCATGCCGCCTTCGTCCTCCAGGACGCGATGGCCAAGACGCCCGGGGCCGCGACCGACCTGCTGATGCGCGTGTACCGCCCGGCGCTGACCCGTGCGCAGGAAGAGGAAGCCGCGCTGCTCAAGCTGGCGCAAGCCGACGGCGTGACGCGGATCGAGCCATGGGACTGGCGCTTCTATGCCGAGAAGGAACGTCAGCGGCGCTACCGCCTCGACGAAGCGGCGGTGAAGCAATATTTCCCGCTGGACGGCATGGTCGCCGCGCTGATGGACACGACCAGGCGGCTATACGGCATCCAGTTCGTGCCGCGCAGCGACGTGCCGGTCTATGCCGACGGCGTGAAGGTGTGGGAGGTGCGCGAAGGCAACGGTGCGCCGATCGGGCTGTTCTATGCCGACTGGTTCGCCCGCCCGACCAAGCGGCCCGGTGCGTGGATGAACTCGCTGCGCGACCAGAGCACGCTGCTCGACCAGCAGGCGATCGTCGTCAACAATTGCAACTATACGCCGCCCGCACCGGGCGAGCGCGCGCTCATCAGCCTCGACGATGCCGAGACGCTGTTCCACGAATTCGGTCACGGACTGCACGGCCTGTTCAGCAAGGTCCGCTATCCCAGCCTGTCGGGCACGTCGGTCACCCGCGATTTCGTGGAGTTTCCGTCGCAGGTCCATGAACATTGGGTCAGCGATCCGGCGATCCTGCGCGCCCATGCCCGCAACGCCGCCGGGCAACCGATGCCCGAACCGATGCTCAAATCGCTGCTGGAGGCCCGCACCTTCAATCAGGGCTATCTGACCGTGCAGCAGCTGTCCTCGGCGATCCTCGACATGCGGCTGCATTCGCTGGGCACGCTGCCCGCCGATTTCGATGCGGTGCGCTGGGAAAAGGCGCAACTGACCGATCTGGGCGTGCCGCACGCGGTCGGGATGCGGCACCGGCTGCCGCACTTCAGCCACATCTTCGACGGCGGCTATTCGGCCGGCTATTACGCGTACACCTGGGCCGAAGTGCTCGATGCCGACGGCTTTGCCGCGTTCGAGGAATCGGGCGACGTCTTCAATCCGGTCCTCGCGAAGAAGCTGCGCGACGAGGTGCTGTCGCGCGGCAATTCGCGTGACCCGGCGGCGAGCTATGTCGCGTTTCGCGGGCGCATGCCCGACGCGACGGCGCTGTTGCGCAATCGCGGCCTTGCCTGATCGATCCATCGGCGGCGGCGCCCGTTCATCGGCCGCTGCCGCCATTCCCGCAGACCATCGAGAGAAACGTGATGCAATATTGGCTAGCCGCCATCGCCCTGATCGCCACCCCGGCCGTCGCGCAACAGGCGCCGCCCGCCGGTCCTTTCAGTCTCGCCCCCTTGCCATATCCCGCGAATGCGCTGGAACCGGTGATCGATGCGGAGACGATGACGCTGCATCACGACAAGCATCATCAGGCCTATATCGATGCGCTGAACAAGGCGGTGGCGGCGGACCCGTCGCTGTCCGGCCAGACGCTGGAACGGATGCTGCCTCGGATCGGATCGCTGCCCGCCGCCATCCGCAACAATGGCGGCGGCCATTGGAACCATGCCTTTTTCTGGCGGACGATGACGAAGCCGGGCGCGGGCGGCGCACCGTCGCTTGAACTCGCCCGCGCGATCGACGCGGCGTTCGGGTCGGTCGACAAGATGAAGGCCGCGTTCAAGGCCGCCGGGACCGGCCGGTTCGGTTCGGGATGGGCGTGGCTGATCGTCGGCGCCGATGGCAGGCTGGCCATCACCGCCACCCCCAATCAGGACAATCCGTTGATGGACGTGGCGGAGGTGCGCGGCACGCCGCTGCTCGGCAACGATCTGTGGGAGCATGCCTATTATCTGAAGCACCGCAACCGCCGCGCGGACTATCTCGACGCGTGGTGGCAGGTGGTCGACTGGCGGGAGGTGTCGCGGCGATTTGCCGATGCGAAGCGGTGAAGGCGCGCTCGCCGTCGCTGGTGACCCCTACGAGAATCGAACTCGTGTTTTCGCCGTGAGAGGGCGACGTCCTAACCGCTAGACGAAGGGGCCGTTTGCGGGAGGGGCGCTCCTACGCCCCATTCGGCAGGCCGTCAAGCCGCGACCGGTGCCGTTGCGAGGCGAAGTCGTGACGTAGAAAGTTTCGATTCGATACGTATACTGTTCAGGAAAACGAAACCTTTCGATTTGCCGCGCTTTGAACCGGGTGAACCATTCACCGCAGGGCGCTCATCATGGCCAAGGCCGTTCCCGTCATCCTCTCGCTGATCCCGCTTGCTGCCGTCATCGGCGCCTGCGTGGCCTGTCCCTGACCGGGCTTCCCAACCTTTCAACCCAAACAAGAAAGGCCGCCGGATCGCTCCGGCGGCCTTTCCCGTTGGTCGTCGTGCGGAGCTTTAGCCCTGCGCTTCTTCCGTGGTCGCTTCGTCGCGGGCGATTTCGCCCGGCTCGGCGTTGGGATGGTAATCCTCGGTGAAGCCGGCGTCGTCACGCTCGAACATCGACGCCATGACGTCGACGCCCTGCGCCTGCATTTCGGCTTCTTCCGGCGAACGGGCGACGTTCACCTTGACGGTGACCGACACTTCCGGGTGGAGCGCGATCTTCACGTCGTGCAGGCCGATCGCCTTAATCGGACGGTCGAGCGCGACCTGCGACTTGTCGACCTTGTGGCCGTCGGCGACCAGCGCGTCGACCAGATCGCGGACCGCGACCGAACCGTATAGCTGACCGGTGTTCGACGACTGACGGATCAGCGTGACCGAAACGCCTTCCAGCGTCTTGGCTTCGGCTTCCGCGTCGGTGCGACGGGCGGCGTTCTCGGCGACGATCCGCTCGCGGTTCGCCTCGAACACCTTCTTGTTGGCTTCGTTGGCGCGCAGCGCCTTCTTGCGCGGCAGGAGGAAGTTACGGGCAAAGCCGTCCTTCACCTTGACCACGTCGCCGATGGCGCCGAGCTTCTCGACGCGTTCCAGCAGAATGACGTCCATGTCGGGCGCTCCTTACTTAACGATGTAGGGCAGCAGGCCCAGATGGCGGGCGCGCTTGATGGCCTGGGCCAGTTCGCGCTGCTTCTTGGCGCTCACCGAGGTGATGCGCGACGGGACGATCTTGCCGCGTTCGGACACGAAGCCCTGCAGCAGACGAACATCCTTGTAATCGATCCGGGGAGCGTCCTTCGCGGAGAAGGGGCAGCTCTTGCGGCGGCGGAAAAACGGACGTGCCATGGGTGCTGCTCCTTACGCTTCGACTTCGGCCGACTGCTCGCGATCGCGGCGCGGGCCGCGGTCGTCACGGTCGCGGCCACCACGACGGTCGCCACGCTCCGAACGCTCGCTCTTGCGCATCATCACGGTCGGACCTTCTTCATGGGCGTCGACCTTGACGGTCATGAAGCGGATCACGTCTTCGTTGATCTGCGTCTGGCGCTCCAGCTCGGCCACGACGTCGCCCGGCGCGTCGATTTCGAGCATGACGTAATGCGCCTTGCGGTTCTTCGCGATGCGATAGGCGAGGCTGCGCAGGCCCCAGGTCTCGGTCTTGACGACCTTGCCGTTCATGTCCTGAACGATCTTGGTGGCGGTTTCCGCCAGCGCGTCCACCTGCGCCTGTGCCAGATCCTGGCGCGCAAGGAACACGTGCTCGTAGAGAGCCATGTGTCTTTCTCGTCTGTTGGCCGATCGCTGACGCCGCGACCATCGCGAGCGCCCCTCCGGCTGTCGTCTTCAAATGCAGTCCGGGGCGACAGGCACTGGTCCCGTCACCCCGGATGCGCATCCCCTTACCCGAATCGGGCGGAAAGGCAAGGTCAGTTGAGGAGCGCGCCGCCGACGACTGCGCCGATCAGCCCGCTGGCGATCGCGATCAGCACCGCGTCGTTGCCCGACTGCACCCACTGATAGCCGCGCGGCGGTGCGTAGACGCCCCGTTGGCGATAGGCGCGATAGTCGATCTGGCGATAGTTGGGCGCACGATTGCGGTCGAACCGCTGGCCGCGCTGCCAGTTGGTATAGCGCACCGGCTGATGACGGACCACCGTGCGGCGGACATTCTGCCCATGGCGGTTCTTCTCGACCACCACGGTCCGGCCGGGGCGTTCCTTGATGACGGTGCGGCTCTGCGCCGACGCAGCCATCGGGGTGGCGAGCAACGATGCGGTCATCGCGGCGAGGATCAGCTTCTTCATCCTGGGTCTCCATCTACTGTGCTGTTGAAGCCAAGATGGGGCCGCCCTGTAACCGGGGTTTGTCACCGGTCGCGCGAAATGGTCGCAGCCTGTCGCAACGCGCCCTCTTGCGTTCAGCTTGGCCAAGCGACTACCCCGCGCGGCTTGGATTTGCAGGAGACGTCGGCGATGCGCGCATTCATCTTTCCGGGGCAGGGGAGCCAGTCGGTCGGCATGGGCGCCGCGCTCGCCGCAGCCAGCCCGCACGCCCGCGAGGTGTTTCAGGAAGTCGACGAGGCGCTGGGCCAGCATCTCTTCCGCCTGATGGCCGAGGGTCCCGATGCCGAGCTGCTGCTGACCGAAAATGCGCAGCCCGCGATCATGGCGAACGCCATCGCGACGCTGCGTGTGCTGGAGCGCGAAGGCGGCATCCGGCTGTCGGACAAGGCCGATTTCGTCGCGGGCCATTCGCTCGGCGAATATACCGCTTTGTGTGCCGCCGGCGCGCTCGACCTGTCGACCACCGCACGGCTGTTGAAGCTGCGCGGGCAGGCGATGCAGGCGGCGGTGCCGGTGGGTGAAGGATCGATGGCCGCGCTGCTCGGGGCCGACCTGACCAAGGCGCAAGCGCTGGCCGAAGCGGCGGCGGAGGGCGAGGTCTGCACCGTCGCCAACGACAATGATCCGTCGCAGGTCGTGATCTCGGGCGCCAAGGCCGCGATCGAGCGCGCCGTGCCGCTGGCGAAGGAAATGGGGATCAAGCGCGCGGTCGTGTTGCCGGTGTCCGCGCCGTTCCACTGCCCCATGATGCAGCCCGCCGCCGATGCGATGGCCGCCGCATTGGCCGATGTCGCGCTGTCGGCGCCGGTCGTGCCGGTCTATGCCAACGTCACCGCCGCGCCGGTCGCCGATCCCGAGGCAATCCGCACGCTGCTGGTCGAGCAGGTGACCGGCATGGTGCGGTGGCGGGAATCGGTGCTGGCGATGCAGGATGCGGGCGTCGGCGACTTCGTCGAGCTGGGCGGCAAGGTGCTGGGGGCGATGGTGAAGCGCATCGCCCCGGATGCGACCGCGACCAGTGTGGTGACGATGGTGGATATCGAAGCGCTGGTGGGGCGGTTGTAAGCTGATTTAGCGCGCAAAGGCGCAAAGGACGCAAAGAGGGACCGGCATGGCGGATGTCGATCGTATCAGTCGCGATGTCATCGATCTGGCTATTCGCATTCATCGCGAACTTGGTCCAGGGCTGCTCGAAAGTGTCTATGAAACGGTTTTGGCAGCGAAGCTGCGAGAACGTGGCTATGACGTGCAGCGTCAGTATCCGGTCGATTTCGAGTTTGAAGGAACCCGTTTCGATGCTGCGTTTCGGCTCGACTTGCTGATCGATGGTCAATTCATCGTGGAGGTGAAATCGACAGAGCAGATATCGCGGGTTCATGCGAAGCAGCTTCTAACGTATCTACGGCTGACCAAGCAGCCTGTCGGCCTGCTCGTCAACTTTGGCGGCGAAACGCTCAAGGAAGGGGTTCGGCGGTTGGTCAATAACTACGACCCCTTGGCGTCCTTTGCGCCTTTGCGCGAAATATAATCAAGGAAAGAGACGATGTTCGACCTAACGGGAATGACCGCCCTCGTGACCGGTGCCAGTGGCGGCCTCGGTTCGGCGATTGCAAGGGGCCTTGCCGGGCAGGGTGCGCGCCTTGCTTTGTCTGGCTCCAATGCTGCCAAGCTGGAGGCGTTCGCCACCGAACTGGGTGGCGATCATGTGCCGTTGGTGTGCGACCTGTCGGACGGTGCGGCGGTCGATGGGCTGGTGCCGCAGGCGGTGAGCGCGCTCGGCAAGCTCGACATTCTGGTCAACAATGCCGGCGTCACCCGCGACAATCTCGCCATGCGGATGAAGGATGACGAATGGGATCAGGTGATCCGCGTCAACCTCGAAGCCGCATTCCGCCTGTGCCGTGCGGCGGCCAAGCCGATGATGAAGGCGCGCTTCGGCCGGATCGTGTCGATCACATCGGTCGTCGGGCAGACCGGCAATCCGGGGCAGGCGAACTATGCCGCGTCGAAGGCCGGCCTCGTCGGCATGTCTAAGGCGCTGGCCGCCGAGCTTGCCAGCCGCGGCATCACCGTCAACTGCGTCGCGCCGGGATTCATGGCGTCGGCGATGACCGACGTGCTGCCCGACGCGCAGAAAACCGCCCTGCTGGGCAAGATTCCGGCCGGGGCGTTGGGCACGGGCGATGACGTCGCGGCGGCGGTCGCCTATCTCTCCAGTCGTGATGCCGGGTATGTGACCGGCCAGACGATCCATGTGAATGGCGGGATGGCGATGATATGAGCGTGATGCTGATGGCGGCGATGCTGGCGGCGGGTGATGCGAACGTCGTCAAATGTACGGTGGCGAAGCTGCCCAAGGGCGATCTGGCGAAGATGCAGCAGGGCATGATCGTCGGCGTGCTGGAAGGCAAGAAGCCGACGCCGGCGACCGACGCGCTGGTCAAGGCGACCCGTCGCCATGCCGCGACCTGCCAACCCGGCACCGGCGCGGCCGATGCGCGCGCGGGCGACATCGTCGTCACCAGCATCGCGGTGGAGGCACTGGCGTCGGGGCTGTCGGCCAAGGGCGTCGATCCGGTCGCGGTCAACCGCCGCCTCAGCCAGACGCCGCCCGCCGTGCTCAATGCCTTTCTCGCGCGCAAGCAGACGGCGGAGGTCGATGCGTTCATGACCGGCATGATGAACCTTGCCGGTGCGAAAAAGGCCGATACGCGTGTCCAGCGGCTGATGGGCGGCTATGCGTTCAACGCGGCGACGCTGGCACGATTGTTCGCTGCCAAGGGTTGATTGCGTCCGCACCCGCGCTCTTGCGCGCGGCGCGGACGGGCTTTAGGGGCGTTCAGGTAAGATACACCCCGCATGTGAAGAGGGAATGAATATGAGCGAGACCGCCGAACGCGTTAAGAAGATCGTCGTCGAGCATCTCGGCGTCGAAGCGGAAAAGGTTACCGAAGACGCGAGCTTCATCGACGATCTGGGCGCGGACAGCCTCGACATCGTCGAGCTGGTCATGGCGTTCGAGGAAGAATTCGGCGTCGAGATCCCCGACGATGCCGCCGAGAAGATCACGACCGTCAAGGACGCGATCACCTATATCGACGAGCACAAGGGCTGATCCGGCCGGGGCGGCCCCGCCGCCCTGCCGATTGCCAGAATTTCACGGCCCCCCGTCCCGGCGAAAAGCCATGGGCGGGGGGTCGTTCGTTACGTATCTGAACGGAGAGAATGCCATGCGCCGCGTAGTCGTGACCGGCCTCGGCCTCGTGACCCCGCTGGGTGCCGAGGTGGAAACCGCCTGGAAGAACCTGATCGCCGGCAAGTCGGGCGCGGGTCCGATCACGCATTTCGATGCGTCGAACCAGAAGTGCCAGATCGCTTGCGAGGTGAAGCCGGCGGACCATGAATATGGCTTCGATCCGAACAAGCGGGTCGATCACAAGATTCAGCGGCAGGTCGATCCGTTCATCATCTATGGCATCGATGCCGCCGGACAGGCGCTGGAAGATGCCGGCCTGACCGACATGGACGAGGCGACGAAGCTGCGTGCCGGCGTGTCGATCGGTTCGGGGATCGGCGGCCTGCCGGGCATCGAGATCGAATCGGTCAACCTGCACGAGCGCGGCCCCGGTCGGGTCAGCCCGCATTTCGTGCACGGTCGCCTGATCAACCTGATCAGCGGGCAGGTGTCGATCAAGTACGGGCTGATGGGGCCGAACCATGCGGTCGTCACCGCATGTTCGACCGGCGCGCATTCGATCGGCGACGCGGCGCGGATGATCCGCGACGACGATGCCGACATCATGCTCGCGGGCGGTGCGGAAAGCACGGTCAATCCGCTGGGCGTCGCGGGCTTTGCGCAGGCGCGCGCGCTCAACATGAGCATGAACGACCGTCCGACCGAAGCCAGCCGCCCCTATGACAAGGACCGCGACGGCTTCGTGATGGGCGAGGGCGCGGGAGTCATCGTCCTCGAGGAATATGAGCACGCCAAGGCGCGCGGCGCGAAGATCTATGCCGAAGTCGTCGGCTACGGCCTGTCGGGCGACGCCTATCACGTCACCGCGCCGCATCCGGAAGGCAAGGGCGCCGAGAACGCGATGCGCATGGCGCTGCGCAAGGCGGGCATGGAGCCATCGGACATCGACTATATCAACGCGCATGGTACCTCGACCATGGCCGACACGATCGAACTGGCCGCGGCCAAGCGCGTGTTCGGCGACGATCTGTCGGGCTCGTCGATGTCGAGCACCAAGTCGGCGATCGGGCATCTGCTGGGCGGCGCCGGTGCCGTTGAGAGCATCTTCTGCATCCTCGCGCTGCGCGACCAGATCGTGCCGCCGACGCTGAACCTCGACAATCCGGACGAGGGCACCGAGGGCGTCGACCTCGTCCCGCATGTCGCCAAGAAGCGGCAGGTGCGCGCGGTGCTGAACAACTCGTTCGGTTTCGGCGGCACCAATGCGTCGCTCGTGATGAAGGCGATCTGACGCGATGCGCCGGATCGGATGCCTTGGCCTGATCCTCGGGCTGCTCGCTATCGGCGGGCTGTTCCTGGTGATGCAGAGCTGGGGCGGGACCGGTCCGGCGGAGCGCACGCTGACGGTGACCGTGCCGCAGGGGGCGAGCCTCGCGTCGGCGGCGGAACAACTGGAGGAGGCGGGCGCGATCCATTCGGCCAGCCGGTTCCGGTTGCTCGCCCGCTTCCTCGGCAGCGACGATCCGATCCGTGCAGGTGAGTATCGTATCCCGAAGGGGCTGAGCCAGGCGGATGTGCTGAAGCTGTTGCAGGGCGGTCGCACGCTGCAACGCTTCGTGATGGTGCCGGAGGGCTGGCCGTCGATCCTGGTGCAGGAAGCGGTGGCGAAGGCGCCGCAAATGGCCGGCACCGCACCGCTGCCCGCGGAGGGAAGCATCCTTCCCGACAGCTACAGCTATGAACGCGATGGTGACCGGGCCACTCTGGTTAGGCGGATGCAGGGGGCGATGGACCGCTACCTCGCCGCCGCGTGGAAGAAGCGTAAGCCGACCACCGTCGTGACGTCGCCGCGCGAGGCGATCATCCTCGCGTCGATCGTCGAGAAGGAAACCGGCAAGGCTTCGGAGCGGCGTATGGTTGCCGCGGTTTACTCGAACCGTCTGCGTACGGGGATGCGGTTGCAGGCCGATCCGACCGTCATCTACCCGATCACCAAGGGGAAACCGCTCGGTCGCCGCATCCGCAAGTCGGAGTTGCAGGCGAAGAACGGATACAACACCTATGCGTCCGCCGGGCTGCCGGTCGGGCCGATCGCCAATCCGGGCAAGGCGTCGATCGATGCGGTACTCGATCCGGCTGAGACGAAGGCGCTGTATTTCGTCGCGGACGGCACCGGCGGGCATGTGTTTGCCGAGACGTTGGCCGAGCATAACGCGAACGTAAAGAAATGGTATGACATCCGCCGCGCTCGGGGCGAGATGTAATCTGCCAGATCCTCCCCGCTACGCGGGGAGGGGGACCATGCGCAGCATGGTAGAGGGGGGTGTCAGCCTTACGCAACGGTAGCGTTTGCGGCGCTCCCCCTCCACCATCCGGCTTCGCCGGACGGTCCCCCTCCCCATGAAATGGGGAGGAGTTTAGGCCTTCAACCCCGCCGCCGCGTGGGCGCGGGTTTCGGTTTCGGCGTGGCTCGGGCCGACGATCCAGCTGCCGCCGACGCATAGCACCGGGTCGAAGGCGAGCCATTCGGGTGCGCTGGCCTCGGTGATGCCGCCGGTCGGGCAGAACTTCGCTTGGTAAAACGGTGCGGCGAGCGCCTTCAGCGCCTTCAGCCCCCCCGATGCCTCCGCCGGGAAGAATTTGAAATGTGTCAGCCCGAGGTCGAGGCCGCGCATGATGTCGCCGGCATTGGCGATGCCGGGCAGGAACGGGACCTTGCTGTCGATGATCGGGCGGGCGATCGTTTCGGTGAGACCCGGCGAAACGATGAACTCCGAACCGGCGTCCATCGCTTGGCGGAACTGTTCGGTGCTGACGACGGTGCCGGCACCGACGATCGCGCCGTCGACCTTCTTCATCTCGGCGATGGCTTCGAGCGCGGCGGGGGTGCGCAGCGTCACTTCGAGGACGCGCAGGCCGCCCTTTACCAGCGCCTCCGCCATCGGGCGTGCCTGCGCGGCGTCATGGACGACGAGGACCGGGATGACCGGGCTGGTCTGCATGATGTCGGAAATGGTGACGGTCATCGTGCGTGCTCCTGCGCAAAGGCGGCGGCGGCCCCGAACAGGCCGGGCTGGGGATGGGTGATGAGTTTGACGGGGATGCCCGCCATCAACGTCTGGAACCGGCCCTTCGCGGTAAAGCGCGTGCCGAAACCGGATTCGAGCAGATGGTCCTTCAACCGCAGGCCGAGGCCGCCGGCGATCACCACCGCCTTCGCCCCCTGCGCCAGCGCAAGGTCGCCGGCGACGGCGCCGAGCGTCAGGCAGAAACGGTCGAGCGCGGCGACGGCGATGCTGTCGGTGCCGTCGAGGGCGGCGGCCCAGATCGTCTTGTCGTCGCTGCTGTGCGGCATCGGCGCGCCCTCGATCTCGGCGAGGGTTTCGTACCACGCGACGATCGACGGACCGGCACAGGCGCGCTCGTTCGAGCCGCGGCCATGCACCTTGCGCAGCCGCTTGAGCAGCGCATCCTCGATCCCGTCGAGCGGGGCGAAGTCCTGATGCCCGCCCTCGGTTTCGAGGACGTGATAGCGATCGGCGGTGCGCAGCAGCTGGGCGACGCCCAGACCGGTGCCGGGGCCGCAAATGGTGACGACGCCCCGGTCGGGCAACGGGCCTTCGGGGCCGCACAGATGGATGAAATCCTCGTCCGCGACCTGGGCCACGGCATGGCCGACCGCGCCGAAGTCGTTGATGATCGTCCAGGTTTCGACGCCCAGACGCTCCTGCATCAGCGGCGGGCGGATGATCCACGGATTGTTGGTGAACTTGATCAGCGTGTCGTTGACCGGCGAGGCGACGGCGAGGCTGGCGGCCTTGGGCAGCGGGCGGCCGAGGTCGCGTTCGAACGCGCGCCAGGCGAGCTGGAGGCTGCCATGTTCGGCGACCTTCTGCGTGATCGGTTCGCCCAGATGGACGACCTGGCCGTTTTCGACCTCGGCGATCGCGAAGCGGGCGTGGGTGCCGCCAATGTCTACCGCAACGACTTCCATGACCTCTCCTGATAATATCGTCCCGCCGGTCGTGATCCGCCGTGACGCTGTTCCGCCGCTTCGAAAGAAGAAGCGGGACCCCGGATCGAGTCCGGGGTGACGGTCGGGATGTCCCGACCGCCCAACCTTCTTACAGCCCCGCTGCCGCCAGCATCGCCGACGCGCCGGCCTCGGCTTCGCTTGCGCCCTGCCGCATCATCGCGAAGATTTCGCGACCGGTGCCGTCGGCGGCCGGCGGGACGGGCGCGTGTTCGCGCGCGGCCCATTCGTCGGCCGGGACCAGTGCCTCCAGCGTATTGGCATTGGCGTCGAGGCGGACGACGTCGCCGTCGCGCAGCTTGCCGATCGGACCGCCGCCCAGCGCCTCGGGCGACAGGTGGATCGCGGCGGGCACCTTGCCCGACGCGCCCGACATGCGGCCGTCGGTGACGAGCGCCACGCGAAAGCCGCGATTCTGGAGCACGCCGAGCGGCGGGGTCAGCTTGTGCAGTTCGGGCATGCCGTTGGCGCGCGGACCCTGATGGCGGACGACGACGACGACGTCGCGGTCGAGTTCGCCAGCCTTGAACGCCGCCTGCACCGCCGCCTGATCGCTGAACACGCGGCAGGGTGCTTCGATGACCCAGCGATCGGGGTCCACTGCCGACACCTTGATGCAGGCGCGACCGATATTGCCCTGCAGGATGCGGAAGCCGCCTTCGTGCGAGAACGGCGCGTCGATGGTGCGGACGATGGTGTCGTCGCCGCTGACCGGCGCATGATCCTTCCACACCAGCTGGTCGTTCTCGATCGTCGACTGGCGACCATAGGCGGCCATGCCGTCCTTCGCGATGGTCAGCACGTCGGCGTGGAGCAGCCCGCCGCGCAGCAGTTCGCGGATGACGAACGACGGACCGCCGGCATCCTCGAACCCGTTCACATCGGCCGATCCGTTGGGATAGACGCGGGTGAGCAGCGGCACGACCTCCGACAGGCGGTTGAAATCGTCCCAGTCGATGATGATCCCGGCCGAGCGCGCAATGGCGGGCAGGTGGATCAGATGGTTGGTCGACCCGCCGGTCGCGAGCAGCACGATGGCCGCGTTCACGATCGCCTTTTCATCGACCACCCGGCCGATCGGGCGATAATCGTCGCCGTCCCAGCCGATTTCGGCGAGGCGGTGCACGGCATGGCGCGTCAGTTCCTGACGGCGCTTGGTGCCCGGATTGGCGAAGGCGGCGTCGGGGACGTGCAGGCCCATCGCCTCGACCATCATCTGGTTCGAATTGGCGGTGCCATAGAAGGTGCAGGTGCCCTTGCCATGATAGGCGGCGATTTCGGCGTCCAGCAGTTCCTCGCGCCCTACCTTGCCCTCGGCATAGGCTTCGCGGACCGCCGCCTTCTGCTTGTTGGGAATGCCCGAGCGCATCGGCCCGCCGGGGATCAGCACCATCGGCAGATGGCCGAAGCGCAGCGCGCCCATCAGAAGCCCCGGCACGATCTTGTCGCAGATGCCGAGCAGCGCCGCGCCCTCGAACGTGCCGTGGCTGAGCGCCACCGCCGTCGACAGCGCGATGGTGTCGCGGCTGAACAGCGACAGCTCCATGCCGGGAAAGCCCTGCGTCACGCCGTCGCACATCGCCGGCACGCCGCCCGCGACCTGCGCGGTCACGCCCGCTTCGCGCGCCCAGACCTTCATCTGTTCGGGATAGCGGTAATAGGGCGCGTGCGCCGACAGCATGTCGTTGTACGCGGTGACGATGCCGATGTTCATCCGGTTGGCCGGACGCATCGCGTCGCGATCCTCGTCGGTGCCGGCATAGGCGTGGGCCAGATTGGCGCAGCCGAGCATCGGGCGATCGACGCCGCTCTCTCGCTCCCGGTCGATCAGCGCGAGATAGGCGGCACGCTTTTCGCGCGACGCTTCGATGATGCGGTCGGTGACAGCGGCGATTGCGGCGTTGAGGGCCATCATGCGCTCCAGTGGATATCGACGGGAAGTTCGACTTCGGCCAGCACGCGGCCGATCGGATAGGTGGACGACGCGCCCTGATCGATCGCGCGTTCGAGAACCGATTTCTTTTCATCGCCGGTGATGGCGATCATCAGCGCGCGGGCCGAGGCGATCGCGGCGTGGCTCAAGGTCACGCGGGCGACGGGGGCCTCGGGCGGCAGCGGGTCGGGCATGACGCCCAGCGCGCGGCGTTCCTTCGGCCCGGTCAGCGCCTCGGTCAGGTCGGGGCCGGGGAAGATCGACGCGGTATGCCCATCGGCGCCCATGCCGAGGAGGCAGAGGTCGAGCGGCCAGTGCAGGTCCTGCAACCGCGCGTCCGCCGCGCGGCCGGCGGCCTTGTAATCCGCCGCCTTTTCGGCGGTCAGCGGGATGACCCGCGCGCCCTTGGGCAGGAAGATCTTGGCGAGGCCGGTGACGTTCGACAGTGCGTCGCCCATAGGCACGATGCGGTCGTCGGTGGGGACGATCGTCACCCGTTTCCAGTCGAGCTTGGCCTTGACCAGCTTGTCATAGATCGGGGCGGGGGTGCGACCGCCGGCCAGCGCGATCACCGCCGCGCCGCGCGCGTCGATCGCCGATTCGATGATGAACTGTATGTCGCCGGCCAGTGCTTCGGCGAATTCGGCGGGTTCGTCATATTCCCACCATTCGATCTCGGTCATGTTCACTCCAGATGTATGCGGCGCCGTTCGCCCTGAGTAGCCGTTGAGCCTGTCGAAACGGCGTATCGAAGGGCGGTTACCGGTGCTTCGATATGGGCCTTCGACTTCGCTCAGTCCCTACTCAGCACGAACGGGCAGGGAGGGGTGTTGGGTCCGCGAACGCTCACTCGTTCCACGTCACCCCGTCGCGTTCGGTCAGTGCGACGCTGGCATTCGGTCCCCAACTGCCCGAGGCATAGCCCTTTGGCTTGGTGCCGTTCGCCTTCCACCCGTCGCGGATCGCGTCGATCCAGGTCCATTGCGCCTCCACCTCGTCGCGGCGGACGAACAGCGTCGGATCGCCCTCGATCAGGTCGAGCAGCAGCCGTTCGTACGCGATGCGGCGGCGGGTGCCGGCAAAAGCGGTGGTCAGCGACAGGTCTAGCGGCACTTCGCGTAGGCGCACGCCGTCGCGGTCGAGGCCGGGTTCCTTGGCCATTACCAGCAGGCGGACATATTCCTCCGGCTGGAGACGGATGACCAGCGTGTTGGGCTGCAACTGCCCGCCGCGATCGGCGAAGATCGAGTGCGGCACCGGTTTGAACTGGATCGAGATTTCCGAATGGCGATCGGTCATCCGCTTGCCGGTGCGCAGATAGAAGGGCACGCCCTGCCAGCGCCAGTTATCGACATGCGCCTTTACCGCGACGAAGGTTTCGGTGTCCGAGTCCTTGCCCAGTTCCTCGTCATAGCCGCGGACGATCTCGCCCTTCACCGCGCCGGCGTCATACTGGCCGGTGACGGTGTGGGTGTTGACCTCTTCGGGGCCGATCATGCGTAGCGAGCGCAGAACCTTGACCTTTTCATCGCGGATCGCGGTGCCGTCGAAGCGGGCGGGCGGCTCCATCGCGATCAGGGCGACCAACTGCAGGACGTGGTTCTGCACCATGTCGCGCAGCGCGCCGACCTCGTCATAATAGCCGGCGCGTCCTTCGAGGCCGACGGTTTCCGAAATGGTGATCTGGACATTGTCGATGCCGCGCGCGTTCCACACCGGTTCGAACATCGCATTGCCGAAGCGCAGCGCGAGGATGTTCTGGACGGTTTCCTTGCCCAGATAATGGTCGATCCGGTAGGTCCGGTCTTCGGGGAAGGCGGCGGCGACCAGGTCGTTGATCTCCTGGCTGGACTTCAGGTCCTTGCCCAGCGGCTTTTCGAGGCTGATGCGGACGTTGGGACCGGCGAGGCCGGCGCTCTTCAGGCCGGTGATGGTCGGGCCGAACAGCCACGGCGCGGTCGACAGGAAGATGGCGAGGCCGCCGGAGATGTCGCCCAGCTTGTCGGCCAGCGCGGCGAAACCGTCGACATTCGACGCGTCGAGCGGCTGGTAGTGGAGGCGCGCGAGGAAGCCGTCGATCGCCGCCTCGTCCTTGCGGTCGTCGGGCAGGAACTGGTCGAGCGCGTGCTTCGCGAAGTCGCGGAAGCCGGCATCGTCATGTTCGTGGCGCGCGGTGCCGGTAATGGTCAGCCCGTCGGGCAGCAGGCCATCGGCGTGCAGGCCGTAGAGCGAGGGGAGGAGCATCCGCTGCGACAGGTCGCCCGTCGCGCCGAACAGCAGCAGCTTTGCTACCGGGTCCCTCGTCATGCCAACTCCTGCTCGTTAATCGTGATCGTGCGCGCCTCTAGCAGCCTATTTCGCGAACGCGAAGGCGGCATAGGTATGCGGTGCGCAAGGATCGCCTGAATCGTTACGAAATTGCGTGTCGCCGCTACAGCGTAAGCCCTGCGGTCTGGTCGAAACCGGCCATCAGGTTGAAATTCTGCACCGCAGCACCCGACGCGCCCTTGCCGAGATTGTCGAGCGTCGCGACGAGGCGGGCCTGTCCGGTATCCTGATTGCCGAACACGCGCAGCGTCAGCCGATCGGTGCCGGCATCGGCCTCGATCGGGATCGCGCTGTCGTCGCCGGGCAGGACGCGGACGACCGACGATTCGCGATATGCTTCGTGCAATGCCGCCTCGATCGCCGACAGGCTGGGGCGGCGGTGAAAGGCGAACAGGGGGAGCGGGACTTCGACCACCATGCCGCGATAGGCGCGCGCGACCGAGGGCTGGAACAGCGGCGGATGAGCGAGGCGGGCGTGGCGCTGCATTTCGGGCACATGCTTGTGCGCGAGATTCAGGCCGTAGCCGAGCCATGCGGTGTCGGTCTCGCCATTCTCGAACGCGGCGATCATCGCCTTGCCGCCGCCCGAATAGCCCGACACCGCGTTGACGCTGACCGGCCAGTCGTGCGGGACGAGGCCGGCGCGGACCAGCGGGCGGATCAGCGCGAGGAAGCCGGTCGGGTAGCAGCCGGGGTTCGACACGCGCATCGCGGTGGCGATCGCACCGGGCTGCGACGGCTCGAGTTCGGCCATGCCGTACGTCCAGCCTTCGGCGACGCGGTGCGCGGTGGATGCGTCGATGACCCGCGTGCGGTCGTTGGCGATCATCGCCACCGCTTCGCGCGCGGCGTCGTCGGGCAGGCAGAGGATGACGAAATCGGCATCGTTCAACGCCTCGCGCCGCGCACCCGCGTCCTTGCGGCGGGTTTCGTCGAGCGTGATGAAGTCGATTTCGGGCCGGTCGCCCAGCCGGTCGGCGATTTCGAGGCCGGTGGTGCCGGCGGCACCGTCGATGAAGACGCGAACGGTCATGCGAGGCGCCTCCGGGCGCGGATGGGGCCGAACCGGTCGAGCGCGGCGAGGGAATCGCAGCGGACGACGTCGTCGACATGGATGACGGTTTCGCCATCGACCAGCAGGGCGACATGGTCGGCGAAGAACAGCAGGTCGCCGCGTTGCAGGATGTCGCCCTCCGCCAGGGCCACGCCAACGCTGTCGGCCTGCAGGTCGAGGAAGCGGGGCGGGGGCGAGCCGGCCAGCGAGAGGGCGAGGAAGATCAGACCCGCCGCATCGACGCCGGCACCGGACCGGCCGCCGGCGACGAAGCCGGCCCCCCGCAGGCGCAGCGCATGGTCGACCGCATCGCTGGTCGCATCGGACAGCGGCTGCAGGGCGCCCACCGCGACATAGCCGCCATCGACCTCGAACCATTCGTCGTTCGCCGGGGTGGCGGCGACTCGGCTGCCCATCGGCAGTGCAGCGGGGAGGGGGCGTGCCGTCGAGCGGTCGGCGTAGAGCGTGGCCTGCGGGACGACGACGATATGCGATGCTTCATAATCACCGATCAGGCGATCGCGCGCCACGAAGCCGACGCTGCCGTCGATCGGCGATCGGCCCCAGCCATGGGTCGAGGTGAATTCCAGCACGTCGAACGGCTCGCCGGGCAGCACCTGCGACAGGGCAGTGCCATCGGGCATGTCGGTGATCGTCGTGACGTTGCCGACCGTCCGGCGCGTGGGGACAGCGTAATGGGGAGCGAAGACCCGGTCGGCGAGACGGATGTCGGCCAGGTCGCGCCGGACCGCGTCGGTGCGGGAATCGATCGCGACCGAGCGGGTGCGCAGCGCGAAGCGGTTACGCGCTGGCGTGTCGCCGGTGATAGTCGCCGACGCCGTCGCCGCCCATGAACTGCCCGAACTCTGCAAGAAAATTTGCCCCTTCGCTGGTCTGCGCAACGAAGATGTTCCGCTTGTCGGCATCGTCGCGTTGGCGGCGGAGATAGCCGAGCGTGCCCAGCCTGTTCAAGGCGCGCGTTACGACCGGCTTGGATACGTTGAGCGCACGGGCCAGCCCGCGGACGGTATGGGGACCGGGTTGCAGATAGACGATCATCATCAGCGCCATCTGCCGATTGGTCAGGTCCGGCTCGCCCGAGCGGACATAATCGACCAGACCGTCCATCCATTTCTTGAGGGGGATCGTGGGGAACATCGCTGGAACCTAACGTCAGAACAAGGCCGTAGGGCGGGGTCGAAAGATGAACGTCGCAATCGCGCGCTTGGTTTCCCGGTCGATACGATAATGTTACGGATGGACCGTTGGCGCTCCATTGATCGCGGGCGTCGGCTCGCCTATGTGGCCCCCTTCGCCACCCGCACTCCTTTCTTTCGGAAATGTTCCCCGACCATGTTCACCTTCCTGCTCGTCGTTCATGCGATCATCGCCGCGCTGCTCGTGACGGTGATCCTTATGCAGAAGTCGGAAGGCGGCGGGCTGACCACCGGCGGTAGCCCGTCGGGGCTGATGTCGGCGCGCGGCGCAGCCGATTTCCTGACGCGGGCGACGGCGATCCTGGCGGGGCTGTTCATCGCGATGAGCGTCGCGTTGGCGGTGATCGCGGCGAATCGGGGTGGCAGCTCGATCGATACCTCGCTCGCCCGGCCGACGACTCCGCCGCCGGCGGTAACCGGCCCGGCCAATCCGGCCGCCGATCCGGTCGGCAACCTCACGGGCGCACCCGTTGCCGACAACGGCGCGGTCCCGCTGGCGCGCTAAAAAGACCCTTTCCATCAACCGGTCCGTCGTATTTCGCGGGCGCAGGAGCAATCCCGCGCTTGGCGGCGATGGCGTTCGACGCTAGGCGATATCTCCCATGGCGCGGTATATCTTCATCACCGGCGGCGTGGTCTCGTCGCTCGGCAAGGGCCTCATGGCGGCCTCTCTCGCAGCACTCTTGCAGGCACGCGGCTACAAGGTCCGCATCCGCAAGTTCGATCCCTATCTCAATGTCGATCCGGGCACGATGTCGCCCTATCAGCATGGCGAAGTCTATGTGACCGACGACGGGGCCGAGACCGACCTCGACCTCGGCCACTATGAACGCTTCACCGGCGTCGCGGCGCACCAGTCGGACAACGTCACCTCGGGCCGCATCTACCAGACGATCATCCAGCGCGAACGGCGCGGCGATTATCTGGGCGCGACGGTGCAGGTCGTTCCGCACGTCACCGACGCGATCAAGGCGTTCGCGCAGGCGGACACGGTCGATGACGACGGACAGGACCTCGACTTCGTGCTGTGCGAGATCGGCGGCACGGTCGGCGACATCGAATCGCTGCCGTTCATCGAGGCGATTCGCCAGCTGAAGAACGAACTGGGCCGCGGCCGCTCGATCAGCATCCACGTCACGTTGGTGCCGTATATCGCGGCGGCGGGCGAGCTGAAGACCAAGCCGACCCAGCATTCGGTGCGCGAACTGGCGGCGCTGGGCGTACAGCCCGACGTGCTGGTCTGCCGCTGCGAAAAGCCGCTGCCGGCGAGCGAGCGCGCGAAGATCGCGCTGTTCTGCAACGTGCCGGCGGACGCGGTCATTCCCGCACTCGACGCGCCGAGCATCTATGCGGTGCCCGAGCAATATCATGCCGAGGGGCTGGACGCCGAAGTGCTGCGCGCGTTCGGCATCGAACCCGAAGGCAATCCCGACCTGTCGCGCTGGAGCGACATCATGGACCGCCTCCAGAACCCCGAAGGCGAGGTCACGATCGGGGTGGTCGGCAAATATGTCGGGCTGCAGGATGCGTACAAGTCGCTGAACGAGGCGCTGGTCCATGGCGGCATCGCCAACCGGGTGAAGGTCAAGATTCGCTGGATCGATGCCGAACTGTTCGAAGGCGATCACGACATGGTCGCCGCGGAACTGGAGCCGTGCCACGCGATTCTCGTCCCTGGCGCGTTCGGCGAGCGCGGTGCCGAGGGCAAGATCGCCAGCGTCCGCTTCGCGCGGACACGCAAGGTGCCCTATTTCGGTATCTGTTTCGGGATGCAGATGGCGTGCATCGAGGGTGTGCGCTCGACCGGCGGCATTGCGGATGCGTCGTCGACCGAGTTCGGCCCGACCGAACAGCCGGTGGTCGGCATGATCACTGAGTGGATGTCGCCCGAGGGCATCCAGAAGCGCGAGTCGGACGGCGATCTGGGCGGCACGATGCGGCTCGGCGCCTATGAAGCGTCGCTGGCGGGCAATTCGGTGGTGGCGTCCATCTATGGCGGGACCACGATCAGCGAGCGGCATCGCCATCGCTACGAGGTGAACACCGGCTATCGCGACATGCTCGAATCGGGCGGGTTGGTGTTTTCGGGCATGTCGCCCGACGGAATGCTGCCGGAAATCGTCGAGCGGCCCGACCACCCATGGTTCGTCGGCGTGCAGTTCCACCCGGAACTGAAGTCCAAGCCGTTCGATCCGCATCCGCTGTTCGCGAGCTTTATTGCCGCGGCGGTGAAGCAGTCGCGACTGGTTTGAGGCGACCCGGTTTATCCTCCTCGTCACCCCGGACTTGATCCGGGGTGACGCTTCTTTTCCCACGCCGAAAGTAAAAAGCGGGACCCCGGCTCAAGGCCGGGGTGACGGTCGGCCGGATGGAAAAGGCATCGGAATAATGACGGGCGCCCGAACCAGATAGGTCCGGGCGCCCGCCCACGGCGCGCAAGGGAGCAACGCGCCGTAGCGGTCAGGCGGCGTTCGCCGGATCGCCGCCCTTGGCCGCATCGTTGGCGATGACCGGCTGTGCGGTCGCCTCGCCGATCGCTACGCGGCGCGGTTTCATCGCATCGGGTACTTCGCGACGCAGTTCGATGGTCAGCAGGCCATCGGCGAGGTCGGCGCTTTCCACGACGATGAAATCGGCCAGTTCGAAGCGGCGTTCGAAGCTGCGGTTGGCGATGCCGAGGTGCAGCACCGCGCTCTTCTGCGCATCGGTCTGATCCGCCTTGCGGCCGGAGACGACGAGCAGATTCTGCTGGGCGGTGATGTCCACCTCGTCGCGCTTGAAGCCCGCGACCGCCAGCGTGATGCGATAGCGATCCTCGGCGACGCGTTCGAGGTTGAAGGGCGGATAATTCTCGCCCGTGCTGGTGCGGGTGTTGTTTTCCAGCAGGTCGAACAGCCGGTCGAAGCCGATGGTCGAGCGGCGATAGGGGGTGAAGTCGAAAGCACGCATGTCAAATCCTCCATGTCGAAGCGAGTTGATCGAATGCGACATCCAATGCTGCGATGCCGGTTCGTGAACGGCCCCGGAGGCACCGTTCGCGAACCGATATGGTTCGAGCGTAAATCGCTTCAAGAGGGGCGGAGAACGGATTTTGCGATGCTGGTGGAGTCCGGTTCTGGCGAAGAAGATCGTCACCCCAGCGCAGGCCGGGGTCTCTCGCGGCGATTGACCCGTGCTGTCACCGGGAGACCCCAGCCTTCGCCGGGGTGACGCGTGTGGCGAGGCAGGCCGGGGTCTCTCGCGGCGATTGACCCGTGCTGTCACCGGGAGACCCCAGCCTTCGCTGGGGTGACGCGTGTGGCGAGGCAGGCTGGGGTCTCGCAGCGCTTGATCCGCGCTGTCACGGAGAAGATCCCAGCCTTCGCTGACGTGACGCGTGTGACGAGGCCGGCCGGGGTTTCTCGCGGTGCTTGACGCGTGCCGTTACGGGTAGGCGCCGGGGTGACGCATGTAGCGAGAGGGCAGATAGCTGGTGCGTCGTGTGGCTGCGGTGCAGGTCGCGGGTTTGCCCGCAAGCCCCGAACGGCAAACGGCCGGACTGTTGCCAGCCCGGCCGCCTGCGTGACGATCGCTCGTCAGCCCCCTTGGTTGCCACCGCTTCTACGCCCCTTCCCCCCTTCCAGGGCGGAGCCGGTTGGCCTCCCCGAACCGTGGCCTGTATTGCCTGCGCTTCGTGAGGTCGTCCTAGGATGGCTGAGCCGGTCTGTCACCGGGGTAGCGGCATGTTTGCTACGGTTTTGCTAACCATGTGTCGATTCCGCAACAGCATGGATTGCAGACGCGGCATCGCCTACCTACAGCGCGATTATACGACCCGTTCGAGGACATCGACCGCCCCCATGCTGTTATCGCGTTACGAGCGGATGATCGCCCGCCGCTACCTGCTCCCCGGTCGGGGGGAGGCGTTCATTGCGCTGGTCGCTTCGATCAGCCTCGTTGCCGTCATGTTGGGCGTCGCTGCGCTCGTCATCGTGATGAGCGTGATGAACGGCTTTCGGGCCGAGCTGTTCGACAAGATCGTCGGGCTGAACGGCCATGCGCTGATCCAGGGATATAACAACCAGCTGCCCGACTGGCGCAACATCGCGGCGGAGGCGCGGCGCACGCCGGGGGTCACCAGCGCGACGCCGCTCATCGAACAGCCTTTGTTCGCGACCTATAATGGCCGGTCCGAATTCATCCTGATGCGCGGCATGCGGATCGAGGATATTCGCGACAATCCGACGATTCGCGACAATGTGAAGCTGGGGTCGCTGCGCAGCATTACGGCGGGCAGCGGCAATGTGGTGATCGGCAGCCGGCTGGCACAGGCGCTGGGTGTGACGGTCGGCAGCGAACTGACGATCATCAGCCCGCAGGGGCCGACTACCCCGTTCGGTACGATGATCCGGCAGGTCCCGTACCGTATCGCCGCGATCATCGAGGTCGGGGTGTACGACCTCGACAAGGCCTATGTCATCATGCCGATCGAGGACGCGCAGACGCTGCTGCTGAGCGGCGACACGGTCGGGTCGATCGAGCTGGAGACGACCGATCCCGACAAGGTCGAACAGATCGTCGCACCGCTGGCGCGCAAGTTCGTCGCCAGTGCGCAGATCGTCGACTGGCGGCAGTTGAACGGCGAGCTGTTTCAGGCGCTGGCGGTCGACCGGATCGTGACTTTTACCGTGCTGTCGATCCTGATCCTGATCGCGGTGTTCAACATCCTGTCGTCGCTGATCATGCTCGTCCGCGCCAAGACGCGCGACATCGCGATCCTGCGGACGATGGGCGCGACGCGGGGCGGGTTGCTGCGCATCTTCATGACGGTAGGCACCACCATCGGCGCGCTGGGCGTGGGGGCGGGGCTGATCCTGGGTTTCGTGTTCCTCGCGTTCCGGCAGCAGATCGTCGGCGGGATCGGCGCGCTGACCGGGATCGACATCTGGGACCCGACGATGCGCTATCTGACCGAATTGCCGTCGAAGGTCGATCCGGTCGAGATCGTCACCATCGCGCTGGTCGCGTTGCTCTTTTCGTTCCTCGCCACGCTGTATCCGGCGTTCAAGGCGGCCAATACCGATCCCGTACAGGTGCTGCGTTATGACTGAGCCGGTTCTGGAAACCCGCGATCTGCGCCGCAGCTTCACGCAAGGGGAAGCCACGATCGACGTGCTGCGCGGGGTCGAACTGACCGTCGCGCCGGGGGAGATCGTCGCGCTGCTGGGGCCGTCGGGGTCGGGCAAGTCGACGCTGTTGCAGGCGGTCGGCCTGCTGGAAGGCGGGTTCGAGGGCGAAATCCTGGTGTGCGGCGAACAGGTCGCGAAGGCCGGCGCGAACCGCCGGACCGAGGTGCGGCGCGACCGGATGGGATTCATCTACCAGTTCCACCATCTGCTGCCCGATTTCAACGCGCTGGAGAATGTCGTGCTGCCGCAGCTGGTGCGCGGTGCGGAGCGGGCGGAGGCGGATGCGCGGGCGAGCGAATTGCTCAGCGCGCTGGGCCTGTCGCAGCGGCTGCACCATCGGCCAAGCCAGTTGTCGGGGGGCGAGCAGCAGCGGGTTGCGGTGGCGCGCGCGCTGTCGAACCGGCCCGCGCTGGTGCTGGCGGACGAGCCGACCGGCAATCTGGACGAGGCGACGGCGGACGTGGTGTTCGCCGAGTTCCTGCGGCTGGTGCGCGGGCAGGGGTCGGCTGCGCTGGTCGCGACGCATAACGAACGGCTGGCCGCGCGGATGGACCGGGTGGTGCGGCTGCACGACGGGGTGCTGCAATGAGCGACCTGTACGACCTGCCGGTGCGGACGGCGGATGGCGCAGAGACGACGCTGGCCGAGTATCGCGGCCAAGTGCTGCTGATCGTCAACGTCGCGTCGAAATGCGGGTTCACGCCGCAATATGCCGGGCTGGAGGCGCTGCGCCGCAAGTTCGCGCCGCAGGGGTTCGCGGTGCTGGGGTTTCCGTGCAACCAGTTCGGCGGGCAGGAGCCGGGCGACGCGGCGGAGATCGCGCAATTCTGTTCGCTGACCTACGACGTCAGCTTTCCGGTGTTCGCGAAGGTCGATGTGAACGGCGCGGACGCGGCGCCGCTGTTCCGGGCGCTCAAGAAGGCGGCACCGGGCGTGCTGGGCAGCGAGGCGGTGAAGTGGAATTTCACCAAGTTTCTGGTCGGGCGCGATGGACGCGCGACGCGGTTCGCGCCGACGACCAAGCCTGAGGAACTGGAAGGCGCGATTGCCGCGGCGTTGGGGTAACCTTTCCTCCCATGACACCCCGGTTACGCCCGGGGTGACGAGCCTGCGAAGGGTGTCGTTATGCCTCCCGCCGGTCCGACAGCGCGCCGAGGATCGCGACGATGCCGCCGAACAGGAAGCTGGCGCCGAGGATATAGCCCGGTAGCGTCAGCGCGGACCATGGCACGGTCGTGTAGAGCAGGATCGCGAGCACGATATTGAGCAGGCCGAGCAGTAGCATCGCGATCCGCAGCCGTTTGAAGCGGAACCCGATGAACAGCTCCATGATGCCGCGCGCGCCAAGCCAGATGATCATCATCAGCGTCAGGGACAATGCGCCGCCGACCGGCATCAGGATCATGTAACCGCCGGCAAGCACCGACAGCAGCCCGAACAGCGCGGCATAGCCCCGACCGTTGCGACCGCGAAAGGCAGCGATCAGCGAGGCGATGCCGCCTGCCAGGAAGAAGAAGCCGACGATCATCGTCGCCGCCAGCGTCGCGGGGAAGGGCGCGGCAAAGGCGAGGATGCCGATCAGCACCGACACGATGCCATAGGCAAGGGGCCAGCCCCATCCCGGGCCGGTGGTACGGGCGTCGCGAGCGAAATCGGTCATCGGGTTCCTCCTGTATACCGCCGGAACGGGCGCAGTTCGTCGTGGTTCCTTAGGCGCATGCACTGGCCGAATCGGACCCGGATGGTTACGTCCGTCGGATGGCGCATTCCGGGTTCGTACCGCTTCGTATCTTCTCGTCCTTCACCATGCTGGAGGGCGCGATCGATCCCAAGGCGATCGCGAAGGCGGCGCGCAAGCTGGGCTTTCCCGCGGCCGGGCTGTCCGACCGCAACGGGCTGTACGCAGCGATGGCGTTTTCGGATGCGTGCAAGGATCAGGGCGTGCAGCCGGTGGTTGGAACGCTGCTGGCGGTCGCGCGGCCGGGCGGGGTCGAGACGCAAGAACCCGAAATCGACTGGCTGCCGCTATTTGCGCAGGACGCGCGAGGCTATGACAATCTGTGCGCGCTGGTGTCGATGGCGCATCTCGACCGGCCGGTCGAGATTCCGGCGCATGTGCCGATCGATGCGCTGATCGGGCGGAGCGACGGGTTGATCGCGCTGACCGGTGCCGGCGACGGCGCTTTGGCGCGGCTGTTCGCGGCGGGGCGCGACGACGAAGCTCACGCCTATGCCGACCGGTTGCAGGCGTTGTTCGGCGACCGGCTCTATGTGGAACTCGCGCGGCGGGGGGAAGCCGTCGAGCAGCGGGCGGAACCGCATCTGCTCGACCTTGCCTATGCCCGCGACCTGCCGCTGGTCGCGACCAATCCGTGCTGCTTTGCCGAGGCGGATTTCCACGACGCGCATGACGCGATGCTGTGCATCGCCTCGTCGAGCTACGTCGCGAGCGAGGATCGCCAGCGTTCGTCGCCCGAGGCGTGGCTGAAACCCGCGCCGGTGATGCACGAGATGTTCGCCGACCTGGCCGAGGCGCTGGCAAACACGCTGGTCGTGGCGCAGCGTTGCGCGGTGGCGGCGCCGAAGCGCAAGCCAATCCTGCCCAGCCTTGCCGGCGACCGCGAGGGCGAGGCGTTGAAGCTGCGCGCCGATTCGCGGGCCGGGCTGGTCGACCGGCTGCGCAAGATCGTCGCGCTGGAAGAGGGCATGGTAACCGCCGAGGTCGCGGTGGAGGCGCCCGCGCCGTGGGAGGATGCGCCGACCCCTGCAGTGACCGGCGAGGTGCCGGAATTGTCCGAGGACGAGCTGGTCGCGCGCTTTCCCGACTATTTCAGCCGGCTGGATTTTGAACTCGACGTCATCTGCCAGATGGGGTTTCCGGGCTATTTCCTGATCGTCGCCGACTTCATCAAATGGGCGAAGGATCATGACATTCCGGTCGGGCCGGGGCGTGGTTCGGGCGCGGGTTCGGCGGTCGCATGGGCGCTGACCATCACCGATCTCGACCCGATCAAGCTGGGGCTGCTGTTCGAACGTTTTCTCAACCCCGAACGCGTGTCGATGCCCGACTTCGACATCGATTTCTGCGAAACGCGACGTGGCGAGGTGATCCGCTACGTCCAGCAGAAATATGGCCGCGATCAGGTGGCGCAGATCATCACCTTCGGGAAGCTGAAGGCACGCGCGGTGCTGAAGGATACCGGCCGCGTGCTGCAGATGAGCTATGGCCAGGTCGACCGCCTCGCCAAGCTGGTGCCGAACCACCCGACCGATCCGTGGACGCTGGACCGCGCGATCAACGGCGTGTCGGAGCTGCACCAGCAATATGAGCGCGAAGAGGATGTCCGGCGGCTGCTCGACCTCGCCATGAAGCTGGAGGGGTTGCCGCGGCACAGCTCGACCCACGCGGCGGGCGTGGTGATCGGCGACCGGCCGCTGGCGCAGCTGGTGCCGCTGTATCGCGATCCGCGGTCCGACATGCCGGTGACGCAGTTCGACATGAAATATGTCGAGGGCGCCGGGTTGGTAAAGTTCGACTTCCTCGGCCTCAAGACGCTGTCGGTGCTGAAATTCGCGGTCGAACTGCTGGCGCGGCGGGGGATCGTGGTCGATCTGGACAGTCTGTTGTGGGACGATGCGGCGACCTATGAACTGCTCAAGCGCGGCGACACGGTCGGCGTGTTCCAGCTGGAATCCGAAGGGATGCGGCGGACGCTGACTGCGGTGCGGCCAACCAATTTCGGCGACATCATCGCGCTCGTGTCGCTGTACCGGCCGGGGCCGATGGACAACATCCCGTCGTTCGGCGCGCGCAAGGCCGGGCGGGAGGAGCTGATCTATCCGCACGACCTGTTGGAGCCGATCCTGAAGGAGACCTACGGGATCTTCGTTTATCAGGAACAGGTGATGCAGGCCGCGCAGTTCCTGGCAGGCTATTCGCTGGGCGGCGCGGACATGCTGCGGCGCGCGATGGGCAAGAAGGTCAAGGCGGAGATGGACGCGCAGCGCTCGATCTTCGTGAAGGGCTGCGCCGAGGTGAACGGGATCAAGGAGGCGAAGGCCAACGAGCTGTTCGACCTGATCGACAAGTTCGCTGGGTATGGGTTCAACAAGAGCCACGCGGCGGCCTATGCATTGCTTGCCTATCAGACGGCGTGGTTGAAGGCGCACCACCCGCACGAATTCTTCGCCGCGTCGATGGCGTTCGATTATGCGCAGACCGACAAGCTGGCGATCTTCGTCGACGATATGAAGCGGTTGCGGATCGACTGCCTGCCGCCGTGCATCAACGCCAGCGACGCGACTTTCGGGGTGGAGGAGACGCCGGAGGGCGGCCTTGCGGTGCGCTATGCGCTGTCGGCATTGAAGGGCGTCGGCGAGCGCGCCATGGAATTGATGGTCGAGGAGCGGGCGGCGAAGGGGCCGTACAAGTCGCTCGACGATTTCGCGGGGCGGGTCGACCCGAAACTGCTGAACAAGCGGCAGATCGAGACGCTGGCGGCGGCGGGCGCGTTCGAATGCGTCGAGGGCGACCGGGCGGGCGTCCATGCGCTGGCCGATACGCTGATGGCGACGGCGCAGCGGACCGAGGCGAACCGGTCGAGCGGGCAGGGCGGGTTGTTCGGCGAAGCGAGCGGCGCGGTCGAGACCGCGATGCGCGTGCCCGACGTCCATTGGTCGCTGACGCAGGCGATCGCAGCGGAGAAGGATGCGTTCGGATTCTATTTCTCGGCGCATCCGCTCGACCGCTACGCGCATCTCGCCAGCGCGCATGGCGCACGCAAGATCGCCGATCTGGCCGACACGCATGTGCCGGAGGGCGGGCGAGTCGGGGCGACGGTGGCGGCGTTGGTCGAGGATGCGCGCTGGCGCACGTCGGCGCGGGGCAAACGCTATATGATGGCGACGCTGTCCGATGCGACCGGACAGGTGCCGGTGACCTGTTTCGACGAGGGACCGGCGAACGATCTGGAGGCCGCGGGCAAGGTCGGCGGGTGCGGGCTGTTCACGCTCGAACTCGATCGGCGGGCGGGCGATGAGAGCGCGCGGGCGACGGTCAAGTCGTTGAAGTCGTTCGACATGATCGCCCGCGACGTGCGGTTGCGGCTGGACCTGACCATAGACGATGCCACGGCCTATCCGGCGCTGGCGGGACTGGTGATGGGCGAGCGCGGCGGGCGTGGCGAGATCTGGGTTTCGGTGCCGGCGATGCAGGGAATCGAAGCTCGGGTATGTCTGGGCCGCGATTTCCGGATCGATGGCGAGCTTGCCGAACGGGTCGGCAGGCTGCAAGGTGTCGCCAGTGCGGCGTTCGATACGGTGAAGGCACCGCTCGCCGCCGTGGGATAGGGGCAACACGGCCCCGTTCGCGAAGGAGAGTGCGCGTGCTGGGCGGAATGCAGGATTTCGAACTTCGAGTACCCCGATTGCTCGACCATGCCGAGCGGGAGCATGGAGGCCGCGAGATCGTCACCCGCTGGGCGAATGGCAGCGAGACGCGGACCAATTGGGCGGGCATCGCGTACGACGCGCGGCGGCTGGCGCAGGCGCTGGAGCGGCTGGGCATCCGGCCCGGCGACCGGGTGGCGACGATGGCGATGAACCATGCCCATCACCTGATCGCATGGTATGGCGTGATCGGCATGGGCGGGATCATCCACACGATCAATCCGCGCCTGTTCGACGACCAGCTGGCCTATATCGCCGACCATGCCGGTGACCGGGTGCTGATGTACGACGCGGTGTTCGCGCCGATCGTCGAGCGGATGAAGCCGCGCGTGAGCGGTATCAAGCATTTCATCGTGATGGACGGCGACGGGCCGGACGGTTTCGCAGCGCTGATCGGCCCGGAGGCCGGCGACTATGCGTGGGTCGAGGGCGACGAGCGCGACCATTGCATGATCTGCTATACCAGCGGCACGACCGGCGACCCCAAGGGCGTGATCTATACCCACCGGTCGAACGTGCTGCACGCCATCGCCGAATTGCAGCCCGACGAGTTCGACCTGTCGCAGCGTGCCGTTTGCCTGCCGGTGGTGCCGATGTTCCATGCGGTCGGCTGGGGCCTGCCCTTTGCCGCGCCGGCGGTGGGCGCGAAGATCGTGTTCTCGGCGGTCAACGATCCGGCTGTGCTGTGCGACCTGATGAACCGCGAGCGGGTGACCCATTCGGCGGGCGTGCCGACCGTGTGGTTCGCGATGTTCCAATATATGGACGCGACCGGACAGGCGCCGGAGCATCTGAAGGTCGTGACGATCGGCGGATCGGCAGCACCGCGCGCGATGATCGAGCGGATCATGCGGATGGGCGTGCGGGTCAACCATGCCTGGGGCATGACCGAGACGTCGCCGATCGGGACGATGGGCGCCCCGGGCGAGGACTGGGACGATCTGAGCTTCGATCAGCGGGTCGATCAGGTGTGCCGCCAGGGCAAGGTGCCGTTCGGCGTCGAGCTGCGCACGGTCGATGAGGAAGGCACTATCCTGCCGCGCGACGGCGAGACGTCGGGCCAGTTGCAGGTACGCGGGCCGTGGGTGATCAAACGCTATTTTCGCGACGAAAGCGGCGATGCGCTGACGGCGGATGGCTGGTTCGACACCGGCGACGTGGCGCTGCTGCATCCCGACGGGACGATGCAGATTACCGACCGCGCGAAAGACGTCATCAAGTCGGGCGGCGAATGGATCAGCTCGGTCGATCTGGAAAATGCGGCGGTCGGCTGTCCCGGCGTGGCGGAGGCGGCGGCGATCGGCGTGCCGCATCCGCGTTGGGACGAGCGCCCGGTGCTGCTGGTGGTGAAGCGGCCGGGGGCGGAGGTCGATGCCGATGCGGTGCTGGCGCATCTGGCGACGAAGGTCGCGAAATGGTGGCTGCCCGACCGGGTGATCTTCGTCGACGCGCTGCCGCATAGTGCGACGGGCAAGCTGAAAAAGGCGGCGCTGCGCGAGGAATATCGCGGGCTGCTGGCGTAAGGGGGGTGTTGGTCGCGGCAGCCGTAGCGGAGGCCGCGACGCCTATACCATCGGATCGTCGAACAGCCCGGTCATCAACGTCGACGCATAAAAGCCGACCGCCTGGTCGCGCGGCATCGTCGCGGCCCAGCGGCGCATGTCGAACGCCGCGTTCTGGAGCGCCATCAGGGCCTGTGCGGCGATCAGCGGATCGACCGCGCGGACCGATCCTTCGGCGATGCCGTCGCTGATCGTACCGGCGAAACGGCGGGCGATGCGGTTCGACCGGTCGACCATCGCCTGTCGCACGCCACCGGGAAGGCCGGCGAGCGCGGTGGTGCGTAGCAGCGGTCCCTGGTCGGTGAACTGCGCGTCGACCAATGTCGCGAGCGTGCTGGACAGGCGCTGCCAATGGCTGCCGCCGTCGCGGTCGGCGGTACGCTGTGCGGCGGAGATGGTGTCGAAGCTGCGCTGGTAGCAGGCGGCGACCAGATCGTCCTTGGCATCGAGGTGATGGTAGAACGACCCCTTGGTCACGTTCAGTTCCGATGCGATCCGCTGGACCGATGCGCCGCGATAGCCCAGTTCGTTGATGAGCCGGGTGGCGGCGCGGAGAAAGGCGTCGCGGGCTGGCTCCGCATCCGCCTGTTCGAGGACCAGCGGCCGTGGGTTCCAGCGCTGGCCGGGGCCGGCAAGGCCGTGGGTGAACACGTCCATCAACCGCGCCTCGACCCGGTCATATTGGTCCGGTTCGTAGCGGCCGAGCCAGACCGTCAGCCAGAAGCAGTTTTCGAGCAGCATGTGCGCACGCGCACCCTGAAGGTCCTTGGCGATCCGGTCGCGCGGTTCATCCCATAAGGTCCGGGTCTTGCGGAACACTTCGCGCCAGCTGGCCAGCAGCCGCGCCTTGAACGGGTCCTCCATCGCGCGCAGGTCGGACAGCATGGCGACGGGGCGTTCGTCGCCGGCCTCGATCCGGCGCTGGCGATCGAAATGGACGCGCAGGAACTTCGCGACCCGGGCATGCGGGGTGGGTTCGAGCAAGGCTTCGTCGAGCGTCGCCTGCAACCAGTCGAGCGTATGGTCGAACGCGGCGGCGGCGAGGTCTTCCTTGCGCTTGAAATAATAGGTGACGCTAGTGGTATTGAGGCCCACCCGGCGCGCGACATCGGCGAAGGTCATGCCCTTGGCACTCGCTTCGTTGATCGCCTCGGCTGCTGCGGCAAGGATGGCGTCGCGCTTGGCGCGGTAACGTTTGGTGGCCCCGTCGGTCGTCGTCATCATCCATCTCTAGCAGATCGGGTGTGGACCCCAAGCCCCATTATTACGCCGTACCGCGACGTCATCCGCGCTTTACCGAATATCCGGTATGGCATAGACCGGGCAAAACAGTTGCAACGGGAGACGGATGTTGGACTTTCGGTTCAGTGCGCGCGAAACCGAATATCGGGACCGCGTGGCGGCGTTCATCGCCGAGCATGTCGCCCCCGCCGATCACGACTATCACCGCGAGGTCGCCGATGGCGACCGCTGGGCGCCGGTCGGGATGCTGGAGCCGCTCAAAGCAAAGGCCAAGGCCGCCGGGCTGTGGAACCTGTTCATGCCGCCCCATTCGGGTGCGCCGATGGTCGATGAGAGCTTTGCGTTCGAAGGGACGCAGCTGTCCAATGTCGAATATGCGCTGTGTGCCGAGGAAATGGGCAAATGGCATTGGGCGAGTGAGGTGTTCAACTGCTCGGCGCCCGACACCGGCAATATGGAGGTGCTGCACCGCTATGGCACGCGGGAACAGAAGGACGCGTGGTTGAAGCCGTTGATGGACGGCACGATCCGCTCCGCCTTCCTGATGACCGAGCCGGCGGTGGCGTCGTCGGATGCGACCAATATCGAGACGCGGATCGTGCGTGACGGCGACGATTATGTGATCGACGGGCGCAAATGGTGGTCGTCGGGCACCGGCGATCCGCGCTGCAAGGTGGCGATCGTGATGGGCAAGACCGATCCGAATGCGCGCAAGCATCAGCAGCAGAGCATGATTCTCGTCCCGATGGACACGCCGGGCGTGCGGATCGAGCGGATGCTGCCGGTCTATGGCTATGACCACGCGCCGCATGGTCATGGCGAGGTGGTGCTGGACAAGGTGCGGGTGCCCGCCGCGAACCTGTTGCTGGGCGAGGGGCGTGGGTTCGAGATCGCGCAGGGGCGGTTGGGGCCGGGGCGCATCCATCACTGCATGCGGACTATCGGTGTTGCGGAGATGGCGCTGGCGGCGATGGCCAAGCGGCTGCAATCGCGGGTCGCGTTCGGCAAGGCGATCGCCGAGCATTCGGTGTGGGAACAGCGCATCGCCCGGGCGCGGATCGATATCGAGATGACGCGACTGCTGTGCCTGAAGGCGGCCGACATGATGGACCGTGCGGGTAACAAGGCGGCGCAGGGCGAGATCGCGATGATCAAGGTGCAGGCGCCGACCATGGCGTTGCAAATCCTCGATGATGCGATCCAGGCGCATGGCGGGGGCGGGGTGTCGGAGGATTTCCCGCTCGCCGCCGCGTGGGCCGGGGTGCGTACGCTGCGCTTCGCCGACGGGCCGGACGAGGTCCACAACCGCGCCATCGCTCGCGCCGAATTTGCGAGGGTCGCCGGTGGACACTGACCTCGATCTTGCACGGCTGGAGCCGTGGCTGGCGGCGACGGTGGGCGAGGGGCCGGTTGAGGTCACGCGCTATCCGGGTGGCCAGAGCAACCCGACCTACCGCGTCGATCTGCCCGCCGGATCATACGTGCTGCGGCGCAAGCCCTTCGGCCCGCTGCTGCCGAGCGCCCATGCGATCGAGCGCGAATATGCGTTGATCGCGGCGTTGCATCCGACCGGCTTTCCGGTGCCGCGGCCGGTGGCGTTGTGCGAGGAGCCGCAAGTGATCGGCGCGCCCTTCTACCTGATGGAGCGGGTGGCCGGTCGGACGATCTGGGACGCGTCGATGCCCGACCTGTCGCCGGACCAGCGCCGGGTGCATTATGATGCGATGATCGATGCGCTGGCCGCACTGCACGCGATCGATCCGGTCGCGGTGGGGCTGGGCGATTATGGCAAGCCGGGCAATTATTTCGAGCGGCAGGTAGCGCGCTGGACCCGGCAGTACCGCGCGAGCCAGACCGATGATCTGCCCGATGTCGAGCGGCTGATCGAATGGCTGCCGCGCACCGTCCCGGCGCAGGACCGGACCGCGATCGTCCATGGCGATTACCGGATCGACAATCTGATCTTTGCCGATGGCGAACCGCGCGTCGCGGCGGTGCTCGACTGGGAATTATCGACTTTGGGCGATCCGCTGGCCGATTTCACCTATCTGCTCATGAACTGGGGAACCGAGCCGGATGGGCGATCGGGGATCAAGGGGCTGGCGGGCGGCGACAGCGGCATTCCAACGATGGACGAGGTGGTGGCGCGCTACTGTGCCGCGACGGGGCGGAGCGACGTGCCGAAGCTGGAATGGTATTTCGCCTATAACCTCTTCCGCCTGACCGGGATCGTACAGGGCATCAAGCAGCGCGTGCGCGACGGCAATGCCGCGAGCGCACAGGCGGCGGCGATGGCGGCGAAGGTGCCGATGCTAGCGGCGATGGCATGGGATTTCGCGAAGAAGGCGGGGGCATGATGCGGTTCGAGGGCAAGTCGGTGCTGGTCACCGGCGCGGGATCGGGCATCGGGCGGGCGACGGCGCTCGCCTTTGCCCGCGAAGGGGCGGGCGTGGTGTGCGCCGATGTGGCGCAAGGCGATGTCACCGCCGCGATGATCGGGGACATGGGGGGGGCGGGCGGTCACCTGCGCGATGGATGCGGGGCAGGATTCCGACGTCGCGCGGGCGATCGCGCTGGCGGTCGAGACGTTCGGCGGGATCGATGTCGTCCATGCCAATGCCGGGATTTCCGGCGGGATCGCCGGACTGTTCGACACCACCGCCGAGGATTGGGCGGAGATTTTACGGGTCAACCTGATCGGCCCGTTCCTCGCGATCCGCCATGCCGCGCCGATCATGGCGGCGGCGGGCGGCGGAGCGATCGTGTGTACCGCCAGCGTCGCCGGGCTGCGATCCGGCGCGGGCGGGGCGCCCTATTCCGCGTCGAAGGCCGGCGTCATCAATCTGGTGCAGACCGCCGCGCAGCAGCTGTCAGGATCGGGTGTGCGGGTCAATGCGGTGTGTCCGGGGCTGGTCGAGACGGGCATGACGGCGATGGTCTACGACCATGCGCGCGAGTCGGGCAAGGAGGCGCGGATCGGGCGGCTGAACCCGTTGCGGCGGGGCGGCGAGCCGGAGGAGGTCGCGGCGGTCGTGCTGTTCCTCGCGTCGGCCGAGGCGAGCTATGTCAACGGACAGGCGCTGGCCGTCGATGGCGGGTTGTCGTCGAGCCATCCGGTCACCCGGCAGGACTATGGGCGTACCGCCATCTGAACCGGCGGAACGAATGGCATTGCCGTCCTTTGTCGATCGATAAGACAAAGGAGTTTGCCGATGACCGCCCTGCTGAAACCGCCGATCCGCTATTCCGCGGGTCTGGAGCAGCCCCAGTCGGACGAGGCCGAAACGGTCGCGGACATGGAGCAGTCGTTCGACACGATCCTCGAAACGACGGCGAAGGATTATGGCAAGGCGGTGCGTGCGGTCCATGCCAAGGGGCATGGCATCCTGAAAGGCGAACTGACCATTCACGATGACCTGCCGCCCGAAGTGGCGCAGGGGCTGTTCGCGACGCCGGGGGTGCATCCGGTCATCCTGCGCTTTTCGACCAATCCGGGCGACATCATCGACGATGCCATCGGCCTGCCGCGTGGGTTGGCGTGGAAGGTGCTCGACGTCGAGGGCGAACGCCTTCCCGGTGCGGAGGGGCGGACGCAGGATTTCGTGATGGTCAATGCGCCGGCCTTTGCCGCGCCGACGCCGCAGAAATTCGCCGGTAATCTCAAGCTCCTCGCCAAGACGACCGACAAGGCGGAATGGGCGAAGAAGGCATTGTCCTATGTCCTGCGCGGAGCCGAAGCGGCGCTGGAGGCGGTCGGGACCGAAAGCACGCTGCTCAAGACGATGGGGGGATCGAAGAACGTCCACCCGCTGGGCGAAACCTACTTCTCGGCGACGCCGTTTCGGCACGGTGCGTTCGTCGCGAAATATCAGGTGGTGCCGGTGTCGCCCGATCTGACCGCGCTCACCGATGTCGTGATCGATACCGGCGACCGCCCGAATGCGATCCGCGAGGATATGCAGGCTGATTCGCGCAAGGTCCGTGGCGAATGGGAGGTGCGGGTGCAGTTGCTGCGCGATACCGACGCCCAGCCGATCGAGGATGCCGCGACGCCGTGGCCGGAGGATGTCAGCCCGTTCATCACCGTCGCGACGATCCGTACCGAGCCGCAGGACAGCTGGTCGGCGGACAATGTTGCGGAAGTGGACGACAATCTGCGGTTCAGTGTGTGGACCGGCCTTGCCGCGCATCAGCCGCTGGGCGGGGTGAATCGGGTGCGCAAGCCGATCTATGACCATTCGGTCCAGTATCGGCGGCGGTTCAACGGGTGTCCGTTGCACGAGCCGGTTTGAGGATTGGCCTAGCGATACCGTACCCCCGCCTGCGCTAGGGTAAGCCGACGCTCCTGATACAGCTGCTCCGCGACGTCCCCTCAGCGAAGGCTGGGGCCTCTGGCCGCTCCTGTCCCGTTCCGCCCCCGGGAGATCCCAGCCTTCGCTGGGATGACGTTCGGGGCGGGAAGGGGCAAGGGGGCGTACGCGCGATCAGCTCCGCACCCGCACCAGCCCCTCCTGCGCCACGCTTGCCACCAGCCGGCCGTCGCGGCTGAAGAAGCGGCCGCGATTGAAGCCGCGGGCGTGGCCTGACCACGGGCTGTCGGTCTGGTACAGCAACCAGTCGTCGGCGCGGAACGGCTCGTGCAGCCATAGGGCATGGTCAAGGCTGGCGGTCTGGATATTGTCCATCAGCCAGTGGACGCCGTGGGGCAACATGCAGGTGCCGAGCAGCATCATGTCGCTGGCATAGGCGAGGATTGCCCGGTGCAGCGTCATGTCGTCGCCGATCGGCGCGACGGCGCGGAACCAGCCATGTTGCAGCGGGGCGCGCTTGGTCGGATCGGTCCAGTGTTCGGCCTCGACCGGACGGATTTCGATCGGCTTGGCGCGCAGGAACAGACGGCGATATTTCTCCGGGATGCGATCCTGCATGGTTTCGCGCAGGTCGCGGTCGGTCGGCAGCGCCTCGGGCGGCGGCACGTCGGGCATCGCGTCCTGATGGGTCAGGCCATCCTCGGGCAGCTGGAACGATGCCGCCATGTTCAGGATCGCCTGCCCGCGCTGCATCGCGATCACCCGGGCATTGGCGAAGCTGCGCCCCGCAAAGTCGCGCACGACGCGGTAGACGATCGGATGCTGCTCGTCGCCCGGCCGCATGAAGTAGGCGTGGAGCGAATGGGCGATCTTCTCGCCGCCGATCGACCGCTGCGCTGCCTGCAACGCCTGCGCGATCACCTGTCCGCCGAATACCCGGCCGACGCCGCCCGGATTGCGGGCGCCGCGATACAGGTTGGTATCGATCTCCTCGATGTCGAGCAGGCGGACGAGACCGGCGATCAGATCGTCGGGTGTTGGCTCCATCAATATCCCCCGGCGCGCGCCACACGATCGCTATGATAGCCGATATCGCCGAACATTTCGGTCAGGACGCGGGCGCGCTTCATGAAGAAGCCTATATCAGCCGCGTCGGTCATGCCAATGCCGCCATGCATCTGCACCGCTTCCTGCACCGACAGCGTGGCGGCGATGCCGGTCATCGCCTTTGCGACCGAGACGGCGAGGTCTGCGTCCGGCGAGGCTTCGTCGAGCAGTTGCTGTGCCTTCAGCACGGCGGCGCGGGCGACCTCCAGTTCGGAATAGAGATGCGCGGCGCGGTGTTGCAGCGCCTGGAAACTGCCGATGGTCTGGCCGAACTGCTTGCGCTGGCGCAGATAGTCGAGCGTCATGGTGGCAGCGCCGTCGCCGACGCCCAGCGATTCCGCCGCCGCGCCGGTGCGAACGGCGGACAGCAGGCGGGCGAGGGGCGTCGCGCCGTCGTCGACTGCGCCGACCACCGCGTCGCCATCGATCATGACATCGTCGAAGGTCAGCCGCGCGGCGATGCTGCTGTCGACCAGCCGGCGGGGGTCGGCGGTCAGGCCGGGCGTGTCGGCGGGCAGCGCGAACAGGGTCAGGCCATCCTCGTCCTGCGCGCTGCCGGCGGTGCGGGCGACGACGAGGATCAGGTCGGCGACATGGCCATGGGTGACGAACTGCTTGGTGCCTGACAGGCGAAAGCCGTTGCCGGCGCGTTCGGCGCGGACCGCCACCGCGTCGCCATGCCTGGCGCGTTCGTCGATCGCGAGCGCGGCGACGGTCCGGCCGGCGGCGATTTCCGGCAGCCAGCGTTCGCCCGCCGACGCGCCGGTCAGCGCGGCGACGGCGGCGACCGAGGTGGTGAGGAACGGCGAGGGCGACAGGTTGCGGCCGATCTCCTCCAGCACGATCCCGGCTTCGACATGGCCCAGCCCCAGGCCGCCGGCGCTTTCGGGCACCATCATGCCGGTAAAGCCCATCTCGGCAAATTTCGCCCACAGATCGCGGTCGAAGCCGGTCGGGTCTTCGGCATCGCGCAGGGCGCGCAGGTGCGCGACCGGCGCGGCCTCGCCCAAAAATTCGCGCGCGGTGTCGGCGAGCATCGTCTGATCTTCGTTCAGAAACAGCGGCATGATGACAATTCCTGACAGAAGGTCACTGGGTCGGCAGGTCGAGAATACGACGCGCGACGATGTTGAGCTGGATTTCGGACGTGCCGCCCTCGATCGAATTGGCCTTGGTCCGGAGCCACGCGCGAGCGGCGGCGCCGTCATGGCTGTCGGCGCCTTCCCATTCGAGCAGGTCGCTGCCGCCCGCCGCCATCAGCAGCTCGTGGCGGGTCTTGTTCAGCTCGGTCCCGACATATTTCATCATGCTGGGTTGCGCGGGATGCGCACGATGCGCCTTGAGTTCGTCGCGGAAACGTTCGGACATGGCGGCGAAGGCGCGGGCGCGGACATCGAACGTGGCGATCGCGGCGCGCAGCATCGGATCGGCGAGCCTGCCGTGTTCGTCCAGCCCGACCGTCTCCACCGCGCGGTCGATCAGCGGGCGATCGTCGGTCAGCCCCATGCCGGAGATCATCTCCCGCTCATGGCCGAGCAGATATTTGGCGACGTCCCAGCCCTTGTTCAGTTCGCCGACCAGATTGGCCCGGGGCACGCGCACATCGTCGAAGAAGGTTTCGCAGAAGGGCGAGTTGCCGGAGATCAGCTTGATCGGGCGGGTGGTGACGCCGGGTGAGGCCATGTCGAACAGCAGGAAGCTGATCCCGGCCTGCTTGGTCGTACGGTTGGTGCGGACGAGGCAGAAGATCCAGTCGGCCTTGTCGGCATAGCTGGTCCACACCTTCTGTCCGTTGACGATGAAGTCGTCGCCATCCGGCACCGCGCTGGTCTGTAGCCCGGCGAGGTCGGAGCCGGCGCCGGGTTCGCTATAGCCCTGACACCAGCGGATTTCGCCGCGCGCGATCTTGGGCAGATGCTCCTGCTTCTGCTCCTCCGTGCCGTATTTCAGCAGCGCCGGGCCGAGCATCGAGATGCCGAAGGAATAGAGCGGGTTGCGGGCGTTGATTGCCGCCATTTCCGCGCGCAGGATCTTCGCTTCTGCCGGCGAGAGGCCGCCGCCGCCATAGGCGGTCGGCCAGTCGGGCACGGTCCAGCCGCGCGCGGCCATCCGGTCGAGCCAGAGCTTTTGGTCCGGGTGGGTGTAGGTCGCGTTGCGGCCGCCCCATGCCACGTCCTTGTCCGAATGGACCGGCTGTCGCATCGAGGGCGGGCAGTTCTCCTCCAGCCAGGCGCGGGTGTCGGCGCGGAATTGGTCGAGGTCGCTCATGCCGAGAACCTCCCGCCCTGTTCGGCTTTCTCACGCAGCAGCGGCGAAACCTCGAACCCGTGGCGGTCGAGGCCCTCGACGATCTTCTTCAACCCTTCGGTATCGGCCCAGAACATCGGCCCGCCGCGATAGACCGGCCAGCCATAGCCATAGATCCAGACCACATCGATGTCCGACGCCCGTTGCGCCTTGCCCTCGGACAAGATTTTCGCGCCTTCGTTGACCATCGTGTAGAGCGTGCGCTCGACGATTTCCTGATCGGTCACCTCGTGCTGCGGCGTGTCGGTCTTCTTGCGGAAGTCGTCGATGATCTCGGCGACGCGCGGGCTGTTCGACGGCGTGCGCTTGGCGTCGTAATCGTAGAAGCCGGCCTGCTTCTTCTGGCCCCAGCGACCTTCGGCGGCGAGCGCATCGCGCAGGTTTTCGATCCGGTTGGGATCGCGGTGCCAGCCGATGTCGACGCCGGCCAGATCGGCCATCTGGAACGGTCCCATCGGCATGCCGAACTCGACATGGACGCGGTCGACCTGTTCCGGCGTCGCGCCTTCCATCAGCAATTTCATCGCCTCGACCTGACGGGGCTCCAGCATGCGGTTGCCGATAAAGCCGTGGCAGACACCGGCGATCACCGCGACCTTGCGGATCTTCTTCGCCAGCGCCATCGCGGTTGCCAGCACGTCGTCGGCGGTCGCATCGCCGCGTACGATCTCCAGCAGTTTCATGACATTGGCGGGCGAGAAGAAGTGGAGGCCGACCACGTCCTGCGGCCGCTTCGTCGCCTGTGCGATGACGTTGACGTCGAGATAGCTGGTGTTCGATGCGAGGATCGCACCGGGTTTGCAGATCGCGTCGAGCTTGCCGAAAATGTCCTGCTTGACCGACATTTCCTCATACACCGCCTCGATCACCAGATCGACATCGGCCAGCGCGTTAAGGTCGAGCGTGGGGGTGAGCAGGCCCATAGCCTTGTCGACCTGTTC
Source organism: Sphingomonas paucimobilis (assembly GCA_036946325.1). Lineage (GTDB taxonomy): Bacteria > Pseudomonadota > Alphaproteobacteria > Sphingomonadales > Sphingomonadaceae > Sphingomonas > Sphingomonas paucimobilis_A. Next base: position 477,164 of record JAQIJL010000001.1, read on the forward strand.
GGGCTTCATCCGGCCCTTGGCGGCGGTGGCGTCGTAATTCTTGCGGATGGTCGCGGTGCCGCGATCGAGTGCGTCCTGCTGCATCTCGACGATGGTCACCGGGATACCCGCCGACAGGAAGTTCATCGCGATGCCGCCGCCCATGGTGCCGGCGCCGATGATGCCGACGCGGTCGATCGGGCGCAGCGCGACATCGTCGGCGATGCCGTCGATCTTCGATGCCTTGCGTTCGGCGAAGAAGATATGGCGCTGGGCCGCCGACTGGACGCCGAACATCAGCTTCATGAACTGCTGGCGTTCGAACTCCGAACCCTCGGCATAGGGCGCCTCGGTCGCCTTCACGACGCAGGCGATATTGGCGGCGGGTGCCTCGAAGCCGCGGAAGCGACGGGCATTGGCCTTTTCGAAGGCGGCGACCGCTTCCGGGTCGGGTGACAAAGGCCGCTGCGATGCGCGGGGGATCGGGCGGACGTCGGCGACTTCGCGGGCGAACGCGATGGCATCGGCGAGCAGGCTGCCCTCGCCGGCCAGACGGTCGACGATGCCGGCGTCCTTCGCTTTGGCGGCGGAGATCGGATCGCCCTTCGCCACCAGTTCCAGCGCGACGGCGACACCGGCGAGGCGGGGCAGGCGCTGCGTGCCGCCCGCGCCGGGCAGCAGGCCGAGCTTCACCTCGGGCGTGCCGAGCTTCGCGCTGGGGACGGCGATGCGGTAATGGCTGGCGATCGCGACCTCGCAGCCGCCGCCCAGTGCCGTGCCGTGAATCGCGGCGACGACCGGCTTGTCCGACGCCTCGATCCGGTCGACCAGTTCGGGCAGCATCGGTTCGACGGGGGGCTTGCCGAATTCGGTGATGTCGGCCCCGGCGAAGAAGGTGCGGCCGGCACAGGCGATCACCACCGCGCGGACCGAATCGTCGCCGGCGGCTTCCTCGATCGCCGCCTTCAGGCCGAGGCGAACGGGCGCCGACAGGGCGTTGACCGGCGGATTGTCGGCGGTGACGACCAGCACGTCGCCATGGCGTTCGGTAGTCACGGACATGTCACATCTTCTCCATCAAAAGCCATACCGGTCATTCTAAACGCCGGACGGGTTACCGCATTCTATTGCCTTTCGCGGGATGACAATCAATAGTGTGGGCGATGAAAAGGCGCGGATCGGGGCAAACCCGACCTTCGACAGATAGGCAGGAGCGGTTGCGTGGCAGGTAGCGAAGCAGGGATGGCGGTGCCGGCGGACTGGCCGCGCATGTCGATGGCGGCGGTACAGGCGGCGCTGACCGCGCCGGGCGCACCGTTCGAGATGGACAGCGCGACGATCGACGGGATCGAGACGCGGGTGTGGAAGAACGCGCCGGCTAATCTGGTGCAGCTGATCGCCCTGTCGCGGACCCATGGCGAGCGGCTGGCGACGATCCATGAGGATCAGCGCGTCACCTATGAAGCGCAATATCGCGCCATCGCGACGCTGGCGGCGGCGTTGCGCGACATGGGCGTCGGCAAGGGCGACCGGGTGGCGCTGGCGATGCGCAACATGCCCGAATGGCCGGTCGCCTTCTTCGCGATCGTCGCGACCGGGGCGGTGTGCGTGCCGCTCAACGCGTGGTGGAGTCCGCAGGAGCTGGCGTTCGGCGTCAATGATTCGGGCGCGCGGGTGCTGATCGTCGACCGGCAGCGGCACGACCGGATCGGCGACTATGCCGCGATGCCCGGGCTGGACACGGTACTGGTCGCGCGGGCGCGGGTGCCGCTGAGCGGGATCGCGCGGCGGCTGGAGGATGCGATCGGCGACTGCGCCGGCTATGCGTCGCTGGCCGAGGTGCCGCTGCCCGATGTCGAGATTCTGCCCGACGATGCGGCGACGATCTTCTATACCAGCGGGACGACCGGCCGGCCCAAGGGGGCGCTCGGCACGCATCGCAACCTGTCGACCAACATCCTGTCGGCCGCCTATGTCGCGGCGCGATCCTATCTGCGGCGGGGTGAGATGCCGCCCGAGCCGGAGCCGAAGGTCGGGTTGCTGGTCATCCCGTTCTTCCATGTGACGGCGTGCAGCGCGTCGCTGATGGGGGCGCTGGCCGGCGGCACGACGCTGGTGCTGATGCGCAAATGGGATGCGGGCGAGGCGCTGGCGCTGATCGAGCGGGAGCGGGTGCAGGTCACCGGCGGCGTTCCGACGATCGCGTGGCAGTTGCTGGAGCATCCCGACCGGACGGAGCACGACCTGTCGTCGCTGGAGGTGGTGCAATATGGCGGTGCCCCATCGGCGCCCGATCTGGTCAAGCGCATCTTCGACGTGTTCGGTGCGCTGCCCGGCAATGGATGGGGCATGACCGAGACGATGGCGACGGTCACCCAGCATCTCGGCGAGGACTATCTGGCCCGTCCGACCAGTTGCGGCGCGCCGGTGCCGGTCGCCGACCTGAAGATCATGGCCGCCGATGGAACGACCGAACAGCCGGTCGGCGAGGTCGGCGAGTTGTGGGCGCGCGGGCCGATGATCGTGCGCGGGTATTGGAACGCGCCGGAGGAGACCGCCCAGACCTTCGTCGACGGATGGGTGCGGACCGGCGATCTGGCGCGGCTGGACGAGGAGGGCTTTTGCTACATCGTCGACCGGGCGAAGGACATCATCATCCGCGGCGGCGAGAATATCTATTCGATCGAGGTGGAGGACGTGCTGTACGCCCACCCCGCGGTCACCGACGCCGCGTTGGTCGGGGTGCCCGATCCGGCGCTGGGCGAGGTGCCGGCCGCGGTCGTCCATCTCTGCCCCGGTTGCGCGGTGACCGAGGCGGAGTTGCAGGACTTCGTTCGCGCGCGGCTGGCGGCGTTCAAGGTGCCGGTGGCGGTGCGCTTTTCCGATACGGTGCTGCCGCGCAATGCCAATGGGAAAATCTTGAAAAGCGAGCTGCGTCAGATGTTTGCCGCGCCGGGCAAGGCGTAGCGAAGCTAGGCCAAGCCTCAAGGCGCGGCCGGCCGGCGGCGCGGCGAGCGCCGTCCGACGACACGGGCTTTGCCCGTGGCGGGTCTTTGGAAACACCACGGGAAATGGCCAAAGTTCACCAGATTCTGATGACATGAACTCTACCCGTTCGTGCTGAGTAGGGGCTAAGCTTGTCGAAGACCCGTATCGAAGCAAATGGAGCAGTCCTTCGATACGCCCCTTCGACAAGCTCAGTGGCTACTCAGGACGAACGGGTATGCCTGAAGTCATTATGCTCTAAGTTCATACTCGCCGCGCCGGGCAAGGCGCAGCGTAGCTGGGCTGGGCCGCAGGAGGCGCGGCCGGCCGGCGGCGCTTGGAGCGCCGTCCGACGACGCGGGCTTTGCCCGTGGCGGGCCTTTGGAAACACCGCAGGGAATGATCAAAGTTCACTAAGTTCACACTTGCCGCATTGTTCGCGTCACGTTGCTATTCAGTTGCAATAACGGTTCGTGGAGCGATCGCAGCTCCCGTCTCGTGCTGTCATGGGGAGATCCCAGCCTTCGCTGGGATCACGTTCGGGGCAGTGGCTGGGATGACGTTCGGGGCAGCGGAATGCGCGCGGCTAGAGAGGCACGCGAAGGCGATCGGACTTGTCAAAGAGCAGGCGCGGGGTCCGGCCATGGCGGATCATGCGCTGGCGGTGGCATGTAGGAAAGCGCTTCGCCCCTCTCTTCGCAAACGCGGCGAAAACTGCTAGGCGCGCGGCCATGCTCAATCTGAACAGTATCACGGTGCGCCTGGGCGGGCGGACGATCCTCGACAATGCCAGTGCGGCGCTGCCGCCCGGGAGCCGTGTCGGGCTGATCGGACGCAACGGCGCGGGCAAGTCGACGCTGGTGCGGGTGATCGCCGGGCAGCTGGAGCCGGACAACGGCACCGCCGAAATGCCGCGCGGGAGCCGCCTCGGCTATGTCGCGCAGGAAGCGCCCGCCGGACAGGCGACCCCGTTCGACACGGTGCTGGAAGCCGATGTCGAGCGCGCCAAGCTGATGCACGATGCCGAGACGGTGACCGATCCCGACCGGCTGGGCGATATTCACGAACGGCTGCTGGCGATCGATGCCTATGGTGCGCCGGCGCGGGCGGCGCGGATTCTCGTCGGGCTGGGGTTCGACGAGGAGATGCAGCAGCGGCCGCTGGAAAGCTATTCGGGCGGCTGGCGGATGCGCGTGGCGCTGGCGGCGTTGCTGTTCAGCCAGCCCGACGTGCTGCTGCTCGACGAACCGTCGAACCACCTCGACCTCGAAGCGGTGATGTGGCTGGAGGATTTCCTCAAAGGTTACAAGGCGACGATCGTCGTTGTCAGCCATGAACGCGATTTCCTGAACAACGTCGTCGATCATATCCTGCACCTGCATCAGGGCAAGATCACGCTCTATCCGGGCGGCTATGATGCGTTCGAGAAGCAGCGTGCCGAACGGCTGGCGCAGCTGGAGGCGGCGCGCGCCAACCAGGCGGCGCAGCGGGCCAAGCTGCAGGAATATGTCGCGAAGAACTCGGCGCGCGCCTCGACCGCGAAGCAGGCGCAGTCGCGGCTGAAGATCCTCGCCAAGATGAAGCCGATCGCGGCGATGGCCGAGGACCCCAGCCTGTCGTTCGATTTCCCCGACCCGGACGAACTGCGCCCGCCGCTGATCACGCTCGACATGGCGACCGTCGGCTATGGCGAGACGCCGATTCTCAAGCGGCTCAATCTGCGGATCGATCCCGAGGATCGCATCGCGCTGCTGGGGCGCAACGGCAACGGCAAGACGACGCTGGCGCGGCTGCTCGCTGCGCAGCTTAGCCCCATGGACGGCGCGATGAACGCCGCGGGGAAGATGAAGGTCGGCTATTTCACCCAGTATCAGGTGGAGGAACTGAGCACCGACGACACGCCGCTGGAGCATATGACCCGCCAGATGAAGGGCGCGTCGCCCGCCGCCGTGCGCGCGCAGCTCGGCCGGTTCGGCTTTTCGGGTGACAAGGCGACGACGCTGGTCGGCAAGCTGTCGGGCGGCGAGCGGGCGCGCCTCGCACTGGCGCTGATTACCCGCGATGCGCCGCACATGCTGATCCTCGACGAACCGACCAACCACTTGGACGTCGATGCGCGCGAGGCGCTGGTGCAGGCGCTAAATGCCTATACCGGCTGCGTCCTGCTGGTCAGCCACGACCGGCACATGCTGGAGGCGACCGCCGACCGGCTGGTGCTGGTTGACGAAGGGACTGCGAAGGAGTTCGACGGGACGATCGACGACTATATCGCGCTGATCCTCGGCAATTCGGCGAAGGAAAAAGCGGCCAAGGCCAACAAGAAGAACGATCGCAAGGCCGCCGCCGAGGCGCGGGAGAAGGCGCAGGTGCTGAAAAAGGGCGCGCAGGCGATCGAGCGCGATCTGGCGCGGCTGACCGAACAGCGCGACGCGCTGGACGCGGCGATGGCGGGGCAGGCGATCCCGGCGCTGGCCAAGCTGACCATGGCGCAGCTGATGAAGCGTCGCGCGAGCCTCGATACCGAGATCGAGGTGGCGGAGACGAAGTGGATGGAGGCGAACGAGGCGTTGGAGGCTTTGGCGGCGTAGGGGCGGACGTCCCGGCCGGAGGAAGGGGACCGAGTATCTGGACCTTCTCGATCTCGCCAAGGACGTCGCCCCAGCGAAGGCTGGGGCCTCAAGCGGCTCTTGTCCCGTGTTACCACGGGGAGATCCCAGCCTTCGCTGGGATGACGCTTGGCAGAGCTGGTTCCAAAATTCTGTACACCTTGAAGTCAACCGGATGGCTTCGTCGTCGATCGTATCCGCTTGCAGCAGAGTAAAGGGTTATGAGCGCCTTAGAAATGATTTCGGCGACAGCGTTCCTCGTGATCGCGGGACTGATATTCTGGCATTCGGACAAATATTGGCGGCGAACGAGGGTGATTGCTGCACTGATATTAGCTATTCTCGGGTGGTTAGGTATTTTCCTTGGCCTTGCTCTGTCCGACATGTTTTTTATGCAAAGCGAAACCGTAGCCTATGCCTGGATGGGCATTTGCGCCGCCATCCTGTTTTTTGCGGTTGTTATCGGAATTCCCGCAATGTGGAATGTCGCGGAGCAACGGACGGGGTTTGGAAAGCGCCGATAACGCTTGACGGTCTTGTGCGTCAACGCCGTTGGTCCCGCTGAATTGTCGCATACGGGCATAGTGGGTCTGCGACCCCATTCTTCGCTACGACAGAGACGCACGACAGGCGACACCGCCGCCACCACCCGCTAAGACACCAGCAATGTCCGACTCCTTTCTCGCCCTCGACATCCCCGAACAGCCTGCCGCCGCGCAGCCGTACCGCGTGCTCGCGCGCAAATATCGGCCGCAGACGTTCAGTCAGCTGATCGGGCAGGATGCGATGGTCACGACGCTGGGCAATGCGATCAAGCGCGGGCGGCTGGCACATGCGTTCCTGCTGACCGGGGTGCGCGGGGTCGGGAAGACGTCGACGGCGCGGCTGATCGCCAAGGCGCTGAACTGTATCGGGCCGGACGGGCAGGGCGGGCCGACGATCGATCCGTGCGGGGTGTGCGAGCCGTGCCGGGCGATCGCCGAGGGGCGGCATATCGATGTGATCGAGATCGACGCCGCGTCGAACAACGGCGTCGACAGCGTGCGCGAGATGACCGAAGCGGTGCGCTATGCCGCGGTGTCGGCGCGCTTCAAGATCTACATCATCGACGAAGTGCATATGATGTCGACGCCGGCGTTCAACGCGCTGCTCAAGACACTGGAAGAGCCGCCGAGCCACGTCAAATTCCTGCTGGCGACGACCGAGGTGCACAAGGTGCCGGTGACGGTGCTGTCGCGCTGCCAGCGCTTCGACCTGCGGCGCATTCCGGCCGATTTGCTCGCCGGGCATTTCGCGCATGTGGTCGAGGCGGAGGGGGTCGAAGCCGAACCGGAAGCACTGCAACTGATCGCGCGGGCGGCCGAAGGGTCGGCACGCGACGGGCTGTCGATCCTCGACCAGGCGATCGCGCATGGCGGGCTGGACGGCGAGGGCGTGCGCGCGGATGCGGTGCGGCAGATGCTGGGCCTGTCCGATCGCGGGGCGATCCGGACGCTGTTCGACCTGCTGCTGAAGGCCGATGGGCCGGGGGCGCTGCGGGCGCTACGGGCGCAATATGATCTGGGCGTCGATCCAGCGTCGGTGCTGCGGACGCTGCTGGAGACGGTCCATGCGGTGACGATCGTCAAGGTCGGCGGGGATCGCGGGCCGGGGCAGTCAGCCGAGGAACGCGCGGCGTTCGACGGGTGGAGCGCGCTGTCGTTCCCGATGCTGCATCGGCTGTGGCAGCTGCTGTTGAAGGGCCATGAGGAAGTGTCGCGCGCGGCGCTGCCGATCGAGGCGTGCGAGATGGCGTTGCTGCGCATCGTGCATGCATCGTCGCTGCCCGATCCGGGGACGTTGGCGAAGCAACTGGCCGCCGGGCAGGTGCCCGCGATCGGGGCGCCGTCCGCCCCGGCACCCGCGCCTGCCGCCGAACCGGTCGCGGTGGCCGATCCGGTGCCGGAGACGATGGAACAGGTCGCGGCGCTGCTGTCCAAACATGGGCGTCATTCGCTGGAAGCGCAGTTTCGCAACTGTGCGCGGCTGATCCGGCTGGAGCCTCAGCTGATGGAGTTGGGCGGCGCGCGGCCCTTGCCCGCCGACTTCACCCGTGATCTGGAAAATGCGCTCAAGGGGATCACCGGCAGCCATTGGCGCGTTCTGATCGGCGAGGGTGCGGGGGAACCGACCCTGCGCGAACAGGAAACGGCGAAGGCGGAATCGGAACGCGAACAGGTCCTCGCATCGCCGCTGGTACAGGCGGCACTGGCGGCGTTTCCGGACGCCACCCTCGATCATTGGCAACGCAGCGACGGGAGTATCGCGCGATGAAGAATCTCGACGACATCATGGCCATGGCGCAGAACGTGCAGAACGAACTGACCAAGGCGCAGGCGAACCTCGACACGATCGAGGTCGACGGGCAATCGGGCGGCGGGCTGGTGAAGGTCCGCGCATCGGCCAAGGGGCGCATCCTCGGCGTCGACATCGACGATTCGCTGTTGCAGCCGGGCGAGAAGCAGATGCTCGAAGACCTGATCGTCGCCGCGTTCAACGACGCGCGGGCCAAGGCGGATGCGGCCAGTTCGACCGAGATGTCGAAGCTGACCAACGGCCTGCCGCTGCCGCCGGGGTTCAAGCTGCCGTTCTGAGCGGTTCGGAACGCTGGTGGAACAAGCCGCTGGCGTGGCGGTTCATGGCGTCATCATACTTTTGGGAGACGATGCCATGGAACCCGACCGTATCGAAACGAACCCGCACGGCGCGCCGCAGACGGTCATCGTCGAACGGCGCGGGTCGGGCGGTGGCCTGCTGATCGGGCTGGCGATCCTGCTGGCGGTGATCGTCGGCGCCTATTTCCTGCTGAACAACGCGAACAATGACGATGCGCGGACCGGTGCGGTGACCTCGGCGGCGAAGAGCGTCGGCGATGCGGCGGACAAGGCCGGGGATGCGGTGGATCGGGCGACGAAGTAGGATCGGCTAGGCAGAGCCACGTGCCACCTACGTCACCCCAGCGCAGGCTGGGGTCTTTCTCGATGGGACGGTAACGCTCGCCACAGGGAGACCCCAGCCTTCGCCGGGGTGACGTGTTTGGGCGAGTGCGGACTTTGGTCTTCGCCTGTGTGACGCGTGGGACGGGCGGGCTTATTTCAGGCAGCTGTCCAGCCCTTCGCGGCGGACGACGGCGATGCGGCGTTCGATCGTGCGGGCGTAGCGGCGGGTGAAGCCGGTGGGAGCGATGCCCGCGCGCTTCTTGGGCAACGGCAGGACGGCGGCGATCTGGGCTGCCTCGCGGGCGCCCAGCTTGTCGGCGCCATGCTTAAAATAGCGGCGGGCGCCGGCCTCCACGCCATAGGTGCCGATGCCGGTCTCGGCGACGTTCAGATAGACCTCCATGATCCGCCGCTTGCCCCACATCGCCTCGATCAGGACGGTGAAATAGGCTTCCAGACCTTTGCGAAAATAGCCGCCGCCCTGCCACAGGAAGACGTTCTTCGCGGTCTGTTGGCTGATGGTCGAACCGCCGCGGATACGGCCGCCTTCGGCATTGCGGCGGGCGGCGTTGGCGATGGCGATATAGTCGAAGCCGTTATGCGCGCAGAAGCGGCTGTCTTCCGCCGCGATGACCGCGCGCGGCATGTCGGGGTCGATCTTCGACAACGGGCGCCAGCTTTTGGTGACGCCGTGCCCGGTGGGCACGTCGCCCAGCATGGTCAGGGTGATCGGCGGGGGCACGAAGCGCAGGATCAGCACCCACAGGACCGACAGGATGACGAAGGCGAGGACGGCCTTGATCGCCCAACCGGTCAGGCGACGGCCCCAGCCGCGGGCGGTGGCGGGTTTGGGGCGGGGGCGTTGGGTCGTGCGGGCGGCCATGGCGCACGCCTAGCCGGGGAGGGCGGGCGACGGCAAGCGGGTGTCCCTTCGTCTTGCTTCACCCGGCGTAGGGGGCGCATGCGGCTCTTGTTCGGTGCAATCACCGGGAGACCCCAGCCTGCGCTGGGGTGACGTTTTGGCGGGCAGGCTTTGGGTCGGGCGGGTTGGCTGGAGCCGAGGCGGCATGGGCTATGGATTCCGGCCTTCGCCGGGATGACGGATGGGGCGGCGGGGGTTTAGCCGCCGCCCCGGTCGCATCATACCGCTGCCAGCATCCGGCGGTCGCCGGCGAGGCGCATCATGGCCTTTTGCAGCTTTTCGAAGGCGCGGACCTCGATCTGGCGGACGCGTTCGCGGCTGACGCCGTAGACCTGGCTCAGCTCCTCCAGCGTCTTGGGGTCGTCGGTCAGGCGGCGTTCGGTCAAGATGTGCTTTTCGCGGTCGTTGAGGTCGTCCATCGCCTCGACCAGCATGCCGTGACGGACGTCCGCCTCCTGCGCCTCGGCGACGACCGAGTCCTGCAAGGGGCTGTCATCGGCCAGCCAGTCCTGCCACTGGCTCTCACCGTCCTCGCGCATGGGGACGTTGAGCGACGTGTCGCCGCCCATCGCCATGCGGCGGTTCATCGACGTCACCTCGTCCTCGGTCACGCCGAGGTCGGTCGCGATCTTGGCGAGATGTTCGGGGCTGAGGTCGCCATCCTCGAACGCGTCGAGCTTCGACTTCATCCGGCGCAGGTTGAAGAACAGCTTCTTCTGTGCCGCCGTGGTGCCCATCTTCACGAGGCTCCACGACCGCAGGATGAATTCCTGGATCGAGGCGCGAATCCACCACATCGCATAGGTGGCGAGGCGGAAGCCCCGGTCGGGTTCGAATTTCTTCACGCCCTGCATCAGCCCAATATTCCCTTCGGAAATCAGTTCGCTGACCGGCAGGCCGTAACCGCGATAGCCCATCGCGATCTTCGCGACGAGGCGCAGGTGCGAGGTGACGAGCTGTGCCGCCGCCTCCGGGTCGCCATGTTCCTGAAACCGCTTGGCGAGCATATATTCCTGCTCGGGCGCGAGGATCGGGAACTTGCGGATTTCGGAGAGATAGCGGTTGAGGCTCGCCTCGCCGCCAAGCGCCGGGATCGTCGCCGGGACGTTGCTGCCAGTTGCCATCGCGTGAAACTCCCTTTGTCCTTATGGCTGTGCCGCATCGCGGCATTGCCGAAACCTAACCGTGAAGATGGTCCAACAGTTCCTGCATGTCTGCCGGAAGGTCACTATCGAACGATAAAGCGTTTTTTGTGACCGGATGGATGAACCCCAGATGTGCGGCGTGCAATGCCTGTCGCCGGAACTCGAGCGTTTCCAACTGCGCCTTCAGCGCGGGCCGCCGCCCGGCATAGACCGGGTCGCCCAGCAGCGGATGGCCGATCGACGCCATGTGCACCCGCACCTGATGCGTGCGGCCCGTTTCCAGCCGGCATTCGACCAGCGAGGCGCCGTCGAGCTGGCGAAGCTTGCGCCAGTGCGTGACGGCGTGCTTGGCGGTGGGCGAATGGACGATCGCCATCTTCTTGCGGTCCTGCGGCGACCGCGCCAGCGGTGCGTCGACCGTTCCCGCCGACGTCATGATCCGGCCCGCCGCGATCGCCAGATAGCGGCGGTCGATGCTGTGATCCTTGAACTGCCGCGCCAGCCCTTCGTGCGACACGTCATCCTTGGCGACGACGAGCAGGCCCGAAGTATCCTTGTCGATGCGATGGACGATGCCCGGCCGCGCGACGCCGCCGATACCCGACAGCTTGCCCGCGCAATGGTGCAGCAGCGCGTTGACCAAGGTGCCGTCGAGATTGCCGGCGGCGGGATGGACGACCAGTCCGGCCGGTTTGTCGACGACGATCAGATGCTCGTCCTCATAGGCGACGACCAGCGGAATATCCTGCGCGACATTGTCCAATGGCACGGCGGGGGGCAATGTGATGGTGAAGACCTGCCCGGCCGATACCTTGCGCTTGCCGTCCGACACCGGTCCGTCGTCGCCGCGGACATGGCCCGCGGCCATCAGCGCCTTGATCCGTTCGCGCGACAGGTCGGCGACGACCTCGGCCAATGCCTTGTCGATCCGTTGCCCGTGCGCCGCGTCAGGGATGCGCGCCTCGATCGTGGAAACCCCCCGGTCCATTGCGTAAGGAGGTGGGGATGGAACCGGAAATTTCAAGCGAACTGCTGGGGCGACTGTTACGGGCGGCCAACGAAAGTGCGATCGAGATTTGTGGAATCCTGCGTGGTGGGAAGGAGCGGATCGGCTTGGCCGAACCGTCTCTCAACGTTGCAGCGGACCCGTCGAGGCACTTCGAAATCGATCCGGCGACGCTGTTCGCGGCACTGCGCGATGCCCGGCGGGGCGGGGCGGACATCGCCGGCTGGTATCATTCGCATCCCTCCGGCAGCGCCGATCCGTCGGCGACCGATGCGGCGCAGGCGGCGCCGGATGGCAAGCTTTGGCTGATCCTCGGCGGCGGCACCGCGCGGCTGTGGCGGGCGGTCGCGGACGGGGCACGCCACGGCCGCTTCGATCCGGTGGCCTTCACGGTAATGGACGGCGGCCACGTTGAAAAAAGCTGTGAAGCGGTGCACATGGACGGGGCCGGGTGGACGATGACGTTCGCCAAAGCACAAGGGTCGTCGCATTGAACATCAGCCCAGCCGATTTCGCCAGCCTGCTGTGTTCGCGACTGTGCCACGACCTGCTCAGCCCGGTGGGGGCGCTCAACAACGGTCTCGAACTGCTGGCCGACGAACATGACCCGGACATGCGCGCACGCTGTCTGGAACTGCTGGCCGACAGCGCACGGGCGTCGGCGAACAAGCTGAAATTCTTTCGCCTCGCCTTCGGCGCGTCGGGTGGCCTGGGCGACTCGATCGACACGCGGGAGGCGCGCGCCGCACTCGAAGGATTGTTCGGCGACAATCATCGCGTCCAGCTCGGCTGGATGGTCGATTCGCCCTCGCTGCCCAAGCCGGCGGTGAAGGTGTTGCTGAACCTCGCGCTGATCGCAGGCGATGCGCTGGTGCGTGGCGGGCAGCTGGACATCGGCGCGGAGCGGACCGCGAACGGCATCGATATCGCGGTGCGCGCCGACGGGTTGCGGATCGTGCTGGACGCCGAACTGCGGGGTGCGTTGCTGGGCGATGCGGCGATGATGACGCCGCGCGCGGCCGCCGCCTGTCTGGTCCGTGAACTGGTCGAGCAGGCCGGCGGCACGTTGCAGGTATCGCCGGTCGATTCGCCGGTGCTGCTGTTCGGGGCGTCGCTCGTCACGGGGTGATCGGTTCGGCGTAGCGGCTTTCAGACGTCATCCCAGCGAAGGCTGGGATCTCCCGGTCATGGCGCGGGACAAGAACCGCTTGAGACCCCAGCCTGCGCTGGGGTGACGTTTGCGGGCAGAAGGTCAAAAAGAAGCGGGACCCCGGATCAAGTCCGGGGTGACGATTGAGCGGTGCGAAGAACCCGATCCAATCGCACTAACCGCGTCTTAACCTGATCCCGCCCATGGTCGCGCCACAACCGGGCGGGGCCGCATGGACGATCTGTTACAGGAATTCATTGCCGAGACCCGCGAGACGCTGGAAGCGTTGTCGACGGAGGTCGTCGCGTGGGAAGCCGCGCCCGAGGACCGTGCCCGGCTGGATGCGATCTTCCGCTTCGTCCACACGGTCAAGGGAAGCTGCGGCTTCCTCGACCTGCCGCGCCTGTTGCGGCTGAGCCATGCCGCCGAGGACACGCTGTGCGAGGTGCGCGACGGCACGCGGCGGCCCGACCGGGGGCTGGTCGATGCGGTGCTGGCGATCGTCGACCGGATCGGCGAACTGGTCGAGGCGATCGATGCCGGCCTGCCGCTGACCGACGAGGGCGAGGATGAACTGATCGCGGCGCTGGCGCCGGGGGCGAGCGTCGCACAGGCGATGACGCCGGTGGCGGCGGCGGCGATCGCACAGGGGCGGGCGCCGCTGCGCAGCGTCCGGCTGAACGTCGACCTGCTCGACCGGATGATGAGCGGCATGTCGGACATGGTGCTGGTCCGCAACGAATTGTTCCGCCGGTTGCGCGACCTGAACCTCGATCCGGCGGTCGAGGGCGCGCTGGAGCGGCTGTCGGCATCGGTCGCCGACATGCGCGACGCGGTGACGCGGACGCGGATGCAGAAGATCGAGACGCTGTTCTCGCCGCTGCCGCGCATCGTGCGCGACACCGCGGCGGCGGTGGGCAAGGCGGTGACGCTGAGCGTCGACGGCAGCGATGTCGAGCTGGACCGCGAGATGATCGAGGTGATGCGCGACCCGCTGGTCCATGTCGTGCGCAACGCGATCGACCACGGCATCGAATCGCCGGCCGAACGCCGCGCCGCGGGCAAGCGCGAGAGCGGGCGGCTGCACGTCTCCGCGCGCCAGTCGGGCAACCAGATCGTGATCGAGGTCATCGACGACGGGCGCGGCATCGACACCGAACGGCTGATCGCGAAGCTGGCGCGGATGGGCCAGAGCAGCGAGGCCGACCTGCGCCGGATGACCCAGCGCCAGCAATGCGAGCTGGTGTTCGCGCCGGGGCTGTCGTCGCGCGACGTCGCGACCGAGATTTCGGGGCGCGGCGTCGGCATGGACGTGGTGCGGTCGGCGATCGACCAGATCGGCGGGCGGATCACGCTGGACAACAAGCCGGGGCGGGGACTGCGCATCGCGGTGCAGGTGCCGCTGACGCTGTCGATCGTGTCGACCATCGTGGTGCGTGCGGGCGAGCATCGCTTTGCGATCTCTCGCCAGACGATCGGCGAGATCGTGCGCGAGCGCGGGGCGAACATCCGGATCGACCAGCTGGGCGACATCCGCATCGCGCAGATCCGCGACCGGCGGATACCGATGGTCGATCTGTGCGACGTGCTGGGCGTCGAATCGACCCCGGAGGCATGCGGCAAGATGCTGGTCGTCGTCGGGATCGGCGGTGGTGACCTGGCCGTGTCGGTCGACGAGGTGCTCGATACCGAGGAGCTGGTGGTCAAGCCGGCCGCGCCGGCGGTGATGGCGACCGGGCTGTTCGCCGGACAGACGCTGCCCGATACCGGCCAGCCGATGCTGATGCTCGATTGCGCCGGGGTGGCGCATGCCGCCGGGCTGACCTTTGCCGACGCGATGGACCGCGAACTGGCGGCGGAGGCGGACGAGGCGGCGGAGCCGGGCATCGCCGCGCTGCTGTTCGACGATCTCGACGGGCGGCGGCGGGTCATCCCGCTGGCGGTGATCGACCGGATCGAACGCATCCGCGCCGGGAGCCTGCAACGCAGCGGCGGTCGCATCTGGCTGTCGATCGACGGACGGGTGCTGCCGGTCGCGGCCTGCGCGGCCGAGGGTATCGAGCGGGTGACGACCGTCCTGCGACTGACCGATGGCAATGTCGAGCTGGCCTATGCCATCGACGATGCGGTGGACATCGTGGTCCTGCCCGAACTGGCGGCGCCGGCGGGCGAGTTCGGCGCGAGCGCCGGGATCGTGCTGCTGGACGGGGAGCAGGTCGAACAGGTCGATCCGCTATGGCTGTTCGAACGCCACGCTCGCGACGTCGCGCCGGGAGCCGGAAGCAAGGTAGCCGCCGCGCGGCCGACCTGCCTGCTGGCGGATGGCGGCAGCGGATGGATGCGGACCTTCCTGCGGCCGATGCTGGAGCAGGCGGGGTATCGCGCGGTCGAACGGCTGAAGGACGACGAACGCCCGGCGCTGGTGCTCGCGCAGGCGGAGGACTCCGATATGGCGGTCGCGGGCAGCACGACGCCGGTCGTCCGGCTGCGCGCATCGGTGGCCGATACCGGCGATGGCAGCGTCTATCGCTACGACCGCGAAGGCGTGTTGCAGGCAGTGCGCAAGGCGGTGGGGAAGTAACAATGCCGAAGCTGTTCCTCCTCGCCCATGTCGCCGGTCAGGATGTCGCCATCCTGTCGGACCATGTCGAATCGGTGGTGGATATCGCCGCCGTGGCGCCGGTGCCGCGCACCTCGCGCGCGGTGTGCGGCCTTGCCGCATTGCGCAGCCGCGTCGTGACGGTGATCGATACCGCGCTGGCGATCGACCCTGCCGGCGAACCCTGCCGGCGAAGACGCGCGGTCGTCACGCAGGTCGAGGGGCATCATTACGCGCTGCTCGTCGACATGCTCGACGATGCCTATCGCTGCGAAGTGCGGCCATTGTCGTCGGGACTGATGCCGGGCGCGGCATGGGGGCCGGTGGTGTCGGGCGTCATCGACCATCTGGGCCGCGCCGTGCTGGTGCTCGATCTGTCCGCCGTCGTCGCGCGCGCGGCGGGCGGCGATCGCGTCGCGGCCTGACCGCTTTAACGGGCTGCTTACGAAGTCGCGCTAGGCTGAACCGGTGCAGAGTAGGATGTCGTCATGAAGAATTGCCTAGTCGTCGATGATTCGAAGGTGATCCGCAAGGTCGCCCGACACATTCTGGAAACGCTGCAGTTCGAGGTCCGCGAGGCGGGCGACGGGCGCGAGGCGCTGGATCGCTGCGCCGAACAGCAGCCCGACGTGATCCTGCTCGACTGGAACATGCCGGTCATGAGCGGCATGGATTTCCTCCGCGCGCTGCGCCAGAGCGAGGGCGGGATGCACCCGAAGGTCGTGTTCTGCACGACCGAGAACGGCATGGCCTATATCCGCGCCGCGATCGAGGCGGGCGCCGACGAATATGTGATGAAGCCGTTCGATCGCGAGACGCTGGAAAGCAAGCTCCAGATCGTCGGCGTTTCGTAAAAGCATCCCGGATGGCCGCGGCCTGTCCCCGACCGGCGGCGTCCGCATCCGGGGCGTTGCGCGTGCTGATCGTCGACGATTCGGCGGTCACGCGCTGCGTCATCGCCCGGATCGTCGACGCCATCCCCCAATATGCGGTGATCGCGTCGGTCGGCAGCATCGCGCAGGCGGAAGCCGTGCTGGTGCAGCAGCCGGCCGACCTGATCCTGCTCGACATCAACCTGCCGGACCGCGACGGGCTGTCGGGGTTGCCCGCACTGTTCGCCATCGTTCCCGATGCGCGGGTCATTGTCCTGTCGGGCAGTTGCGCGGCGGGGTCGCCGACCGCGCTCCACGCGCTGTCGCTCGGCGCCGCCGCGACGCTGGCCAAGCCCGAATCGTCGCCGCTGGCCGGGGGCTTCGCCGCGCGACTGACGACGCTGGTCGAAGAGGTGATGACCGTATCGCCCCGGTCGATCGCATCCACCGCAGCGGCGGCGCGGGGCAATCCGTTCGACATCATCGCGATCGGTGCGTCGACCGGCGGCATCCACGCGATGGCGCCGCTGCTGCGCGCATTGCCCGACGACCTCGACGTACCGATCCTGATCACCCAGCACCTTCCCGCGTCGTTCACCGAATATTTCGCGCAGCAGCTGGCGACGCTTGCCCGGCGACCGGTCGACGTCGCCGCCGACAGCCTGCGCATCCAGCGCGGGCGCATGATCGTCGCGCCGGGTGACGCCCATATCCGCGTCGTGCCGACGATGGAGGGCGCCGCCACCCGGCTGGACCGGACGCCGTCGATCAGCGGCTGCATGCCCTCGGTCGATCCGATGTTCGAATCGGTCGCCGACGTGTTCGGCGCGCGTGCGCTAGCGGTCGTGCTGTCCGGCATGGGTCGCGACGGATGCCGCGGCGCCGAACGCATCCGCGCGGCCGGTGGCGTGGTCGCGGTACAGGACCAGGGCAGCTCGGTCGTGTGGGGCATGCCCGGCGCGATCGCGGTCAGCGGCCTCGCCTCCACCATAGGTACTCCCGACGAATTGGGCGCGTTCATCGCCCGGAGAAAGCGTTCCACATGACGATGCCGCAGGTCCATCCGCCGCTGAGCAACGCGGCGACCAAGATCGTCACCCTGCTGGAACAACGGACCGGGCAACAGCTCGACGCCGGGCGGGCGTGGCGGATCGACAGCCAGTTGCAGCCGATGCTGCGCGAACGGGGACTGGCGTCGCTCGACGAGCTGGTCGCACGCATCGCCGCCGGGGGGCGGTGCGAGCAGGGCTTGGCCGATCTGGTGGTCGACGCGCTGCTGAACCAGGAAACGTCGTTCTTCCGCGATTCGTCGGTCCTCGATCAGGTGGTGACGGCGGCGACCGATATGGCGCAGGCGGCGCCGCGCCGGCTGCGCATCTGGTCGGCGGCCTGCTCGACCGGACAGGAGCCGCTGTCGCTGGCGATGCTGTTTGCCGAGGCGAACGAGCGCGATGGGCTGGCCATGCCGGAATTCCGGGCGACCGATATTTCCGCACGGGCGCTGCAACGGGCGCGGTCGGGGCGCTATACCCAGTTCGAAATCCAGCGCGGCCTGTCGATCCGGCGGATGATGCGCTGGTTCGACGTGCATGACGAATGGTGGGAGGCGAAGCCCGAGTTGCGCTTCCGCCTGCTCTACGGCCAGCAGAATTTGATGTCCGACCCGGTGCCGGCGGGCAAGTTCGACATCGTCCTGTGCCGCAACGTGCTGATGTATCTTGCGCCCGCTACGCGGCGGCTGGTGCTGGACCGGATCGCGGGTGTGTTGCGGCCCGGTGGGCTGCTGGTGCTGGGCGCGGGCGAGACGGTGATCGGCCATACCGAGGCGCTGGTGCCCTCCGAGCGCTATCGCGGCATGTACCGGACCGCCGCGCACTGACCATCCGGACTTGGACTTGCGTTTCCCAGCGTCCCGCCGCAATCGGTTCAGGTCGTGGACGAGGGGAGGGCCAGGGTGGACATGATCGATACGCCGTCGCCGAACTTCGGCGAACGCACGCTGCCGATCACGATGATCGTCCTGCACTATACCGGCATGACCGATGCCGCATCGGCGATCCAGCGGCTGACCGATCCCGCGGCGCAGGTGTCGGCGCATTATCTGGTCGACGAGGACGGCACGATCCACCGCATGGTCGCGGAGGACAGGCGCGCATGGCATGCCGGGCGGTCGCACTGGCGCGGCATCACCGATGTCAACAGCGCGTCGATCGGCATCGAACTGGTCAATCCCGGCCATGAATGGGGCTATCGCGCCTTTCCCGAAGCGCAGATCGATGCGCTGATCCCGCTGGTCCATGCGATCAAGGACCGCCACGCGATCACCCGCGGCAATGTCGTCGGCCATTCGGACATCGCGCCGGTCCGCAAGCACGACCCGGGCGAGCTGTTCCCGTGGAACCGGCTGGCCCGCCTGCGGCTGGCCTTGCCGCGGCCGACCCGCAACCTGATGGACCCGGGATGGAGCGATGCCGGCTTCCTGCTCGCGCTCGAACGCTTCGGCTATGACGTGGCGGATGCGAGCGCGGCGGTGACCGCGTTCCAGCGGCGGTTCCGTCCGGAGATGGTCGACGGGGTCATCGACGGCGAATGCCGGATGCTCCTGCTCGCGCTGCTCCTGCCAAAGCCGCAAGGCGACGATTGAACCGGCGGCGCGGGTCCGCTAGGGGCAGGCGCGTCAGAGGGTCGGGCGGCCGCGTCACGCATCAGCGTGCCGAGGAAAGTCCGGGCTCCACGGAAACGACGGTGCCGGGTAACGCCCGGCGGGCTTCGGGGTTTAGGCTCCGGGGTTCAGGGACAGTGCCACAGAGAGCAGACGGCCTTTGGCTTCGGCCGGGTTACGGTGAAAGGGTGCGGTAAGAGCGCACCGCGCGGCCGGTAACGGCAGCGGCATGGCAAACCCCACCGGGAGCAAGACCGAATAGGGGCGGCATGGAGTGCGCAAGTGCTCCGGGGCATGTTCCGGCCCGCTGCCCGGGTTGGTTGCTGGAGACGGCGTGCAAGCGTCGTCCGAGAGGAATGGTCGCCTATCCCGCTTTTGCGGGTGGACAGAACCCGGCTTACAGACCCTCTGACATTCGCACGCGACAATGGGTTGCGTGGGCGGCATGGCGGCTTATTTCGAACCCAATGGCACGACAAACGCGATCGAACGACTGGGGCTTTCCCCGCTGGCGCGGCTATAGCGAGGGCCGCGAGGCGCAGACGGTGAAGCTGTGCGATCGCCACGGCTGCACCGAACCCGGCAAATGTCCCGCGCCCAAATCGCCCAACAGCCCCGACCGCTGGTATTTCTGCGAAGCCCATGCCGCCGAATATAACAAGGGCTGGAATTACTTCGAAGGGCTGAACGAGGAAGAGGCCAAGGCGCGCGAGGCCGAGGAACGCCGGACGGCCAACGGCTATGCCGCGTCGGCCTCGAACGCGTGGGCCGGCTCCGGCGACGGCACGCGGTCGCGCGACGAGATGCGGGCGCTGGAGGTGCTGGAATGCGATCCCGACGCCGATTTCGATACGATCCGGCTGGCATGGCGCAAGCTGGCCAAGGTGTTCCACCCCGATGTCCGTCCGGGCGACGCCGAGGCGGCGAAGAAATTCCACGCGATCCAGGCGGCCTATGACCTGCTGCGCGTTGCCGAGGAACGGCGGAGCTGGAAGCCCGCGTGAGAACCGGCGTCCGGTCGCGGTGGGACAAGGCGGTACTCGTCTGTGCCAAATGTTCGAAGAAGCTGGACGACGGGTTCGGCGACAATGGCAAGCCGCTGGCCAAGGCGTTGCGCAAGCATCTCAAGTTGAAGAACGGACCGAAGTCGTGCGCCGGCGTGGTCGAGGTGAAGTGCCTCGACGTCTGTCCCAAGGGTGCGGTGGTCGTGGTCGACAGCGCGCGGCCGAACGACTGGCTGTTGGTGCGGCCGGGCGATGATCTGGACGCGGTGGCCGGGCGGTTGGGGCTGGACGAGGGGTAGGGGGTTTGTGGCGGTAGCGGCAGTCATGCCTGTCGTGCGCTTGCGTGCCCCTCCACGAACGTCACCCCAGCGTAGACTGTGGTCTCCCGGTTGTTTGGCGGGGCAGGAGCCGCGAGAGACCCCAGCCTGCGCTGGGGCGACTTGCGCGGAGGGCACGCGTGGCCGAGCTTTCCCCTACGCCAACCGCGCCGCCGTGGCGCGGATCAGGGCGATCATGTTCGGTATCCCCTGCGTCCGGTTGGAGCTGAGCTGGTTGCGCAGGTCGAACGGGGCGAGTGCCGCGTCGATGTCGGTGTCGAGGATCGCCTGCGCCGACCTGTCCTGCACCGTCGCCAGCACCAGCGCGATGATCCCCTTGGTGATCGCGGCGTTGCTGTCCGCGAGGAAGTGGAGCGTGCCGTTCCCCTGTGGCTGGGGATAGACCCAGACCGATGCCGAACAACCGCGTACCAGCGTCGCATCGGTCTTGAGGGGATCGGGCATCGGCTCCAGCTGGCGGCCCAGATCGATCAGGAGCCGGTAACGGTCGTCGCCGTCGAGGAAGTCATATTCTTCGCGGATGTCGTCGATGCTCTGCATGACGCCGCTATAGGCATTTGGCCTTACAGTTCCACCCCGGCGGCGATCGCTTCGAGCTTGCGGATGCGTTCCTTCAGGTCGGCGATCTCGATCCGGGTGCCGGCGTTCGGGGTTGGTTGGGCGACGGCGCTCTCGCCGAGGCGCTGTTGCTGGAGCGCCAGCCAGCCGCGCCAGCCCGACAGCATCGTGACGGACACGATCGCGACCGCGGCGAGGGTGGTGATGGCGAGTGCGAGGGTAAAAGTGAGGTTCATCGGACTGCCCTGTCGTTCGGGTTTGTCAGTTGAGCGGCTTGTCGCGCAGCCGCTCGATCTCGTCGGAGAGGTCGACGCCGCGGTCGGTGATGATGCGTTCGAGGACGCGGACCCGCTGTTCCAGCCGTTCGGTCTGCGCGGCATATTGCGCCGCCTTCTCGGCGAGCAGATGGGCTTCGTTGTCGAGGCGGCGTTCGTGCAGCTTCATCCACGGCTTGAACACCGTCTGGCTCAGGATCGCGATGATCGGGATCATCAGGGCGAAAAGAGGAATGAGGATTTTCATGGCCTATCCTTTCAGTTCGTCCGGCCACGGAGCTGTTCGATCTCGCGGTCGAGACTGTGGGCGCCGTCGGTCACGATCCGCTCGACATTGGCCAGCCGGTCCTTGATCGAACCCAGCTCGGCCTTGAGCTGGGCGTTTTCCTGGCTCAGCAGCTTCACCCGTTCAACCGTCTCGTCGTTGTTCCTGGGATAGACGCTCTGGCCCCAGCCGCCCTGCAGCGGATAGCCGTTCTTGACGCGGAGCCACGTGGTGATGACCCACGCGGCCATGGCGGTGAGGCCGAGAAGAACGACCATCGGTACGAGGTCGGGATTGTTGGTCAGCATGGTCGTAGTCCTCGGGTTCAGCGCAGCGCGTCGATTTCGCGGGCGGTGCGGGTGGCGGGATCGGTGGCGATCCGTTCGAGGACGGCGATGCGTTCCTCGAGGCGCAGTACTTTCGCCTGCAACTGCTCGTTCTGGTCCGCCATCAGCTGCGCCTGCCGTTCGACCGCGATCCGGTCGCGCTGGCGGCGGCGCTTGCCGGTGCCGTCGTCGTCGTCATGGTCGTCGTCCAGCGGATAGCCGTGCTTCGCGCGGATCGCGGTCTTGACGATGCTCGCCACCATGACGATCGCGATGATCGCAAGCACGAACCCTGGTCCA
This sequence comes from Sphingomonas paucimobilis, assembly GCA_036946325.1. Lineage (GTDB taxonomy): Bacteria > Pseudomonadota > Alphaproteobacteria > Sphingomonadales > Sphingomonadaceae > Sphingomonas > Sphingomonas paucimobilis_A. Next base: position 499,134 of record JAQIJL010000001.1, read on the forward strand.
CCCCAATTCATCGTCTCTCTCCCTCATTCACCCCGGCGGGGACCCGATCAGCGCAGGCTGTCGATCTCGTCCGCCAGGCGGGTGTTGCGGCTGGTATAGTACATTTCGATGTCGGCGAGGCGACGGTCGATGTCGCGGAAGGTCGAGCGCATTTCCGATGCCGAGCGGGTCGGGTTCGACCGGACGCCCTGCCAGAATTTCTCGTCCTCGCGGCTTTCGTAGAGGCCATAGGGCTTCTTCTGCGCCATCCACGCGATCATGAAATAGGCGATCACCGTCCAGGGGAAGCCGCCGGCCAGCGTCAGCAACACCGTGCCGATGCGGATCCACATGACCTCGACACCGGTATAGTCGGCGATGCCGGCGCACACGCCCGACATCTTGCCATTCGCCTTGTCGACATAGAATTTGGTGCGTGCGCCGGACATCAGTCCCTCCGTGCGTAATCGTTGTTGCGGAAATCGCTTTCCGGGAATTCCCGGCGCGGCATCGAAGGGCGGAAGTCCGGATTGTCGGCGGCGATGATCCGCTCGATCGTCTGGAGCCGCTCTTCGAGCCGGCGGGCAGTGACGTGCATGTCGTCGAGCAGTCGCTCGTCCTCGTTGGTCAGCGTCGGCGACTGTTTCCACTTGGTGATATAGTGGAGGATCAGCCACGGCAGACCGATGAAGAGGACGCTGATCGCGACCGCCGCCGTCAGGAAATCGCCCATCGCGGTCAGCCCTCCCGGTTGAGGCGGGCCTTCAGCGCGGCCAGTTCGGCATCGATCTTGTCGGACTGGCGCAGCTCGGCGATCTCGTCCTCAAGGCTCTTGCCGCCCTGGCCCATGCCGGCCGCTTCGGCACGACCTTCGGCAAGGTCGGCCCGGCGTTCGAGCACGTCGAAGCGGCTGAACGCCTCGGCGGTCTTCGACCCGGCATACATTTCGCGCAGCTTGGTGCGGTTGTTGGCGCTTTCCATCCGGGTCTGGATGGCGTTCTGCCGGGTCCGCGCCTCGCGCAGCTTGTTCTGCAGCTTGGCGATGTCCGCTTCCGACGCGCGCAGCGCATCGTCGAACACGACGATCTCGGCATTCAGCTGTTCGATCATGTCGACCGCCTTCTGCCGTTCGACCAGTGCGGCCTTGGCAAGGTCCTCGCGGTCCTTGCTCAGTGCCAGTTCCGCCTTTTCGGTCCAGCTGTCCTGCAGCTTTTCCAGCTTGTTGATGTGGCGGCGCATTTCCTTCTGGTCGGCGATGGTGCGCGCGGCGGAGGCGCGGACCTCGACCAGGGTTTCCTCCATTTCGAGGATGATCATGCGGATCATCTTCGCGGGGTCTTCGGCCTTGTCGAGCAGGTCGGTGACATTGGCGGCGATGATGTCGCGGGTGCGGGAGAAAATGCCCATCGGTTACTCCTGACAGATACTATGGTGGCCGGGGTGGAACGGGGCGGAACCACCCCGGCCCGCCGCCTTACGCCATCGGCGCGGCGGCAACGGTTGCAGCGGTCGGACCGGAAGCGGTCGTCACGCCAAAGGCAAAGAAGCAGACCGCGACCGCGCCCATCAGGCTGAGGATCGACTGGCGGGCGGTTACATTCTTGTTGATGCGGATCATGGTGGAACTCCCTGAAGCTGTGTCGTGCGCCCTGTACCGGGCTTGTCCAATACATTGCAGGAGCCGTGCCAATTCCGAAAATGACGGTTTTGCGTCACTTTTCACGACGCTGCCGCTGGTCCGAATTTGGCGCTTGCGAATGTTTGGGAAAATACGCCACACATCGGCGATGGAACGCGCAACCCAGGTCGTCGGCCAATCCGGCCCCTTTCTCGATGCCCTCGAACGCGCCAGCCGCGCCGCCGCGCTCGACCGTCCGGTACTGGTGATCGGGGAGCGGGGGACCGGCAAGGAACTGGTCGCCGAACGTCTCCACCGCCTGTCGGGCCGCTGGGACCAGCCTTTGGTGGTGATGAACTGCGCCGCGCTTCCCGAGACGCTGATCGAGGCGGAGCTGTTCGGCCATGAATCGGGCGCGTTCACCGGCGCGACCAAGGCGCGGGCGGGACGGTTCGAGGAGGCCGATGGCGGCACGCTGTTCCTCGACGAACTCGGTACGCTGTCGATGGGGGCGCAGGAACGGCTGCTGCGTGCGGTCGAATATGGCGAGGTGACGCGTATCGGGTCGTCGCGCCCGATCCGGGTCGACGTCCGCATCGTCGCGGCGACCAACGAGCATCTGCCCGACCGGGTCGATCGCGGCACGTTCCGCGCCGACCTGCTCGACCGGTTGAGCTTCGAGGTGGTGACGCTGCCGCCGTTGCGCGCGCGGCCGGGCGATATCATGGTGCTCGCCGATTTCTTCGGGCGGCGCATGGCGGCGGAGATCGGCCGCGACGAATGGCCGGGCTTCGGTCCCAATGCGGTCGATCAGCTGATGGAGCATCGCTGGCCGGGCAATGTCCGCGAATTGCGCAACGCGGTCGAACGCTCGGTCTATCGCTGGGAGCGGCCTGGGCCGATCGATTTGGTGGAGATCGATCCGTTCGCCTCGCCCTTCCGCCCGCGTACCGCCGGCGCGGTGCAGGTCGCGGCGGCGGCGCCGGTAGCGGGCGAAGCGCCCGAGCCGGCCGCGCCGGACGATCCGTGCGACGATTTCAAGACGCGGGTGAACCGGTTCGAACGCCAGCTGCTGACCCGTGCGATGGCCGAGGCACGCTATAACCAGCGGACCTGCGCCGATGCACTGGGACTGACCTATGACCAGCTGCGGCACGCGCTGAAACGCCACGGATTATTGGGGCAGGGCGGCTGACCGGCCCTTGCGCGCGATCCGTCGCGCCCTAGATGTTCCCCGAACGTAACGACCGGAGCCAAGCGCGCCGCCCTTCGTTCGGTCGACCAGAGCTTACATGCCCAAGGAGGAACCCCCATGGCTTTCGAACTTCCCCCGCTGCCCTATGCCTATGACGCGCTGGAGCCGACCATCGACAAGGAAACGATGACGCTGCACCACGACAAGCATCATCAGGCCTATACCGACAAGCTGAACGAAGCCGTGTCGGAGGATGCCAGCCTCGAAGGCAAGTCGATCGAGGAGCTGCTGGCGAACATGTCGGGCGCTCCGGCGAAGCTGCGCAACAATGGCGGCGGTTTCTGGAACCACACCTTCTTTTGGGAAACGATGAAGGGCGGCGGATCGCAGCCGTCGGGCGCGTTGAAGGACGCGATCGACCAGCAGTTCGGTGGTCTCGACCAGCTCAAGGAGCAGTTCAACACGGCGGGCGCGAACCAGTTCGGATCGGGCTGGGCGTGGCTGATCGTCGGACAGGACGGCAAGCTCGCCATCACCTCCACGCCGAACCAGGACAATCCGCTGATGGACGTCGCCGCGGTGAAGGGCACGCCGATCCTCGGCAACGACGTGTGGGAACACGCCTACTACATCACCTATCGCAATGCGCGCCCGGCCTATCTTAAGGCATGGTGGGACGTGGTCGATTGGGACAAGGCCGGCCAGCGTTACGATGCGGCGGTGAAGTAATTCACGGCGATAGCCCTCTCCCCTTGAGGGGAGAGGGTTGGGAGAGGGGCCTGTCCGCACGGACGGCCCGTTTTTCATGGGCGCAGCATTTGCGGCCTTCCCCTCACCCCAACCCTCTCCCCTGAAGGGGAGAGGGAGTTCAGTCCGCTGGCGGCAGCGGGGCGTCCTTTTCCATCTGCAACCCGTTGCGCAGCAACATCGGAATATTTGCCGCGGCGAAGATCAGCGTCAGCGGCACCGCGCCCCACAGCTTGAACCCGACCCAGAAATCCCAGGTCGAATGGCGCCAGACAACCTCGTTCAGCATCGCCATGAACGCGAAGAAGATCGCCCAGTTCAGCGTGAGCTTGCGCCACCCGGCCGCATTCAACCCGGGATACGCCGTCTCCAGCAATTGCTGCAGCAACGGCCGCCCGGTGACGAGACCGAAGGTCAGGATCGCCGAGAACATCGCATAGACGATGGTCGGCTTCATCTTGATGAAGGTATCGTCGCGGAAATAAAGGGTCAGCGCGCCGAACACGACCACCAGTCCTGCCGACAGCCACAGCATCGGCGAGATATGGCCGGTCTTCCATTTCGACACGATGATCGCGGCGACGCTGGCGATCATGAATGCGGTGCTGGCAATGATGACCTGCGCCAGCGAATCGACCATGTCGGGCAGGCCGATCTTGCCCGCCAGCAGGTTGGCGACGAAGAACACGACCAGCGGGCCGTAATCCAGCGCCATGCGGAACAGCGGCGATACCGGGGGCTTGGTTTCGGTCGTCATTTGCGCACCCGCTCCACGCCCGCGATGATGCGGGAAACTTCATGCGCGTCGAACCCGCGCAGGTCGTCGGCGGTTTCGCCGACGCCGATGGCGTGGATCGGCAACCCGAATTTTTCGGCCGCCGCGACCAGCACGCCGCCGCGCGCGGTGCCGTCGAGCTTGGTCATGACGAGGCCGGTGACGCCCGCCGTCTCCTTGAACACCTCGATCTGGTTGAGCGCGTTCTGTCCGGTCGTCGCGTCGAGGACGAGGACGACATCGTGCGGCGCTTCCGGGTTCAGCCGGCCCAGCACGCGGCGGACCTTGGCCAGTTCGTCCATCAGCTCGCGCTTGTTCTGCAACCGGCCGGCGGTGTCGACGATCAGCACGTCGATGCCGGTCGCCGTCGCCTGCTTGACCGCCTCATAGACGATGCCCGCCGCGTCACCGCCCTCGGCACCGCTGACGATCGGCACGCCGATCCGCTCGGCCCAGGTGCGGAGTTGGCCGATGGCCGCGGCGCGGAACGTATCGCCCGCCGCCAGCATCACGCCATAATCCTGCTCGACCAATGTCTTGGCGAGCTTGGCGATGGTCGTCGTCTTGCCCGACCCGTTGACGCCGATGACCAAAATCACCTGCGGCCGGGGAAACGCCTCGATTTCCAACGGCTTGGCGACCGGAGTTAGGACCTTCTCGATCTCTTCCGCCACGACCAGCCGGATGCCCAGCTCTTCCATGTTGCGCTCATACTGCCCTTCGGACAGGCGGGTGCGCACGCGGGCGGCGGTGGCCGGGCCGAGGTCGGACGCGATCAGCGCTTCCTCGATCTCGTCCAGCGTCGCTTCGTCCAGCCGCGCAGCGGACAGGCCGACCAGATTGCCGGTCAGGCGGTCGGAGGTCTTCTTGAGGCCGCCGAGCAGGCGTTCGTGCCACGAAAGGCTCATAGGGGCATGCCGATCAACTGATCGCCTTCGAGTTGAGTGAGCCGCGCGGTGACGATGCGACCGGGCGGGCAGGGGGGAAGCCGGACGTCGGCAAAGCCGGGGCTGTGCCCGCGCGTGCCGGGTCGTTCGACCAGAATCTCGGTGATGGTGCCGATCTGCTGCGACAGCCAGTCACGGTGCCGGCGGGCGGCGGCACCGCGCAGCGCCTGTGCGCGGGCCTTGGCAATTGGCGGCGGCACCTGCGGCATCCGCGCGGCCGGGGTGCGCGCGCGCGGGCTGTAGGGAAAGACATGGGCGTGGACGATGGCGCAATCGTCGATCAGCGCCAGCGTGTTCGCCGCCATCGTATCGTCCTCGGTCGGGAAGCCGGCGATCAGGTCGGCGCCGATCGCGATCTCCGGGCGTGTGCCTTTCAACCGTTCGACCAGCCGGACGGCGTCGGCGCGGCTGTGCCGGCGGCGCATCCGCTTGAGCACCATATCGTCGCCCGCCTGGAACGACAGATGGACGTGCGGCATGAGGCGGGGTTCGCCGGTCAGCAATTCCAGTAGCTTGTCGTCGATAGCTGCCGGATCGAGCGAGGATAGCCGCAGCCGCCGGAGCGACGTTCGCGCGATGATCGCGGCGACCAGATCGCCGAGCTTCGGGGTGTCGGACAGGTCGTGGCCATAGCTCGACAGGTCGACGCCGGTCAGCACGACCTCGGCATGGCCCGCCGCGACCAGCGCCGCGACTTGCGCGACGATGCCGTCGATCGTCGCCGACCGCGACGGGCCGCGCCCGGCGGGGATGGCGCAGAAGGTACAGGCATGGTCGCAGCCATTCTGTACCTCGACAAAGGCGCGGGTCTGTCCTTCGAAGCCGCCGGCCAGTTGCGGTGCCGTGTCGAGCACGCGGGCGATGTCGCGGACGATCACCGGTTCGCTCGATCCCCAGGCGGCGGGGTTCAGCTTGTCCGAATTGCCGATGACGCGGGTCACTTCGGGCATTGCCGCGAAGCTCGCCGGATCGATCTGCGCCGCGCAGCCGGTGACGACCAGTTCGCTCGTCGGGCGGTCGCGGCGCGCGCGGCGGATGGCGCGGCGGGTCGCGGCGACCGCGTCGTTGGTGACCGCGCAGCTATTCACCACCACCACGTCGCGCGCGCCGACGATCCCGCGGATCGCATCGCTTTCCGCGATGTTCAGCCGGCAGCCGAGCGTTATGATGGCGGGACCACAAGAGGATGGCATGGGCGACGATCTAGGGACAGCGGCAGGGGAAGTCCACGGACAGGCGCGCGAAGTGCTCGACTTCTGGTTCGCGGAAGTCTCGCCGGAGCGGCATTTCGCCAAGGACGATGCGCTCGACGCGATGATCGCCGACCGGTTCGGCGCGTTGCAACGGCAATTGCTGGCGAGTGAAGCTGCGGGATGGCGCGACGATCGCGACAGCCTGTTGGCGGCGGTCATCGTGCTCGACCAGTTTTCGCGCAACCTGTTCCGGGGACAGGCGGCGGCGTTCGCGGCCGATCCGCTGGCGCTGGAACTCACGCTGATCGGAATCGCGCGCGGCTATGACCGCAACTTGCCGGTCGCGCGTCGGGCATTCCTCTACATGCCGCTGATGCACAGCGAGGATCGGGGCGTGTCGCGCTTCTCGCTGCGGTGCTTCGAGGCGCTAGGCAATCCGGTGAATCGGCAATTCGCGCGCGATCATGCCGAGGTGCTGGCGCGTTACGGTCGTTACCCTTCGCGCAACGCCGCGCTCGGCCGGGTGTCGACCGACGCGGAGGCGGCTTATCTCAGCCGGCCTGACGCCGGGTGGTGAGGTCGGGCAGGTCGGGATCGGTCGTGCCGGCATGGAGCAGCCCGCGCGCGGCGAGCATCCGCCGCGTGTCGGCGATCGACAGCGGCTTGCCGTAATTCCACCCCTGCGCCTTGGCACAGCCGAGCGCGGCCAGCCGTTCGGCGATCGGATCGGTCTCGACCCCTTCGGCGGTGACCGGCAGGTTCAGATTGGCGCCGAGGCCGATGATCGCGTTCACGATCGCCGCCGAATCGGCATTGTCGAGCATCGACAGGACGAAGCTCTTGTCGATCTTGATCCGGTCGAACGGCAGCGCGCGCAGATGGGCGAGCGATGAATAGCCCGTCCCGAAATCGTCGAGCGCGAGGCGTACGCCCTGATTCTTCAGCGACCCGACGATCGACTGGGCCAGCGCCAGATTGTCGAACAGCGCGCTTTCGGTGATCTCGATCTCGAGCCGGTTGGCGGCAAAGCCACCCTCCACCGTCGCCTTGATGATCTTCTGCGCCAGCCACGCATCGCGCAGCTGGCAGGGCGATATGTTCACCGACAAGGACAGCGTGGGGTCCCAGTCGCGGGCGGCCGCGAACGCCTGTCGCATGATCGACAGCGACAATTCACCGATCAGCCCCGAATCCTCGGCGACCGGGATGAAGCGGTCGGGCGGGATAATTCCCTGCGTCGGATGGACCCAGCGCGCCAGTACCTCGAACCCGCATAGGCGCCCGGTGGCGAGGTCGATCTGCGGTTCGAAATAGGGGACGATCTGTCCGGCCGGGATGGCGAGGCGCAGGCCGTTCTCGATGTCGTTGCGGTCGATCAGCGCATGTTCCATCGCGCGGTTGAACCAGGTGACGCCACCGCGCCCGGTCTTCTTGGCGCAATACATGGCGATGTCGGCAGAGCGCAGCAGCGTGTCGATACCGGCACCGTCAAAGTCCGAACGGGCGACACCGATCGAACTGGTCAGGTGGATGCGCCGGTCGTCGACCTCGATCGGCTGCGACAGCGCGGCGATCACGCGCGAGGCGACATGGTCGACCGTCGAAGGATCGCGCGCGTCGAACACGAACCCGCAGGCAAAAGCGTCACCGCCGAAACGGGCGGTGAGGGCGGCGGTCGGCATGACTCCGGCAATGGCGTGCGCGGCGGCGCGCAGCACCGCGTCACCGGCCTCATGACCGTGCATGTCGTTGACCATCTTAAAATGGTCGAGGTCAACGATCATCAACGCGACCGCCTGATCCCGACGCGTCGCGGCACGCAGCAATGCTGCGCCGGCTTCGCTGAGTGACCGCCGGTTGAGAAACCCGGTCAGCGGATCGCGCGACGCCAGCATCCGGGCGCGCTCCTCCGCAGCCGATCGGCCATGCATCTCGATCGCGACGGCGCGATGCCGCCGCCAGCAGAAGAAGACGAGGATCGCATTGGCGATCAGTGCAAGGAACAAATGCCGTTCGACCGGCGCGCCGCCGAAATAGCGATGATCGAGAAAGCCGCTGATGACCGCGATGGCGAGGCCCGCGAACAGCACGATGCCGGCGATACAGATCGGCAGCGTCCAGCGGTTCTGCCGCTGCGGCGCTTCCACCGGGGCTGTGCCCTCCGTTCCGCGTTGCCGATCCCATTCCATACGCGACCGTTATCGGCGTAGATCGGTGTAGAAGATGTTAAAGCGAACGCTCATATTATCGACGCCACGGCTCCGGTCGTCGCGACTTGCGCGAAACCGTGCGATGGGCTAGAGGCGCAGCATCGTTTCCGTTGGGAATCGTTCAGCATTGCCGCCCAAGGGCGACGCCGGCCGACGAGGTTTCGTCCGCCGGCGTGTTTTGCTTGAGCGGATTTCGCCGAAACACAGGCGTTGGAGTGATTGCGCGTGTTCGAAAGTCTGAGTGACCGGCTGGGAGGGGTGTTCGATCGTCTGCGCGGTCGCGGCGCGCTGACCGAAGCCGATGTCCGGACGGCGATGCGCGAAGTCCGCGTGGCGCTGCTGGAAGCCGATGTGGCGCTGCCCGTCGCCCGCGAATTTGTCGACAAGGCGACCGAGGCCGCCGTCGGCCAGAATGTCCTGCGCTCGATCACGCCGGGGCAGCAGGTCGTCAAGATCGTGCACGACGCGCTGGTCGACATGCTGGGTCCGGACACGGCCGAGCTGGACGTCTCCGTCACGCCGCCCGCCGTCGTCATGCTGGTGGGTCTGCAAGGCTCGGGCAAGACGACCACGACGGCCAAGCTCGCCAAGCTGCTGTCGAAGCGCGAGGGCAAGAAGGTGATGATGGCGTCGCTGGACGTCAATCGCCCCGCCGCGCAGGAACAGCTGGCGGTGCTCGGCACCCAGGTCGAGGTCGCGACGCTGCCGATCGTGGCAGGGCAGCAGCCGGTCGACATCGCGCGGCGGGCGTTGCAGGCGGCGAAGCTGCAGGGCTTCGACGTGGTCATGCTCGATACCGCCGGCCGTCTGCACGTCGATCAGGCGCTGATGGACGAGATGAAGGCCGTTTCGGACATCGCCAGGCCGAACGAGACGCTGCTGGTCGTCGACTCGCTGACCGGTCAGGACGCGGTCAACGTCGCGCAGAACTTTTCCGAACAGGTGCCGCTGACCGGCGTCATCCTGACCCGCATGGACGGCGATGCGCGCGGTGGCGCCGCGCTGTCGATGCGCGCGGTCACCGGCAAGCCGATCAAGTTCGCAGGGACCGGCGAAAAGCTGGACGCGATCGAGCCGTTCCATCCGAAGCGCGTCGCCGGCCGCATTCTCGGCATGGGCGACGTCGTGTCGCTGGTCGAAAAGGCCGCGCAGTCGATCGAGGCCGAAGATGCCGAGCGCATGGCCGGCCGCCTCGCCAAGGGGCAGTTCGACATGAACGACCTGCGCGGGCAACTGGCGCAGATGCGGCGGATGGGCGGCCTCGGCGCGCTGGCCGGAATGATCCCCGGCATGAGGAAGGCCCAGGCCGCGATGGCGTCGGGTGCGGTCGACGAAAAGATCCTGCTGCGCATGGACGCGATGATCACGTCGATGACTGCGAAGGAACGCGCCAAGCCCGAACTCATCAACGCCAAGCGCAAGATCCGCATTGCCAAGGGGTCGGGCACGACGGTGCAGGACATCAACAAGTTGTTGAAGATGCACCAGGAAATGCAGACCGCGATGAAGAAGCTCAAGAAGATGGGCGGCATCAAGGGCATGATGGCGATGCTGGGTAAGGGCGGCATGGGCGGCCTCGGCAATGCGCTGGGCGGTCCCGGCCTCGGCGACCTGATGAGCAAGGCTGGCGGCGAAATGCCGGGCCTGCCGGGTCTCACCGGTGGCAAGGGGATGCCGCAGTTGCCCCCCGGCTTCGATAACCTGATCAAGAAGAAGTAACCGCCGGTCGGAACCGGCTTACATAGACCAACGAAGGAAGAAGAATAATGGCACTCAGCATCCGTCTGTCGCGTGGTGGCTCGAAGAAGCGTCCCTACTACCGCATCGTCGTCGCCGACGCGCGCAGCCCGCGCGATGGCCGCTTCATCGAGAAGATCGGCACCTATAACCCGTTGCTGGGCAAGGAAGACGAAAAGCGCGTCGTGCTCGACGCCGAGCGTGCGACCCACTGGCTGGGCGTCGGCGCGCAGCCGACCGACCGCGTCGCCCGCTTCCTCGACAAGGCCGGGGTGAAGGAACGCGCTGCCCGCAACAACCCGAACAAGGGCAAGCCGGGCGAGAAGGCCGTCGAGCGCGCCGAGGAGCGTGCCGAAAAGGCGAAGGCCGCCGAGGAAGCCGCCGCCGCCCCGGCCGAAACCGCCGAAGCATAAGGGGTTGTGCCGGCACGTCTTTCGGGATGTGCCGGCACCTTTTGATTGGCGTCATGCGTTCCCGGTCCTCGCAACCAGGAGCATGACGCATGATCGATCCCGAACAGCAGCCGCACCATGACGAAGACGCCACCAATGCCGGCCAATCGGCGGAAGAACCCGCCGAAGGCCGCGACGACGCCCCCGCCGGCGACGAAGGTTCGCCCGACGCCTGACGTCTCGGGCGATCGCAGCCGCGTGGTACTGGCGGCGATCGCCGGGGCGCATGGCCTGCATGGCGAGGTGCGGCTCAAGCTGTTCACCGACGACCTGTCGGCCTATTCGACGCTGAACGGTGGCGCACTGACTCTGACGTCGGTGCGTCCCGCGACCAACGGCGTCATCGGCAGGTTCCGCGAGATCGCCGACCGCAACAAGGCGGAAGCGATGCGCGGGACCGAGCTGTGGATCGGTCGCGACCAGCTGCCGCCGCTGGGCGAAGGCGAATATTACCACGCTGACCTGCTCGGCCTGACCGTCGTGTCCAGCACGGGCGAGACGCTGGGGCAGGTGGTCGCGGTCGATGATTTCGGCGCGGGCGACGTGATCGAGATCGAACGGCCCGGCGGCAAGCGGTTCATGGTGCCGATGCAGCTCCATGCCGTTCCCGAATGGAATGATGAACGACTGGTGGTCGACGCGCTGTTCGCGGTCGACTGACGCTATCGGTTCGCGGCGGCGGTAAATGCCGTTCGCAACGCTTCGGGCGCGCGGGCCAGCCGCCGTTCGATCCGCGCCAGCACCGCTTCGCCATCGCTGAGCGAGCGGGTGGCGCGTTCCATGCTCCAATAGCCGAATTCTCGCGCGCCGATCGAGCGGTCCGACAGGATGGTCAGATCGGTGTGGCGTGGATCGTCGGCGATCCGGGCATAGGTCGCCGCGACGCTCGATTCGGGACCTTCGATCACCTGCAGGAACTGCGTACCGTCGTGCCACAACAGGCCGGTGATCCCGTCGACGGCATTGTTATGGCGGGATTGTTGCAGGATGTGGTCGACATCGACACCGGGCGCGCTGCGGCTGGTATAGAAGAGCTGGCGGTACGGCGTCTCGGTCACGCCTGATCGGATACGATCCCCCTGTCGATCGGGCAAGCCCGCTGCGTAACGATTAATGTCTGGGGGGCGGGACGGTAGCGGGCGGACCGATCTCCGCATCGGGATCGACCAGCACCATCACCAGCCGGCCGACCAGCGTCACCGGATCGCGGCCGCGACCATAGCCATAGGCCTCCGCCTCCTGCTTCGAACAGCGGCCTTGCCCGCGAAAGATGCCGCAGCCCGACAGGAACGGGTCCTGCACCGATGGCGGCGGCACTTCGCCGATCACCGCACCCTGTTCGCCGACCTCTCGCACCGTGGGTAGCGGCAGGCGATAGCGGTCGCCGCGATCGCGATCGCCGCACACCACGACCTCACCGGCACCCGCCGCCGAACAGGTGCGTGCCGCCTCCCGTTCGGCCGCGGCGGCGAGGATGCGGTCGAACGACTGTGCCTGTGCCGGCAGGGCAGGCAGCAGGGCCAGGATCGGGAGCAGGCATTTGCGCATCTGCCCCGATGGCTAACCGGCGCCGTCGTGCGCGACAAGGCGTTACCGGCGGATCGGACGACGCTCGGCGAGCAGGTTGCGGATCGTCGTGGCCGCGACGCCGGCTTCGCCCATGGCATGACTGATCTGGTCCAGCCCCTTCACCACATCGCCCGCCGCGAACAGGCCGGGGACCGAGGTGCGCTGATGATCGTCGACCTCCAGACAGCCATCGTCGGTGGCCCGCGCGCCGGCGGTGATGGCCAGTTCGGAGCGGATGCGCGAGCCGAGCGCCGGATAGACGCTGTCGAACGACAGATCGCCATCGGCGGTACGAACGACGAAGCGGTCGCCATCGATCCGATAGTCGCCGCAGGGACCGTCGACCCGGCGGATGCCGGCGTCGTCGAGCGCCGCCCGGCAGGCGTCATCGAGCGCATGATCGGTATCCGGCGCGATCAGCGTCACATCGCTGGTATAGCCGCGCAGGAACAGCGCCTCGCGCATGCCATGGTCGCCGGTCCCGATCACGCCCACCCGCCGGTCGGTGACTTCATAGCCGTCGCAGATCGGGCAATAGCGCAGCAGCCCGCTTGCCAGTGCCGTGTCGTGAGTAGAGTCGTCCAGCCCGGCCGGACGGTGGTTTACGACGCCGGTCGCCAGCAGGGCGGTACGCGCGCGCAAGGCGCTGCGGTCGGTGTGAACGATGAAGTCGTGGTCATCACGCTCGATCGCCGTGACCGTCGCCGCTTCGCAGGTGGCGCCAAATTCGCGTGCCTGCTCGTGCATCTTGGCCAGCAGGTCGGGACCGGTGATCCCGCCGGGATAGCCTGCATGGTTATGCGTGCGCGGGATCATTGCCGCGCGGCTCGACCCGCAATCGAACATTCGGATCGTCAGGTGAAAGCGCGCCAGATAGATGGCGGCGGTCAGTCCGGCCGGACCTGCGCCGATAATGGCGCAGTCGATCCTGTCGGCATCGGTCGGGGTGGGGGCGGGCATGACCCGAGCAAATGACGGGACGGGGCTTTCGTTCCCCGAGCCAAGCGGGCAGAGGCTGTCGCCATGACCTTCGCCGCGACCGTCCTGACGCTCTACCCCGAAATGTTTCCCGGACCGCTGGGGGTGTCGCTCGCCGGGCGGGCGCTGCGCGAGGAACGCTGGTCGCTGGACGCGGTGCAGATTCGCGACTTCGCCACCGACAGGCATCGTTCGGTCGACGATACCCCGGCGGGCGGCGGCGCGGGCATGGTGTTGCGGGCGGACGTGCTGGCCGCGGCGCTCGACAGCGTGACCGATGGCCGGCCGGTACTGGCGATGACGCCGCGCGGCAAGGCGCTGACGCAGGCGCGGGTTCGGCAGCTGGCCGATGGTCCCGGCGCGATCATCCTGTGCGGCCGGTTCGAAGGGTTCGACGAACGCCTGTTCGAGGCGCGCGACATCGAACCCGTCGCGATCGGCGATTATGTGCTCTCCGGCGGGGAAATGGGCGCGCTGGTGCTGCTGGATGCTTGCGTTCGGCTGCTTCCCGGCGTAATGGGCGCGGCTTCGAGTGGTATCGAGGAAAGCTTCGAAAGCGGCCTTCTCGAATATCCTCAATATACCCGACCCTATGACTGGGAAGGGCGTGTGATCCCCGAGGTGTTGCGATCGGGGGATCATGCGCGGATCGCGGCGTGGCGCAAGGCACGATCGGAATCCGATACACGGCTATGGCGGCCGGACCTGTGGGAGCGTCACGTCGACGCTCGGGTCCAGTCGCCCTCTGGTGCGCACAACCAAGACGAAGGTCAGAAGAAATGAACCTCCTCCAGACGCTCGAAGCGGAACAGATCGCCAAGTTCCTCGAATCGAAGTCGATCCCCGAATTCCGCGCCGGTGACACCCTCAAGGTCGGCGTGAAGGTCGTCGAAGGCGAGCGGACCCGCGTGCAGAACTATGAAGGCGTGTGCATCGCGCGGTCGAACGCCGGCATGGGTTCGTCGTTCACCGTCCGCAAGATGAGCTTCGGTGAAGGCGTCGAGCGCGTTTTCCCGCTCTATTCGCCGAACATCGATTCGATCGAAGTCGTGCGCCGCGGTGTCGTGCGTCGCGCGAAGCTCTATTATCTGCGTGGTCGCACCGGCAAGTCGGCGCGTATCGCCGAACGCCGCGATCCGCGTCCGGCCAAGGCGACCGCAGCCGAGTAATCGGCTGCGCGCACCTGCGCTACGGAAAGGGCGCGGTGGCCGATAGCCACCGCGCCCTTTTTGTGTCCGGATGTCCGATGAGGTTTTACCCCTCCCACTTGAAGCGTCGCCCCAGCGAAGGCTGGGGCATCCCGCGGCTCCTGCCGGGTGCGATCACGGGAAGATTCCAGCCTGCGCCGGGATGGCGCAAGGTTCAGTTCGTCCCGGCCGGGACTAAACGTCGCCCGGCGTCGCGATCGGCGCCGACACCGTGAAGCGCAGGCCTGGAGCGTTGTCGCTTTCCTCGATCGTACCGTCGAGCCGCTTGACCATTGCGCCCAGCATCCGCGTGCCAAAGCCGGTGCGGTTGCCGGTCCGTCCCTGACCCCGGTCGGCGACGGTCAGGCGGAAGCGGTTGCGCACCTTTTCCAGCGTGATCACAATCGGCCCCGGTTGCCCGGCATAGGCATATTTCTGGGCATTGATGACCAGTTCGACCAGCACCAGCCCGACCTGCACCGCCGCGTCGGCGGTGATGAGCAGCGGGGCGAGATCCATGGTCAGCCGCCCGGTCCACTCCGCGCCCATTGACGACTGCATCTCCGCCAGCAAATCCTCGATATAGCGGCCGAGGTCGATGACCGTGACCGTATCCTCGGAATAGAGCCGGCGATGGACCAGCGCGACCGCCGACAAACGTCGTTGCGCTTCGCCCAGATGGCGGGTCAGCGTCTCGTCATTCTCGGCATTGGCCTGCATCGCCAGGAACGCGACGACCAGCTGCAGGCTGTTCTGCACCCGGTGGTTCACTTCCTTGATCAGCGTTTCCTGCTGGGCGAGCAGCGCGTCCTTGTCGGTGACGGCGCGGGTCAGTTCGCGGTTCAGTTCGCTGATCCGGCGACGCTGGCGCGCGTCGAACAACAGCCGCGACAGGCGGTGCGCCGCCTCGATCTCCGCCGGACTCCAGGGCAGGGCGCGCCCGCGGATTTCCTCGCTCCACGCCGCGAACGACGCGCGCGGGGTCAGCGGCCGGTCGGGTTCCTGTTCGACCGCCTTGTGCGGGTTGCCGGCCCATTGGATCGTCTGCAGCGTTTCCGCACGGAACCACAGCAGGACGACCGGTTCGTCCGCCGACAGCGTGATCGCCAGCAGTCCGCTGGCGAGATCGCGATAGGCATGCGCGCCCGGCAACCGTTGTTCCAGCCCGGCCGTATGGGTCAGGATGCTTCCCTGCGACCGCACCCATTGCAGGATGTCGCTGATCGCCTCTGGCGGGGGGACATGGCCGGTCGAATGCCGGATCGACCCCCGTTGCAGTACGAAGCCATCGGCGCGGAGCAGGCGTTGCAGGTCGCTGCCGATCACCGCCGACATCTGGTCGGGGTCGTATTCCTGCGCCAGTCGCTGCGCCAGCGCGTCCTCGGCGGTGCGCAGCCGGAGCCGTTCGCGATATTCGGCGGCCTCTTCCTTCGCGCCGATCTGCTGCGCCAGCGACGCGGCGATCAACTCGCACGTCTTGCGTTGCAGATAAGAGAGGTTGCGGGGCGCACGGTGATGGCACGCGACCAGCCCCCACAGCACGCCGTCCTTGATGATCGATACCGATGCCGATGCAGCGACCTGCATGTTCTGCAGATATTGCAGATGGATCGGCGATACCGCGCGGACGCCGACATTGCTGAGGTCGATCGCCGCCAGGGCAGGATCGATGCCGATGATCGGCGCCGGAGTATAGGAAGCGTCGGGGATCACCCGTACCCGGTTGCGGACGTACAGCGCACGCGCCTGCCGCGGAATGTCCGACGCCGGGAAATGATGGTTCAGGAAACCATGAATGTCGGCCGCGTGACGTTCCGCCACGACCTTTCCGGAATCATCGTCCAGAAAGCGGTAGATCATCACCCGGTCGAACCCGGTCAACCGCGAGAAGATGCTCGCCGCGCGGGCGGTCAGGTCGTCCAGATCGACCGCGCGGGAAAATTCTTCGCCACCCTGTTCGATCCACAGGAGCGCGTCGTCGGTACCCGGTTGGCCGGGTGCGGTCGGCTCCAGTTCGATCAGCCAGAAACGGCCCTCGCGACTGGCGACGACCGACAGGGCCGTACGACCGGTCGCGCTCAGCACCACCGGACCGGCGATGGTCGACTGCAACAGCGCCAGCCCGGCGTCGCCGATCAGGCCGGTGATCGACCCGCCAAGCCATTCAGGCCCGAGCAGCGCCGGAACGTCGCCGGCACCGCCGACCACCACGCCGTCGATGGGATCGACGATCAGCAACATGCCGTGGGGCTGGATCGCACCCGGCATATGGATCGGTTCGCGGTCGCAGATGGTCAGATCGTGCCCAAGGTCCGATGGCGACGTCGCCATGTCCTTGCCCTGGGCATTTGCAGTGGTCGCCAAGCGTAGCCCCTTCGTCGTCCTGTGGCTGCCCGGCGATCGGGATCGTAGCGGGAAGATACTGCACTATAACCGAAAACGACCTACTTCAACCGCTACCGGTGTGCCCGTCAAGCACCTGACGAATGCGCATGGCCAGATCGGCACGCTTGTACGGTTTCCCGATCAGGTCGAACTCGGTCCCGCGCGCATCCACCCGTTCGATCGAGGCCTCCGCATAGCCGGTGGTCAGCAGCACCTTCAGCCGGGGCCGCAGCCGCCGCCCCTCGCGCGCGACCATCACGCCGTTCATGCCGCCGGGCATGATGAGGTCGGTGAACAACAGGTCGATGGAGCCGTCGCCCTCCAGCAGGCCGACCGCCTCCGCACCGTTACCCGCCCGCAGCGTGGTGTAGCCGAAATCCTTGAGGATCGCCTCGGCAAGGTCGCCGACATCGCGCTGATCCTCGACGATCAGGACGGTCTCGGTCCCGCGCAGGTCGCTGTCGCTGCGGGGGCGGCGTTGCCGGATCGGCTCGGCGACCGCGCCTGCCGCCGGAAACAGCAGGCTGACGGTGGTGCCGCTGCCTTCCCGCGATTCGATGTGCAGCGCGCCGTCGGACTGCTTCATGAAACCATAGACCATCGACAGGCCCAGCCCGGTGCCCTTGCCCTGATCCTTCGTTGTGAAGAACGGCTCGGTCACGCGGGCGCGTACCTCGTCCGACATGCCCATCCCGGTATCGGCGATCGACAGGGCGATGAACTTGCCGTTCAGCTTGTCGCCATAGCGGCGGTCGCTGCCGTCGAGCGTGACATGTTCGGCCGACAGGGTGATCGTGCCACCCTCGGGCATCGCATCGCGGGCGTTCATCACGATGCCGATGATCGCCGCCTCGGCCTGCACCGGATCGATCCGCGCGTTGCAATGGTTGCCGCAGGGTTCGACCTCGATAGTGATGGAGGCGTCGCCGATCGTCCGCTTCAGCATCGGCAGCAAGGTGCGGATCAGATCGTCGACACTGGTCACCCGGCCCGACAGCTTCTGTTGACGCGAAAAGGCGAGCAGTTGCTGCGTCAGTTCGGCCCCGCGGTCCGCGGCTTCCATCACCGCCCGGAGCGACCGGCGCGCGCGGTCGGGGTCAACCGCATCGTTACGGTCGAGCTGATTGAGCAGGACGTCGGTGAAACCCTGAATGACGGTCAGCAGATTATTGAAGTCATGCGCGATGCCCCCGGTCAGCTGGCCGACCGCTTCCATCTTCTGCGACTGCCGCAGCGCTTCCTCCGCATCGCGCCGGCGGGTGACGTCCAGCTGCGACGCGAAATAGTAGCGCAGCCTGCCGTCGCCATCGAGCACCGGCGAGATGAACAGCGCGTTCCAGAAGGCGCTGCCATTCTTCTTGTAGTTGATCAGTTCGACCGAGGTTTCACGCTGTTCGCGGATCGCGCCGCCGATCTCCGCCACCGTATCCGGATCGGTTTCGGCCCCCTGCAAGAACCGGCAGTTGCGGCCCAGCACCTCGTCCGCGCCGTAACCGGTCATGCTGAGGAACGCGGGGTTGGCGAAGATGATCGGATTGTCGGGCAGGTTCGGATCGGTCACGATCATCGGCATCCGAGTGGTCTTCACCGCGGCAAAGAAGATGCCGTTGCCCGGATCATGCATTTCGCGGCCCGACATGGCCGCATCGCGCTGCACCATGTCGAGGGGCTTTTCCGGGCTGGGGGGTGCAGACATGAACGGGCCTGTCGGTTCGAGGGCGTGGCGACAAAGGTCGCGAACGAGCGATTTGGTTCCGTAACGACCGGACCCTCCGTCGCGCTCCGCTCGTTCAGGGACCATGAATCCGCTGCGCCAGACAATTGCCCGCCAGGTCCGTGGCTTGACCGGAGCCGGCGACGGCGCGATCGACCTGCGCCGGCCGCCCGGCGACGACGGCCTGTTCGGGCCGGGATCGGTCAGCTGGCGTGTCCATGGCGATTTTTCGTCGATGATGATCGGCGGCACGGCGGCGTTGCTGGTGCAGATGCTGCATCCGGGCGCTCTGGCCGGCGTATGGGACCACAGTAATTTCCGGCACGACATGCTCGGCCGGTTGAAACGGACCGCGCAGTTCATCGCCGCCACGACCTATGGCAGTACGGCGGAGGCCGAGCGGCTGATCGGTCGGGTACGGCAGATCCACGACCGGGTGCATGGCGTGTTGCCCGATGGCACGCCCTATGACGCCAATGATCCGCACCTGCTGACCTGGGTCCATGTCGCGGAGACGGATTCGTTCCTGCGCGCCTATCTGCGCTATCGCGACCCGCATCTGTCGCGCGCCGATCAGGATCGCTATTTCGCGGAAAACGTCGTGGTGGCCGAACGGCTGGGCGCGCGCGACGTGCCCGACAGCCGGGCGGCGATCGATGCGTGGCTGCTGGCGGTGCGGAGCGAACTACGCTGCGATGTCCGCACCCGGACGGTACGCGACGCGTTGCTGCATCAGCCGCTGCCCAACCCGCTGCTCAAGGGCTTCGGCGCGCTCAACACCGCCGCCGCGATCGATCTGCTTCCAATATGGGCGCGGGCGATGCTGGAGTTGCGCAGCACCGCACCGATGGGGGTGCGGGCTGGTGCGCAAGGCATGGCGCGGATGCTGCGCTGGGCCTTGGGCGGATCGGCGTCGGAAAAGACGGCGCGGGCGCAGGGTTAGAGCGGCGGCAACCCCGCCCGCAACTCCTCGACCCATGGCGTCGCCACCCCATCCGATGGCGCGCGCCAGTCGCCACGCGGCGACAGCGCGCCGCCGGCAGACACCTTCGGCCCGTTGGGCAGCGCCGACCGCTTGAACTGGCTGGTCTGGAAGAAACGCCACAGGAACTTCTCCAGCCACCGGGAGATCGTCGGCAGGTCGTAGCTGCCCTTGGCATCGTCCGGAAAGTCGATCGGCCAGCGTCCGGCGGCGGCATCGCGCCACGCGTGCCAGCACAGGAACGCCACCTTCGACGGCCGCTGCCCGTAGCGGACCATATGGTGCAGGAAGAAATCGTTCAGCGCATAGGGACCGACCCGGTCCTCGGTGCTCTGCATCCGGCCTTCGGAATCGGCGGGCACCAGTTCGGGCGAAATCTCGGTATTCAGGATCGCGTCGAGCACCGCATCGGTGTCGGCATCGAACTGGTCGGTGCGGATCGTCCAGCGGATCAGATACTGGATCAGCGTCTTGGGCACGCCGGCATTGACGCCATAATGGCTCATATGGTCGCCGACGCCATAGGTGCACCAGCCCAGCGCCAGTTCGGACAGGTCGCCGGTGCCGAGCACCAGCGCTTCCCGCTGGTTCGCCAGCCGGAATAGATAGTCGGTGCGCAGCCCTGCCTGCACATTCTCGAACGTCACGTCATAGACCGGCTCGCCGCTGGCGAACGGGTGGCCCATATCGCCCAGCATCTGCCGCGCGGCAGGGCGGATGTCGATCTCGTCGCCGGTGATGCCGAGCGCGCGCATCAGCTTCCACGCATTGCCCTTGGTCGCCTCGCCGGTCGCGAAGCCGGGCATGGTGAAGCCCAATATGTCGGTGCGCGGCCGGCCGAGCCGGTCGAACGCCTTGGCCGCGACGATCAGCGCATGGGTCGAATCCAGTCCGCCCGAGACGCCGATCACCAGCCGCTTCGTACCCGACGCGACCATCCGCTTGCGCAGCGCCTCGACCTGGATATTGAAGGCTTCGTAGCAGTCGTCGTCCAGCCGCTCGGGCGTGTTCGGCACGAAGGGATAGCGCCGCACCGGGCGCATCAACCCGATATCGTCGCCTGCCGGGGCATGGTCGAACCCGATCCGCCGAAACCGCGTCTCGGGATGGCCGCTGGCCGCCGCGCAGTCGTTGAACGTGCCGGTGCGCATCCGCTCCAGCCGCAGCCGTTCGAGGTCGATATCGGCATAGGCGATACCCGACGACTGGTCGAACCGGTTCGACTGGGCCAGCAATTCGCCAAGTTCGTGGACCGAACCCTGACCGTCCCACGACAGGTCTGTCGTGCTTTCGCCGATCCCCGCCGCCGCATAGATATAGGCCGAGACGGTCCGCGCCGATTGCGACGCGCACAGCATCTCGCGGTCGCGTGCCTTGCCGATCACGATGTTCGATGCTGACAGGTTGCACAGCACCAGCGCCCCGGCCATCGCCCCGGCGGTCGAGGGGGGCAGGGGCGACCAGAAATCCTCGCAAATTTCGGCATGGAACACGAAGTCGGGCAGCTCGCGCGCGGCGAAGAGCAGGTCGGTGCCGAACGGCACTTCCTGTCCGGCGAGCGTCATGGTCAGGCCGGTCAGCCCGACGCCGGGCGCGAACCAGCGCTTCTCATAATATTCGCGGTAGTTCGGCAGGTACGTCTTGGGCACGACGCCGAGGATCCGCCCCCGCGCCACCGCCACCGCGCAATTGTATAGCCTGCCGTTGCGCCGCAGTGCTGCACCCAACAGCAGGACCGGGCGCAGATCGGCGCTGGCCGCGACGACTGCGGCAAGCGCCGCTTCGGTCGCATCGCACAGCGCGTCCTGCAGGTGCAGGTCGTCGATCGCGTAGGAGGTTAGGTTCAGTTCGGGGAAGACCAGCAGGTCGGCGCCTGCATCATGGCCCTGCCGCGCCAGTTCGATCGCGGCACGTCCGTTGGCGGCGACATCGCCGACGCTGGCGGGCGGGGTGCAGGCGCCGACACGGATCAGGCCGTGCGTGTGGATCGAATGGAAGGGGTGCGTGGTCATGGCCGCACCCTATAGGGAGATGGGGTGATGCGGAACCGGTTGCTCCCGCATCTTTCACCCCATTCCCAATTCATCCGTTTGGTTCGAGTAGCGATCGAGCTTGTCGAAAGCGCGTATCGAGAACGCCTCTCCTCGGGCGGGCCGTTCTCGACGACCGCTTCTCGACAAGCTCGAAGCTGCTCGAACCGAACGGCGTGCGGGTAAGGCCGGGGAACCCCAAGCCCCCGCCGTCAAACCTTCGCGGCGTAGATCATCCGGCCTTCGCCCAGCAGGTCGAACACGCGCGCCAGATCGCCCTCGGCAACCGCGAAGCAGCCCTGGCTGCGACCCAGCTTGCCGTGCTGCGCGATCATTTCCGGATTGGCGTACCACGCCCCGTGAACGACGATCGCGCGCATCAGCGCATTGTCGTTGGTCGGGTCGAGGCCGAGCAGACGCTGCGACCGGCCATGCTTGCCGACATAATAATTGTCGGTGATGAACGCGCCTTCCGACGTGGCGTTCGAATCGGGCACGTTGCTGAACCGCGTCAGCGACCCGCAATGCGCCGGGTCCGACCCGCTGCCATGCGCGACGCGCATCGCCGACACGACGCCGCTGTGCATGTCGATGAACTGGAAACGGGGATGGGTGGAATCGACCGCGAAGTCGGCGATGGCGATGCGATCGGTACGGCGAATGCGGCCCGAGTGGCGGTCCATCGACGCCAGCGCGCGTTCGAAAAGGCGCGGATTGACCGTCGCAGGTGCGCGCATCTGCTTGACCGGAGCCGCCGGAACGGGCGCCGAAGCCAGCCGCTGCGGCGGCGGCACGACGGGGGCGTTCTGCGCGATGGGGATGATCGCATTCGTCGTGCAACCCTGTGCCAACACGGCACCGGCCAGGCCGCCTGCCGCTTTCAGCACCGCTCGCCGCGATCGAACTGCTTCGTCCCGCATCCAAATCCTCGCCAGATCGTTGAGGCCTAGAGATACGGGCGATACGCCTTCCATTCAATTAACACGGGTTCAACCGTTCCGCCGCTTGTCGCGCGGAAGGAACGGGCGGTCGACTCCGACAAATATGGTTATCGCGAAATTTGCCATCCGGGCCGTGCTGGGGGATAGTCGCGGCATGACGTTCGCCCTTCGCCTCGGCCTGCTGCTGTCCATGTTGCCGTTGCCTGCGGTCGCACAGGAACCGGCGGCGCTCGCGGTCGAGCGGGCAGCGGTCGCGATGCGACCGGGCGACCATCGCTGGGCCGACGATCCGGCGCTGCCGGGACCGGTCAGCATCGTCATCAGCGTGCCGATGCAGATGGCCTTCGTCTATCGCGGCGACCGGTTGATCGGCGTGACGACGGTATCGACCGGCAAACCGGGCAAAATGACGCCGATCGGCGAATATACGATCCTGCAGAAGCGCCCGTTTCACCGGTCGAACTTGTACAACAACGCCCCGATGCCCTTCATGCAGCGCCTCACGTGGGACGGGGTGGCGCTCCATGCCGGCAACCTGCCCGGTTTCCCGGCCTCCCATGGGTGCATTCGGATTCCGACCGCGTTCGCGCGCAAGCTGTTCGAGGCGACGCAACTCGGCGGGCAGGTGGCGGTGGTCAACGACGTCATCGCCTTTCCCGCCTATCGCCCGGCCGATGCCGCGCCCCGGCTGTCGGAGGACGCGATCGGTGTACTTGCCGCGCGGGATGACCGGGTAAGTCATGATGCGCCTCGCTGATCGGCCCGCTGCGCTCTTCGTGCTGCTGGCGTTGGCCGGTTGTGGCGGGGGCGCCGAGCCGCCGACCGGCAACGTAGCCTCGCCGACACCGGTGCCGACCGTCACGAGTGCGGCGCCGCCTTCTGTCGTCACGAGTAGCGTGCCGGAACGGCTGACGGTTACCACCAACGAACCCTTTTATTCGGTCGCGATCGATGGCGACGTCCTCACGCTGACCGGTGTCGATATGCCCCGGCGGACATTGCGTGTCGTCGACCGGAAGGTGACGACCGACGCGCGGGAATGGAACGCCCGCGACGGACGGGGCACGCTCGGCGTCCGGGTCGTGCGCGCGCCGTGTGAGGACGACATGTCCGGGGCGCCGCGCGACTTCACGGCGACGCTTGTCATGAACGGACGCACGGTGCGCGGCTGCGGCTATGTCGGCACGCCCGCACCGCCGCCCGGCGAGACCGCCGCCACAGGTCCTGCCATTCCGGCACGGTTCGTCGGATGGTGGAACAACGACGCTGCCGCATGCGCCCGGCCGGCCGCATCGATCGAGGGGGTGCGGGTCACGCCTAGGGAGCTATGGTTCCACGAAAGCGTCGGGGTCGTGAAGCGTGTCGAACCGCTCGCCGCCGATCGCATCCGCGTCATCGCCGACTATGAGGGCGAGGGAGAGCGCTGGACCGCGACCCAGACCCTGCGGCTCGACGGCAACCGGCTGACCATCGTGACCGACGGCCAGCCCTTCACCCGGATCCGCTGTCCGAAGTAGCAGCGGTTGCGAGCGCGATGGCCGCCAGCAATTGCTCGCTGGTAAACGGCTTGGTCAGGACCGGCACGCCGACCTGCGTGTCGCCGATCTCGGCAAAGCCGGTAATGAGCAGCACCGGCGTTTCCGGACAACAGGCGCGGACCCGGGCGGCGACCTCAATCCCCGACAGGTCGGGCATCGCATAGTCGGTCAGCACCATGTCGAACCGTTCGCCGCTTTCCAGCATCGCGACGGCCAGCACCGCGGAATCGTGGATGACGACGCTGTGCCCGGCCGCCTCCAGCTGTGCGGCGACGACGGCGCGAACCTCCGCATCGTCCTCCACCAGCATCAGGCGATGCGGGCCGGTCGGGCCGGTGGTTTCCTGCGCGACCGCAACGGGACGCGCCTCGATCCGGGGAAGCCATAGGTGGATGCTGGTGCCGCGACCGACCTCGCTGTCGATCGTCACGTCGCCGCCGGCCGCGCGCGCCATCGCCCGCACCATCGGCAGGCCGAGGCCGGTGCCCGCCCCCTGCGCCTTGGTCGTGAAGAAGGGTTCGAACACCCGCTTGCGGACCGCGCTGTCCATGCCGCTGCCGGTATCGCTGACCGATATGCGCACGAAGCTGCCCGACAGCTCCGGCACGAAAGCGGCAGCATCGTCGATGTTCGCGGTGCCGATCCGCACCGTCCCGCTACCATCCATCGCATCGCGCGCATTGATCGCGAGGTTGAGGATGGCGAGTTCGAACTGTCCCACATCGGTCCGAACCGACCAGCCCGGCTCGGCAAAGTCATAGGCGACGCGGATACGCCCGGCCGCGGTGCGGACGATCAGTTCCTCGATCGACCGGATCACGTCGTCGGGGCGGAAGGTTTCGGCGGCAAGGTCGCGCTGGCGGCTGAAGCTCAGCAACCGGCGGGTGATCGCGCTGCCCCCGACCGGCAGCCTCGCTTGCCGCGTCGAGATAGCGGCGCAACCGGTCGCGGTCGTCGATCCGCCGCTCGGCCAGTTCGAGATTGCCGATGATCGCCGCCAGCAGATTGTTG
Organism: Sphingomonas paucimobilis; assembly: GCA_036946325.1. Taxonomy (GTDB): domain Bacteria; phylum Pseudomonadota; class Alphaproteobacteria; order Sphingomonadales; family Sphingomonadaceae; genus Sphingomonas; species Sphingomonas paucimobilis_A. Next base: position 524,322 of record JAQIJL010000001.1, read on the forward strand.
AAATCATGCGCGATGCCGCCCGACAACGTGCCCAGCGCCTCCAGCTTTTCCGACTGGTGGTGGCGTCGTTCGGCAAGGCGGCGACCGGTATCGTCGCGCTCGATCTTCAACAGATACCGGTTCGCGCCGATCGCGAAGGGGATGCGGCGGATATGGGTCCAGCTGTCGCCCCATGGCTGGACGAGATGGCGATCCTCGTCGTCACTGCCCCCCTGCACGAGGATGGCGAGGTCGCGCGGATCGATGCCGTCGGGCCGGTTGGCGCCCCGCACCACGCGCCCACGATCGTCGACGATGGTCACGACATCGCCCGAACTGTCCGCCAGCCCGCGAAACGCCGCGCGTTCGAACGCCAGCGCCTGCCGCAGGGCGTAGCGGTCGGCAGCGGCCGCCACCATGGCGAGCAACGCCTCCGCATCCCATGGCTTGTTCGCATAGCCGCTGATGGCACCGTCGTTCAGCGCAGCGATGACGGCGGACAGATCGGCATAGCCGGTCAGCAGGATCGCTTCCGCATCGGTCAGCGTACGCGCGCGGGTAAGGAACTGGCTGCCGGTCAGCTCCGGCATCCGCTGATCGGACACGATGACCGCGATGTCGGGGTTGGCACGGACCAGTTCCAGCGCCTCGACCGGGGATGCCGTCGACAGGATGCGGTAGCGATCCTCCAGCAGATCGCCGAGCGCGACGAGGATTTCAGGCTCGTCATCGACCAGCAGCAGCAGAGGCGGGGAACCGGGCATTTCCATTATAGCCGTTCTGGTATCCTGATGACGAAGGAAGCGCCACCCTGTGCGGCGCGATCGATCGCGATGGTGCCGCCGTGCGACCGCACGACGCCATATGCGATGGCGAGGCCAAGGCCGGTACCGGCACCAACGTCCTTGGTCGTGAAGAAGGGTTCGAACACACGTTCGCGACGGTCGTCGGGAATGCCGGGACCATTGTCATCGATCTGGATGCAGAACATGCCATCCGCCGCTCCGGTCGCGACCACGATACGGCCGGTCAGCGGATCGACCGCATCGGCGGCGTTGGCGACGATGTTCATCACGACCTGATTGACCAGAGCGCCCGAACATTCGAGCATGCGCGCCGGGCCATAGTCGCGCACGACCTCCACGGTGCCGAGGCGCGGCGCCAGCAGGGTCAGCACCGCATCGATGGCGTCGGGAATGTCGATCAACGACACCTCGCCATCGTCCAGCCGCGAAAAGCGCCGCAGCTTGACCACCAGTTCCTGAATGCGGGTCAGGCCGGACCGGATCGACTGGAGCCGGTCCGACGCCTTGGCCAGCAAGGTTGCGCGGGTATCGTCATCGGCGCCGACCGCATTGGCGACGGCGCGCTCCACCGTCGCTTGATGGGCAAGGATGAACGCCAGTGGATTGTTGATCTCGTGCGCGATGCCCGCGACCAGTTCGCCGAGCGACGCCATCTTGGCCGACTGGACCAGTTGCGCCTGCGTCTCGCGCAGCAGGGCGTTCGCGCCGGCCAGTTCGGCATTCGCTTGGGCGAGGCGTTCGGCCGAATCGGCCTCCGCCCGCGCCTGCGCCAGGGCGATCGCCTGCGCCTGTTCGCGGGCGATGCCGGCCGCCTCCTCGTCGCGCGCCAGCTTCCGGCGGACGATGGCGCGGATGCGGACGAGCAGCATGTCGCCATCGCGTCCGCGCGACACGACGTCGTCCGCGCCCGCCGCCAGCCCCGCGAGCACCGTCGCCGGTTCGGAATCGTCGGTCAGCGCGACCAGCGCGACGCCACTCGCCCGCATGGTGCGCCGCGTATCGAGCTTCGCCGAAAGTCCGAACGGAACATCGTCGCGCTGTTCGACGACCAAGATGCCGTCGGCGCTTTCCCGATCGATCGCCGCCAACGCGTCCGCGATGCCCGCGACATGGCCGACCTGATAGCCCTCTGCCGACAATTGCGTGACCAGACGATCGGATGGTTCGTCCTCGGGTGCCAGCAACAGCAGCCGGGCCTGTCGCAACGCCGCCGCCGGACCATCGCCCGAAGGTCGCGCGCGCACCTGTCGCAACAGCGCGCGGACCCGCGACAGGATCAGTTCGGCGCCGCCACGTTTCGGCACATAGGCGTTGGCGCCGCTGTCCAGTCCCTGCCGCTCGACATCCGACGCATCGTCGCCGGTCAGCATCAGGATCGGCAGCGTGCGGGTAGCACCGGTCTGCCGCACGATGCGAACCAGTTCGTCGCCGTTCATGCCGGGCAGGCGATAGTCGACGACCAGCAGGTCGGGGCGGCTGTGGTTCAGCGTTTCCAGCGCCGCTTCGGCATCGCGGGTTCGGTCGATCCGAAAGCCGGCGCGTTCGAACATCCGCCGCAACTGCAGCGCCTGCGTATCCGAATCTTCGATCAGCAGGATCGCAGCGTCGTCGTTCACCGCGCGCGTTCCACGATGCGGCGGACATGCGGTGCGATCAGGTCGAGCGGCAGCGACAGCGCGCCGGCCCGGTGCGCGGCGGCGGGCATGCCATAGACGATCGAGGTACTGGCATCTTCGGCGACCGCCTGTCCGCCGGCGGCGAGCAGCGCCTGGACGCCAGCCGCACCGTCCTCGCCCATCCCGGTCAGCACGACCGCCAGCGCCGCGCCGTCGAGCGCGGTCGCCGCACTTTCGATCAGCCGGGTGGCGGAGGGGCGCTGACCCCCGACCGGCCCGTCGGTCGCGATCCGCATGGTGCCGGCACGGGCGAGCATCAGATGGGCATCGCCCGGCGCGACATGGACCATGCCCGGACGGGGCAGTTCGCCATTCCGGGCGATCTCGACCCGTTGCGGTACGACGCTGTCGAGCCAGCTGGCAAAGCCCGCCATGAAGCTCGCCCCCATATGCTGCACCAGCAACACCGGAAGCGGCAGGTCGGCCGGCAGGGCGCCGAGCAGTTTCGCCAGCGCCGGCGGCCCGCCGGTCGACGCGGCGACCAGCAGGACCGATGGCGGGCGCTGCCGCGGCGGCTGGATCGGAACCCGGGGTGCCGTCGACATCCGTCGCCGCACCACCGCGACTTCGCTCATGATCGCAAGCTGGGTGCGGATTTCGTGCGCGACCTGCGCATAGGCGGCGTCGCCCAGGCCCACCGGCTTTTCGACGACCGACAGCGCGCCGGCGCGCAGCGCGTCCATGCTGTTGCCCATCGCGCCGCCGTCCACGCTGGCCGAAATGACGACGATCGGTGTCGGCTGGGTGGCCATGATCCGCCGCGTGGCCTCCAGCCCGTCGATACCGGGCAGGCGGATGTCCATGGAAATGACGTCGGGGCGCAACGCCGGCAGCGCGTCGATCGCGTCCTCGGCGGTCGCGAAGCTGCCCGCGACGGTCAGGCGCGGATCGCTACCGACGATATGCGTCAGCAGCGTGCGGACCACGGTCGAATCCTCGACGATCATCACGCGGGCAGGGGCGGTACGGGCAGCCATCGCGTCAGATCAGCTGCTGGACGACGCCGATCAACATGCCCTGATCGAAATCCTGCTTGGTGACATAGGCATCCGCGCCGAGGCTGAGGCCGCGTTCGATGTCGTCCGGACTATTGCGCGATGTCATCATGATGACGGGTAAAGTTTTCAGTGCCGGATCGTTCCGTATCGCCGCGAGCAGCGCGAACCCGTCCATGCGCGGCATTTCGACATCGGCCACCACGAGGTCGATGGCGTCGAGGCCGGAACGCAGCCGCTCCAGCCCGGCCAGACCGTCCACTTCCACCAGCACGCGATAGCCTTGCGCTTCGAGGATGCTGCGTTCGAGGGTGCGGGTGGTGATCGAATCGTCGACGACCAGAATCGTCTTGCTCTGCACCTCGGTCTTCGCCGGGACATAGGGATGGGCGGATCGACCGGCCGCGCGGTCGCGAACCAGCTGCGCCGGGTCGAGCACCAGCACGACCTCGCCATTCGTCAGCACCGTGCCCAGTACCAGCGGCAAGTCGGCGGCGATAGCCGCGGCATCGCCGACCAGCAGCGCCCGCACGTCGCGCAACGCATCGACGATCAGCACGCGGCGAACGCCGTCCGCTTCCAGCACGACGGCGCGCAGCGGTCCGGTGGCATCCGCTTGTCCGGAGCCGAGCACATCGCCCAGCCGGGAGACGGGCAGCGGCTGTCCGCCGACCGGCAACATCATGTCGGCTCCGCTGGGCGACAGCTCCGCCGGATCGACGCGCAGCACTTGCCGCACGGCGTCGGCGGGCAGGGCGCAGACCATCTCACCCACCTCGACCATCAGCAAGGTACGGCGGGTCAGCGCCACCGGCACTGCGATAGTCACGACGGTGCCGCCGCCCGTGCCGGGGGCGATGCTCGCCGATCCGTGCAGGCGGCGGGCGACTTCGGCCACGACCGACAGTCCGATGCCGCGCCCCGCCACTTCGTCCAGCCGGTCGGCGGTCGACAGCCCCTGTTCGAACAGCAGTGCATGCAGCGCCGGTCCGCGCGGGTTGGGGGCGTCGGCGGGGATCAGCCCGGCCGCACGCGCACGGGCGACGATCGCATCGTCGTTCAGTCCGGCACCGTCGTCCCGGATCGTGATCAGGAGCCTGCCGCGATCGATCCGGGTATCGATGCTGATCGTGCCGGCGTCGTCCTTGCACGCATGCCGGCGGCGCTCGGGCGTTTCGATGCCGTGGCGTACGGCGTTGCGCAGGACGTGCAGCAGCGGATCGCGCAGGGCGTTCAGCACCCGCCGGTCGGCTTCGCCATCGGCGTCGCTGGTCCGGAACTGGGCGACCTTGCCCTCCGCAGTCGCCAGTTCGCGAACGGCGCGCTCATATCCATCGAACAGCGTCGCCACCGGTTGCAGCAGCAGCCGTTCGCCGTCGCGTTCCAGTTCGGCACTCGACCGGTCGAGCGCGTCGCGCAGGCGCCCGTGCAGATGGCGGATGCGGTCCAGCTCGCTCGCCGCCTGCCGCAACCGTCGTGCGGCTTCGCTGTCGGTCGCGGCGGACAACAGGGGTGACAGTGCGGCAAGATCGTCGGCCAGCGCGCTCAGGCGGTCGGCAACCATGCCCTGCTCGGCGATCTGGGTCGCCATGACATGCAGGGACCGGCCGAGCTTTTCGACGCGGTGCCCCGACACGGCGAGGCGGCGTTCGGGTTCGACCTCGCCCGCGCCGTCCTGCGTGTCGGCGGCGGCGCCATCCTCGATCGCATCGGCGAGCCGACGCAGTTCGGCGATCGCCGCGCCGTCCATCACCCGTTCGCCGCGTTCGATGGCTAGGATCAGCGCTTCCGCCTCGTGCGCCGCCGCTTCGCTCTCGGGCAGTTCGACCGCGCGCGCCGCGCCCTTCAGACTGTGCGCTCGGCGGCTGAATTCGCGCAGGTCGACCGGGCGGCCGGCATCCGCATCAGCCAGCGCCGCGCGGATACCGGCCATGTGCTCGGCCAGTTCCGACGCGAACGCCGCCAGCAATTCGGCCTGAAGCTCGTCCACGCGCGCGTCCGTTTCGTTACAGGCGGTAGCGTTCGGTCAGGCCGACCAGCGTGCGCGACAACTCGCCCAGATCGCTCGCCGCCTGGTCCAGCTGGCGGGTGGAGGCGGCGGTCTGTTGCGACGCTTCGCGAATATTCTGCAGCGCGATGGTGACCTGTTCGATGCCGATCTGCTGCTGGTTGGTCGATGCGACGATCTGCTGGAATGTCTGCACATTTTCCTGCACTCGGGTCGCCAGTTCCTCGATCGCGGCATGTCCCGCATCGGTACGTTCTTTGCCCGACGCGACGCGCTTCACCGCCTCCTCGGTCAGCATCACCGACGAATTGATGCCGCGCTGAATATCGCCGAGAATCGAACGGACGTTGCGCGTCGCGCCCTTCGCCTGATCGGCCAGCTGCTTCATTTCCGACGCGACGATCGCGAAGCTGCGCCCCTGTTCCCCCCGCCGCCGCCGCCTCGATCGAGGCATTGAGCGCGAGCAGGTGCGAGCGTTCCGACACGTCGTTGACCGTCGCGATGATGTCGCCGATCGCCTGCGTCTTTTCCGACAGCGCGACGATATTGGCGGCAACCGCTTCGGCCTGTTCGCGGATCGCATCCATCGCGCGGGCGGTGTCGGTGACGGCGGTCAGCCCGGCGTCGCTGACTTGCGCGGTCGCCTGTGCCTGCGCGATCACTTCCTGCGCGCGGCGGGTGATCTGCGCGCCGCTATGCGTGATCTCGTCGACCGTTGCGGCGGTTTCCTGTACGGCGGCAAGCTGTTCTTCAACCGATGCCGCCTGTTCCTGCGTCGACGCGCGGATTTCGGTGGTCGCCGCGTTCAGGTCGTTGGTCGCGGCCCGGTTCTGTGTCGCGATGGTGCGCAGGCCGCCCACCATGTCGTTCAGCGTTCGACCGAGACGCCCGAGTTCGTCCGCGCCGGTCGCATCGGTGGTGGTCGACAGGTCGCCTTCGCCGATCCGCCCGACAAAGGTCATGAACGCGTCGAGCGGCCGCACGATCGAACGCCGCGTCGTCACGGCGACCACAAGGGCGACGATGATCGCGACGATCAGCCCGAGGATGATCGAGACCCGGCTGGCGGTGTAAACGTCGCGGGTCGCGTCGCGCCCGCGTTCGATCGCGACGTTCAGCGTCTCGCGCGCCTGACCGATCCGCGCGACGGTGACGGCGTGATCGCGCACGATATCGGCTTCGGTCGCCAGCACGCCGGCCCGGTCGCCGGCACCGATCGCGGCCAGCTGGGTCTCGACATCGGTCCGCGTCTGTTTGAGCGCCTGGTCCCCCGCGGCCAGCTGGCGCGCCATACGGCCCCATAGTTCGGAGCGCGAGCCGGTCACCGAATTTTCGCGATAGGTTTCGGCCGCACGTTGCTGCTCGACGATGCCGCGTTGAGCATCCTCAATCGCATTGCGCCACCCGGTCGTCGCCTCGCGAACCCGTGCAGTGTCGCCGGTCAGGAATGCCTGGACGAGGCTGGCGCGCTGTTCGACCTTGCGCGACAGGGCATGATCGACGCGATTGAGCGCCTCCATCGACGCCAGATCGCGTTCGACGATCAGATCGACGGTGTGGCGGACATCGCCGATCTGGACCAGCGCATAGACGCCGAGCGCGAGGAGGATCGCGGTCAGGGCCGCAAAGCCGGCGGCGATCCGGGTAGAGACGGACAAACCTTATCCTTCCTGAAGACGGGCGGGGAGAAGTCGTTCGATCAGCACGACGGGGTCGATGCGTGTCAACCGTTCGTCGCCATCGATGACGTGGGTGGCAAGCGCCGATGTGGCAGTCCGGTGCGCAACGGTCACGACGCCCGACACTGAATCGACTGCGAGCGCGATGCGCGGTGCGTCGTGGCGCAGGACGATCATCGCGGTCGCTGCGGCTGCGTCGCGATCGAGAAGCTGGGCGAGGGCGAACAGGTTCACGACCGTCCCACGCCACGCGACAAGGCCGTTGAGCGTGTCGGGTGCGTTCGGCAGGCGGGTGACCTTCGGCAACGGTGCGACCGCCCGCACGCAGTCGATCGGCAGGCCATGGGCCACACCGCCAAGTTCGAATGCGAGCAGGGTTTCGGTCGGACGATCATCGACCTCCCGCGCACCCCCTACCGCCCGCTGGCGCGCGGTGAGGATCGCGGCGATGGTATCGGCGTCGAGGCCGTCGGCAAGAATATGGGGTGCGCTCATCGAGCGGCGCCGATCGTGTGGCGGATCGCGATCGCCATGGCTCCGGCGGTCATGCCGTCACCCTCCGCCAGTTCGGTATCGGGCGCGAGCGCACTTGCGACGCGCAGCGCGTTGGTGAGGCTGCGGCGACCATCCGGTGCACGACCCTGCGCCAACAGGTAATGGCCGAACTGATAATGCGCCATGGCAAAGGACCGATCGAGATACAGCGCATCGCGAAACGCACGTTCGGCGCGTTCCTTGTCGTTCGACGCCAGCGCATCGAGCGCCGCGAAATAATGGGTCACGGCATCGGGCGTGCGGACCACCGTAGGAGGTGGCGCGGGAACGGGAGATGCTGGCGCCACCCGAACGGCGGCGGGGCGGGGTGGGCTGACAGGCGGGGGTGGCAGCGGCTCGACGGCAACCGGCGGTGCTGGTGCCGGCTTCACGCGTGTCCCGAGCGCGCGATAGGTCAGGATGCCGGCGGTCAGTTCGCTGTCAGCGATGGCGTCGAAGCCGGGATTGGGTTCGGCATGACCCAGCAGCAGAATACCGTCGGGCGCCAACCGGGCCGCCAGCGCGCCGACGATCGCGGTAGCATCCTCCTGCCGAAAATAGATCAGCACGTTGCGGCACAGAATGAGGTCGTAATCGCTGAACCCCAGCGGTGCGGCGACGTCGATCATGGCCAGAAGATTATGGCGCTCGAACCGTGCGATCCCGCGATAGCGGTCCTTCAGCCGGTATCGCTCGCCCGTGCGGTCGAACAACCGTCCGCGCTCCGCCTCGCCCATGGTACGCAACGCCCAGGACGAATATTCCGCCCGTCGTGCGGCATCGAGCGCGGCTTCGTCGATATCGGTTCCGGTCAGCGCGATGCGCCAGTCGGCGATGGCGTCGCCCAGCAGGTCGGCGAGCAGGATCGCGACCGAATGCGCCTCTGCGCCGGTCGAGCATCCGACGCTCCAGATCCGCAGCCTTTTGTCCTCGCGGTGACGATCGATCATCGCGGGCAGGATGGTGGTGCGCAGGGCTTCGAACTGTTCGGCGAAGCGGAAGAAGAAGGTCTCGTTGATCGTGACCGCGCTTTCCAGCTGCGGCCATTCGGGGTCTGCGGGATCGCGCAGCCGGGCAGCATAGTCGGCCAGCGTCGCATCGCCGGTCGCCGCCATGCGCTGCGCGATACGGTCGGCGAGTTGCGCGTCCTTGTCGGCATAATAATGATGGCCGGTCCGCGCGATGACCAGCGCCTTCACCCCGTCAAAGGCTTCGTCCCCGATCATGCCGACGCCCACAGCGTGCGGCGTTCGGCGGCGGCGGCGGTCAGTTCGGCCAGTATCGCCCGTTCGCCCTCCAGCAGCAGGCGGTCGGGGGCAACGACATGCACCACGCCATTGCCCAGGGCGAGTTCGCCGACGATCGCATCGTTCAGGCTATGCCCGGGGTCGACCGGTCCGACTTCGCCCGTCGCAACATCCTCTGCCCGATCGACCAGCAGGCAGACATCGTCGCGCAACCGCACGAGGTGCGCGGACAGGTCTATGCGCCCCAACTGTTCCTGCGGATCGAGCAGCAGGCGCGGGGCAAGAACCGGCACGGGCTGACCCTGCAAGGTGACGAACCCCAGCAGCGGGCGGGGCAGGCCGGGCGGCGCGTCGATCGGCAGCAGCGGCAACACTTCCCGCACCGCCGTCATGGGCAGCGCAAGGCGGGTGTCGCCGGTACGCAGGATCAGGAACGACGCGATCATCACTCGCTGGCTATATCGCGCTTCGCCAGCAGCGCCAGATCATCCGGCGTGTTGATGTTCGCAATTTCGCTCGGCAACGCGATGCCGGTTGCGCCGATCCGGTCGGCAAAGGCACGAACCGACCGTGATCCGCCCTCTGCCAGCAACGTATCGAGCACCGGTCCGGCGCTTGCCGGCCACCAGCCGACGACCGGGAGGTCGGCGAAATAGGCGGCGCCCCCGATACTGGACAATTGCCGTTGCAGACCGGGCGGTAGAAAGGGCGCATCGCACGGCACGGTCAGCACATGCGAAAATCCCTGCGCCGTCGCGTGATGCAGCGCCGCCGCTATCCCCCCCAACGGTCCAAGATCGGGTGCCGGACGGTCGGGAACGCACGACATCACCGGATGGGACCGGCCGACGACGACAAGCGCATCCACCTGTGGCCGCAACGCGTCGACAACCCGGTCGATCAGCGCGCGACCGTCGAGCGTCGCCCGCGCCTTGTCACTGCCGAAGCGCGTGGACCGTCCGCCCGCGAGGATGGCCCCCAGAATCCGCGTCATGCCGCCAGCATCGCCTCGCCGCGGACCAGCGTCCGAAGCGACAGACCGGCGTCTGCTGCGCGGTCAAGCGCGAGGGTCGTCGCGGCCGACAGGGTGGCGAGCAGGGGGCAGTTCGCCAGCACCGCCTTTTCGACCAGTTCATAGGAACAGCGCGACGACAGCAGGGCAAAGCCGCCGTCCCAGTCATGTTCCGAGCGGCGCATTGCTCCGATCAGCTTGTCGAAGGCATTGTGCCGCCCGACATCCTCGCGGACCAGGTGAATGGTCCCTTCTGCCGAACAAAGGGCCGCGGCATGGGTCGCACCGGTGGCCCGTGCCAGCGGCTGATGGTCGCGGAGCGCCGCCGCCGCCGCGAGAATGGCGGCAGGGGTGGCACTGCTCCGCACGGCGAGACTAGGGAGCGGTCGCAGCGCCTGTTCGAGATTCTCGATCCCGCACAGCCCGCACGAGGATTCCGACACACGGTGGCGCACCCGGTCGGCGACTCGGTCGTGGCGTTCGGCGACCAGCGTCACCCGCAACAACGTGCCCGACGCCGCAGGATGGACCGAGATGTCGATCACCTCACCCGCATGTTCCACCAGCCGTTCGGCGAGGACGAAGCCATAGGCAAGGTCCTCCAGATCGACCGGCGTCGCCATCAGCACCGCATAGCCGAGGCCGTTGACCTCGATCGCGACCGGCGCCTCGATCGCGACCGCACGGTCCTGTCGTTCGGCATCCCCCGATGCCGCCACCCGGTCGAACCGCCGGGTGGCGCAACCCCCCTGCTCCATCAGGCGACGATACGTACGGGCACCGCCTTCGCCGCGGGCGTTTGGGATCCGTGGTCGTGCCAGTTCAGGGGCACCAGCGGGTTCAATTCGGGATAATAGCCGGCGATGCAACCATCGGGCAGGTCGAACGGCACGACCTTCAACCCGGCCACCCGGCGGTCGATGCCGTCGCCGCTATCGCCGACGACCGTCACGATTTGCCCCTTGTGCAGTCCGGCCTTTTCGATCTCCTTCGGGTTCATCAGCACGACGTCGCGCGTGCCCGAAATGCCGCGAAAGCGATCCTCATAGCCGTAGATGGTCGTGTTGAACTGATCGTTCGACCGCAACGTCACCAGCCGCAACCGCCCCGGCGCATCGGGAATATCGGTGCCCGACAGCGAACGGGGGACGGTGAACTCCGCCTTGCCGCTCTCGGTCTTCCACACCCGTTCGCGCGCGGAATTGCCGCGATAGAAGCCGCCAGGCGTGAACATCCGCTCCTCGAAATCGTGGAATTCCTCCGGATAGGTTTCCTCGATCAGCTTGCGGATCTTCGCATAGTCGCCGGTCCAACCGTCCCAGTCGACCTTCGGATTGGGATCGAGCGTCGCCCGGGCCATGCCGGCGACGATGGCGACTTCGGATTTCAGATGTTCACTGGCCGGTTCGTGGGTCGCGATCGATCCATGGATATGGCTGAACGTATCCTCGATCGTGACGATCTGCTCGCCGCCCGCCTGCTTGTCGACCTCGGTCCGCACGAGGCAGGGGAGGAGATAGGCGACCTTGCCGTTGATCAGGTGGCTGCGGTTCAGCTTCGTCGCGATCTGCACCGTCAGGCGCATCGACGGCCACGCCGCCTCGATCCGTTCGAGATCGGGGACCGCGCGCACGAAATTGCCGCCGAGCGACACGAAGGCGTCGACCTCACCCTTCAATATGCCTTCGCAGGCGGTGACGGTGTTGTGGCCGTGATCCATCGGCGGTTCGAAATCGAACAGCTCGCGCAACCGGTCCATCGGGACCAGTTCGGGCTTTTCCGAAATGCCGACGGTGCGTTGCCCCTGCACGTTGCTATGCCCGCGCACCGGCGACATGCCGGTGCCGACGCGACCGATATTGCCCTTCATCAGCAGCAGGTTGACATAGGTCGCGACGTTATCGAACCCGTTGACGTGCTGCGTCAGCCCCATGCCGTAGATGCCGATGGTGCGGTCCGCGTCGACATAGACCTGTCCCGCTGCCTCGATATCGGCGCGCGACAGGCCGCTTTCGCGTTCGATATCGGCCCACTCGGTCGCACGGACCATCGCCTCGAATTCTGCGAAGCCGTCGGTATGCTGTTCGATGAAGTCGACGTCGAGGACATGGACCTTGTTCTCGGACCAGCTCTTGTCCTCGGCGGCCAGCACATGCTTGGCGAGGCCGATCATCACTGCGACGTCGCCGCCCGGCCTGACCTGATGATACTGGCACGAAATCTTCGTTTCGCTGCGTGTCGCCATCTCGAACGGATTCTGAGGGTCGGTGAAGGCGATCAGCCCCGGCTCCTTGACCGGATTGAACGTCACGACCTTGCACCCACGCTTCACCGCCTCGCGCAGGGGGTGGAGGAAGCGGGGGCTGTTCGATCCGGTATTCTGGCCGAAGAAGAACATCGCATCGCAATGTTCGAAATCGTCGAGGATCGAGGTGCCGACCGGCGCACCGATCGTCTTCTTGAGCGCGACCGACGTCGTCTCATGGCACATGTTCGAACTGTCGGGCAGGTTGTTGTGCCCGTAGAGCCGTGCGAACAGCGCGAAGAGATAGGATGTTTCGAGGCTGGCGCGGCCCGAGGCGTAGAAGATCGCCTTTTTCGGGTCGATCGCGCGCAGCTTCGCGCCGATCGCGGCGAACGCTTCGTCCCAGCTGCATTCGACATAATGGTCGCTGGCATGGTCGTAGCGCATCGGCTGGGTCAGCCGTCCGACATGTTCGAGATCGAAATCCTTCCACGTCTTCAGCTCGCTGACCGAATGTTTCGCGAAGAATTCCGGGGTGCAGCGATTGGGCGTCAGGTCCCAGAGCGTCGCCTTGGCACCGTTCTCGCAAAACTCGAACGGATGCGGCTCGGCCGGCTTGCCCCACGCGCACGACGTGCACATGAAGCCCTTGGGCTTGTTCTGCCGGGCGAGTTGCGCCAGCGCCGCGGGGCGGTTACGCTCCTTGCCGAGGATTTTCGACATCCCCTTGACCGAGCCCCACCCGCCGGCCGGACCGTCATATCCCACCACATCTTCACGATCCGCCACGCCACATCCTCTCGCTACGCCTGTGGCGTAGGCTACGCCGGGCGGGGGGAGAAGGTTCCGGTCGTCAGTCGATCATTTCGAATGCCAGCGCCGTCGCTTCCCCGCCGCCGATGCACAGCGATGCCAGACCGCGCTTCTCACCGCGCGTTTCCAGCGCCGACAGCAAGGTCGCGAGCACGCGCGCGCCGCTGGCGCCGATGGGGTGGCCAAGCGCACAGGCACCGCCATGGACGTTCACCCGGTCATGGCGAAGGTTCAGGTCGTGCATCGCCGCCATGGTGACGCAGGCAAAGGCCTCGTTGACCTCGAACAGGTCGATCTGTTCCGCGGTCCATCCGGCACGCTCCATCGCGCGACGCATGGCGAAGACCGGTGCGGTGGCGAAACGGGCCGGGGCGTGGGCGAAGCCGGCATGGGCGACGATCCGCGCGACCGGGGTAAGGCCCAGCCGTTCGGCCACCGACGCCCGCGCCAGTACGAGCGCCGCCGCACCGTCGGAGATCGACGAGGCATTGGCGGCGGTGATCGTGCCGTCCTTCGCAAAGGCTGGCTTCAGCGTAGGGATCTTCGATACGTCGCCGCGGGCGGGTTGCTCGTCGAGGCGGACGGTGGTCGTGCCCTTGCGACCGGCGATCTCCACGGGAACGATCTCCCGATCGAACGCGCCGGACGCCTGCGCCGCCTGTGCACGGGTCAGCGATTCAATGGCAAAGGCGTCCTGCGCCTCACGGGTGAAACCATAGGAGGCGGCGGTTTCCTCGGCGAAGCTGCCCATCAGCCGGCCGGGTTCATAGGCATCCTCCAGCCCGTCCATATACATATGGTCGATCAGCCGGTCATGCCCGATCCGCGCCCCGCTGCGATGCTGCTGCGACAGATAGGGGGCGTTGGTCATGCTCTCCATGCCACCCGCCACGACGATGTCGGCGGAGCCGGCGGCGATGGTGTCGGCGGCCATCATCACCGCCTGCATCCCCGATCCGCACATCTTGTTGACCGTCGTCGCCTCGACATGTTGCGGCAGGCCGGCACCCAGCGCCGCCTGTCGCGCCGGTGCCTGACCGAGGCCGGCGGGGAGCACGCAGCCCATATAGATGCGTTCGATCGCCTCACCCGACAGACCCGCGCGTTCGACCGCCGCGCCGACCGCCGTCGCGCCGAGCTGCGTCGCGGTCGCGCCGGACAATGCCCCCTGAAAGCTGCTCATTGGCGTGCGGGCATAGGACAGGATGACGACGGGGTCGGACATGAACGCTCTCCGGAAAACTTCTTGTTTCGTTTGTTATCATCTAGGGCGATGGTCGCCCCGCCGCAATCGCGCTAGGCACTTCGGCCATGTCGTCCGCGCTGCCTCCCGCCTGTTGGCCGATCCTGCTGGGTATCGTCGGTGCGGTGTTCGGCAGCTTCATCGCGACGGTCGCGATCCGCTGGCCTGCCGGGCGGTCGGTATCCTCCGGACGCTCCGCTTGCGACGGGTGCGGGCGGACGCTGGCGGCGTGGGAGCTGGTGCCGTTGCTGAGCTTCGTCGCGTTGCGGGGGCGGTGCCGGAGTTGCGGAACGCCGATCGCGCCGGGACATGTCGTGACCGAGTTGCTGGGAGCGGCGATCGGTATCGCCGCTGGACTGGTTGCGCCGGGCGGACAGGGCGTTGCGGGCGCCGCCTGTGGCTGGCTGCTGCTGGCGTTGGGGGCGATCGATCTCGCAGCGTTCTGGCTGCCCGACGTCCTGACCGCGTCGCTGGCGGCAGTCGCGTTGCTGGGGGGCATCGCGGGCTTTGGTCCCGATCTAGACGCGCGGATGATCGGCGGCGTCGCGGGCGTTGGCGTATTATGGCTGGTCGCCGAACTCTATCGTCGGTTGCGCGGGCGGGTCGGGCTGGGCGGTGGCGATCCGAAACTGTTCGGTGCGATCGGACTGTGGCTGGGCTGGCGTGCCCTGCCGCAAGTACTGCTGATCGCAGCGTTAGCGGGACTGGCGATCGTGCTGGTCATGGCGTTGGCCGGTCGCCGAATGACGGCGACCGACCGCTTGCCGCTCGGGACGTTGCTCGCCGGTGCGGCCTTCCTGTGCTGGGCGCTTTAGGCCGGTTCGATCCGATATTCGATCGGCTTGAAACTGCCGCCGTTCGACGCGGGCGCGGAACAGGCGGTGAGGCCGATCACGAGGTCCATGGCGGCGCGGAAGGTGATCGTATCGCCGGCCTTGCTGACCGGCGGCAGGACGCTCAGCTTTCCGGTCGTGCCGTCGACCGGCACGTTCATGAAGCAGTTGAACGCAACCGGGATGCGATCCGGCTGCACGCCATAAGGCTCCAGCGCGGCGGCGAGATTGCCGAAGCAGCCGCGATGGGGCGGCAGGTCGGGATAGAAATGGTGGAACGTATCGTAGGAGCACGGCGTCAGCAGGAAGTCGTGCGTCCCCACCGTGTCGTTGATGATGTCGAGCATTACCCGACTGCGGTTGGAATAGAGCGCATGGCCGGTGGTTAGACGGATCGTTTCGGCATAGTCCAGTGTCCGGCCCGAGGAGATCACCTCGTCAAGATCGTCGGCGTTGAACGCCAGCAGGTCGGCGACCTGGCAGCCGCGCGGATCGACGACGACCAGCGTGTCGCCCTTTGCCAGCCGGAATGCGGTGCCCGAACGTTCGGGGATGGTGACGTTCATTTCGGCTCCCCGGAATAGTGGAAGGGGCAGGCCCAGCGTTCGTCGACGACCCGGCCGCTATATTGCCGTGCCTCGCTGGCCGCGCCGTGGCGGGCAAGCATCGGGTTACGGCTTCCGGCGAGCGCCTCGTCACGGACGAGGATCTTCTCGCGCATCGTCTCATATTTGCCTTCGGCCCGCAGCCGTTCGAACTGGTCGTGCAGGTTGAAGACCAAAGTGGGCCGATCGAACCGCCGCGCCGGACGGCTGGCGCGCGGGTGGAGGCCGACGATGAAAAAGGCTTCGCCGCCGAAGCTCAAAGAGAAATGCGGGTTGTCCGGATCGGCGCTGACCCGCGTATCATAATCCTGCCCGCGCCACACATCCTTGTCGGACAGCGACTGGACCCGTTGCCACAGCGCGCGTTCGAATTCGGGTTCGCTCAGGTCGCCGGGACCTTCGAACACCACGGCGAAGCTGCGATACATCGCGCGGTCGCGGCGATAGTCCTCCGCCAGTCGCATCAGGGCGTCGTGGATGCGGACATCGTCCCAGGCGCTGTCGATATTGGAGCAGGCCAGCACGTCCAGCGTGCCGCGCGCCATCGCGGATTTTGCGCCGACACAGGGGAAGGCACGGTCGTCGATATGGTCGAATAGCAGGGCTTCGAGGCGGTCCTGTGCCTCGTGCTTCCAGTTGAACATTGCGGAGATCCCGACCCGGTGATTGGAACGACACTACGTTTCGCGCGCGACACAGGTTCCACCCCGGTTGACGGGCGGCGGGGACGGCGGCAACAATCGCGGTCGTGAACAAACGACTGCTTCTGGACGATTTCCTTCCATATCGCCTGTCGATCGCATCGAACCGGGTTTCGGACGCGATCGCATCCACTTACCGTTCGTTGTTCGGGCTGCGCATCCCCGAATGGCGACTGGTGACGGTCATCGCGGAGAGCGACGGCATCACGCAGCAGGCGCTGTGTGTCGCGACGCGGATGGACAAGGTGACGGTCAGTCGCGGCGCCATCGCGCTGGTCGATCGCGGGCTGGTCGAACGACGCGCCAATGCCGGGGATCAGCGATCGCACCTGCTACGCCTGACCGCGTCCGGGCGGGCGCTGTACGAAGAGGTCGCGCCCAAGGCGCTGCTGATCGAACAGGAGTTGTTCGCGTCGTTCAGCGCGCAGGAGATCGACGTCCTGCGCGACATGCTGGCACGGGTACAGGCGGCGGCCGACGCGATGGAGCAGGGCGCGACCGCTCAATAGCGGTCGCGACGCGGCTTCATCTGGCGCTTGCTCGGCAGCGTGTCGGCAAGACGCGCCCCGCGATGGCCCATCGGGCGGGCATGGCCGACGGTCGAATCGATCGCCGTCTGCCGCTCCGCCTCGGCGTTGATTTCGGCACCGATCAGGATCGCCAGGCTCGACACGAACAGCCACATCAACAGCACGACGACCGCGCCCAATGCGCCATAGGTCGCGTTGTAGTTGGCGAAGTTGGCCGCATAGACGCCGAACAGCACCGTCGCCAGCAGCCACAACAGGGTCGCCGCGACCGATCCGACCGACAGCCACCGCCACTTCGCCCGCGCCCGGTCGGGGCCGTAGCGATAGGCGAAGGCGATCGCGGCGCTGGCGATGCTCGCTGCGACCAGCCATGTCGCCGCCTGGATCAGGATGGCGCCGGCAGTGCCCAGAAACGCCGTTTCGCTGCGGATCCATGTCAGCACGCCGGCCGACAGGATGCCGACGATCGCCGCGACGACCGCCGCGATGGTGATCATCGCCGACAACAGCGTGGTGACGATGATGTTGCGCTCGTCCTCCTCCTCATAGATCACGTTCAGCGCCTGGATGATCGCGCTGGCCGCGCGCATCGCACCATAGATCGACAGCAGCAGGGCGACGAACAGGCCCAGCCCGGCCTGCGACGACGCGGTGGTCACGACGGCGATCAACTGGTCGGAGATCAGGCGCGCCGCATCGGCGGGCACCAGTTCGAAGATCGTCTCCATATGCCGGGCGACCGTCGAGGGGTCGGCGATCAGGCCATAGGTCATCACGATCGCGCCAAGTAGCGGCACGAACGACAGGAACGCATAGAAGGCCACGCCCGCCGCCATCAGCGTCAGGTTGTGATAGCCGACCATCGTATAGACGCGGACGAAGATCGCCTGCCATGCCGGCCAAGGATGCTGCCATGGATGTTCGGACTGGCTCCCCGGCACATTGGCGGGGTCGATGGGCGGTACGGTATCGGTCAACGCGGCTCCCCTTGCTGCCCGTGCCCAACGCAGCGGCGTCGCGATCGGGTGCAGCGTAACGTACAAATTGAACCAATTCCGTCGCTTGGCGTTTCTGGGTTCACGGGGGTTGTATGTCGCGACGCCCGCCACGGGGACGGGGAACAGGTTTTGGGGGAATTTCGCGCACGGACCGTTATTGCGCTGCTCGCAAGCACGATGATGATCCCGGTCGCCCATGGACAGGATCGGCCGACGCCGCCGACCACCGGAGCCACCACGCCGCAACAGCCAGCCGAACCGATCGTTCCCGATCGCGAGTTCGATTCGGCGCTGCCGACGCTGTCGGGCGACATCAACGCGCCGCTGGAGCCGATGTCGGGGTTCGACATCAAGCCCGCGCCGACGGTGCAGACGTCGCCGCTGCCCGCCCCCGCTGCACCAGCCACCGAAGCGCAGGTTCCGGCAGAGACGTTGCCCGACGCGGTGCTGCCGGAGGCGCCCGAACTGGCGCAACCGCTCACGCCGCTGTCGTCGTTCGACGTCACCCCGGTCGAGGTTGCCGGGGTCAACGACCAGAAGGCGGTGGAAATCCGCTACGAAACGGTCGTCAACGGATTGGATGAGATCGACGGCACGGCGCAGTTCCGGTCGCTGTCCGCCTTGCGCGAAGGCGACGGCAAGGCCGCCAATGCCGCAATGGTGCAGGCCCGGGCGAAGGAGGACGAGCAGCTCGCCGTCCGCATCATGCGGGCCAAGGGCTATTACGGCGGCACCGCGACCTCCGCGATCGAACAGCCGCCGGGCGAGCGGCTGCGCGCGGTCGTGACGGCGGTCCCCGGCAAGCAGTTCACGCTGGGATCGATCCGGATCGACACGCAGCCGACCGTCCCGCCCAACCTCGTGCAGCGCGAATTGCCGCTGAAGGTCGGCGATCCGATCGATGCCGAACGCATCCAGGCGGCCGAGGCGAATGTCAGCCTGAAACTGCCGCAGCAGGGCTATCCCTTTGTCGAGGTCGGGGATCGCGACATCCTGCTGGATGATACGACCGTCACCGGCGCCTATACCCTGCCGGTCACGACGGGGCCGCGGTCTTCGTTCGGCACCTATTCGACGACGGGCAAGCAGGCGTTCGATGCCGAGCATGTCGGCGTGCTGGCCCGGTTCAAGCAGGGCGAGCTGTACGATAACCGCAAGGTCGACGATCTGCGCGCGGCGCTGGTGTCGACGGGGTTGTTCTCCGGCGTGTCGGTCGAACCGCAGCGGACCGGGCAGATCGCACCCGACGGCACCGAATATGTGAACCTGCTGGTCAAGCAGGACGCGGGACCGGCGCGCACGCTGGCCGGCGAAGCGGGCTATGGCACGGGGCAGGGCGTCCGCCTCGAAGGGTCGTGGACGCATCGCAACCTGTTCCCGCCCGAAGGCGCGCTGATCGTGCGCGGCGTGGCGGGTACGCAGGAACAGGGGGCGGGCGTCACGTTCCGCCGGTCGAACGCCGGTCGGCGCGACCGCACCTTCCAGATTCTCGCCAATGCCAGCCGCAGCAATTACAACGCGTTCGAGGCGTTCACCGGTACGCTCGGCGTACGCTGGTCCTATGACTCGACGCCGATCTGGCAGAAGCGGTTCACTTATGCCTATGGCGCCGAACTGATCGGCACCAACGAAGACACCTATGATTTCGATGTCGGCGCGCGTCGTCGCAAGACCTATGGCATCGCGGCACTGCCGCTGTTCGCCGGGTTCGATACGTCCGACAATCTGCTCAACCCGACCAAGGGGTTCCGCCTGAAGCTGAACGTCAGTCCGGAAGGCGCGGTGCAGGGTGCGGTGCGCCCCTATGGCCGGTTCATGGTCGAAGGCACCGCCTATTACCCGATCGGCGAGAGCATCGTCATCGCCGGCCGGGCGCGCGCCGGATCGATCCAGGGGATCGCGCGCGACGATCTGGCGCCGTCGCGGCGGTATTATGCCGGTGGCGGCGGATCGGTGCGCGGCTTCGGGTTCCAGGAACTCGGGCCACGGACGCCGGAAGTCGACGAGGATGGCAACAACCTGAACCGTCCGATCGGCGGTCGCAGCCTGAACGAGTTCGCACTCGAAGCGCGCTATCGGTTCGGCAATTTCGGGATCGTGCCGTTCATCGACGCCGGCCAGGTCTATGAATCGAGCCTGCCCAAGGGGTCCGATCTGCGCTTCGGTGCCGGCATCGGCGGCCGCTTTTATACCAATTTCGGCCCGATGCGGGTCGATGTCGCGACGCCGATCGCACGGCGCCCGGGAGAATCCAAGATCGCGCTTTATATCTCGATCGGGCAGGCTTTCTGATGACCGACGCCGACATGCCCGCCACCGAAACCGTGATCGTGCGCGATCGTCCGTTGTGGCAGAAAATCCTGAAATGGGTCGGCATCGCGCTGGCCACGCTCATCATCCTGCTGATCGCGCTGGTGTTCGCGCTGAACACCGGGCCGGGGCGGGGGTTCATCGTCAGCAAGCTCGACGGCTATACCACGGCGTCGGGGCTGAAGGTCAATATCGGCCGGATCGACGGTTCGCTTTATGGCGCGATGACCGTCCGCGAGTTGCGGTTGAGCGATACGCAGGGCGTGTTCGCCTATTCGCCGGAAGTCGCGGTGGACTGGCGGCCCTTCGCCTTTGCGAACGGGCATGTCGATATCCGCAGTCTGACCAGCCCGCTGATCCGCTACGCGCGCAATCCGGTGCTGAAGGATACGCCGCCGGGCGACCCCAACGCACCGTTGCTGCCCGACTATGACATCGACGTGAACCGCCTGCGGGTCGACCGGATCGAGGTCGGCCCGGCGGTGACCGGGCAACGGCATATCGCGCGACTGGACGGCGAGGTTCATATCGCCGACCGCCGGGCACAGGTAACCGCCAATGCCGCGACCATCGCCGCGCCGGGCGTGGCCGGGGGCGACCGTGTCGCGCTCAAGCTCGACGCGGTGCCCGACGACAATCGCTTCGATGTCGATGCGCGGATCACCGGGCCTGCCAATGGCATGATCGCCGGCATGGCCGGCCTGACGGCGCCGATCGTCGCGACGGTGGATGGACAGGGCGACTGGCGCAACTGGCGCGGGCGGCTTGCCGGCACGCTCGGCGGGCGACCGCTGGCCGATCTGGCGCTGACCGGCCGGGAAGGCCGCTTTACGGTGCGTGGGTCGACCCAGCCGGGGCTGATCCTGCAGGGACCGGTCGAACGGCTGACGGCGCCGCGGCTCGACGTCGCGATTGATGCGGCGCTGGAGGATCGCAAGGCCGATACCCGCATCCAGCTGCGTTCCAGTGCGCTCGCAGTCAATGCCGCCGGTCTGCTCGACTTCGGCAACAGCCGGTTCGGTAATTTCCGGACCGAGGCGATGTTGCTGACGCCGGGTGCGATCGCGCCGAACCTGAACGGACGATCCGTCCGCGCTGCCGTCGTACTGGATGGCGGGTTCGGCACGCCGACCGTCGACTATAAGGTGCAGGCCGCCGCGCTGGGCTTTGGCGAGACGGTGGTCGAACAACTCTATGCCGAGGGTCGGGCGACGGTCGATGCCGATCGCATCCTGATCCCGATCGCCGCCAAGGCACGGCGCATCTCCGGGCTGAACGCCGCGGTGGGCGGGCTGGTCACCAATGTCTCGATCAACGGCGACCTTGCCATTGCGGGCGATCAGGTACTGTCCGACAATCTGCGCATCCGGTCCGACCGGATCGACGCGACCGCAATCGTCGCCGCGAACCTGACCACCGGACGCTATACCGGTGCGATCAAGGGGCGGATCAACGATTATGAAGTCGCCAGTATCGGCATCCTGAACCTGACGACCGATGCCAGCCTCTACACCGCGCCGCAGGGCGGGTTCGGCATCAGGGGCCGGGTCGTCGCGCAGACCACCCGCCTGTTCAACGAAGGCATTCGCAACTTCCTGGGCGGTAACGTCACCACGACCCGCGCCGATGTCGGCGTGGGACCGGATGGGATCGTCAGCTTCTCCAACGTGCGGATGAACGCGCCGCAGTTCCGCATCACCAACGGTTCGGGTCGCTATGATCCGGCGGGACCGCTGCTGGTCAATGCCGACGCCTATTCGACGCAATATGGTCCGCTCAGTGCACGGGTGACCGGCACCGTCGCCGCACCGCAGGTGTTGCTGCGCGCCGCCCGGCCGGGCGTCGGGGTCGGCCTTGCCAATCTCGAAGCGCGGGTGCGTGGGCAGGGCGATCGCTATGCGATCCAGGCGACCGGCAATACCGATTACGGGCCGTTCCGTGCCGATGTGCTGGTGGCTACCGCGCCACGGCTGGCGGCCGATATTCGCTCGGCGACTTTTGCCGGGATGAATATCGACGGGCGGGTCGAGGCGACCGACGCCGGCCCGTTCGCGGGGCGGATCAACTTCGCCGGATCGGGCGTGGCGGGTATCGCCCGGCTGTCGGCGGAGGGCCGGTTCCAGCGTGCCGACGTCAACGCACAGGCATCGAACGCGGTCATTCCGGGCAATATGGGACTGCGCATCGGTCGCGCGATCGTGACCGGCCGCGCGGTGCTGTACGACCAGCCGGAAATCGTCGCCGACGCACAGGTCGCGAACCTGTCGATGGGCGACTTCGTGCTGCAGCGCAGCCGGGCGAAGATCAACTATCGCGGCGGCAACGGCACGGCGCAGATGTTCGCCGAAGGATCGTCGGGCGTGCCCTTCCGGGTCGCCGCCAATGCGCAGTTGCGGCCGGACGACTATCTGGTCGCGTTGCAGGGAGTCGCCAATTCGATCCCGTTCAAGACGGTCAATCCCGCGCGGATCGTGTCGGCGCCGGGCGGCTATCGCCTCTACCCGACGCGGATCGACTTCGCGCAAGGGTCGGTCCGTGCGGCGGGCGTCTATGGCAATGGCATGTCGATCCAGACCCGGCTCGACCGGCTGGACCTGAGCATCGTCAATGCCTTTGTGCCCGGTACCGGTATCGGCGGCACCGCGACCGGCAGCCTCGATTTCGCGCAGGCGGCGGATCAGAGCTTCCCGCGGGCCGATGCGCGGCTGACCATCCGCAATTTCCAGCGGACCAGCCTCGCCTCGATCTCCGAGCCGGTCGATATCGTCTTTGCCGGCGATCTGCGGCCCGAGGGCGGCAGCGGACGTGCGTTGATCCGTCGCGGCACCACCACGGTCGGGCGGATGGTCGCCAATCTGCGCCCCCTGCCGCCGGGCAGCGGATCGTGGGTGACGCGGATGCTGGCGGCGCCGCTGTCGGGCGGTATCCGCTATAACGGTCCGGCGGGCGTGCTGTTCTCCTTCGCCGGGTTGGCCGACCAGCAATTGTCGGGACCGATCGGCATCGCCGCCGATTTCGGCGGGCGGGTGCAGGCGCCGCAGCTGACTGGCGTCGTCCGGGCCAACAACCTGACCTATGAGAATGAGACGCTGGGTACCCGCCTGACCAATCTCGGCATCGACGGCCGGTTCACGAACGACCGGTTCGAACTGACCCAGTTGCGGGCGCGTGCCGGCGACGGGACGGTCGCGGCGCAGGGTACGGTGGGCTTGGCAGCCGATAGCGGCTTCCCGATCGACGTCCGTGCCCAGCTGCGCGACGCACAGCTGGCACGCAGCGATGCGCTGGGGGCGTCGGCGACGGGTGACATCCGTATCCAGAACGGACGCGATGGTGGCCTGATCTCCGGCGACATCGTCATTCCGGAGGCGCGCTACCAGATCATCCGTCAGGGCGCGGCCGAAGTGCCCGAACTGACCGGTGTCCGGCGCAAGAGCGATGCGAACCGGCCGAACGCCACGCAGCAGCGGCAGGCGGCGGCATCGGCGGGGCTGTTCCGCCTTGCGCTGCGGGTGCGGGCCGACAACCGGCTGTTCGTGTCGGGCATGGGGCTGGAGTCGGAATGGCAGGCGGACCTGCGCATCGCCGGTACGTCGTCCGCACCGACGATCAACGGCCAGATGCGGATGATCCGCGGCACCTATTCGTTCGCGGGCAAGCGGTTCGAGGTCGAACGCGGCGTGATCCGGTTCGAGGGGTCGGACTTCACCAACCCGGTCATCGACATCGCGGCGACCACCACCGCAGAGGGCGTGACGGCGACGATCAACGTCACCGGCACCGCGCAGGCACCGCAGATCGCGTTCACATCGACGCCTGCGCTGGCGCAGGACGAGGTGTTGTCGCGGCTGTTGTTCGGCAGTTCGGTGACGAACCTGTCGGCGACCGAGGCGATACAGCTGGCAGCGGCACTCAACTCGCTGCGCGGGTCGGGTGGCGGCGGGCTGAACCCCCTGGGCAAGCTGCGCTCGGCGACCGGCTTCGACCGGCTGCGCGTGCTGGGCGGTGACGAGGCGAGCGGGCGTGGAACCTCGTTGGCTGCGGGCAAATATCTGACCGACGATATCTATATCGAGATCATCACCGATGCGCGCGGCTTCACCGCCACGCAGATCCAGATCGCGCTGACCCGCACGCTCAGCCTGTTGTCGCAGACCGGATCGTTCGGCGGGTCGAACGCTTCGCTCCGCTACAGCCGGGATTATTGATGGGACGGCGGCGGTTTTGTACCGCCGCCGGCTCAACGCCGTTGGGCGACACCATTCGCCAGCGCGGCGATCATCGCGTCGCGTAGCGGCTTGGGCTTGAGGTCCATGTCATAGGGACAGCCGCGCGCGACCGCGCCGTCGGGACGGGGTTCGAAGCCGCGCAGCCAGCTGTAGCGGTCGCTCAGGCCCCAGGCGAGGACGTCGCCCAGCTGCGGGTAGGACAGCATGATGTCGAGATAGGCGCGCGCGAAGTCGGCGACGCCGCGATCGCGGGGGCCGATGGCGGCGGGTAGCCCGCGATCGCGGACGTCGAATTCGGTGATGACCAGCCGGTATCCCATCGCCACCACCCGGTCGAGAAAGCGCCGCCATTCGGGTTCGAGCCGATGGGCGAGCGCGCCGGCATCGGTGGTCGGCTGGAAGAGGCCGATATGCGATTGCACCCCCAGCGCATCGACCGGGGTCCCGCGACGACGAAACTCCTCCAGCAGCGACAGGACGCCGGCACGGTGCTTCTCGTTGCCGTCCTCCCAGCTCATATAGTCGTTATAGACCAGCTCGGCATGCGGCGCGGCGGCGCGGGCGGTGCGGAAGGCGTGGTCGAGGACGGGCACGGTGCCGCCCATTGCGCGCGACAGCGACGTTTCGCGTAAGGCGCCGGTGTCGGGATCGACGGCTTCGTTGACGACGTCGTAGCTGTAGATTTTCCGGCCGTAGCGCGTGGCGATCGTCCGGATGTGCTGGTCGAGGATGTCAGCCGCGGCCGAAGCGGGGCGTTGCCCGAAGTCGTGGGTGTTGAGCCACGCGGGAAACCATTTGGAATAGGCCCAGTAAAGCGTGTGGCCGCGCATCGCGAAGCCGTTGCGCATCGCCCAGTCGACCATCGCATCGAACTGTTCGAACGCGAACCGGTCCGCGCCGGGGCGGAGCGCCTGCCACTTCATCTGGTTTTCGGCGACCAGCACCGCACAGTCGCGCTGCAGCAGCGCGGCATAGGCCGGGTTGGCGAACGACGCCGCGTCCCGGCCGGGCGGCGCCCATGCGAAGGCGGAGCCGAAGCGACGGCCGCGCCGTGCCGCAGCGTCTTTCAGGGTCGGCGGGGCCGGGGCGGCGGGCAAGGCTTGCGCGGCGAGTGCCGCTGCGCCTCCGGCAAGGATGCTGCGGCGATCGATCATGGTCATGCGCTCTCCCATTCCTCGTTCTCTGACGTGGTAGCGTTACCATGATCGCGGTGGTAGGATGCTGTCAACGCCGTCGATACAGACGCGAGCAGGGGATGCAGGATGTCGAAAACGCTGGGCTGGATCGCGCTGCTCTGTATCGCATGGACGACGCCGGCGCGGGGGGAAGACGGCTACGACCTGTGGCTGCGCTATCGGCCGTTGCCGGTGACGCAGGCCGATGCGGTTGCCGCGCGGGCGACGGCGGTCGTTCGTGACGAGAATGATGCGACGATCCAGCTGGCGGCGGCGGAACTGGAGCGGGGGCTGTCGGGGCTGACCGGACGGCGGGTTGCGGGCGGCGTGGCGGGCGATGGTGCGATCGTGATCGGTACGGCGAAGTCGGCGCGGATCGCGGCGTTGCGATTGCCGCTGTCGGGGCTGGGGCCGGAGGGGTACGTCCTGCGGTCGGTGACGATCGAGGGGCGGCCGGCGACCGTCATTGCAGCCAACGGGCCGGTCGGCGTGCTCTATGGTGCGTTCCGGTTGCTGCGGATCGCGCAGACCGGGCGGCCGTTCGACCGGCTGGCGATCGTCGAGCGGCCGCGGCTGGCGCTCAGGGTGCTGAACCATTGGGACAATCCGGATCGCTATGTCGAGCGAGGCTATGCGGGCCAGTCGTTATGGGACTGGCAGAAGCTGCCGGGGTTCAGCGACCCGCGCTATACCGACTATGCCCGGGCCAATGCGTCGGTGGGCATCAACGGCGCGGTGCTGAACAACGTCAATGCCAGCCCGGACATGCTGACGCCCGCGTTCCTGACGAAGGTCGAGCGGCTGGCGGCGATCTTTCGGCCATGGGGTATCCGGGTCTATCTGTCGGCGAAGTTCTCGGCGCCGATCGAGATTGGCGGGTTGAAGACGGCGGACCCGCTCGACCGGGCGGTGACGGCATGGTGGCGGGGCAAGGCGGACGAGATCTATGCCCGCATTCCGGACTTTGGCGGGTTTCTGGTCAAGGCCAATTCGGAGGGGCAGCCGGGGCCGGGCGACTATGGGCGCAGCCATGCCGAGGGGGCGAACATGCTGGCCGCCGCGCTCAAACCCCATGGTGGCGTGGTGATGTGGCGGGCATTCGTCTATGCCCATGACAAGCCCGAGGATCGCGCCAAGCAGGCCTATAGCGAGTTCCAGCCGCTCGACGGTAAATTCGCCGACAATGTGATCGTGCAGGTGAAGAACGGGCCGATCGATTTCCAGCCGCGCGAGCCGTTCCATCCGCTGTTCGGCGCGATGCCGCGCACGCCGCTGATGATGGAAGTGCAGATCACCAAGGAGTATCTGGGGTTCGCGACGCACCTCGCCTATCTCGGGCCGATGTGGGAGGAGGTGTTGCGGAGCGACACCTATCGACCGCGTAAAGGCAGTGCGGTCGCCGAGGTGCTGGCGCGGCCGGGCGGGCTGACCGGCATGGCGGGGGTCGCGAATGTCGGGACCGATCGCAACTGGTCGGGGTCGCAGTTCGATCAGGCCAACTGGTATGCGTTCGGGCGGCTGGCGTGGAACCCGGACGACCGGGCGACCGACATCGCGCGCGACTGGGCGGCGATGACGTGGGGACCGGCGGTGGCCGATCCGGTGGCGGCGATGATGCTGCGGTCGCGGCAGGTGGTGGTCGACTATATGATGCCGCTGGGGCTGCATCACCTGTTCGCGACGGGGCATCATTACGGGCCGGGGCCGTGGGTCGACGATCTGGCGCGGCCGGACTGGAACCCGGTCTATTATCACAGGGCCGATGCCCAAGAGATCGGGTTCGACCGGACGCGCAGCGGCAGCGATGCGGTGGGGCAATATGCGCCGGCGCTGGCGAAGCGGTGGGGCGATCCGGCGACGGTGCCCGAGGACCTGCTGCTGTGGTTCCACCATGTGCCATGGGACCGGAGGATGGCGTCGGGGCGGACGCTGTGGGAGGAACTGGTCGCACGGTACGACAGGGGCGTGGCGGAGGTCGCGGCGATGCAGGGGCAGTGGGCGGCGCTGCGGGGCCGGGTGGACGACCAGCGGCATGACGAGGTCCGCCAGTTCCTGACCATCCAGCGGGCCGAGGCGCAGTGGTGGCGGGATGCCTGTATCGCCTATTTCGCCGAGGTTTCGGGACGGGCGCTGCCGGCCGGCGTGGTGCCGCCGGCGCATCCGTTGGCGTGGTACAAGGCGGTTCGGACGCCTTATGCGCCGGGGAATGGGCGGTAGGGTTTCCGCGTAGGTTGCAGAAGAAGTGGGACCCCGGTTCGAGGCCGGGGTGACGCTGGAGGCGGACTCGACCAGCCTTGGTCGCCCTCACCCTTCCGCGGCTGCGCCGCTCCCTCTCTCTCCCGTTGGGAGAGGGAAAGGCGGCGACGCTAAGGTCACGGTAGCCTGCCAGACAGAGCTAATCTCGGGAACTGCGACTTTGGCTAAGTGTGTGAAATCAGACGGCTATTCGAAATAAGTTCACAAAGTTCACACTCGCCACGTTTTGTCGCGGGAACGTCCGTTCCGACGAAATTGCGAGTCAATAGCGACGCAGCAGGCCGGCGAGCTTGCCCTGCACGCGCACCTGTTCGGGGCGGTAGCGCTGCGGGTCGTAGCTGCGGTTGGCCGGGTCGAGGCGGATCATCGCACCTTCGCGGCGGAAATATTTGAGCGTCGCCTCGCTATCCTCGATCAGCGCGACCACGATCTCACCATCGCGGGCGGTTTCGGTACGGCGGACCAAAGCATAGTCGCCATCGAGGATGCCGGCCTCGACCATCGAATCCCCGGCCACTTCCAGCGCATAGTGATCGCCGGCGCCGAGCAGCGCGGCGGGGACGGGCAACGTCGCCTGCCCCTCGATCGCCTCGATCGGGACACCGGCGGCGATACGGCCGTGCAGCGGGAGTTCGATGACGTCGTTCGCCGGCTGCGGCGCGGGACGCGGGGTGGCCGTTGGCTTGGCCGCCGGCTTCTTCGCGACCGGACGGTCGGGCATCCGCAGTACTTCCAGCGCGCGGGCGCGGTTGGGCAGGCGGCGGATGAATTCGCGCTCCTCCAGCGCCGAGATCAGGCGATGGACGCCGGACTTCGACTTGAGGTCGAGCGCCTCCTTCATCTCCTCGAACGAAGGCGAGACCCCGGTCGCCTTCAACCGGTCGTCGATGAAGCAGATCAACTCGTGCTGCTTACGCGTCAGCATAACGTCCTCCGTCGGAACAGACGTGGAACTAATAGGAAACGATTTTTGTGGCGTCAAGCGAGTTGCAGGATTTCCGCCGAGTCGCCGGCATCGGCCGCCGGGGCATGGGGGGCGCGCACGATCAGGCAGTCCGAACGGGCGAGCGTGCGCAGCATCGAACTGTCCTGAATGGCGGCGGTCGACACCTGTCCGTCGATCAACGTGGCGCGCAGATAATCCTGTCGCGGGCCGTTGGCGGGCAGCGGGTGGGCGAGCGTCGCGCGGACGGCGCGCGGCATCGGATCGGCCGCGCCGGCAATGCGTGCGGCGAGCGGGCGGACGAACAGCAGGGCGGTGATGAACGACGATACCGGATTGCCGGGCAGGCCGAGGACAGCGGCACCGCGCAACCGGCCGGCCAGCATCGGCTTGCCGGGGCGAAGCGCGATCCGCCAGAAATCGAGTTCGCCGCCTGCTGCGGCGAGCGCCGGACGAACGAGGTCATGGTCGCCGACCGATGCGCCGCCGGTGGTGACCAGCAGGTCGCAATCGACCGCGGCGAAGGCGTCGACCAGCGCGTCCATCCGGTCGGGCAGGATGCCGAGGTCGATGCGCTCGACGGGCAGGTCGGCGAGCAGACCGGCGAGCATCAGGCCGTTGGATTCGGGAAGCTGGTCTTCGCGCAAGAACTGGCCGGCGGGGACCAGTTCGTCGCCGGTTGCGGCAATCGCGATGCGGGCGCGGCGGCCGACCGATAGCGTGCCGTGGCCGGCGATGGCGGCCAGCGCGACGCGGGCGGGCGTGATGCGTTCGCCCGCCGCGATCAGCAGGTCGCCTTCGCGGAAATCGAGGCCGGCGCGGCGGACATTGCCGCCGCGTACCGGACCTTCGCCGGAGAGGTGCAGGCGGGTGCCGTCGCGGGTCGCCTCTTCCTGTACCAGCACGCAGTCGGTGCCGGCGGGCATCGCGGCGCCGGTGAAGATGCGGGTGGCTTGTCCGGGCGCGACGGTATCGGGGAAGGCGGCGCCGGCCGCGCTTTCGCCGATCACGTCCCACGGGCCGGGGAGGTCGTCGAAGCGGATCGCGTAGCCGTCCATTGCGGAGAGCGGGCGGGCCGGCTGGGTGCGGCGGGCGATCACGTCGGTGGCGGCGAAGCGGCCGAGGGCGTTGGTCAGGGGGAGGGTTTCGGGGGTTGCGGGGCGGGCGAGCGCGAGGACGCGGGTTTGGGCTTCGGCGACGGGGAGGAGGGACATCGTTTGGGCCTTGTGGCTTGCAGTGCAGATGGCAGTCGCTCTTCGTCACCCCGGACTTGATCCGGGGTCCCGCTTCTACCTACCCCGGACGCAGAAGAAGAAGCGGGACCCCGGGTCAAGCCCGGGGTGACGCTTGGAGTTGGTGTCGCATACGGCAACACCGGTTCGGAAGCGCGCTGGATAAGCACCCGATCAGTCCCGCACCCAGTCTCCCGACTTGCCGCCCTGTTTCTCCAACAGGCAGATGCCGTCGATCACCATCGCCTTGTCGATCGCCTTCGCCATGTCATAGATAGTGAGGAGTGCGGTGGAAGTCGCTGTCAATGCTTCCATTTCCACGCCGGTCTTGCCGTCAGTCGCCGCCGTCGCGGTGACGCGGATGGCGCTTTCCTCGAACACGAAATCGACCGACGCCTTCGTCAGCGGCAGCGGATGACAGAGCGGGATCAGGTCGCTGGTGCGCTTGGCGGCCATGATGCCGGCGACGCGGGCGATGGCGAGGACGTCGCCTTTCTTGACCAGCCCGTCGCGGATCGCGGACAGGGCCTGCGGCGACATGGCGATGCGGCCGGTGGCGACGGCGACGCGGCGGGTCGGGGTCTTGTCGCCGACATCGACCATGCGGGCGCTGCCATCGGCGTCGAGATGGGTGAGGCTCACCCGATCATCGCCCGCGTCGCGGACTCGACATCGCTCTGGCGCATCAGTGCCTCGCCGATCAGGAAGCAACGGACGCCGTGCTGCGCCATCGCGTCGAGATCGGCGCGGGTCGTCAGGCCGCTTTCGGCGACGAAGGTGCAGCCGGCCGGGGCGTGGCCGACCAGTTCATAGGTCCGTTCAAAACTGACCGAGAAGTCCTTGAGATTACGGTTGTTCACGCCGATCAGGCGGGATTGCAGCATGAGGGCGCGGTCGAGTTCGGCACGGTCGTGAACCTCGACCAGTACGTCCATGCTGCGTTCCATCGCAGCGGCCTCGATCTCCGCCATCTGGCTGTCCGACAGCGCGGCGACGATGATGAGGATGGCGTCGGCGCCGAGTGCGCGGGCTTCGGCGACTTGCCACGGATCGACGTTGAAGTCCTTGCGCAGGACCGGCAGGTCGCAGGCCGCACGGGCGGCGACGAGATAGTCGTCGGCGCCCTGGAAATAGTCGATATCGGTCAGCACCGAGAGGCAGGCTGCGCCGCCAGCCTGATAGGCGCGGGCATGGGCGGGGGGATCGAAATCGGGACGAATCAAGCCCTTGGACGGGCTGGCCTTCTTGATCTCGGCGATCAGGGCGTGGCCGGGCCTGGCGTCGAGGGCCGCGCGGAAGCCGCGCGGCGCCGAGCGTTCGGTGGCGCGGGCGTCGAGATCGGCGATGCTCGCGCGGGCGCGACGGGTCGCGACTTCGGCGCGCTTGGTGGCGAGGATGGTGTCGAGCATCGTCATGCGTAAGCGATCCATTGGTCGAGCAGGCGGTCGGCGGCGCCCGAATCGATGACGTCGGCGGCGCGTTCGGCCCCGTCGCGCAGGTCGGTGGCGGTGTCGGCGATCAGCAGCGCGGCGCTGGCGTTGAGGAGCACCGCGTCGCGGTACGGACCTTTCTCACCGCGCAGCAGGGCGCGCAGGGCGGCGGCGTTGTGGGCCGCGTCGCCGCCGCGGATCGCGCTGATCGGATGGCGGGTGAGGCCGGCATCCTCGGGCACGATGCGGTCGGCCATGGGCATGCCGACGGGAACGACGATGGTCGGGCCGGCGCCGGAGATTTCGTCCAGCCCCTCCTCCCCCGAGACGATCAACGCGGTTTCGGCGCCTAGCAGCTCCATCGCCTCGGCATAGACCGCAGCATAGTCGGGGCGGGCGATGCCGATCAGCTGGCGGGTGGTGCGCGCCGGATTGGCGAGCGGACCCATCAAGTTGAAAATGGTGCGACGGCCGATCCGCTGGCGGATGGGGGTAATGCGCTTCATCGCCGGATGGTGGTTGGCGGCGAAGAGGAAGGCGATGCCGATGTCCCTGAGCGTCGATTCGGCCATCGCGCCGGCTGCGCCCATGTCGAGGCCGAGGGCTTCGAGCGTATCTGCGGCGCCGGCCTTGCTGGAGGCGGCGCGGTTGCCGTGCTTGGCGACGGGCACGCCGCTGGCTGCGACGACGAGGCTGACGGCGGTGGAGACGTTGAGCGTATGGTGCCCGTCGCCGCCGGTGCCGCACACGTCGATCGCGCCGGCCGGGCCGTTGATCGGGATCATCCGGTGGCGCAGCGCGCGGGCGGCCTCGGCAATCTCGATGCTGGTTTCGCCGCGGATGGCGAGGTCGGTCAGGAAGGTCGCGATGGCGTCGTCCGACACCGTGCCGTCGAGGATCGCGGCGAAGGCTTCAGCGGCGCTTTCATGGGCAAGCGGCGTCGAGGGGTCGGGCAGCAGCGCGGTGACGGTCATGCCGGCACCGTCGCGGCGATGCCCGCGTCGTTGAGGAAATTGGCGAGCATGGCGTGGCCATGTTCGGTGGCGATGCTTTCCGGGTGGAACTGCACGCCGTGGATCGGCAGGTCGCGATGGCGGAAGCCCATGACGCTGCCGTCCGACGCGGTGGCGTTGACCGCCAGCGCATCGGGGATGTCGGTTACGATCAGCGAGTGATAGCGGGTCGCGGTGAAGGGCGAGGGCAGGCCCGCGAAGACGCCGGTGCCGTCATGGTCGATCGGCGAGGTCTTGCCGTGCATCAACCCGCCGCGCACGACCTTTCCACCGAAATGCTGGCCGATCGCCTGATGACCGAGGCAGACGCCGAGCAGCGGGCGCTGCGCCTCGGCACAGGCGGCCACGAGGTCGAGCGAGACGCCGGCTTCGGTCGGGGTGCAGGGGCCGGGCGAGATCAGGAAGCCCTGTGCGTCGCTGGCCAGCGCTTCTGCCGCGCTCAGGCTGTCGTTGCGTTCGACGCGGACCTCGACGCCCAGTTCCATCAGATAATGGACGAGGTTCCAGGTGAAGCTGTCGTAATTGTCGATGACGAGGATCATGGCACCGCCATAGCGTCCTGCGGGCGCGGTGCAACGGCCACGAAATCTCGTGCGTTCATGCGCCAGTCATCGGGACGATCCGCTTAGTAGGCCGGGTCGAGGAGATACGGGTATGGTGCGTTGGGGTTTGGCGGTTGTGGCATTGGCGTTCGCGGCGCCCGCGCTGGCGCAGGATGCCCCCGCCGACCCGCCGCAGCGCGTACGCAACGCCACCGTCTATGGCGAGGAAGCCTGCCCCAAGCCCGACAGCGACGATGAGATCGTGGTGTGCGCGCGGCTGGGCGAGAATGAGCGCTATCGCATTCCCAAACGCTTCCGGAACCCGCCGGACAAGTCGTCGGCGGCGTCGAGCTGGGCGATGCGCGCGGACAGCGCGATGGAGGAGGCGCGGATCGGGCGGCCGAACAGCTGTTCGGTGGTCGGCACCGGCGGGCAGACCGGCTGTACCCAGGCGATGTTGCGCAACTGGTTCGCTTGGCGGCGCGACCAGCAGGCGCAGCAGCGCGATATCCCGTAGAAATTCAGGCGGCGTCGCTGATCTGCGACAGGCTGGCGTCGTAGCGGCGTAGCACGCCCGATCGCTTCGATGCGTAGAGCGCGGCATCGGCACGGCGGCGCAACTGGTCGAAGGTCGCCGCGTCCTCGGGGAAACAGGCATAGCCGACGCTGGCGCCGACCGCCGCCTGCGCGCCGTCGTCGAGGCGATAATGCGGCGTCGCGAGGGCGTAGTGCAGCGCCTGCGCGAACGGGCCGGCGTCGTCGGGGGTCAGGCCGCCGACCGCGACCATGAATTCGTCGCCGCCCAGCCGGGCGATGAAGCCGTGATGGGGCGTCACCTTGCGCAGGCGCGCCGCCACCTCGACCAGGACGCTGTCCCCGGCGGCATGGCCGTAAAGGTCGTTGACCGGCTTGAACCGGTCGAGGTCGATGCACAGCAGGACCACCGGCCGCTCGGGCGTATCGGTCATCCGCGCCAGCGTTTCGTCGAGGCCGTGGCGATTGACGAGGCCGGTCAGCGAATCACGGCCGGCGAGGCGGCGATTATGCTCCGCGGTCTCCAGCGACAGACCCAGCATCCGCCCGAAATTGCCGAGCAGGGCGCGGACGCCGAGGAAGAACGGCACGGTCAACGGCAGCAACAGCCACAGCAACGGTTCCCCCGACAACGCCAGCCCCAGCTTGAACGGCAGGTCGCACAGCATCACCATCAACGTCGCCATCCGGGGCATGGCATAGTTGCGGGCGCAGATCGGCGCGGTCAGGCCGAGGATGAAGGCGAGGGTGACGACCAGCAGCGGCATGTCGCCGGTAAGCGCGATGGTGAACGCCATCAGACCCTGCAGCGCGCACCATGCCAGCGACAGGAGCATCGACGGCTCGATCGCCGGCAGCCGACCGGCACGAATGGCCCGACGCGCGCGGTGGAAGCGTTGCAGGCGCAGCGCCAGCACCGTCAGGTCGAGCAGGAGAAAGATCCAGAAGGCGCGTTCGCCGGTGCGCAGGGCGGCGGTGATGGAAATCGCGGCGCTGGTCAGCGCGGCCATGACGACGACCCGGGGTGCTGCCAGCACCGACGCGTACAGCCCGGACAAGGCCGTGTCGGGCACCGCCACGACCGGATCGGCAAGCCACCGCAGCGCGGCGTTACCGCCAGCGAGGCGCGCCTTTCGCTGATGCACCATCCCGTTGATCCCGAACGCAGTCGATCAACGACGATTGCCCGCAAATAGCTGTTATTCGGTTAATCCGCCTTGCCCGTCCGCCGGCAGCGGTCCGAACAATAGACGACATTGTCCCAGTCGCGCGCCCATTTCCTGCGCCACGCGAACGGGCGTTCGCATACCGGGCATAGCTTTGTCGGCAGGTCGCGCTTCGCGACCCCCTGCGGCATCAGCGCGGCTGCCGGTCGAGGAAGGCGGCGACCTGCCCCAGATCGACCGAGCGGTCGAGATAGGTCTGGCCGATGCCGCGGGCGAGGAGGAAGGGCAGCGTGCCGCCTTCGCGCTTCTTGTCGTGGAGCATATGCCCGACCAGCTTGTCGCCCGGCGCGGCGATGCCGGCGGCGGCGAGGCCATCGGGCAGGCCGGCATTGCGGAGATGCGCCGCGACCCGCTGTGCATCCTCCGCGCGGCACAGCCCCTGTTCGGCGCTGAAGGCGAAGGCGAGCGCCATGCCGGCCGCGACCCCTTCTCCATGGAGCAGCGACCCGTCGAAGCCCGCTTCGGCCTCCAGCGCGTGACCGAAGGTATGGCCGAGATTGAGCAGCGCGCGGGTGCCGGTCGTCTCGCGTTCGTCGGCGCCGACGATGCGCGCCTTGGCCGACACCGAGCGGGCGATGGCGTGGGTGCGGGCCAGCGGATCGCCGAGCAGCAAAGCGGTGCCGTTCGATTCGCACCATGCGAAGAATTCGGGATCGTCGATCAGGCCGTATTTCACGACCTCGGCATAGCCGGCGCGGACTTCGCGGGCCGGGAGCGTGTCGAGCGTGGTCGGATCGATCAGCACCAAAGCGGGCTGGTGAAAGGCACCGACCAGATTCTTGCCGGCGCGGGTGTTGATCCCGGTCTTGCCGCCGACCGACGAATCGACCTGTGCCAGCAGCGTCGTCGGCACCTGTACGAAGCCGCAGCCGCGCTTCAGGATCGACGCGGCGAAGCCGACCAGATCGCCGATCACGCCGCCGCCCAGCGCGACGATGTGGTCGCCGCGCTCGACGCCCAGTGCCAGCAGCGAATCGAGCAGCGATTCGAGCGTCGCCCAGCTTTTCGATCCTTCGCCCGCCGGAATCTCGATCGCCTCGCTGGCGATGCCGCACGCGGCCAGCGATGCGCGCAGGGTGGCAAGGTGCATCGGCACCTGCGCATCGGCGACCATCACCATCCGCCGCCCGCGCGCGATCGGACCCAGATGATCCCCGGCACGCGCCAGCACGCCATCCGCGATCACGATGTCGTAGCTGCGGTCGCTAAGGGGCACGGGGATGACGGTCATTGGCCGATGGCTTTCAGGATGGCGGAGACGGTGGCGTCGTGCGGCGCGTGCTGGCTGACGATATGGATCGGCGCAAGGGCGTAGACCGGGTTGCGCACGCGGGCGAGTTCGGTCAGCACCTTTTGCGGGTCTTTTCCGCGCAGTAGCGGGCGGGTGTCGCGGCGGCGGACGCGATCGGCGAGCACGGCGGGCGAGGCGTCGAGCCAGATCGCCAGCGCCTGACCCAGGATCAGGTCGCGGGTTTCGGGCTGCATGAAGGCACCGCCACCGGTCGCGATCACCTTTGGCGAACCGTCGATCAGTCGGGCGATGACGCGGCGTTCGCCGTCGCGGAAATGATCCTCGCCGAAGCGTTCGAAGATTTCGGCGATGGTCATGCCGGCGGCATGTTCGATTTCGTTGTCGGCATCGACGAAATCGAGCTTCATCCGCTGCGCCAGGCGGCGACCGACGGTGGATTTGCCCACGCCCATCAACCCGACCAGCACGATCGGGCGGCCGGTCCAGCGGGGGGCGGGTTGGGGCAGGGAGTCTTGAATTTGCAGCATTGCGGGAGGGGCTATACAGCCGCCCCGCCGATCGGGCAAAAGGCGCGTCGCCGTCTTTTTCCTGGGCCACCAATATTCGGGACGATCTGATCCATGTCGCGTTCGCTTGTCATTCTTCTCGTCGTCCTCGTCGCGCTGGTCGGGGGCATGTTCGTTCTGGCGGGACGTTCGACCGAGCAGCAGCCGACCCAGATCGAGAAGGCGGTCTCGCTTGAAAACCTCGCCAACTGACCGGTTGCGCGTCGGCATCGCCGCCGCCGCGCTGATCGCGGTCGCGGTGCCGGCGATCGGACAGGACGTGCCCGAATCGCTGTTGCCGCCCGGCTTCGGCGACGCCCCGGCCCCTGCGCCCACACCGACCCCGCGGGCGACCGCGCGACCGGCCGCGCCCGGCGCGCCGGGAACCCCCAATTTCGCGCCGGCCGCGCCGATCGTGCAGCCTTTGCCCGGCGTTCCGGGGGCGACCCCGACGCCGCAACCGAGCGCGTCGGCCACGCCGACCCCGGTCAGCCCCGAAGCGCTGCGCCAATATGAGCTGCCCGATTATGCGCGCCGCTCGACCGCCAGCGTCGGCATCGCCGGGCAGGGCGGCGCGTTCGGCGGCAATGCCTTCGGCACCGGTGACGGGCCATGGTTGCAGCGGATCATGCGGTCGCTCGACGCGCCGGTCGTGTCGCGCTGGGTTTCGATCGGGCTGCGCCGCGCGCTGGTGTCCGACATCGCGACGCCGGCGGGCGTCGACGGCGCGGACTTCGCCGCCGAGCGCGCATGGCTGCTGGTCCGGATGGGCGAGGCCGCGCCGGCGCGCGCGCTGGTCCAGTCGGTCGACATCGACAATTACACGCCCAAGCTGTTCCAGATCGCGATGCAGGCGATGCTGGCGACCGGCGATCCGGGCGGGCTGTGCCCGCTGACGCAGCCGGCGATGCAGGTGTCGAACGAGCGCGGCTGGCGGCTGGCGAATGCCATCTGCCTCGGCCTGTCGGGCGAAGCGCGCGAGGCGGGGCGGATCGTCGATCAGGCGCGGCGTCAGGCGCCGGGCGGCGGTGCGATCGACGTGGCGCTGGCCGAAAAGCTGGTCGGCAAGGGCGCGCAGGGGCGTCGTGCCGCGACGATCGAATGGGATGGTATCGACCGGCTGACCGCTTGGCGCTACGGCATGGCCGCCGCCAGCGCGACGCCGGTGCCCGCCGGTCTGTTCGCCGGGGTGGGGCCGCAGGTCCGCTACTGGCACGCCACCGCGCCGCAATTCGCGCCGGGTGTTCGTCTGGCCGATGCCGATCTGGCCGCCGCGCAGGGCGTGTTGTCCAGCGAGGCGCTGGTCGACCTCTATGCCCAATTGTCCAGCGACGAGGATGCGACGAGCACGCAGACCGCGCTGGCGACCGATCTGCGCACCGCATTCGTCGGCAACGATGCCGATCGGCTGGCGATGCTGCGCCAGTTCTGGGAACCGGCGATCACCACCGATCTGGGCTATGCCCGCCGGGTGCTGACCGCGCGGGCGGCGGCCATGATTGCACCGGTCGCGGACCATGCCGGCGACGCCGATGCGCTGATCGCGTCGATGCTGACAGCCGGGCTGGACCTGCCGGCGCTGCGCTGGCGCGGGATCGTTCCGGTCGGCAGCGATGGCTGGGCGATGCTGACCGTCGCCGATCCGATGGGACGATCGGTCGCGCCGGGGGCGGTGTCGGACTATGCCGGGCAGAATGCGCGTAAGGGGCAGTTGCTGTTCGCCGCGCTGGCGGGCCTCGGCCGGTTGCCGCGCGATCAGGTGACGGCGATGGTGCGCGACCTGAACGTCGCGGTCGGTGCGCGCAATGCGTGGACCGATGCGATCGACCGTGCGGGCGTGAATGGCGAAGGCGGCACGGTGCTGCTGCTGGCCGCGACCGGCATGCAGACGCGCGACTGGCGCGGGGTGCCGGCCGAGGCGTTGTTCCATATCGTCGCGGCGCTGCGCGCGGCGGGGCGTGAGGGCGAGGCGCGGATGATCGCGGCGGAAGCGATCGCGCGGTCGTGACCCCGCCCGGTAGCGACCGGGTGCTGATCGACCGCTTTCTGGAGATGATGGCGGCGGAGGCGGGGGCGGCGCGCAATACCCTCGCCGCCTATCGCACCGACCTGTCGCTGGCGTCGGAGGCGCTTGGCGGGCGGCTGACCGGGGCGGATGCCGATGCGATCGGGCGGCTGGCCGATGGCTGGCGCGATCTGGCCAAGTCGACGGTGGCGCGGAAGGCGGCGGCGCTCAGGCGGTTCTTCGCGTTTCTGGCCGAGGAAGGGCTGCGGGCGGACGATCCGGGGGCGGCCTTGCCCCGGCCGGGGACGTCGCGCGGGCTGCCCAAGACGCTGTCCGCCCGAGACATCGATGCGATGTTCGCGGCGATCGATGGGCGGATCGCGCGGGTGCCGCCCGACCGCAACGACCTGCGCCTGTCCGCCCTGTTCGAGCTGCTCTATGGATCGGGGCTGCGCGCGACCGAGCTGGTGTCGTTGCCGCGCGGGATCATCGCGC
Organism: Sphingomonas paucimobilis; assembly: GCA_036946325.1. Classification (GTDB taxonomy): domain Bacteria; phylum Pseudomonadota; class Alphaproteobacteria; order Sphingomonadales; family Sphingomonadaceae; genus Sphingomonas; species Sphingomonas paucimobilis_A. The sequence continues at coordinate 563,413 of JAQIJL010000001.1, forward strand.
CCGACCGGCCGTACATGATCCTGAAGGGCAAGGGCGGGCGCGAGCGGATGGTGCCGCTGTCCGACCGGTCGCGCGCGGCGGTGGCACGGTGGCGGGCGCATGTGCCGGCGGACAGCGTCTGGCTGTTCCCGTCGGGCAAGGGGCATTTGTCGCGGATGCGGCTGTACCAGATCGTGCGCGCGCTGGCGGGCGAGGCGGGGATCGCGCCCGACCGGATCAGCCCGCACGTGCTGCGCCACGCCTTTGCCACGCATCTGCTGGAGGGCGGGGCGGACCTGCGTGCGCTGCAGGCGATGCTGGGCCATGCCGATATCGCGACCACCGAAATCTATACCCATGTCGATGCGTCGCGGCTGGTGCAGCTGGTGGGCGAACTCCACCCGCTGATTGACGCCGGGCGGACACGGCCATAGGGCGCGGAACCATGGCTAGCTTCCTTGATTTCGAAAAACCCATCGCCGAACTGCAGGCGCGCATCGACGAACTGCGCGATACCGCCGCCGATGGCGAACTTGACATCGCGACCGAGATCGGACGGTTGCAGACCAAGTCCGACCGGCTGCTGCGCGAAACCTATGCGAAGCTGACCCCGTGGCAGAAGACGCAGGTGGCGCGCCATCCCGAACGCCCGCATTTCAAGCATTATGTCGCGGCGCTGGTCGAGGATTTCATGCCGCTGGGCGGCGACCGCGCCTTTGCCGACGATCAGGCGATCCTGGGCGGGATCGGACGGTTCCGCGGGCGCAAGGTCATGGTGATCGGCCATGAAAAGGGCGACGACACCGCGACGCGCCTGCGCCACAATTTCGGCATGGGCAAGCCGGAGGGTTATCGCAAGGCGATCCGCCTGATGCAGCTGGCCGACCGGTTCGGCCTGCCAGTGGTGACGCTGGTCGATACGTCGGGTGCGTTTCCCGGCATCCAGGCCGAGGAGCGCGGACAGGCGGAAGCGATCGCCCGGTCGACCGAGGCGGCGCTGAACCTCGGCGTGCCGATGGTGTCGGCGATTCTGGGCGAGGGCGGCTCCGGCGGTGCGATCGCGCTGGCGGCGGGCAACAAGGTGCTGATGATGGAGCACGCGGTCTATTCGGTGATCTCGCCCGAAGGCTGCGCGTCGATCCTGTGGCGCACCGCCGACAAGGCACCCGAAGCGGCGGAAGCGATGCGGGTGACCGCGCAGGATTTGAAGGCGCTGGGCGTGATCGACCGGATCGTCGCCGAACCGCTGGGCGCGGCGCATCGCGATCCGGCAGCGGCGATCGCGGCGCTGGGCGATGCGATCGATGGCGAGCTGAGCGGATTGGCGGCACAGCCCGCCGTGGCGCTCAAGCAGTCGCGGCGGCAGAAGTTTCTGGCGATGGGCCGGCTGTAACGACGTTCGTCGCCCGTTACGCGGGCAAACAAAAAGGGCGGCGGGACCCCCGTCCCGCCGCCCTATTCGCATTCGTGAAGTGTCTTACGACGCCTTCATGTTCGACGTGACGTTGCCGAAGGTCAGCTTCAGCTGGTTGCCGAGGCCCTGCATCGCGGCGATGGCGGCGACGGCGATCAGCGCTGCGATCAGGCCGTATTCGATGGCGGTCGCGCCCTTGCTGTTCTTCAGGAAGGTACGGATCTTCTGCATATTCTGCTCCATGGTTCTGCGTGCTTCAATTCCCGGCCGTTCGAAACCAGGTTCCGTTCGACGGGGGCAGATTACCGGGAGCGCGGTTGACAAAAGTTTAAAGGAAACTTTGCGGAATCATTATGATGGTTAACCGTGTGGTCCGGTTTCGGTAACATTCTGGGCGACGCCGTTCCACATCGCGCTGGTGGTCTTTCCCAATTGCGCGACCACGGCGATAAGGCCGATCACGATGAGCGCGAGGATCATGCCATATTCGACGGCGGTCGCGCCGCGCTGGTTCCGCCACAGGCTGCGCAGGGCGCGCAGAGTACAACGCATGACGGAAAACTCCTGTTGAACGTCGACCCCACCCCTAAACCCGACGAGGTTAAGAAAGTGTCGTCCATCCTATTGGTAACCGCCGCCGCGATGATCGATGGCGATGGACGCGTGCTGGTGCAGCAGCGTCCGCCCGGCACGGCGATGGCCGGGCTGTGGGAATTCCCCGGCGGCAAGGTCGAGCCGGGCGAGACGCCCGAGGCGGCGCTGGTCCGCGAACTGGACGAGGAACTGGGGATCGTGGTCGATCATCAGTGTCTGGCGTCGGCGGCGTTCGCCAGCGAGGCGCTGGGCGAACGGCATCTGCTATTGCTGCTCTATGCGTTGCGCAAGTGGAAGGGTATTCCGGTCGCGCGCCATGCGACGGCGCTGCAATGGCTGCGGCCGGTCCAGCTCCACGCGCTGCCGATGCCGCCCGCCGACCGCCCGCTGATCGGGTTGCTGGAGGCGTTGGTCTAGCGCGGTTCGCGCGGGCGCAGCGTGTCGGCGAGCGAGGCGGTGGCGCTGCCGCGGCGGGCGGGTTGCGGCTGGCTGGGGGCGGGTGCCCAGCCGGTCAGGTAGATGACCTCGAACTGTTCGGGCGTACGGCCGTCGGGATCGGCGCGGTCGGCAAAGGCGGTGGCGGCACCGATCAGTCCCGCACGGCCGAGCGGCGCCGGCTCCAGCAGCCCAGTCGCGCCCATGCCGCGCAGATCGTCGACCAGCTTGTCCAGACCCGAATAGCGCACCGTCAGCGTTTCCGAATCGGCGACCGGCAGCGCGAAGCCGGCGCGGACCAGCAGGTCGCCGGCCGATCGCAGGTCGATCTGCGGATGGACGCGCGCCGCCGGGCGATCCGCCTCCGCCGCCAGCAGCGACTGGCGTAGCGTGGCGAGGGTATGGCCACCGGTAAAGGCAGCGAGAAACAGGCCGTCGGGGCGCAGGCTGCGGCGGATAAGCGTCAGCGCGCCCGGCAGGTCGTTGACGGTGTCGAGCACGCCGACCGACACCACCAGATCGAAGGCGCCATCGGCAAAGGGCAGGCGGTCCTCGTCCCCCTGCACCCCGCCTGCCGCGCGGGCGAAGGCGAAACCCGGATCGAACCGCACCACGCGCGCGCCGGGCGGCGGGGTGAAGGCGGCGTCGGCGCAGCCGAGGTCGAGCACATCCGAAAAGCTGCGCGTCACCGCCTGCAACCGGTCCTCCACGCCCTCCAGCATATAGCGATGCAGGAAGTCGGCGCGGGCGAAGGCGGGCTGGGCACGGTCGCGGTGAAGGCGGCGGCGCGGGCGGGCGAAGAGATCGGGGGCACTCACGCAGCGCCTTGTGCCGGGCGGCGGGCGCGGCGACAAGGGCAGGCGATGCGCCTTGCCCACATGCCCGTCGCCGCGATCGCGCAACTGGTCGCCCTCGCGCTGCCGCCGCGCTGTCCGGGGTGCGGGATGGTCGTGGAGGCAGACCATCGTTTCTGTGCGAGCTGCTGGTCGGCCTTGCGGTTTCTGGGCGATCCGGCGTGTGCGGCCTGTGGTGCGCCGCTGGCGATCGATCAGGGGCCGGGGATGCGGTGTGCCCCCTGTCTGGACAGGCCGCCGGTGCATGACGGGGTGCGCGCCGCGGTCGCCTATGGTCCGGTGGCGCGCGATGTCGCGCTGAAGCTGAAATATGGCGGGCGGCTGGCGCTGGCGACGACGATGGCGCGGTTGATGGCCCGGCATCTGCCCGAGGATGCCGATCGGCTGATCCCGGTGCCGCTGCACCGGCGGCGGCTATGGACGCGGGGCTATAACCAGTCGGTGCTGATCGCGACGGCGCTGGCGGACCTGCGCGGCGTGCCGGTGCTGCGGGAGACGCTGCGGCGTACCCGGCCCACGCCGCCGCTGCGCGGGATGAGCGGGCGTGCGCGGGCCAGGGCGGTGCGTGGTGCGTTCGTCGTGACCGATGCGGCGGCGGTCGCCGGCAAATCGGTCGTGCTGATCGACGATGTCCATACGAGCGGGGCGACGGTGGATGCCTGTGCGCTGGCGCTGCGCCGGGCGGGTGCGGCGCGGGTCACCGCCCTGTGCTGGGCACGGGTCGTCGGTGCGGATGATTGACAAGGGCCTTGCGCGGACACAACTGATACCCATGGCAAGCATCATCATCTACACCAAGGCGTTCTGCCCCTATTGCACGCGCGCCAAGCGGCTGCTCGATGAAAAGGGCGCCGCCTTCGAAGAGATCGACATCAGCATGGGCGGCCCCAAGCGGCAGGAAATGCTGGCGAAGTCCAATGGCCGGACGACGGTGCCGCAAATCTTCATCGGCGATACCCATGTCGGCGGATCGGACGATCTGGCCGCGCTGGAGCGTCAGGGCAAGCTGGACGCGCTGCTGGCGTCATGAAGCTCGGCATACTCCAGATGACCGCCGGCATCGATCCCGATGCCAATGCGGCGGTGCTGGTGGATGCGGTCGAGCGGGCGGCGGGTGAGGGTGCGGCGACGCTGTTCACGCCTGAAATGTCCGGGCTGATCGACCGCGATCGCGAACGGGCTGCGGCGTCGATCACGACCGAAGGCGACGACCGCGTGCTGCGGGCGGTGCGCGATGCGGCGGCACGGGCGGGAATCTGGGTGCATCTGGGGTCGCTGGCGGTCCGGCGCGACGATGGTCGGCTGGCCAATCGCGGCTATGTGATCGATGGCAGCGGGGCGATCCGCGCGCGCTATGACAAGCTGCATCTGTTCGACGTAACCCTGCCCAGCGGCGAAAGCTGGCGCGAGTCGGCCAGCTATGCGCCGGGCGATCGTGCCTGTGTGGTTGCGACGCCGGCGGGGGCATTGGGGCTGTCGATCTGCTACGACCTGCGCTTCGCCGACCTGTTCCGTGCGATGAGCGATGCCGGGGCGACGATCCTGTCGGTGCCGGCGGCGTTCACCGTGCCGACGGGGCAGGCGCATTGGCATGTCCTGCTGCGCGCGCGGGCGATCGAGGCGGGGGCGTTCGTGGTGGCGGCGGCGCAGACCGGCATCCATGACGATGGCCGCGCGACCTATGGGCATTCGCTGGTGATCGATCCGTGGGGCGAAATTTTGCTCGACATGGGCGAAGCGGCCGGGATCGGGATGGTCGAGATCGACCCCGAACAGGTGGCGGCGGTACGCGCACGGGTGCCGGTGCTCGACCATCGCCGCGCGATACCGCCGGTCGAGGTCGTGCCGTGATCGTGTTCGACCTGCGCTGCGGCAATGCCCATGTGTTCGAGGCGTGGTTCGCGTCGAGTGATGCCTATGCCGACCAGCGCGAGCGGGCGCTGATCCGCTGTCCGATGTGCGACGACGCCCGAATCGAGAAGGCGGTGATGGCACCGAACATTGCGCCCAAGGGCGACCGGCCGTCGGGTCCGCCGCCCGAGGCGATGAAGGCCGCGCTGGCGGCGTTGGCCAAGGCGCAGCGCGAGGTGCTGGCGGGAAGCGAATGGGTTGGCACCGCCTTTGCCGACCGGGCGCGGGCGATGCATGTCGGAGAGGCAGACCCGGCGCCGATCCATGGACAGGCGACGCGGGAGGAGGCGAAGGCGCTGGTCGAGGACGGCGTACCGATCGCACCGTTGCCGCTGCCGGTCGTGCCGCCCGAGCGGGCGAATTAGGGCATGACGACACGAGGCATACCCGTTCGTCCTGAGTAGCCGCTGAGCTTGTCGAAGGGGCGTATCGAAGGACTGCTCCATCTGCTTCGATACGGGTCTTCGACAAGCTCAGCCCCTACTCAGCACGAACGGGTAGAATTCATGTCATCAGAATCTAGGGCTGCATCCCGTCCGTAGCCATCCTTTCAACCGCTCCGTTTGCTTCGAGCGCAGGTTCGAGCTTGTCGAGAACCGTAGTTGAGAAGGGGTTGCCCCAAAAGACCGAGTTCTCGACGGACGCTTCTCGACAGGCTCGAAGCTGCTCGAACCGAACGGGTTCTGGGTGGGACGGCTGGATCACAGCTACCCTCACACTTTTAAGATCTGGTGGCCTCGGAGGGACTCGAACCCCCGACGCCCGCTTTAGGAAAGCGGCGCTCTGTCCAGCTGAGCTACGAGGCCAGGCGCTCGCTGTAGAATGCCCGTCGCCGCGACGCAATCCGGTCGATCAGCTGCCGCATTCCCATCGGCCGCCGCGATAGACGCGTTCACCGCCATCGGCGGTGCGCATGGTCAGCGTCGCCGGCCATTGCCGGGTCGAATCCGACGCCGGGTCGGTCCGGTCGGCCGGCCGTTCGACGGTGAACGACACCTGGTCCCCGGCGAGGATGCCGCCATCCTCGACCGCTTCCCGCCCCGGCGTTGCCGCGGTGATCCGGCGCAGGCGCCTGTCGAACTTGACCAGCCCGTCGCCCTGATCGCGGACCAGCAGCAGCACGGGGCCGCGCGGTACGGTGCGGAACGAACAGCCCGAGCCGAGCAGGTCCTTTTCGGCGAAATCGGCATAGACCATCGGCTGCAACTCCGGTGCCGCATGGGGTTCGGGGCTGTCGGGCAGGCCGCGCGCTGCGGGCGGAGCTACCGCAAACTGGGCATTCGCTGCGGGATCGACCCCGCCCAGCGAACCGACCGGGCGCACCGCGTCGCCCGCATTGGCGGCGGCGGGCGGTTCGGCGGAGCAGGCGGCGACCAAAGCTGCGGCAAGCAGGCAGGCGAGGGGGCGGATCATCGCATAGCAACGTCCCGCGCGCGGCGCCCGTTCCGTCAGCCGCGCCCGATCAGCGACAGCACTTCCTTGCGGCTGCGTTCGTCGTCGCGGAACACGCCCATCATGCGGCTGGTCGTCATGGTGACGCCCGGCGTGCGGACGCCGCGCGACGTCATGCAGCCATGCGTCGCCTCGATCACCACCGCGACGCCGCGCGGGCGCAGGCCGTTCCAGATGCAGTCGGCGACCTCGGCGGTCAGCCGTTCCTGCACCTGCAACCGCCGGGCATAGCCATGGAGGACGCGGGCGAGCTTCGAAATGCCGACGACGTGATCCTTGGGCAGATAGGCGATATGCGCCTTGCCGACGATCGGCGCCATGTGGTGTTCGCAGTGCGACTGGAACGGAATGTCGCGCAGCAGCACGATCTCGTCATAGCCGCCGACCTCTTCGAACACGCGGTCGAGGTGATGGGCCGGGTCCTCGGCATAGCCCTGCGTATATTCCTTCCACGCGCGCGCGACGCGCAGCGGCGTGTCGAGCAGCCCTTCGCGGTCGGGATCGTCGCCGGTCCAGCGGATCAGCGTGCGGATCGCGTCAGCGACATGATCCGGAACGGGAATCTTGGGCGCGGGGCCGACCAGTTCGCCGCCATCGGCATCGTCGTTCGCGTCACACATGGTTCTATTCCATTCCCGATCTTCGACTTTTCGCAGCCGACCGGGCGATCCCCTGCGGCAGCGCAACTGTGGCTTCCATACCCGTTCGCCGATGAAAGCGTATGCCGGATGCAGGTTGCCCGTTGACGCGGGATAGATGCTTCGTCACCAAATGCAACACGCATAGCCGGACGATATCGGCAGCTGACGAAGAGGGGATGCCATGAAGAAGTTCCATCTGCTGACCGCGACAGCCCTGTCCATGGTCGCGGGCGCCGTACCGGCGCTGGCGCAGACCACGCCGACGGCACCGGTCGAGACGCCGACCGCGCCGGCCGCGCCGGGTGACGCTACGGCACAGGCCGATGACGATTGGGGGAACGAGATCATCGTCACCGCCAACCGCCGCGCCGAACCGATCCAGGACGTGCCGATCGCGGTGACCGCGGTCAACGCGCAGCTGCTCGACGATGCCGGCGTGCGCGACATTCGCGGCCTCGAACAGCTCGCCCCCTCGCTCCAGACGACCACCGGCCAGTCCTCGGCGGTCTCCACCTCGCTGTCGATTCGCGGCGTCGGCACGGCGGGCGACAATCCCGGCTTCGAACCGGCGGTCGGCGTGTTCATCGACGGCGTGTTCCGGTCGCGCGCCGGCATCGCCATCGCCGAACTGCCCGAGATCGAGCGCGTCGAAGTACTGCGCGGGCCGCAGGGCACGCTGTTCGGCCGCAACACCTCGGCCGGTGCGCTGTCGGTCACGACCGCGATGCCGAAATTCGATTTCGGCGGCTATGTCGCCGGCGAATATGGCAATTTCAACGCCTATGAACTGAAGGGCGCACTGACCGGCCCGGTCAGCGAACAGCTCGCGCTGCGGGTCGACGGCGGCTATCGCAAGCGCGACGGCTATATCGAGGACGTCAATTCCGACCGGGCGTTCAACGACATCAACCGCTGGTATGTCCGCGGGCAGGCGCTGTACGACACCTCGGCGTTCAGCTTCCGCCTGATCGGCGACTATTACAAGACCGACGAGCAATGCTGCGGCGTGGTCAGCGGGACGCGCGGGCCGACGGCGGCCGCGATCCAGGCGATCGCGGCACAGCAGGGCCGCACGGGCATCTATACCGGCGCGCCGTCCGACCGGAAGATGGCGGCATCGCCGAACCGCGACTATGGCGAGGCGGTGCGCGACTGGGGCGTGTCGGGCGAAATCAATGCCGATGTGGGCGAACTCAAGCTGACCTCGATCAGCGCCTATCGCGATTTCCGCGTGCTGCGGAACCAGGACATCGACTATTCGGGCATCGACCGCGCCTATCGCGACGGATACCGCTCGGCGCTGCGCGACATCACGCAGGAAGTGCGGTTGCAGGGGCAGTTGTTCGACGGGAAGCTCGATTTCCTCGTCGGCGGTTTCTACCTGAACGAAAAGCTCAAGCTGCGCGACACGGTGCGGCTGGGCAACGATGCCAATCGCTATGTCGACACGCTGCTGGCCGGTGTGCTCGGCGCGCCGCCGTCGGCGGGCGGCATCGGGCGGCAGGCGCAGTTCTTCGGCAGCTTCAACGTGCCGACCTTTACCCAGCTGGTGACGTCGCTGCGCGGTGGCGCGGCGCTCCCGACCGGCACCGTGCCGCTGTTCGGGCAGCTGCTCTATGCGCAGAGCGCGGCGTTGCAGCAGGCGGCGCCTCCGGGATCGGCGCTTTTCAACTATCTGAACACCCCGCTGACGCCGAACGTCGCCGGACAGGGTAACAACAACGACGATTTCCAGGTCGATACCAACGCCTTCGCGCTGTTCACGCACAATATCGTCAACATCAACGACAAGCTCTCGCTGACGCTGGGCCTGCGCTATAATTACGAGCGCAAGGAACTGGCGGCGTCGATCAACAGCAATCCGGCGGCGTGCGGCTTCTTCCTCGGTAACGATCCGCGGGCGGTGACCTATCGCAACCTGATCCGTCAGGCCAGCCCGGCGCTGTTCCAGAACCTGTTCCTGCTCAGCTGCAATCCGGCGGTGTCGAGCGAGTTCAACGGCAATTACAGCCATGACCGTTCGGAAAGCCGCCTGACCGGCACCGCCAAGATCGCCTACAAGTTCACCCCCGACGTGCTGGGCTATGCGAGCTACGATCGCGGCTTCAAGTCGGGCGGCTACAATCTCGACCAGGCGAGCTTCAACACCACGGTGCTGGGCGGCGACGGCGCGCAGGCGACCGATCTGGAGTTCGGGGCGGAGACGGTCGACAGCTACGAACTGGGCCTGAAGACCAGCCTGACGCGGCAATTCTCGTTCAACGCGGCGTTGTTCTACCAGAAGTTCAAGGGCCTCCAGTCGCTGATCTTCGCGGGCAACAGCTTCGTGGTGCAGAATGTGCCCAAGTCGACGGCGAAGGGCATCGAGCTGGAATCGCTGATCCAGCCGATCCGCGAACTGAGCTTCCGCCTGGGCTATACGCTGCTCGACGCGTCCTATGACGCCGACAATAATTTCGCCGGCACGCCGCTCCAGAACCAGAATGGCCGCCAGTTCCTGAACCAGCCGCGCAACGTGGTGACGGTCGCCGCGACGTGGACCCCGCGTCTGACCAGCACGCTCAACGCGCTGTTCCATGTCGATATGCGCTACAATAGCGACGTGTCGATCGTCCGCGACGGGACCGGTGCCACGGCGGTAGGCAATGACGGCTATCCGCTGCTGAACGGCAAGATCGGCGTGGCGACCGACGATCGCAGCAAGCAGCTGGAGTTCTTCGTCGAGAACATCACCAACCAGTATTTCAACATTTCGGGATTCGCGATTCCCGAACAGACCGGCACCTATGGCGTCTATCCCGCCATGCCGCGTTTCTACGGCGTCCGCGCCCGGTTCGGTTTCTGAGCCGGTCCAGGCGGGAAAAGAACGGTTGCAGGGGGAATTTCGTGGGATTGACGGTACGGTTTGTCGCAATTCCCCCGCGACAAGCGGTTCGGAACCTTGCATAACCAACGACCTGCCGCGCCCGCGAGGCGCGGTTCGCAGGGGGATTAGGAGGAATATTATGGCCAAGGAAACCACGACGACCGGCGGCGCCCGGGGCGGAATCGCGAAGCCGGTGACGCCGTCGGCCGATCTGGCGAAGATCACCGGATCCGACCCGCTGCCCCGCAGCGAAGTCGTCAGCAAGATGTGGGAATACATCAAGAAGCACGACCTGCAGAACCCGAAGGACAAGCGCGAAATCCTGGCGGACGAAACGCTGGAAAAGCTGTTCGGCAAGAAGTCGTGCTCGATGTTCGAAATGAACAAGCTGCTCAGCGCGCACATGAAGTAACCGGCGGGTGCCGGACCCGGCACCGCCTGTTCAGCGATACGCCGTCCGGAGGGGTGCCTTCGGGCGGCGTTTTCGTTTCGTAACAAAGCGTTGCCGGTGCTGAATGTGGAACGTGCGTCCGGCATCATCGGTTATGTACATATTGGACGAAAGTCCGACACGGTCATCGGCCACCATAGGTCGAGGCCGTCCGCAGCAGGATAAGGAGATTGAACATGACGTTCGGGTTGGTCGGGCTGTTGCTGGGCGTGGCGATGGCGGCACCGGATGGCGGCATGGCGCATAGCGCGCGGATCGATCACCGCACCGGCGCGGTGCAGTCGAACTATACCGCCGATGTGCAGGTGACGCATCAGCAGATCGGGACGGTCGGTGTCGGCGGTCGGCCGTCGACGTTGCGCTGCCTGTGGCGTGCGGGGCTGGTCGTCGAGCGGCAGGCGCGCCATGCATCGGGATCGACGCTGGCGCGATCGTTCACCCATGACAAGGTGATCGAGGGCAGCCGTCCGGGCTGGTGCAGCGGCCAGAAGACCGCGATCGCGCAGGAAGTCGCGAGCCGCAACGATGCGCTGCAGGCACGACTGGTCCAGCTGGCGCAGGAGGATCATCCGGTGCTCCATGCCGAGATCGACCGGATGCACGGGACGACGCAGGCAGGATGATCGGACGGATCGCATTTGGCGTCGCGTCGCTGCTGGTGACGGCAGCGGCGCAGGCGCAGAGCCTGCCGTCGGTCGGGGTCGAGGCGACGACCGACGAACGGCGGCGCGGCCTGAGCTGGAGCGAGGGCAAGGCGTCCATTTCCGGCGATGCCGCGCTCACGTTGGTCATGATCGAGCTGGATGCGCGGGTGGCGGCGCTGCGCGGGTCGGTGCGGCACGACGGTGCCGACGCGGTCGCCGATCTGGGCGCGGCGATCGTCGGCGATGTCGGGCCGTTCCAGTTGCGCGGGCGGGCGATCGGCCATGTCTTTGCCGGGGCGGAGCAGGGCATGGACTATGCCGAGTTCGGCGGCGATGCCCGCTATTCGCTGGGGCCGGTCGAATTGACCGCCGGCGCGCTCTATGCCCCGCCGCAGCGCGCGATCGGGGGCAGCAACCTGTATCTGTCGGCGCAGGCGGTGGCGGGTATTCCGATGACGCCGTTCACCTTGGTCGGCGGGGTCGGGCGCTCGTCGGGTGCGGTCGACGATCCGCTGCGCGCGGACCGGTTGCGGCCGGGCGGGACCTATGTCGACTGGCGGCTGGGTGTGGAGCACACCACCGGTCCGCTGACGCTGGCGCTCGATTATGTCGGGACCGACCTGAACGACGATCGCGGCGTCACGTCGATCGGCGATCTGCGGCATAGCGGTGACCGGATCTTGGGACGGGTACGGTTCGCCTTTTAAGAGGTAGCCCATTAACGTTGCGTCACCCCAGCGCAGGCTGGGGTCTCCCTGCGGCAGGCGAAACGCTTCACCGCGAGAGACCCCAGCCTGCGCTGGGGTGACGTCATCGGATAAGGATCAGTCGCGCATCGTCGCGTTGGCGGCGCTGAGCGCGGCGCGGACGGTGGCGGTGGCGACGTCGCCGTCGATGCCGACGCCGAACACCCGCCGGCCATCGGGCAGGCTGCATTCGAGATAGGCGGCCGCCTGCGCATCGGCGCCATGGCCGATGGCGTGTTCGCTATAGTCGACGACGTCCATGTCGATGCCGCCTTCTTCGCGCAGTGCCGCGAGCAGGCCCGACAACAGCCCGTTGCCCTTGCCGGAGATCGAGCGTTCCTCGCCGTCCAGCCGGACGCGGCCGACGAAGGTGCGCGGCGGGCCACCGCCGGGCGCATGGGTTTCGGCATAGTCGATCAGCGCATAGCGATCCTTGCCCTGCGGCAGATAGGCGTCGTGGAACGCCGACCAGATGTCGGAGGCGTTCAGTTCGCGGCCCAGCCGGTCGGCCATCGCCTGCACATGGCGGCTGAAATCGGCTTGCAACCGCTTGGGCAGTTTCAGGCCCTTATCCTGTTCCAGCACCCATGCCACGCCGCCCTTGCCCGACTGCGAATTAACGCGGATGACGGCTTCATAGCTGCGGCCGAGATCGGCGGGGTCGATCGGCAGATAGGGGACTTCCCACAAGCTGTCGTTGCGCACCGCCTGCGCCGCCATGCCCTTCTTGATCGCGTCCTGATGGCTGCCGGAGAAAGCGGTGAACACCAGATCGCCGGCATAGGGCGTGCGCGGATGGACCGGCAGCTGGGTGCAGTAATTGACCGTGTTCACGACCTCGTCGATGTCCGACAGGTCGAGTCGGGGGTCGACGCCCTGGGTGTAGAGGTTTAGCGCCACGGTCACGAGGTCACAATTGCCGGTGCGTTCGCCATTGCCCAACAGACAGCCCTCGACCCGGTCGGCGCCCGCCATCAGCCCCAGTTCGGCCGCCGCGACGCCGGTGCCGCGATCGTTATGGGTGTGGAGCGAGATGACGACGCTGTCGCGGTTCGGCACGTTGCGACAGAACCATTCGATCTGGTCGGCATAGACGTTGGGCGTCGCCGCCTCGACCGTCGCCGGCAGGTTCAGGATCAGCGGCTTGTCCGGCGTGGGTTGCAGCACATCCATCACCGCCGCGCAGACCTCGACCGAAAAGTCGAGTTCGGCGGTCGAGAAGGTTTCCGGGCTGTATTCGAAGCGCCAGTCGGTGTTCGGGCGTCTGGCGGCCTCGTCGCGCAGCACCTTTGCACCGTTGATCGCGATTTCGCGGACTTCGGAGCGTTCCATGCCGAACACGATGCGCCGCCATGCCGGGCTGACCGCGTTGTAGAGGTGGACGATCGCCTGTTTCGCGCCGTCGAGGCTTTCGAAGCTGCGCTCGATCCGGTCGCGGCGCGACTGGGTCAGGACCTGCACCCAGACATCGTCGGGGATGCGGTCCTGCTGGACGAGGCCGGAGATGAAGTCGAATTCGGTGGCGCCGGCCGAGGGGAAACCGACCTCGATTTCCTTCAACCCGACCTTGACCAGCAGGTCGAAGAAGCGGTTCTTCTTTTCCGCGCCCATCGGGTCAATCAGCGCCTGGTTGCCGTCGCGCAGGTCGGTCGACAGCCAGCGCGGAGCGGTGGTGATCGTGCGCGACGGCCATTGGCGGTCGGGCAGGTCGACGGTGGAGAAGGGACGGTATTTGGTCGAAGGATCGCGCAACATATCGTCTAAAGCCTGTCTGGGGCGCTACCCGAGCGCCGGTATCTGCCGAAATGGTTCGATACTCCCTCAGGGAAGGCGCACGCGCGTGCGATCCTGCCCTAAGGGCGGCTAAGTCGTAGAATGCGGGCGTTCGCGCGGACCATGGGCGGGTGTTTGGGCAAAAGCCGCCCAAAAGTCCAGCACCGATGGCGGTGATACGAGTTGGTAAGATTTTTCGGTACAATACCAATATGTTGGAACGGGACGCATCGGAATAGCATGCTGCAACTAATCTATGTGAGTACGGTGCGGAACGGCGAGGCGATCGACCTCCACGAGATTCTCGCGACGTCGCGGCGTAACAACCGACGCGACGGGATCACCGGGCTGCTGCACGTGAAGGGGCGGCGGTTCCTGCAGGCGCTGGAGGGAGACCCCGCCAAGGTCGAAGCGGCCTATGCCCGCATCACCGGCGATTCGCGGCATTTCGCGCTGGTCATATTGTCGCGCCGTTCGGTCGCGGCCCGCGAGTTCGGCGACTGGGCCATGGCCGCCGACGACGGCAGCGGCGACATCGTCGCGCAGGTGGCGACCCTGGTCAAAGGAGCCGCACCCAATGTGCGCGGCACCTTCGAAGGATTTGTCGGACTGCGCGCGGCCTGAACCGCGCGCAGCGGCCGGTCAGGCGGCGACGAATGCGGCGTTGATCGTCAGGTCGACCTTGTCCGACACGACCGGCGCGGCCATGCCAAGGCCGAAGTCGCTGCGGTTGATCGAGCCGGTCGCGGTGAATCCGACATTCTTCTTCTTGTTCATCGGGTTCTCTCCCGCGCCCATGAAGCGGACGGTCAGCTGCACCGGCTTGGTCTGGTTCTTGATCGTCAGGTTGCCGGCCAGCATCCAATGGTCGCCCATCGGCTGCACGCGGGTCGACACGAACTTCGCGGTCGGATGGTTCGCGACGTCGAAGAAATCCTTCGACTTCAGGTGCTCGGCGAATTGCGGGCTGGTGACGGTCAGCGACTTGGCGATGTCGAAGTCGATCGAGACTTTGGTCGCGGCCGGGTTCTTCGGGTCGAAGGTCGCGGTGCCGCCGGTCGCGCCGAACAGCCCGTCGAGCATGGTGAAGCCCATATGGTTCACCTGCCACGCGACCTGGGTGTGCGCGGTGTCGACGGTGTAGTTGCCGGCGGTCACGCGCGACTTGTCGGGGGCGCCCGGCATCTGGGCGACGGTCGGGGCGGCGACCGCGAACAGCGCGGCGGCGAGGATCAGGGGGGTGCGCATGCGAAAAGCTCTCCGGTTGGGACGAAGTCGGGATGCCGCCGTTGTCGGGCGTGCCGGGCTTCGGGTCAAATACCGGATGCGAAACGATCGGTTTCGGTTTGGGTGCCGTGGGGCGGGCGGTGGGTACGCCCTCCACCGTTATTGCCGCGGAGGCGCAGAGGACGGGCGGTGGATACGGCCCGCCCGCCCGTCGGTCGCGGCAAAGCCGCGCCCCGAAGGGCGGGCTTTGTCGCGCCGGCCGGTCTGGTCGATCAGTACGAACTAACTGCGTTAGTTCTTGGTCTGATCGACCAACTTATTCGCGCCAATCCACGGCATCATCGCCCGCAACTCGCTGCCGGTCTTTTCGATCGGATGCGCCGCCGCCTGCTTGCGCGCCGCCTTCAGCTCGGGCTGGCCGGCGCGGTTGTCGAGGACGAAGTTGCGGACGAAGCGGCCCGACTGGATGTCGGCCAGCACGCGCTTCATTTCCTTCTTCGTCTCGTCGGTGATGATGCGCGGACCGGTGACGATGTCGCCATATTCGGCGGTGTTCGAGATCGAATAGCGCATGTTGGCGATGCCGCCCTCATACAGCAGGTCGACGATCAGCTTGGTTTCGTGGAGGCACTCGAAATAGGCCATTTCGGGGGCATAGCCCGCCTCGACCAGCGTCTCGAACCCGGCCTGGATCAGGTGGGTGATGCCGCCGCACAGCACGGCCTGCTCACCGAACAGGTCGGTTTCGCATTCCTCGCGGAAATTGGTTTCGATGATGCCCGAACGACCGCCGCCGACGCCCGATGCATAGGCGAGCGCGATGTCGTGTGCGTTGCCGCTCGCATCCTGATGGATCGCGACGAGGCAGGGAACGCCGCCGCCCTTCACATATTCGCTGCGCACCGTGTGGCCCGGACCCTTCGGCGCGATCATGATGACGTCGACATCGGCGCGTGGCTCGATCAGCCCGAAATGGACGTTCAGGCCATGGGCGAAGGCGAGCGCCGAACCGGCTTTAAGGTTCGCATGGATGTCGTCGGCATAGATCGCCGCCTGATGCTCGTCGGGTGCTAGGATCATGAGGATGTCGGCCCATGCGGCGGCTTCGGCGTTCGGCATCACCTTGAAGCCCGCACCTTCGGCCTTGGCGGCGCTGGCCGAACCGGGGCGCAGCGCGATGGCGACGTCGTTCACGCCCGAATCGCGCAGGTTCTGCGCATGGGCATGGCCCTGCGAACCATAGCCGAGGATCGCGATCTTCTTGTTCGAGATGAGGTTCAGATCGGCGTCGCGATCATAATAGACACGCATATGGGTTCCCTTTCAGATCAGGTTCGTCACCCCGGCGAAGGCCGGGGTCTCCGTCCGCAAGCGCGGGGTTCGTGGAGGGAGACTCCAGCCTGCGCTGGAGTGACGGTTTGCGGCGAATGATTTTCAGGCGGCCTCTCGTCCGCGGGCGATGGCGGCGATGCCGGTGCGAGCGACCTCGACCAGACCGACTTCGGCCATCAATTCGGTGAACTTGTCGATCTTTTCGATCGATCCCGTCACCTCGAACACGAAACTCGATACGGTCGCATCGACCACGCGGGCGCGATAGACCTCGGCGAGGCGCAGCGCCTCGATCCGATGCTCGCCGGTGCCGACGACCTTTACCAGCGCCAGTTCGCGTTCGACATGCTGGCCCTGCACGGTCAGGTCGACGACCTTGTGCACGGGCACCAGTCGGTCGAGCTGCGCGATGATCTGTTCCATCACCGACGGCGATGCGCTGGTGACGATCGTGATCCGGCTGACCGCCTTGTCGACGGTGATCTCCGACACAGTCAGGCTTTCGATATTATAGCCGCGGCCGGAAAACAGCCCGGCGATACGCGCCAGAATGCCGGGTTCGTTGTCGACGAGGACGGCGAGCGTGTGCCGTTCGGTCTGTTCGGTTTTGATGTGCATTCTGAAAATTCCTCCCCGGCACGGGGAGGGGGACCAGCCGCAGGCTGGTGGAGGGGACCTCCACCGGCGATACGTATGAGGCGATCCCCCTCCACCGCTCTTCGAGCGGTCCCCCCCCCCCCGCGAGCGGGGAGGAATTAAAAGGTCAAACCAGCGCCTTGGCCTCGTCGTCCATTTCGCCCGAGACTTCGTTGGCCTGCAGAATCATGTCGGTATGCGCCGCACCCGACGGGATCATCGGGAAGCAGTTGGCGAGCTTCGCCACCATGCAGTCGACGATCACCGGGCCGTCATGGTCGAGCATCGCCTGAATGCCGGCCTCCAGCTCGTCCGGGTGTTCGATGCGAATGCCCTTCCAGCCATAGGCCTCGCCCAGCTTCACGAAGTCGGGCAGCGAGTCCGAATAGCTGTTCGAATAGCGCGAGCTGTAGGTCAGTTCCTGCCACTGGCGGACCATGCCCATATATTCGTTGTTCAGGATGAAGATCTTGACCGGCAGGCGATATTGGGTCGCCGTCGCCAGCTCCTGAATGTTCATCTGGATCGACGCTTCGCCGGCGATGTCGATGCACAGCGCACCCGGATTGCCGAGCTGCGCGCCGATCGCCGCGGGCAGGCCATAGCCCATCGTGCCGAGACCGCCGCTGGTCAGCCACTTGTTCGGTGCTTCGAACCCGAAATGCTGCGCGGCCCACATCTGGTGCTGGCCGACTTCGGTCGACACGATCGGCGCGCGATGCTTGGTTGCCTCGTACAGCGCGCGGATCGCCCGCTGCGGCATGATTTCCCTGGTCGATTCCGGGAAATCGAGGCAGCGCTTCGCCCGCCAGCCGTCGATCTTCGCCCACCATGCCGCTAGGTCGGGCCTGGGATGCTGGCGCGATTTCCAGACGCGGATCATGTCCTCCATCGCGTGCCCCGCATCGGCGATGATGCCGAGGTCGGCGCGCACGATCTTGTTCACGCTGGAGCGATCGATATCGATATGGACCTTGCGGCTGCGCGGGGAGAAGGCGTCGAGCCGGCCCGTCACGCGGTCATCGAAACGCGCGCCGATAGCGACGACCAGATCGGCCTCGTTCATCGCCATATTCGCTTCATAGGTGCCGTGCATCCCCAGCATCCCCAGCCATTGCGGGCTGGAGGCGGGCAGGGCACCGAGACCCATCAAGGTCGAGGTGACCGGCGCACCCGAAATCCGCGCTAGTTCGCGCAGCAGCTGCGACGCGGCCGGACCCGAATTGATGATGCCGCCGCCGGTATAGAGCACCGGACGTTCCGCCGCGGCGAGCATGTCGACGACCTGCTCGATCTGCGCACGGTCGGCCTTCACCTTGGGGCGATAGGTCTTGTGCTGGATCGGGCCGGGCTTGGTGTAGCGCGCGGTCGCGACCTGCACGTCCTTCGGAATGTCGACGACGACCGGGCCGGGACGGCCGGCGGTGGCGATATGGAACGCCTCGTGAATGACATGGCCGAGCTTGGCCGGGTCCTTCACCAGATAGTTATGCTTGCAGCAGTGGCGCGTGATGCCGACGGTATCGGCCTCCTGAAACGCATCGGTGCCGATCAGGCCGGTCGGAACCTGCCCGGTGATGACGACCATCGGGATCGAATCGAGCAGCGCGTCGGTGATGCCGGTGATCGCGTTGGTCGCACCCGGACCGGAGGTGACCAGCACGACGCCGGGCTTGCCGGTCGAACGGGCATAGCCCTCCGCCGCATGGGTCGCCGCCTGTTCGTGGCGGACCAGTATGTGCTTGATCCGGCTATGTTCGAACAGTGCGTCATAGATCGGCAGTACCGCACCGCCGGGATAGCCGAATACGACTTCCACGCCGAGGTCGACGAGGGCCTCGACCAAAATGGCGGCTCCACTCTTCTCGGGCATGGGTCTTCAACTCCTCACTATTTCGCGGGCGCAATAGCACCGTTGGAGCGGTGTCGCTAGCCGCATGAAATATTCGTGTCAACCTTCAATGGCGTAACAAAATGTCGAATTGATTGGCCAAAGCGTATTTTTCGGTTTCGCTGGTGCGAAGCCATTCTGTCGGGGGCTGGTTGCGGAACCAGGTATATTGCCGTTTCGCATATTGCCGCGTTGCGAAGCGGGCGGCGGCAAGGGATTCGTCGCGGGTGGAATCGCCGCTTTGCCAGCGGGCGATCTCCGCCACGCCGATCGCCCGGCGGACCGTTGCATCGGGTGCGATGTCGCTGCGGTTCAGCAAGGCGGCGACCTCTTCGACCGCGCCGCCATCGAACATCTGTGCGAGCCGTCGGTCGCAGCGTTCGGTCAACCAGTCGCGGTCGGGCAGCAGCAGCATTGCCGAGAGCGCAATGCGGTCGCCGATGCCGCCGACACGGTCGCGTTGCCAGTCGGCCAGCGTCCTGCCGGTCGCGCGGATCACTTCCAGTGCGCGGGCGATCCGGGTCGTATCGGTCGGGTTGAGGCGGGTGGCCGCCGCCGGGTCCTCGCGTTGCAATGCTTGCGCCGCTCGATCCGTCGGCAGTGCGCGAACCGCATCTCGGATCGCCGGGTCGATGTCGGGCACCGGCGCGATGCCGTCGATCAGCGTGCGCAGATATAGCCCGGTGCCGCCGACCAGTACCGGCAGTTTGCCGGCGGCATGGGCGGCGTCGATCTCGGCGGTCGCCTGCTGCGCCCATAATGCGGCCGAATAGGGATCGGCACCGTCGACATGACCGAACAGGCGGTGCGGCGCCTGTGCCTCTTCTTCGCGGGAAGGGCGGGCGGACAGGACGCGCAGGTCGCGATAGACCTGTGCGCTGTCGGCGTTGACGACCACGCCGTCGTGGCGCCGCGCGATGTCGATCGCCAGCGCGGACTTGCCGCTGGCGGTCGGGCCTGCGATGAGCGCGACCGTCGGACGGTCAGGAGAATTCGCCATGTTCATCGCCACGCTGATAGCAGCCGAACTCGCCGCGGGCGATGTTTCCGCAGCGGCGGACCGATTGGACGTTGCCGGATGTCAGGTCGAGGGCTGGACGTGGATCGACGAGGGCCGGGCCGCCGACATTCGCTTTGCGAGTGAGGTTGCCGCAGCCCGTCCCGCGCTGGAGGGCATGCTCGACCGCACCGACGTAGCGGTGCAGCCGGCCGCGCACCGCGAAAAGACTCTGCTGGTCGCCGACATGGATTCGACGATGATTACCGTCGAATGCATCGACGAACTGGCCGACTATGCCGGGATCAAGCCGCAGATCGCCGAGGTGACCGAGCGGGCGATGCGCGGCGAACTGGACTTCGCGTCGGCGCTGGATGCGCGGGTGGCGTTGCTGGAGGGGCTGGAGGAAGCGGCGATCCAGCGGTGTCTGGACGAACGGGTCAAGCTGATGCCGGGCGCGAAGACGCTCATCCGGACGATGCGCGCGCGGGGCGCTACGACGATCCTCGTGTCGGGCGGCTTTACGCGCTTTGCCGAGCCGGTCGGCACCGAACTGGGCTTTCACCGGATGATCGCCAACCGGCTGCTGATCGAAGGGGGCAAGCTGACCGGCAAGGTGCGCAAGCCGATCGTCGATGCGACGACCAAGGAAGTGACATTGCTCGCCGCGATCGATGAACTGGGGGTCGACGCGCAAGCAACGCTGGCGGTCGGCGACGGAGCCAACGACCTGCCGATGATCCGCCGTGCCGGGCTGGGCGTCGCCTATCATGCCAAGCCGATCGTCGCGGCGGAGGCAGGCGTGCGGATCGATCATAACGACCTGACCGCCTTGCTGTATATTCAGGGGATCGCGCCCACCGACTGGGCGGCGGGCTGACCGTTCAGCGCTTCACGGCCACGCAGGGCGTCGGACGGATCGCGGCGCAGGCGCGGGTCGCCTCCGCGCTGCTGGCGAACGGGCCGACCTGCAACCGGGTATTACCTGCGGCCGCCTCGTAATAAGGCTGGCGGCCGGCGAACTTGCCCGCGACGCTGCTCCACAGGCGGCGGGCATTGCCGGCATCCTTGAATGCGCCGAGCTGTACCCGCCAGCCGCCGTCGCGGACCGGTGCCGGCTTGGCGGCGGGGGCGGGCGGTGCCTTTGCGACCGGCGTCGCACGCGGGGTCGGTGTGGGCGTGGGACGCGATACCGGGGTCGACGGGCGCGGCGGAACCGCGGCCAGCACCGGCCGCCCGGCATTGCGCTCGAGGTCGCGGGCCATCGCCAGCGCGGCCTGCCGGTCGGGCAGCGGGACATACCGGTCCATCTCCGCCAGCGTCGATGCCGCCTGCGGCAACCCGGCCGACGACGCCCGCGTCATCAGCGCATAGGCGCGCCGCCAGTCCTTGGGCACCGCATCACCGTTGAACAACATCGTCCCCAACACGAACTGACTCCGCGCCTCCCCCCGCTGCGACGATTTCTCCAGCCATTTGACGGCGTCGGCACGCTTGCCGTTCTGGAACAGGATCAGGCCGTAATTATCCTCGGCCTGACGGTGCCCCTGCTGCGCCGCCAGCGCGTACCAGCGTTCGGCCTGCGCCATGTCCATCGGGACACCGCGGCCAAGCTTGTACGCCTGGCCCAGGTTGAATTGCGCGTCGGCATCGCCCGCAGCGGCCGGCTGTTGCCATTCGCGGACCGCCGTCGCCCAGTCGCCCCGCGCCCAGGCGTCGACCCCGGCCTTCACATCCGCCCCGGCCGCCGTCGACAGCAGCGCGCCCGCCAGCGCCAGCCCAACCATCACGCGCATCACGATCCCCTTGCGACTATTCGCCATTCCCTATCAGCGGTTCACCATGTTCGGAAAGCCTTTCGCATCCGCGCCATGGAAAGCGCGGCATTAACCCCTTCTTATCCGTCGCCGTGCCATCGAAGGGCGGAGATTACGGGGAGACGGTGGCGCAATGCGCGTATTGGCGGTGGCTTCGCAAAAGGGTGGTTCGGGCAAGACGACCTTGTCCGGGCATCTGGCCGTGCAGGCCGAACGCGCGGGCGCCGGGCCGGTGGTGATGATCGACATCGATCCGCAGGGGTCGCTGGCGGCATGGTGGAACGAGCGGGTCACCGACGAACCGGCCTTTGCGCAGACCATGGTCGCGCGGCTGGCCGCCGACCTCGAAACGCTGCGCTCGCACGGCTTCAAGCTGGCGGTGATCGATACGCCGCCGGCCATCACCATGGCGATCCAGAGCGTGATCGCCGTCGCCGAACTCATCGTCGTACCGACCCGTCCCAGCCCGCACGACCTGCGCGCGGTGGGAGCGACGGTCGATCTGTGCGACCGCGCGGGCAAGCCTTTGGTGTTCGTCGTCAACGCCGCCACGCCCGGCGCACGGATCACGACCGAAGCGACGATGGCGCTGTCGCAGCATGGTACGGTCGCGCCGGTGACGATCCATCACCGCGTCGATTTCGCGTCGTCGATGGTCGATGGACGCACGGTCATGGAGATCGACCCGGCGTCGAAATCGAGTGCCGAGATCGAGGCGCTGTGGCTCTATATTCAGGATCGGCTCGAAAAGAATTTCCGCCGGACGGTGTTCGCGGTGCCGACGATGCCGGCCACGATCCGCGTGCCGGCGGGCGGGTTCGGCCGCCGGGGGCAGGGGTGATCGGATGACGACGCCGCGGCCCCCGGCTCCAATCAACTCGTCCTTGCTGGCGCGCAAGGGCGAGGCACGCCCGGCGATGCGCCAGCACGGCACCGGCCCCGACAGCCGGGACGGCGACGATCTCGGCTGGAACGATCTGGGCGAGGCGCTGCCCCCCGTGCTGCGCGAACGATCGAAGCTGCATGCCCTGCCGGTCACAGCCGCACCGGCGACCGAGTCGCTCACCCTCGACCTCGATCCCGACCGGATGCTGCGGCTGAAGCTTGCGGCGACGGTTCGCAACATTACCCCGGAAGCGTTCGTGCGCGATGCGCTCGATCGCTCCCTTCCGTCGGCATCCGACATCGCGGCGCTCGTACAGCGCCTGGCCCCCGATGGGGCAATAAAGGGCAAGCCATGAAGACGCATCTGCTGGTATCGATCGGCCTCGCAACGGCCATGCTGGGCGGATCGCTGGCGCTGGTGGGCGGCGGCACCGTCGCGGTCGCGTCGTCGGATGGCGGCCCTGCACGCAAGTTCGCGGTGAAGGCGACCAAGGCGCTGGCGAAGCGCCGCGCCGCTGATGCCGTCACCTTTGCCGAACAGGCGGTGGCGCTCGCCCCGCGCGACGCGGCGTATCGTACGGTGCTCGGCCGTGCCTATCTCGCGGCGGGACGGTTCGCTTCGGCGGCGCAGGCATTTGCCGACGTGCTGACGCTGAACCCCGCCGATGCGAAGGCGGCGCTCAATCTGGCGCTGGCGCAGACGGCGACGGGCGAATGGGTCGCCGCACGCGAAACGCTGACGGCGCACGCCGCGCGCATTTCCCCGGCCGATCGCGGGCTGGCGCTGGCGCTGGCGGGCGATCCGGCGGGCGGCATTGCCTTGCTCAGCGAAGCGGCGCGCGATCCGGCGGCGACCGCGACCGTGCGGCAGAATCTCGCGCTGGCGCTCGCGCTCGACGGGCGCTGGGTCGATGCGCGTACCGTGGCATCGGTCGATATGGCACCGGCGCAGGTCGATCAGCGGTTGATGGAATGGGCGGCGTTCGCGCGGCCCGAACATGCCGCGCAGCAGGTTGCGGCGTTGCTGGGCGTAACGCCGTCGCCGGATCGCGGTCAGCCGTTCCAGCTGGCGCTCGCCGAACCAGCCGCACCCGCGCCGGTCGCGCTGGCGCAGGCCGATCCGGTGCCGGAAGTGCCGGTAGCGGTGGTCGCGGTCGAGCCGGTCGGCGATACCCCGGTCGTGCCCGCCGTACCCGTACCGATCCAGATGGCGGCGATCGCGCGTCCGGCGATCACGTTCGCCCCGCGCCGCGAGATTGCGCAGGCGCTGCCCGGCAGCTATCGGCGGCAGGAACAGCCGGTGCGCATGGCAGCGCGCGCGACCGTGCGTCCGGTCGCCGCCGCTCCCGTGGCGGCTGCGAAGGGCGACTATTATGTGCAGCTCGGTGCGTTCGACAATGCCGGCGTCGCTCGCAACGCCTGGCGGCGGATGAGCCGCAACGTTCCCCGTCTCGCCGCGCTGGCGCCGCAGGGGATGCAGGCGAGCGTCGGCGGTGCAAGCTTCTATCGCCTGTCGGTCGGCGGTCTTGCCCGCACCGATGCCTCGGCATTGTGCAGCCGGATCCGCGCCAAGGGCGACCGCTGCTTCGTGCGCACCCATGCCGGCGAGCAGCTGGCCAACTGGGCGCGGCCCGACCGGCTCGCGTCGCGCTAACCGAATTCGCGAGCCTCTCCCAAGAGGAGGCGGTGCGTTCCGTTACAGGAACGCGCCGCCTTTCATCACCCGGACCGCGCGACCCTGTACCGGCAGGCCGTCGAACGGCGTGTTCGCCGCCTTGCCGGCCAGCGCGTCGGCGCGGACCTGCCACGGCGCATCCTGGTCGATGACGATCAGGTCGGCCGGCGCACCGGTGTCGAGCGTACCCGAATCTAGGCCGAGCAACCTGGCGGGATTGCGCGACAGCAGCGCGAACAGCCGGTCGAGTTCGATCAGCCCGTCTCGCACCAGCCCGAGGCCCAGCGGCAGCAAGGTTTCCGCTCCGGCACTGCCCGGTTCCGAATCGGCGAAGGGGAGGCGCTTCGCCTCCGGCCCGCGCGGATCATGTCCGGAACACAACACGTCGATCGTGCCATCGGCCAGCGCGGCCCGCGCCGCCTGCCGATCGCTCTCGCTGCGCAGCGGCGGCGAGAGGTGGGCGAAGGTGCGGAAATCGCTCATGGCAATATCTGACAGATAAAGGTGCGCCGGGGTGATGCCGCAGGTGACATGGACCCCGCGGCGCTTTGCCGCGCGGACAGCCTCGAAGCCGGCGGCGGTCGTCACCTGCCGGAAATGCAACCGTGCGCCGGTTTCCTCCGCCAGCATTACGTCGCGCGCGATCGCCAGCGCCTCGGCCATTGCAGGCGCTGCGGGCAGCCCGAGCCGGGTTGCCGTTTCGCCCGAGGTCGCCACGGCGTCGCCGGCCAGTCCGCCATCCTCGGCATGGGCGATGACGACTAGACCGCAGTCGCGGGCATAGGCCAGCACCTTGCGCATCACGCCGCTGTCGGCGATCCAGCGCCGACCGGTTGCAACCGCCGCCGCGCCCGCTTCGGCATTGATCGCCATTTCGGCAAGGTCGGTCCCGCGCAGTCCTTGCGTTGCGGCAGAAATCGGGTGAATCCAGATGTCCGGTTTGCCCATATGCGCCGCCCGCGCGACGATGCCGGGATCGTCGAGCACCGGTGCCTGATCGGGCATCAACCCGACCCGGACGATACCGCCGGCGCGGAACGCCGCGACATCGATGCCGAACACGCCCAGATCGACGATTGCCGGGGCGACCAGCTTGCCCGACACATCGATCGCCTCGGCATCCGCCGCATCGGCAACGATGACGTCGCCTTGGACCAGCAGATCGCGCCTGGCGATGCCGCCGACGGGGCAGACCACCGTGCCGCCGGTGAACCGCTTGCTCATGCCCAGCCCTCCACGCCGCGGCTGCGCCGGGTCAGTATGTCGAGGCAGGCCATGCGGACCGCCACGCCCATTTCCACCTGTTCGGTGATCGTCGACCGTTCGGGATCGTCGGCGACGTCGCTCGTGATCTCGATCCCCCGGTTCATCGGTCCCGGATGCATGACGATCGCATGCGGTTCGGCACGTTTCAGCCGCTCGCGGGTCAGGCCGTAGCGGAGGTGATATTCGCGGGTCGATGGAATGAAGCCGCCGTTCATGCGCTCATTCTGCAACCGCAGCATCATCACGACATCGGCGCCTTCGAGCGCGGCGTCGAAATCGGTGAACGGCGTCACCCCCATCGATTCGATCGCGTGCGGCATCAGCGTGGCGGGGGCAACGACGCGGACCTCAGCGGCCAAGGTGGTCAGCGCGAGGATGTTCGACCGCGCGACGCGGCTGTGCAGGATGTCGCCGCAGATCACGACCCGCTTGTGGGCGATCTCGCCCAGCCGGCGGCGGATGGTCAGCGCGTCGAGCAGCGCCTGCGTCGGATGCTCGTGCCAGCCGTCACCGGCGTTCAAGACGGGGCAGTCGACCTTGTCGGCAATCAACTGCACCGCACCCGACGAGCTGTGGCGGATGACGATCACGTCGGCGCGCATCGCGTTCAGCGTGACGGCGGTATCGATCAGTGTTTCGCCCTTCTTCACGCTCGACTGGCCGGCATGCATGTTGACCACGTCCGCACCCAACCGCTTGCCGGCGATCTCGAACGACAGCAGCGTGCGCGTGCTGTTCTCGAAAAAAGCGTTGATCTGGGTCACGCCCTTCAGCCGCTGGTCGCCGGGAGCGCGGCTGCGATTGGCGTCGATCCATTGTTCCGCTTCGTCGAGCAGGAACAGGATTTCATGCGGCTGCAGCCCCTCTATCCCGGTCAGGTGCCGATGCGGGAAAACGGCGCCGCCATCGATCATGGCGGCGGGGCGGTGGTCTGAAATAGGCATCGAGGCGACCGGTTAGGACGAGCCGGGCGATGGCGCAAGATCAGCCGAGCGGGACATTCACCAGCGCGTCGATCGCCCCTTGCAGGATGTAGGCGGCAGCGAGCTTGTCGACCCGTTCGGCGCGTTTGGCGCGGCTGAGGTCCTCGGCGATCATCTGCCGCTCGACCGCGACGGTCGACCAGCGTTCGTCCCACAGGAAGATCGGCAGGGTCAGGTCGTCGAGGTTGCGGGCAAAGGCACGGACCGACTGGGTCCGCGGCGAATCGCTGCCGTCCATGTTCAGCGGCAGGCCGATGACGATGCCGCGCACCGATTGCTGACGGATCAGCGTCGCCAGCTGCGCCTTGTCGGCCGTGAACTTGGTCCGGTTGACCAGCAGGGCGGGGCTGGCGAAGCTCCACCCGGCGTCGCACAGCGCGGTGCCGATCGTCTTGGTCCCCACGTCCAGCCCGATCAGCCGGCCGCCGTCGGGTAGGGCGTCGCGGAAGACGGCGCGGTTTTCGGTAATCATTTTACCCTCCACGCCGCCAACCGACGCAGCGCGTCGGCGCGGACATTCGCCCAGAACAGGCTGTAGTCATAGACGTGCCAGTTGTTGCCCGGCAGCACATAGGGACCGAGATCGGGCGGATCGTCGCCGATCGACAGGAAGCCGCGCGGACCACAGGCGGCGGGAACCAGCCCCGGCGTCATCGTCGCGTTCTGGAGCGACTTGTCCGGGATCAGCGTGCCGAGATTGGCGGTCGCCGGTGCCTGCGCTCCGGCCGTACCGGTCAGCGGATTGGTGCAGACCATCGGCGTATTCGCGCGCGGACGGCCGTCGAAGCCGGTCGATGCGTCATATTGTTCGAGGATCAGCGACGGATCGGCGGGTTCGGCGAAGCTCTGCCACGACAACAGGCACCGGACCTGATCGGCGGTCGTGCATTCGGGCAGGCCGAGCGCGACCATATCGGTCACCTTCGACACCGGCCAGCCCACGACATAGGCCGCGACGATCCGCCGGGCGAGTGGCGTGCCCGCGACCTTTTCCCGCAACAGCCGGGTCAGGTGCAGCCCGCCCTGGCTATGCCCGGCGAGGATGATGGGGCGCTTCGGGTCGATCTCTTCGATGAACCGGTCGAACGCCGATTCGATGTCGTGATAGGCGAGGTCGAGCGCCTGTTCCGCCGCATCTTCGCTGGTCAGGAACGCGCCGAACGTCGCCTGGCGATAACGCGGCGCCCAGACGCGCCCGGCGGCGGTGAAGGCGCTGGCCTGTCCGCGCAGGAAGATGCGCGCGCGGTCGTTGGTCTCGGCATCGTCCAGCACCGCATTCCAGCGGTCGGTGCCGACGAAGGACGTCGGGTGGATGAAGAAGATTTCGGCCCGTCCCGGCGGTGTCGGCGGCACCCCGGGCGGCAACCAGTCGACCGGCGTATCGGTAAGCCCCGGCCGCGCGAACCACATCGTCCTGTCGGCATAGAGCCGCGAGGGAATGGTCGGTTCGGTCCGGAATGCGACGCTCGGCACCAGCGCGCGGCGCAGCAGGTCGTTGCCGAACATGCGATAAGCGACCGCCCCGGCGATGACGAGGACGATCAGCGTCGCCACGATATACAGGAATTTGCGCGCCAATCCGAACTCCACCGTCAGTCCGCGCACCGATGCGGGATGGCGCGGCCGGGTGCAACCGCTTTGCGGGTGCTTGTGGGGGGCGTGCCGGGATGCTAGCCGCCCTTCCCATGTCCGTCGAACCTGCAACCGTCAAACGCGTGGCCGGCCTTGCCCGTATCGCGATCACCGATGCCGAAGCCGAAAAGCTGGCACCCGAACTCGGCAATATTCTCGGCTGGATCGAGCAATTGGGCGAGGTCGATACCCAGGGCGTCGAGCCGATGACCGCCGTCATCCCCAATCATTTGCGCCTGCGCGACGATGTCGTCACCGATGGCGACGTCCGCGACAAGGTGCTCGCCAATGCGCCGCAGGGCGAGCATGGCTTTTTCACCGTTCCGAAAGTGATCGAATAGTGTCGAACCTGACCGACCTTGGCGTCGCCGCGATCCGCGACGGCGTGCGCGGCGGCGAATTTTCCGCCCGCGACGTCGCCAATGCGTTCATCGACGCGGTGGCCGCCGCGAAGCCGCTCAACGCGTTCCTCGTCGAAACCCCCGACCATGCCATTGCCGCCGCCAAGGTGGCCGATGACGCGCGTGCGGCGGGCGAGACGCCGAAGCCGCTGGCCGGCGTGCCGATCGGCATGAAGGACCTGTTCTGCACGCAGGGCGTCGAGACGACGGCGGCGAGCGGCATCCTGAAAGGCTTCGTGCCGCAATATGAATCGACCGTTTCCGGCAATCTGTGGAACGCCGGGGCGGGGATGCTGGGCAAGCTGAACCTCGACCAGTTCGCGATGGGGTCGTCGAACGAAACCAGCGCGTTCGGCAACGTCATCTCACCATGGCGGCGGCCGGGCGATACCGCGCCGATGGCGCCGGGCGGATCGTCGGGCGGGTCGTCGGCGGCGATCGCGGCGCGGCTGTGCCCCGCGGCGACCGGCACCGACACCGGCGGTTCGATCCGCCAGCCGGCGGCGTTCGTCGGCATCACCGGCATCAAGCCGACCTATGGCCGCTGCTCGCGCTACGGCGTGGTTGCCTTCGCATCCTCGCTCGATCAGGCCGGGCCGATGGCGCGCGACGTGCGCGACTGCGCGATCATGCTGGAGGCGATGGCCGGGTTCGATCCGAAGGATTCGACTTCGCTCGACCTGCCCGTGCCGGCATGGGAAGCGGGGCTGAACGCGGACCTGCGCGGCAAGCGCGTCGGCATCCCCAAGGAATATCGCGTCGACGGCATGCCCGCCGAGATCGAAGCGCTGTGGCAGCAGGGCATCGCGTGGCTGAAGGATGCGGGGGCGGAGATCGTTGAGGTCTCGCTGCCGCACACCAAATATGCGCTGCCCGCCTATTACATCATCGCGCCTGCCGAAGCGTCGTCGAACCTCGCCCGCTATGACGGCGTGCGGTTCGGCCAGCGCGTGCTGCCCGACGGCGCCGGCTTGCAGGACATGTACGCCGCGACCCGCGCTGCGGGCTTCGGCGACGAGGTGAAGCGCCGGATCATGATCGGCACCTATGTCCTCTCGGCCGGGTTCTACGATGCATACTATACGCAGGCGCAGAAGGTCCGGGCGCTGATCGCCCGCGACTTCGAACAGGCGTGGGAACAGTGCGACGTGCTGCTGACCCCGACCGCACCGTCGGCGGCGTTCGCGCTGGGTGAAAAGAGCGCCGATCCGATCGCGATGTATCTGAACGACGTCTTCACCGTGCCGTCCTCGCTGGCGGGACTGCCCGCGATGAGCGTGGCCGGCGGCGTCGATAAGGACGGACTGCCGCTCGGCTTGCAGATCATCGGCAAGCCGCTGGACGAGCAGGGCGTGCTGAACGCAGGGCTGGCGCTCGAACAGCGGGCCGGCTTCGTCGCTCGCGCGGACAAATGGTGGTAGTGGTCGAATTCCTGGTCGAGGCGATCGGAGCGGTGCTCGAAACCGCCATCGATCTGATCCCCGACGGGAAATCGAAGACGAAGCGCACAATCTCCGACGGGCCGATGCCGGTCCCGAGGAGCGAAATGGAACAGCGGCCGCCGACCGGCCCGTATGAAGAGCGATGACATGAGCGATTACCGCATCCGTGGTGCCACCGGCGACTGGGAGGTTGTGATCGGCCTCGAAGTCCATGCGCAGGTCACGTCGAACGCCAAGCTGTTCTCCGGCGCGGCGACCGCCTTCGGTGCCGAACCGAATACGCAGGTGTCGCTAGTCGACGCGGCGATGCCGGGCATGTTGCCGACCCCGAACCGCGAATGCATCCGGCAGGCGGTGCGCACCGGCATGGCGATCGATGCGGTCATCAACAAATGGTCGCGTTTCGACCGCAAGAATTATTTCTACGCCGATCTGCCGCAAGGCTACCAGATCAGCCAGCTCTATCACCCGCTGGTGGGCGAGGGCGTGATCGAGATCGTGCTGGACGAGAAGGACCCGAACAGCGTCCCGAAGTCGATCGGCGTCGAGCGTATCCATGTCGAGCAGGATGCCGGCAAGCTGATGCACGACCAGCATCCGACGCGGTCCTATGTCGACCTGAACCGTTCGGGCGTGGCGCTGATGGAAATCGTCAGCCGCCCCGACATGCGTTCGCCGGCCGAAGCGGGGGCGTATCTGTCGAAGCTGCGGACGATTCTCCGCTATGTCGGGTCGTGCGACGGCAATATGGACCAGGGGTCGATGCGCGCCGACGTCAACGTGTCGGTGCGGCGTCCGGGCGAGGAACTGGGCACGCGAACCGAGACGAAGAACGTCAATTCGGTGCGCTTCGTCATGGCCGCGATCGAATATGAGGCGAACCGGCAGGTTGCGGTGCTGGAGGATGGCGGGCGCATCGTGCAGGAAACCCGCCTGTTCGATCCCGACAAGGGCGTGACCCGGTCGATGCGGTCGAAGGAAGATGCGCACGACTATCGCTACTTCCCCGATCCCGACCTGCTGCCGTTGGAACTCGACGACGCGTTCCTCGAGGAATGCCGCGCGTCGCTGCCCGAACTGCCCGATGCCAAGCGCAAGCGGTACGAGGGCGAACTGGGCCTGTCGGCATATAACGCCGCGGTGCTGACCGGTGACGTCGAAACGGCGCGCTGGTTCGAGGCGCTGCTGGCGGAATGCGGTTCGGACGTGCCGGCAAAGTCGGCCGCCAACTGGTTGATTTCCGACCTGTATGGCGCGCTCAACCGCCTCGGCAAGAGCATCGGCGACAGCCCGGTATCACCCGCCCAGGGCGCGGAGCTGCTCAAGCTCGTGGCCGATGGTACGCTGTCGGGTACGCTGTCGAAGCAGGTGTTCGAGATCATGCTCGAAACCGGGCAGGGTGCGAACGCCATCGTCGAGGAACGCGGCCTCAAGCAGACCAGCGATACCGGTGCGATCGAGGCGGTCATCGCCGAGGTCATGGAAAAGAATGCGGACAAGGTCGCCGACTATCGCGGCGGCAAGGACAAGCTGTTCGGCTTCTTCGTCGGTCAGACGATGAAGGCGATGGGCGGCAAGGCCAATCCGGGCGTCGTCAACGATCTGCTCAAGAAGGCGCTGGGATGATGAAGACGACGAGGCGCGCGCTGCTGGTGGCGCTGGCATGTGCCGGGCCGGCATGGGCGCAGACGCCGGTGCCCCAACCGGCCGCCGAACCGCCGCTGCCGCGCGTCACGATCGTCACCACCGCGGGCACCCTGACCGTCGAGGTCGAGGCGAAGCGCGCGCCGATCACCGCCGCCAATTTCCTGCGCTATGTCGACCAGAAGCGGCTCGACGGCGTCGGCTTCTATCGCATCGTGAAGGTCGGGCCGGAATTCGGCTTCGTCCAGTTCGGGCCGCTTACCGACGCGAAGAAGATGCTGCCGCCGATCAAGCATGAACCGACAACGCAGACGGGGCTGTCGCATACCGATGGCACGCTGTCCGTCGCACGGCTGGGCTTGGGCACGGCGCGGGGCGAGTTCACCATTTCGGTCGGGGACCAGCGCCGTGCACTGGATGCCGCGCCGGGCGTGCCGGCAGACGGGCAGGGCTATGCCGCCTTTGCGCGCATCGTTGATGGCCGCGACGTGCTGTTGAAAATCCTCGATACGCCGGTCGATCCGGCGAAGGCGAGCAACGGCGCGTTCAAGGGCGAAATGCCCGCCGCCCCGGTGAAGGTCATCACCGCGCGGCGGGTTGTGAAGTAAGGGAACTCTCGACGTCACCCCAGCGAAGGCTGGGGTCTCCCGCGGTTCTCGCGCCGCCCTGTAACGGGAAGATCCCAGCCTTCGCTGCGATGACGTATTGGGAGCAGACCTACTGCCCGTCGCCCTCCTGATTGCGCACCACGCCGCCCGAACCGCCCGCCGTGTCCGGCGACACGGTCGGTTCGGTCGGCGAGGTTGCGCCGCTGTCGGTCCCGCCGCGCTCGACATCGCCATTGACGGTATCGACCGCCCGTTCGATGTCGCTGCGGCGATCGGTATCGTCCTGCGGAGCGCTGTCGGGATGGATGCTGCGATCGCGGTCGCTCATGTCAGTTTCCTTCCATCACGGGCTGGCCGGGGACGGGCGTCACGCCCGGATCGCCGCCGGGCATGGGGCTGGGTATGTCGATATCGGGTCCGGGTACGTCGATCTCCGGTGGGGGCGCGGTCGGCTGGCCGGGTTCGGTCTGCGGCGCCGGATGTTCGGGCGGCGGGGTTGTCGGCGCGACGCCCGGTTCGGGCGCGGGCGTTTCGGCGGGGATCGGCGGTTCGACGGGCATGGAATGTCTCTCCTTCACGTCCTCCAACGTCCGCCGCGCTTGGCGGTTGCGGACGCCATGCAACTCTGCGAAGCGTGGCGACTTGCCCCG
Organism: Sphingomonas paucimobilis; assembly: GCA_036946325.1. Lineage (GTDB taxonomy): Bacteria > Pseudomonadota > Alphaproteobacteria > Sphingomonadales > Sphingomonadaceae > Sphingomonas > Sphingomonas paucimobilis_A. Next base: position 596,259 of record JAQIJL010000001.1, read on the forward strand.
GCGCGCACGACTGCTATAGACGCGCCCGTGCCGGCGGCGTCCGCTCGGCGGGCGTGGCGGAACTGGTAGACGCGCTGGATTTAGGTTCCAGTATCGAAAGATGTGGGGGTTCGACTCCCTTCGCCCGCACCAGTGACGCCGCCAGCGCCTGTCGAAGCTGGAGCCGCTCCATTCGATTCTTTTGACGAAAGCCGTGAGAATGCAGACTGTCGAGACGTTGAACGAGGGCCTCAAGCGCGCCTACACGCTGACCATCACCGCTGCCGATATCGACGCGAAGGTCGATGCCGAAGTGAAGCGCGTTGCGCCGACCGTGAAGATGCCCGGCTTCCGCCCCGGCAAGGTGCCCGCGAACCTGATCCGCAAGATGCACGGCGAAGCGCTGTCGCAGGACGCGCTGAACAGCTCGATCCAGGACGGTATCCAGACGCTGATCGCCGAGCAAAAGCTACGCCCCGCCACCGCGCCGCAGGTATCGCTGGAAGGCGAATATGCCCCGGGCAAGGACGCGGCGGTGACCGTGTCGCTCGAAGTGCTGCCCGACGTGCCGGCGCCCGCGATCGACGATCTGAAGCTGGAGCGGCTGACCGTTCTGGCCGATGAGGCGATCGTCGACCAGCAGCTCGAACAGCTCGCCAGCAACAACAAGCGTCACGACGATGCCGAGGAAGGCCATGAAGCCGCCACCGGCGATCTGGTCGTGATGGATTTCGTCGGCAAGGTCGACGACGTCGCGTTCGACGGCGGCACCGGCGAGGGCATGGCGATCGAAATCGGTTCGGGCCGTCTGATCCCCGGCTTCGAGGACCAGCTGGTCGGCGTGAAAAAGGGCGACGAGAAGACGATCAACGTCACCTTCCCCGACGACTATCAGGCCGAAAACCTGAAGGGCAAGGCCGCGACCTTCGACCTGAAGATCACCGATGTGAAGGTGCCGGCCGAAGGCGGCCCGGACGACGAGTTCGCCAAGTCGCTGGGTCTGGAAAGCCTCGAGCAGCTGCGCGGCCTGATCAAGGGGCAGATCGAGCAGGAACTGAACGGCCTGACCCGCACCCACATGAAGCGCAAGCTGCTCGACCAGCTGGCCGCAGGTCATGATTTCGACGTTCCGCCGTCGATGGTCGAGGCCGAGTTCGACCAGATCTGGGCGCAGCTGCAGCACGAAGCCGGCCACGAAGCCGATCCGGAAGCGGCGCGTGCCGAGCTGGAAGCCGAGCGTGACGACTACCGCCAGATCGCGGTGCGCCGCGTTCGCCTGGGCCTGCTCCTGTCGGAGATCGGCCAGAAGAACGGCATCGAGGTCAGCCAGCAGGAAATGCAGCGCCTGATCATGCAGGCCGCGCAGCAGTACGGTCCGGAAGATCGCCAGCGCTTCATCCAGTATGTCCAGCAGGAGCCGATGGCCGCCGCGCAGCTGCGTGCCCCGCTGTACGAGGACAAGGTCGTCGACTTCCTGTTCGAGAAGGCCGAGATCACCGACCGCGAAGTGACGCGCGAGGAACTGGAAGCGGCGATCGAGAGCGAGGAAGGCGCGGTGCCGCATGTGCACGGCCCGGACTGCAACCACGATCACGACCATGACCATGCGAAGCCGGTGAAGAAGGCTGCGAAGGCCAAGCCGGCCGCCGAAGCACCGGCGGAAGGCGAAGCGGAGGCGGAAGCCGAGGCGCCGAAGAAGAAGGCACCGGCGAAGAAGGCTCCGGCCAAGAAGGCGGAAGCCGCTCCGGCGGAAACGGCCGAGGGCGAGGCCGCTCCGGCCCCGGCCAAGAAGCCGCGCGCCAAGAAGAAGGTCGAGACCGAAGCCAGCGAAGGCTGATCGTTCGATCCCGACAGGCAAAGGGCCGTCCGCTTCCATGGGGAGCGGACGGCCTTTGCATGTCGGGCGCTTGCTTTCGGCGGCGTCCGGTGTTGTACGCGGGTGATGTCCACGACCATCGCCGTCCTGCTGCCCTGCTACAATGAAGAAGCCGCGATCGGCGCGACCGTCGCGGGGTTTCGCGCGGCGCTGCCCGATGCGACCATCTATGTGTACGACAACAACTCGTCGGACCGGACGATCGAGGTCGCGCGCGCAGCCGGGGCGATCGTGCGCAGCGAGCGCATTCAGGGCAAGGGCGCGGTGGTGCGGCGGATGTTCGCCGATGTCGATGCCGACATCTATGTCATGGCCGATGGCGACGCGACCTATGACGCGGCAGCCGCCCCGGAGCTGGTCGCGCGGCTGATCGACGAACAGCTCGACATGGTGGTCGGGCAGCGGGTGAGCGAGGCGGCGCTGGCGTATCGGCGGGGGCATCGGTTCGGCAATGTCATGCTGACGGGGATGCTGGCGCGGCTGTTCGGGCGCAGCTTCACCGACATCCTGTCGGGCTATCGCGTGTTCTCGCGGCGATTCGTGAAGAGTTTTCCGTCGCTGTCGGCGGGGTTCGAGATCGAGACCGAGATCAGCGTCCACGCGCTCGAACTGCGCATGCCGGTGGCGGAGGTCACGACCCGCTATTTCGCCCGGCCGGAGGGGTCGGCATCGAAGCTGTCGACCTATGGCGACGGCTTCCGCATCGCGCGGACGATCGCCACCCTGTACCGGATCGAGCGGCCCTTGTGGTTCTTCGGCGCGATCGGGCTGTTGCTGGCGCTGATCGCGGTCCTGCTCGCGGTGCCGATCGTCATCACCTATCTGCATACCGGGCTGGTGCCGCGATTCCCGACAGCGATCCTCGCGACCGGACTGGTCATCCTCGCCTCGCTCTGCCTGTTTTCCGGCCTGATCCTCGACACGGTCGTGCGCGGGCGGCGGGAGGTGCGGCGGCTGGCCTATCTCGCCTATCCGGCACCGGGCGGAGCGCCGAGCGCGCGATAACCATCATTCCGGCGGCGTAGCGATGCGCTGGCCCCTTGCGCGGTCAGTCGGGAGCGCCGATGTAGGGCATCGAAACCTACTCAGCGGGAACCCAATGCTAGATATTCACGACGGCCTCGTCCCCATCGTCATCGAACAGTCGAGCCGCGGGGAGCGCAGCTTCGACATCTATTCGCGCCTGTTGCGTGAGCGGATCGTGTTCGTGACCGGCGGTGTCGAGGACCATATGGCGTCGCTCATCACCGCGCAGCTGCTGTTCCTCGAATCGGAAAATCCGAAGAAGGACATCTGGATGTACATCAACTCGCCGGGCGGGGTGGTGACGGCCGGCATGGCGATCCACGACACGATGCAGTATATCCGTCCGCGCGTCGGCACGGTGTGCATCGGGCAGGCGGCGTCGATGGGCAGCTTCCTGCTGGCGGCCGGTGAGCCGGGCATGCGCGTCGCGCTGACCAACGCCCGCATCATGATCCACCAGCCCTCGGGCGGTGCGCAGGGCATGGCGTCGGACATCCAGATCCAGGCCAAGGAAATCCAGCGCATCAAGGATCGGATGAACGCGCTGTACGTGAAGTACACCGGCAAGCCGCTGGAGGAGATCGAGCGGGCGATGGACCGCGACACCTTCCTCGAAGCCGACGAAGCCAAGGCGTTCGGTCTGGTCGATCAGGTGTTCGACAAGCGTCCGGGCGCGCCGGAAGAGGCGACCCCGGCCGCATAGGCGCTTGCCCCGCCCGACGGCCTATCCGGCGGCTCGGGCGGGTAAACTTTTAATGCATTGCCGGATACAAGCCTGTGTGTATCCTGACAGGCGCAAAGACGTGCCATAGCGGCGCGGGAGATGATTTGAATGACGAAGCTCAGCGGCGGCGACTCCAAGAGCACCCTGTACTGCTCGTTCTGCGGCAAGTCGCAGCACGAGGTGCGCAAGCTGATCGCGGGTCCGACCGTGTTCATCTGCGACGAATGCGTCGAACTGTGCAACGACATCATCCGCGAGGAAACGAAGTCGGCACTGGTCGCCAAGAAGGATGGCGGGGTCCCGACGCCGCAGGAAATCTGCAACGTGCTGGATGACTATGTCATCGGGCAGAAGCAGGCCAAGCGCGTGCTGTCGGTCGCGGTGCACAACCATTACAAGCGGTTGAACCACGGCCAGAAGGGCGCCGACGTCGAACTGGCGAAGTCGAACATCCTGCTCGTCGGTCCGACCGGCTGCGGCAAGACGTTGCTGGCGCAGACGCTGGCGCGCATCCTCGACGTGCCGTTCACCATGGCCGATGCGACGACGCTGACCGAAGCCGGCTATGTCGGTGAGGATGTCGAGAACATCATCCTCAAGCTGCTCCAGGCATCCGACTATAATGTCGAGCGGGCGCAGCGCGGGATCGTCTATATCGACGAGATCGACAAGATCAGCCGCAAGGCGGAGAACCCGTCGATCACCCGGGACGTGTCGGGTGAAGGCGTGCAGCAGGCGCTGCTCAAGCTGATGGAAGGCACGACCGCGTCGGTGCCGCCGCAGGGTGGGCGCAAGCATCCGCAGCAGGAATTCCTGCAGGTCGACACGACGAACATCCTGTTCATCTGCGGTGGCGCGTTCGCGGGGCTGGAGAAGATCATCGCGGATCGTCTGCAGGGCAAGTCGATCGGCTTCGGTGCCTATGTCGCCGCACCGGAGGAACGCCGCACCGGTGAAGTGCTGCGCCAGACCGAGCCGGAAGATCTGCTCAAGTTCGGCCTGATCCCCGAATTCGTCGGCCGTCTGCCGGTGATCGCGACGCTCGAGGATCTCGACGTGGCCGCGCTTATCAAGATCCTGACGGAGCCGAAGAACGCGCTGGTCAAACAGTATCAGAAGCTGTTCGACATGGAGGGCGTGAAGCTCGGCTTCAACGAGGAAGCGCTGGTGTCGGTGTCCAAGCGGGCGATCGAACGCAAGACCGGCGCGCGCGGGCTTCGCTCGATCCTCGAAGGCATCCTGCTCGACACGATGTTCGACCTGCCGTCGATGGACGGCGTGGACGAGGTGGTCGTCGACAAGGACGTGATCGAGGGCCGCAAGGAACCGGTCCGCGTCTATGCCGAGAAGAAGAAGGCGGGCGACGCGGCGTAGGCTGTCGAGCCTTTCGTTTGAAGAAAGCGGGCGTCGGGCAACCGGCGCCCGTTTTGCGTTCTGATGCACCAGCCAACAGGCCGTCGTCATTCCGGCGTAGGCCGGAATCCATGGATACGGGACGTAGCACCTCTATCGAGAACACCCGACACAATGGATTCCGGCCTACGCCGGAATGACGAACGTGCGGCCGGTTTCCTGGCGTGCCTTCACGCGCTATCGCATCCCCATGCCGATCGATCTTATCTGCCTCGATGCCGACGACACGCTCTGGCACAATATGCGCCATTTCGAGGAGGCGCATCACGCCTTCACCGCGATGCTTCGCCCGTTCGCGGCGGCCGATGTCGCGCTGGAGACGCTGGACGCGTGTGAGGCGCGCAACCTGAAGCTCTATGGTTATGGCGCCAAAGGGTTCACCCTGTCGATGATCGAAACCGCGCTCGAACTGGGCGGGGAGCGGTTGCCGAGCGGGGTGATCGCCGATCTGCTGGCCGCCGGGCGGCGGTTGCTGGCGCACCCGGTGGAACTGCTCCACGGGATCGAGGGAACGCTGGACGCGCTCGCCGAACGCGGACGGCTGGTGCTGGTGACGAAGGGCGATCTGCTGCATCAGGAAGCGAAACTGGCCGCATCCGGTCTGGGCGACCGTTTTGCCGGAATCGAGATCGTCAGCGACAAGACGACCGAGACCTTCGCGCGACTGTTCGATCGCTATGGCGTCGCCGCCGAGCGGGCGGTGATGGCTGGCGATTCGATGCGGTCCGATGTCCTGCCTGCGCTCTCCGCCGGGGCATGGGCCGCCTATGTCCCGCAACCGCTGGCATGGGCGCATGAATCGGGTGAGCCGCCGATCAACCATCCCCGGTTCCGGCAATTGCCCGACCTGGCTGCGCTACCCGACTGGATCGACGCCATCGACGGCTGAACCGGGCGCCGGACGATCGTCCGGCTGTCTGTCCGTCGGCCGCTGCCGGGCGGCAAGCGCCAGTCCCGCGGCGATCTGAAGCAAAGCATAGGTGCGGCGCAGGGCGGGACGACCGACAAAGGGCCGGACGAGCCACTCCGCGCCGCCTGCCTGTTCCTGCCATAGCGCGACGTGGCGCTTGGGCTGCAACAGGCCGAGCAGCCCGTCGCCGATCATGAAGGTCGCGGCCATTTCGGCGGCGCGTCTGGAAAGCTGGGTCATGGGGTGGCAACGCGCGGCGCCTGCATCCGTTCGATTGCCAGCGACCGCCGCAACAGTCGCGCCATCGGGTCGATGACGATATGCGCGTCGGGCCGCACCGCGATGCTGCCCGATCCACCGGTCATCGGGACGGTCTGGAGCACGCCGTCCACCTCCAACTCGACGGGCAGCGGGAAGGGACCGTCGCCCGGTACCTGCCAGCGCAGGGTAAGCGCGCTATCGCTGCGCTGTTCGATCAGGTCGGGCAACGCCGCCTGCCGCAGATAGACGTCGAAGAACCAGCCCAGATCCACGCCCGATTCCTGCGCGACCGCCGCTTCGAAATCGCGGGTGGTGGCGAAGCGCGGCGTGAAATTGCCGGGGTTTGGATCGGGGCGGCCATAGACCAGCCGCCGGGTCGCCGCGAAGAACGCGCGGTCGCCGATCAGATGGCGCAGGCTGTGCAGCATCCACGCGCCCTTGAAATAGACATCGGTGCCGGGGCCGGTATCGCCATTCACCTCACGGGTGGTCAGCGATTTGCCCGACACGATCGGCGCGCGATTGGCGACCCGCTGCCGCTGGATCAGCAGCATCGACAAATAGCGCGCATCGCCCTCGCGCCATTTGCCGTAGAGCGGCTGCATGTAGGACGCGAACGCCTCGTGCAGCCAGAAATCGTCCCAGTCGGCGGCGGTCATCTGGTTGCCGAACCATTCATGGCTGAATTCATGCTGCAGCAGCCAGTCGAAGCCTTCGGGCGCAGGCTTGTAGCCATTGCCATAGGCGTTGATCGTCTGATGCTCCATGCCGAGATACGGCGTCTCGACCAGCCCGACCTTCTCGTCGGCGAACGGGTAGGGGCCGATGGTCGATTCGAAGAAGTCGAGCGTCGGTGCGAATTCGGCGAACAGCTGCTTGGCCTGTTCGTCCTTCCCCTCCAGATGCCAGAAGTGCAGCGGGATGACGTTGCCGAAGCGGCTGCGATATTCGCCCTTGATCTCGCGATACGGCCCGACGCTGATCGCCAGTGCATAGGGATTGGTCGGCCCGGCGCGCCAGTGCCAGGTGGTTCGGCCGTCCGCCAGCCGGTCGATGCCACGCAGCACGCCATTGGCCGGCGCGGACAGTCCGGCGGGGACCGTCAGGTGCAGGTCGACGGCGCCAGGCTCGCCGGTGGGGAAGTCGAGGCACGGCCACCAGAGGTCGCAGCCGGTATCCTGCGCGGTCGTGCCGAACCATGGCTTGCCCTGCCATTCGCTCCAGACGAAGCCGTCGTCCCATGGCGCGCGCTTCGCGACATGAGGGCTGCCGGCATAGACGATCTCCACCACCGCCCGCTGGCCGGCGGCGAGGGGAGTGTCGATGACAACCTGTCCGCTGCCCTGACGCCAGCGGGTGCGCTCGATCGTGCGACCGTCGACGCGGATCGATCGCACCGCCAGCGCATCGTCGAGGTCGATCGGAATGCGGGGAACCGCGGCACCGGCGGCCAGCGTCAACCTCGCGCGCGCCGACAGCATCCGCCGCGCCGGCAGCGCTTCGATCGCCAGATCGACATGCGCCAGTCGCAGCGCCGCGCGATCGGGCGCGATCGGCCCGCCGGACCGCAGCGTCATCGGGTGCACCTGCGATCCGGTTTCGGCCGGGGTCGCCTGCAACGCGGCGGCCAGTGCGAGCGCCAAGGATACCGCCATGGGTCAGTCGGCCTGCGAACGGAGATTGATGGCGCGGCAATTGCCACCATATAAGGTCGTGGGTCCGGCGCTTCGGCCGGGTCGTGGAGTGTCCATGTCCGAGAATACCAATTCCGTTTCGTCCGAGCCGCTGAAGCTGCCGGTGCTGCCGCTGCGCGATATTGTCGTGTTTCCGCATATGATCGTGCCGCTGTTCGTCGGGCGCGACAAGTCGGTCGCTGCACTCGAAGCGGCGATGGCCGGATCGAAGGAAATCTTCCTCGTGGCGCAGCTCGACCCGGGCGAGGACGATCCCGCGCGCGACGATCTGTATGATGTCGGCGTTTCGGCCGAGGTGATGCAGATGCTCAAGCTGCCCGACGGCACGGTCCGCGTGCTGGTGTCGGGCAAGGCGCGCGCCACGCTGACCGAACTCGAATCGGTCGACAATTATCTGGTTGCGACCGTTACGCCGACCGAAGCGGGCGACACGACGCTGGAAGATGCCGATGAAGGCATGGAGGAACGCGTCGCCGAGGCGGGCGTGCAGCCGAGCGCCGAGTTGAAGGCGCTGATGCGGTCGGTCGTCGACCAGTTCGAGAATTACGCCAAGCTCAACAAGAAGCTGCCGGCGGAAACCGCGGTACAGCTGTCCGAGCTGGACGATCCCTCGCGCCTTGCCGATGCGGTCGCGGGCAATATCGCGGTCAAGGTCGCCGACAAGCAGGCGCTGCTGGTCGAGGCCGATCCGCACAAGCGGCTGGAGATGGTGTTCGCGTTCATGGAAGGCGAACTGGGCGTGCTGCAGGTCGAGAAGAAGATCCGCAGCCGCGTAAAGCGTCAGATGGAGAAGACGCAGCGCGAATATTATCTGAACGAGCAGTTGAAGGCGATCCAGCGCGAACTCGGCAACGAGGGCGAGGATGGCGATGGCGACGAGATCGCCGAGCTGACGCAGAAGATCGCGACGCTGAAGCTCAGCAAGGAAGCGCGGACCAAGGCGACGGCCGAGCTGAAGAAGCTCAAGACCATGGCGCCGATGAGCGCCGAGGCGACCGTCGTGCGAAATTATCTCGACGTGCTGCTGGGCCTGCCCTGGGGCAAGAAGTCGAAGCTGAAGAAGGACATCGCGGTCGCGCAGGGCGTGCTGGATCAGGACCATTATGCGCTGGAGAAGGTCAAGGACCGGATCGTCGAATATCTGGCGGTGCAGGCCCGGACCAACAAGCTGAAAGGTCCGATCCTGTGCCTCGTCGGCCCGCCGGGCGTCGGCAAGACGAGTCTGGGCAAGTCGATCGCCAAGGCGACCGGCCGCGAGTTCATCCGCCAGTCGCTGGGCGGCGTGCGCGACGAAGCCGAGATTCGCGGCCATCGCCGGACCTATATCGGGTCGTTGCCGGGCAAGATCGTCACCAATCTGAAAAAGGCCGGTGCGTCGAATCCGCTGTTCCTGCTCGACGAAATCGACAAGCTGGGTCAGGATTTCCGCGGCGATCCGGCATCGGCGCTGCTCGAAGTGCTCGACCCCGAACAGAATGCGAAGTTCAACGATCACTATCTGGAGATCGATATCGATCTGTCGGACGTGATGTTCGTGTGCACCGCCAACACGCTGAACCTGCCGCAGCCGCTGCTCGACCGGATGGAGATCATCCGGCTGGAGGGCTATACCGAAGACGAGAAGGTCGAGATCGCCGAACGGCATCTGGTCGCCAAGCAGGTCGATGCGCACGGGTTGAAGCCCGGCGAGTTCGAACTGACCCAGGACGGCCTGCGCGACCTGATCCGCTTCTATACCCGTGAAGCGGGTGTCCGCACGCTGGAGCGCGAGATCGCGAAGCTCGCCCGCAAGGCGCTGCGGCGCATCCTTGAGGGGAAGGCGACCTCGGTTACGGTGACCCCGGAAAACCTGTCCGAGTTTGCCGGCGTTCGCAAATACCGCTTCGGGGTCGGCGAGGAGGAGCATCAGATCGGTGCGGTGACCGGCCTTGCCTGGACCGAAGTCGGCGGCGAATTGCTGACGATCGAGAGCGTGACGGTGCCGGGCAAGGGGTCGGTCAAGACGACCGGCAAGCTGGGCGACGTGATGAAGGAATCGGTCGAGGCGGCATGGAGCTACGTCAAGGCGCGCTCGCCCGGCTATGGCATCAAGCCCAGCCTGTTCCATCGCAAGGACGTGCATATCCACCTGCCCGAAGGCGCGGTGCCGAAGGACGGTCCGTCGGCGGGCATCGGGCTGGTCACGTCGATCGTGTCGACGCTGACCGGCGTTCCGGTGCGGCGCGAGGTGGCGATGACCGGTGAGGTGACGCTGCGCGGTCGGGTGCTGCCGATCGGGGGCCTCAAGGAAAAGCTGCTCGCGGCGCTGCGCGGCGGGATCAAGACGGTGCTGATCCCGATCGAGAACGAGAAGGATCTGGCGGAAATCCCGGCCAATATCCGGTCGGGGCTGGAGATCATTCCGGTCGCCCATGTCGACGAGGTGCTCCGTCTCGCGCTGACCGAGCCGCTGACCGCGATCGACTGGACCGAGGCGGACGATCTGGCGGCGCAACCGCCGGTGCCGGTTCCGGGGATCGGCGAGTCGCGCCCGCATTGAGGATGCGTGGGGCGGCCTCTGGTCGCCCCGCCGCTCGTCGGTGTGCGTTTCCCGGACGACGAAGTGCAAAGCACCGGATTGCGCTCCTGCGTCCAATTTGCTTTGACAGCCCGCGTTCGAGCGGCCTTATTGCCGCTTTCGGGTTTTCCATATCGTTATAAGGTTGAAGGGGGTTCCACGGGATGAACAAGCAGGAGCTGATCGGGCAGGTCGCCGACCATTCGGGGCTTACCCGCGGCGATGCGATGAAGGCGGTCGAAGCGGTTTTCGACGTCATCTCGGCGGCGCTCAAGAAGGGCGACGAAGTGCGCCTCGTCGGATTCGGCACGTTTTCGGTATCGAAGCGCAAGGCGTCGACCGGCCGCAATCCGCGTACCGGTGAACCGATGACGATCAAGGCGTCGTCGCAGCCGAAGTTCAAGGCCGGCAAGGGCCTGAAGGATTCGGTGAATTAAGTTCTGGACACCGTGGCCGGACCCCTTTAGGGAGCCGGCCTCCGGGTTTCCGGGCGCGTAGCTCAGCGGTAGAGCACACCCTTCACACGGGTGGGGTCACAGGTTCAATCCCTGTCGCGCCCACCAGATCAACGGCCGTCCGGCACTTCGACCTCCGATCAGAGGCGCTGTGCCGGGCGGCCGTTTCTGATTCTGCCTGTTTGCGGTGCCGGGCTGAGGTTCATCCCTGTCGAACCCGGCGTTATCCCGGCAGAGGCTGGGATATCCCGGTAACAGTGCGCAGCAGGAGCCGCTCGAGACCCCAGCCTTCGCTGGGGTGACGGCTCGCTGCATGTAGATCGACTTTTACAATCGATCGCCCTTCTGCGTCACCGGACGTGATCCGGGGTCCTGCTCCTTCGTGCGACCGCTGGAGAAGGTGCGCGCCCGTATCCGGCCTGGACTGCGACGCAGGCGACCATCGACCTTCGGCACGCTGTCACAAAACCGAAACCGTAACGTCTCCAAAACTTCATGCGAATCGCACGGTCCCGTCATCCAGCGCGCCTAACGGGCGGTTGTGGACCGGCCGAGGGGGGAACCTTGGCCGGTCGCCGGGTCAATGCGCCCGCATAACGACAACCAGGTTTCGGGAGTTCTTCGGTGATGGCCAGCAGCAAGCGCATCGGCTTTATTCTCATGGCGTCGACGGCCTGTGCCGCGCTCGCCGGGTGCAGCGGCGCCGACGGCGTCGCCTCGCCGGGTGCCGGCAGCATCAACGTGACCGTCCCCGCGCCGGCTCCCACGCCGACCCCGACGCCGTCGGCCACGCCGAGCGCGATCACCGCAGCGCAGTTCGCCGCCGCGACGACACAGAGCGGCGTCACGATTACGTCGGAGGAGCAGCTGGCGATCGTCAACGCCGGCACGAACAACAACGTCAACGGCGTCGGCTCTGCCGTCAACGGTGTGTATCCGGTCGGCAGCGCGTCGCTGACCACCGCGACCGATCCGTCGACGATCAACAGCTTCTTCACCAGCACCAACTATGTCGGCGCGCTCAACGGCCCGACCGATACCGCGTTCCAGGGCTGGACCTGCAACTCGACCTCGGCCGAATTCGGCGGTTCGGGCGCACGCTGCACCGCGGTCCCGTCGATCGGCACCTATGCCGCGGCAACGTCGGTATGCCCGACCGGCACGCTGGACGACGGCACCGTGACGCCGAGCGGCGCGTCGGCTCCGTCCTATCGCCTGTGCCGACTGCCGGAAGCTATCACGGCCAACCTTTCGCTGCCGAAGATCGCCGGTGTCGTGTATCGCCTGCGCGGTCAGACCGAAGTCGGGACCGACCTGGGTTCGACGGGCGGGACCGGTGCGACGTTGACCATCGCGGCCGGTGCCGTGATCGCCGCTGACTCGACCGAGGTGACCAACGACCTGCTGCTCGTCAATCGCGGGTCGAAGCTGGTTGCGATCGGGACCCGTGACGCGCCGATCGTTTTCACGTCGCAGCAGAACCTCGCCAACAATGGCGTTTCCGACGCGACCCAAGGTCAGTGGGGTGGCATCATCCTGCTCGGCCGCGCGCCGACCGCGGTCTGCGCGACCGGCACCGGACCGAACAACGCTGCCGGATCGTCGACGACCTGTCAGCAGGCGATCGAAGGCGTGACCGGCCGCTTCTATGGTGGCCCGAACGCTGCCGACAATTCGGGGCAGATGTCCTATGTCCAGATCCGCTATTCGGGCATCGCGATCAGCGACGGCAACGAACTGCAGGGTCTGACGCTCGGCGGTACCGGGACCGGCACCGTGCTGGATCATATCCAGAGCCACAACTCGGCCGATGACGGCATCGAAATCTTCGGTGGCACGACCAACCTGAAGTACATTGCGATTACCGGTGCGGACGATGACGGCTTCGACATCGACAACGGCTATCGCGGCTTCATGCAGTTCATGATCGCGGCGCAGCGTGTGCTCGGCGCGACTGCCGACTCGTTCTCGACCGAAATCGACTCGAACGGTGGTGAAGACCTGCTGCCGCGGACCTTCTCGACCTACGCCAACTTCACCTTCATCCAGACCGCGCTTGCGCCGGCCGCGATCCGCCAGCGTGGCGGTTCGGACATGCGCTACGTCAACGGCATCGTGAAGTCGCGCTCGGACGTGCCGTGCCTCAACCTCGTGGCGGGAACCAGCGACCGGTCGACGATCCGCGCGGCCAATACCGGCCCGACCGACAATGGCGGTCCGCAGGAGTTCGGCCCGCCGGCGTTCAGCTCGGTCTACTTCGCCTGCAACGGGCGCTGATCCGCGACAGCATCGCGCCCAAGCGATGACACGCCGATGCCGGGGCGGGCCGATACGCCCGTCCCGGCATTCGCTCTTTACGACTTGAACAGGTGGATCCCCGGTCATGCAGCACCGCCGCGCCTATGCAACGCTCCTACTCCTGACATCGCAACTGGTCGCGCCGGCCGTGCTGGCGCAGACCGCGCCGGCCCCGACGGCATCGACCCCGCCGGTCGTGCAGACCGGAACCCAGCCCGACCCGGTCGCCACGCCGCAGGACGGCACGACGACCGACGCCCCGGCCGAAGTCTCCTCGCCCGGCTTCGACGAATCGGCGGCGGAGGAAATCGTCGTTGTCGGTCGCAACATCCCGAACGTCGTCCGCGCCACGCCGCAGATCGTGTCGGTGCTGTCGGAAGCCGATATCGCCCGTACCGGCGACGGTGACATTGCCGGCGCGCTGACCCGCGTCACCGGTCTGTCGGTCGTCGGCGGTGGCTTCGTCTATGTCCGTGGTCTCGGCGACCGCTATTCATCGTCGCTGCTCAACGGATCGCCGCTGCCCAGCCCCGAACCGCTGCGCCGCTCGGTCCCGCTGGACATCTTCCCGACCTCGATCGTCGGCTCGGCGCTGGTGCAGAAGACCTATTCGGTCAACTTCCCCGGCGAATTCGGCGGCGGCGTCATCAACCTGACGTCGAAGGCGATCCCGAAGAAGAACTTCCTGTCGATCGGCGGGTCGATCGCTGCCGATACGGTGACGACCAGCGAACTGGGCTATGTCTATGCCGGCGGCAAGTCCGACTGGCTGGGCTATGACGACGGCACGCGCGGCGTTCCCGCCTTCATCCGCAACGCGGATCAGGGATCGGGTATCTTCACTGCGGATCAGGTCGCGCAGTTGAACAATGCGCGCACGACGCTGCTGCAGGTCAACAACCAGCTGCCGGCGAACCTGTCGGGTGAGATTTCGGGCGGGTCGGTGTTCGACGTCGGCAGCGACCGGCTGGGCGTCATCGCCTCGCTCGGCCTGTCCAACACCTTCCGCACGCGCGACGCGATCCAGCAGGACAGCGTCAGCGAGAACGGCACGATCCGCAACGATTTCCGCACCGTGCTGACCGACAACCGCATCGTCGCCAACGCGCTGGTCGGGCTGGGTTATGAATTCAATGACAATACGATCCGCTGGACCAACGTGTATATCCACGACACGCTGAAGCAGGGGCGGCTCGCCGGATCGGAAGCGTACAACAATTTCAGCGGCTTGCGCCTGCAACAGAATACCAACTGGTTCGAACGCCAGCTGATCGAGACGCAGCTGGTCGGCGAGTTTAAGTTGACCGACGCGTTGAAGTTCGACGCGCGCGGTGCCTTCGCCAACTCGAAGCGCAATGCGCCCTATGAGCGGCAGTTCGACTATCTCTGCTCGAACCGCACGACCAACGGCTATCCGATCACCACCGACGGCGCACCCTTCTCACGCGGGTTCAACTGCAACGGCGCCTATCAGGTCACGCAGCGCTTCTCGCCCTTCGCCAGCGTCGTGTTCAGCGAACTGGACGAGAATCTCTACACCGGTCAGGCCGACCTTGCGTACAAGCTGCCGACCGATCGGCCGATCACGCTGTCGACCGGCTATTTCTATTCGAACACCGACCGTAATTCGCGCCGGCTTCAGTTCAACTACCAGACCAGCGATGGCGCGGGCACTGCGCCGGGCTTCCCCAACAACCTGCTGCGTCCCGACTATCTGCTGTCGCCGGACTCGCTGTTCAATGCCTGTCCGCAGCGCGGGGCGGGTGCCTGCACGATCCAGCTGCAGTTCAACACACAGAACGGCGCCTATGCCTATGACGCCGGCCTCGAAATCCATGCCGGTTATGTGCAGGCGGAAGCCGAGGTCAGCGACGGTCTGCGTGCGGTCGCCGGCGTGCGCTATGAAACGGCGCGCGAGGAAGTGACGCCGATCGGCAATCCGTCGACGATCCTCAAGAACGGCTATTGGCTACCGGCCGGCACGCTGACGTGGAACTTCGCGTCGGACATGCAGGCGCGGGTGAGCGGCGCGAAGACGATCTCGCGCCCGCAGTTCCGTGAATTGGCACCGCAGCAGTTCCGGGACCCGGACTCGGATCGCCTGTTCTTCGGTAACCCGAACCTGCGTGATTCCGAGTTGTGGAACCTCGAAGCGCGCTACGAATGGTTCTTCGGTCGCGATCAGCGCTTCACGGCGGCTGGTTTCTACAAGCGGATCGATCGCCCGATCGAACAGGCCGGCTTCTACCCCAGCCCTGACGCGACGTTGCAGACCGGCTTCACCTATCTGCCCAAGGCGACATTGTGGGGCGGCGAGGTCGAGGCGCAGAAATATATTCCGCTCGAAAGCCTCGGCAATTTCTTCGCGACGCGTCGCCTGCTGCTGCTGGCCAACTATACCTACACCCAGTCACAGATCACGGCGGACGGCAGCTGCGTGCCCAACCCGGCGGCGGCGCTCGGTTCGCCGGGGATCGGCGGTTGCGCGGCCGGCTTCGGTCGTGCCAACCTGCTGTTCCGCGATGGTGCACCGTTGACCGGCCAGTCGGACCATCTGGTCAACGTACAGGTGGGCCTGGAGGATACCGCCAACCTGTCGCAGCTGACCTTGCTGTTCAACTATGCCAGCGATCGCGTGACGAACCGTGGTCCGTCGAACCTGTCGGGGCAGGGGTTCCAGCCCGACATCGTCGAGCGTCCCGGCATCCGCCTCGACCTCGTCGCCCGGCAGGGCTTCGAAGTCGCCGGCGCGAACCTCGAGGTGAAGGCCGAGGCCCGCAACCTGACCGGCCAGCGTTATTCGGAGGGCCAGAATTTCGGCGGCAATCCGGTCTATATCAACCGCTACGATCTCGGCCGGATATTCTCGCTGGGCATCACCGCCCAGTTCTGATCCGGTTACGAGCGACAGGGCGGGCCGTCGGCAGCGATGCCGGCGGCCCGTTCGCTTATCCCCAAGGGCGTTCGCGGAACCACTTCGTCAGGACATATTTGGTGCCCTCGCGCACCTTCATCCCGTGATGCAGCGTCGCGGGGTTGGGCGTGCCATCCGCCTGCAGGTTGTTCCACGCGAGCAGCTTGCCGGTTTCGGGCTGGACGATCTTGTCGGCCGCCTTGAACCGCGTGGCGCCGCCCGCACCCGGTTCGTTGAGATAGAGCATCACCGTCCAGGTCCGGTTGCCGGCGACCGAGCAGAATTTGGTGAAATCGGCGCCATGCGGATCGAAATAATCGGTATGCGCCTTGAACTCCTGCCCCACGGCATAGCGCTGTCCCTGCAACGGCTCGCCATGCGCGGGGTCCAGCGCGCAAAAGTCGAAGATCAACGATTCTGCCGCCGCCACCACCGGATCGGACGAATCGAGGTCGCAGGTTTCGCTCGTCCGAAAGGTCGGATCGCCATTGGCGTCAGCGATCGTCGAGGGGCGTCGCCTGGCGTCGATCCGCTCGATCAGCGCGACGCACAGCTCGGCGGGGATCAGCGCCCGGCGGATGAACAGCGACAGCTTCGCGCTCGGCACGCGCTGTACGCCGGGCTGGGCCATGATGTGCTCGACGACCGGTTCGGACGGATAGCCGGAACCGAGCGACGGGCGGGCGGGGGCAGGGGGCGTTTGCATGAAGATTTTCCTGCCAGAACGATTATCGTTGCGCCACTGCTTGACCGGCGCTTAGCGCACCGCTAAGCGCGCCACTCCACGGCGACCGTAGTTCAATTGGTTAGAGCGCCGGCTTGTGATGCCGGAAGTTGCGGGTTCAAGTCCCGTCGGTCGCCCCACCCTTACAGCGCTGGAGCCGCCGCCGTGCAGACCGATTGGGGCTATCCCGACTTCGACGATCACGAGGGCATCCACCTCTTTTCCGATCACCAGACCGGCCTGCGCTGCGTTATCGCGGTCCATTCGACCGCGCTGGGTCCGGCGGCGGGCGGCGTTCGCTTCTGGCGCTATGCCGATAGCGACGCGGCGGTGACCGACGCGCTGCGCCTGTCGCGCGGCATGAGCTTCAAGAATGCGATGGCTGGCCTGCCGATGGGCGGCGGCAAGGGCGTGGTGCTGGCACCCGAGGGCGGCGCCAAGACGCCCGAACTGCTTGGCGCGTTCGGCCGTGCGGTCGAATCGCTCGGCGGGCGTTATGTCACCGCCGAAGATGTCGGCATGTCGGAAGCCGACATGATCACGATCTCCGGATCGACCAAATATGTCTCGGGCCTGCCGGTCGCGGCGGGCAATGCCGGTGGCGACCCGGGGCCGTTCACCGCGATGGGTGTCTATCTGGGTGTCCGCGCGGCGGCGAAGCGTGCGCTGGGCAGCGACGACATGCGGGGCGTTCGCGTTTCCGTGCAGGGCGTCGGTTCGGTCGGCGGCGGACTTGCCCGGCTGCTGGCAAAGGACGGTGCCGTCCTGACGCTGGCCGACGTCAACGAAGCGCGCGCCGAAGCGCTGGCGAGCGAGCTGGGGGCGACGACCGCCGACCCGGCGACGGTCCTGACGCTGGAGGCCGACATCGTCAGCCCGAATGCGCTAGGCGCGGTACTGGACGAGGCGACCATCGCGGCGCTGCGGTGCCGTGCGGTGGCCGGTGGCGCGAACAATCAGCTGGCGACGGCCGGCGATGGCGCGCGTCTGCAGGATCGCGGCATCCTCTACGCGCCGGATTACGTCATCAACGCCGGTGGCATCATCAACGTCGCGCTGGAATATCTCGGCCAAGGCGACCGGGCCGAGGTCGAGGCGCGGATTGCGCGTATCCCCGACCGGCTGGTGCAGGTGTGGGACGAGAGCGACGCTAGCGGCAAGCCGCATTCGGATGTCGCCGACGCCATCGCCCGCCGCCTGATCGGCCGCGGCTGACGCTTTCCCGCCAGTCCCGCATCGACGGGACTGGCGAAGTTTCCTCGAACCTAGACCGGATCGTCGATCCGGCGCAGGCGGCGGATGCGCGGTTCGCGCTCCAGATCGGCCTGTTCCCGGATCGTCTGGCGCAGTTCGTCGCGCTTTTCGTGGATCGACGCGATCACCGGCCCCATCGCGACGCCGAGATCGACCAGCACCGCTTCCGACAATTGCAGCGAGCTTTCGAGCGTTTCGGGCACGGCATCGCTGACCCCGGCAGCATAGAGTTCCGCCGCATGGGTCGCGTCACGGGCGCGGGCGAGGATGGTGAGGTTCGGCACCCAGCCCCGCACCCGTCGCGTCAGCCGTACGGTCAACACCGGATCGTCCATTGTCAGCACCAGCGCCGACGCCCGGCCGAGGTCCAGTCGATCCACCAGTTCCGACCGTGCCACGTCACCGAACAGGATGGGATGCCCCTCGGCACGGGCGGCAGCGACGTTGTCGATATCGGAATCGACCGCGATATAGCGTTTGCCATGGGTCTTGAGCATTTCGGCGACCAGCCGTCCGACCCGGCCGAACCCGATGATGACCACGCGTGCGGCGGCGGAATCGACCGGCGTTTCCTCCGGTGTCCCCGTGCGATGCTCGATCCGTCGCGACGCGCGCTTGCCCAACGTCGCCAGCAGGGGGGTAATCGTCAGGCCGATTGCGGTGACGGTCTGCCAGAAGGCGGCGGTCGATGGCTGGATCAGCTGTGCCTGCGTCGCGGCGGCCAGCACGATCAGCGTCGTTTCGGACGGACTGGACATCAACAGCCCGGTTTCGGTCGCCGTGCCGGGGCGAACGCCGTTGAACCACAACAACCCGCCGGTCACCGCAGCCTTCAGCACCACCACCCCGGCGATCGCGCCGAGTAGCTGAGGCCAGTTGTCCGCGATCGTCGCGAGATCGAGGCTCATGCCGACGGTGATCAGGAACACACCGAGCGCCAGCCCCTTGAACGGCGCGGTGATGACTTCGACCTCGCTGTGATATTCCGTCTCGGCGATCAGCAGCCCGGCGAGCAGCGCGCCGACGATCGGTGAGAGGCCGGCGGCGGTGGTGACGAGACTGGCGACGATCACGACCAGCAGGCTGGCCGACAGGAACAGTTCGGGACTCTTGGTCCGGGCCGCCTGCGCGAACAGGCGCGGCAGGAACAGCCGGCCCGCGGCATAGAGTCCGACGACGCTGAGACCGCCCCACATCGCGGTATTGGCAAGGCCGACCCAGCCTTCGTCGGTCGCGGTCGGGGCAAGGGCACCCAGCGCGAAGATGATCGGGACGAGCGCCAGATCCTCGAACAGCAACATGGAGAAGGCGGTACGGCCGACCGGTCCGGTGGTGCCTGCCATCGGTAGCACGAGCGCGGTCGACGACAGGGCCAGTGCGAGGCCGAGGCCGATGGCACCGGCGGTCGCCTGACCCAGCACCATAAGCGCAATGCCGATCAGCAGCGCCGATCCGAACAGTTCGGCAGTACCCAGCCCGAATACCTGCCGGCGCATCGCCCATAGCCGCTTGAACGACAATTCGAGGCCGATGGAGAAGAGCAGCAGGACGATGCCGAACTCGGCAAAGGGTTCGATCGAATGCCGGTCGGTGATGGTGATATGGAACAGCCATGGCACCCGGTCGACCAGCGCGCCGAGACCGAAGGGGCCGACGAGCACGCCGACCAGAATGAACCCGATGACCGGATTGACCCGAAACCGGGCGAAGGCGGGAATGACGAGGCCGGCGGCCCCCAGAATGACCAGCGAATCGCTGAACGGCGTCGAATCAATCGGCAATGGCATGGGGGCATTGTTGCGGATGCGGCACGGACGCGGCAACCGCTAACGCACGAACGGCGCCCATCCGGGTGGATGAGCGCCGTTCGCCTTTACCGGTGACGGGGCGGGATCAGCCCTGCGCGCCCATCGCCGATTCGAGGTTGACGCGAACCTGTTCGAAGAACTGTTCGGTGGTCATCCACGGTTGATCCGGGCCGATCAGGATCGCGAGATCCTTGGTCATGTGGCCGGCTTCGACGGTTTCGATGCAGACCTTTTCCAGCGTCTCGGCGAACCTGGTCACTTCGGGCGTGCCGTCGAACTTCCCGCGATACTTCAGGCCGCCGGTCCATGCGAAGATCGACGCGATCGGGTTGGTCGAGGTGGCCTTGCCCTGCTGATGCTGGCGATAGTGACGGGTGACGGTGCCGTGCGCCGCTTCGGCTTCGATGGTCTTGCCGTCCGGCGACATCAGCACCGACGTCATGAGACCCAGCGAACCGAAGCCCTGCGCCACCTGATCCGACTGCACATCGCCATCATAGTTCTTGCAGGCCCAGACGAACTCGCCGTGCCACTTGAGCGCCGAGGCGACCATGTCGTCGATCAGGCGATGCTGATATTCGATGCCGGCGGCCTGGAACTGGTCCTTGAACTCGGTCGCGAACACTTCCTCGAAGATGTCCTTGAACCGGCCGTCATAGGCCTTGAGGATCGTGTTCTTGGTCGAAAGGTACACCGGCCAGCCGCGACCGAGACCGTAGTTCATCGATGCGCGGGCGAAATCGCGGATCGATTCGTCGAGATTGTACATGCCCATGGCGACGCCGGCGGCGGGGAAGTCGAACACTTCCTCCTCGATCACCTGGCCGTCAGTGCCTTCCCACTTCATGGTCAGCTTGCCGGCGCCCGGCACCTTGAAATCGGTCGCCTTATACTGGTCGCCGAAGGCATGGCGGCCGACGACGATCGGCTTGGTCCAGCCGGGGATCAGGCGTGGCACGTTCGAGATGACGATCGGTTCGCGGAAGACCACGCCGCCCAGGATGTTGCGGATCGTGCCGTTCGGCGACCGCCACATCTTCTTCAGGCCGAATTCCTCGACGCGGGCTTCGTCCGGCGTGATGGTGGCGCACTTCACGCCGACGCCGTACTTCTGGATCGCCTTGGCGCTGTCGACGGTGATCTTGTCGTCGGTTTCGTCGCGCTTCTCGATGCCGAGGTCGTAATATTCGAGGTCAATATCGAGATAAGGGAGGATCAGCCGCTCGCGAATCCATGCCCAGATGATGCGGGTCATTTCGTCGCCGTCGATCTCCACGACCGGGGTTTTGACCTTGATCTTCGCCATGCGCCTGCTCTCGATATAGTTTGCGTTGCGCGGGCCTTACGGGGTCGTTGGCGCGGGATCAACCGGGCCGGCGGAGCAGGGCGGTTGTCAGCACAGTTCGCCTTGGCTACACCACGCCTCATGGCATCGCTCGACAAGCCCGCGGTCGGCACCACGACCGTCAAGTGGCGCTGGCCCTCCGTTCATCCCGAAGGGCGCAAATACGTCCTCATCGCCGCCGTCATCACCGCCTTCTTCGCCTTCATGGCGTGGGAGACGCTGGCATGGCCGATGGGGCTGGTAACGCTGTGGGTCGCATCGTTCTTCCGCGATCCGATCCGGACGACGCCGCAGGGCGAGGGGCTGATCGTTGCGCCCGCCGATGGTCTGGTCACCATGATCGAACGGGTCGAGCTACCGCCGGAACTGCGTGGGCCGAACGGCCTGGGCGATCAGCCACTGGTTCGCGTGTCGATCTTCATGTCGGTGTTCGACGTGCATATCAATCGCACCCCGATCGCGGGGACGGTCCGGCAGGTCGTCTATATCTCCGGCAAGTTCCTGAACGCGGATCTCGACAAGGCGAGTGACGAGAATGAACGCCAGCATATCGTGGTCGAGGGACTGGATGGACAGCGGGTCGGGTTTACCCAGATCGCGGGACTGGTCGCACGGCGGATCGTCGGCTTCGTGAAGCCCGGCGATTTCGTGGCGGTCGGGCAACGGATCGGGCTGATCCGCTTCGGTAGCCGGGTCGATGTCTTCCTGCCGGAAGGGATCGAGCCGCAGGTCGCGCTCGGCCAGCGCAGCGTCGCCGGTGAAACGGTGTTGGGGCGTCCCGGCCTTGCCGCCCCCGTCGGTGTGGCGCAATAACCATGGCCCGACAGCTTCCCGTCCGCGGCATTCCGCTGCGCGCCTTCGCCCCCAATGCCATCACGGCGCTCGCGCTCTGTTCCGGCCTGACCGGCATTCGCTTCGCCATCGGCGGCGAATGGGAACGTGCCGTGTTGATGGTGCTGCTTGCCGGCGTTCTCGATGGTCTCGATGGGCGGGTCGCGCGTCTGGTGCGGGGCGAAAGCAAGTTCGGCGCCGAACTCGATTCACTGTCCGACGCGATTTCGTTCGGTGTCTCTCCAGCGCTGATCCTGTATCTGTGGTCGCTACTGACCGAGCCGCGGATCGGATGGATCGTGTCGCTGGTCTACGCGGTGTTCACCGCACTGCGCCTCGCCCGCTTCAACGCACGGATCGATGCGGACGATCAGCCGCACAAATCGGCAGGCTTCCTCACAGGTATTCCGGCACCGGCGGGCGCCGGCCTGGCCATGTTGCCGCTCTATATCTGGATATGGTCAGGCGAAGACCTTTTCCGCTCGCCATGGTTGGTGGCGCCCTGGGTCGCGTTCGTCGCGTTCCTGATGGTGTCGAGTCTGGCGACGTATAGCTGGTCGTCGCTCAAGCTGCGCCGCAACATCCGCTTCGAGGCGATCGTCGGCGTGGTGATCGTCGCGGCTGCGCTGGTGTCCGCACCGTGGCAGACGCTGACGGCGGTGTGCGTCGCCTATCTGACGACGCTACCGTTCAGCATTCGCAGCTATGCGCGGATCAGGCGGCAGCGCGAAGCGGCTGCGCAGCGGCCGTAACGGCGCGCTGACGGACCACGCCGCGCCGCGAAGTCAGGTGTACCGGGGGGAGCGGATCGATCGTCCATTCCGGACCGCGCAGCAGCAGGCGCAGGATGCGGTCCTTGGCCGGAAGGATCGTGGCGACGATCGCTCCCATGGCGACGATGAAACCGAAAGCGAACAACGCAGAAACCAACAGGGCCATCTCGAAACTCCCCGATCATGCGACCATGAAATCGCAAGGTAGCTCAACAAGTTAGTTGAGTTCTTGTTCCATGGACCTTTTCTGGCCTCTGTATGTTCTCATATCGTTCCTACGTCAAGCCTTGATCGGTACGCCGACGTGCGCTAAGGGCCGCGGTCTCAACCCCACATGGGAAGCGCATATACCGGTGCCCGGGCCTTTGGCCTGACAAGGGTTCCTGCTTCCCAGAGGATCAACCGGAAGGAATTATCCTATGGCGGCACCCGTCGTCACCATGCAGGCGCTGCTCGAATCGGGCGCGCACTTCGGCCACCAGACCCACCGCTGGAACCCGAAGATGAAGCCGTACATCTTTGGCGATCGTAACGGCGTCCACATCCTCGACCTGTCGCAGACCGTGCCGCTGTTCGCGCGCGCCCTGGAATTCGTGTCGTCGACCGTCGCGTCGGGTGGCAAGGTCCTGTTCGTCGGCACCAAGCGTCAAGCGCAGGAGCCGATCGCGGAAGCAGCGCGCAAGTCGGGCCAGCACTTCGTCAACCATCGCTGGCTGGGCGGCATGCTCACCAACTGGAAGACGATCAGCAACTCGATCAAGCGCTTGAAGGCGCTCGAAGAGCAGCTGTCGGGCGACACGCACGGCCTGACCAAGAAGGAAGTGCTGAACCTGACCCGCGAGAAGGACAAGCTGGAGCTGTCGCTCGGCGGCATCCGCGATCTGGGCGGCATTCCCGACATCATGTTCGTGATCGACGCGAACAAGGAAGAGCTGGCGATCAAGGAAGCCAACACGCTGGGTATCCCGGTCGTCGCGATCCTCGATTCGAACGTGTCGCCGGATGGCATCGCGTTCCCGGTTCCGGCCAACGACGACGCCAGCCGCGCGATCCGTCTGTATTGCGAAGCGATCGCGATCGCCGCGACCCGTGGTGGTCAGCAGGCGATGGCGCATTCGGGCCGCGATCTGGGCGCGATGGACGAGCCGCCCGCCGAGGAAGCGCTGACCGCCGAGGCGACGGCGCAGCCGGAAGCGACCGTCGAAGCCTGAGCTGTCACGGAACTGACGTGCGGGCGGGGCAGGGCGGAACACGCGCTGCCTCGCCCGCAAGCATATCGAACACCAATCAGGAGCCTGATCATGGCAGAAGTTACCGCCGCGGCCGTCAAGGAACTGCGTGAGCGCTCGGGCGCCGGCATGATGGACTGCAAGAAGGCGCTGTCCGAAAACAATGGCGACATGGAAGCCGCCGTCGACTGGCTGCGCACCAAGGGCCTCGCCGCCGTCGCCAAGAAGTCGAGCCGCACTGCGGCCGAAGGTCTGGTCGGCGTTGCCGTCGCCGGCACCAAGGGCGTCGCCATCGAAGTCAACAGCCAGACCGACTTCGTTGCCAAGAACGACCAGTTCCAGAGCTTCGTTCGCGACGTCGTCGCGATCGCGCTCGAAAAGGGCGACGACGTCGAGGCGCTGAAGGGTCAGGCGATGCCGAACGGCGGCACCGTCGAGGACGCGCTGGTCGCCAACATCTCGACCATCGGCGAAAATCAGGTGCTGCGTCGCGCGAAGTCGGTCGAAGTCGCCAAGGGCGCGATCATTCCGTACGTCCACAACTCGGCCGGTCCGGGTCTGGGCAAGATCGGCGTGCTGGTCGCGCTCGAATCGGACGCCGGTCTCGACGTTCTCGAACCGCTGGGCAAGCAGATCGCGATGCACATCGCCGCCGCTTTCCCGCTGGCGCTGGACGAGAGCGGTCTCGATCAGGACATCCTCGAGCGTGAACGCCAGATCGCGACCGAAAAGGCCGCCGATTCGGGCAAGCCGGCCGACATCATCGCCAAGATGGTCGAAGGTTCGGTGAAGAAGTTCGCCAAGGAAAACGCGCTGCTGAGCCAGCCGATCGTGATGGACGGCAAGACGCCGGTCGCCGACGTCGTCGCAAAGGCGGCCAGGGACGCCGGCACGACCATCGTGCTGAAGGACTATGTCCGCTTCCAGCTCGGCGAAGGCATCGAGAAGGAAGAGAGCGACTTCGCCGCCGAAGTCGCCGCCACGGCCGGCCTGACCAAGTAAGGTCTTCCGCCGTTCAGGCAGTCGGCAGGGGCCGCAGGTGCGACATGCATCTGCGGCCCCTGTCATGTCGGACCCGTCGTATCGGCCAATGGCCGCTTGGCTTTGCAGGCCGTCGCGGCTAGGGTCCGCCGCGCTCCGATCCAGTCAGTTTTGCAGGTTCCATGACCCGTCCGCGCTTCAATCGTATCCTTCTGAAACTCTCCGGCGAAGTGCTGATGGGGTCGGGCCAGTTCGGCATCGACCCCGCGATGTGCGACCGCGTCGCGCGCGAGATCAAGGCCGCGCGGGGCGAAGGACATGAGGTGTGCGTCGTGGTCGGCGGCGGCAACATCTTCCGCGGTGTCGCAGGCGCCGCAGCCGGCTTCGAACGGGCGAGCGCCGATTACATGGGCATGCTCGCGACCGTCATGAACGCGCTCGCCATGCAGAATGCGCTGGAGCAGATCGGCGTCGAAACCCGCGTGCAGTCGGCGATCCCGATGGCATCGGTCTGCGAACCCTATATCCGTCGCCGCGCGGTGCGCCACATGGAGAAGGGTCGCGTCGTGATCTTCGCCGCCGGCACCGGCAGCCCGTTCTTCACCACCGACACGACTGCAGCGTTGCGCGCCGCCGAAATGGGCTGCGAAGCGCTGTTCAAGGGCACCAGCGTCGACGGCGTCTATGATGCGGACCCGAAGAAGGTGCCGACCGCGACCCGCTACGACACGCTTGGCTTCGGTCGCGTGCTGGCCGACGACCTGAAGGTCATGGACGCGTCGGCCGTGGCGCTGTGCCGCGACAACAATATCCCGATCGTCGTCTTCAACATCCGTGACGAAGGCAACCTTGCCGCCGTGCTGGCGGGTGAAGGTGTGTCGACGATCGTCCAGAACAACGCTTGATTCAGAAGGAAGTCGGTTATGGCCGCATATAACAAGGCCGATCTCGAGCGCCGTATGGCCGGTGCCGTGGAATCGCTGAAGGGTGATCTGGGCGGTCTGCGCACCGGTCGCGCATCGGTGTCGCTGCTCGATCCGGTGACGGTCGAGGTGTACGGCGCGCACATGCCGCTGAACCAGGTCGCGACCGTGTCGGCGCCCGAGCCGCGCATGTTGTCGGTGCAGGTGTGGGACAAGTCGAATGTCGGGCCGGCCGACAAGGCGATCCGTTCGGCCGGCCTCGGCCTCAACCCGATCGTCGATGGCCAGACGCTGCGCCTGCCGATCCCCGACCTGACCGAGGAACGCCGCAAGGAACTGGCGAAGCTGGCCGGCAAGTACGCGGAATCGGCGCGCATCGCGGTGCGCAACGTCCGTCGCGACGGCATGGAAGGTCTGAAGACCGACGAGAAGAAGGGCGTTTACTCGGAAGACGAGCGCAAGCGTCACGAGACCGAGGTCCAGAAGCTGACCGACGCGACGATCGCCGACATCGATGCGGCGGCGGATGCCAAGGAAAAGGAAATCCTCGGCAAGTGACGTCGTTCGCCGCGCGCGCTCCGGTTCCGGCGGACGATGTTCAACCGGACCTGCCTTCCCCCGCATCCATTCCCCGTCATGTCGCGATCATCATGGACGGCAACGGTCGCTGGGCGAAGGCCCGGCGCCTGCCGCGTGTCGCCGGGCACCGGCAGGGCGTGGAGGCGGTGCGGCGCATTACCCGGGCCGCGCGCGAACAGGGTATCGAGGCGCTGACCCTCTATGCCTTCTCGTCGGAGAACTGGCGCCGTCCGGAAGAGGAAATCGGCGACCTTATGGGGTTGTTGCGCCATTTCCTGAAGAACGAGATCAAGGAACTGACGCGTGAGGGCGTGCGGCTGCGCATCCTCGGCAATTATCGCGCGCTTAAGGCCGATCTGGTCGAACTGATCGACGATGCGGTCGCGCGGACCTCGACCAATACCGGCCCGATCCTTGCCATCGCGCTCAACTATGGCGCGCAGGCGGAGCTGGTGGCCGCCGCCCGGCGACTGGCGGAGAAGGTCGCGGCCGGCATGCCGGTGTCGGCGATCGACGAAGCGGCGATCGACCGCGAACTCGACACCGACGGCCTGCCGCCGCTCGACCTGATGATCCGGACGTCGGGCGAACAGCGCCTGTCGAACTTCCTGCTGTGGCAGGCGGCCTATGCCGAGTTGCTGTTCGTCGACACGCTCTGGCCCGATTTCGACGCCGACGCGCTGGCGCAGGCGATCGCCGCCTATGGCCAGCGGCAGCGCCGGTTCGGGGGCCTGTGATCCCCGATCCCGCCGCCGATCGGGTCGCGCGGCGCAAATCCGACCTCGCTACGCGGACGCTGGCGAGTGTCGGCATGATCGCGGTGGCGGCGACCGCATTGTGGATGGGCGACTTCGTTTTCTGGCTGCTGGTCGCGATCGGCACCTTGTTCATGATGGCCGAATGGGCCGACCTGCACAAAGTCTCGCGCGAGCATAAGCGGCTGGCGCAGTTTGCGCTGACGGTGCCGTTGGCGATCCTGTCGCCGCTGGCGGCGGGGGCGAGCTTTCTGGCGCTGGGGCTGATTATCGGCGCAGCGTTCTTCGTCGTCATCACCACGCGCCTGCCGGGGCTGGCACGGGGCATCGTCTATTGCGGGGCACCGGCGCTGGCGGTCGTGTTTTTGCGCGGGCAGGACGATGGGCTGCTGCTCGCCTTCTGGGCGATGGCCTTGGTCTGGGCGTGCGACATCGGCGCTTATTTCGCCGGACGGTCGATCGGCGGGCCGAAGCTTGCCCCGACGATCAGCCCGAACAAGACCTGGGCAGGGTTGATCGGCGGTGTTATCGCCGCTGCCGTGCTGGCGGGCGTGCTGCAATATGCCGGACTGCCGCTGCATCTCGTGCTGGCGACGCCGCTGCTGGCGGTGCTGGCACAGATGGGCGACCTGTATGAGAGCCAGTTGAAGCGCAAGGCCGGGGTCAAGGATTCGGGCAACGTCCTGCCCGGCCATGGCGGCGTACTGGATCGATTGGACGGACTGGTTCCCGTCGCGCCCGCTGCGGCGCTGATGGTATTGGCGGGGCTGTATCTGGCATGAAGCGGGTTACTATTCTGGGCGCGACCGGGTCGGTCGGGTCGTCGACGCTCGACCTGATCGAGCGGACGCCGGACGCCTTCACGGTCGAGGCGCTGACGGCGCATCGCGATGTCGGCAAGCTCGCCGCGGCGGCGCGGCGGGTCGGTGCCGCCTTGGCAGTGGTCGGCGACGAAGCATGCCTGCCGACGCTGCGCGAGGCATTGGCCGGTAGCGGGATCGAGGCGGCGGGCGGAGCGCAGGCGGTGGTCGACGCGGCGGCGCGGCCGGTCGACTGGACCATGGCGGCGATCGTCGGCACGGCGGGTCTGAAGCCGGTCATGGCGGCGCTCGCGCGTGGCGGTGCCGTGGCGCTGGCGAACAAGGAAGCGCTGGTTTCGGCCGGTGACGTGATGATGGCGGCGGCTCGCCGCGCCGGCACGACGCTGCTGCCGGTCGACAGCGAGCATAATGCGGTCTTCCAGTGCCTCGACGATTGCCCGCCCGAGCGTATCCGCCGGATCATCCTGACCGCGAGCGGTGGTCCGTTTCGCGAACGTTCGCTGGAGGAGATGCGCGCGATTACGCCCGAACAGGCGGTGGCGCATCCGAACTGGTCGATGGGCGCCAAGATCTCGGTCGATTCGGCGACGATGATGAACAAGGGCCTCGAACTGATCGAGGCCTATCACCTGTTCCCCGTCAGCCCCGAACAACTCGATGTGCTCGTCCATCGCCAGTCGGTGATTCATTCGATGGTCGAATATGTCGATGGGTCGACGCTGGCGCAGCTTGGGTCGCCCGACATGCGCGTGCCGATCGCGCATGCGCTGGCATGGCCGGACCGGATGGATACGCCATGCGAGCGGCTCGACCTTGCGCGGATCGGGCGGCTCGATTTCGAAGCGCCGGACATGGTGCGCTTCCCGGCGCTGGGGCTGGCGCGTGCGGCATTGTCGGCGGGCGGCGCGCGGCCGGCGATCCTGAACGCGGCGAACGAGGTCGCAGTCGCGGCGTTTCTGGACCGCAAGATCGGCTTCCTCGAAATTGCCGCAATCGTCTCGGATGTTCTCGACCGCTTCGATCCGCCGAAGCCGCAGACGATCGACGCCGTGCTGGCGATCGATACCGAAGCACGGGCAATGGCGGGCGAGCGTGTGAAGGACAGCGTCGCTTGATCGAATCCCCCGGATTGTTGATGACCGTTCTGGCGTTCCTGCTGGTGCTGGGACCGTTGGTGTTCCTTCATGAGCTTGGCCATTATGCCGCCGGGCGCTGGTTCGGGGTGAAGGTCGATGCGTTTTCGGTCGGGTTCGGCCGGGAGATTGCCGGTTTCACGGACCGTCATGGCACGCGGTGGAAGTTCGGATGGCTGCCGCTGGGTGGTTACGTCCGCTTTGCCGGCGACATGAACCCGGCGTCGCAGCCGGATGCCGAATGGCTGCAACTGCCGGCCCATGAACGTGCGCGGACGTTTCAGGCGAAGCCGGTGTGGCAGCGCGCGATCATCGTAGCAGCCGGGCCGGCGGTGAACCTGCTGCTTGCGGTCCTGATCCTGGGTGGCTTTGCAGCGGCTTACGGCGTGGACCGTACGCCGGCGACTGTCGGCGGCGTGGTACAGGGCAGCGCGGCCGACCGCGCGGGATTGCAGGCGGGCGACCGGATCGAGGCGCTCGACGGCCGGTCGATCGAGACCTTTTCCGACTTGTCCTTCTATACTGCGATGCATCCCGGCGAGCAGGTAAAGGTCGAGTATCGGCGCGGGGGTACGCCACAGACGACGGATGCCATGATCGGTTCGGTGGTGCAGCGCGACCGGTTCGGCAACGAAGCGAAGATCGGCCGCTTCGGGATCGAGCGCGGCGACCCCGTCTATGCGCCGCTGCCGGTGTGGCAGGCACCGGCCGAAGGGACGCGTATGGTCGGCGCGATCCTGCGCGGGACGGTCGACGGCCTGTGGCAAATCATTACCGGTCGCCGCTCCGTCGACGAAATGGGCGGCCCCCTGCGCATCGCCAAGACGTCGGGCGAACAGATGTCGCTCGGCTGGCCGGCACTGGTGACGTTTGTGGCGTTCGTGTCCATTAATCTCGGATTCATCAACTTGTTGCCAGTTCCGATGCTGGATGGCGGCCACCTGTTCTTCTACGCCATCGAAGCGGTGAAGCGCGGGCCGGTCAGCCCGCAGACGATGGAGTGGGCGTTCCGCGGCGGATTGGCGCTGTTGCTTGCATTGATGATATTCGTCACGGTGAACGATCTGGGGGCGTTCGGCGTGTGGCGTGGGCTGGCCGGCTTGATCGGCTGACGCGGTTAGGGCAGGGCGCATTCGTCCTGTTTGGAAAGTTCCTCCGGTTGGGGTGGGTTTGGTGACGGCAAGCAAGTTTTCGATTTACGGCGCGCATGGCGTCGCGCTGCTCGCGAGCACGATGCTCTCGGGCACGGCGGCCTCGGCCCAGACGCGTCCGGCCGCTGCTGCTCCGGCAGTCCAGCAGCCCGCCGCACAGGCGCCGACGGTGCCCGCCGTGCCGACCCGCACCATCCGTTCGCTGCGGGTCGAGGGTGCGCAGCGTATCGAGCCGGACACGGTCCTGTCCTATACCAAGCTGCGCGTCGGCATCCCCTATACCGCGGAAACGCTCGATCAGGCGATCAAGGACCTGTACGCGTCCGACCTGCTCGCCAATGTCGAGATCGAGGGCGCCGAGACGAGCGACATCATCGTCCGTGTCCGCGAGAACCCGATCATCAACCGCGTGGTGCTGGAGGGCAACAAGCGGCTGAAGGACGACAAGATCACCAAGGAGATCAAGCTCGCCCCGCGACAGATCTTCACCCGTACCGCCGTCCGCGCCGACGTGGCGCGCATCGTCGAGTTGTACCGCCGCCAGGGCCGGTTCGCGGCGAATGTCGAACCGAAGATGGTCATGCTCGACCAGAACCGCGTCGACGTGATTTTCGAAATTCAGGAAGGGCCGAAGTCCAAGGTCCGCCAGATCAACATCCTCGGCAACGAGGTGTTCAGCGACAGCGACCTGCGCAGCGAGATGGCGACCAAGGAGTCGCGGCCGTGGCGAATCTTCAGCTCGAACACGAGCTACGACCAGGACCGGCTGGCCTATGACCAGCAGAAGCTGCGCCAGTTCTACCTGACCCAGGGCTATGCCGATTTCCGCGTCATCTCGGCCGTCGCCGAACTGACGCCGGACAAGGAAGACTTCATCATCACCTATGTGGTGGAGGAAGGGAAGCGGTACAAGTTCGGCGACGTGGCGGTCGAGAGCGCGATCCGCGACTTCGACAACGCGTCGCTGACCAAGTCGCTGCCGATGAAGAAGGGCGACTGGTACAATGCGAAGCTGACCGAAGACGCGATCGACCAGCTGAGCGAATATGCCGGCCTGTTCGGCTATGCGTTCACCGAAGTGCGCCCGGAATATCAGCCGGACCGCGAAAACCTGACCATGGCGATCACGTTCTTCCTGAACGAAGCCAACCGCACCTATGTCGAAAAGATCGACATCACCGGCAATACCCAGACGCAGGACCGGGTGATCCGGCGCGAGTTCCGCGTGGCGGAAGGGGACGCGTTCAACGCCTTCCTGATCAAGCGTTCGCAGGACCGCATCAACTCGCTCGGCTATTTCCAGGAAAAGTTCGAGATCGAGCGCAAGGAAGGTTCCACGCCCGACCGGATCATCCTGGCGGCGAATGTCGAGGAAAAGTCGACCGGCGAACTGACGCTGTCGGCCGGTTTCTCCAGCCTCGAACGCTTCATCATCCAGGCGTCGATCCGGCAGCGGAATTTCCGGGGCAAGGGACAGGACCTGCAAGCGTCGGTCAATTATTCGACCTATCAGAAGTCGGTCGAGCTGGGCTTCACCGAACCCTATCTGTTCGACAAGAACATTGCGCTGGGCGGCACCATCTTCCGCCGCGATTTCAACTCGTTCAACTTCCTCGGCACCGGCCGCAATTCGCTCTATTCGCAAATCTCGACCGGCGGTCAGATCGTGGCGAGCGTGCCGCTGACCGAGTTCTGGACGCTGTCGGGCCGGTATCAGCTGAGCCAGGACAATGTCGGGCTGGACGAGAGCACCTATTTCACCGACGGCGCCTGCGATCCGTTGAAGGCCGGACGCTATCTGTGCGATTCGATCGGCAACCGCCTGTCGAGCATCGTCGGCGCGAACCTGATCTTCGACAACCTCAACAACCGCCTGCGCCCGTCGCGCGGCCAGCGGCTGGTGACCGGCGTCGATTTCGCCGGGCTTGGCGGCGACGTCCGCTATGCCCGCGTGCGCGGCGACTTCGACAAATACTGGAATCTGGGCGGGTTCGTCCTGTCGGCCGGTGTCGAGGGCGGCTATATCCACGCGCTGCAGAAAAGCCCCGGCGAAGGGATCGATCCGGTCCGGATCGTCGACCGCTTCTATCTGGGCGAACCGCAGTTCCGCGGCTTCGACATTCGCGGCGTCGGCCCGCGCATCCAGCGGCAACGCTATACCGGGTCGGTCGCCGGCGGCGATCAGGCCCTGATCACCGCGCGCGATCAGGTGCTGAACGATCCGCTGGGCGGCAAGGCCTATTATCTTGGCAAGCTCGAACTGGAGCCGCCGCTGGGGTCGGGCATCGCCGAACTGGGCCTGCGTCCGTCGATCTTCATCCAGGCCGGTGCGCTGTTCGGGGTCACCCGGCCGCTGCCGACCGTGCGGTTCGAACAGGCCAAGAATGCCGACGGCACGTTGCAGTTCAACAAGGACGGGTCGCCGTCGTTGCTACCGTTCACGCAGTTGAACAAGGTCAACGGCCTGCAGCTGTACAACAACCAGTTCACCAATGCGTCGGGCGAGCCGGCGTTCCGCCAGACGACCTGCGCGGTCGGCTATTCGGCGACCATCGGCGGCACCTGCGCCGGCGGTGAAACCAACGCCCTGTCGATCGGTACGACCGAACCGTTCCTCGAACAGTTCCTGGGCGATTCGGCTCGCCCACGCCTGTCGATCGGTGTCGGGGTCAATTGGAATTCGCCGTTCGGGCCGCTGCGCATCGACCTTGCCAAGGCGTTGCTGAGCCAGCCGGGCGACGACCGGAAACTCATCACTTTCAACGTAGGAACCCAATTCTGATGCGTAGCTTCACCAAGGCGGCTGTCGCCGCATTCGTTTTCGCACTCCCGACCGCCCCGGCGTTCGCGCAGGCGCTGCCCGACGCGAAGATCGCCGTCGTGGATTCGGAGCGGATCTTCCGCGATTGCACCGCGTGCAAGGCAGCGACCGCGCAGCTCCAGACCCAGCGCACCCAGCTGCAGTCGCTCGCGACCTCGCTCGGCCAGCCGCTGCAGACCGAAGCGCAGTCGCTGCAGACCGCCGTGACCGCCGCCAAGGGCAATCCGGACGCCGCGCTCCAGACCCGCATCCGCACGTTCGAGCAGCGCCAGCAGCAGGCGCAGCAGCAGATCGGCCAGCAGGAACAGCAGGTCCAGCGCAACATCGCCTATGTGCGTGAGCAGATCGGCACCCGCCTCGGCCCGATCATCACCCAGATCGCACAGCAGCGCGGTGCGACGCTGGCCGTCGACAAGGGCAGCAGCTTCTACAACGCACCGGCGACCGAAATCACCGACGCGGTGCTGGCCTCGCTGAACTCGCAGCTGCCCAGCGTCAGCGTGACCGCGCCGGCACAGGCCGCTCCGACCGCGCCCGCCGCCGCCGGCACGCGTCCGGCCCCGACGGGCCGCTGATCGTGGACGGGGAAGCGACCTCGATCGGACCGCTCGACATCACGCGCGTGATGGCGGCGATCCCGCATCGCTATCCCATGTTGCTGGTCGACCGTGTCGCGGAGTTGATCCCCGACCGGTCGATCACCGCGATCAAGGCGGTGACGATCAACGAAGGCTTCTTCCAGGGGCATTTCCCGGGCCGTCCGATCATGCCGGGCGTGCTGATCGTCGAGGCGCTGGCGCAGGCGGCGGGCATCCTCGCGGTCGAAAGCCTCGGTCTCGCCGGTTCGGGCAAGCTGGTCTATTTCATGTCGATCGACGGCGTGAAGTTCCGCAAGCCGGTCGAACCGGGCGTCCTTCTGACGCTGGAGGCCGAATTCGTGCAGAAGCGCGCGCGCGTCTGCAAGTTCGCGGGGAAGGCGCGCATCGACGGCGAACTGGCCGCCGAGTGCGAATTCACCGCGATGATCGCCGATCCGCCCAAGGCGTAAATCGCCACGATCATTGCTATTCGGGGCGCGTCCGTGTACGGGCGCGCCTTCCCATTTCCAGGCTGGTCGGAACCAGCCGCTTGTGGAGACGACCGATGAAGAAAGACACGCACCCCGACTATCACACCATCAAGGTCCAGATGACCGATGGCACCGTGTTCGAAACCCGTTCGACCTGGGGCAAGGAAGGCGATCTGATGACGCTGGACATCGATCCGCTGGCGCACCCGGCATGGACCGGCGGCCGTGGCCAGATGCTGGATTCGGGTGGTCAGGTCGCACGCTTCAACAAGCGTTTCGGCGGTCTCACGCTCGGCAAGAAGTAAGTCGTACGCGGCGAAATGCCGCGTCGATTTTCGCGAAAGGGCTGCGGTGGCGATGGCTACCGCAGCCTTTTTCTGTCTTTGGGTCGGTTCAAGCTCGCTGGAGTCGCCTGGCGCGTGAGAAGCAGGCCAAGGCCTCCCTCAACCCCGACTTTCCCCAAACGTCCTCTCGGCAGTAAAGCGCGCGCCTTGCCGCCGAAGGCCCCAACCTTCGCCGGTGCGACGCGAAGCGGTGAGCCGGTTGGACGGGCCTTGGCCGCGCTTCTCCCCTCCCCGACACGGGAGGGCAGCTTTCCGAGCCTTACTTCCCGCGATTGTCGAGCGTTGCGCCCGCCACCCGCACCGTTGCCCGCTGGGCGATGTCGGTCGCCGAATGCGCCAGCAGCAGCTGATACTCGCCACCGGCAATCGTCCAGCCGCGCGTCTTGCCGTCGAAGGTCGCGAGCAGGCGCGGATCGACGGTCAGCGTTACCGTGCGGCTTTCCCCCGGTGCCAGATCGACCTTCGTAAAGCCGCCGAGCCGCTTGGGCGCTTCCCACCCGCTGCCCGCGACGTAAAGCTGGGCCAGCGCCTTGCCGCGCAGCTTGCCGCTGTTGGTGATGGTGAAGCTCGCCGAAACGCTCTTGCCCTGCGGCGTCGCGGTCAGCTTGCCGAGCGTGAAATCGGTGTAGGACAGGCCATAGCCGAACGGGAACAGCGGCTTGGCCCCGGTCTTGTCGAACCATTTATAGCCGACCGCGGCCCCTTCGATGTCGTAGTTGCTCATCGGATGCGAGTCGCGGTCGAGCTTGGGATCGCCTTCGATCACCGGCCGCGGCAGTTGTGCGAGCGAGGCGGGGAAGGTCGCGGGAAGGTGGCCCGACGGGTTGACCTCTCCGGTCAGCACGCGCGCGATGGCTTCGCCGCCCGAGGTGCCGGAATACCATGCCTCCAGCACCGCGCCGACCTTGCCCAGCCACGGCATCAGCACCGGACCGCCGGTTTCGAGCACGACGACGGTGCGCTTGTTGGCGCGGGCGACGGCGTCGATCAGCGCGTCCTGATTATCGGGCAGGTTCAGGTTCGGCGCGTCGATCGATTCGCCGGTCCATTGTTCGCCGAACACGATGACGACATCTGCCTTGCGCGCGGCGGCTGCAGCGGCGCGAGCGTCCTTGCCGTCGAGATAGGTGACGGCGGCGCGGGTGCGGGCCTGCAACGCCTTCATCGGCGAGGAGGGGTGATAGAGCTTGGGACCGGGGAAACCGCTGGGGAATTCGTCGGGCACGGCGAGGCCGTTGGCCGGCCCGCCATGCGGATAGACCTGGCTCGACCCGCCGCCCGACAGGACGCCGACATCGGCATGGGCGCCAATGACGAGGATCGACTTGGCGGTGCCCGTCAGCGGCAGCAGGCCCGGCGTGTTCTTGAGGAGGACGATGCCTTCCTCCGCATCGGCGCGGGTGACGGCGGCGTGGGCGGCATAGTCGATCGTGGTTGCGCGGTCTCCGGCGACCGGCTTGTCGAACAGGCCGTTGTCGAACATCGCCCACAGGACGCGGCGGGCCATGTCGGTCGCGCGCGCTTCGGGAACATAGCCGTTGTTGACCGCTTCGCGCAGCGCATCGGCGAAATAGGGCGATCGATCGAACGCCCAGCCCGATTGCTGGTCGAGGCCGGCATTGGCCGCCTGCGTCGTCGAATGCGTCGCTCCCCAGTCCGACATGACGAAGCCTTTGTATCCCCAGTCCTGCTTCAACGTCCGGTTGAGCAGCCAGTCGTTTTCGCACGCATAGAAGCCGTTGACGCGGTTGTACGCGCACATGACCGAGCCGGGATCGCCGATCTCCAGCGCGAATTCGAAGGCTAGCAGGTCCGACTGGCGCGCGGCCTGTTCGCCGATCCTGTGGTCGATGTTGAAGCGGTTGGTTTCCTGCCCGTTGAAGGCGAAATGCTTGATCGTCGAGACGACGTTCTGCGATTGGATGCCCTTGATCTCGCGACCGGTGATGATGCCGGCGAGCAGCGGGTCCTCGCCGCCATATTCGAAGTTCCGCCCGTTACGCGGTTCGCGCATCAGGTTCATCCCGCCGGCCAGTTGCACATTGAAGCCGGACAGGAACGCTTCGTTCCCGATCATCGCGCCGCCCGCTTCGGCAAGGTCGGGGTTCCAGGTCGCAGCGGTGGCGATGCCCGAGGGGAGCGAGGTGCGCAGGCGCGGCGTGGGGGTGCGCTGGCTGGCGACGCCGACGCCGGCATCGGTCTGCCACTGGTTGGGGATCCCGAGGCGCGGGATGCCGGGGACGATGCCGGCGGAATCGGGCAGGCCGTCCTTCGGCATCTGCCAGTTCTTAATGGGACCTCGCTGCCATTCCGCCTTGGTCGAGAAATAGCCGAAGGTCAGCTGGAGCTTTTCGTCGAGCGTCATTTCCTTCAGCAGCAATTCGGTCCGCGCGGCTGCGTCGAGCGACGTGTTCATCCAGGGGCGCTGCTGCGGGCCGTCGGTCGGCGCGGTCGCGGCCTTCGGCGCGTTGTTGGTCGTCTGGGCCGGCGCGGGCGAAGAAAGAGCACCGCCGGCGAGCAACGTGCCGCCGAGAAGGCGCAGCAGGACGGCGCGCGAAGTGGCAGGCATGGGGTGCTTTCTGATCGAGGGGGAACGGGCCGGAAGAGTAGTAGAGTGAACGTTCACAATGGCGCTCCGCAACGCCTTTGTCGATACTGGCATGATGCTCCCCTCCGTTCGGCGTGTGGCCGTTCGCCGCGATTATACGGGGTTGTGATAACGTTGTCAGCCCGGACGGTCGCGGTCAGCGGGCGTCGGTCCGATCGGTGTCGAACACGGCATAGCGTTCGCGCCACGCTGCGACCTCCGGGGCCAGCGACGCAGGCGGCGGCGTGTCGGACAGGACGTGGCGGGCGACATCGGCGGCGGGATGCATCAGCATCTTCTCGTCACCATCGCTGAACCAGACCGGCACCAGTGCGGTGCATAAACGATCGAGGATGGCGGCGGCGAGACCGCTGCGGATCGCATCGCTGCCGGGCAGCATCCGGATATTGATCGACACCGCCTCCAGACGGTTTTGCGGCCGGTCGACGAAGTTCAGCGAGATGAGGAGGCCGGATCGGTCGGGGCGGGCGGCGTCGGGCAGGTCGGCGCGGCGGCGCCAGACGCAGAACCATGTCCGGCAGATGCGCGGGCGCACCGCATGGATGCCGCAGCCGCCTTGGGTGAGGTGACTGCAAGGGACACCCGCCGGCTTGGCGAAGTCGGGCGAGTTGACGGTCAGATGGGTGCAGCAGGCGGTGCAGTCGCCGCAGTCGCGCGCCGGCACGACCGGGCCGAGCAGCATCGTTTCGAGATCGGGATCGCCAGGGCTGCGGTTCATTGCGCGGCTATACCGCCTGACGCCGGGCTGGCAAAATCGCGGTCAGGGGTCGGTCCGCAGCCGATAGCCGACGCCCAGTTCGTTGGCGATGACGCTGCCGACCGGGTTGGGGGCTTCGAGTTTCTGACGCAGGTTTCGGATGACGATACGCAAGTATTCGATGCGCGGATCCTCGTCGCCGCCCCAGCAGGAGGTGAGCAGCCGTTCGTGCGTCACGATGCGGCCGATATGGCCGGCGAGCTGCGCCAGCACGTCATGTTCCTTGCGGGTCAGGTGCAGTTCGACACCCGCGCGGAATACGGTGCGGCGATCGAGGTCGATGCGCAGGTCGCCGCGCTCGACGATCTGCGGGGCGGGATCGTTGGCGCGACGGTGGCGCAATGCGACGCGGAGCCTTGCCAGCAGTTCGTCGGTGTCGAACGGCTTGGTGACGAAATCGTCGGCGCCGAGGTCGAGCGCGGATACCTTTTCCTCCACCGTATCACGGGCGGAGACGACCAGGATCACCGCGTCGCCCTGCGCGCGGAGCAGCGGGATGAGGCTGAGACCGTCGCGGTCGGGCAGGCCGAGGTCGAGCAGGACCGCGTCGGGGCGTTCGGCCGCGGTTTCGTGCAGCGCGTCGCGGCCGTTGCAGGCCTCGATCACCTCGTAGCCGGCACGGACCAGCGTGTTGCGCAGGAGGCGGCGGATGGCCGCTTCGTCGTCTACGACGAGAATTTTCAACGGCATCACTCCACGCTCCCGGCGATGTCGCGCAGGAGCAGGGCGGGCGGGAAGATGACCGTGAAGATCGCGCCCTTGCCATCGGGGCGGTTGGCGGCGGCGACGCCCAATCCCATCGCTTCGGCAAAGGCCTTGACGATGGCGAGGCCCAGCCCGGTACCGCCGACCGAGCGGTCGGTCCCTTCCAGACGGGTAAAGGTGTCGAACACGCGCGCCTCCTGTCCGGGGGGAAGGCCCGGTCCCTGATCGCGGACCGACAGGCTGATCTCACCATAGCGGTTGCGCCCTTCGATCACGATTTCGGTGCCGGGATCGGCATAGCGCCCGGCATTGTCGAGCAGATTGAGCAGGCAATGGTGCAGCAATTGCGGATCGACCCGGACCAGCGGCAAGTCGGGCGGCACGTCGAGGCGGACGTCATGCCCCGCCAGCGCGGCGCGCGCGTCATGGGCGGCACCGGCCACGGCATCGCTAAGGTCGGTCGGCTCGACCTTCAGCCGGATCGCGCCGGCCTCGACCCGCGCCATGTCGAGCAGGTTGGAGACGAACCGGTTCAGCCGCGCCGATTCCGACCGGATCGTGCCGACCAGTTCGGGGCTGGCGTCCTGCGCCAGCTGATCCGCCGCGACCATGACGGCGGTCAGCGGCGTGCGCAGGTCGTGGCTGACCGAGGACAGCAAGGCCGCGCGCAGCCGGTCGCGGGTGCGCACCGCATCGACGTCGCGCATCTCCGCCTGCAAGCGCAGCCGTTCGAGGACGAGCG
Organism: Sphingomonas paucimobilis; assembly: GCA_036946325.1. Taxonomy (GTDB): domain Bacteria; phylum Pseudomonadota; class Alphaproteobacteria; order Sphingomonadales; family Sphingomonadaceae; genus Sphingomonas; species Sphingomonas paucimobilis_A. The sequence goes on from JAQIJL010000001.1 coordinate 635,719, forward strand.
CGGACTGATCGGCGAGGCTGGCGAGGAGGGGCAACTGATCGGGACGTACCGGCATGCCGCCCGCTTCGTTCGCGACGGCCAGCACGCCGACCATCCGCTCCCCGGCCTTCAACGGATGGAACAGCCACTCGGACGCGGTCAGCGTACCCGATCCCCGCCCAGCCGGGGCGCCGGTCTCATAGGCCCAGTTGGCGGCGGCATGGTCCATCGTGTCGAGGCGATAGGCCGGATCGGTCGCGGCGAGGATGGCGACGTTCGTGCCTCCATCGCGTCCCAGCAGCAGCACCTGCACCCCCAGCAGCCGGCGAACATCGTCGCAGATCATCCTGGCGGCGGTGTCGATCTCGCTCACGCTGGTGATCTGGCGCAGGAAGCCGGCGAGCGTCGCATTGGTCCGCGCGCTGGCGGCGGCCAGATCGGCTTGCGCGCGCACGCGCGAGGTCAGCTGGCTGGTGATCACCGCCACGCCGAACAGCACGACGACCGAGACGATATTTTCGGGATTGCTGATGCTGAGCGTGCCGACCGGCGGCAGGAAGAAGAAGTTGTAGGCGAGGCTGGACGCCAGACCCGCGAACAGGCCGGTGCGCAGCCCGTGCAGGCTGGCCGCGACCATCACCGGGAGCAGGTACAGCATCCCGATATTGCCGAGTTCGAGGATGTGGAACAGCGCGCTGGCGATCGCGGTGATGCCGGCGACCATCGCGGTGGTCAGGGCATAGCCGCTGGCCGTGCCCCACGGATGCTTCGGCCGTCGGCGATCATGGTCGCGCGGTCCGTCGCCTTCGATGGGCAGGACATGGACCGTAACCCCCGGCGTATCGCGCACCAGCCGGTCGACGACCGACCCGTGGCGCAGTTCGAACCAGCGCGACCGGTTCGACTTGCCCAGCACCAATTGGGTCGCACGGGCGTCGTTCAGGAAACCGCGTATCCCCTCCACCACATTGGGCGCCGGCACGGTCGCGACCGCCGCACCGAGTTGCGTGGCGAGCGTCATCGTCGCGGCGATGCGGGCGTGCTGCGCGGGGGTAAAGGCGGCGGTGCGCGGCGTTTCGACGAACAGCGCGGTCCATGGACCCCGCAGCCCATCGGCCACGCGCTTCGCGGCCCGGACCAGATTGTTGGCGCCGGGCAGTTCGTTGATCGCGACGACGATCCGGTCGCTGCCCGCCCAGGTGCCGCCAAGACCCAACGCCCGCACATCGTCGAGCATCCGCGCATCGACCGCCTGCGCGGCGCGGCGCAGCGCCAGTTCGCGCAGCGCCGACAGGTTGGATTTGGAGAAGAAATGGTCGAGCGCGCGGGTCGCCTCCTGCGGCAGATAGACCTTGCCCGCCTTCAACCGGTCGATCAACTCGTCGGGGGGGATGTCGACGACCTCGATCTCGGCGGCCTCGAGGATGCTGTCGGGCACGGTTTCACGCACGCGGACGCGGGTGAAGCTGGCGACGACGTCGTTGAGGCTTTCGACATGCTGGATGTTCAGGGTCGAATAGACCGAAATGCCGGCCGCCAGCAGTTCCTCGACATCCTGATAGCGTTTGGGATGGCGGCTGCCCGGCGCGTTGGTATGGGCGAGTTCGTCGACGAGGACGAGGCGCGGCGCGCGGGCTAGAATGGCGTCGATGTCCATCTCGCCCAGCGTGCGGCCTTCGTACGTGATGTCGCGCCGGGCGACGATCTCATGGCCGCGGGTCAGCGCCTCGGTCTCGACCCGGCCATGGGTTTCGACGACGCCGACCACCACGTCGACGCCGTCGCGTTTGCGCGCCGCTCCTTCGGACAGCATCTCATAGGTCTTGCCGACCCCCGGTGCCGCGCCGAGGAAGATTTTCAGCCGCCCGCGCCCCTCCTGCGCGGCGGTGCGCAGCAGGGCGTCGGGATCGGGACGGTGCGGCTCGGCTGGCGGCATCAGCGCGGGGCGGAGGCCAGCCGGTCGAGCGCCCGATTGAGCGCCAGCACGTTGACGGTCGGGTCGCCGAGGATCGAGGTTTCGGTGGTCTGCGTAACGAGGCGGCGGACCGCATCGACACCGATACCGCGTACCCGCGCGATCCGGGGTGCCTGTGCCAGCGCGGCGGCGGGCGACAGGTCGGGGTCCAGCCCCGATCCGCTGGCGGTGACGAGGTCGGCGGGCAGGGGGCCGTTCACGCCCTCCGCGCGCTGCTTCGCCACGTCGGCACCGACGCGCTCGATCAGCACCTTCGACGTGGGGCCGAGGTTGGAGCCGGACGAGGCAAGCCCGTCATAGCCCTTGCCGGCTGCGGAGGGGCGGGTCCGGAAATACCGTTCGGAGGTGAACGCCTGTCCGACGACCGCCGACCCGATGACTCGGCCGGCATCGTCGCGGATCAGGCTGCCACCGGCCTGTGCCGGGAACAGCGCCTGTCCGATGCCGGTCATCGCCAGCGGATAGCCCAGGCCGAGCAGCGCGGCGAACAGCAGCGTCATGACGATGGCCGGCCGCAGCGCGGAGGAGAAATCCTTGTTCATGTCCGTCTTCCTTACGCCAGGCCGAGGCCGCTGACGACGATATCGATGAGCTTGATCCCGAAAAACGGTGCGACGAGGCCGCCCAGCCCATAGACGGCCAGATTGCGCGACAGCAGCGGCCCCGCCGCCATCGGCCGATAGGCGACGCCCTTGAGCGCCAACGGCACCAGCAGCGGGATGATGATGGCGTTGAAGATGATCGCTGACAGGATCGCCGATTGCGGCGACGCCAGCCCCATGACGTTCAGCACGCCCAAGGTCGGATAGAGCGCGACGAACATTGCCGGGATGATCGCGAAATATTTGGCGACGTCGTTGGCGACCGAAAAGGTCGTCAGCGCCCCGCGCGTCATCAGCAGCTGCTTGCCCAAGCCGACGACCTCGATCAGCTTGGTCGGATCGCTGTCGAGATCGACCATGTTGCCGGCTTCGCGAGCGGCCTGCGTACCGGTGTTCATCGCCACGCCGACATCGGCCTGCGCAAGGGCGGGGGCGTCGTTGGTGCCGTCGCCGCACATTGCGACCAGCTTGCCGCCGGCCTGTTCCTTGCGGATCAGCGCCAGCTTGTCCTCCGGCGTCGCCTCGGCAAGGAAGTCGTCGACCCCGGCTTCGGCGGCGATCGCGGCGGCGGTCAGCGGGTTGTCGCCGGTGATCATCACCGTGCGGATGCCCATCGCCCGGAGTTCGCCGAAGCGTTCGCGGATGCCGGCCTTCACCACGTCCTTCAGGAAGATCGCGCCGAGCAGCCGCCCGTCCTTCGCCACCGCCAGCGGGGTGCCGCCGGCGCGGGCGATTTCGTCGGTGATGCGGCGCAGTTCGGTCGCCGCTGCGGTGGCACCGCCGCCGAGCTTCAGGATCGAATCGACCGCGCCTTTCTGGATCACGCCGTCGCCGGTCCGGATGCCCGACACGCGGGTCTGGGCGGTGAAGGGGATGACCTCTGCCCCCGCCGGCATGGTCAGCCGCAGGTCGAACCGCTCGCGGGCGAGGACGACGATCGAACGGCCCTCGGGCGTTTCGTCGGCCAGGCTGGCGAGCATCGCCGCCTCGGCCAGTTCGGCCTCGCTGGTGCCGCCGACCGCGCGGAACTCGGACGCCTGTCGGTCGCCGATGGTGATCGTGCCGGTCTTGTCGAGCAGCAGCACGTCGACATCGCCCGCCGCCTCCACCGCGCGGCCCGACTTGGCGAGTACGTTGAAGCGGACCAGCCGGTCCATGCCGGCGATGCCGATCGCCGACAGCAGCGCGGCGATGGTGGTCGGGATCAGCGTGATGAGCAATGCGGCGAGGATCGCGACCGGAATCTCGCCCCCGGCATAGCTGGCAAACCCCGGAATGGTCGCGACCGCGATCAGGAAGATGATCGTCAGGCCGACCAGCAGCAGCGTCAGTGCGATCTCGTTCGGGGTCTTCTGCCGCTCGGCCCCTTCGACCAGCGCGATCATGCGGTCGAGGAAGCCCTTGCCCGGCTCGACGGTCACGCGGACGCGGATTTCGTCGGAGATGACGCGGGTGCCGGCGGTAACGGCGGAACGGTCGCCGCCCGCCTCGCGGATCACCGGCGCGCTTTCGCCGGTGATCGCGGCTTCGTTGACCGAGGCGACTCCGGCCACGACCTCGCCATCCGACGGGATCAGGTCGTTGGTTTCGACCAGCACCACGTCGCCGACGGTCAGTGCGCTTGCCGGAACGTCGTCATAGTCGCGCCCGTCGCCACGCAGGCGCTTGGCGGTCAGTTCCGCCTTGGTCGCGCGCAACGAGGCGGCCTGCGCCTTGCCGCGCCCTTCGGCCAGTGCCTCGGCAAAGGTGCCGAACAGCACGGTCAGCCACAGCCACACGACCAGTTGCAGCTTGAAGCCGGCGGTCAGCCCGTCATTGCCGACCAACAGCAGAATGGTGAGCAGCGCCGCGACGGTCGCCGTCACGAACATCACCGGATTGCGCACCAGTTCGGCGGGGTGCAGCTTGACGAACGACGCCTTGACCGCCGGCACGACCAGATCGGCGGTGAACAGGCTCTTGCCCTGGGATTGTGCCATAATGGCTCCCCTTAGAAGGATTGGCCGCGGATCATCGCGAGATGATCGGCGATGGGGCCGAGCGCGAGGCTCGGCAGGAAGGTGAGGCCGCCCAGCACGAGGATGATGCCGACCAGCAGCCCCACCCAAAGGCCGCCGGTGGTCGGGAACGACCCGGCGCTTTCGGGCGTGTGCTTCTTGGCGGCAAGGCTGCCGGCGATCGCCAGCATCGGCACGATCACGAAGAACCGGCCCAGCCACATCGCGACGCCGAGCATCCCGTTATACCATGGCGTATTGGCGGTGAGGCCGGCAAAGGCCGAGCCGTTGTTCGCGACCGCGCTGGTAAAGGCGTAGATGATTTCGCTGAACCCGTGCGGCCCTTTGTTGAGCGGGCCGGCCAGCCCCTGTTCCAGCACCGACGACAGCGCGGTCAGGCCAAGGATGGCGAGCGGCAGGACGGCGATGGCGAGGACGGCCAGCTTTACCTCGCGCGCCTCGATCTTCTTGCCGACATATTCGGGCGTGCGTCCGACCATCAGGCCGGCGACGAACACCGCGAGGATCGCGAACAGCAGGAAGCCGTAGATGCCCGCGCCCACGCCGCCGATGACGACCTCGCCCAGCTGCATGTTGAACAGCGGGATCAGGCCGCCCAATGCCGTGAAGCTGTCATGCATCGCGTTGACCGCGCCGCACGATGCCGCCGTCGTCACGACCGAGAAGAGCGCGCTGGCGGCGATGCCGAAGCGGACTTCCTTGCCCTCCATATTGCCGCCCGCGACGCCCAGGCCGTGCAGCATCGGGTTGCCTGCCGCTTCCTGGGCATAGGTGACCGTGACGCCGGCCACGAACAGGATCATCATCGCGGCGAGGATCGCCCAGCCCTGACGCGGATTGCCGACCGCCTTGCCGAAGGTCCAGGTCAGGCCGACGCCGATGGCGAAGATCGACAGCATCTGGATCATGTTAGTGAGCGCAGTCGGGTTCTCGAACGGATGCGCCGAATTGGCGTTGAAGAACCCGCCGCCATTGGTGCCGAGCATCTTGATCGCTTCCTGGCTGGCGACCGGGCCGAGCAGGATCGACTGGCGCGCGCCCTCCAGCGTCTGGACGTCAACGACGCCAGCCAGCGTCTGCGGCACGCCACTGGCGATGTAGAAGAGGGTCAGCATGACGCAAAGCGGCAGCAGCAGGTAGAGCGTGATGCGGGTGACATCGGCCCAGAAATTGCCGATCGTCTTCGCCTCGCGCCGCGCAAAGCCGCGGAACAGCGCAAAAGCCAGCGCGATGCCGGTCGCCGCCGACAGGAAATTGTGGATGGTCAGCCCCAGCATCTGGCTAAGGTTCGACATGGTGCTCTCGCCGCCATAGCTCTGCCAGTTGGTGTTGGTGGTGAAGCTGATCGCGGTGTTGAACGACAGGTTCTCGCCGAGCGCCGGCAACCCTTGCGGATTGCCCGGCAGCACCGCCTGCAACCGCAGCACGGCATAGGTGAACAGCATCAGCACGGCGTTGAACACCAGCATATGCACGGCATAGCGCCGCCACCCCTGTTCCTGGGTCGGATCGATGCCGGAGAGGCGGTAGAAGCCGCGCTCGACGGGGCCGAGGACGACGTGAAGCGGCGTGCGCCGGCCCTCGTAGAGCGCATACAGCCAAAGGCCCATCGGCTTGGCCAGCGCCAGCAGGATTCCGACAAAGCCAAGGATCAGGAGCCAGCCCTGAATGGTCATGAAACCGCTCCCTTCAGAAGCGTTCGGGGCGGATCAGCACCGCCACCAGATAGACGAGCAGCCCGAGCGCGGTGATCGCGGCGAGCCAGAGGTCGAGGGTCATCGCAAACCCCTCACGCGTTGTCGCACAGGCGGACATAGGCGAGCGTCAGCGCCACCAGTCCGGCCATGATGGCGATCCACAGCAGATCCTGCATGATTGTCGCTCCCGGTTCAGAAGGCTGCGGTCAGGGCGACGACGACCGCCCCGCCGGCGATATTGCCGCTGCCGTCCTGCCCCCGGCTGAAGCTGGGGCGCAGATAGGCGGCGTCGCGGTCGGAGATGTCGGTGTCGACATAGCTGACGTTCAGCGTCAGGTTACGCCAGGTCGCATCGGCACCCAGCGACCAGTCCCAGTAGGAACCGGTCGGCGACACGGCGGTGGCGTTGGGGCCGAGGCCGTCCTGCCCCCGGCTATGGCCGATATGCGCCTTCGCAGTGATCGGGCTGTCGGCGACGGGCAAGGCACCGTCGCCCCACAGGTACAGATTGTCGTCCTTCGCGCCCGGATCGGTATAGGCGCCGCGCGCGGCATCGGCGCCGGTCGCGTACCATTTGCCGATCGCCTGTTGCTTCGGCGCATAGGCGACCCCGGCGGTCAGCGTCGCGGGGCCGGCGGTGCCGGTCAGCTTCGCATAGGGTTCGGCGAAGTCGGTCTTGTCCGCGCCGCCGGGATAGACATACCAGGTGAGGCCGACGTCCAGCGTCGCGCCGTCGGCGATCGCGGTCTTGTAACCGGCGATCAGGTCCAGCTCCATGTTCGCGCCGCCGAACGTGCCCCATCCGGCAAGGTTCGACGCCCAGCTCCCGATATAGGCGCCGCTGTCATGCGCGATGGTGATGCCGCCCTGCACCGCCATTTCCTGATCCGACTGCGACACGCCGCGAAAGCGATAGTCGGAGGCGATGGCGGCCGACCCGCTGACCGCGACGCTCGGCGGCGGCTCTGTCGGTTCGAGCGCGGCCTGCGCTTGGGCCGTGGCGGGAAATGCGGCCAGCGCGACGGCGATGGCGGCGGGACGGAACTGCATCACTATACCCCTATGTCGAGGCAGCCGTCACGCGACGGCGCCTTACGGGGTGCGCGATTAGGCGCATGCAACGTATCAATTCGAGAGCGATTCAGGTCATTCGCATAGTGCTGGCGTATAGGAACGGTTTCCGGGGACTGGATGCCGCGCGCCATTCGGTTTAGTCGACGCATCCGTGAGGATCGCCATCATCGATACCAGCAGCACGCGCGCCGCGATCATCGCCGAGGGTCTGGCGGAGGCAGGTCTGAACGACCGGGTGGTGATCGATCCCGCGGGACCGATCGTCCGCCAGATCGAGGCGTGCGCGCCCGAAGTCGTGCTCATCAACCTCGAAAATCCGGGCCGCGATCTGCTGGAGGATTTCTTCGCCATGTCGCGCGCGCTCGACCGGCCGATCGCGATGTTCGTCGATCAGTCCGACGCGGATAGCGCGCTGGCCGCGGTCGATGCCGGGGTGTCGGCCTATGTCGTCGACGGCCTCGCCAAGCAGCGGATCAAGCCGGTGCTCGACGTCGCCATCCGCCGGTTCGAGGCGTTTTCGCGGCTGCAGGCCGAACTGGCCGAGGCGAAGACCGCGCTGGCGGACCGGCAGACGGTCGACAAGGCGAAAGCGATATTGATGCGGCGGCGCGGGATCGACGAACCCGCCGCCTATGCGCTGCTGCGCGGACACGCGATGCAGTCGAACCGCCGTATTGCCGAAGTGGCGGAGGCGATCGTCACCAGCGACGCGCTGATGGGGGATTTGCCATGACGACCGAGCGCTTCCGCATCGGCTTCCTGCCGTTGGTCGACGCCGCGTTGCCAATCCTCGCGCACGAGTTGGGCTTTGCCGAGGAACAGGGCGTCGCGATCGATCTGGTCCGTGACGTCACCTGGGCGGCGGTGCGCGACCGGCTGCTCTATGGCCATACCGATGCCGCGCACATGGTCGCGCCGCTCGCCATCGCCACCAGCCTCGGGCGGGATCGACCGGCGGTGCCGATGGCGGTGCCGTTCGTGCTTGGGCTGAACGGCAATGCGATCACCTTTTCGACGGCGCTGGGGCAGGCATGCGGGCTTGGCGAGGACCTTGGCGATCCGGTGGCGGTGGGGGCTGCGCTACAGGTTGTGGCGAAAGCGCGCGCCGCTGCGGGGCAGCGGCTGCGGTTCGGCGTGGTGCATCGCTATTCCAGCCACAACTATATGCTGCGCTACTGGCTGGCGGGGGTCGGCATCCGCCCGGACAGCGATGTCGAGATCGTCGTGACCAGCCCGCCCTTCGCCGCCGATGCGCTGGCTGCCGGCGAGGTCGACGGCATCTGCGTCGGCGAGCCGTGGAACTCGATCGCGGTCGATCGTGGCGTCGGACGGATCGCGCTGGCGACCGCGCAAGTGTGGCGGCGCGGCGTCGAGAAGGTGCTGGCGATGCGCGCCGACATGGCTGCCGGACGGGGCGACGCGACGCTGGGCTTGATCCGTGCGCTGCACGCCGCCGCCGCGCATTTCGTCGATCCCGGGACGGTCGAACAGAGCGCCGCCATCCTTGCGCGGGCCGCCTATCTCGACGCGCCGGTCGATGCGATCCTTCGCGCGATCACCGACCGTATCCGGGTGGTGCCGGGCGGGGCGCCGGTCCATTATCCGGACTTCATGTTCCAGTACCGCGAGGCGGCGAACTTCCCGTGGCGCAGTCAGGCGGCGTGGCTTTATGCGCAGATGGTCCGCTGGGACGGGCGCGGCTATGATGCCGGCGAGGCGGCGATCGCGGCGGGGACGTTCCGGCCGGATTTGTACCGGGCGGCGCTGGCCGGGTCGGGAGCGCCGTTGCCGGGGGCGAGTTCGAAGCTGGAGGGCGCGCTGGGCGGACCGATCGGGGCGGGGTCGACACAGGGGCGCTTGATGCTGGGCAGCGACCGGTTTTTCGACGGGCGGTCGTTCGACCCGGACGATATTCCGGGGTATCTGGCGGATTTGCCATGAGTCAGTGCCTCTAGAGTCGGATGACACGAGGTGGAACCGTTCGTCCTGAGTAGCCGCTGAGCTTGTCGAAGCGGCGTATCGAAGGACCGTGGCGGGTGCTTCGATACGGGCCTTCGACTTCGCTCAGTCCCTACTCAGCAAGAACGGTTCTATTTCATGTCATCCCGCTCTAGCCGGCACCCCGGACTTGATCCGGGGTGCCGCTTCTTCTTCTGGCGTCGGTAAGAAGCGGGACCCCGGGTCAAGCCCGGGGTGACGATGAAGGCTTTGGTTTTGCGCCGTTACCAACGCAATTTTGCTGCGCTTGCGAAAGGGTCTTGTATCCGACCCGCGAATCGGGCAGCTTGATCGCAGCCCGGCAATGGCGTCGGGCACGAGATAGCAGCGACACGCCTCTCCAGCGTCGGGGAGGTTCCCGCTGACGGAGTACGGGCATCGGCCCGTCATCCGATACAGGCAACGAAGCCGCCAGAACGCGCCCGCAAGGGCCGCCGTTCTGGCGGCTTTTTTCGTTTCCGGCTCTGGGAGGCAGGAATGGCAACGGCATATTGGCAAGACACGCAGGACGAGCGGGCGGGCAGCGACAGTTTCTGGCACAGCGGGCACAAGCCGACGCTGATCGCCGCGTTCCTTTACTTCGACCTCGCGTTCATGGTGTGGGTGCTGCTCGGGCCGCTCGCGCCCGACATCGCGCTGACGCTCGAGCTGTCGCCGGCGCAGAAGGGGCTGATGGTCGCGGTGCCGACATTGGCGGGCGCGGTGCTGCGCGTCGTCAACGGGCTGGCGGTCGACCGGATCGGACCGAAGCGCGCCGGGGCGATCAGCCAGATCATCGTCATCGCCGGACTGTTCGTCGCGTGGTTGCTGGGGGTGAACAGCTTTGGCGGGACGCTGGCATTGGGCGTGATCCTCGGCTTTGCCGGGGCGTCCTTCGCCATCGCCCTGCCGCTCGCCAGCCGCTGGTATCCACCGGAGCATCAGGGCAAGGCGATGGGCCTTGCCGGCATGGGCAATTCGGGCACGGTGCTGGCGGCGTTGTTCGCACCGGCGCTGGCCAAGCTGTTCGGCTGGAACACCGTGCTGGGGCTGGCCTGCATCCCGCTGACGCTCGTCTTCTTCGCCTATATGGCGATGGCGAAGGACGCACCGAACGCGCCGGCGCCCCGGTCGCTCACCGCCTATCTCAGTCCGTTGAAGCAGGCCGACGCATGGTGGCTGATGGGCTTCTACGCGGTGACCTTTGGGGGTTTCGTCGGGTTGGCCGCGAGCCTGCCGGTCTATTTCACCGACCAGTTCGGACTGTCGACCATCGCGGCTGGCTATTGCACCGCCGCCTGCGTCTTTGCCGGGTCGCTGGTGCGGCCGATGGGGGGCGCGCTGGCGGACAGGATCGGCGGCGTGAAGGCGCTGACCGCCGTGTTCGCGGTCGCCGCACTGGCGCTGGTCGGGGTGAGCGCGGCGGGCAGCGTCGAGGCGGCGCTGGCGCTGTTCGTGCTGGCCATGCTGGCGCTGGGCACCGGCAACGGCGCGGTGTTCCAGCTGGTGCCGCAGCGCTTCGCCGCGGAGATCGGCGTGATGACCGGGCTGGTCGGCATGGCGGGCGGCGTCGGCGGCTTCTACCTCGCTTCCTCGCTCGGCCTTGCCAAGCAATGGACCGGCAGCTTCGCACCGGGCTTCCTGATCTTTGCCGTGCTGTCACTCCTCGCGCTTGGCGGACTGATGCTGGTCAAGGCCGGCTGGCGCCGCCGCTGGGCCACCGCCGACGGCGTGCGGATCTGACCCCTCTTCATCGGATGACTGTCATGCAACACGAACCCATCCAGCGCCCGCAAGGCGATACCCGCAAGCACCTGATCGTCATCGGCAACGGCATGGCCGGCTGCCGCGCGGTCGAGGAACTGCTGGCCCGCGATCCCGCCCGTTACCGCGTCACGATCTTCGGTGCCGAACCGCTGGTCAACTATAACCGCATCATGCTGTCGCCGGTGCTGGCGGGCGAGAAGACGTTCGACGAGATCGTCATCAACGGCCTCGACTGGTATGCCGATAACGGCATCACGCTGCTCAGCGGCGATCCGGTGATCGCGATCGACCGCACCGCGCGGACGGTGACCAGCCGCAGCGGGCTGACGCTCGACTATGACCGGCTGCTGATCGCCACCGGGTCCGATCCGTTCATCATACCGGTGCCCGGCAAGGACCTGCCCGGCGTCATCAGCTTCCGCGACATGAAGGATGTCGAACATATGCTGGCGGCGGCGGATCGCGGCGGCAGCGCGGTGGTGATCGGCGGCGGGCTTCTGGGGCTGGAGGCGGCGCATGGCCTGTCGCTTCGCGGGATGAAGGTGACCGTGCTGCACATCATGCCGACGCTGATGGAGCGCCAGCTGGACGAAGCGGCCGGCTGGCTGCTCAAGACCGCGCTGGAGGCACGCGGACAGACGATCCTGACCGGCGCCGACACCGCCGAAATCGTCGGCGACGGTCGGGTGCAGGCGGTTCTGCTGAAGGACGGGACCCATATCCCCGCCGATCTGGTGGTGATGGCGATCGGCATCCGCCCCTCGGTCGCGCTGGCGCGCGACGCCGGGCTGGCGGTCGGGCGCGGGATCAAGGTCGACGACCATATGGTAACGAGCGATCCCGACGTCCTGGCAGTCGGCGAATGTGTCGAGCATGACGGGCAGGTCTATGGCCTCGTCGCGCCGCTATGGGACATGTGCCGCGCGCTGGCCGATGGGCTGGTGGAGGCGCCGAGCGGCTACAAGCCTGCGGCCACCTCCACCAAGTTGAAGGTCGCCGGGCTGGACGTGTTCTCGGCGGGCGACTTTTCCGGTGGGGAGGGCGCGGAGGACATCGTGCTGCGCGACGCCTCGCGCGGCATCTACAAGCGGGTGGTGGTCAAGGACGACCGCATCGTCGGTGCGGTCCTCTATGGCGATACCGCCGATGGCAACTGGTATTTCGACCTGCTGAAGAAGGGCGAGAGTGTCGCCGACATCCGCGACGCGCTGATCTTCGGCCAGGCCTTCGCCTCGGGAGGGGGGCAGGCGGACCCTAAGGCGGCCGTTGCGGCACTTTCCGACGATGCGGAAATTTGCGGCTGCAACGGCGTCTCGAAGGGCAGGGTCTTCGCCTGCATCGATGGTGGCGCGCACAGCCTCGACGCGGTGCGATCGGGGTGCAAGGCGTCGGCGAGCTGCGGGTCGTGCACCGGAATCGTCGAGAGCCTGCTGGCACTGCGGCTGGGCGGGGAGGTCGAGGCGGGTCCGAAGACGATGTGCAAATGCACCAGCTTCGGCCATGACGATGTCCGCCGCGAGATCGTGGCGCAGGACATGCGCTCGATCCCCGAGGTGATGCAGAAGCTGCACTGGTCGACGCCGGACGGTTGTTCGTCGTGCCGCCCCGCGCTCAACTATTACCTGCTCTGCGCGCTGCCGGGCGAGTATAGGGACGATCAGCAGAGCCGTTTCGTCAACGAACGGATGCATGCCAACATTCAGAAGGACGGCACTTACTCGGTCGTCCCGCGCATGTGGGGCGGCCTGACCAACCCGCGCGAGCTGCGCGCGATCGCCGATGTGGTCGAGAAGTTCAACGCGCCGATGGTGAAGGTTACCGGCGGCCAGCGGCTCGACATCTTCGGGATCAGGAAGGAGGACCTGCCCGCAGTCTGGGCCGATCTGAATGCCGCCGGGATGGTGTCGGGACATGCTTACGGCAAGTCGCTGCGCACCGTGAAGACCTGCGTCGGCAGCGAATGGTGCCGCTTCGGCACGCAGGATTCGACCGGCCTCGGCGTCAAGATCGAACGCGCGACCTGGGGCAGCTGGATGCCGCACAAATTCAAGATCGCCGTCAGCGGCTGCCCCCGCAATTGCGCGGAAGCGACGATCAAGGATTTCGGCATCGTGTGCGTCGACAGCGGGTACGAACTGCATGTCGGCGGCAATGGCGGGATCAAGGTTCGCGCCACCGATCTGTTGTGCAAGGTTGCGACCGAGGCGGAGGCGATGGAGATGTGCGCCGCCTTCATCCAGCTCTATCGTGAGGAGGGCCGCTATCTGGAGCGGACCGCGCCGTGGGTCGAGCGGGTCGGGCTGGCCTATATCCAGTCGCGCCTGTTGCCCAATGCGGAGGCGCGTGCCGAACTGGCGCGGCGCTTCGTCCATTCGCAGCAGTTCTCGCAGGACGATCCGTGGGCGGAACGCGTCGCCGGAGCGGAGCGCGAAATCCATGCGCCGATGGCGCGCTTTCAGCCTGTGGGAGAGATGGCATGACCCTTGGTTCCTTGGCAGGCGAATGGCTCGATATCGGCTGGGTCGATGAAATCCCGGTACGCGGCAGCCGGACGGTGCAGGTCGATGGCGGCGACGACATCGCGGTGTTCCGCACCGGCGAGGGCAAGGTGTTCGCGCTGCGCGACCGTTGTCCGCACAAGCATGGCAAGCTGTCGCAGGGGATCGTCCATGGCGGTGCGGTGGCGTGCCCGCTGCATAACTGGCGGATTTCGCTGTCGACCGGCGAGGCGCTGGGCGAGGATCGGGGGTGCACGCCGACCGTGCCGGTGAAGGTCAGCGGCGGGCGGGTGCTGATCTGTCGTGCTTCGACGTTGCAGGCGGCGGCGTGAGGAGCGGGAGTTTTCCGGGTTGCGGAGGGCTGTACTTGTGACTGCCCCTCTCCCAACCCTCTCCCCTGAAGGGGAGAGGGCTATTCGGACGACTTGCGCCTATTGCGGGGTCGGGTGTGGCATCCGTGCGACGGTGACTGGCGAGCGTACAGCGCGGATCGAGGGGGACCCGGATCACCCGGCGAATCGCGGCAAGCTGTGTTCGAAGGGTACGCATCTAGGCGAGACCGTTGGTCTGGAGGGGCGGCTGCTCCACCCGATGATCGGCAAACGGCGGGCGAGCTGGGACAAGGCGCTCGACCTCGTCGCCCGTCGCTTCCGCGAGACGATCGAGCGGCATGGGCCGGGCAGCGTCGCCTTTTATGTCTCCGGGCAATTGCTCACCGAAGACTATTACGTCGCCAACAAGCTGATGAAGGGGTTCATCGGGTCGGCGAACATCGACACCAACTCGCGCCTGTGCATGTCGAGCGCGGTCGCCGGGCATATGCGGGCGTTCGGCGAGGATGTCGTGCCGGCATCCTATGACGACCTCGACGCGGCCGATCTGATCGTACTGGTCGGATCGAACACGGCATGGTGCCATCCGATCGTCTATCAGCGTATCCGGGCGCGTTGCCATGCCGGAGCGAAGCTGGTCGTGATCGACCCGCGTCGCACCGAAACCGCCGAGGAAGCCGACCTGCACCTCGCCATCCGTCCGGGCAGCGACGTAGCGTTGATGAACGGACTGCTGGCATGGTGCCGCGAGGCGGGGGTACTCGATACGGCGTTCATGGAACGGCATGTCGCGACGCCGGACGATTTCTGGGAGCAGACGGGCGAGGGCAGCGACCTGTGGTCGGTGGCCCGCACGTGCGACGTGCCTGCCGCCGATCTGCGGCGCTTCTATGAGCTGTTCGCCGCCACCCCGCGGACGGTCACGATGTTCAGCCAAGGCGTGAACCAGTCGCTGACCGGCACCGATCAGGTCAATGCGATCATCAACGTCCATCTCGCCACCGGTCGCATCGGCAAGCCGGGCGCGCAGCCCTTTTCGATCACCGGACAGCCCAATGCGATGGGCGGGCGTGAGGTCGGCGGGCTGGCGTCGACGCTGGCGGCGCATATGGATTTTGCCGCGGAAAACCGCGCTCGGGTCCAGCGTTTCTGGGCGTCGCCGACCGTGGCGGCCAAGCCGGGGTTGAAGGCGGTCGACCTGTTCCGCGAGCTGGGTCATGGCCGGATCAAGACCTTGTGGGTGATGGCGACCAACCCCGCCGTGTCGATGCCCGATGCCGGGCGGGTGCGCGAGGCGCTGGCAGCGTGCTCATTCGTCGTAGTCAGCGACGTGATTGCGGAGACCGATACCAGCGTTCATGCCCATGTCCGGCTGCCTGCCGCCGCATGGGGGGAGAAGGACGGGACGGTCACCAACAGCGACCGTACGGTAAGCCGCCAGCGTAGCGTCTTTCCGTTGCCGGGCGAGGCGAAGCCCGACTGGTGGATCATCAAGGAGGTTGCGCGGCGCATGGGGTGGACGACCGCCTTTGCCTATGATCGGCCAGCGGAGATCTGGCGCGAGCATGTCCGGCTGTCGACCTATCAGAATGACGGCAAACGTCTGTTTTCGCTGGCCGGGCACGGTGCGGGCGGCAACGCCGATTATGATGCGATGACGCCGTTTCGCTGGGGTCGGACGCCCTTTGCCGACGGCGTTTTTCCGACCGAGGACGGGCGGGCGAAGTTGGTGACGGTTGCGCAGCGGCCGGTCGCCGAGCCGTTGAAGGATTGGCCGCTGACGCTGAACACCGGTCGGTATCGGGATCAGTGGCATACGATGACGCGGACCGGATTGGCGCCGAAGCTGGCACGGCACCGCGAGGAGCCGCTGGTCGAGGTGCATCCCGACGATGCCGCGCGGCTCGACATCGTCGATGGCGGTTTGGCGCGCCTGACGACGCCGCAGGGGGAAAGCCTGTATCGTGTCCGGGTGAGCGACAGCCAGCGGCCGGGCGAGCTGTTCACGCCGATCCACTGGACCGACCGGACGTCGAGCGGCGGGCGTACGGGGCTGCTGCCGCGACCGCTGACCGATCCGATTTCGGGCCAGCCCGGGTTCAAGTCGACGCCCGCCAACGTCGCGCCCGTAGCGACCGGCTGGCGTGGCTTCCTGATTGTTGCGGGCGAACCGGCGCGCCGTCCCGAGTGCCTGTGGTCGACGCGGGTGGCGGTACCGGCGGGGAGCCTGTGGGAGCTGGCCGGCAATGGCGACGCCGCGCGGCTGGACGCCTGCCTGCCCGCAGGCGAGCGGCTCGAGGCGATTGATCGGGCGCGGGGCACGCGGCGGATCGCTGTGCTGAACGGTGGGCGGCTGGTCGCGGCGCTGTTCCTGACCCAGAGCGGCGAATTGCCGACGCGTGACTGGCTGATCGCGCAGCTGAGCGAGGCACAGGCCGCGCCGACCGTCCTCGCGGGACGCGCGCCGGGGGCCGCGATCGATCGCGGGCCGATCGTCTGTTCCTGTTTCGACATCGGAATGCGCACCATCGTCGCGGCGATCCGCGACCAGCAACTCGCCGATGTCGCCGCGATCGGCACGGCGATCGGCGCCGGCACCAATTGCGGTTCGTGCCGTCCCGCGCTCGCCCGCCTGCTTATCGAGGAGAAGACCCATGCCGCATGACGATTTCCCTGCCGGGTCGGTGTGGCTTGTCGGGGCGGGGCCGGGCGATCCCGACCTGCTGACGCGCAAGGCGGCGCGGCTGATCGGTGAGGCGGAGATCGTGTTCCATGATGCGCTGGTCGGGCCGAGCGTGCTGGAACTGGTTGCGCCCGGGGCGGAACGGATCAGCGTCGGCAAGCGGTCGGGACGGCATTCGAAGGATCAGGGGACGATCGACGCGCTGATCGTCGTGGCCGCGCTGACGGGCAAGCGTGTAGTGCGGTTAAAGGGCGGCGATCCGGCGATCTTCGGTCGGACGGCGGAAGAGGTCGCGGCATGCAATGCCGCCGGGGTCGCGGTCCGCATCTGTCCGGGGATTACCGCGGCGAGCGCGGCGGTCGCATCGGCCGGGACCAGTCTCACGCTGCGCGGGATCGCCCGGCGGCTGACATTGGTCACCGCCCATGCGCAGGCGGGGCAGCCGGTCGATCTCGACTGGAACGAGCTGGCGGCACCCGATGCGACGCTGGCCATCTATATGGGGCGGGCGGCGGCGGCGACCGTGGCGCAGCAGTTGATCGCGGCCGGGCGCGCGGCCGAGACACCGGTGCTGGTCGTGGTCAATGCGTCGCTTCCCGACGAGCGGATCATTCGCGGGCGGTTGTCGTCGCTGGCGTTTCTGGTCGAAGCGATCAGCGCGGCCGATCCGGCGGTGTTGATCGTCGGGGAGGCGGTGGCGGGGAGTGGTGGAACGTCGCTGAGCCTCTGTGGGACCGGCGCGCTGGTCGGTCGCGAAGCGTTGTTGTCCGCGATCTGAGGTGACGATCCTCCCCGGCACGGGGAGGGGGACCGTCGCCGTAGGCGATGGTGGAGGGGGTTCTCCCCGCAACGTAGCGGTTCCGTATGCGGACGCCCCCCTCCACCATCCTGCGGATGGTCCCCCTCCCCGTGCCGGGGAGGAGCTGGGCATCGAAGCTCGACGTCTGCCGGGAGCAGAAGAAGCGTCACCCCGGGTCAAGCCCGGGGTGACGTTGGTCGGGCAGGGGGAGCTACCATGCCGGTCGAGCATGGCGGTGCCGTTTCGGATCAGTTGCCCTTCGCTCCAGCGGTCGCCACCCCGTCGACGCTGCCCGCCTTCACCTGCGCCGTCGATGCCGCCAGCGCGCCGCCGATCGGTTCGGCGCGGCCGCCGAGACATTGAGCGAGGAAGTTTTCGGCCACCGCGTTGAACGCGATGTTGTTCGCTGGGCGGGCGAAGCCATGGCCTTCGTCGGGGAAGACGACATAGGTGACCGGAATCTTCTTCGCCTGCATCGCCGCGACGATCTGGTCGCTTTCCGCGACGTTGACGCGCGGATCGTTGGCGCCCTGTCCGATCAGCAGCGGCTTCCTGATCGCATCGGCATAGGTCAGCGGGCTGCGTTCCTTGAGCAGCGCCTGGCCCTCGGCCGTGGCGGGATCGCCCATGCGGCGGTACATCTGCTGCTTTCCGGCTTCCCAATAGGGCGGAATGGTCTTGAGCAGGGTGAACAGGTTCGACGGCCCGACGATGTCGACGCCGCAGGCGAACTTGTCCGGTGTCATGGTCAGCCCGGCGAGCGTCGCATAGCCGCCATAGGAACCGCCCATGATCGCGACCTTGTCCGGGGTCGTGACGCCGCGTTTCACCGCCCAGTCGACCGCATCGATCAGGTCGTCGTGCATCTTGCGGCCCCATTGCTTGTCGCCGGCCTGCACGAATTTCTTGCCGAACCCGGTCGAGGCGCGGAAGTTGACCGACAGGACGGCATAGCCGCGATTGGCGAGCCATTGGTGATAGCCGTTATAGCCGTAGCTGTCGCGCGCCCACGGACCGCCATGGACCAGCAGCACCATCGGCGTCGCGGCGGTCGCGCCCTTCGGCCGGGTCAGGTAGCTCACCATCGACAGCCCGTCGCGGGTCGGGATGTCGACCGATTCCATCGCGACGAGCGGCGCGCCGACCAGTTCGGGCCGCGGGGTGTAGAGTTCGGTCAGCTGGCGCGCCCGGCGGTCGTAGAGCCAGGTCGACGAGGGTGCGCTGACCGGATCGAAGGTAACGAGCCATTTGTCGTCGGCATCGGTCCGGGTGCCGATATAGAATTCGCCCTTGTTCTGCGCCTTCAGGAAGGCGAGGTCCGCTTTGACCGCATCGCCGACCGGCACATAGTCGTTGCGATGGAAGTTGACGGTATAGGCTTCGACCACGCCGGTCTTCGGATTGGTCAGCCCGGCGCCGACATCGGCCCTGTCATTCGCGCCGATGGTGGTGAATTTGCCGGTCGCCATGTCCTGCGCAAGCAGGGCGACGGTGTCGCGTCCGCGCGCGTCGCCCCAATAGAGCGTCTTGCCATCGACGGCGAAGCCATACGGGCTGGTCGATGACGCGTCTTCATAATCGACGCGGGTGAACGGGGTGGCTTCGACCTTGTTGTCGGTCACCCGATAATAGTCGATGCCGCTGTCGGGGCGCGGCTTGACCGCGATCCGCACGCCCAGCTGGTCGTCGGTGACGAAGCCGGCATAGCCGTCATTCTGGAACACCGGCGTCAGCTTTCCGGTGGCGAGGTTGAGTTCCTGCACGTCGTGCCAGCGCGGATCGCGATTGTTGACGCCGATCAGGATGCGGTCCTTGATCGTGTCCGAAATACCGATCACCTGCACCGTCGTCTTTTCGAACGGGGTCAGCGCCTTTTGCTGGCCGCTGGCGAGATCGACGCCGTACAGCAGGTAATTCTCGTCGCCGCCCTTGTCGTTCACGAACAGGATCTGGCGCGAATCGGGCGCCCAGAAATAGGAACGGATCGGGCGCTTCGTCTCTGCGGTCAGCGCGCGGGCGTCGTTCGGCCGGTCGACCGGCGCGACCCAGATGTTCATAACCCCACCCTGCGGCGCGATGAAGGCCAGCCATTTGCCATCGGGTGACAGCCGTCCGCTCGTGCGGGTCGGGTTGCCGAACAGCTTCGTCCGCTCGATCAGCGGAACGTCGCTTTTCTGGGCCGCTGCATGGGTCGCCCCCGCGATGGTCAAAAGTGCCACTCCCGCCAGCGACCCGAGCCGTACCGCCTTGCGCATACCCTAATCCCCCTTTGTGGTGTATTGCCAATACATCACACGCTGGACGAGGCGACAAGGGTATAACGTTACAAGAAGGGGCGGCCGCCCGTGACGGGAAGCGTGGCACCGGTGATATAGCTCGCGCCATCGCTGGCGAGCAGGACATAGGCTGCGGCGAGTTCGGCGGGCTGCGCTGCCCGGCCAAGCGGGGTATTCTCGCCGAAGCTGCGAACGGCTTCGGGCGGCATGGTGGATGGGATCAGCGGCGTCCAGACCGGACCGGGCGCCACCGCATTCACCCGGATACCGCGCTCGGCCAGCATCTGTGCAAGCCCGGCGGTGAAGTTGTGGATCGCGCCCTTGGTCGTCGCATAGGCGAGGAGCTGTTCGTTCGGGCTTTGTGCGTTGATCGACGTCGTGTTGATGATCACCGCGCCCTTGCCCATGTGCGCGACCGCCGCCTTGGACAGATAGAACATTGCGTGAATGTTGGTGGCGAAGGTCAGTTGCCATTCTTCATCGCTGATATCCTCGATCGCGGCGAAGCTGCGCTGGTGTGAGGCATTGTTGACGAGGATGTCGAGGCCGCCGAACGCCTCGGCTGTCTTCGCGATCGTTTCGCGACACTGCGCCGGATCGGACAGGTCGCCCGGTAGCAGCAGCGTCCGTCGCCCTTCCGCCTCGACCAGCGCCTTTGTGGCGGCGGCGTCGTCATGCTCGTCGAGATAGGCGATCGCCACATCCGCCCCCTCGCGCGCAAAGGCGATGGCGACGGCACGACCGATGCCGCTGTCGCCGCCGGTGACGAGGGCCTTCTTGCCGGTCAGCTTTCCCGATCCGCGATAGCTGTCCTCGCCATGATCGGGACGCGGGTCCATCGCGTCGGTGCGGCCGGGGATCGACTGCTGCTGCTCGGGATAGGGCGGGGTGGGATAGTCGGTCATCGGGGTTCCTTTCGTGTGGCGCGGCCACCGCACCAGTTCAGACCTTCGCCTCGCTACGTCCCTCCTCGGCACGGAGTGTCGCGTAGCGGCGGGTAACTATCGGCAGCGACTCATCGATCCACGCCGCCATTGCTTCTTCCTCGGACAGCGACTGACGCAGCGCCGTCGTCGCCTGAGCGAAACCGCCATCCTCCGCCAGCGTCAGCAACGATTTGTAGGACGCGATCTCGAAATGCTCGAACGCGTAGTTGGCATAGCTGTTCTTGAGTATCTCGTCCGCCGCGATGCTGTGACCGATCGCCGCCATGCCGCCCGACATGCTGAGCGCGGCATCCTTCAATACCGAGCCGGAGGTGTCGAAGCCGGCAAGGATTTCGTCGAGCCGGGCGATCTGGCCGTTGGTCTCGTCGATATGCAGCCGCAACCGGTCGGCCACCTCGGGATAGTTGACGATGCGTTCGACCTGTGGGGTCATGATCGACAGCGCCTGCTTCTCGACCGCATGCGCATTGCGCAGGCCGATGACGAACAGCTCGCGCATGGTGTCTTCGTGGGTGGTCATGATATTCTCCTGTGGGGGGATCAGAGCGGGGTGCCGGCCTGGCACCGTTCCAGTTCGACGGGATCATGGGCGCAGACGATGCGGACGCTGTCGCGTCGTTCGATCGACAGCGCGCGCAGCCGTTCCTGATTGGTCATGCGACGATCCGCATCGACCTCCATCAACCGCTGATAGGCGCGCAAGCCGGGGGCGCAGCGGCGACGGGCCTGCCGCATCTCGCCGCGATAGAAATAGGCGTCACCGGCATGGAGCAGCCACCGGCCGTCGTCCCCGCGCACCGCGACGCCGGCATGGCCCCATGTGTGTCCGGGCAACGGCACAAGCAGGATGTCGGGCGGCAAGCCGTCCAGCGCCCGTACCGCGTCGAAGCCGAACCACGGTTCGCCCTGTGCGCCATAGCCGCGCCAGTGGCGGACATCGTCGAATTGGCGGCGGCGCCAGCGATTGCGCGCGACGAACCCGGTCGAGGGCGCGGTCGCGTCGTCATATTCGCGCTGCATCACATGGACGGTGGCGTGCGGAAAATCCTCCAGCCCGCCGGCATGGTCGAAGTCCAGATGGGTCAGGACGATGTGTCGGACGTCCTGTGCCCGGTGGCCCAGCGCCTCGACCTGCCGGATCGCCGTTTCTTCTTCGCG
>JAQIJL010000001.1:662500-1822159 GCA_036946325.1 Sphingomonas paucimobilis
TAGTGCCTCGGATGGACACCTTATGGGGTAGAGCACTGGATGGTTGCGGGGGTCGCGAGATCTACCAATACTAACCAAACTCCGAATACATAAGAGTGATATCCGGGAGACAGACGGCGGGTGCTAAGGTCCGTCGTCAAAAGGGAAACAGCCCTGACCTACAGCTAAGGTCCCCAAGTCGTGTCTAAGTGGGAAAGCATGTGGGAATCCCAAAACAACCAGGAGGTTGGCTTAGAAGCAGCCATCCTTTAAAGAAAGCGTAACAGCTCACTGGTCTAAACAAGGGTTCCTGCGGCGAAGATGTAACGGGGCTCAAGACACGCACCGAAGCTTAGGGTGTACACTTTTGTGTACGCGGTAGCGGAGCGTTCCGTACGCCTGTGAAGCGGTCTGGTAATGGACCGTGGAGGTATCGGAAGTGCGAATGCAGACATGAGTAGCGATAAAGAGGGTGAGATGCCCTCTCGCCGAAAGACCAAGGGTTCCTGCGCAAGGCTAATCCGCGCAGGGTGAGCCGGCCCCTAAGACGAGCCCGAAGGGGGTAGTCGATGGGAACCACGTTAATATTCGTGGGCCTGGTGGTGTGTGACGGATGGCGTGTGTTGTCGGATCTTATCGGATTGATCCGGCTTCGAAGCTGTCCCGGGAAATAGCCCCACCGTATAGACCGTACCCGAAACCGACACAGGTGGTCAGGTAGAGTATACCAAGGCGCTTGAGAGAAGTGTCCTGAAGGAACTCGGCAAATTGCCTCCGTACCTTCGGAAGAAGGAGGCCCAGCATAAGCGCAAGCTCTTGCTGGGGGCACAGGCCAGGGGGTAGCGACTGTTTAGCAAAAACACAGGGCTCTGCTAAGTCGGCTTCAAGACGACGTATAGGGCCTGACGCCTGCCCGGTGCCTGAAGGTTAAGTGGAGGGGTGCAAGCTCTGAAATGAAGCCCAGGTAAACGGCGGCCGTAACTATAACGGTCCTAAGGTAGCGAAATTCCTTGTCGGGTAAGTTCCGACCTGCACGAATGGCGTAACGACTTCCCCACTGTCTCCAGGACATGCTCAGCGAAATTGAATTCTCCGTGAAGATGCGGAGTACCCGCGGTTAGACGGAAAGACCCCGTGCACCTTTACTGCAGCTTCAGAGTGGCATTAGGAAAGAACTGTGTAGCATAGGTGGGAGGCTTTGAAGCATTGGCGCCAGCCGGTGTGGAGCCATAGGTGAAATACCACCCTGTTGTTTTCTGATGTCTAACCTGCACCCGTGAAACCGGGTGAGGGACCCTCTGTGGCGGGTAGTTTGACTGGGGCGGTCGCCTCCTAAAGAGTAACGGAGGCGCGCGAAGGTTGGCTCAGGACGGTTGGAAACCGTCTGTTAGAGTGCAATGGCATAAGCCAGCCTGACTGCGAGACTGACAAGTCGAGCAGAGACGAAAGTCGGTCATAGTGATCCGGTGGTCCCTCGTGGAAGGGCCATCGCTCAACGGATAAAAGGTACGCCGGGGATAACAGGCTGATAACCCCCAAGAGCTCATATCGACGGGGTTGTTTGGCACCTCGATGTCGGCTCATCACATCCTGGGGCTGGAGCAGGTCCCAAGGGTTTGGCTGTTCGCCAATTAAAGTGGTACGTGAGCTGGGTTCAGAACGTCGCGAGACAGTTTGGTCCCTATCTGCCGTGGGCGTCGAAATTTGAGAGGAGTTGACCCTAGTACGAGAGGACCGGGTTGAACGTACCTCTGGTGTACCTGTCGTCGTGCCAACGGCGCAGCAGGGTAGCTATGTACGGACGGGATAACCGCTGAAAGCATCTAAGCGGGAAGCCTCCCTCAAGATAAGATTTCTTAGGACGGTCGGAGACCACGACCTCGATAGATCGGATGTGGAAGCGCAGTAATGCGTGAAGCTAACCGATACTAATTGTCCTATTCGCGCTTGTAGAGTTCACACCCCCAACGTCAGCACTGGCTGCTGGACGCTGCGTGGTTGAAAACCCTCAGCCCTTGAATATCGATTTGAAAATCCGTGCACCCGCTTCATTGCCTGGTGGCTATAGCGTCTGTGAACCACCCGATCCCATCCCGAACTCGGCCGTGAAACCTGACCGCGCCAATGGTACTACTGCCTAAGCAGTGGAAGAGTAGGTCGTCGCCAGGCATTGAAGCCGGTGCACAAAACCATTCACAACTGTCATACACCCTTCCAGCAGAACCACACGACGACACGCATCAAGCGTGCCGCCGGGCGGCTCAGCTAAGGTGGCGCGGGGTGGAGCAGCCCGGTAGCTCGTCAGGCTCATAACCTGAAGGTCACAGGTTCAAATCCTGTCCCCGCAACCATTCCTACAGACACAGCAACCCGCCGGTCACCAGACCCTCGAGATAGTTGCGTTCCAACTACGCACAGCCCGCTGGTTTCCGACCAGCGGGCTGTTCGCGTTTGGCGGCACAGCGATGGGCTGGTTGCCCGTGACGTGTGACGTGCTCCCCGTCTTGTTACCGCTCAGACGTAGAGTCCCCGGGGTTCATGCTTGATGGTTGAGGGGATGGCAACGTGGTCCGGGGCATGCCCCGGACCACGTTGGCCGGCGATCTGGGCGGGGGTACGTCCGCCAAGCTGGGAGTGCGGCCTGACGGTGTTGTAGTCGTGCCGCCAGGCAGCCAGCACCGCTCTGGCGTGGGCCAGCGAGGTGAACAGCGTCTCGTTGAGGCACTCGTCGCGCAGGCGGCCGTTGAAGCTTTCCACGAAGGCGTTCTGGGTCGGCTTGCCGGGCGCGATGTAATGCCACTCGACCTGCCGTTCCTGCGACCAACGCAGGATGGCGACCGAGGTGAGCTCGGTGCCATTGTCGCTGACAATCAGGAGTGGCTTGCCGCGCTCACCAAGCAGCGCCGTCAGCTCGCGTGCGACACGGGCGCCGGACAGCGACGTGTCCGCCACCAAGGCCAGGCGCTCCCGGCTGAAGTCATCGACCACTGCCAGGATGCGGAAGCGCCGCCCGCAGACGAAGGCATCTGATACGAAGTCGAGGCTCCAGCGCTGGTTCGGCTCCTGCGGCACCGTCATCGGTGCGCGCGTGCCGAGCGCCCGCTTGCGTCCGCCACGCCGGCGCACCTTTAGCCCTTCCTGGCGGTAAATCCGCAGCAGCTTCTTGTGGTTGGGCGCCAGCCCCTCCCGGGCGAGGAGGTAGCCCAGGCGCCGATAGCCGAACCGGCGACGTTCCGTCGCCAGTTCCCGCAGGCGCTGGCGCAGGGTGCCGTCGTCGGACCGCACCGGCTCGAACCGGACGACCCGACGCGCTACGCCGACGATGTCGCAGGCGCGCCGCTCGCTCAGGTTCAGCTTCTCGCGGATGAGATGGACCGCCCGCCGCTTCGCGTCGGGCGTCACCAGTTTTTCCCCGCGATCTCCTTGAGTGCCGCGTTGTCGAGCATGGCGTCCGCCAGCAGCCGCTTCAGGCGCGCATTCTCGTCCTCCAGCGCCTTCAACCGTCGAGCTTCAGATATCTCCAAGCCGCCATATTTGGCCTTCCACTTGTAAAAGGTCGCGTCGCTGATCCCATGCTTGCGGCACACGTCTGCCGTCTTCGCGCCGGCCGCCTGCTCCTTCACGATCGCGATGATCTGCTCGTCCGAAAACCTGCTCCGCTTCATCTGTCCGTCTCCTGTCGAGGCGGACTCTACCTCATCGCGGTCACATTCCAGGGGAGCACGTCAGCAAATGTCGAAACAACTGATTGTACACAAGACGGAACGATCCCAGAAAGGGTCACGGACCCACCGGGCGTGGCCGGTTACTGGCAATGCCGCTATCTCTGCTAGATTGCCGAGCAAGTCTGTTTGCTTTGCGTCATCCATAGCATCTTAACCAAATGCCATCCGATGGTTACGGTAGACTGCCCTTATTGCGCGAACTGCAACGTTACGCGCAGGCCGGGCTGGTTGTCGCTGACCGCAATCGACAAACCAAGCCGTTGTCCTGCCGAGCGAACGATGGCGAAGCCCAGTCCGCTGCCTTCGTTGCCCTGACTGCTCGACAGCCGGGTGAAGCGACTGCCCAATTGTTCCAGATCGGCCTGCGGCAGGCCGGGGCCGTCGTCGGCGATTGCAATCGCCATTCCTTTGGCGGTCTTTTCTACCGCGATCGCCACCCGCCCGCCGCGCCGGTTGTAGCGGATTGCATTGTCGAGCAGGTTGGAGAGGATTTCGAACAACAGCGTGCGATGGCTCTGTACGACCGCGACGTCGGCCGCGTCGAGGTCGACTTCCACACCGGCTTCGATCGCCTGTGCTATCCTGCGGTTGATCACGGCGATCGCAAGTTGGCGCAGGTCGACCTGTTCGAAGGGCGGCGCAGTGCCGGCTTCCTCGGCGCGGGCAAGTGCCAGCAACTGCTTCACCAGATGTTCGAGCCGGTCGGCGGCGTCGGCGATCTCGCTCAGCGCGGCCGGATCGCCGCGCCGGGCAAGCGCGACCTGTAGCTTCAGGACGGCCAGCGGCGTGCGCATCTGGTGCGAGGCATCGGCTGTGAAACGGCGCATACCGGCGGTGGCGCTGTCGAGCCGGGCTAACAAATGATCGAATGCTTCGGCGAGGGGGCGTAGTTCTATTGGTAGGGGGCCGGTCTCCAGTGGCGAGAGGTCGGGGGTGGCGCGGGTGTCGCGGGCGGCGATGACGCTGCGCAGGCGGGCGAGGGGACGCAGGCTCCAGCCAAGGGCCGGGCGGATCAGCAGCATCGCCACGCCGATCAGCAGCAACTCCCCGATCAGCAATGCCACGAACAGCCGGCGCTGCAAGGCATGGCGGCCGTCCAGCGTCTCGGCGACCTGCACGATGACGGGCCGGTCGATGCGGGGGAGCGCGCGGCGCACCTCCGCGATGCGGATCGGTTGGTCGCGATAGCTGGCGTTGCGGAACCGGGGCGTGTCGAGCGCGAGATCGGCGATGCGCGGCGCGGACAGGTCGGCATAGCCGGTCAGCAGCCGTTCCCCGACCGCGATCCGGTAATAGACATTGTCGCGCTCGCTATTCTCCAGCATGCCGAAGGCGGCGGGGGGCAGGTCCATCGTCACCTCGCCCCCCTCGACCTGCACGGTTTCGGCAATGGCGCCGAGCGCCCCGCCCAGCACGCGGTCGTTGGTCCGCCGCACGACGTCGGCAATCAGCGCCGCACCGGCGACGCCCAGCAGAATGGCGATGGCGAGCATCGGCGCCAGCATCGCCGCCAGCAACCGGGTCCGCAGTGCCGGGGCACGGCCCGCAGCGGATTCAGCCGGCATCGAGCAGATAGCCGACACCGCGCACGGTACGGATCGCTGGCCCGTCGGGGGCGAGCTTCCCGCGCAGCCGGGTGATGTTCACCTCGATCGCATTGGGACCGACCGGTTCGTCATAGCCGAAGACTTCGGACTGGAGCGTTTCGCGCGGCACGATCTGTCCGGCGCGGGTGGCGAGTGCGTCGAGCACCGCCCATTCGCGCCGCCGCAGGTCGAGCAGCCGATCGCCCACCTGCGCCTGTCCCGTCGAGCGGTTGAGCGTCAGCGACCCGATCACCAGTTCGGGCACCGGATCGCCGCCGCGTCGCCGGCCGAGCGCCCGGATGCGCGCCTCCAGCTCCTCCGGCGCGAAGGGTTTGCGGAGATAATCGTCGGCGCCGAGGTCCAGCCCGCGCACGCGGTCGTCCAGCGCATCGCGCGCGGTCAGCATGAGGACGGGAACCCGGTCGCCCCGCTTGCGCAGCGCCTGCAACACCGCAAACCCGTCAAGGTCGGGAAGGCCGACGTCGAGGACGACCAGCGCATAGGGTTCGGTCGCCAGCACCATTAGCGCGTCGTCGCCGCCCGCGACATGGTCGACCGCATGGCCCGCACCGCGCAGCAACGCGACGATGCTGCGGGCGAGCGGGGCGTCGTCCTCGACGATCAATATTCGCATCGACGGCCGGCGCGGTGAAAGGCGGATGACAGGTTGGGTTCGTACACCATGATGCGAGCTTACCCGAACCCAGATGCGGGAAGCGAGAGGACCTGATGAAAGCTTTTACGATCCTGTTGGCGATTCTGATCGGCAGTGCGGCACCCGCCGGGGCGCAGCGGCCGGCGGGGTATCCGCGATCCTATGACGCGCTCATCGAAGCGGCGCGGGCCGAGCGCGGCGTGCGGGTCTATGGCAATGCCGATGCATCGGCGATGGCGCCGCTGATCGCGGCGTTCCAGCGGACCTATCCCGGCGTCACCGTCCGCTACGAGGATCTGGAGTCGCGCGAAATCTATCGCCGGGTCCTGGGCGAGGCGCGCAGCAACCGGCCGGTCGCCGACCTCGTCTGGTCGTCGGGCATGGATTTGCAGGCGAAGCTGATCAACGACGGCTATGCGCAAGCCTATCAAAGCCCGGAAAAGCCCGCGCTGCCGGCCGACGCCGTGTGGAAGAATATGGGCTATGGCGTCACCGCCGAGCCGGTCGCGTTCGTCTATAATCGCCGGCTGATCCCGGCGGGCCGCGTGCCGCGCACGCACGAGGCGTTCGAGGCGCTGCTGCGCGCGGGGCGCAAGCCGCTGACGGGCAAGGTCGCGACCTATGATCCGGCACGTTCGAACGTCGGCTATCTCTACCTGACCGAAGACTATGCGATCACCCGCGACACGCGGTCGCTGGTACAGGCGATGGCGGCGACGCGGCCGTGGCTGTCGCCGACGACCGAGCCGATGCTGGCGGCCGTCGCCGATGGTCGGATCGCCATCGCCTATAATGTCGTCGGCCCCTATGCGCTGACCGCCGCGAAGCGCGATCCCCGGATCGGCGTGGTGTTCCCGCGCGACTATACGCTGGTCGCCTCCCGCGTCGCCTTCATCGCCCGCAATGCCCGGCGCCCGGCGGCCGCGAAGCTGTTCCTCGATTTCCTGCTGTCGCGCACCGGACAGACGTTGCTCGCGAAGCAGTGGCTGTTGCCGGTGCGCCGCGATGTCCGCGCGCCGCGCCTGTCGGCCGAACAGCAGCGCCCGATCCGCGTCGGGCCGGGCCTTCTCGTCAATCTCGATACGATCAAGCGCCGGCGGTTCCTCGCCGAATGGTGCGCGATCCTGACCCAGGGAACCACGCCATGACCTTGTTTCGAAGCGGCTGCGCGATCGCCGCGCTGATCTGCGCCACGCCCGCGCTCGCGCAGACGCCCACCCAGGAGGAACTGGCGGCGCTGGTGAAGGCGCAGGCGGCGGAGATCGCGGCGCTGCGCACGCGGCTCGACCGGTTGGAGGGCGCGCAGGTCGCAGCGTCGCAGCCCGCGCCGGCACCCGCCCCCGTGGCCCCGCCCGTCGTCATGGCGCAAACGCCGTCGCAGACCGGCGGCAACGTCACCAGCCCGTTCGCGCCGCAGCTGGTGCCGCCCGGCCCGGCGGAGCGCGACGTGACGCAGGCGCGGCAGGCCAATGCGGCGGGCGTCACGACCGAATGGGGTGCCGGCCTGCCGGTGTTCCACTCGGCCGACGGCATCTATACCTTCAAGCCGCGCGGGCGCATCCTGACCGATGTCAGTTCGACCTTCGGGTCCGATTACACCGCGCGCAACATCACGACGACCGGCATGCGCGCACTGCGCCTCGGCCTCGAAGGCGGGGTCGGCACGCATTTCTTCTATCAGTTCGAAAGCGACTTTTCGGAGAATGAGGTCGACATCGTCACCGCGTTCATCGGGTGGCGCAACCGGATCGCGCCGGGCATGGATTACGACGTCCGCGCCGGCCACCTGTTCAACGATCGCGGGTTCGAAGGGTCGACCGGATCGGATTCGACGCCGTTCATGGAACGCACCGTCGTGTCGACCGCGATCATCCCGCAGCGCGGATTCTACGGCGTCGGCATCATGCCGCGCCTGTTCTGGAAGACCGGCCACGCATCGCTGACCGT
Source organism: Sphingomonas paucimobilis (assembly GCA_036946325.1). Classification (GTDB taxonomy): domain Bacteria; phylum Pseudomonadota; class Alphaproteobacteria; order Sphingomonadales; family Sphingomonadaceae; genus Sphingomonas; species Sphingomonas paucimobilis_A. Next base: position 670,393 of record JAQIJL010000001.1, read on the forward strand.
CACCGGCGACCGGATCGACGGCAACCAGGGCGGTAACGACAGCCGCACCGTGCTGGCGCGCGCGCACTGGAACCCGATCAAGACCGCCAATTCGGTGCTGCATCTGGGCGCATGGGGGTTCGACGAAGGGCTGGCGGCGGGTGCCACGACGCTGACCCGCAACACGGTGATCGGCGGGCGGTTCAACGGCGCGCTGCGCGTGTCGTCTGGCGCGCTGACCGGCGGCACCGGCACCACCGGTTACGGTGTCGAGCTGGGCGGCTATGTCGGTCCGGTCTGGCTGATGGGCGAGGCGGGGCAGCGTTATGCGCGACTGGATGCCGGCCGCCCCGATTTCGTCAGCAAGGCGTGGAGCCTGTCGGGCGGGTGGTTCGTCACCGGCGACCTGCCGCCGTACAACCCGCGTCTGGGCAGCTTCGGCCAGCCGCGCGTGCTGCGCCCGATCTTCGAAGGGGGTCCCGGCGCGATCGAGCTGACCGCGCGCTATGAAAATCTCGACTATTCCGACCTGCTGACCGGCGGGCAGGGCTGGGCCGCGACGCTGGGGGCCAACTGGTATCTCAACAGCTTCACCCGGTTCCAGTTCAACGTCGTCCATTGGAACACCGACAATCGCGCCGGTGCCTTTGTCGGTCCCGATGACGGGCAGACCGTCATGACCCGCATCGCCGTCACCTTCTGATCCCCCTTCCGGGAGCCAACCATGAACCTCGCCCTGCTCGGCTTCCTGATGGTCGCCACCTTCATGACGCTGATCATGACCAAGCGGATGACCCCGCTGGTCGCGCTGATCACCGTACCCACCGCCTTCGCGCTGTTCGCCGGCTTTGCCGGTGGGCTTGGCGACATGATGATCGACGGGATCAAGAACCTCGCGCCGACCGGCGTGATGCTGTTGTTCGCGATCCTGTTCTTTTCGATCATGACCGATACCGGCCTGTTCGACCCATTGGTCAACCGGCTGTTGAAGGTGGTGCATGGCGATCCGCTGCTGATCCTGATCGGAACCGTGGTGCTGTGCGCGATCGTCAGTCTGGATGGCGATGGGTCGACGACCTATATCATCACCATCGCCGCGCTGCTGCCGCTGTACAAGCGGTACGACATGAACCGGCTGTATCTGTGCTGCCTGTTGATGAGCACCAGCGGGGTCATGAACCTGACGCCATGGGGCGGGCCGACCGCGCGTGCCGCCAGCGCGCTGAAGCTCGATCCGGCGACGCTGTTCCTGCCGCTGGTGCCGGGGATGATCGCCGGTCTCGCCTTCCTGATCGGTCTGGCCGTGTGGTTCGGGCGCAAGGAGCGCCGCCGGATCGGCCATGTGAAGGCCAATGGCCCGACCGCGTTCACCGGCATGGCGGTGTCGCAGTTTCCGGAGGCGCGCCGTTATCACCTGCGCTGGTTCAACGGTGCGCTGACGCTGGCGCTGATCGCCGGGCTGGTGCTGGGCATCCTGCCGCTGTCGGTGCTGATGATGCTGGCCTTCGCCATCGCGATGATCGTCAACTATCCGCAGGTCGCCGAACAGAAGGAGCGCATCTCGGCCCATGCCGGCAATGTTCTGTCGGTCGTGTCGCTGATCTTCGCCGCGGGCATCTTCACCGGCATCCTGTCGGGCACCGGCATGGTCGAGGCGATGAGCAAGGAAGTCGTCGGCTTCATCCCGCCTGCGCTCGGGCCGTATATGGCGCCGATCACCGCGCTGCTCAGCCTGCCGTTCACCTTCTTCATCTCCAACGACGCCTTTTATTTCGGGATGCTGCCGATCCTGGCCGAAGCCGGCGCGCATTACGGGGTCGCGCCGATCTCGATCGCGCGGGCGTCGCTGATGGGGCAGCCGGTACATCTGCTCAGCCCGCTCGTACCCTCGACCTATCTGCTCGTCAGCCTCGCCGGCATCGACCTCGCCGATCACCAGCGTTTCACGCTGATCCCGGCGACGGTGGTCTGTGTGGTGATGACGCTGGTGGGCATGATCGTGCTCGCCTTCCCGTTCGTGAGCTGAACGCATGACCGAATTGTTGAACCATATCGTCGCCGATTTCGCCAATATCGGGTCGCCGTCCGCGCTGGCCGCGTTCGGACAGGTGGTGTTGATCGACGTGATGCTGGCGGCGGACAATGCGATCGTCGTCGGCGCGCTGGCGGCGGGGCTGCCGCCGGACATGCGGCGCAAGGTGATCCTGATCGGGGTCGGCGCCGCGCTGGTGCTGCGGGTCGTGTTCGCGCTGCTGGTCACGCAGTTGCTGCAGGTGACCGGGCTGGTCTTTGCCGGCGGGCTGCTGCTGGTCTGGGTCGCGTGGAAGATGTGGCGTGAGCTGCGTGGGCCGGGCGGGGGCGAGGATGCGGTGACGCAGGCGCCGCCGCGCAGCTTCGCCAGTGCCGCCTGGGCCGTCGCCATCGCCGATGTCTCGATGAGCCTCGACAATGTGCTGGCGGTGGCGGGGGCGGCGCGCGATCATCCGGGGATCCTTGCGGTCGGGCTGATCCTGTCGGTCGCGCTGATGGGCGTTGCCGCCAATGTGCTGGCGCGGGTGATCGAGCGCTATCGCTGGGTCGCCTATATCGGGCTTGCCGTCATCCTCTATGTCGCGTGCCGCATGATCCATGAGGGGCTGACCGATCCCTCGCGCGGTGTGCTGGCGCTGTTCGCCTGATCTTGCAGGAGCTTTCATGAACCAGCCATCGATCCCGCTCGTCCTGTTGCCCGCCATGGGGTGCGACGGCCGATTATGGGCGCGGCAGGTCGTCGACCTCGGCGACATCGCGCATCCCGAACTGGGCGACCTGACCGTCGACGACAGCCTGTCGGCGATGGCGGCAAGGGTGCTGGCCCATGCCCCGCCGCGCTTTGCGGTCGCGGGGGTGAGCCTTGGCGGCTATGTCGCGCTGGAGATGATCCGGCAGGCGCCCGAGCGGGTCGCCCGCGTCGCGCTGTTCGGGACGCGGGCGAGCATGGAGATGCGCGCGCGGACGGTCGACGAGCAAGGGCTGCTCGCCACCGCGCCGCATGCCGATCCGATGCTGACGCCGATCATCAGCGGTCCGGTGCAGGCGATGGCCGAACGCGTCGGGGCGGAGGTGTTCGAACGGCAGCAGCGGGCGCTGCTCGCCCGGCCCGATCTGGACGCGGCGATCGACGCGGTGCGGGTGCCGACGCTGGTGGCGGTCGGGGATCGCGACCTGATCTGCCGGGTGGAGGATGCGGCGGCGCTGGCCGATCGCATCGCCGGTGCGCGCTTCCACATCCTGCGCAATTGCGGCCATTTGTCGCCGATGGAACGGTCGGGCGAGGTGACGATGCTGCTGCGGGGCTGGCTGACGGCGTGAAGGATCGACGTGGCGGATAATGGGCTTACAAGGGCAGCTGTCATATTCCCGGGAAGTCGATGTCCGATACGCTCAAAGTGATGCTGCAACACATGCTGCCCAAGCAGCGGCTGACCGTCCTTGCCGGGCGGATCGCCGGGGCACGGGGCGGGGCGTGGACCACGCGGCTGATCCGCTGGTTCGTGGCGAAATACGGCGTCGATATGGGCGAGGCGGCGAACCCGGACATCGCCAGCTATGCGAGCTTCAACGACTTCTTCACCCGCCCGCTGCGCCCCGGCGTCCGCCCGATCGCGGCGGCGGATTTCGTGTGCCCGGTCGACGGCGCGATCAGCCAGCTGGGGCCGATCGACGACCATCATATGGTGCAGGCGAAGGGGCATCGCTTCACCACGACCGATCTGGTCGGCGGCGACGCGGCGCTGGCCGCGCGGTTCCGGCATGGCAGCTTCGCCAATCTGTATCTGTCGCCGAGGGACTATCACCGGCTGCACATGCCCTGCGACGGGCGGCTGGTGCGGATGATCCATGTGCCGGGCGCGCTGTTTTCGGTGAACCCGGTCACCGCGCGCGGCGTGGCGAACCTGTTCGCGCGGAACGAGCGCGTGGTGTGCGTGTTCGAGTCCGCCGAGCATGGCCAGTTCGTGATGGTGCTGGTCGGCGCGACGATCGTCGGCAGCATTGCGACGCCGTGGCACGGCGTGATCAATGCGAAGCGGTCGGGCAAGCCGTCGGAATGGCACTATGCCGACCGCGACATCGTCCTTGCCAAGGGCGAGGAGATGGGGCGGTTCCTGCTGGGGTCGACCGTGGTGATGCTGTTCGAACGCGGCCGCATAGCGTTTGCCGCCGACTGGGCGTCGGAACGGACGGTTCGGCTGGGCGAGCGGATGGGCGACCGTCCGGCCTGACACGCCGCCGATGCGCGGTAAGCTATTGAAAACCGGTCTTGGGTCCTGACAACGCAGGACAACGTGGCCTTCCCGCATCACTTTTATGAGAATGTTCACATTTCGAAGTCGTGCGACTTGACTCATCCGTAGGCCTGCCGGAGTGAACGTTCTCAATACGCGCACAAATAGGATGCGCGGGCAAGCAGGGGAGGAAGGACATGCGTGGCACCGCCACTCGCACCGTTTCGCGTTGGATGATGGGGGCTTCGGCCACGGCGCTGATCGCCGTTTCGGCGCCGGCCCTTGCGCAGGACGCCGCGGCGACGCTCGGCCAGCCGGGTGATTCGGAAATCCAGACCCCGGACGCGCCCGAAGCGGAAGGCGACGAGATCCTCGTCACCGGTATCCGCGCCAGCCTTCGCGACGCGCTGAACATCAAGCGGAACGCGCAGGGCGTGGTCGACGCGATCAGCGCCGAGGATATCGGCAAGTTCCCCGACACCAACCTCGCCGAATCGCTCCAGCGCATCACCGGCGTGTCGATCGACCGCGCCAACGGCGAAGGCTCGACCGTCACCGTGCGCGGCTTCGGTCCCGAATATAACCTCGTCGTGCTGAACGGCCGCCAGCTGCCCACCTCGACGCTGGGCGACGGTGCCAGTGCGCCGGCCTCGCGCTCCTACGACTTCGCCAATATCGCGTCCGAAGGCATTGCCGGGGTCGAGGTCTACAAGACCGGCCGCGCCGCCGTGCCGTCGGGCGGCATCGGTTCGACGATCAACATCAAGACCCCGCGTCCGCTCGACCGTCCCGGCATCCGCGGATCGGTCGCGGCGAAGGGCATGATCGACACGTCGCAGAACGGCAAGAATCAGATCACGCCGGAACTGTCGGGCGTGTTCAGCAGCACCTTCGGCAGCGAGGACCAGTTCGGTTTCCTGGTGTCGGGCAGCTATCAGAAGCGCAACGCCAGCGTGAACACCGGTTCGGTCGGGTTCGGCAACGCGTTCCTCGGCACCGAAAACGACTGGGGGACGCTGGGCGCCGAAGGGCCGAACGTCATCAACCGTCCGGGTCCGACCGACGTCTACGAAGTTCCGCAGAGTGCGGCCTACAACCTGACCGACATCCGCCGCGAGCGGATCAACGGGCAGGTCGTGCTGCAATATCGTCCGGTCGAATCGCTCACCGCCACCGTCGACTTCACCTATTCGCGCAACAAGGTGGAGGCACGCGACAGCAGCGTCGGCATCTGGTTCAACTTCGGCGACACGTCGAGCGAATGGACCGACGGTCCCGCCGCCGGCCCGGTCTTCTACACCGAGCGTTTCGGCCCGGGTAAGGACCTGTCGTACAGCGGATCGCTGACCGCCAATGTCAGCGAGAACAAGTCGCTGGGCGGCAATCTGAAGTGGGAGGCGCCGGGCGGCGTCACCGTGACGCTCGACGCGCATCATTCGACCGCGGAATCGAAGCCGACCAACCGCTTCGGTTCCAGCACCTCGGTCGGTTCGGCGATCTTCGGCGTCGCGTCGCAGACGGTCGATTTCACCAAGGACCTGCCGGTCATCTCGTACGTGATGCAGCCGGGGATCGACGCGCTGAACCCGGCGCTGATCAACGCGACCGGCAATTCGTTCCGCAACGCGTATTTCCGCGACGAGATCAATCAGGTGCAGCTGAGCGGTCATTACGACCATGACGGCAGCTTCCTCGATTCGATCGATTTCGGCTTTTCCTACGTCAACAACCAGGTCCGTTCGGCCTATGGCTTCGTGCAGAACGATACCTGGGGCGGCGTCGGCACGCCGGCCGATCTGCCCGACGACCTGTTCACCCGCGTTTCGCTGCCCGACAAGTTCCGGGGTGTGAACGGTGCGAAGGACGGGATCATCCCGGCCTATTACAAGTTCGATTTCGAACGGATGGTCGACCTGCTCGACAGCCGCTTCGGCATCTGCGGCGGCGACGGCAACTGCCTTGCCAGCTTCGAAGCCGACCGCCGCATCACCGAAAAGACGATCTCGCCCTTCATCCAGGTCAACAATACGTTCGATCTGCTGGGCCGTCGTTCGCACCTGATCGCGGGCGTCCGGTACGATCAGACGACGGTCAGTTCGTCGTCGCTGACTCCGATCCCGGTCGGCACGGCGTGGGTCGCGCAGGGCGAGTTCAACGTCGTCTATTCACCGCAGAGCGACTTCCTGACCAGCAAGGGCAGCTACGACAACTGGCTGCCGGCGGTCGATTTCGACGTCGAGGTGCTGGACAACGTCAAGCTGCGCGCTTCGTACAGCCACACCATCACGCGGGCGGATTATAACAGCCTGCAGGGTGGTCTGACGCTCAACCGCCAGTTCGGCATCGCCGGCGGCGGCGGCTTGCAGGGCAATCCGAACCTCGTCCCGTTCCTGTCGAAGAACATGGATGTGTCGGCGGAATGGTATTACGCCCCGACCAGCTATGTATCGGCCGGCTATTTCCGCAAGAACGTCAGCAACTTCATCAACTCGCAGGAGGTGCAGCGTTCGGCGTTCGACCTGCGCAATCCGGCGAACGGCCCGCGCTTCCGCGCGGCACAGGCGGCGCTCGGCGGCACGACCGATACCGGGCGTATCCGCGACTATATCCTACGCAACTTCACGCAAGGGGTAGAGGTCGCCCGCAATGCGGCCGGGGCGCCGATCCTCGACAATAACGGCTATTATACCGGCCGTATCCTGGGCCTGCCCGAGGACGGGCTGGTCGATTTCCGGATCGGGACCCCGTTCAATTCGGACCAGACGGCGACGCTCGACGGGTTCGAATTCGCGATCCAGCACAGCTTCTGGGACACCGGCTTCGGCACGATCCTGAACTATACGATCGTGCGTGGCGACGCGAAGTTCAACAACGCGCTCGACCCCAATATCGGCCAGTTCGCCTTGGCAGGGTTGAGCGACAGTGCGAACGCCGTGCTCTTCTATGACAAGGCCGGGTTGCAGGGGCGTGTCGCGTATAACTGGCGCGACAAATTCTACGCCGGGGGCAACCCCAACCCGACCTATGTCGAGGCATATGGGCAGGTCGATGCGAGCGTCAGCTATGAGTTCCGCAAGGGGCTGACGCTGTTCGCAGAAGCGATCAACCTGACCGGCGAAGGGCGTCGCGGTCATCGCCGCAACGAAAACTTCGTGACGTTCGCGCAGCCGGGCTTTGCGCGCTATACCGGCGGCGTGCGGTTCAGCTTCTGATCGTACCAGGGGTGGCCGGGCGGTGCATACCGCCCGGCCACCGATGACAGGACCGGATGAGGGTGACGGAGCGGGTCAGGCGTATCGTGGTCGTCGGCGGAGGAACCGCCGGATGGCTGGCCGCGTGCCGCATCGCGGCGGCGGCGGACCCGCAGGCTGCGGCGCCCCTGTCTGTGACGCTGATCGAATCCCCCAATGTCGCGACGATCGGCGTGGGCGAGGGGACGTGGCCGACGATGCGCGGGACGCTGGCGCGGATCGGCATCGACGAGGCGACGTTCCTGCGCGCCGCCGATGCCTCGTTCAAACAGGGTTCGCGTTTCGACGGATGGCACACCGGTGCGCCGGACGATTTCTACTATCACCCCTTTACCGCACCCGCCGATCTGCCCGCGGCCGATCTGGTCGGTGCGTGGGAAGACGGACGTTTTGCCGAGGCGGTCTGTGCCCAGCCGGCGATCTGCGCCGACGATCTGGCGCCGCGCCAGCCGGCGATGCCGCCCTATGCCGGGGCGCTCAACTATGCCTATCACCTCGACGCGGGGAAGTTCGCCGAACTGCTGCGCGAGACCGCCTGCAACCGGCTGGGCGTGCGTCATGTTCGCGATCATGTGACTGGGGTCGAGGCGGCGGACAATGGCGATATTTCCGCGGTCGTGACCCGGGGGTCGGGTCGGATCGAGGGCGATCTGTTCCTCGACTGCACCGGCCATGCCGCGCTGCTGATCGGTGGCCATTATGGCGTGCGCACGGTCGACCGTACGCCGATCCTGTTCAACGACCGTGCGCTGGCGGTGCAGGTGCCGGTCGCGCCCGACAGCCCGATCGCGTCGCAGACCAATGCCACCGCGCATGACGCCGGCTGGATCTGGGACATCGGGCTGCCTTTGCGGCGCGGCGTCGGCTGCGTCTATGCGTCCGACTTTCTCGGCGACGATGCGGCGGAGGCGACGTTGCGCGCGTATCTGTCGCGGACCGCACCGGGCGCCGATCCGAATGGCTTGTCGTTCCGGCAGTTGCGCTTCCGCTCGGCGCATCGCGAGCGTTTCTGGCAGGGCAACTGCCTTGCCATCGGCCTGTCCGCCGGGTTTCTCGAACCGCTCGAAGCCTCCGCGATCGTGCTGATCGAACTGTCGATCGACGCGTTGCTGGACGGGTTCCCGGCGGATCGCAGCGCGATGGCGTTGCACGCGCGGCGGTTCAACGCGCTGTTCCGCTATCGCTGGGACCGGATCGTCGATTTCCTGAAGCTGCATTATGCCCCGAGCGCACGCGACACGCCCTATTGGCGGGCGCATCGCGATCCCGCCAGCTGGACCGCGTCGCTGCGCGATCTGATGGCGCTGTGGCGGACCCAGCCGCCATCGCCCGCCGACTTCGCCCATGCGGACGAGATTTTCCCGGCGGCCAGCCATCAATATGTGCTGTACGGCATGGGCGCGGCCCCGCCGCCGCATGGGGTTTTGCGCCCGCATCCCGGTGCCGCTGCCGCCTTGCATCAGGTGCGGCAGCGCGCCCGGACGCTCGGTGCCAGCCTGCCCACGAACCGCGCCTATCTGCGCGCCCTCGCTCCTCCTGTCGGAAGTTTCCATGGCTGATCATCAATTGCTGAACGTCGCCGCGCATCGCGACCTGCGGGTGCGCCGCGAGCGTTCGGCCGAACTGGGCGACGGGGTGATGACCGCGCTGATCGTGCCCGACGAGTTTCGGCAGGTGCAGGGCAGCTACCCGATCCTGTTCCGCCAGAACCGGGAGCGCGACGCGTTCGTGCCGCTGGCGCTGTTCGGGTTCGACGCGGGCGAGAACCTGTTCCTGGGTGAGGGGCGGTGGGACGCGCCCTATCTGCCGCTATCGGTCGATATCCAGCCGTTCCTGATCGGCGGCGCGCCCGATGGGGATGCGACGCCCAAGGCGGTGATCGACATGGGCAGCCCGCGTATCTCCACCGATGACGGCGTGCGGATCTTCGATCGGGAAGGGCGTCCGTCGCCTTATCTCGACGTGATCCTCGAACGGCTGGGGGCGCTGGATGCCGGCTATCGCGGGTCGGCGGCGTTCCTCGACGCGCTGGAGCGCTACGGCCTGCTCGAACCCTTTACGCTGGAGGTGACGCTGGACGACGGGTCGACCAATCGGCTGGTCGGGTTCCATTGCATCGCCGAGGAACGGGTCGCCGAACTGGATGCCGCGACGCTCGGGCGGTTGAATGCCGACGGGCATTTGCTGCCGATCTATATGGCCATCGCCTCGCTCGCCAATCTGCCGGCGCTGATCGCACGCAAGAACCGGCATGGCTGAGTTGCCCGCGATCGCCGAGGTGAAGGCGGCCGACGCCGACACGCTGGACCGGTTGCTGGGACAAGCGACGACGCCGTTCGTGGTGCGCGGGCTGGTTGCCGACTGGCCGCTGGTGCAGGCGGCGCGGCGATCGTCGCAGGCGGCGCGCGACTATCTGGTCCGGCATCATCGCGACATTCCCTTCACCGTTTCGGTCGGGCGACCGGGGGGCGGCGATCGGCTGTTCTACGACGATGCGATGGCGATGAACTTCGCCACGGTGCGCGCCAGGCTGCCCGACATCCTCGGCCAGATCGCGCGGGTGGAGGACGATGCCGACAGCCGTCCGATCTACCTCGCGTCGATCGACATGCGTGGTTTCTTCGACGGGCTGGAGGAGGCGAACCGGGTCGATCTGGGCAGTCGCGATCCGCTGGCGAGCATCTGGATCGGCACGCGCACCCGCATCGCGGCGCATAACGACCTGCCCGCCAACCTCGCCTGCGTGGCGGCGGGGCGGCGGCGCTTCACGCTGTTTCCGCCGGACCAGTTCGCCAATCTCCATCTGGGACCGCTCGACAACACGCCGGCCGGCCGCGCGGTGTCGATGGTCGATTTCGCGGCACCCGATCCCGACCGGCATCCGCGCTTCGCCGAAGCGATCCGGCATGCGCAGGTCGCCGAGCTGGCGCCGGGCGATGCGATCCACATCCCGGCGCTGTGGTGGCATCATGTCGAGGGGCTGGCGCCGTTCAATATCCTCGTCAACTACTGGTGGCGGGATCAGCCGCGCTGGCTGGGGCAACCGCAGGACGCGCTGCACCACGCGATCCTCGCCATTCGCGATTTGCCGGACGACCAGAAGGCGCATTGGCGGGCGGTGTTCGACCATTATGTGTTCGCGAATGATGACGGCGTGACGGCGCATATCCCGCCGGGAGGCCGCGGCGTGCTCGATCCGCTGACCCCCGAGAGTGCCGGGCGGTTGCGCAACTTCCTGCTGCGGCAGCTGGCGAAATGAGCGCCACCCGCGTCGTGATCGCCGGGGGCGGCACCGCCGGCTGGATGGCGGCCGCCGCCATCGCCCGCACCATGGGCCACATGGTCGAGGTGACGTTGGTCGAGTCCGAAGCGATCGGTACGGTCGGCGTCGGGGAATCGACCATTCCGCCGCTCGTCACCTATAACCGGCTGCTCGGCATCAACGAGGCGGAGTTCATGGCCGCCACCGCCGCGACCTTCAAGCTCGGCATCCTGTTCGACGGTTGGCATACCCCGGACAGCCGCTATTTCCATTCGTTCGGGACCACGGGGCGCGACCATTGGGCGGCGGGGTTCCAGCATTACTGGCTGAACGGGCGAGCGCGGGGCCATGACCAGCCCTATGACGAGTATTGCACCGAACTGGTCGCGGCGTTGCAGGGCAAGTTCGCGCATTTGCCGGGCGATGCGACCAACTATGCCTATCAGCTCGATTCCGGCCGATACGCCCGGTTTTTGCGCAGCATGGCCGAGCGCGATGGCACGCAGCGGATCGAAGGGCGCATCGCCCGGGTCGAGCTGGATGGCGAGACCGGTGACATCGCCGCGCTGCTGCTGGACGGCGACCGGCGGGTGGAGGGGGACCTGTTCCTCGACTGCACCGGCTTTCGCGCGCTGCTGATCGAAGGGGCGCTGCATGCCGGCTTCGACGACTGGACCCATTGGCTGCCGTGCGATGCGGCGATCGCGGTGCAGACCGAGAGCGTTGCTCCGCCGCTGCCCTACACCCGCGCGATGGCGCATGATGCGGGCTGGCAATGGCGCATCCCGCTGCAACACCGGGTCGGCAACGGCATCGTCTATTGCAGCCGCTATCTGGACCGGGATGCCGCGCTCGACCGGCTGCTCGGCAATGTCGAGGGCGCGGTCCGGACCGAACCCAATTTCCTGCGCTTCACCACCGGCGCCCGGCGGAAGCAATGGCATCGCAACTGCGTCGCCATCGGGTTGTCGGGCGGGTTCATGGAGCCGCTGGAGTCGACCAGTATCCACCTGATCCAGCGCGCCGTCCTGCGACTGCTGCGGCTGTTCCCGCAAGGCGCGATCCGGCCGGCCGACGTCGCCGAGTTCAACGACCAGCAATTGCAGGACATGGAGCAGATCCGCGACTTCCTGATCCTGCATTACAAGGTCACCGACCGGCGCGATTCCCGGTTCTGGCGGCAATGTGCGACCATGGACGTACCGACGACGCTGCAACAGAAAATCGACTTGTTCCGCCAGAGCGGACGGGTATTCCGCCGCAACGAGGAATTGTTCGGCGAGAATAGCTGGGTGCAGGTGATGATGGGGCAGGGGATCGTACCGGAAGGCTATCACCGGATCGCCGACAAATTGAGCGACGGCGAACTCGACCGGCTGTTGTCGATGATCCGCCGACAGGTCGCCGATACCGTCGCGACGATGCCGCCGCATGGCGACTATGTCGCGCGTTACTGCCCGGCGGATCACCCCTGATGCCACGCCGGCGTCAGTCGGTGACGATCAAGCATGTCGCGGCCGATGCCGGCGTATCGCTGCAGACCGTCAGCCGGGTCATCAACAACGAACCCAATGTCCGCCCCGAAATGGCGGAGCGGGTGCGCGATTCGATCAACCGGCTGGGCTATGTCCCGCTGATCGCCGCGCAGCGCATGGGCGGGTCGAAGTCGCGGCTGATCCTCGCGCTGAACGACCGCGACCGCACCATCGCCGGCTGGCAGAACCGCGAGGGGACCGACTGGGTCGACCAGATGCTGCTGGGCGGGATGCTGACCTGCGGGCGGCACGGCTATCGCCTGATCCTCGAACTGGTCGACACGCATAGCGATCATATCGAGCGGGAATTGCTGGGCGCGATCGGCGCGCTGCGGCCGGACGGCGTGATCCTGACGCCGCCGCATTCGCAGGACCCGACGATCCTCGACCTGCTGGAACGACAGGGGATCAGCATCGCCCGGATCGGGTCGCTGACGCCGGGTCCCGGCTTTTCGCTGATCATGGGCGATGAGGATGCCGCGCGGATGGCGACCGATCACCTGATCGCGCTCGGCCACCGGCGGATCGGGTTCATCGCCGGTGCCAGCGATTATGAACTGAGCAGCTGGCGCGTGACCGGATGGCGCGCCGCGATGGCCGCTGCCGGGCTTGCCGACGATCTGCTGGTGCCGGGCGATTTCGACTATGCGTCGGGCTGGGACGCCGCCGGCAGGTTGCTCGCGGCCTCCGATCCGCCGACGGCGATCATCGCCAGCAGCGACCAGATGGCGATCGCCACCCTCGAACGCGCCCGCGAACACGGGCTGCGGGTGCCGGACGATCTGTCGGTGATCAGCTTCGACGACACGCCGATCGCCCGCTTCGCCACGCCGCCGCTGACCGCCGTGATGCAACCGATCGCGGCGGTCGCAACGCTGGCGGTCGAACGGATCATCGCCGAACAGGCGCAAGGGGAAATGCCGGCCGATCCGGTCTATGTCGCGGCCGAACTGGCCGTGCGAGGATCGACCGCGCCGCCACCTGCAAGGTAGCTTGAGGAGCGCGGTCCGCAGACGGTGTGCCGAACCGTGCAGGGTGTCGATGCGGCGCGACGGAAGGTCACGGCTTCGGCCCCGGTCCACGCGGCGGCTGGACGCGGAGGTCTATTTCCCGCGTTTCATACCAGCCATGCGAAGGCACGGCGAAGGCGCGTCGCGCCGTCCATCGAAAACGGGTCGCCATGCGCGAATAGGACGCGATCGGGATTTGTCGCCAGCATCGCCCGCACGGCGTCCTTCGCCTTTCGGCCACCCAGCCGGAGCGCCAGACGGACGTGCAGACCGGTCGTCGCGCTGGTCGCGAATGTCGCGCGCATCACCGCCGCGGTCGCCCGGGTCAGCTTCGCCGGATCGAGGTTTTCGACCAGATCGGTCAGCAGCAGGGTTCGGCTGGGTTTGTGGAAGAACCATGCCTCCTCGAAACCGCCGCCCGCGACGATCCCCTGCTCGATATCGTTCGACCACGCGTCCGGCGCGGTGTCGGTCAGGACCTGATCGATGCGAACGTCCGACTTGCGCACCGGTTCGCGATCGGCCAGCGCGGCGACACCCCAGCAGGTCGCGTCGGGATAGGCGCGCTGCCATGCCTCGACGAACATCCAATGTGCCATGGTCGGCGCGACGATGTGCCGTACCGTCCCGAGCGCATCGATCGCCCGCCCCAGTTCGGGCGTGTAGCGGGTCGGTGAATGGAGGAGCAGGCCGCCGTCGCCGAGCGACAGCACGGCCATGCGAACCGGTAGCGCCAGTCCCATGGCTCGGACCGGGCCGCTGTCGACGATCCACAGCCTCTCGGCAAATGGCTTGAGCTGGTCGACCGGTTCGTAGGTGATCCGGCTTTCGTCGCGGGCCGCGCCGCGCAGCAACATCATTGCCGTGCCGGCAACGGCGGCGGTCGCCAGTGCGCCGAGCAGCGCATTGCGGGGACGAACGGTGGGGGAGGGAGCGTGGATCGGATCGGGGTCGGTCATGGAGGGGGGAGCGAAGCCGGTTCGAAGAAGTTCCGGGGCGCCAGGGATTTCGGACGGCCCCGCGTGACATTGCGGTGTGGGCAACTGGCGCGAGGGCGCGCCACCAACCGCGGATCGCTGCCTCGCCGAAGGGTGAACTGCTACCGGACCGGCGATCCTTCCTACAGGCAGGCCGGGATCGTGATGATCGGCAGGCCGGTGATGACGATCGCGGCGGCTCCCACCCAGCCCATGGCCACGCCGACCCGGTCGGGCAGCGTGCTGCGCTGCGTCCGGCGCAGCCACAGCGTCAGCACGACACCGGCTACCACGCCGCCGAGCCACGCGACGGTCAGCAGCAGGTGGTGCAGGCTGGTCGGCCCGACCGCTACGGCGGCGGCTCCACCGGCGCAGCCCAGACCGTGCAGCGCGTAGAGGACGCAGAACGCCGCTGCCCAATGGGTCAGCCCGGCGGTCATCCGCAGCAGCGCGATCATGCCAGCCACCCCGGCAGCGCGACGACCAGCGCGGCGACGATCCCGGCACCGGCGGCGTGATCGCTCCACAATCGGACGATGCGCGGCTCGCCCTGACGTTTGCCGCCGACAAAGCCTGCCACGATCCGCGCGCGCAGGAATGCCAGCATCAGCACCGCCAGCCCCGCATGGAAGATCGCGTAGGACGCCACCGCGGCGCCGGTCGCGGCATAGGCATGGGTGGTCGGCCCGGGCAATCGCAGCGCGATCAGCAGCACCATCGCCGACAGGATCGCCGCCTGTCCGGCCAGCGCGATCGACCAGTTTCCGCGTCGCACGGCGACGACCGCAGCTACGGCGCCGGCCAAGGCCAGTATGAGTTCGAACGGCGCGGCCGCGACCCGTACCGGCGGCGGCCAGTCGGGCGCGACCGTCCACAGAAACGCATAGCCGAAGAGCAGCGAGGCGAAGAGCGTCCCGCTGGCCGCGAGCGCGAACACGCTGCCCCACCAGCCGGTCGTCCCCTGCGCTTCCGTCGCGATCGGCAGCATCGCGCCGCCGGGACCGGCGTGCAGCGGTCCATGGTCGCTGCGCTGGCCGTTGGTCCATGCCCAGCGCCAGCCGAGATAGGCGACGCCGACGAGGAAGAACGGCGCGAGCGGATACAGGCCCGCGAGCATCGCCAGGAAGAACCCGCCGAGCACGGCTGCCGTGGTGATGGGCAGCCAGCTGTTGCCAGGCAGGACCGTGATATGTTCGGGTGTGCCGGTGGTGATGTCGACGGCGATCGTCTCGCGCCATCCATTGCGGCTATGCGCCAGCCAGCCCTCGCCGCGTACCAGTTCGACGGCGAGGTCGGGTCGGTTATGCGCCGGGTCGCGGCTGGTGATCTGGGGCAGGCTGGCGAAATTATAGGCGGCTGGCGGGGTCGGCATCGCCCATTCCAGCGTGCCCGCGCCCCATGGATTGCGGCTATGGACGCGGCCGAGCCAGATTTGCAGTCCGACATCGATCGCGAACAGCGCGAAGCCGAACGCCTGCAGGAACCCGCCGACCGACGACAGCAGGTTCAGCCACGTCCATCCCATTTCCGCCGGATAGGTGTCGATCCGGCGCGGCATGCCCAGCAAGCCGGTCAGGTGCATCAGGAAGAAGGTCAGGTTGAAGCCGACGAAGATCAGCCAGAACGATGCCTCGCCAAGGCGCATGACCCGCCCGCGCCCGGTGAAATGCGGAAGCCAGTAATAGGCCGCCGCCAGCATCGGGAACACGAACCCGCCGACGAGGACATAGTGCAGGTGCGCGGTCACGAACGCCGTGTCGTGCGCCTGCTGATCGAACGGGACCACCGCCAGCATCACGCCGGTCAGGCCGCCCAGCACGAAGACGACGAAGAACCCCATCAGGTACAGCATCGGCAGCTTCAGCTGCGGCCGCCCGGCCCATAAGGTGCCGAGCCACGCGAAAATCTGGACCGCAGTGGGGATCGCGACCAGCGTCGATGCGGCGGAGAAGAAGCCCAGCGCCATGTGCGGGATGCCGGTCGTGAACATGTGATGGACCCACAGCCCGAAGCTGAGGAACGCCAATGCCATCACCGCGCCGACCAGTGCGCCGTAACCGAGGATCTTCGTCCGGGCCATCACCGGCAGGATGGTGGAGACCGCGCCCGCCGCCGGCAGGAAGATGATGTACACTTCGGGGTGGCCGAACAGCCAGAACAGATGCTGCCACAATAGCGGCGAACCGCCCAGTTCGGGGCTGTAGAACGGCCAGCCGAACGCGCGCTCCACCTCCAGCAGGATCGACCCCAGGATCAGCGGCGGGAAACCGAACAGCATCATCCCCGCCGTCGCGAGCATGTACCAGGCGAACAGCGGCATCTGGTCGAGCCGCATGCCCGGCGCGCGCAGCTTCAGGATCGACACCGCGATTTCGATCGCGGCGCACATCGCCGAAATCTCGACGAAGGTGACGCCCAGCAGCCAGACGTCGGAATTGATGCCCGGCGTATAGGTCCGGCCCGACAGCGGCGGGTACAGGAACCAGCCGGCATCGGGCGCGACGCCGGCCAGCATCGCGAGGATCAGGATGCTGCCGCCGAAGACGTAGCACCACCAGCCGAGCGCGGTCAGGCGGGGATAGGCAAGGTCGCGCGCGCCCAGCATCTTGGGCAGCAGATAGATCGACAGCCCTTCGAACATCGGGATGGCGAACAGGAACATCATGATGCTGCCGTGCATCGTGAAGATCTGGTTATAGACCGCCGGTCCCACGAAGGCGCTGTGCGGCGTGGCGAGCTGCGCACGGATCAGCATCGCCAGCACGCCGCCGACCGCGAAGAAGAAGAACGCGCCGAGGATGAAGCGGCGGCCCATGTCCGAATGGTTGACCGAGCGCAGCTGCCCGCGCCAGCCCGGCTCGGTCCGCCAGATCGCGGTCAGTTCGTGGTGGAGTTTGAGCGCCTTCATCGATCCTGTCCCAACGCCGCCCAGCCGGCGGCATCATGTGCGATCACCGTGAAGCCGTGTTCGCGGTGGCCGGTGCCGCAATATTCGGCGCATTCGCCGCGATAGGTGCCGGTCCGGGCCGCGACGATGCGCAGCCGGTTGGTATGGCCCGGGATCGCGTCCATCTTGCCGGCGAGACGCGGCACCCAGAAGCTGTGGATGACGTCGGTCGCGGTGATGACCAAGTCGACCGGACGTCCGGCCGGGATGTGCATCACCCCCTGCGTCACCTGACCGCCGGGATGACGGAACTCCCACGCATAGCGCCGCGCCTCGACGTCGATCGTCACCGTGTCGGGCGCCGGTGTCGGCAGGATGCGGCCGCCGAGGAACAGCGCATAGCCGAGCAGCGCCAGCAGCACCGCACTGGGCATCACCAGCCCCAGGCCGAGGATCCAGCGGCGTTCGACTACCTTTTCCTCGCTATGCCGCCGCAGCAGCGCCAGCGCGAGCAGGGCGAATACCAGCCCGGCCAGCAGGACCGATCCCGCCAGCATCACCCACCACAGCGTGGCGACCGAAGCCGCATGCGGCCCGGCCGGATCGAGCACCGACAACGGCCCGGCGCAACCACTGGCGGCCAGCGCCGTTGTCGTACCGACAACGCAACGTCCAAGGGGGAATTGCCGATGAACGAACCGAACACTGCCGCCGACGGCCACGGGGCGCACGAGCTGGTCGATCCGATCCTGCTCAACCCGGCCTTCAACCGCACCGAATCGAAGGTCGCGGTCGCGGGTCACCCGATCCATGCGATGCTCGTCGCCTTTCCGGTCGCGCTGACCGCCTGCACGTTCGGCGCGGACGCGCTGTACTGGTGGACCGGCGATCTGTTCTGGGCGCGTGCCGCCTTGTGGGCGTCGGGCGCGGGCTTCCTGCTCGGCGTGCTGGCGGGGGTTGCCGGTACCGTCGAACTGCTGTGGGTTCCCGGCATCCGCGCCCGCGCGGCCAGCTGGACGCATTTCATCATCGCGGTGATGCTGCTCTCGATCCTCGGCGCGAACTGGGGCTACCGGCTGACGGCGGGCTATGAGACGGCCGTGCTGCCTTATGGCATCCTCCTGTCGCTGTTCGCGCTCGGCTTCACCGGCTTTACCGGCTGGCACGGCGGCAAGTTGGTGTTCGAGTATCAAGTCGGGGTCGCCTCGAGAGGGAGCTGACGTTCCAGCGGCGTCTTGAGCCAGGCGGGGACCAGATCGGGAACCGCCGGCTTGCCGAGGACGAGGATCAGCACGACGGTCATCGTCGCGAGCGTGCCGCCGACCAGCGGCTTCGAAGAGGGTGGCGTGTAGCGGCCGCGCCGCTCGCTCATCAGCACGACGGTATGGCCCATCAGCCCATGGAGCGAGACGAGCAGCCCGACCGCGACCAGCTTGGCGAACATCCACGGCTCGAACACGCCGCGCAGAAAGATCAGCGCGGTCCCGGCGGCGATGGCGACGACCGCGGCGGGGGTGATGATATAGGTATAGCCGTGATGGGTGAGCAGCCGCAGCCGCGCATAATCGGCCTGTTGTTCGCCCGGCTTGTGCTTCGACAGCATCAGCGGCAACGCCACCAGCCCCGCGCACCAGAAGATCAGCGCGGCGATATGCAGCCCCTTTATCCAGGTCAGGATCATGCCGCCGCCCGCCCGGGCGCGATGCCCTGCCAGCGCCGCGCCGCCTGTGCCGCGGCAGCGATCGCATAGGGCGCCATGCCCGGCACCCACATGATCAGCCCCGCCATCTGCTGATCGGCGAGCGGCCCCAGGCCGAACGATACCGTCGTCGCCAGGTGCGATTCGTACAGCGGCCGCCCGGCAAAGGTCAGCAGCGCGCCCAGAAAGCCCATCTGTACCGCGCCGCCGGCGATGCCGGCCACCGCCTCCATCGGCGATGCCCGCCGTAGCGATCCCCAATAGAACCAGGCGCTGCCGAGCAGCGTCGCCTGCATGATCCAGTACAGCCCGACATGGCCCAGTGCCGCGTCGTACAAGGCGGGCAAATGCCACGCCCAGAGGATCGCCGTCGACAAGGGCAAGGTGACCGCGACGCGCGCACGCACCGGCCACGCGATCGCGAGCAACGGCGCCGCGATGCCGATCAGCAGGAGGTGATGCACGGTGCGGGCCGAAAATAACGCGACGCTGAGCGCGCATAGCGGCGAGACGAACGCCACCGCCAGTACCGCCATCGCCACCAGACCGGCGGTCCGTTGCCGCGATGGCAGGCGCGCGGCGAAGATCGCGCCGACCGCGAGCACCGCGACCAGGACCGGATCACCGTTAATGCGCGCCCACCAGTCGCTGGCAATAGGCGCGGTTCCACAATAGCTTCGCCACCAGTCGACCATTTCCACCCTATCGATTGGTTGCAATTCCCCACCCCCGAAACGCATCAGGCCGGGCATTGGCTGCATGTCGGATACGATTTATCTTCCGGACGCGGTCGTGGGGAACGGCGCTGGTGCCTTCCGCGATCGTCGAAGGTTGCGGGTCACGGCATATCCCGCATCAGGATCCGGGGGCCGGTTCCGGTCGCGGCCAGTGCGTCGTCCGGATTGCGCAGCGGACAGATTTTCTTCGACAGGCAACCGCAGCCGATGCAGCCGCCCAGTTCGTCCCGCAACCGTTGCAGCAACTCGACCCGCTGGTCGATCATCGCCTGCCAGTCGCTCGCTATGCGCTGCCATTGGTCGGCGCCGAGCGCGGCATCGAGCGGCAGGAAATCGGCGATCGTCTTCAGCGACAGGCCGGCGCGCTGGGCAACCTGAATGATCGCGATCCGGCGCAGGACGGTGCGGTCGTACCGCCGCTGGTTTCCCGTCGTCCGCCATCCCGCGATCAGGCCCTTGCCTTCATAGAAATGGACGGTCGAGACGGCCACGCCGCTGCGCTTCGCCACGTCGCCGACGGTCAGGCTGGTCGGGATCGTCCGGGTCGGCACAAAAACCTCCTTGACCTCAATATTGGTTGAGGTTTTATCGAACGGTCGGAGCACCGGCGCAACCCGCGTCGCCAGAATGGAGCCGACATGCCGTTCCCCGCTACGCCGCGCGCGATCCTGCGCCTCTTGCTGGTCGTCGTCCTGACGGCGACCGCCCTGGCCAACGCGGTCCTGCTGATCGCGATGCCCGAACGGGTCGCGGGCGCGTGGCCGTTCGACCTTTCGACCGGGGTCGTGCGGCTGGTCGGGATCGGTCTGGTCGTATTGGCGATCCTGCCATTGTGGCGGGCGGCGCGCGCCGTTCCGCTGCTGGTGGCCGCCGGGGTGACCGGATTGCCGCTGATGACGATCATCGTGCAGGCGCAGCCGATGGCGGTGGCCGCGCTGCTGATGACGGCGATCGTCGCGGGCTGTGCGCTGCTGGAGGACGAATGGGTGGAATGCATGTGGGCGGGTCGCCGCTTCTGACCGCGCGATTGCGCTAAATCGATACAGTCCCCTCCCACGGCGACGCGCAGCGTTTTCGCATTCTGCACCTAGCGACCCGGGCCAAGCTGTCGCTATACGGATATGTTGCGCTTCGCTGTGGATACCGATGACTGAGCATTCCGTGCAGGAGCGGGGGCGACTGGCCGCCCT
Source organism: Sphingomonas paucimobilis (assembly GCA_036946325.1). Lineage (GTDB taxonomy): Bacteria > Pseudomonadota > Alphaproteobacteria > Sphingomonadales > Sphingomonadaceae > Sphingomonas > Sphingomonas paucimobilis_A. The sequence continues at coordinate 691,185 of JAQIJL010000001.1, forward strand.
TGCCAAATATGATGTGATGGACACGCCCCGCGAAGCGGCGTTCGACGAAATCGCCGGCCTGGTGGCGGCGATCTGCGAAGCGCCGATCGCGGTCGTGAACCTCGTCGGCGACGGGCGGCAGTTCTTCAAGGCGGAGGTCGGGCTGGGCGTTCGCGAAACGCCGTTCGACACGTCCTTCTGCGCAAAGGCGATACTGGAGGAGGATTTCCTCCTCGTCCCCGACGCATCGATCGACCCGCGGTTCGCGAACAATCCGCTGGTGACCGATGAACCGCAGCTGCGCTTCTATGCCGGTGCGCTGTTGAAGACCGCCGACGGGTTTCCGATCGGTACGCTGTGCGTGCTCGACCATCGGCCCCGCACGCTGAGCGAGGTGCAGTTGCAGGCGATCCGCGTGCTGGCGCATCAGGTCATGGCGCAGCTCGACCAGCGGCTGGTGACCAAGCAGGTTCTCGCCGCCGAAGCGCGACAGCGCGCGATCATGGACAGTGCGCAGGATTTCGCCATCATCGCCAGCGATCTCGACAGCAGGATCGTCGAGTGGAGCCATGGCGCGGAACGGGTGCTGGGCTGGTCGGAGCGCGAGGCGATCGGGTGCGACGCGTCGCTGCTGTTCACCGACGAGGATCGCCGTGCGGGCGTGCCGGCCGCCGAGATCGAGCAGGCCCGCGCGGCCGGTCGCGCCTCCGATGAACGCTGGCATGTGCGCAAGGGCGGCGGGCGTTTCTGGGCAAGCGGCGAGCTGTCGCCGATGGTCGATCAGGCCGGGGAGCATATCGGCTATGTGAAGATCCTGCGCGATCGGACCGAGGAGCATCTCGCCGGTCAGGAGCTGCGCGCCGCACAGGAGCGGTTCACGCGGATCTTCGACACGGTCGAGGCGGCGTTCGCGATCGTGGAGGTGAAGTTCGACGCCGACGACCGGCCGGTCGATTACCGTTTCGTCGAAGCCAATCCGGCGTTCGAGCGGCAGGCGGGCGTCAACCTGCGCGGCAAATGGGTCACCGAGTTCGCGCCCGATCTGGAGCGGTTCTGGTTCGACACCTATGGCCATGTCGCCAAGACCGGCGAATCGATGAGCTTCGAAAGCTATGCCGAGGCGTTCCAGCGCTGGTTCGACGTGCGCGCCGTGCGGGTCGGCGACCCTGCCGACCGGCAGATCGCGATCATCTTCAACGACGTCACCGCGCGCCGCGAGGCCGAGGACCGGCTGCGGGTCAGCGAGGCGCTGGCCCGCCGGAACATCGAACGCGTGCAACTGGCGCTGGAAGCGGGCGCGATCATCGGGACATGGCATTGGGACCTGCAAAAGGACCAGTTCGCGGTCGACGATGCGTTCGCCCGCGCGTTCGGGCTGGACCCGGCATTGGGCCGCGAGGGCATACCGCTGGCGCAGATCACCGCGACGGTGCACCCGGACGATCAGGCCGGCCTGACCGAAGCGATCAATGCTGCCGTCGCGCGCGGCGGCGCCTATGCGCACCAGTATCGCGTGCTGCGTGCCGATGGCCGCTATTACTGGATTGAGGCGAATGGCCGGGTCGATCATGGCCCGGACGGCACGCCGCTCTATTTCCCGGGCGTGCTCATCGATGTCGAGGAACGCCGGGCGATCGAGGGGGAACGCGACCGCGCCGTCGCCGATCTTCGCGCGCTGAACGAAACGCTGGAACAGCGAGTCGCCGAACGTACCGCCGACCTGATGCTGGCGGAGGACGCGCTGCGCCAGTCGCAGAAGGTCGAGGCGATCGGCCAGCTCACCGGCGGTGTTGCGCATGACTTCAACAACCTGCTGACCGTCATCCGGGGTTCGGTCGACCTGCTGCGCCGCCCCGGCCTGTCGGAGGATCGGCGCGCGCGCTATATCGACGCCATCGCCGATACCACCGACCGGGCGACCAAGCTGACGCACCAGCTGCTCGCCTTCGCCCGACGCCAGTCGTTGAAGCCCGAGGTGTTCGACGCGCGCAACAGCACCGGCGCGGTCGTCGACATGGTACGTACGCTAACCGGTGGGCGGATCCAAGTCGTGCTGCGGTTGCCGTCCGAGCCCTGTTACGTCGATGCCGATCGCAGCCAGTTCGACACCGCGATCGTCAACATGGCGGTGAACGCCCGCGACGCGATGCGCGGCGAGGGGACGTTGACCATCACCGTGTCGGAAGCCTCCGAAAAACCGGCGCTGCGGTCTCATCCCGCCATTCGGGGAGAATTCGTCACCGTCTCGCTCACCGATACCGGACCCGGCATCGCCGCCGAGCAGATGGAGCTGATCTTCGAGCCGTTCTTCACGACCAAGGCGATCGGGCAGGGGACCGGCCTCGGCCTCAGTCAGGTGTTCGGCTTCACCAAACAGTCGGGCGGCGATGTGCTGGTCGATAGCGCGCCCGGGGGCGGCGCGACGTTCACCATGTATCTGCCCCGCGTCCATGGCAGCGCCGGCAGCGCCGCCGCAGCCGGCGACAATATCGCGCCGCTGGGCGAGGGAGCATGGGTGCTGATCGTCGAGGACAATGCCGAAGTCGGCGCGTTCGCCACGCAGGCGCTGGCGGAACTGGGATACCGGACGGAGTGGGTGACGGACGGCGTCAAGGCGCTGGCGGCACTGGCGGACAAGCGGTTCGACGCGGTGTTTTCCGATGTGATGATGCCCGGCATGTCCGGCATCGAACTGGGGGAGAAGCTGGCGGTGCTGCATCCGGACCTGCCGGTCCTGCTGACCAGCGGCTATAGCGAAGTGTTGGCCCGGAACGCCGATCACGGTTTCGCGCTGTTGCACAAACCCTATTCGATGGACGATCTGGCGCGGGCGCTGCGCAAGGTTTCGCGCGTTCGGGAGGTGCGGCGATAGGCCAGGCGGAAATCGCCGTCCCTTACAGCGACGAGGCGAAGACATAGCCGCCGACGGCGATGACCACGGCGGCAAAGCCCCGCTCCAGCAACCCCTTGCGGGTGCCGAGCAGTTTTCCCAGCGCCAGTCCGGCGACCGTCCCGGCCACCCCGCCCGCGACGAGCAGGCCGGTCACCCGCCAATCGACCAGTCCGGACAGGGCATAGGAGGTCGCGGTGGTCAGGCCGAGCGCGCTGACGACGACCAGCGACGTGCCGATGGCGAAGCGCAGCGGCATCGCGGTCGCGAGGACCAGTCCCGGCACGATCAGGAACCCGCCGCCGATGCCGAAGAAGCCGGCGGCCAGCCCCACGCCCAGCCCGATCGGAACCAGCCGCGGCAGCAGCGTCGCGGCACTGTCGCGCGTCAGCCGCACATCGGGGGCGTCGGCCACGCGCCGCTTGCGCAGCATCGACAGGCCGACGCCGATCATCAGCAGCCCGAACAGGACCAGCAACCGCCGGCCGTCGAACGCCTTGCCAAGCTCGGCACCCAAGGCCGCGCCGATCATGCCCGCCAGCGCGAACACGCTGGCACAGCGCCATTTCACGCGGCCGCCCCGGGCATGGCCGATCAGGCTGGCGAGCGCGTTGATCGAGACCGCGACGGCCGCCGTTCCGATGGCGGCATGCGGCGACCCGACGCCCACGACATAGATCAGGAGCGGCACGGCCACGATCGACCCGCCGCCACCGACCAGCCCGAGGATCAGGCCGATAACGCTCCCGGAAAGGAGCGCGGCAAGGATCGTCTCGACGTCCATGACCGGTCAGGCCGCCGCGCGCCGGTTCCACGGCAGCATGCTCAGCAGCCGGGCCATGCCGCACCATCCGGTCGCGCCGGCAAGGACCAACCCTGCGCCGACGAACGCCGACAGGACGAAAAAGCCGGGTGCGACGAACTGGCCGAGCAGGACCCCGACCAACACCAGCGTGCCGGCCGCGATCTGTACCTGTCGCATGATCTCGATCGGTTGCGAGCGATCGGCGACGACGGGGTGTCCCGCCGCACGCCACGCGTCGATGCCGCCTTCGAGGATATAGGCCGGGGCGCCGCGTGCCGCCGCCGTCAGCCGGTCGAGATTGGCGGCGGTGCGCATGCCCGACCGGCAATGGAACACGACACCCGCACCGGTTCGAGGCAGGTCGCCGATCCGGTCGAGCGGTACGTTCGTCGCGCCCGGAATGCGTTCCCGGGCATGTTCGTCGGCACCGCGAATGTCGATCAGTCGCGCACCGCCATCGATCGCGGTGCGGGTATCGGCGGGGGACAGGAGTCCGAGCGTCATCGCATCAATCCTTGCAATAGAGGTCGTAAAGTGTCGCGAGCAGCGTTTGGACGCGGGCGTCGGCGATGACGTACCAGAGCGTCTGGCTTTCCCGGCGATAGGTGACGAGCCCTTCGTCGCGCATCCGGGCCAGATGCTGCGAACAGGCCGATTGCGACAGACCGACATCGCGTGCCAGGTCGCCGACCGTCATCTCGCCATGTTCGACCAGCTTGCACAGCAGCATCAGCCGCCGGGCATTGCCGATCGCCTTCAACGTGTCGGCAACCTCCCCGGCCTTTGCCTCGAACGTCGCCAGATCCATCGGCGGCTTCATCACCAGCGCTACTCCATTAGATGTTGCTTATGTAGCATCTTCTAATATATTAGCAAGCGCTAACGGAGGACATCATGACGCAGCCCTTTATCGAGGCGTTTTTCGACGAACCGACCAACACGATCAGCTACCTTGTGGGCGATCCGGCAACGCGGATCGCGGCGGTGATCGATCCGGTGCTCGACTTCGATATGGCGAGCGGTGTTGCCGATACCCGCTCGGCCGAGCGGATCCTCGCCTTCGCCCGGGACGAGGACTGGCGGATCGCGATGGTATTGGAGACGCACGCCCATGCCGACCATCTGTCGGCCGCGCCGTTCATCAAGGCCCGCACCGGCGCATGGATCGGGATCGGCACGCATATCCGCGATGTGCAGAAGATATTCCGCCCGGTCTTCGCGATGGACGATCTTACGACGGACGGTTCGGACTTCGACCGGCTCTTCGCCGACGGGGATCGCTTCCCGATCGGCACGCTGGAGGTCGAAGTGCTGCACGTCCCCGGCCATACGCCGGCCGACGTCGCCTATCGGATCGGCGATGCGGCGTTCGTCGGGGATACGCTGTTCATGCCAGACTATGGCACGGCACGCGCCGATTTTCCGGGCGGGGATGCCCGCACGCTGTATCGTTCGATCCGCCGCCTGCTGGAGCTGCCGGACGAAACCCGGCTGTTCCTGTGCCATGATTACAAGGCGCCGGGACGGGATGACTATCGCTGGGAGACGACGGTGGGGGAACAGCGTCGCGCAAGCGTCCATGTCCATGATGGCGTGACCGAAGCGGATTTCGTCGCCATGCGCGAGCGGCGCGACGCCAAACTATCGGTGCCGAAGCTGCTGCTACCGTCGATTCAGGTGAATATCCGGGCAGGGCACTTTCATGCGGCGGAGGCGAACGGGGTCGCCTATTTGCGCATCCCGGTGAAGTGGAACGCCGACGCGGTGTCGTGATACTTCGCGTTGTGTCGAAAAGGCACGCGTCGGTGAGGCTTTGCCGCAGCAGACGCAAAATCGTCGCGTCGAACGCTTGCGGTGACGAAGGTCATCGCGGGGGGCGGCGGCAGCGGCCATGCGAATAGTACGCGAATAATACAGTATGACCTCGCGGGCAGGCGCGTTTTGCCCGCGAATGCAACCTGCCTTACTTAATTTCGTGCAGAAAATACCGAAATCGCAAAGAGTTGCCGTAAGTCAGATGGCGACGACAGCGCCACCATCCTTCTCCGAACCCACGCCAACAGTCGGGTGACACAGGAGGATGTATGCGAGTTTCCCATACCCAGGCGCGTTCCGGCCATTCCAACCGGTTGCTGAAAATCCTGCTCGGCACGACCATATCCATCGGCGCTGTAGCGGCGCAGCAGGCGGCCGCGCAGACGCGCGTCGTCAGCGCCTGTAGCGGCGTCCAGTTGCCGCGATCGGTGGTGACCGACATCGTCGCGCCGGTCGTGACCGGCATCACCGCGCCGATCGAACGGACGGTGAACGGCATTCTGGGACTTCCGCTGGTCGGGGCGGTCCTGCCGCCGCTCAACACCGATGTAACAGGGCTTCTGAACCAGGCGGCATCCGGAGCGCCGATCACGCTGCAGGTGCTCGACACCAACGGCAATATCGTCGGCCCGACCGATCAGTGTCAGATGACGGCGGACGCGATCAGCCTCGACAACGCCGCCGGCATCTCGATCGGCGGAAACCGGATTTCGGGTCTCGGCGCCGATGGAACGCCGTCGTTCGCCGCCGACATCAACGCCATCGCCTTCGGCAACAATGCCCGTGCCGAAGCCGGGGCGACCGGCAGCATCGCCTTTGGCACCAACGCGCAGGTCACCGCGGCGAACAGCGTTGCGCTGGGCGCCGGATCGGTCGCCTCGCGTGGGAGCCAGACGGGCTATGCGGCGGTCGGCCTGACCGGAACGCAGACTTCTGCCGGTGAAGTGTCGGTCGGTACCGCAGGCGGGCTGCGGCAGATCACCAATGTCGCTGCCGGTTCCGCCGCGACGGACGCCGCAACCGTGGGTCAGGTAAGCGGTGTCGCCGATAGGGTGACGGCGCTAGCCGCTAGCACCGTTGCTTATGACGACGCCACCCGGACGCGGGCGACGCTGGGGGGGGGCGGCGGCACGGTTCTGGCGAATGTCGGCGTCGGCGCGCTGAACGCGACCTCGACCGAGGCGGTGAACGGTGCGCAGCTGTTCGCGACCAACGCGCGGGTCGATGCGAACACCACCGCGATCGGCGGGCTGGATACGCGGGTTACCGACAACAGCCAGAACATCGTCGCGCTACAGGGAGCGACCGCCAATGCGGTTCGCTATGACGTCGATGCCGCCGGGGTCCGGACGGGTGGCGTCACGCTGGCCGGAACCACGCCGGGCGCTGCCGTCAAGCTGGGCAATGTCGAGGCCGGCGCCCTTTCGGCGACGTCGACCGAAGCGGTCAACGGGTCGCAGCTATTCGCCACCGATCAGCGGCTGGGCGCTGCCGTCGCGTCGCTGGCGGCACTCGATACGCAGGTGACGGCCAATACGTCGCAACTGGCAGCGCTGGGTGCGAGCGCGGTCCAGTATGACAATGTCGCCCGCGATCGGCTCACGCTGGGCGGGAGCGCCGGAACGGTCCTCGCGAACGTGGCGGCGGGCAGCGTGTCGGCGACCTCGACCGAGGCGGTCAACGGGGCACAGCTGTTCGCAGTCAATGCGCAGGTGGTCGCGAACACCAATGCGATCACGCAGATCGGCAACGGATCGGCCGGCCCGGTGCGTTATTCGACCCCCGGCGCTCCGACCACGCCGAATGGCGGCACGGTGTCCGACGACCTGACCCTGGTCGGCGCCAGCGGTGCCGCCGTGGCGCTGCATAATGTCGCGGGCGGGCTGGTCGGTGCCGGATCGACCGATGCCGTGAACGGCGATCAGCTGAATACGACCAATCAGGCGGTCGGTGCCCTGGCCGGGCGGACGACGACGCTCGAAACGGTCGTGGCGAACAACACGACGCAGATCGCGAGCAACACCTCCGCGATCGCGGACCTGCAGGCCAATGCGACGGGCACGGGGTCGGCCATCACCAACCTGACGACGCGGGTCGATGCGAACTCGACGGCGATCACCAACCTGCAAACGCAGGTGGGCAATCAGCCGCTGAAATATGCCGATGCCGGGTCGCCCACCACGCCGAACGGCGGTACGTTGACCGACGATGCGACGCTGGTTTCGGCGAGCGGGGGCGCGGTCGGCCTGCACAATGTTCGCGCAGGCGCGCTGGCGATCGGCTCGACCGACGCCGTCAACGGCGGACAGTTGGCCGAAACGAACCTGCAAGTCGCGGCGAACACCAGTGCGATCACGACGATCACCAACTCGCTGGCGGGCAGTACGGTCAGCGCGGTCCAGTATAGCAACGCCGGCACGCCCACGGTATCCAATGGTGGCGTACTGACCAACGATGTGACGCTGGTCGGCGCCAATCCTGCCGCAGCGGTCGGGTTGCACAATGTCGCGTCGGGCAGCGTCGCTGCGGGTTCGACCGATGCGGTCAATGGTGGCCAGTTGTTCGCGGTTGCCCAGCAGTCGTCGAACAGCCTGCAATATGACCGCGACGCGGCGGGTGCGCGGACGAACCAGATCACCCTGGCCGGCGGCAACGCTTCCGCGCCGGTGACCATCGCCAACGTCGCTGCCGGAACGGTTGCGGCGGGATCGACCCAGGCGGTGAACGGCGGGCAGCTGAACGCCGTCAACCAGACGGCGCAGGCGGCGCTGTCGCTCGGCGCGAACTCCGTGCAATATGACGGGTCGGGAAACGTAACGCTCGGCAATGCCGCCGGTACGCCGGTCGCGCTTCGTAATGTGGCTGCCGGAACGGCGGCGACCGACGCGGTCAATCTCGGTCAGTTGCAGGCCGGGTTGCAAGGCATCGCCAACCAGACGGCGAACTATATCGACGGTCGCATCGCGGAGATCGGCTTCGACCTCGGCACGCTGCGTCGCGATCTGAGCGCCGGATCGTCGGCGGCGATGGCGGTCGCCGCGCTGCCGCAGGCGATGGAGCCGGGGGCGACGATGATCGCGATGGGCGGAGGCACCTATCGCGGGCAGTCCGCCATCGCCTTCGGCGCGTCGCGCGCCTTCGCCGACGGCCGGGCGGTGGTGAAGGTCGGGGGAACCTATGACAGCCGGGGATTTGGCGGTGCCAATGCCGGCGTGGGGTTCCAGTTTTGACGAAACGCCGGGGTCGATCGACCCCGGCGTCCTTTTATGGGGGCGATAGCATGACCTTGTTCCTGAACTGGTTCAAATTGCAGTCCGGCACCGTGCGGCCGGTTCGACCGTCGACGCAGGAATATCATGCCCTGCGGTGCGCGCAGGAACTGGCCATGGCGCGCAAGGCGCGGTCTCCGGCGGCGGCGAATGCCCATGCGACGCTGGCGGCGGCGCACCAACGGGCGAGCGACGGTGCCTTGCCCGAGACGCTTCGCAGCAGTGCCGCGCGGCATTCGTCCTAGTCCTGCGGATTCTCGGAAGGCGGCATCTTCTCGGCAAATTCCGCATCGCGCGCCAGGGGATCGTCGACGATGCCGTCGAGCGGAGTCCTCACCAGGTAGGTGGCCCGACCCAGCAATTGCGCGCCGAAGGGTAGGGTCACCAGCAGGAACAGGATCGTCAGCAGCCCGGTCTGCGGCCGCGCGACCTCGCCCAGCAGCATCGCGCCGAGGATGATCAGTGCGGTGCCGAGCGTCCCCGCCTTCGTCGCGCTGTGCATCCGCTGCAGGGCGTCGGGCAGGCGGATCAGGCCGATCGCCGCGACCAGCAGGAACGCGACCCCGATGGCCATCAGGACGACCCCGGCAAGCGTCGAGAAAGGGGTGGAGGCGATCGTCATGGTCACGGCCGCTTTCGCTGTTCGAGGAAGAGCGCGAATGCCGACGTCGCGACGAAGCTGACGAGCGACAGCACCAGCGCGACGTCGAGGAAACCGCTACGCCCGGTCGCCACGGCGGTCAGCGCGGAGAAGGCGACGGCGACCGCCGTCAGCATGTCGAACGCGACGAAGCGGTCGGCCGGTGTCGGCCCGCGCAGCATCCGCCACGCCGCGAGCGCCAAGGCGACGCAGAGCAACGCCATCAGCCCCCACGCGATCGTCGGCAGGTTGAACACGATCACGCCGCCAGCTCCCGAACCCACCGTTCGTACAACCGCCGGAAGCGGGCGAGAGTCGCGGCCGGATCGGGCGCGTCGAGCACATGGAGATACAGGCGGCGACGGTCGGCCGATACGTGCAGGCAGGTCGATCCGGGGGTCAGCGAGGTCAGATAGGCGAGGAGCGCCACCGCCCAGGGCTGTTCGAGATCGGTGGTCAGCACCAGAATGGCGGGCCGGGTGCGCAGCCGGGGGCGCAGTACAACCGCCGCCACCACGAACGACGAGAAGAGCAGGTCCCACAGAAACGCGAGCAGCAGCACGGGTACGGCTACGATCCGCCGCGCGATCGTCATAGTCCCAACTCCGTCAAGGTACGCGCCGATGCCCGTGCGACCACCCACAAGGATTGCGGGAACAGCCCGATGGCGAGCGTCGCAGTGGACAGGACCGCCATCCCGCCTTTCATCGCTGCCGGCACCGCGCGTGGATGGCGATCGGTCGGAAGCGCCTTCCAACAGGTTTCCGCCCACAGGCTGGCGACGGACACGATCGTCAGCAGCGCCGCGATCAGGGCGATCAGCGCCAGCCAGCCCATTCCCGCATCGACCGACGCCCGCAGCACGAACAGCTTGGCCCAGAAGCCCGACAGCGGCGGGATACCCGCCAGCGACAGCATCGGCACCGCGAACAGGAACACGAACAATCGGTCCGAGCGCACCATGCCGCCGCAGCGCTTGAGGTCCCAGCTCCCGCTGGCACGACGGATCGCGCCGATGCCGAGGAACAGGTTCGCCTGCACGATCATCGAATGGATCATGTAGAAGGTCGCCGCCGCCAGTCCCATCGGGGAACCGATCGCCAGCCCGGCCGCCATATAGCCGACCTGCGCCACGACGTGATAGCCGATCAGCCGCCGCATATCGGTCTGCGCCAGCGTCGCGAGCGCACAGAGCAGCATCGTTGCGGCGGCGAGCAGTGCGATGACCGGGAACAGCTGCGCGGCACCCACCCCGAACAGGCCGGCCATCATCAGCATCAGCGCGAAAAAGCCCATCTTGGTCATCAGCGCGGCGAATACCGCCGCCACCGTCAACGGCGCGGAGGCATAGGACGCCGGAAGCCAGACATGGAAGGGGGCAAGGCCGGACTTCAGCGCGAAGCCCGACAGCAACAACGCGGCCGCGACGCCGGTCGCGATGCTGGGCGGCTGCGTCTTCAGGATGGTGGCGAGGCTGGCCATGTCGAGCGTGCCGGTCACGCCATACAGCAGCCCGATCCCGATCAGGATCGCGGTGGCGCCGACCATGCCGAACACGGCATAGCGGGTCGCGCCGCCCACCTGATGCCGCCGCCGGTCGAGCAGGACCAGTCCCAGCGCCGCGACCAGCGCCAGTTCGAACCAGACATATAGATTGAAGAGATCGGTGGTGAGCAGCGCGCCGTTGACCGCACCGATCAGCGCCAGCATCAGTGGGTCATAGCCGGCCCGGCGACGACGGTCGCCAATGTCGGCCCGGGCAAAGATCGCCGCGGCCAACGCCACCACCGCGACCACCGCGACCAGCGCGACGCCCGGCAGGCGGGCGGCAAAGCCGACGCCGATCCCGCTCGGCCAATTCCCGAAGATCGTGACGGCAAGGTCATGTCGATCGAGCGTCCGCAGCAACAGCGCGAACGACGCCAATACGGTCAGCGCGACGACGCCGCCGGCAAAGGGTTCGACCATTCGCGGCCGACGACGCAGCATCATCGCGATCGCGCCGCCCACCAGCGGCAGCCCGACCGGCGCCAGCAGCAGCAGGGCGTCCGACATCATGCGGGGTCAACCGTTTCGACAGGTCGGGCCGCTTCGACCAGATCAAGGTCCCGCGCGTCGAGCGAGCGCGTTGCCCCCCATCCGCGCAGCACCACGGTCGCCAGGACGACGGTGAGTGCAAGGCCGATGACGATCGCCGTCAGGATCAGCGCCTGGATCGTCGGGTCGGCCGATGCGCCCAGCACCCTGGCCCCCTCCCGGATCAGCGGCGGCTGGCGTCCGCCCTGTCCACCGGCAACGAACAGCATCAGGTTGGTTCCCGTCGCGAGTAGCGCGAGGCCGAGCAGGATGCGCACCAGATTGCGCGACAGCACCATGTGCAAGGCGCAGGCAATGACGATCGCGGCGGCGACGGCATGGAGCAGGATCATCGTACCGCCTCCTTCTGCAATCCGAAGAGATAGGTCAGCACTGCACCCAGCACGACCAGATAAACGCCGATGTCGAACAACAGCGTCGTGCCGAGCTTCGGCAGCCACCCGCCCGGTTCCCACCACAAATGGGTCAGATAGGCGCCGCCGCCGATCATGCCGGGCAGGCCGCTGGCCAGCGCCAGCAACAGTCCCGCGCCGACCAGAATGGTCGGGGGTACGCGGAGGCTGCGGGCCGCGGCACCCGGCCCGCGGGCGAGCGACAGCACGGCGAAGGCGAGCGATGCGACCAGCCCGCCGATGAACCCGCCGCCCGGCTGATCGTGACCGCGCCACAGGATCGCGATCGACGCGGCCAGCAACAGTGCGAACAGCGGTCCGGCGGCCATCGCGAAGCCGAAATGCACGTCGCCACGCACCGCCCGGTCGTCGCCACGGCGCGCGAACAGCGCCGATCCCAGCAGCGCGGCGGCGGCGATCACCGCCGTCTCGCCCAGCGTATCGAACGCGCGGAAATCGACGAGGATGACGTTGACGACATTATGCCCGCGCCCGGCGATATAGCTCATCCGCCCGAAAAAGTCCGATGGCGGCGCCCCGTGGATCGTCGCCGCCGCATCCAGCGTCGCGACCAGCAGGATCAGCGCCAGCGCACCGGCCAGACCGGCATCGACCAGTCGCTGCGCCGGGTTGCGTGTCCGCCCGGCCGTGAGCGGCAAGGTCGCCAGCATCGCGGTCAGCAGGACGACGAGCAACGCCTCGACGGTGAACTGGGTGATGGCGAGGTCGGGCGCGCCGCCGGCCATGAACATGATCGCGACGGCGAACCCGGTCAGCCCGACCGCCAGCATGGTCGCGACCAGATGCTGCGACCGCGCCGCGACGACGGCGCCGACGACCGCCGCCAGCGCGATCGCGACATCGGCCAGATGCGGCGTTTCCCCGACATCGATCCGCAGCGGCGCGCCGAGCGCGACGATCGACCATCCGGTGATGCCGGTGATCGTCGCGACGACGATGCCCAGCAGCACGCGCAAATCGCCATGTTCGGTCCAGTTGACGGTGTGCGCGGAAAGCCATGGCAGCGCGCGCTGGCTCGATTCCCACATGCGCTCGACGCCGAAGCGTTCGAAGCCGTCATGTTCGCGCAGGAACAGGTGGATGCGTCGCCAGAATACGGAGATGGCGATGCCGACGACGACCACCAGCCCGCTGAGCAGCAGCATCGGCGTGACGCCGTGCCACACCGCGACGTCGACCGGGATCGGCCGACGATACACCGCTGCCACCGCCGGGCTGACGACCACCCGCTCGATCCAGCCGGGATTGAGGCTGAGGAACAGGCCGAGCAGCGACAGGAGCAGCGGGGGCAGGCCGAGCGACAGGCTCTCGCGGTGCTTGATCTCGATCGGGCCGCTTGGGGCGAGGAAGAAGGGGCGCAGTGTCACCACCGACGCGACCGCGACCATCACCGCGTTGACCAGCACCGCGATGGCGATCGGCACGCTTTCCCAGCTGCTCTCGATCTGCGCCTGGAACAGGAATTCCTTGGTAATGAACCCGAAAAACGGGGGGATGCCGGCCATCGACAGGCTGGCCCCGATGCAGGCAAGCGCGGTCATCGGCATCCGCCGGGCGAGGCCGCCCAACGCGCGCAGCGATCCCTGTCCGGTCATGTGCAGCACCGATCCGGCGCAGAAGAACAATGCGGCCTTGTACAGCGCATGGGCGATCAGGAAGCCGATCATCGCCACGGTCGCGGTCGGCCCGTCCAGCCCGACCAGCAGCACGAGAATGCCGAGCGACGCGATCGTCGAATAGGCGAGCGCGGCCTTGAAGCTTTCCGCGCGCAACGCCTGTACCGCCGCGACCAGCATGGTGATGCAGGCGACCGCGATCATGACGTTGCGGCCCCAGATCGTCGCGGCGATCGCCGGTTCGAACCGTGCGAGCAGATAGATGCCGAGCTTCACCATCGTCGCCGAATGGAGGAAGGCGGAGGCCGGGGTCGGCGCCTGCATCGCGTTGGGTAGCCAGAAGTGGAACGGAAACTGCGCCGATTTGGTGAAGCCGGCGATCATCACTGCGACGACGATCGGCGCGGCCCAGCTGCTTGCCACCAGTTCGGGCGTCCGCTCGATCGTCTGGGCAAGCGAGAAGGTGCCCAGCACATGCGCGATCATCGCGACGGCTGCCACCAGCGCGAGGCCGCCGCCCGCCGTCACCTGCAACGCCATCAATGCGGCACGACGGGCGCGCGCGGACTTGCTGTCGAACCCGATCAGGAGGAACGACAGGATGCTGGTCGCCTCCCACATCGTCACCATCAGCAGCAGATTGTCGGCCAATACGGTGCCGAGCATCGCGGTCATGAACAACAGGATCAGCGTGAAGAACCGCGCCCGCTGCGCACGCGGCTTGCCGGTCAGATAGCCGCCCGAATAGACGATCACCAACGTGCCGACGCCGGTGATCAACAGGCAGAACAGGAACGAAAAGCCATCGAGCCGCAGCGTCAGGTCCAGCCCGACCGACGGCGCCCAGTCCCGCCCGTCGCCGCGGACCCAGCCGCGTTCGACGATGTCGGACATGCGGATGAACGCCGCGAACAGGCCGAGCGGGAACAGCGCGATGACCAATCCGGCGCCACGCCCCATGAACCGTGCGATCTGCGGCAGGAGACAACTGCCGATCAGGGAAACGAGGAGCAGAACCAGCATGCGACATGCCTTGTTACAACTGCCCGGTTCAAGCAAGCGTGCGGTGGCCGATCGTGCGTTGCGCCTTAACGATACCGTTTTCGTCTAATGCCGGGATTTTCTCCGTTCGACCGGCTGTCAGGCATCAACGCGCTGCTCCATTACGCGCCGCGTATCTTCGGACCGGCCGGGGCGGGGGCGACGGCGCGCTGTTCCAGTCGATCGCGGTGGGTGGCACGAACCCGCTGGTCACCGTCGCCGCGGTGTTGCTGATGGGGTGGCAGCTGGAACGCTCCGCCCCCGACGGCGCCCTGATCCTGGGCAGGCAGCGCGCCTCATCCCCGCTTTCGCCATCAGTCAGGGTGATCTGGTTCTTCGCCTTTTTCGGCGCGATGATACTGCTTCGACTGGTGTGGAGGCTGCGGGCGATGCCGGAAACCAACGGTGTCGCGCTGGAGGACGTGAACTTCGGAGGGGAGCGATAACTGATTTAAATCAGTTAGAAATCGGATGAACAAAGCGCCCGTAAACTTGTTTCGAAAGAGATATGACAGGTCGCTCCGACGAACACATTCCGACGGTCGCAGCGGCCTGTGCCGAACGCCCGCGCGCTATGGCAATTTGTGTTCCCGCCCGGAACGAGGCTGCGCGCCTTCCCCGGTTCTTCGAAGCACTCGAACGTCTGGTGGCTCCGAGAGATACGGATGTCACCATCTGCCTGCTGCTGGACAGTTGCACCGACGGCAGCGCCGACCTCGCGGCAGCCTATGCCACGCGCGCCCGCTACCCCGTCAAGGTTGCGAACAGCTGGAGATCGGACGCGAATGCCGGGGTTGCGCGGCATGGGGCGATGATGCTCGGCATGGCGGTATTGGCGCGCGCGGATGACATTCTGGTCACGACCGATGCCGATAGCTGCCCGCAGTTCGACTGGTTGCAGATAACGCTGGCGGCATTCGACACCGCCGATGTGGTTGCCGGCAACGTCGTTCGCCGTGGCCGCCGGCACGACCATGCGCAGGACCGCATCGACGACTATTATGCGCGTCTCTACGCCCTGCGCCGCCGGGTCGATCCCGTCGACTGGGAACCGCCGGTCGCCCATCATCATGCCAGCGGTGCGAACATGGCGCTGCGGGTCGGAAGCTATGCCGCTCTCGGCGGGTTCGCGCCGCTTACGAGCGGCGAAGATGCCCGTCTGGTCGACGATGCCGCCCGTGCCGGCCTCCGCGTGCGACGTGAAGCGGCGAGCGTCGTCCATACCTCGACCCGGCGTCGGGGACGGGCGCAGGGCGGGCTGGCGACGACGCTCGACCTGCTCGACCGGACCGGGCTGGACGAGGTGCGCGTGACCCACCCGGTCGATCAGATATGGCAGTATCGCCATCACGCCATTGCGCGACGCGCTTTCCGCATGCGCAATTTTCGGGCGCTGGCCGCAGCGATCCGGTTGAGCACCGATCATGTGCTGGGCGTCGCGCGCGATTGTCCGAATGCCGAGGCGTTCGCGATGCGGATCGTTCCGGTCGCGCCGCAGGGCATGCGACAGGTCCCGCTCTCCGTCGCCGCGTGCGCGCTTGCGCAGATCGTTGCCGATGCGGATCGGGCGCAGGCAGCATGACCGAACTCCACGCCCGGCTTCGAGCATTGGCTGGCGACCTGCAAGTCGCCGGCGACCCGCGAGATGCTGCCTCGCTACTCGAATTGCTGCGGCTGCTTTACCGTGTCGGGCGCGAGGACCTGCCGCTCGGCCGGCTGTTCGAGGGGCATGTCGATGCGGTGCAGATCGTCACCCGGTACGGTACGGCCGCACAACGGCGGGCGCTGGCAGAGGCCATCGGCAACGGTGCGACGTTGGGGGTGTGGAATGCCGACCTTGCCGGCGAACCGCTACGCCTGACCAATGGGGTCCTGAGCGGCGGTAAGAGTTTCGCGTCCGGCGCCGGCATTCTGACGCATGCGCTGGTCACGGTCGATGTCGCCGAGGGACGGCAACTCCTGTTGCTCGACCTGACGACCACCGCACCGACGATCGATCGCGGCTTTTGGCGGGTTGCAGGGATGCAGCGATCGGAAACGCATGTCGTGCGCTGGCTGGACGCGCAGGTCGGTCCCGATGCGCTGATCGGCGCACCCGGCGATTACATTCGGGAGCCGTGGTTCAGTGGCGGAGCGCTCCGCTTCGTCGCCGTGCAGGCCGGTGGCATCGCCCGACTGCTCGACGAAGTGCGCGATCATCTGGCGGCGACGGGCCGCGCGGCGGACCCGCATCAGGCGGGGCGGCTGGCGCGGCTCTTCGGTCTGGCAGAGGCGTCGGCCGCGGCGGTGCGCCGCGCGGCCGATGGCTGGTTTGCCGATGAGGCAGCGCGGCTGCCGCTGGTCGCCGCCGCACGAAGTGCGACCTACGCGGCAGGCGGTGAAGCGCTCCTGATTGGGCAGGAAGCGGTGGGGGTGTCGTCGCTGTTCCTCGATCACCCCCTCGCCGCGACGATCACCGATCTGTCGATGTATCTGCGCCAGCCGGGACCGGACGCGCAGCGGATGCAGGTCGGCAACGCTGTCGCATCCGGCGTCCTTCGGCCGGCATTGTGAGGGTCAAGGTCGGTCGCCCGCGTGCGTTGCTGGTCGTCGCGCCGCATCCCGATGACGAAGCGATTGCCGCACATGGCGTCATCACGCGACTGGCGCGACGGGGGGTGCGCATCGCCATCCTCGTCGTCAGCGACGGTGCGGCGTCCCATCCCGGCAGCGTGCGCTGGCCCCGCGCCCGGCTTGTGCAGGAACGCCAGCGAGAGACGCGGAGGGCGATGCAGCGGATCGGGGTGAAGGCGGGGGCGATCACCTTCCTCGGTCTGCCGGACGGACGGCTCGGCGAACATGCGGCGGAGGTTTGCCGTGGAATCGCCCATGCCGTTCGCCGACTGCCCGCGCCGGTCCTCGCCCTGTCGCCGCTGCTGAGCGACGCCCATCCCGACCATCGCGTAGTTGCGGCGGAAGCGCGACGGCGGGCGGGCATATGCTGGTGGCGCTACCCGGTCTGGCCGGCGGGGCTACGATGGCGGGGCGCCCGCGCGCTGCCGCTGACCGCGCAGGAACGGCTGGCAAAGCGGCATGCGATCCGCAGCTATCTTACCCAGGCCGGCCGGATCACCGACGACCCGAACGGCTTCGCGATGAGCCGGCAGCAGATCGCGGCTTTCAGCCGACCCCAGGAAGTGTTCGTGATGGCGGGTATGCGATGAGGCCGATCACCCTGCGCGGGTTCGAACGTGCCTTCGCGGACGACCCGGACCCTTGGCGAACCTTTTCCGACCATGACGAGGCGATCAAGCGTGCCGCGATCCTGCATGCGATCGGCGACGTTCCTCGCGGTCGGGTTCTGGAACTGGCGGCAGGCAATGGCTCGAACAGTCGCGCCTTGGCGATGCGGAGCCTGAGGCTGGACGCGACCGAGGCGACCGCTGCGGGAACGAGGCTGGTCGCATCCGCACTACGGCCGCATGCGCCCCGCGCACGGGCGATCCAACTGGCGGTGCCCGCCCGCTTCCCGCGTCGCCGCTATGACGCCGTCGTGATCGCGGAGGTCCTGTATTACCTGTCCGCCGCGGCGATGAAGCGTACGGCGCGGGATGTCGGCCAGGTCCTTCGGCCGGGCGGAATGCTCGTACTGGCACACCATCGGATCGATTTTCACGACTTTGCCCAGCATGCCGCGCATCTACAGCAGGCGTTTCTACGGGATACGCGGCGGGACTGGTGCGTCCGCGTGGTGCGCCGGACCGGTCGCTGGGTCGTCCTCGCCTGCACGCTGCTTTGAGACAGGTTTAGCGCGTCGTCGCCCGCGGTGGCGGACGCGGATTGCCTGCCGGACGCCAGTTACCGCGGGGCGGGGAGCCAGCCGGGTTCGAACGCGGGGTGCCGCAGCGGCAGCGGGGAGATCGCGCGCAGGGCCGGTATGTCGAGCAACTTCACATAATGATCGTGCCGCGCGATCCAGCCATTCTTGTCGAACGTACGCACCGTCCGGTTCATATGGACCGGTGTGATCCCCAGCAGGTCGCTCATCTGTTCCTGCGTCAGCGGGATATGGAACGCATCGTCTTTGACGGCACCGAATGCGTCGAGCCGCTGGTGCAGATCGAGGAGGAACCGTGCCAGCCGCTCGTTCGAGGACGCGTTGTTGGCGGCGGCCAGCATGTCGAGCAGCATCAGGCGCTCCATCTGTACCGCGACGGTGCACAGCGCGGCGAGGCGCGGCATGTCGGTGAAAAGCTGCCCGAACCGGGCGAAGGGAACGAATGCGGTCGTCGCCCCGGTGATCGCCGTCAAGCTGTCCGCCGCCCTGGCCAGCGCGGCATTCGGCGTGCCGAGCATGTCCCCGGGCAGATGCACCTTCTGGATCAGGCGGTCGCCGGTGCGCAGGACGACCGATGAGATGATCCAGCCGGAGACGTGCAGGTGAAACCCTTGGACGTCGTCGCCCTCGCGCTGAAAGGTTTCGCCTTTCCTATGGACGATCTCCGTGTCGCCCAGCGCCTGCAATGCCCGCTCTTCTGCCGGTGTCAGATCCGCGAATGCCCGGAAACGGTGAAGCGGATATGGCATCGAACGCCTCATCTTTCATCAGGACCCGTGCGGGCAGCATGACGTTCGTTACGCAAAGCAAACTACGCCAGCATTAACCTGGATCAAACGAGGCGGTCAGTTTGGGATCGTCGATGCTTTCGGTGGCAAGCCGGGGCGTTCGACCAGCCCGCTGGCGCCCGCGATCACACCCGAGCCGCGCGCCATCCGCTTCGCCCGGTAGAGCGCCTCGTCGGCCTCCTGCAGCAGGGACGACCGGTCGACATGGCGCGCGCCATAGGAGGATACGCCGATCGTCGCCGTGACCTCGATCGTGCCTTTCGGGGCCGGGACGGAATGGTGCAGGTCGGCCAGCAATCGTCCGATCGCCTGTTCGATCTCCGCCGTCTCCCGCTCGCCGCGCAGGACGACCACGAATTCATCGCCCCCCAGCCGCGCGAAGAAATGATCGCCGAGATAGTCGGCGGCTTTCAGCTTGCCGGCCATGGCGCGCAGCACCTCGTCGCCCGCCGCGTGGCCCAGCTGGTCGTTGACCTCCTTGAACCGGTCCAGATCGATGATCGCAACCGTGATGGCCGGGCTGCCCGATGCCCGCTCCAGCAATTGTTCGATCTCTTCGTTGAATGCCCGCCGACTGGGAATCCCGGTCAGTTCGTCCGTCCGGGCAACCGCGACCAGCCGCCGTTCGAACTGGTAGCGGTCGGTGATGTCCTGGATGACGCCCATCAGGGCCACCGGCCTGCCGTCGCGAAGGTCGACTTCGCCCAGCGTCCGCACGCGGCGGGACTGCCCCTGAACGTCGGTAAAATTCAGTTCGAGATCCCAGGCGGTGCCCGATCGGGTACAGTCGTCCAGCGCCGCCTTTAGCTTCGCTCGATCCTCCTCCGGGTAGAATAGCATGGCGTCGGCGAGATGCTCTTCGGTGCCCGGTTCAAGGCCGTGGATCGCATAGGTCTGGTCCGACCAGCGGACGATGCCGCTTTCCAGATCGAGCCGCCACGAACCGATCCGCGCCATTCGCTCGGCATGCTGCAATACCTTATGCGTTCGCGCCATTTCCTCCAGCGCGTCCTGCCGGTCGAACGCGAGCTGGAGGTTCTGTCTGCTGGTGCGCCGCGCCTCCAGCAGCGCTTCGACGACCTGCGCCATTCCGACGAGCGCCTTCAACGTCTGCGCCGACGGCGCACGCGGCCGGTCGTCGATCACGCACAGCGTGCCGATGGGGTAGCGCGGACCTCCGCCCGGCGCCGCTGCCCGCAAGGGCACCCCGGCATAGAAGCGGACAAAGGGTTCGCCGACGACCAGCGGATTGTCGACGAACCGCGCGTCGAGATGCGTGTCGCGGATGACCTGTATGTCGTTGGCGGCGACCGTATGGGTGCAGAAGGAAATGCTGCGCGGGGTTTCGCTAAGGTCCAGCCCGCATGCCGACATGAACCATTGGCGGTCGACATCGACCAGCGACACGAACGCGCTCTTGCATCGGAACAGAAGCTGCGCGCCGGAGACGATCGCATCGACCGCGGTCTCGGACGGGGTGTCCAGCACGTCGAGCGCACGGAGTGCTTCCAGCCGCGCGCCCTCGTTCGTCGTTTCGTCGTAGACCATTCAAGACCGTATCGTAGCGGATATTGGGGGAGCGTTAACGCTAATGCCCCGTAATTTACAGCAAGCCAACGACCGGGGCGGGTCGAACAGACCCGCAGTCGGTCGGCTAACGAAACGCTAGACCGCCTTCGCCAGCGGCTCCGGCTTCTTGTCGTCGGGGAGCATCTTCGCCAAATGCTCATGGACGGTACGCCTGTTGAACGGCTTGGAGATGAAGGTCGCGCGGTCGGGCATGTCGCCGTCCTTCGGCAGCACATGCCCCGACGCGATCACGATCTCGATATGCGGCCATTGCCGGTCGACATGGCGGGCCAGATCGAAGCCGTTGGTCGATCCCGGCATGTCGACATCGGAGAATAACAGGACGATGCTCTCGGCATGTTCGGACAGAACGCCCCTGGCTTCGTCGCCGTCCATCGCCTCGTGGACGCGAAACCCGGCATCTTCCAGGATAACCGTCGTGTCCATCAGGATCATCGGGTCATCGTCGACGACGAGGGCGAAGGGGACGGTGGAAACGGGCATCGCATCTAAACCGCTGATTTCGTGCCGGGTTGCCCCCGGACCGAGATAAATGAACCCGCGGTCGACGGCGCAGGGCCGGGTGACGGCGGGAGGGGATACGCCCGGTTCAGGGGCCGCACGTCCAGGTACCGTCGATACGGACGTCGGGTTTGCCATGGCGGGCCAGCGTCATGGACGCGGAGCGCGGCGGGGACTCCCCGGATGCGGACGGACCATCTTCGATGCCGATGTCGATCCTAGCCTCCGAACCGGTGAGCGTCGGGCCGCGAACGAGAGCATCGAAGCCCCCCGGGGCGGTGAGACGCTGGACCGATCCTTCGACCTTTATCAGGCCGATCGCATCCTCATCCGACTGCACATCGCCGGACGCGTAAAGCAGCGTATCTTCGCCTCGCTCGGCGAACCCGCACGCCAGTTCCCCCGGTAGCTTGGCCCGGGCGATGTCCTGCGCGGTCAAGGGAACCAACCCGTGACGTGCGCCACCACCATCCGCCAGATTTTCGATCGGCACGACTGTTGCGTTGGACGTGGCCTGGTTGGCGTCGTTCACCGGTGCAGAACATGCGCCGAGGGCGAACGACGCCAACGCGACGACCGGTCCGATACGGTGCGCGTACGGCGCCCGGGCACTGATCCATCGATCGATCATTGAAGACGCTCCTCCACGCTTCGGTTGTTCTTGGTCGCAACCGTTCGAACCGGTTCGACCACCGCTAAGCTACTGACGTATCGGCTTAAACCGACATTCCGGCACGCTCGTTCCCGACCTTCGCGCATTGCCCCATGGGGCGGATTGCAAATCGGCGATCGCTGGCGACACTGATCGACGCGGTTGCCCTGCCGTGGCCGACGGACGCTTTGCTTTGCCTTGCAGTCCGTCGGCCCATTTTGCGCACAAGCTGCATATCCGCGGGCGTTGCCGGTAAGGATTTAAATACGATCAACGTGTAACCAGGGCATGTCACCGCTCCGGGGTTGTCCGTGGTCCTACGGGCCAACAGGGCGGTGGCACGCTTCTCCCAGGAGCGCCGAACCTCGCCCGTTGGCTCCCCCCGCCCGCGGGCGAGGTTCGATCTTATCCGCCAAATGCGGAAATGCTGTTTTGGTGATAGCGATAACACGCTACGTTCGCTCCCCAAGTCGTTGATCAGGCGACGACAGGGAGAGAAAAACGCATGCGCCTCAAGCTCGCATTGATTGCCGTCGCGACACTGACCACGGCTGCGATGGCGCAGGATTCGATCGAGCAGGCGCGTGCGATAGCGGGGGGCCCGGTCGCCGCCCCACAAAGGCTGGAACTGATCGACATTCCCGAGCCGGCCGGCAAGCCGGTCGCGCTGTTCGACGGCCGAAGCCTGAACGGCTGGACCGCGTGGCTCGGCTATGCGGACCCGTCGGTCACCTATCAGGCAAGCCCGCGGACGAAGCCGATCGGGGTAAGCCGGTCGACCGAAGGCGACTTCGCGGTTCGATCGGTCGATGGCGCCCCGGCGATCTGGGTGAAAGGCCAGACCTGGGGAAGCCTCGTCCACAAGGCCGATCTGCGCGACTATCACCTCCGGCTTCAGTTCAAATGGGGTTCGAAGACCTGGGCGCCGCGTGAGAAGCTGCCGCGCAACAACGGTCTGCTATACCACACCCACGGCACGCCGGGGGAGGTGTTCGGGACGTGGCGACCGTCGTCCGAGTTCGAGATCATGACCGGATCGACGGGTATGATCGTCGCGGTCGGCGGCAAGGTTCGCGGTCATACCGATGTCGCCTTCGATCCATCGATCATCGCACCGCATCTCCGCTTCCGGCTCGGCGGGCGTGAAGTCGACATCGTCAACGGCACGCCGACGTGGAACGTCGAAGCCGCCACCGATGCCGAGCGTCCGGTCGGCGAGTGGAACACGCTCGACCTCTACGTGGTCGGCGACCGGGCGGTGCATGTCGTCAACGGCGTCCCGGTTGCCGAGCTACGCGATCTTGCGACCATCGACGCCGCTGGCGTGCGTCGGCCGCTAACGCACGGTCAGATCCAGTTGCAGTCCGAAGGGGCTGAGACGTGGTTCCGGCAGATCACGGTCGAGCCGATCCGCACGCTTCCGCGGATCGTGGGAGCAGGCGCGCGGTAGACTTCGTCGGATCAAGATGGCGCGGCCGGCGATCGGCGCTGTCGAATGGGCGGCCCCTGTCGACCGGTCGTTTTCCGCTGAACAGCGCGCATGATCGGGGGACAATCGGCAAGGGGGCAAGCTCGACGGTTGTGAAGCACGAACGTCGGCGATCGCGCCGGACGCGGACCAAGAGCGCGGCGAGCATCGCAGCCGAAACCAGATGCGTCCTTGCGGGGGACAACGGAACGATCCTTCCCGGAAGCGAGATCGAAGATGTGCGTCGGGCCGGATCGGCCGGGGTTGGAGCCGCCTGCCTTTGCGGCGGCCGCGTACCGCAACGGGCAGCGGGGTGCCAATCTGCGACCGGGCTGACGGGAATGGGGGGTCACGATTACGGGACCCTGCGGTGGCCCCGAGACGTGCAAACCGGTGCGCGGGTCCTAGTGCTGACCCGGTCGGACGGAGTTGGCGATCGTCCCAACGCTGGAGACACCTATGCGCTTTGGACCAAAATGCACGACGAGGTGGCGAACAACGCCGTCGAGCGCGTGAACTGTACCGTCCCGCGATCGGCCCACAGCATGATGTCCTCGCGGCCGGACGTGGTAATCAAGGCCGTGGCGAGGATGGTCGACGCGGTGCGCGGCAGGCGCCGGATCGCGTCCGATTGCGGCGATCTTGGCCGACGCCAGGCTATCGGCCACCTTCCCGGCGGCGACGCCCGCTCATCCGAACCGGGCGAGATCGAACGGTGACAGGTCGAAGGCCGATGCCTCGCCGTACAGCGCCGCTGCCAGTGCCTCGCCGGTGGTCGCGGCAAGCGTCAGCCCGAGATGCTGGTGACCGAACGCATAGGCGATCGGCCCCCACCGTCCGATCGCGGGCAGATAGTCCGGCAGCGTCGGCCGCGCCCCCATCCATTGCTCCAGCGGCGAATGCAGCGGGAGGGACAGGGCGGCGACATGCGCCCGCAACCGGTCCCATTTCCGGGGATCGGGTGGGGTATCGGTCCGCGCGAATTCGACGATGCTGGCCGCGCGCAGGCGGTCGGCGAAGCGGGTGACGATCATCGATCGATCCTCGAACACCACCGGCGGCTGATCGACGGGCCAGTCGCCGGGATCGCCCTCGACATGATAGCCGCGTTCGGCGATCAGCGGCGCCGTCATGCCGGCCGAGGCGGCAAGTGCGCCCGATGCCGCACCGGCGGCAATCACCGCAACGTCCGCTTCCAACTGCCCGCCTTCTTCCAGCGTCACCTGCGCGTGATTGTCACGCGCTGCGATTGCCCGGGCGCGGTCGTGCACCACCGCCCCGCCGGCCGCGACGAAACGGGCGAGCAATGCCTCGCCCAGCGCGCCGGTATCGGTGATCTGGCCGCTGCCTTCGAAGCGGATCGCGCCCGCGATCGGCCGATCGGTCAGGGTCGCGAGTTGGCCGCGTTCCTCCAGCGTCGCGTCGCGCACCGTCGCGGTTCCGATGTCCGCCGCCATCCACGACGCGCGCCCGCGCGCCGCGGTTTGCGGCGTCTCCCACACCACGAAATGTCCGTCGACCCGCAACAGTCCGGACGCGCCGACATCGTCCAGCACGCGCTGCCATGCCGGGATCGCGCTGGCCAGCATGGCGGATAGAGCCGCCTTCCCCCGCCGGAACCGCGCCGGGCGGGCTGCGGCCAGCAATCGCAGCGAAAAGGGTAGCCATGCATCGATCGCCTTCGGGGGCAGCGCCACCGCGCCGCCTCGCGAAAACAACCGCCCCGGGATGTTCGCCACGGTCGCCAGCGAGGCGAGCGGTGCCACCTGTTCGACCGCGATATGGCCGGCATTGCCCCACGACGCGCCCCGCCACGGCGCGTCGGGTGCGATCAACGTTACTTGCGTGCCCCGTCGTTGCAGCGCCAGCGCGACGTTCAGCCCGACCACGCCGTTACCGATGACGATCGCGGTCCGGGGTGCCGTCATCCGCGCGCCCGCACCAGACTGCGCGCCCGGCCATAGAGGAGGTAGAAGACGACGCCGATCACGTTCCACAGCCCGAACCGCAGCAGCGTATGCGTCGGCAGGCTGACGAGCAGATAGGTGCAGCCAAGGATCGCCAGCGTCCCCACCACAAACGGTGCGGGGCAGCGGAACACGCGCGGCATGTCGGGCGCCCGCTTGCGCAATACCATCATGCAGGTCGCAACGGCGATGAAGGCCAGCAGCGTGCCGGCATTGGCCAGTTCGGCAATCTCGTCGAGGCGGAAGAAGCCCGCCACCGCCGCGACGAACACGCCGGTCACCATCGTCACCAGCGCGGGCGATCCTGTCCGCGCCGACACCCGGCTCAAGGATCGCGGCAGCAACCCGTCGCGCGACATGACGAAGAAGATGCGGCTCTGGCCATACATCATCACCAGAATGACCGAGGGCAGGGCGATCAGCGCCGCCAGCCCGATCGCCCAGGCGGCG
The DNA here is from genome assembly GCA_036946325.1 of Sphingomonas paucimobilis. Taxonomy (GTDB): domain Bacteria; phylum Pseudomonadota; class Alphaproteobacteria; order Sphingomonadales; family Sphingomonadaceae; genus Sphingomonas; species Sphingomonas paucimobilis_A. The sequence continues at coordinate 716,983 of JAQIJL010000001.1, forward strand.
AACGGATGCTGGAGCGTCCGCAGCACATAGGCCAGCGGTTCGGCGGACCGGCCGAGGTCCAAATAGCTGACCGCGCCGATCGCCGCGACGGCGACGCCCATATAGATCGCGGTACAGGCCGCCATCGATCCGATGATCCCGATCGTCAGGTCGCGGCCGGGATTGCGCGCTTCCTCGGCCGAGGTCGCGACCGCATCGAACCCGTAAAAGGCGAAGAACACGATCGCCGCCGCCGCCATCACGCCGCGCGTCGCGCCGCCCTGTACCTGGCTGCCGAACCCGTACGGCATGAACGGTTCGAAATTGGCGCCGTTGAAGGCGGGCAGCGCGAAGGCGACGAACACCGCCAGCGCGACCATCTTGATCGCGACCAGCAATATGTTGAACGTCGCGCTTTCCTTCGTTCCCGCAACCAGCATCCCGGCGATACCCAGCGCGACCAGCACGGCGGGCAGGTTCACCAGTCCCCCGGCGTGCGGCCCCGACAGCAGCAGCGGGGGCAGCTGCACCCCGGCGCTTTGCAGCCAGCCGACCAGATAGGCCGACCACCCGACCGCAACGGTCGAGCAGGCCAGCGAATATTCGAGGATAAGGCTCCATCCGACGACCCATGCAATGCTCTCGCCGATCACCGAATAGGTATAGGTGTACGCGCTGCCCGCGGTCGGGATCAGCGTCGCCATTTCGGCATAGGCCAGCGCCGCGCAGGCGCACACCGCACCGGCGATGGCGAACGACAGGATGACCGCCGGCCCCGCGCGATCCGCGCCGACGCCGGTCAGCGTGTAGATACCGGTTCCGACGATCGCGCCGATACCCAGCGCGATCAGGTGCGGCCAGCTCAGCGTCTTGCGCAGCTTGCGATCCGGCTCCGCCTCAGCCGCGTCGAGGGGCTTTAGCGGCCCCCATATTCCTCGTGCCAAGCGCCCCTCCCATTTGTCGTTATTGCGCCGTCATACCACGGTGAACCCGGCGAAGAACGGGTCTTCGCGATCGATCCAGATGGTGTTGAAGCCGGTCGCGATCGCAGACCCCTCGATCAAGGGTACGATCGCCGCCTGACCGCCGATCATCGTCTCCGCCTCAACCTGCCCGACGAAGCGGCTGCCGATATAGCTTTCGTGTACGAAGCGGTCGCCGACGCGCAATCGCCCCGTCGCCGCCAGATGCGCCAGTCGCGCCGAAGTGCCGGTCCCGCACGGGCTGCGGTCGATCGCACGCTCGCCATAGAAGACCGCGTTGCGGCCGTCGGCGCCGTCGCCTTTCGGCTTGTCGGCCCACAGCACATGGCTGACACCGCGGATGGTCGGCTCCAGCGGGTGCACCGGTTCATAGACCTTTCGCACCAGTGCGCGGATCGTCCGGCTGAGTTCCACGATCCGCGCCGCGCCAAGATCGTCCAGCCCGGCATAGGCCCCCTGCGGCTCGACGATCGCATAATAATTGCCGCCATAGGCGACGTCGACCGACAGCGGCCCGAACCCCGGCACGTCGATCTCAAGTCCCCGCTTCGCCAGATAGGCGGGTACGTTGCGGATCTTCACCGAGCGCACCCGGTGCCCTTCCGCGACATAGTCGATGTCGATCACCCCGGCGGGCACCTCGACACGCAGCCGCCCCGGCTCGCGCGGGATGATCAGCCCGTGCTCCAGCCCGAAGGTGATCATCCCGATCGTCCCGTGCCCACACATCGGCAGGCAGCCGGACGTCTCGATGAACAGGATCGCTGCATCCGCATCGCCGCACGGCGGGTAGAGGAACCCGCCCGACATCATGTCGTGCCCGCGCGGCTCGAAACACAGCCCGGTCCGGATCCAGTCGAACCGCGCGAGAAAGTCCTGCCGCCGTTCCGCCATGCTGGCGCCCCGCAGCAACGGAGCGCCGCCAGCGACCAGGCGGACGGGATTGCCCGCCGTATGGCCGTCGATGCAGAAAAAGGTGTGGCGCATCAGGCGGCGATGGCCGCCTCGAGGACCGGACGCGTTGCCGCGCATTTCTCGACCATCGCGATCACCTCGGCCCGGCGCGCGCCTTCCAGCGGCAGGCGCGGGAGGCGGACGCGTTCGGACCCGCGCCCCATGATCTCCTCGGCCAGCTTGATCGACTGGACCAGATCATGCTCGGCATCAAGGTGGAGGAGCGGCATGAACCAACGATAGATGCGGCGCGCTTCTTCCCAGTCGCCGCGATCGACCGCCGCGATCAGCGCGACCGATTCCTGCGGGAAGGCACTGGTCAGCCCGGATACCCAGCCGCTGGCACCCAGCAACATGCCCTCCAGCGCGACGTCGTCCAGCCCCGCCATCACCACATAGCGGTCGCCGAAACGGTTGATGACATCGGTAAAGCGGCGCGGATCGGGCGCGCTTTCCTTGATCGCGACGATGTTCCTGACCGGCTCGAGCCGCTCCAGCGTGTCGAAGTCGACCGACACGCGATACGCGGGGGGATTGTTGTAGAGCATGATCGGCAGGCCGGTCGCTTCCGCGACCGTGCGGAAATGGGTCGCCAGCTCGTTCGGCGTGGGAACATAGACCATCGCGGGCAGCAGCATCAGCGCGTCGATGCCGATGTCTTCCACTTCCTTCGCAAACGCTGCCGCGCGACGCGTGGTGAATTCCGACACGCCGCACACCAAAGGCACGCGCCCGCCGACCGCCTCGACACCGGCGCGCAGCACGGCATGCTTCTCCGCGACGTCGAGCGAATTGTTCTCGCCGCAGGTGCCGAGCAGGATCAGCCCGTCGACGCCGTCCTCGACCAGCGCGACCAGCCCGCGCTGCGTCGCGTCGATATCGACCGAACCATCCGGAGCAAACTGCGTCGTCGCTGCGGGATACACGCCCGTCCACATGCTCGAACCCATAGCTAAACCAATCTCCGTAACCGCATCGATCGTATACGATGGATGCAAGCTGTTGCAAACGAAGTCGGACATGGCAAGCGCCGTTTGACCGGCGGGCGGTCGATAGGCCGATCGCCGAGACGGCCGGCATTGGGGCCAATCCAACCGGCTACGGTTCGGCGGCGAGGGCTGGCAATTGCCACGGCAGATAATGCTCGGGAGGCCGGGTCGTCGTGCCGATGGTGCAACGGATCGCGCTGGATTACCATGCTGTAGTCGCGACCGACCGGCACCGAAACAGCGGGCGTCGCACGACAAGGTATCGCGGACTAAAATCAATAAACTACACCAAGTTACACTTTCATCTTATCGTCCAGCTTCAGCTCTTTCGCCAACGCCGCGAAGTGGGCCAACGCCTTGTCCGTCGGGCCGGGATACGGACCTTCGATCACCTGATCGCCGATGAACTCCATATCCGCCTTGCCTTCCGGCAGGCTGTAGAAGCCGAGCACGAACAGGTTGCGCAGCCGGTCCATGAACGCGACCGGCTTTGCCATGGCGGGGGCCGGCGCGGCGACCGTCAATGCGTCGAGCAGAGCAGCGCGTCGCGCTGGGGTAAGCGCGGTGAAGGACGTACGATGGAGAGCGCGGCTTTGCGCGTCGAGCCATTCCAGCCCGACGATGACGGTCGCGCGGTCGTCCTGCTGCCGCGGATAGGGCGCGCTGATCCATTCGTCGATAAAGGCTCCGACGCCGAGCTTGCCGGCACCGGGCGACGCCGTATCGGCCGGCAGGATCATGTCGCCGAGCATGTCGATGGCGGCGCGCTGCGTCTTGGTGAAGGTCAGCGGCCACGGCACCTTGGGATCGGTCAGGTCGGGGTCGCGGCCATAGCCATGGGTCGGGGGCAATGGAGCGACCGTCGCCGGCCAGTCGACCACGGCGAACGGCGGCGGCGGTCCGGCCTTCGTCGTGATCGCGCCGAATGCGGGCGTCCAGTTCGTGAGCGACAGGGCGGTGGCGGTAGCGAACCATTGCAGCGTCGTGCGGCGGGTGATGGTCATGCAAGTGCTCCCGAAGTCAGACGTGCGGCCAGTCGTTCCGATGCCCGCAACGCGAGTGCGAGGATGGTCAGCGTCGGGTTCTTGTGCGGTCCCGAGGCAAAGGTCGCGCCGTCCATCAGCACGACATTGTCGACGTCCCAGGTCTGGCCATAGCCGTCGACCACGGACGATCGCCTGTCCGCTCCCATGCGCGCGGTGCCGAGTTCATGGATGATCTCGCCCCCGGCGGTCATGATCTTCTCGGGCGGCAGATCGGGGTCGAGGATCGTGCCGTTCAGCCGCCGGAACACCGAATGCGCGGCGCGGCGGCCATGCGCGACCTGATTGATCTCGTGCTGCGACCATTTGAACGCGAAGCGCAGCACGGGAATGCCGAAGCGATCCTTCACGCCCGGATCGATCTCGCAGAAACTGTCCTTGTTGGGGATCATCTCCCCGCGCAGCACCAGCGCGATCGTCGCGCCCGATCGCTCGCGCACTGCCTGTTTCAGCGCCGGACCCCATACGCGCGGCAGCACGGTGTCGGACGGGATACCGAAGCGCCCGCCGATCTCGAAATGATAGCCGCGCGCGAAATCCAGCTCGCCGCGCTTCTGTTGTTCGTACAGCCAGAACGGGATGTAGATATGCTGGCCGCCGATCCCGTCCTCATTGTAGCGCGGACGGTTCGCGAGGCCGGGGATGTAGGCGCGGAACGACGCCCCGGTGGAATCGGTCAGGTTGCGACCGAGTTCGCCCGAGGAATTGGCGAGGCCGCGACCGTCCTGTCCCGAATTGAGCAGCAACCGGGTCGTCTCGCCCGTGCCGGCGGCCAGCACCACCGCACGCGCCGTCACCCGGTGGCGCATGCCGGTCTTGCGATCGACATATTCGACGCCGGCGGCGCGAGTGCCCGATCCCATCAACACGCGCGATACCATCGCGTCGGTCACCACGCGCAGCTTGCCGGTCGCCTTGGCCATCGGCAGCAGCGATGTCGTCGTCTGGAACATCGCGCCGATAGTGCAGCCTCGCGTGCAGGGCGTCGCGTTGAAACAGGCGCTGCGCGGCGCCACCGGATCGGGCATGTCGCGGGTCAGGACGGCGGTATGCGCGGCGCGGACCGGAATGCCGAGGCTCTCGGCCGCGGCGGTAATCAGCATCTCCGGCACGCGAGGCTTGGGCGGCGGCATCAGGCAGTCCGCCGGCGAATCCGGATGGTTCTCCAGCCCGATCGGCCCGCCATTGACGCCGATCATCCGCTCGACCCGGTCGTAGAAGGGGGCGACATCGTCATAGCCGATCGGCCAGTCGACGCCGAGGCCGTCCCGCGAAAAGGGTTTGAAGTCATAAGCGCCGAAACGCGGTACGTGCCGCCCCCAATGGTTCGTCCGGCCGCCCAGCATCCGGGGCCGCCACCAGCGGAAGTCGGTGCCCTTCTGCATCGTGTAGGGTTCGCCATCGATCTGCCAGCCGCCATCGACGGTCGCATCGAAATAGCCGAACGGTTTGTCGGGCGTGCCCGCCCCGCGCAGCGGCGCGTCGCTTTCGGGGGCGAACATGTTGACCTCGGCCTGGGGATCATAGTTCCGCCCGGCCTCCAGCATCAGGCAGCGCAGGCCCGACTTGGTAAGGCTGTACGCCGCCATGCCGCCCGCCGCGCCCGATCCGACGATGACGACATCGATCGCGGCGTCCGCTGCGGCGATCGTCACTTGGCCGCTCCCGTTGCCGAGGGGCCGATCCGGCGCAGTTTGATATTGCGGAACGCGACCGGCTCGCCATGGTCCTGCAGGCCGATGACACCGCTGGAAAAGGTACCGAACTGCCGCATCTTCGCGAATTTCGATGCCGCGACCCGCTTGCGCCAAGCATCGTCGCCATAGGAGACGTCGGCGGTCGGCGTGCCGTTCAGCCATTGGCGGATGCGGCCGTTTTCCACCAGCAGCCGCGCATGGTTCCAGCTTCCCGCCGGTCGCAAAACGCCCGCGGGCGGCACGGTCATGTCATAGAGCGAACCCGCGCGATGCGTCGGGATCTTGCCGTCCGAATGCCCCGCATCGTCGAGGACCTGCATCTCCAGCCCGGTCTGGTAGAGCAGCGGCGCGTCCGGCATCCTGCGCGCGAGATACAGGATGCCGCTATTGCCGCCGCGCTCGACCTTCCAGTCCAGCGTAAGTTCGAACGCGCCGAACATGTCGGCGGTCACCAGATCGGTGCCGCTCATCTGCCCATCGGCCTTGGTCAGCGCCAGCGTGCCGTCGCGCACCGTCCAGGTCGACGCCGGGGCCGACCCGTCGAACGACCGCCACCCCGACAGGTCGCGTCCGTTGAACAGCAGCTTCCACCCCTGCGCCCGTTCCTTCGCCGTCAGGACGTTGGTGCGTTCCTTGGCCGGCTGAGCGAGGACTGGCGATGCCATCGACACGATCGCCGCGCCGAAGCAGATTGCCGTGCGCATGATGGTTCTCCTAAGCTTTGGCGTGCTGTTATGCCGCCTTTGCCAAAGGCTTACCGACTGTACGGACGTTTACAAGGTGTCAGCGGGTCGGGCATCGCGATCCGGTCCGGCGATATCGCCGCTCGCGCACCGTCACAGCCAGAAGCTGATCGCGAGGCAGGTTGCCACGCCGACGATGAGATTCATCGGCAGTCCGATCTTCACGAAATCCGAAAAGCGGTAATCGGCTGCGGCATAGACCATAGTGTTGGTCTGATACCCGACCGGGGTGGCGAAGCTTGCCGACGCAGCGAACATGACCGCGACGATCAGCGCGCGGGCATCCTGACCGGTCGCTTGCGCCAGCCCGATCGCCACGGGCGTCATGATGACGGCGACGGCATTGTTGGTAACCGTCTCGGTCAATGCCGAGGTCAGGAAATAGAGCACGAGGATGAGGCCCAGCGGCGACAGCGTCGCCAGCCACGGTGAAATCGCTCCGACGATCAGATCGATCGTGCCGATCGCCTCGAGCGCGCTGCCGATGCCCAGCATGGCGAAGATCAGCACCAGCACGCTGCCGTCGACCGATCGCCACGCCTCTTCCGCGTCGACGCAGCGCGTGATGAGCACGACGCCGACGCCGACCATCGCCAGCAGCGCGACCGGCAGGATGCCGAGCGCCGCGAGCGCGATGACGCCGGCCAGCGTCCCGATGGCGATCGGGGCACGGTGACGGCGGAAACGGCGGATTTGGCTGGTATCCTCGGTGATCAGGTTCGTGTTCGCATGCAGTTCGGCTATGGTGGCGTCGTTCGCCGCGACCAGCAGGCTGTCCGCCGCGCGCAGCCGGACGCTGCCCAGATCGGGTCCGGGCAGGTGCCGCGCGCGACCGATCCCCAGCACGCGCGCCGGCAGGTTAGACAGGAAGGGGATGTCGCGCAGTTCCCGCCCCAGCGCGGGATGGGTCGGGCTGATCGTCAGGCCGATCAGTCGCACGTCCTCGCTGCGCGCGCTGGCGGCGAGGCGGATTGGCCGCCCGACATTCTGCAAGCCGACCAGATAGCCTTCGCTGCGCGCCAGATCGTCCAGTTCGTCCGCGGTCGCGCTGACGATCAACCGGTCGCCGGCGCCGATCGGCTGATCGGCCGCCGGATTACGATCGACGCGCGCCCCCCGGCGGATGGCGATCAGCCGGACCGCGTCCCGGCGAAGGAAGCTGAGGTCCGCAACGCACACCGGCTTCGCGAACAGCTCCGGCAGCAGCGCGATCTCGGTCAGATAGGGCAGCTGGTGCCGGTCGGCGATGGCATTGTCGGGTCGCGACGGAAGCAGTTTGGGGCCGAGGATCATCATCGTGCCGACGCCTGCCGCCATCGTGACCAGCCCGATGACCGTGATGTCGAAGATGCCGAATCCGGGCTGGCCGTTCGCACGGGCGACGCCGTCGACCAGCAGGTTGGTGGAGGTGCCGACGAGCGTCAGCGTGCCGCCGAGGATCGACAGATAGGATAGCGGGATCAGCAATCGCGTCGCAGGGATGCCGACCGAACGCGCCAGCCGCCGGACCAGCGGGATCAGCACCATCACGACCGGCGTATTGTTGATGAACGCCGGGGCGACGGCGGCACCGGTCAGCATTTCGGCGACGGTGCGCCGGGGCGCCTTGCCGGCACGCCGCACGATCAGACTGGCCAGCGCCTCGATCGTGCCGGTGCGGACCAGTGCGCCGGACAGGATGAAGAAGGCGGCGATCGTGATCGGCGCGGAATTGGCGAAGGCTGCGGTGACGAGCGGCGGCGTAAGCCAACCCAGCGCGATCATCAGCGCCGCCCCGGCAACCGCGATGGTGACCGGCGGGAAACGCTCCAGCGCGAACGCCACGAACAAGGTGACGATGAACGCCAGCCCCAATATCGGCCGATGCGCGGCGAGCGCCGTCAACAGGTCGGTCATCAACGACGACGCACGGTCGGCCCTGCGGGCGATGCGGCTCTTTCCGGCAAACTGCAATGCGGCGACATTTTGGTCGATTACCACGAACGGCGAGCAATCGTCATGAAATCCGCCGTGACGGGCAGATGCCGGATGCAATCGCGTGCTCGGGATGACGTGACGTTCCCGGGCAATAACCGTAAGAACCGCCCATGGCAGGACTATTCGAACGGCTCGGCGGAACGAAGCGCTGGACCCCGTCGCGCTTCCGGGCGCTGCTGCGGACCAGCGGGCCGCAGTCGGTCCAGTTCCGTACCCGTACCGCCATCCTTGCCGGCGCGATCGTCGTCGGCATCGTCGCGACGCTGTTCGCCGAGGCGTCCGACTGGGCGGGCGAGGTGTTCAGCCACTATGCGCGCGGGTATCGCTGGTGGCCGCTGGTCACGACGCCGCTGACGTTCATGATCCTGGTGTGGATCACCCGCCGCTATGCGCCGCTAGCGAGAGGATCGGGCATACCGCAGGTGATCGCCGCGCAAGCCGATCCGAACGCGGCCACGGCAACGTTGATCTCGGTCCGGACCGTCTCGGCAAAGGCCGCGCTGACGGTTGGGGCCGTCGTCGGTGGAGCGTCGGTCGGGCGCGAAGGCCCGACGGTACAGCTTGCCGCCGCCGTCATGGGGGCGACCAATCGCATCATGCGGGTGCCGTTGCGGGGCGGGGTCCTGATCGCCGGCGGTGCGGCCGGCGTCGCGGCCGCGTTCAACACGCCGCTCGCGGGACTGTTGTTCGCGATCGAGGAACTGGCATCCGCCTACGAACAGCGCGTTACCTTGCTGGTATTGGCGGCGATCGTCATCGCCGGGATGGTCGCCCAGTCGGTGCAGGGCGACTATATCTATTTCGGCGCGATCGGGGCGCACATGCCGATCGCTTCGGCGCTGGTCGTCGCACCTGTCGCCGGGGTCCTTGGCGGGATGTCCGGCGGCCTGTTTGCGCGCATCCTGCTGATGATGGCGAACGGGCATAACCGTGTGACGCGATGGGCGCGGGCGAAGCCGGTGTGGTTCGCCGGCATCTGCGGCGCCGTCGTGGCGGTGCTCGGCGTGTTCACCGGACTGACCTGGGGGACGGGCTATTCGGCCGCGCGGGCGATGATCGTCGGCGTGGATGCCCCTTTGTGGTTCGGACCGGCGAAACTGGCGGCGACGGCAGCGACGGCGATCGCCGGGCTGCCCGGCGGCATCTTCGCGCCATCGCTAGCCGTCGGGGCAGGGGTCGGGAACCTGTTGCGTGAAGTCTTTCCGGACGAGCCGGCCAGTGCGGTCGTCATCCTCGGCATGGTCGCCTATTTCGCCGGGGTCGTCCGCGCGCCGCTGACGGCCGTGATCATCCTGTCCGAAACGACCGCAAGCCGCGGGCTGATGCTGCCGATGTTCGCCGCGGCGTTCATCGCCGATTTCGCGAGCCAATGGGTTTGCCGGGACAAGCTCTACCACGGCCTTGCCCAGAATTTCCTGATGCCGGGCGCTCCGAAACAGAACTGATCGGCAGGGCTTCGCCCGAACCGACGTTCGTCGACCGGCCCCGTCCCGAATCGGCCGGCATGACCCTACCCGCTTGACGACGGATCGGCAGTGCTGACAGGACAGCGGGGTGACGACCGCCAAACCGACCAAACGCGCCTCGCGCAAGGCTGAACAGCGTGCCGAGATGATCGAACAGATCCTCGACGTGGCCGAGGCGCTGTTTTCGAAACACGGCCTGTACGGCGTGACGCTGGCCGATGTCGCGCAGCAGGTCGGGGTGCATCGCACGCTGCTCAGCTACTATTTCCGCGACAAGAAGGAACTGTTCGATCAGGTCTTCGCCCGTCGCGCGGTCGTCACAAGCGAGACGCGGATGCGCGCGCTGGACGAGTATGAACGTGCCGCCGGCGACTCGCCGACCGTTGAAGGCGTGTTGCAGGCGTTCCTCGACACCGATCTGGACCTGTATATCCAGGGCGGCGACGGCTGGCGTAATTATGCGGCTTTGGGTGCGCAGGTCGCCAATACCCCCGAATGGGGCGCGGACATGATGGACGATTATTTCGATCCGGTCGTGCTCCGTCTGGTCGACATCCTGCAACGCGCGATGCCCGAATGCAGCCGGACCGACCTCTTCTGGGGCTATCACTTCGTCACCGGCGCGCTGATGCTGACGCTGGCGCGGACCGGGCGAATCGACAAATTGTCGGGCGGATTGTGCCGGTCGGAGGACTTCGTCGCGGTGAAGCAGCGTATGGCCCGCTTCATGGCAGCGGGCTTCCGCTCGATCTGTGATGAACGCAAAGCATTGTAACCGAAACGTAATTCCATTCAACCGGCGACGAGAGAATAATACTAACGGTCGCGATAGTGAATGTTGACTTTGCCGCGGGACCTGCGATGATCTGACCATCGAGGACCGGCGCGAACAGCCGGCTTCGCTCAGGAGAGTGAGCATGCGGGTTGCCCTGTATGCGTCGGCATGTGCCGGCGCCCTTGCAGTTATGTCTGTATCGTCGGCCTATGCGCAGCATGCGGCACCGCCCGCCGAACGGACGTCCGACCAGTCGGGACAGGTCGCCCGCAGCGATCGTGCCCCCGCAGCCGACGATGCTTCCGCCGAGATCGTCGTCACCGCGACCCGCCGCGAGGAACGCATTCAGGACGTGCCGATCAGCGTCACCGCGTTTCAGCAGGGTGAACTGACCCGCGAAGGCATTGTCGGCTTCGAAGGGATCGCCCGCGAAACGCCGGGCGTGGTACTCAATCGCCCGACCCAGAATTTCAACAACTTCACCGTGCGCGGCATCGCCACCAACGGTTACGGCGCGAACCTGCAAAGCACGGTCGCGGTCTATATCGACGAACTGCCGGTCTCGACGATCGGCAACACGACCGTCGTCGACCCGAACCTGTTCGACGTCGAGCGCGTCGAGTTCCTGCGCGGGCCGCAGGGAACGTTGTTCGGATCGGGGTCGCTCTCGGGTGCGATGCGCATCCTGACCAAAAGCCCGAACCTGCGGAAGTTCGATACCGCCGCGGTGGTCGATCTGGGCCTGACCGGCAAGGACAGCTTTCGCCAGCGCTACAATGCGATGGTCAACGTGCCGATCGTCGACGACAAGCTCGCGCTGCGCGCGGTCGGCTTCTATCGCAACGAGGAAGGCTATCTCGACAATGTCGGGACCGGCGTGAAGAACTCGAACACGCTGATCGACTATGGCGGCCGGGTGATCCTGCTGGCGCGGCCGACCGACCGGCTGTCGGTGCGGCTGCTCGGCTCCTACGAGAATAGCGATCCCAAGGATTCGTCGCTGACCAGCCCGTCGCTGGGCCGTGAGAAGCGCGTATCGGACCAGCCCGATCGCTTCACCGGGAAACAGACGATCCTGAACGCGACGATCGATTACGATTTCGACTTTGCGCGGCTGACCAGCTCGAGCACCTATTCGGATTTCGACCAGCGCTTCTATGCCGATCTGGCCAACACCTTCGGCGGCGCGATCGCCTTCGGGCTGGACGCCGATGCGTTCGACAAGGTGTTCGTGCAGGAAACGCGCCTCGCCTCCACCTTCGACGGACCGCTCCAGTTCGTAGTCGGCGGCTTCTATCTCGACCGGCGGCGCGACGTGGACTTCAAGTACCGCTCGTCGCTGCCGTTCCTGCAGGCGCGCGGGATCACCGGGCTGCCCGACCAATATTATCAGAAGCAGTTCACCCATCAGTTCAACCGCGAACTGGCCGGCTTCGGTGAGGTGACCTATCGCTTCTCGCCGAAAGTCTGGCTGACCGGCGGCCTGCGCTATGGCCGGATCACTGCGCAGGGCTTCACCGAAGCGGGCGGCTATAACAGCAACTATTTCGTCGCGGCGCTGACCGGACGGCGTGGGCCGTTGACGCTGACGCCCTATCAGGCAGCGGAGGGACGTGAGGCGCGCGGATCGAAGCCGTCGTACAAGCTGAGCGCCAGCTTCAAGCCGGTCGATCACATCACGACCTATGCGACCTTCGCGACCGGCTATCGCGGTCCGGTCATCAACGCCTTTGCCGGCCGGGTCAGCGCGATCAACCCGTCCGATCTGGTGATCCCCGACGGCGCGTCGTCGGACGACCTGAAGAGCTATGAAATCGGCGCCAAGGGCCGCTGGCTCGACGGGCGGGTGACGATCAACGCCGCCGCCTATGTCATCGACTGGAGCAACATTCAGGTGCAGGCGAACCGCATTTCCGACGCGGTGCAGTTCGCGACCAATGTCGGTGCCGCGCGCAGCAAGGGGTTCGAAGTGGAGATGGCGGTGATCCCGACCACCGGCCTCGTCCTGGGCCTGAACGCGGCGTACAACGATGCGAAGATCACCGAACTGACCGCGGCGGAGGCCGCGATTTCGGGCGCGGTGCTGGGCCACCGGCTGTCGGCGCCACGGCTGCAGGGATCGTCGTCGATCACCTATGGCTTCGACGTGAAGCCCGACTGGAACGCCAATTTCGCGGTGAACGCGCAATATGTCGGGTCGTATAACAGCTCGTTCCCCAACGTGCCGGGCAATCCGCGCGCGCGCCTGCCGACCTTCGGCGAGACCGACGAATATGTGAACCTGAACGCCAGCGTCGGGCTGCGCCATGGCGACTGGTTCGGACAGTTGTATGTCGAGAACCTGACCGACGATCATTCGATCACCTACATCCACCCCGAAGCCTTCTTCGCCAGCCGGTTCGGCACGCTTCGTCCGCGCACGATCGGCATCCGTCTGGCCAAGGGAATCTGAGGCGTGGCGACGATCGCCCCGGTCGGCCCCGCCGCCGCCCATCCGCCGACCAGCCGCCGCGCGTGGTTCGTCCTTGCCATCCTCTGCTTCGTCTACGTCCTGAACTTCCTCGACCGGCAGCTGCTGGCGATCCTCGCCAAGCCGATCCGCGACGAACTGGGCCTGACCCATGGCCAGATCGGCCTGATCAGCGGGCTGTATTTCGCGCTGTTCTATTGCGTGCTGTCGGTGCCGGTCGCTTGGTTCGCCGACCGCAGCAACCGGGTCCGGGTCGTCGCCTTCGCCTGCGGATTGTGGAGCGCGGCGACCGCCGCCTGTGGCCTCGCCGGCAATTACGGGCAGCTGGCCGGCGCGCGGATGCTGGTCGGCGTGGGCGAGGCGGGCGGCGTGCCGCCATCCTATGCGATCATCTCCGACTATTTCCGGCCCGGCACGCGCGGAACGGCGCTTGGCCTCTACAATCTGGGGCCGCCGATCGGCAACGCGCTGGGCGTCGCGTTCGGCGCCTCGATCGCCGCCGCCTATAGCTGGCGCGACGCGTTCATGGCGCTCGGCATCGTCGGTGTCGCTACCGCCGTCATCGTGTTCCTGACGGTGCGCGAGCCGAAGCGCGGCGGGCTGGACGTCGCCACCACGGCACCGATCGAGCGCGCGCCGTTCTGGCCGACCTTCCGCATGTTCTTCACCCGCCGCGTGCTGCTGCTGACCGCGCTCGCGACCGGTGCCAACCAGTTCATCACCTATGCCGCCGCCAACTTCACCACCCTGTTCCTGATGGAAGAAAAGGGGATGACGCTGAATGAGGTCGCGCTGTGGTATGCGCTGCTCGTCCTCGTCTCGATGGGCGGCGGCATCTTCATTGCCGGGCGCATGGTCGACAGGTTCGTCTCCCGCGACCGCCGTGCCTATGCCTATATCCCGGCCTTCGCGCTGATCGTCGCCGCGCCGTTCTTTGCCGGCTTCATCGCCGCGCCCGGCTGGCCGCTCGCGATGCTGTTGCTCGTGCTGCCGATGGGGTTGAACTATTTCTACCTCTCGCCCGCCGTCGCGCTGGTGCAGGAATCGGTGGCGCCCGCGCAGCGGGTGATGGCCGGCGCGCTGCTGCTGCTGGTGATGAACCTGATCGGGCTGGGGCTGGGGCCGACCTATCTCGGCGCGGCGAGCGACTGGTTCGGGCATGCGGGCTATGCCCGGCCGCTCCAGATGGCGTTCTATACCCTGCTGCCCTTCTACGCCGTCGCCGTGCTGCTGTTCTTCGCGCTCGGCCGGGCGATCGCCAAGGAAACCGGAGACGTACAATGAAGCGTGCATGGGCATTGAACCTTGCCATGCTGGCGGCAAGCGCGCCGGCGATCGCCGCCCCGGGTCCGGTCGCGACGCTGTCGGTCGGCAGGGTCGAGGGCGTCCGGCTGGGCGAAACCGAGGTGTTTCGCGGCATCCCGTTCGCCCAGGCGCCGGTCGGCGACCTGCGGTGGAAGCCGCCGGTTCCCGCCACAGACTGGCGCGACATCCGGAAGGTGACCGAGTTCGCCGACGCCTGTGTCCAGCCCGCGCCCCGTGCCGGCAGCATCTATGCCGATCCGCCGCGCCGGATGAGCGAGGACTGCCTCGCGCTCAACGTCTGGCGCCCGCGCAAGCCGGGAAAGTACCCGGTGTTCGTGTGGGTCCATGGCGGGTCGCTGATCGCGGGCTATGGCCATGAATCGATGTTCGACGGGCGCAGGCTGGCCGAACAGGGATTGGTCGTCGTGTCGATCAACTATCGGTTGGGGGTGCTCGGCTATCTCGCCCATCCGGCGCTTTCTGCGGAAAACGAGCAGCGCATCTCGGGCAATTACGGGCTGATGGATCAGGTCGCGGCGCTGCGCTGGGTCCAGCGCAACATCGCCGGGTTCGGCGGCGATCCCGCCAATGTGACGCTGGCCGGGGAGTCGGCTGGTGCGCTCAGCACGATGTATCTGATGGCGTCGCCGCAGGCGCGCGGGCTGTTCCACAAGGCGATCGCGCAGAGCGCCTATATGATCTCCACCCCCGAACTGCGCGCGACGGCGAACGGCACCCCTTCCGCAGAAGCGGAAGGAAAGCGGGTAGCGGCAGCAGCCGGGGCGAGCGACCTTGCGGCGTTGCGGGCAATGCCGGCGGCGACGTTGGTACAGAAGGCGGCGGCGGCCGGGTACATTCCGTGGGGCAGTGTCGACGGCGTATGGCTGCGGCGGCAGCTGGTCGACACGTTCGACCGGGGCGAGCAGGCGCGGGTGCCGATCCTCACCGGCTTCACCGCGGGGGAGGTCCGCACGCTGCGCTTCCTCCTGCAGCCGGCGCCGGCCGACGCGCAAGCCTATGTCGCCACCATTCGCGCGCGCTATGGCGACCTCGCCCCGACCTTCCTGAAGCTCTATCCGGCGGAGACGATGGCGGAATCGATGCTCGCGACGACCCGCGACGCGATGTATGGCTGGACTTCGACCCGGCTCGCGCTGCGCCAGACGGCGGCGGGGCAGAAGGCCTATCTCTATTATTTCGACCATGGCTATCCGGCGGCCGACGATAACGGCCTGCACGCGTTCCATGCGTCGGAGATCCCGTACATGTTCGGGACCGCGCGCGAGATGCCGCCCTATTGGCCAGCCGTTCCCGATACGCCCCGCGAACGCGCGCTGTCGGCGGCGATGATAGCCTATTGGACGTCGTTCGCGAAGACCGGCGTACCACGCGCCGACAAGGCACCCGCATGGCCGGCTTATGGCGACGGCGCGCATTACATGGCGTTCGCCGGCGAACCCCGGCCGGGCACCTATTTGCTGCCCAACATGTATGCCCTGCACGAAGCGGCGACGTGCCGGCGGCGGGCGGCGGGGAACCAGCCGTGGAACTGGAATGTCGGGGTCGCATCGCCGGTGCTGGCCAGGGCGGAGGGGTGCCAGTGACCCGCGCGACGATGCCCGGTGCGATGCAGGACTTCGCGCTGACGCTCGACCGGTTCCTGACCCATGCCGGCAAATGGCACCCGAGCGCGGGCGTGATCACCGCCGCGCCCGACGGCACGACCACGCGGATCGGCTATGCCGAACTGGAGACGCGGGCGCGGGCGATCTCTGCGGCGCTGGTCGCCCAGGGGATCGGCGTCGGCGACCATGTCGCGACGCTCGCGTGGAACAGCCAGGCGCATATCGAAACCTGGTATGCGATCATGGGGATCGGCGCGGCTTGCCACACGCTCAACCCCCGGCTGACGGCCGAACAACTGGCCGACATGCTCGCCCAGTCGCAGGCGAGGATCGTGGTGGCGAGTGCAGACCTGATCCCGCTGGCGCAAGCGGTCGCAGCGTTGATGGACACGCCGCCCCGGCTGTTGTCGATCGACGGTGCGGCGGCGGTCGAGGCGCTCGACGGGCTGGTCGAACCGGGGGCTTGCGCCGATTGGGGCCGCTTCGACGAGCGCACGCCATCGGGCCTGTGCTTCACCTCGGGCACGACCGGGCGGCCCAAGGGCGTGACCTATACCCATCGCGCCTGCTTCCTCCACACGCTGCGCAGCTTGCAGGCCGATGTGATGGCAATCACCGCCACCGACCGGGTGCTGGCGGCGGTGCCGATGTTCCATGCCAATGCGTGGGGGCTGCCCTTCGCGGTGCCGGCGGTCGGCGCGACGTTGGTCCTGCCGGGGCGCAGCACCGATGGGGCGAGCCTCGCCCGGCTGATCGAGGCCGAAGGGGTGACGATCGCGGTCGGCGTGCCAACGGTGTGGCTGGGGCTGGTCGAGCATCTCGACCGGACCGGCGGCGACGTGCCGAGCCTGAAGCGGGTCATCGTCGGCGGCGCGCCGATGCCGCCTGCGCTGATGGAACGTCTGGAACGCCGGCTGGGCGTGACGGTACAGACCAGCTGGGGGATGACCGAGCTGTCGCCCGCCGGCACCTTCGCGCCGCCCGACCTCGCGGATCGGCAGGCCATATCGTCGGGGCGGCCCGCCATCGGCATCGACCTGTTGCTGACCGACGCCGAGGGTAATGCACTCGACCAGCAGCGCGGCGTCGAGGGGCATTTGCGGGTGCGCGGCGCGGCGGTGGTCGAACGCTATTTCGGCCAGAGCGAAGCCGCGACCGATGCGGACGGCTGGTTCGCGACCGGCGACCTCGCGCGGATCGGGCCGGACGGCGACCTCACCATCACTGGCCGGGCCAAGGACCTGATCAAGTCGGGTGGCGAATGGATCAACCCGGCGGAGATCGAAGGGGTGGTCGGCGCCCTGCCGCAGGTATCGATGGCGGCAGTAATCGGGCGCAGCGACGTCAAATGGGGCGAACGACCGATCCTGGTGGTCGAATTGCGCGACGGGCAGGAGATCGGCGACGACACGCTGCTCGCGTCGCTACGCGGGCGGGTGGCGCCGTGGTGGATACCCGATGCGGTGGTGCGGCTGCCCGCCATGCCGCTGGCGGTGACCGGCAAGATCGACAAGCTGCGGCTGCGTGCCGAACACGGACAATGAGATTGAGAGAGGACGACAACATGCAACTTCAGGATCGGGTCGCGATCGTCACCGGGGCTGGCGGCGGGCTGGGGCGGACCCATGCGCTGTTCCTCGCCCGGCACGGGGCGCGGGTCGTCGTCAACGATGTCTCGGGCGAGCAGGCCGAAGCGGTCGTGCGCGAAATCCGCGATGCGGGCGGCGACGCGATGGCGCTGGCCGGATCGGTGACCGACGAAGCGGCGATCGGGGCCGGCGTGGGCGCGGTGCTGGCGCGCTGGGGGCGGATCGACATCCTCGTCAACAACGCCGGCATCCTGCGCGACAAGAGCTTTGCCAAGATGACGATGGCCGACTTCCGCACGGTGGTCGACGTGCACCTGATGGGTGCGGCGATCTGTTCGCATGCGGTATGGGCGCCGATGCGCGAGGCCGGCTATGGCCGGATCGTCATGACGACCTCCTCGTCCGGCCTCTACGGCAATTTCGGGCAGGCCAATTACGGCGCGGCCAAGATGGCGCTGGTCGGTCTGATGCAGACGCTGGCGATCGAGGGGGCAAAATACGGCATCCGCGTCAACGCGCTGGCCCCGACTGCCGCGACGCAGATGACGCATGGCGTGCTGCCCGACGAAAGCCTGTCGCGGCTCGACCCCGCGCTGGTCAGCAACGGCCTGTTGGCACTGGTCGGCGATGCGGCACCGACGCGGGCGATCCTGTGTGCGGGCGGCGGGCATTTCGCCGCAGCGAACATCACGCTGACCGAAGGCGTCTATATCGGCGGAGAAGCGGATGCCGCCGAGCGGCTGATCGACCGCTGGGACGGCGTCTGTGATCGGCAGGGCGAAGCGGTGCCGGAATACGGATTCTTCCAAGCTGAGCGCGAGGTCTTGAGTGCGCAGGCCGCGGTGCAGCGGCAGGAGCCGGCGACGTCAGTTGCCGGATCGCCGCCGCATCTGGGCAAAGGCATAGCCGGTAACGCCGCAGATCATCAGCGCGACGCCGAAGCCGATCGCCGCACCCCAGCGCGCCGCTGCCGGGCCGGCGATCAACCCGCCAAGGACGAGGCCGATGATCGGGAGGATCACCAAGGACAGACAGCCGATCGCCAGCATCGACTTATCGCACCATCGGCCGGCAAAACCGGCGCCTGAACGACCGGCGATTGCCATCGTCGGCAACCCGACATCGTGTCGGGGCCGATATGCGTTCCGATTGCCGTCTCATAGCCACTCCGGTTTCCCCATCCGCTATCATAGGCTCAGATTGGATCGGACCGCGACATTGGCCGTTTTCCGGCACGCCGATCTCGCATCAGGGGAAACCGGTGCCGCCATGCGCACCGACGGCCGTACCGGTTGAGAAACTGGCCTCGTTGGAGGCCAGTGCCACGAAGAGCGACGCCAGTTCCGCCGGCTGTCCCGCGCGGCCGAGCGACGTGTCCTGACCGAATTCGTGCATCTTGCCGGGCAACTGACCGCCGGCGACCTGCAACGGGGTCCACACCGGGCCGGGCGCTACCGCGTTGACGCGGATGCCCTTCTTGGCCAGCTGCTTCGCCATGCCGCGCGTAAGGTTCTGGATCGCCGCCTTGGTCGACGCATAGTCAATCAGATCCTCGCCCGGATCATAGCTGTTCTGCGATATCGTGTTGAGGATGACCGATCCCGGCGGCATGGTCGGGATCGCCGCCTTCGAAAAACGGAAGACGTGGAACACGTTCGTTTCATAGGTTCGGACGAACTGTTCGTCCGATATCTCCATGATATCGGCCTTGGACTGCTGATAGGCGGCATTGTTGACCAGCAGATCGAGGCCGCCAAGCTGCGCGATGGCACGGCGAACCGTGTCCTCGCACGCTTGTTGCGTACGGATGTCGGCGGGGAGCAACACGGCCTTGCGACCGGCTTCGCGGATCAGGTCGGCGACCTCGCGCGCGTCCGATTCCTCGCTGGGATGATAGTTGATCGCGACGTCGGCCCCTTCCCGGGCGAAGGCGATGGCGACGGCGCGACCGATGCCGCTGTCGCCGCCGGTCACCAATGCCCTGCGGCCCACGAGCTTGTTCGACCCACGATAGCTCCGTTCGCCATGGTCCGGGCGCGGGGTCATCTTGCTCGTCAGTGCGGGCCATGGCTGGCGCTGCTCCGGAAAAGGCGTGCGGGTATAGGCGTTCCGCGGGTCGCGGAGCGGCGCGCCGGCGGGGCTGCTCGCTGCGGCCTGCGCCCGAGCGGCATGGGGTGCGGCGATCGCCGTCAGACCGGCGGCCGCACCGCCGAGAATGTTCCGCCGCGTGGCATCAACCTCGCCCATGTCCTGATGTCTCCCAAGCAAGCCAACGAATAGCGTTCGCTCGTCCTCGCTCCTAACCCTCGGGGAATAAAGACGATCCCCTACCATCCGAGGTTCGGTTCTTGAGAGTGATCCAGCTTCTGAGATAGGCTGTAGTCGCCGGGCCGAACAAGCCGCCTGCCACCGTTCGACGGTCTACCGCGGCCATGCCCCAAACGGGCGGTAAATTGCACGATCAAGCCTTCATCGACTGCCCACCAAGGTCGGGCAGATGATCGATGAAGTTCCGTATCTCGCGCCGGCGCAATGCTTCCTCGGCAAATTCGCCATCAACACCGAGCTGCCAATGGAGGGCGCGGCAATCGGGATCGTTGTGCAACGCCTCGATTTCTCCCGCACGGACGTCGACGCAGCTTTCCGTTCGCGCCAGCCCTGCCTCGACCAGATCCCCTTTCTGGGCACGGAGGGCGATCGCGATTTCCTGCAATGCCAGTTCGGGGTGATACTGCACGCCCCAGAATATCCCGCGCCGAAACCGGATTTCGGCGGCCTGAACGGCTGTCACCGCGTTGCGGGCGAGCAGCAGCGCGCCCGGCGGCAGTTCGCACACCTCATCGCCATGGATCGCCGGCGCGTCCCAACTGGCAGCGCGCCCGGCGAGCAGGGGGTGGCGTCGTCCTTCCGCCGTAGCGCTGATTCGCCGCGCGATGCCGGCTTCCATCCGTTCCGGCATCTTGCGCACCGTGCCACCGGCGGCGACGGTCGCGATCTGCAATCCGGCGCAGGACCCGAACGAGGGAACGCCCACGTCGAAGACCTGCCGCATGAAGCCGAGCTGCCGGCGAACCTCCGGTGTCTGGTCATAGACGTGCATCGGCGAACCGGTCAGGAAGACCGCGTCGAACTGCGCGATCCAATCGGCCGTCGGCGCCGCGCCTTCATCGTCGGCGGGGGAGAGTATCGTCGTGCGGATGCCGGGCTGCATCTGCCCGAGCGTCGCGGCATAGGTCTCGCCCGAACTCTTGCCGGCCCGTTTCCGCCGGGCTTCGCGCTCTTCGGGCAGTTCGCTTTGGGCAATCAGGTAATGGGGCACAGGCTTCCTTCGGTCACAAGCCGCGATAACGCGCCTGGTCGACGCATGGTCCGTGGCAAGTCACTGACCGGCAAAGATTTCCGTCGCGGTATTGCGTAGCAACCTCCGGACAACGTGTCGGGATGCGATGGTCGGCGCGTCCGATCCCGTTCGCGAAAGCCGATCGAGACGGCGTCCGCGAACGTGCTGGTTCCGCGCTCGGTCGCCGGGACGGGCGCCATCGCGCCATCGCCAGCCTCATGCCAAGTGCGATACGCGGTTCTCAACCCGCCGGTAGCGGTATACCAAGACGGTCATGCAAATACCGGATCGCGTTCGCCGTGTCGTCATTCTGGGAGGCGGAACCGCCGGTTGGATGACGGCGGCCGCGCTGTCGCGCAGCTTCGGGGACACGGTCGCGATCACGCTGCTGGAGTCCGACGCGATCGGCACGGTCGGGGTCGGCGAGGCCACGATCCCGACGATCCATTGGTTCAACGAACTGGTCGGCATCGACGAGGCCGAGTTCCTGCGCGCGACGAAGGCGACGTTCAAGCTCGGCATCGAGTTCGTCGACTGGACTGCGCCTGGGCACCGCTATTTCCATCCCTTCGGCCAGTTCGGCGCGACGCTGCCCGGCGTTGCCTTTCACCATCGCTGGCTGAAGGCACAGGCGGAAGGGTTGGACGTGCCGCTGTCCGCGCTGTCGCTCGCCACGCAGCTGGCCGAGCAGGGGCGGTTCGCGAAGCCCATCGGCGATGGCCGCTCGATCCTCTCGACGCTCGGCTATGCCTATCATTTCGATGCCGGGCTGTACGCCGCCTTCCTGCGACGGCGCAGCGAAGCGGCGGGCGTGACCCGGATCGAAGGCATGTTGCGCTCGGTCGAGCGCGACGGGGAAAACGGCTTTATCACCGCGCTCACGACCGAACGCGGCGAGCGGATCGCGGGCGACCTGTTCATCGACTGTTCGGGCTTTCGCGCGTTGCTGATCGCGGGCGAAATGGGTGAGGGGTTCGAGGATTGGTCGCATTGGCTGCCGTGCGACCGGGCGGTCGCGGTGCCCTGCGCGCGCGTCGCGGCGACCACGCCCTTCACGCGATCGACCGCGCGGGCGGCGGGTTGGCAATGGCGCATTCCGCTCCAGCATCGCACCGGCAACGGCTATGTCTATGCCAGCCGCTATCTGTCGGACGACGAGGCGGCGACGACGCTGCTGGCGAACCTCGATGGCGAGGCGCTGGCCGACCCGCGCGTCCTCCGGTTCACCGCCGGCACGCGGCGGCGGCCGTGGCGCGGCAATGTCGTGGCGATCGGTCTGTCGTCGGGATTCCTCGAACCGCTCGAATCCACCAGCATCCACCTGATCCAGAGCGGCATCGCCAAGCTGCTGACCTTGTTCCCGAACCGCGACTGCGACCCCGCGCTGGCCGACCGCTTCAACACCGTTTTCACACGCGACATGGATGGGATAAAAGATTTCCTGATCCTGCACTATCACGCCACCACCAACCACGACCCCCTCTGGCGGCACTGCCGGACGATGGCCCTGCCCGAGACGCTGGTCGCGCGCGAGGAGCAGTATCTGCGGTCGGGGCGCCTGATCCTCGATGCCGACGAACTGTTCCGCGACGCAAGCTGGCTGGCGGTGCTGAACGGGCAGGGGATCGTGGCGCAAGGCTATAACCCGCTCGCCGACGCGATCGATGGCGCGACCAACCGCGCACAGGTTCGTCAGATCGCCGACGTCGTCGCCCGCGCGGCGCCGACGCTGCCGATGCACGATCCGGCGCTGGCGGCGATGATCGGCACGGCATGACCGCCCCCGACATCGTTGCGCGTCGCATCGGGGCAGAGCGCCAACCGATCGCGATCGTCGATCACTTCCACCCTGATCCGCGCGGTCTGCGAAATTTTGCCGTAGCCGCTGGGTTCGAACCGGCGCAGCGGCAATATCCGGGTGTCCGGGCCGAATTGCCGGACGACTATTTCCGCGCGGTGCGGCCCGCGCTGTCGCAGGTGCTGACGCATGTCTTCGGCCATCGCGGCGGCGTCGCGTTGCTCGATGCGAGCTTCTCGATCGTGACCGTGCCGCCCGAACGATTGTCGATCCTGCAGCGATTGCCGCATTTCGATGCGGTCGAGCAGGACCGGATCGCGTTGGTTCACTATTTAGGCACCGACGATAGCGGCGGCACCGCTTTCTATCGGCACCGGGCGACGGGGTTCGAGACGATCGACGCGACGCGCGCGCCTGCCTATCTCGATGCGGTAACCAGCGAGGTCCGCCAGACGCCACCGCCGCCCGCCTATATCGGCGAATCGACCGCGGCGTTCGAGCAAATGTCGGCGGTCGACGCGCGCTGCAACCGGGCGGTCATCTACCGCAGCACGCTGCTGCACAGCGGGTTGATCCCGCCCGGCGTGCTGCCGAGCGCCGACCCGGGCCGGGGTCGGCTGACGGTTACCGCTTTCCTGTCGCTGGCCTGACCGGACGCGGGGGCTGGACCGCCAGATAGACCGTGCTCCAAAGCTGCGCGGCGTTGGACTCGTCGACGTCCTGCTTGCCCGCACCGAACGCCACGACCTGATACCGGCCGCCCTGATAGGCCCAGGACCAGAGTTCGGAGCTTTGCGTCGCGCGCGTGGCGTTGATCGCACGCCACAATCGCGCCTGTCCCGTGGTCAGCACCGCACGGGTCGCGGGCGGCAGGTCGCGGCGGGCCAGCTGGCGTTCGAGGCCGGCGGCGAACAGCGCCTGCTGCCACGACCACACGACCGCGCCGTGATAGGCGGCGGGGGTGAAGCGGCTCTGCACCGTCGCGTCGGTCTGCGCGGCATTGGCGACCAGCATGCCGATATCGGTCATCAAACCGGCCGGGAACGGACGCATCGCGGCGGTGACATAGGTTTCGAGATCGGCCGGCGAGGGTTCGGCGAACATCAGCGCGAAGCCTTCGTCCGAGTTCACGATCGGGATCGGTCGGCCGTTATCGTCGAGCGCGATGGCGTGAAACGTCAACGGGTTGGCGCCGATCGATGCCAGGGCCGGTGCGGCCGGAATGCCAAGCGACCGCGCATAGCCTTCGATACGCGGTCGGGCCTGTGCCGCAGGCATCGAAACGCGGAACATGTCCGGTGCGCGGTCGCGCCAGACGGTGGCAAGTGCTTCGGCGCGGGTTAGAGCGGTGCGGTCCTCGGGCGTCAGATAGCGGTCGAGCAGGCCGGCGCGCAGCAGGCGAGCGGCCGATTCCAGCGCGGCGGGGACGAAGACGGCATTGACGTCATAGGCATAGCGGCCGCGACCCAGCCCTTCCTCGCTATCGCGCCATTGGCCGGTCAGGCGGCCCTTTGGGATGGCTATCAGTCGGGAGACATCGGGGTTTTCGGCGAAGGGGCGGGCGGTGTCGACAACGTGACGAAGGTTGCGCACCAGTGCCTTGCCGGCGGGGGCGGTGGTGCCGGGGACGCCTTCGCTGGCTAGGGGGCGGTCGAGAAACGTCTGTGCGGCATTTCGCGTAGCGTTATCGAGAAGATAGGACGCGGCAACGGGCGCGAGCATATAGTCGTCGTCGACCATCGCGTAGTCGAGCACGGCGGCGTCACCACGCTGACCAAGTTTGCGCCGGTCGACCACGGCGAACTCACCAATGCCCTCCTCATGCGCCACATCGCCCTTCGCATTGAGGCGGGCGAGGACCGACCCCAGCCCCGCCTCGATCGCCTGCGGTTGCAGGACCGGCATTAGCAGGCGGAGCGACATCAGCGTATCGCGGCCGAAATAGGTCTGGAACCGCCACGACCCCGCGAGGAACTTCTCGCGATAGCTGAGGAATTGCAGCGCGTTACGCGCGCCCGGATCATTGGCGGCACGGGCATTGAGCAATTCGCCCCGGGCAAGGCCGTGCAGCGGAGTCTCGCCGCTCGATGCCAGTATCTCCATGCGGAGCGGCCGGCCGGCATCGGCGACCAGCGCGCCACCCCGGATCGAGCCGGAGAGCAACCGTATCTGCAAGAGGTAACCGGGCTTGCCGTCGAGCCGCGCGCGGCTCCAGCGGATGGTATTGCCCGAAATGACCGGATTGACCGCGACTTCCGGGGGGAAGCGACCGATCGACTGGTAATCGCGCAGGAAACGGATGGACGACAGGACCGCCTGCTTGATGCGCAGTTCGGAAGCGCCGATGCTGGCGATGGTCTGCACCGCCGGTTGCGGGCCGGCGACGCCCGGCGCGGTGGTCGGGCGCGGCGCCTGATCCAGTCGCCAGGTCGCGGCACGTCCGACCGGTTCGAACCACAGCCCGACGCCGCTGTTCCCGGCGGGAAACGCGACGAGGATGCGCGGATCGGTGCCGTTGCGCAGCAGCAGATGCGCAGCGACCGGTCCTTCGCGGACAAAGGCGTTGAGGTTCTGCCCCTCGGTCAGCTGATAGGCGAGTTCAGGCGCCTTGGCCGGCCGCTGCGCCACCGCCAGTCCCGTTCCCGCCAGCATTATGCCGGCCAACATCCACCGTGCCATGGTCTTCATCGCTCAACCTCATCCGCCGTAAACGTCGATACGCTTCGTCGCCCGGTCGGGGTCCCGCTTCCCCCGAACGTCGGAGGAAGCGGGACCCCGGATCGAATCCGGGGAGACGAGAGGTCCCGTCAGAACCGGAAGGTCAGTGTCCCGCCATAGGTCGGACCGACGATGCCCCGGGCGTAGAAATAGCCGTCGGTGATCGCCTGGGTCTGTCCCTGTCGCGGATTGCCTTCGGTCAGGCCGACCACGTCGAACACATTGTCGGCGTTCAGGTTCAGCTGCACCCGATCGCTGAGGTTCAGGTTCACGCCGATCCCGGTCACGCCATAGCTGGGCAGCGCGATGCCGTTGCCGTTGTCGGCAAAGATCTTGCCGACGAACTTGTAGCGGGCATAGACGTCGCCGACCCCGTTGGGCAGCGTCAGCGTCGGCAGGATCGTGAACAGCTGCGCCGGCGTCCGTTCGGGGCGATTGCCCTCGAACGCCGCGCCCTGATCCACGCCGTCCAGCTGCAGGTTGAGCAGCTGCGGGTCCTGGAACACGCCCTGGAAGTCGACCGAGAACCAATTGGTCGGCCGCACCACGAAGTCGATCTCGACACCCTTGGTGCGCAGGTCGGCGTTCAGGTTTTGCTGCTGCGAGGGGTTGGTGGGGTTGGCGAAATTATAGTTCTGATTGTCGAAATTGGTGCGGAACACCGTCGCCGAGCCGGAGAAGATGCGGCCATATTGATAGCGGACGCCCGCTTCGTACAGTTCGATCGTGGTGATCGGATCGACATTGTTGGTCTGGAACCCGTTGGCATAGCGGGCATAGACCGAGAAGTTCGGCGTGATGAGATAGTTGGCACCGACCGTCCACGACGCCTTGCGCTGCGTGCGCTGACGCGTGGTGAAGGTGCCGTCGAAGCTGGCGCCGACATTGCGAATGACGCCGCCGACCCCGGGCTGCACCGGCTGGTTCACCGCCAGCTGGTTGCCGTCGAGCGCGGTCGCGTCGTCGCTTTCCCAACGCACGCCGCCATCGACCCGCAGGTCGCCGAACGCGACTTCGTCGTTCACGTAGAGCGAGACGGCCGAGTCCCGACGCTCGCGGATGCCGGCACCCCAGTCGCCATAGGAGACGAGGCCGTTGTCCGACAGCGTGCCGATGACCTGGTTGTTACCGTCCAGCGCGACGATGTCGTACACGTCGCTGTTGGTGCGCACGTCGTTGACCATGCTGGCAGTGGCCGACTGGTCCTGCTTGCGGATCACGTTGTAATACATGACGCCCGCGGTCAGCGAGTTCTTGAACCGGTCGTTCTCATACTCCCAGCGACCGCCGACATTCGCACCGAAATCGCGCCCGTCGATATAGTCGTGGTTCAGCGTCGTGCGCTGGAGGAAGCCGTTGCCGGCCAGAGCGGCCAGCGCCGCCGTCTGGTTCGACCCCAGCACCACGCCGGTCCGCAGGTTCTTGATCCCGAAGCGCGTCGCGGCGGGATAGGCGGCACGGCCAAGCGTCAGCAGATCGTTGATTGGCGAGGTGGCGCCGGGCGTCAGATAATTCTGCGCGCTGGTGAGGCCGGCATTGCCCGTACCCGAACCGGGGAACAGGCCGTTGAAGTCGTACGAATATTTCAGGTAGCGGACATGGGCGAACAGGTCGACGGTCTCGCCCACCGGCTTTTCGACGTCGAAGCGAACCTGCGCGGTCTTGGCCTTGATCCCGTCGCGATAGCGGAATTCGCGGAAGCCGCTGGGATGGGCGAAGGTCGATACCGGCACCGCGATATTGGCGAAGGAATCGCCGCCGACATTGCCGTCCTGCGTGTCCAGGCCCGGAATGCCGCGCACCTTGCCGCCGTCGAGACGGTAGGGCATCGTCGCATAATAGGCGTTTTCGACATCGCCGCCCTTGGCCGACAGGCGTGCATAGCCGCCGCCGTCGAAGCGATATTCCAGCATCCCTTTCAACCGCCAACCGGCATAGTCGAACGGATTTTCGCGCACGCCGGGGCTGGACTGGATATAGCCGCCGACATTGAAGGCGAGGTTTTCGGCCAGCGGCTGCGAATAATAGAAATCGCCGCGCTTCATGCCGTAATTATAGGCGGAGACGCGTGCGGCCCCTTCGGCTTCCTTGAAGTTCGGGCGCTTCGAGATGAAGTTGATCGTCGCGCCCGCGCCGTTGACGGTCAGCACGCCCGACGAACCGCCCTTGACCGCTTCTAGGCGATCGATGGTCAGGTCCTGATCGAAGAAGAAGTCGGCGCCGCCGCCGCCATAGAGGATCGGCATGCCGTCCTCCTGCAGCTGGACGAAGCGCTGGCCGCCGCCCTGCAGGCCGCGCACCGAATAGTTGTTCGAAACCTGCCCCGCGGTGCCTTCGACGAAGATGCCGGGCACCAGTTCGAGCATGTCGGCGGTCGAACGCGGCGCACGCCGGTCGATGTCGGCACGGTCGGCGAGCGTGATGTCGGCGGAGGCGGTGATGAGCGGACGGTCGCGCGACGTGGTGCCGGTCACGACGATCACGTCCTGCTCGTCAGCGGCAGCGGCGTCGGCCGTCTGCGCGGCGGCAGGATCGGCCGGTGCGGTCTGCGCCCAGGCGACGGTCGGCAACAACGCGGCACTTGCCAGCAACGCTGCGCGCGCGGCGCCGCGATTGAATGTCAGCATGATCCTCTCCACCCCTTACTTCGGTTGATCCCGATCTTATTGGGACCGGTTTCATCTAGACCTCGGCGTCAAGGGCGGCAATCATGGTATACGGATGACCGTATCAGAAAGTCTTTCTGTGGCGATTGCGCAACATTGGATGAAGCGGGTGCAGCCAAGTCGCAGGAAAGTCTTGCGAACCATGTTGCTGGGCGCGGGCATGGCGGCGGTCGTGCGACCGGTGCGGGCGGCTTCTTCGCGGATCGAGGCACTGATCAGGCGGATGACGCTGGCCGAGAAGGCGGGACAGCTTAGCTGTTTCAACGACGAGATTCGGCCGGTCGGCGCGGTGTTCAATCCGGTCGTCGATCCGCGCGGGAGCGATGCGATGCTGGCCGATGTCCGTGCCGGGCGGGTCGGCATGCTCTTCAACGGATATGGCGTGGCAGGGGCACGGCGGGCGCAGGAGGCGGCGTTGCAGAGCCGGTTGCGCATCCCGCTGGCCTTCGCCGCCGACGTGCTGCACGGATGCCGCACGATCTTTCCGATCCCGCTGGCGGAGGCGGCGGCGTTCGACCCCGACCTGTCGCGGCGTGCGGCGCGGGCGGTGGCGCGCGAAACGACGGCGGGCGGCATCCACTGGACCTTCGCGCCGATGGTTGATGTCGCGCGCGACCAGCGCTGGGGCCGGGTGGCGGAGGGCGCGGGCGAGGATGTGCTGCTCAACCGGGTGCTGGCGGCGGCGCGGGTGGAGGGATTTCAGGGACCTGATTTGACGCGGATCGATGCGTTGCTGGCGACGCCCAAGCATTTCGTCGGCTACGGCGCGGTGCGCGGCGGTATGGAATATGCCGCGGGCGACATGAGCATGGCCGAACTGCGCGAGACGTTCGTGCCGCCGTTCGTCGCCGCCTTTGCCGCCGGGGCCGGCGCGACGATGGCGTCGTTCACCGATTTCGGCGGGGTGCCGGTCAGCGCGAACCGGCCGTTGCTGACCGACCTGCTGCGCGGCGATCTGGGCTTCGAAGGAGTGTGCGTGTCGGATTACGATGCCGACCGCGAGCTGATCGCGCATGGCATCGCCGCGGACGAGGCCGATGCGGCGCGGCTGACGATCCTCGCCGGGATCGACATGTCGATGCAAAGCGGGTTGTTCATCCGCCATCTGCCGGCGCTGGTCGAAAGCGGCCGGGTGCCGGTTGCTGCGGTGGATCAGGCGGTGCGGCGGGTGCTGCTATTGAAGGAGCGGCTGGGGCTGTTCGACGATCCGTTCCGGTCGATCGACGCGCGGGCGGAGCGGCGCGAAACGGGAAGCGTTGCGATTAAACGGGTGGCGCGGGAGGTCGCGACGCGGTCGATCGTGCTGCTGCGCAACGAGGGCGGGCTGTTGCCGTTGCCGCGTGCGGGCAAGCGCATCGCGCTGATCGGGCCGTTCGGCGCCGACCGGGCGAATCTGAACGGGCCATGGTCGTTTGCGGGCGATGCGAAGGACGGGATCGATATCGCCAGTGGCTTGCGGGCGATGCTGGCCGATCCGGCGTCGCTGACCGTCGAGGCCGGATCGGGGATCGTCGATCCCCTGCCGGGCGGGATCGCGCGGGCGGTGGCGGTGGCGCAGGCGGCGGACGTGGTCCTGCTGGCGATCGGCGAAGGTGCCGACATGTCGGGCGAAGGCAACAGCCGGACCGACATTATCGTGCCGCCGGTGCAGCAGGCGCTGGCCGAGGCGGTCGCCGCGACGGGAAAGCCGGTGGTGGTGCTGTTGCGCCATGGCCGGGCGCTGGCGCTAACGGGGGCGGTGCGCGATGCGCCAGCGTTGCTCGCGACGTGGTTCCTGGGCGAACAGACCGGCGCGGCGATCGCGGACGTCGTGTTCGGCGTCGTGGAGCCGACCGGGCGGCTGCCGGTCAGCTTTCCGATGGCGAGCGGGCAGCAGCCCTGGTCCTACGACCGGCGCAGCACGGGGCGGCCAGCGCCCGATAGCGACCCGATGGCGGCCGGGCGCAGCCAATGGCGCGATGCGCCGGATCGGGCGCTGTACCCGTTCGGATCGGGAATGGGCTATACGCGCTTCGCCCTGTCGGCGCTCAACCTGCCGGCGACGGTCGCGGCAGGGGCAAAGGTGCCGGTGTCGGTGCTGGTGCGTAATATCGGTACGCGGAGCGGGACGGCGCTGGTTCGCGTCGACGTCCATGACCGGGTGGCGAGCAGGACGCGACCGATCCGGCAGATGAAGGCATTCGCGCGAGTGACGCTGGCGGCAGGCGCGCAGGCGCGGGTCGAGTTGACGATCGAAGGCGACGCGCTGGCGCTGGTCGCGAGCGACGGGCGGTGGCAGATCGAACCCGGCGCGTTCGACTGCTGGGTCAGCGCTGGCGACGATACCGAGATCGGCGGCATGTTCGAGGTGCGTTGATCCTGTCACGCGGTGGCTTTGCGCATGACGCAGTTCGCCGGGCCGGCGTACATTATCTGGAGAAACGCAGCCCGGCACCGGCGCGATAAAGCGGATCGATGCTATCGTCCGACACCGCGGGGTCCTGGCGTTCGACGCTTGCCGGCGTCCGCGGCAGATCGAATGGGAGCCGGCCTTTCGGCTTCGCCTTACCCGTTGCGACATCGACGATGGCGGCATCGCTCGCCCCGAACGTGACGAGCAGCGCGCTTGCCTTGTCCTTTACGTTGGTGAGGATTGCCGGACGATCAAGGTTGATCGCGACCACCGTCGGGACGATCGCCGAAGCGCGTTTCAACGCCGCATAGTCCGCATCGCCATCGACGAAATGCAACCGTCCCTCATTCTGGCGCGAGCCGAAGAAATGGTACGGGTGCAGTCGTTCGGCGGGCGCGTCCATGCGGACGATCGCGACATCGGCCTGTGCCGGATTGGCGACCACCACGAAGCCGGCGCGTCGCGCGACCTGCGGATCGATGCGGTACAGCCACAGCTTTCGACCGGTCGACGCAAGGGGCAAGAGGCTGTCCCGATTCTCCAGCAAGACCTGCGCCTCACGCTGGGCGAGGTCGGCCTCGCGCTGGCTGTCGGGCGCGCTGACGATCGCTACCGCTACCTGCGGATCGACATACGGATTTTCGAACAGGCCCATCTCGAATTTCGGCTTCAGGATCCGAGCAACCGCCGCGTCGATCGCCGCAACGGACACGGCACCCGACTGGACCGCCGCCAGCAGGGGGGCGGGATCGTCGACGCCGCCGAACTGGTCGATGCCGGCGGTCACCCCCTTGGCGAAGCGTTGCTGCTTGGTGAGCGTTTCGACGCCCCATGGCGTCGCGATCGCGCCGGGCCGCTGCGGCGCGGCCGCGGTGGGGGCGCGGCAGGATTCCGGGCAGTCGTTGGTGATGGCCCAATCCGACAAGACCAGCCCGTCGAAGCGCTTGCCACGGCGCAGGAGGTCCGTGATCAACTGACGGTTGAACCCCGCGCCGACCGGTTCGAGCGGGCGGCCGTCGAGCGTCACGCCTTCGATGATCGGATAGGTGGGCATTACCCCGGCGGTATGTGCGGCGAAGGCGCCATCGAACGCCGCGACGTGGTTTGCAAAGCTGCGGTTGTCGAGCTTCGCCACCCGCCCATAATAATTATGCCCGTCGAACCCGCCGGGTTGCGCGCCATAGCCGACCCAATGCTTGACGATCGTCGCAACGCCGTCCCGGCGCAGGCCGTTCGCGCTGCCCTGGAAGCCGGAGATGTAGGCGCCGACCAACCTGGAGACGAGCGCCGGGTCCGATCCGAAGGTGGCGGTGACGCGCGGCCAACGGGGTTCGGTGGCAAGGTCGGCCTGCGGCGAGAGCGCCATATGGATGCCGACCGCACGATATTCGGTCCGCGCGATCGCGCCGAAGCGTCGGACGCGCTCGGGCTCGCGCAGCGCAGCGAAGCCCAGGGTCTCCGGCCAGAGCGAGAAGCCGCCGCCGCGCGTGCTGGCGCCCAGCACCGCCTGAAAATGGTTGCGCGGATCGGTGCTGATCGTGACCGGGATGCCGAGCCGGGTTCCGGCGGCGATCCGCTGGATTTCGTTGTTCTGCGTCGCCAGGTCGCGCGGTTCGACCGACAGGCGGGTAATCGCGCTGCTCACATGGCGATCGACGATCATCGCTCGTACGGCCGCCATGTCGTAGCGCGATCCGCTGGCCCCGACCGGATCGCCGCTGGGAAGCGAGGCGTGGAGCATCGTGCCGACCTTCTCCTCGATCGTCATCTGCGCGATCAGGTCGGCAATGCGCCGTTCGATCGGCGCGCGTGGGTCTTCATACGGGTCCATCCGCCCGTTATGGTTCAGATCGCGATAGGGCGGCGCGTCGCGCGCGGGAGCGGCACCGCAGAGCAGCAGCGCTGGCAACAGGAGAAATCGATCATATCGTGTCATCCGCTTCTCTCCTGTTCTTCCCTTACGACGACGCGACCGCGACGTGGCCTGCCGGTCAGTTCCGCTCGCCCGTCCGATTCCGCAGGCAACCGTTTGAGATTGCGGGAAGGCGGAGTCCCGATCGGTTGACACGACCTCGAAATGCGATAGGTTTAGCGGTAAATCAGAACGGTACGTCGCGCTAGATGCTTTGACGATGCCGCAGCAAATTCCTGCGGAGATGGAGGGACGACATGCCGCAATCCAGTCAGGCGCAAGTGCCCGAACCGCCGCGCGAGATGACCCTCATCACAGGCGGTCGCTTCGCCATGGGATCGGCGAACTTCTATCCGGAGGAATCGCCGGTACGGAAGGTCGCGGTCGATTCCTTCTATATCGATCCGACGCCGGTAACGAACGCGGCGTTCGCGGCATTCGTCGCGGCGACCGGCTATGTCACCGAAGCCGAGCGGGCACCCGATCCCGTTGACTATCCCGGCCTCGACCCGGCGATGGCGAAGGCTGGATCGCTGGTGTTCGAGAAGACCGCCGGGCCGGTCGATATGGACGATTTCAGCCAATGGTGGCATTTCCGCTTCGGTGCCGACTGGCGTCATCCGCTGGGGGCGGACAGTACCCTAGACAGCCTTGAGGACCATCCGGTCGTCCACGTGTCGTACAGGGACGCCGAAGCCTATGCCGCATGGGCGGGCAAGCGATTGCCGACCGAAGCGGAATGGGAATTCGCCGCACGCGGCGGGCTTGCCGATGCCGATTATGCCTGGGGCGACGAACTGGCGCCGGGCGGGGCAATGCTGGGCAATTACTGGCAGGGGCTGTTCCCCTTCGCCAACCAGATGCTCGACGGCTATGAACGGACGTCGCCGGTGCGCCATTATCCCGCCAACGGATATGGCCTGTTCGACATGATCGGCAATGTCTGGGAATGGACCAGCGACTGGTACGCCTTGCCGCAAGGCGCGCGCCCGGCGGCGAACGGCAAGGCGCGCAACTGCTGCGCCATCCCTAACCCGCGCGGCGGGCGGAAGCGGGACAGCTATGATCCCTGCACACCCGAGGTGAAGATCGGCCGAAAGGTCCTGAAAGGCGGGTCGCATCTGTGCGCCGCCAACTACTGCCAGCGTTACCGCCCGGCCGCGCGCCATCCGCAATCGACCGACAGCGCCACGACCCATATCGGGTTCCGCTGCGCCGTGTCGGCCTGATCCCTTTCCGCTCACCCAAGGAGCCGCCCATGTTCGCCCGTCTTTCCCGTTGGTCCGGGGCAGCGCTCGGCGCCGCACTCGCGCTCGCGACGCCCTCGATGGCGCAGGATGCCGCGCCTGCCGCCGCACCGACCATCGACGTCAAGATGCAGCCGGGGCGTACGGCGCGTCCGCGCAACGTCGTCTTCGTACTGGTCGATGACCTGCGCTTCGATTCGATGGGGTTTCTGACCAAGGGGCTGAAGACCCCCAATATCGATTTCCTTGCGAAGAACGGCGTCTACTTCCCGAACGCGGTCGTCACCTCGTCGCTGTGTTCGCCCAGCCGCGCGACGATCCTGACCGGGCAGACGGCGCGCAACCACGGCGTGATCGACAACAATAAGTCGTCGGAGGAAGGGCTGATCTTCTTCCCGCAATATCTGCAGAAGGCCGGCTATCAAACGGGCTTCTTCGGCAAATGGCACATGGGCAACGATACCGATGCGCCGCGTGGGGGGTTTGATCGGTGGGTGAGTTTCAAGGGTCAGGGAACTTATTTCCCGACCGAGCAACTTTCGCCGGCGCAGATCGCCGCCGGACAGCGCCAGACGCTGAACGTCGATGGCAAGGTCGTGAAGCGCGCGGGCTACATCACCGACGAGCTGACCGATTACGCGATGGACTGGCTGGAGCGCGGCCGCGACAAGTCCAAGCCGTTCTTCCTGTATCTGAGCCACAAGGCTGTCCATTCCGATGCCAAGCCGCCCGAGCGGTATAAGGACCAATATGCCGGGCTGGACATCCGTCTGCCCGCGAGCATGGCGAACACGCCCGAGAATAATCGCGGCAAGCCGGTATGGGTACAGAACCAGCGCAACAGCTGGCACGGGGCGGATTTCCCCTATCACACCGATCGCGACCTGCGCGAACAGATCCGCGACATCTATCGCACGCTGACGCCGGTCGACGACAGCCTCGGCCGGATCATGACCTATCTGCGGCGCAACAAGCTGGAGAAGGACACGATGATCGTGTTCTATTCCGACAATGGCTTCATGTTCGGCGACCATGGCCTGATCGACAAGCGCAACGCCTATGAACCGTCGGTGCGCGTGCCGATGGTGGTCTATGCCCCCGGCCTGACGCCGAAGGGCGTGCGCAACGAGGCGGTGGTGCGCAACCTCGACCTCGCCCCGACCTTCCTCGACCTCGCCAACGTCGTCGAACCGGCGCAGATGGAGGGCAAGAGCTTCCTGCCGATGATGACCGGACAGGTCGCCGCCAAGGACTGGCAGCCGGGCGACTTCGTGTACGAATATTATTGGGAATGGACCTTTCCGCAAACGCCGACGACCTTCGCGATCGAGCGCAACCGGATGAAGTACATCCAGTATCACGGCATCTGGGACATCGAGGAACTGTACGATCTGTCGAAGGACCCGGACGAGATGGTCAACCTGATCGACGACCCGGCGCAGCGCGAAACCCGGCAGGACCTGCGCCGCCGGCTGTTCGCCGCGCTGTCGAACCGGAAGGGCGAGCATGTCGTCCCCTATACCGAACGGACCAGCCCCGGCCTGATCCTGCGCAAGCAGGGCGGCACCCGCGCCGCCGACTTCCCGGCAGGCTGGTATTCGGCCCCGAACCTGCCGACGCGGATGAACAACCTGTTCCCCGACAGCCCGGCAAAGGACGCCGCGACCGCCGCCGGACGCACCTATTTCCCGGCGCGGGAAGGCGCTAAGTGAGCGGCGCGTTCAGCCGCCGGGCGGTGCTGCGCGGTGCGGCGGCGGGGGGCGTGGGACTGGCGGCGGCGGGCGCGGCCGGCGCCCGCACGGCCGGTGCGATGCCCAACATCCTGTGGCTGGTCAGCGAGGACAATAATCCGCTGATCGGTGCCTATGGCGACACGCTGGCGCATACCCCGCATATCGACCGGCTGGCGCGCGAGGGGCTGCTCTACCGCAACGTCTATTCGACCGCGCCGGTCTGCGCACCGTCGCGGTTCGGTATCCTGACCGGCGTCCTGCCCGAATCCTGCGCCCCGGCGAACCATATGCGCGCGGTCGCGCAGCTGCCCGGCGAGTTGCGCACCTATCCCGAATATATGCGCAGCGCCGGCTATTACTGCACCAACAACGCCAAGACCGATTATAATTGCGACGTCGATCCCAAGCGCATCTGGGACGAACAGGGGCCGAAGGCGCATTGGAAGAACCGTCCCGCGGGCAAGCCGTTCCTGTCGGTGTTCAACACCATGACGACCCATGAATCGCGGCTGTTCGGAACCACGCCGGGGCGGGTGACGCCCGATCAGGTGCGGCTGCCCGCCTATGTCCCCGACACGCCGGCGGTGCGGCAGTCCTATGCCAGCTATTACAATCTGATGGAGCGGATGGACGGTGAGGTCGGCCGCTGGGTCGCCGAACTGGAGGCCGCCGGCCTAGCCGACGATACGATCATCTTCTACTATTCGGACAATGGCGGTTCGACGCCGCGGACCAAGCGCTATTGCTATGACGAGGGCGTGCGCTGCGCGATGGTGGTGCGCGTACCGCCGAAATGGGCGCATCTGGCACCTGCCAGGGCCGGGAGCCGGATCGATGCGCCGGTAACCTTCCTCGACCTTGCCCCCACGCTGTTGTCGATCGCCGATCTTCCCGCGCCCGCGACGATGCAGGGCAGCGCGTTCCTCGGCCATCGGATGAAGGCGCCCAGGTCGCTCGCCTTCGGCATGCGCAACCGGATGGACGAACGCTACGACTTCATCCGTACCGTGACCGACGGGCGCTACCGCTATATCCGCAACTATATGCCCCATCGCCCGTGGGGCCAGAACCAGGCGTTCGAATGGTTGCAGCCATCCTATCAGGACTGGGACGCGCTCCACCGCGCGGGGAAGCTCGATGCGGTGCAGGCGCGGTTCTTCGGGACGAAACCCTATGAGGAGTTTTACGACCTGACCGCCGATCCCGATCAGGTCCGCAACCTGATCGGGGATGCGGGGCAGCGGGCGCGGATCGGCGCGATGCGGCGGGCGCTGGATGCGCATATGCTGCGGATCAACGACAATGGCTTCATTCCCGAAGGGGCGCCGCTCGAAGGCTATGCGCAGAGCCGCGCCAACGGCGCCTATCCGTTGAAACGGATCATGGCGTTGGCGCAGATGGCGTGCCGTCGCGATCCGCGCAAACTCGCCGCATTGCGGCGGGCGCTGACCGATCCGAACGAGGTCGTCCGCTATTGGGGGGCGAGCGGGTTGTTGATGCTGGGCGAGAATGCCCGGGTCGCCGCGGGCGACCTGTCCGGCGCGATGACCCGCGACGGTTCGCCGCAGGTGCGTATCGTCGCCGCGGAGGCGGCGGTCCGGCTCGGGAACGACGCGGGTCTCGACGTGCTGATGCCGCTTACGCGCCCCGACCAGCCGATGCCGCTGCGGTTGCAGGCGGTTAATGCGCTTTCGTTCCTAGGGCGGAAGGCGGCACGCGCCCGGCCTGCCTTGCAGGTGGTGGCGCAGGATCGCGAACTGTTCTTGAAGAACGCTGCGGAGTTCGCGCTGCAGGAACTCGACGGCACCTATGATCCGCACAAGCCGATCTTCGACATCGTCGCCTTCCGCGCGGCGATGCGCGGCGGCGAGTGACGTCGGATCAGAAGAGAAAGTGTAGCATCACCAGATTGGTTTGCAGATCGCGCTGGCCGGCGGCCTTGTAGCCGCCGCCGGACAGCAGCCGGTTGGTCGCGACGCGGAGCGACAGGTGATCGTCGATCTGCCAGCGCGCCGACAGGGTCGGGAGCACGCCGATGAACCGCGCGTCGATCCGGCTGGCGGTGGCCGCCGTGCCATAGGCGACGGCGAACCCGTCCTCGACCGAATAGCGCCAGAAGGCGCGTGCGCCGACGCGGACGTTGAGGGTGCGCGCTGGCAGGATGCTGATTGCGGCACCCGGGCTGACGAGGTTGGTGAAGCCGAGATAGTTGCCGAACGTCGCGTGGCGCTGTGCACCGTAGATCGGGTTGTAGGTCCGCACGACCCCGGCATCGCGCGATCCACCCGACAGGATGTCGGCTTGCAGGACGAGGGTCGGTGCCAGTGGCAGGTCGGGGAAGGGAATGCGCGTGTTGGTGATGACCGAAAAGGCGCGGATCGGTCGACCGTCGATCGATCCTTCCTGCCGGTCATAGGTCCAGTCGAGGCGCAGCGGTCCCAGCCGCCCCCACAACCGCGCACCGAACAGATCGCGCCGTTCGACGGTGCGGCGTTGCAGCAGCGCGCTGTCGGCGTCGCTATAGTTGAAATAGGACAGGCCGAGGTTCAGTGAAATCTCCGGCGCGCGAGGCAGGGCGAGCGCGACATAGCTGCCCCAGATCGCGACATCGGTATCGGTCGCGTCGTTGAACGAGCCGAACGCCGGCCGCGTCGGCCGCGCCGCGATCAGGTCGATCCGGAGCTTCGGCCGGGCGTGGTACAGCCGGACCGCATCGAAATTCCGTTCGATATTCTGCGCCAGTTGCAGCGAGAAGATCGTGTTCGACCCGAGCGAAATCTTCTGCCGGCCGACGATCGCGCCGGTTTCTCCGCCGAACAGCCTGTCGCGTACCTCCAGAAAAGCCTGCGACACTTCCGGGCCGTTGTCCTGGCGGTTGAGGACCGGCGTTACGAAGTCGCGCCCGGCCACCTGGCCCCAGACAAGCTCGCCGATCGCGCGGACATGCTTGCCCAGCCGCAGGTCGGCGGTCGCCTGTTCGTGAAACTGGATGCCGAGCTGGTCGGGCTGCGGGGCGACGAGCAGCGACTGGCGGTTCTGGTCGAGGGCACGGACCCGCAGCTGACCGCTCAGCGACAGGTTCACCGCGCCCGAGCGGTCGAGCGCGATGTTCTTGAGCGGATCGAAACGGTCGCGTCGGCGCTTGCGCGGCGGGGCGTCATGCTGGCGCATGAAGAAGAAGCGGCCATCGCGCGGTCCCTTGTGCAAATTCGGCGGCAGGTTCGGCCCGATCTCCACCGGGGCACCGACGACATCCTCGATGGCATCGGGCGGCGGGATCGCGACGCCGCGTGCGGCCGGCGGACGCTGGTCGTCGCTCTGTGCGACGGCGGCCTCCGGCAGCAGCAGCGCGCCGGCCATTGCGGCTTGCCACGCAAAGAGGGTCGGAGAAGGAAGATCACACCGCAAGCCTTGTTCCAATGTAGCGCTAAACGTACAGCCGCTTAGCGTTTGCGCGGTGGGTTAGCAATATGAAGCGATTGATATTGCGGTTTAACGACGCGGGGCGTCGGTCGAGGGCCGGCGGATCAGCTCATAGTGGAGATAGCTGGTGCCTTCGACCGTGCCCTGCGCGAGCAGCTGCACGGCGCGCTCCGCGATGTCGACGATCGGTTGCCGGATCGTCGTCAGCGTCGGCCAGATCTTGATCGCGATCGGACTGTCGTCGAAGCCGGCCACCGACAGGTCGTCGGGGATATGCATGCCGCGGCGGTGGGCGAGCGACACGACGGCGGCGGCCATATCGTCGTTGCTGGCGAAGATCGCGGTCGGCGGCTCGGGCAGCTCGAGCAGCGCCTGCGCCGCCTCCAGTCCGGAATCGAACGTCAGGTCGCCATCGGCCACGAGCGCCGGGTCGAACGGGATGCCCGCTTCGGTCAGCGCATCGCGATATCCCTCAAGCCGGGTCCGGCTGACGATATGCACGTCGGGCGCGCGGATGAAGCCGATCCGGCGATGCCCCAGTTCGATCAGGTGCCGGGTCATCTCGCGCGCCGCGCCGGCATCGTCGATGCGGACCGACGCCATGTCGGGCAGTTCGCTGCCCGGCGACAGGGCGATGACCGGGACCGTCAGATCGGCGCGCATGTCCGATTCGCTGATGATCTCGCACAGCGGCGGCGGCAGCAGCAGCGCGTTGCAGCCCCCGGCCAGCAAGGCGCGGATCGATTCCTCCGACCCTGCCCGGTCGGCGGTGGTATATTGGTGGAGCACCAGCTGCGCCCCGACCTCGGTCGCGGCATTCAGCGCGCCGACCAGCAACGCGCTCAAGAAGGCGTTCTGCGAATTGCGATAGGCGATGCCGACCTTCAGCGCATTCGCGCTGGCCAGCGCCTGTGCCGCGGCATTGGGGCGATAGTTGAGTTGCACGATCGCGCGGTTCACCGCATCGCGCAGCGCGGGCTGGACGTTGCGCCCCCGGATCACGTTCGACACCGTCATCGTCGACACGCCCGCATGTTCCGCGACGGTCGCCATCGTGATGGCCTTGCTGGATCGGCGAGGTGCGCGTGCCATGAATTCTCCGTTTCGAACTTGATTTAGCGCTCACTCAAATCGGTTGACAACGTAAATCGCGTTCGTATGTTTAGCGCTAAATATAACAAGCGCGGCGTATCGTTGCGATATTGGGAGGTGGGACATGCTGGGAGGTTTGAAAATCCAATTGCTGGTCGCGGCGGGCGTCGGCGCCATCGCGATCGGCACGCCGGCACTGGCGCAAGAGGCGGGGCAGGCGGCTACGACGTCGCCGAGCGCACCGGCGCCCAGCGATCCGCTGACCGCCAACGTCGTCGATTCGGAAGGCACGCCGGACCAAGCGATCGACGAGGGCGAGATCGTCGTCACCGCGCAGAAGCGGGCCGAACGCCTGCTCGACGTGCCGCTGGCGGTGACCGCGATCGGCGGCAACGACCTCGCGACGCGCAACATCACCGACACCGCCGGCCTGACCCAGGCGGTGCCGTCGCTGACCTTCCAGCAGGGCGCCAACCCGACCAATACCAGCCTGCGTATCCGCGGCGTCGGCACCTCGCTGTTCGGGCAGGGCGTCGAACCGTCGGTGTCGGTGGTTGTCGACGGCGTCGTCACCGCGCGCGCCGCACAGGGCTTTTCCGACTTCGCCGATATCGAGCGGGTCGAGGTGCTGCGCGGGCCGCAGGGCACGCTGTTCGGCCGCAACGCATCGGCGGGCGTCGTCAACGTCGTCACCGCCCGTCCCACCCGCGATTTCCAGGGCCGCATCGACGCGACCGTGGCCGAACTCGACGAATATCGCGTGAAGGGCACCGTCTCCGGCCCGATCAGTGACACGCTGCGCGCCCGCGTCACCGGCTTCTACAACAATGTCGGGGGCCATGTCCGCAACATTACGACCGGGCGCGACGTCAACGGCTTCGAAAGCTGGGGCGTGCGCGGC
The DNA here is from genome assembly GCA_036946325.1 of Sphingomonas paucimobilis. GTDB lineage: Bacteria > Pseudomonadota > Alphaproteobacteria > Sphingomonadales > Sphingomonadaceae > Sphingomonas > Sphingomonas paucimobilis_A. The sequence goes on from JAQIJL010000001.1 coordinate 757,800, forward strand.
AAGCTGGAATGGGATGCGACGGACAGCCTGAACCTCCTGCTGACCGGCAGCTATTCGAAGAATGATTCGGACTGCTGCGCATCGACCTATATCCGCGTCGACAATCCGGTGGTGCGTCAGCTGCTGCTGCCGGTCACCGCATCGCCGCGCAACCGCACGATCACCGAGGATACCGACACCTACGCCAACAGCCGCCAGATCGTCGGTTCGTTGCAGGCGGACTGGGACCTGGGTCCGGCGACGATCACGTCGATCACCGCCTATCAGCGCTACGACCTCGACGTGAACCAGCCGATCGACCGGCTGAACACCAGCCCGATCCCGTTCGTGGGTACCGGGGCGCCCTATGCGTCGTGGAACCTCAACCGGGGGCAGGTGAAGCTCGACAATTTCTCGCAGGAACTGCGCATCGGCTCGAACGGCGCGTCGGACCTGACCTATGTCGCCGGCATCTTCTACAATCACCTCGAAATCACCCGCCCGTTCGAGCGGCGGCGTGCGGTGTGCCGGGTGGGCGTCATCGGTCAGCCCTGCGCCGCGCCGATCTTCCAGTCGGCATCGAGCTTCATCAACCTGAACACCGAAAGCATCTCGGCCTTCGGTCAGGCGGAATATCGCATCGTCGGCGGGCTGAAGGCGATCGGCGGGCTGCGCCTGCAATATGAGACCGGCACCAACAGCGGCACCCGCACCGCCCCGATCGTCGCGGGCGACGTGATCTTCCCGAGCAATCCCCCGTCGAGCGGCAGCTTCACGGCCAGCGACACCGCGCTGACCGGCAAGGCCGGCCTGCAATATGAATTCAGCCGCAACCTGCAGACCTACGCCACCTATACCCGCGGCTATAAGGGGCAGGGCTATGAGATGGAAATCTCCGCCGATCTCGCCAACCAGGACGTGCTGGAGCCGGAAAATGTCGACGCCTATGAAATCGGGTTGAAGGGGCGGACCCGCGACGGGTCGCTGAGCTTCAGCGCCGCGCTGTTCCAGGCGGACTATACCAACCTGCAGGTACAGGCGAACCGGTCCGATCCGACGACGGGCGTGGTGCAGTTCGTGGCGACCAATGCCGGCACGTCGCGGTCGCGCGGTTTCGAACTGGAAGCGACGCTGCGGCCGTCGCGCGGGTTCAGCATCAATGCCGGCTTCACGCTGGCGGAATCGACGATCGACATCGACGGCCTGAACTGTCCGTTGCAGTTGCAGGCCGGAGCGCCGGTCGTCACCGGCACCGCGCCGATCAACCGTTGCTACCGCCCGGCCGCCGGCGCCACCCCGACGCAGAACCTGCGCGGTGCGACCCTGCCGGTATCGCCGCGCTACCGCCTGAACCTGTCGCCGCGTTACGAGAGCGATATCGCCGGCACCGACCTCAGTGCCTTTGCCCAGATGGTCGTCGGGTTCCAGAGCGAGCAGCAGTTCGCGGTGGAGCAGGACCCGCTGCTGGTCCAGCCGGCCTATACGCTGGTCGATGCGACCATCGGTTTCGGCAAGGACGATGGCCGTTACAACCTGTCGCTGTTCGTCAAGAACCTGTTCAACGAATATTATTTCACCGACATTCGGCACGGGTCGCTGCTGGCGACGGTCAACAGCCCGAACGATCTGGTCGCGACCTTCAACAAGGATTCGCGTCGCTACTTCGGTGCCAGCTTCGGCATGAAGTTCTGACCATGGATCGGGGCGGCGAGACACGCCGCCCCGGCACGACAGAGGAGCGCGCTATGCGACCACGGAAGATCATGGCGGCCGCGCTGGCGGCGTCGATGCTGGTGCCGGCGACGCTTGCCCCGGTTACCGGCAACGTAGCGCGGGCTGCCCCGGCGACGGCGCGACCCAATGTCATCGTCATTGTGCTCGACGATGTCGGCTTTTCCGATCTCGGCGCGTTCGGATCGGAAATCCGCACGCCGAACATCGACGCGCTCGCGGCGGACGGGCTGCGCTACAACCGTTTCGATACCAAGGCGGTCTGTTCGCCGACCCGCGCGGCGCTGCTGACCGGACGCAACGCGCAGACGGTGCGCATGGCCGACCTGCCGACCGCCAAGCCGACGAACGACACCACCAAGGATCGCGGCGAAATTCCGGGCAATGCACAGATGCTGGCGCAGGCGATGCGGCAGGCCGGCTATGCGACCATGGCGATGGGCAAATGGCATTTGTCGCCGGAATATGAAGACGGCACGCCGGGCAACAACGCATCGTGGCCGTTGCAGCGCGGGTTCGACCGCTTCTACGGCTTCATCAGCGGCTGGACCGATCAATATCATCCCGCGCTGATCGAGGGGAACCGGCCGCTGCCCAAGGTCGATCGACCCGGCTATCACCTGTCGACCGACCTGGTCGATCGCACCATTTCCGAATGGGACGCGCAGAAGCGCGCCGCACCGACCCGGCCGGTCTTCACCTATCTCGCGCTGGGCGCGGCGCATGCGCCGATCCAGGCGCCGCGCAGCTATATCGACGCCTATGCCGGGGTGTATGAAGCGGGTTGGGATCGCCTGCGCGAGGACCGGATCGCCCGGATGCGGCGCAGCGGCATCATTCCGGCCGGCACCGCCCTGCCGCCACGCAATGGCGGCGACCGGGCATGGGCATCGCTGTCGGCGACCGAGCGACAGGTCTTTGCCCGGTTCATGGCGACCTATGCCGGGTTGGTGACCCATGCCGACGAACAGATCGGCCGACTGGTCGCGCATTTGAAGAAGACCGGCGCCTACGACAACACCATGATCGTGCTGCTGTCGGACAATGGCGCGGCGGGGGAAGCGAACCAGACCGGCGCGTTCGACGGCCTGTATCGCCCCAACAAGCTGACGCCCGAACAGATGCTGGCGCGGATCGACGAGCTGGGCACCGACCGGACGCAGGCGGAATATCAGCGGCCCTGGGCGATGCTGGGCGTGACGCCGTTCCGCCGGTACAAGGTTTGGCCCTATGCCGGCGGGGTCCGCACCCCGCTGATCATCAGCTGGCCGCAGGGCATAGGCGATCGCGGCGCGGTACGGACGCAATATGTCGATGTCGTCGACCTTGCGCCGACCATCGTCGACGTCGCACGCGGGCGCTTCGCCCGGACGGTGAACGGCATGCGGCAGATACCGGTCGCGGGCCGCAGCATCCGGGCGAGCTTCGCCCGCGCCGATGCGCCCAGCGCGCGGTCGGTCCAGTTCTTCGAACTGCGCGGCAACCGGGCGATCACGCAGGGCAAATGGCGCGCGGTCGCGATGCACCGCAACGGCACCGACTTCAGCGGCGATCGCTGGGAGCTGTTCGACACCAGCAGCGACTTTTCCGAAAGCCGCGATCTGTCGAAGCACTATCCGGCCAAGCTGAAGGAATTGCAGGCGCTGTGGGCGCGCGAGGCGAGCCGGTACAGCAAGCCAGCCTTGTCCGAGGCGCCCGAACGCTTCCGGGGCCGCGAACGCTTCGGTGACGCCTTCCTCGAACCAAAGGCCGATTGAGATGCAGCCTCCCGCCACCGAAACGGCATGGCCGCCCGCGCGGACCGCATGGTTCGCAGCCATCGTACTGATGCTGGCCAACACGCTGGCGTTCGTCGACCGGCAGGCGCTGGCGCTGCTGGTACAGCCGATCAAGCAGGATCTGGGCGCGTCGGATACGGCGATGAGCCTGCTTTACGGTCTGAGCTTCACGATGTTCTATGTGCTGGTCGGGCTGCCGGTCGCACGGCTGGCCGACCGGTCGAACCGGCGCAATATCATCGCTTTCTCGATCTTCCTGTGGAGCATCGCCACGGCGGCCTGCGGCCTTGCCCGGTCGTTCGGGACGCTGTTCGCCGCGCGGGTCGCGGTCGGCGCCGGGGAGGGGGGGCTCAGCCCTTCCGCCTATTCGATGCTGTCCGACTATTTCCCGCGCAACAAGCTCGCGGCGGCGATGGGTGTCTATCAGATGGGCATCTATCTCGGCGGGGCGATGGCGCTGGTGCTGGGCGGCCTGATCGCCGGATCGATCCCGCCGACCTCGACCATCGATCTTCCGTTGCTCGGCGCGACGAAGGGGTGGCAGTGCCTGTTCCTGCTGCTCGGCATTCCCGGCATCCTCCTCTCGTTGCTGCTGCTGGCGGTACGGGAGCCGGCACGACGGGTTTTGGGCGGCGACCATGAAGTCGCACCGCTGTCGGCGTTCTTCCGCCATCTGGGCGGACGCAAGGCGGCCTATTTCGGCATCGGCCTCGGCTTTGCGCTGATGATCCTCGTCGGTAACGGCACCGGTGCGTGGATTCCTGCGTTCTTCGAGCGCCGCTTCGGCTGGTCGACGGCGGAAATCGGCGCGAAATACGGCCTGATCGTCTTCTTCTGCGGCACCAGCGGCGCGCTGATCGGCGGGTTCGTCGCCAGCTGGCTGCAGGGGCGGGGCATCGCGCGCGGCAATTTGTGGGCGGCGGTGGTCGGCTTCACGGTGCTGATCCCGATCACCATCGCTTTCCCGTTGATGCCGACGCCCGAACTGGCGCTGGCGCTGATCGGCGCGATGAACTTCTTCGCCGGGTTCAATTTCGGTGGCGGCCTTGCGACGTTGCAGGAACTGACCCCCAACCGGATGCGGGCGCTGGTGTCGGCCGGTTATATGCTGCTCATCAATCTGGTCGGCGCGACGCTCGGTCCGACGGCGGTCGCGCTCGTCACCGACTATTGGTTCCGCGACCCGGCGGCGCTTCACTACGCCATTTCCTTCACCTGCGCGATCGCGTCCCCGCTGTCGCTCGTCTGCCTGCTGATCGGCATGGCGGGCGTGCGCCGGGCGCAGCGCCAAGCCGAGCTTTGATCATGTACGCACCGTCCTTCCCGACCCAATACGGCCCGGCGCCCGACCCCCTCGTCATCGATGCCGAGGCACGAGCATGGGTCGAACGGACCCGTGACGCCATGTCGGTCGAGGAAAAGGTCGCGCAGCTCTTCATCCTCTACAGCCGGGAGGACAGCGCCGCCGAAACCGACGAACTGACCCGCCTGGCGCCCGGCGGCATCCACCGCTTTCCGACCGGCGACCTGACCGCCGCATGGCGCGAGACGCGGGCGGTGCTGGAGCGCGCCACGGTTCCGCCGATCATCAGCGGCGATATCGAGGGCGGGTCGATCAGCTATCCCTTCGTCACGCCGGTCCCCAACCAGCTCGGCACCGCGGCGTGCGACGATCTGGAAACCTCGGCCGAACTGGCGGCGATCGTCGCGCGGGAATGCCGGGCGCTCGGGTATGACTGGAGCTTCATGCCCAATATCGACCTGAACGTCGCCTATCGCAGCGCGATCGTGGGCACGCGGTCCTATGGCGACGATGCCGACCGGGTGCTGGCACAGGCACGCACCTATGTCCGCGTCATGCAGGAACATGGCATCGCCGCGACCGCCAAGCATTGGCCGGGCGAGGGCTATGATGCGCGCGACCAGCATCTGGTGACGACGGTCAACCCGCTGACCATCGACGAATGGGACGCGACCTATGGGCGGATGTACCGCACACTGATCGACGACGGGATCATGACCGTCATGTCGGCGCATATCGCGTTGCCGTCGTTCGTGCGGATGATGCAGCCCGATGCGGGACGGGAGGCCTTTGCGCCCGCCACCGTCTCTCGCCTGCTCAACCACGACCTGCTGCGCGAACGGCTGGGCTTTCGCGGGCTGATCGTGTCCGACGCGACCGGCATGGGCGGCCTGACCAGCTGGATGGAGCGCGCCGAGACGGTGCCGGCGGTGATCGAGAATGGCTGCGACGCGTTCCTGTTCAGCCGGGAGGCGCCGCAGGACATGGCGTTCATGCTCGACGGCGTGCGCAGCGGCCGGTTGTCCGAAGCGCGGCTGGAAGAGGCGGTTACCCGGATGCTGACGCTGAAGGCCCGGCTCGGCCTGCACCGCCGCACGCTCGGCGAGCGCGTGCCGCCGCTGGAAAAGGTTCGGGACACGCTGCGCACCCCGGCCAGCCTCGCCTTTGCGACCAAGGCGGCGGGCGACAGCCTGACCCTGGTCAAGGATACGCAGGCGCTGCTGCCGATCGCGCCGGCCCGCAACCGTCGCGTCGTGGTGGCCGCCGATCCGGGCTGGAGCTTCTTTTTCGGCGCGCCCGACCGCAGCTTCGCCGCCTTTGTCGACGAACTGACCGCCCGTGGGTTCGAGGTGCGCGATTTCGATCAGGACGTCGCCCCGACCCGGCAGGATTGCGACCTGCTGATCTACCTGATCGGGCAGGAGGCGACCCCCAGCCTGGGCGAAATCCATATCGATTTCGCCAAGCTGCACGGCGGCCCGCGCAAGGCGATGAAGCATTTCAACAAGGAAGTGCCGACGCTGCTCGTGTCGTTCGGCCAGCCCTTCTTCCTGTACGATGCGCCGAATTTTTCGACCTATATCAACGCCTATGCCGGACTTCCGGAGAACCAGCGCGAACTCGTCCGCCGGCTGGTCGGCGAAGCGCCGTTCACCGGCAACAGCCCGGTCGACGCCTTTTGCGGGCTGGAACAACTGCGCTGGTAAGCGCGCAACCGTTTGAGAAGGAGCATCCATGACGCTCGCCAACGATCAACGCGCGCAACTCGAAGCGCTCTATGCCGAAATGGCGCCGGCGAACCTCACGCCGCTGTGGGAATCGCTGGCGCAACTCGTGCGGCCGCAGCCGAAATCGCCCGCAAAGGTCCATGGCTGGTCCTATGGCGCGATCCGCGACTATCTGTTGCGCGCCGGCGACCTGATCAGCGCCGAACAGGCCGAACGCCGGGTGCTGATCCTCGAAAATCCGGGCCTGTCGGGACAGTCGGCGATCGTACCCAGCCTCTATGCCGGTATACAGCTGGTGCTGCCCGGCGAGATCGCCCCGGCGCATCGCCATGCGCAATGTGCGCTGCGTTTCGTGCTGGAAGGGTCGGGCGGGTTCACCGCCGTCGATGGCGAGCGGGCGGTGATGCAGCCATTCGATCTGGTGCTGACCCCAGGCTGGCAATGGCACGACCATGGCAATCCCAGCGACGGGCCGATGATCTGGCTCGACGGCCTCGACATCCCGACCGTCCGGCATTTCGATGCAAGCTTTGCCGAGGGGCATGGCGAGAAGGCGCAGGCCGAGCAGGCCGCCCCCGGCGCGACGCTTGCCCGCTATGGCCGCAACATGCGCCCCTTCCGCGGCAGCGCGGCCGACAATCGCCCGGCGCATCAGCCGCTGTTCCATTACCCCTATGCCGAATGGCGGCCGGCGCTCGACATGATGGCCCGGACGGCGGCGATCGACCCGCATCTGGGCCATGCGCTCGAATTCCTGAACCCGGCCGATGGCGGTCCGGTGATGCCGACCATCGCCGCCCATGTCCGCCTGCTGCCCGCCGGGTTCGAGACGCGCGGACGCCGCTCGACCGACGGCACCGTCTTCGTCGTGGTGGAGGGGCAGGGGAGCGCGTCGATCGACGGTCGCGACCTGCCGCTTCGCCCACGCGACATCTTCGTGGTGCCGTCATGGCACGACCTGCGCCTGCGCGCCGACAGCGACCTCGTCCTGTTCGGCTATTCGGATCGTGCCGCGCAGGAGAAACTGAATTTGTTCAAGGAGGAACGTTCGTGAGCCTTTTCCAGCCCCAGGCCCCCATTTTGGCGGCGACCCGCGACGGCAACGAATTTCCCGTGCGCCGCGTCTTCTGCATCGGGCGCAACTATGCCGCCCATGCCCGCGAGATGGGCCGCGATCCCGATCGCGAACCGCCGTTCTTCTTCACCAAATGGGCAGAGACGGTCGTACCGACCGGCACGACCATAGCCTATCCGTCCGAAACCGCGAACTTCCATTACGAGGCCGAACTGGTCGTCGCGATCGGGGAGGACGGGCGCAACATCGCCGCGGCCGATGCCGAACGCCATATCTATGGCTATGCGACCGGTCTCGACATGACCCGCCGCGACCTGCAACTCGAAGCGCGGGAGAAGGGGCGTCCGTGGGATACCGGCAAGAATGTCGAACAATCCTCGCCGCTCGGGCTGATCCATCCCGCGACCGAGGTCGGCCATCTGTCGACCGGCCGTATCGAACTGACCGTCAACGGCGCGGTCAAGCAAGAAGCCGACCTTGCCGACCTGATCTGGTCGGTGCCGGACGTGGTGGCGTATGTCTCGCGCTTCTACCGGCTCGAACCGGGTGACCTGATCTATACCGGGACCCCCGCCGGTGTCGGTGCGGTGGTCGAGGGTGACAGCATCACGGTATCGGTCGCGGGCTTGAGCGACTGCGTGGTGACGATCGGGGCGCCCGCCGCGTGACCGACCCGATCCTGCACGGCTATTTCCGCTCGACCGCATCCTATCGGGTGCGGATCGCGCTGAACCTGAAGGGCGTGGCGCATCGCCATGCCTTTCACCATCTGCGCAAGGGCGAGCAGCGTGACGACGGCTATCTCGCAATCAATCCGCAGGGGCTGGTTCCCGCGCTGGAAATCGATGCCGGCGTGCTGACGCAGAGCGTCGCCATCTGCGAATATCTCGACGAAACCTGTCCCGAACCGCCCCTGTTGCCCGCCAATCCGTGGCAGCGTGCGAGGGTTCGTGCGGTGGCCCTCGCCATTGCCTGCGATATCCACCCCGTCCAGAACCTGAAGGTGCTGGCCCGCCTGCGCTCGCTCGGTCTTGCCGAGGAGCAGGTGACGGCATGGGCCGCCGATGTCATTGCCGAAGGGCTGGAAGCATGCGACCGGCTGATCGCGGACAGCGCCGGGCGCTTCTGCTTCGGCGACCAGGTCACGCTCGCCGACCTGTGCCTCGTCCCGCAACTCGTCAACGCGCGGCGGTTCGGCGTGGAATTGCGCTGGCCGCGTCTGCTGGCGATCGAGGCGAACTGCCTCGCGCTGCCCGCCTTCGCCGATGCCGTTCCAGAACGCCAACCGGACGCCGAATAGGAGCCTGCCGCCGATGCCGTCCCGCCGTCTCTCTCTCCTCGCCCGCCGGTTGGTCGGCACCGCCGCGCTCGCGCTCGCCATGCTGCCGGTCGTTGGGGCAGCGCAGCGTGCGCCGGCACCTGTCGCTCAGCGCCCCGCGACCCAACGTCCGCCGAACATCATCCTGATCCTGGCGGACGATATCGGGACCGAGGCGATCAATGCCTATGGCGGGCAATATTACACGCCCCGCATCGACGAACTTGCCCGGCGCGGGGTGCGGATGGACAATGCCCATGCGACGCCGCTGTGCACGCCGTCGCGGGTGCGGATTATGACGGGGAGGGAGAGCCATCGTAACTATACCGCGTTCGGTTATCTTGATCCCAAAGAACGAACCTTCGCGCATCTGCTGAAGGATGCGGGCTATGCCACCGGGATCGTTGGCAAATGGCAGTTGTCGGGCAACGCCTTCGACAAGCGGACCGGCGCCACGCCGCAACAGGCCGGGTTCGACACGTCGTTCCTGTGGCAGCTGGAAAGCCGGGCGCGCAGCGGTTCGCGCTATTGGGGGCCGACGCTGTCGGACAATGGCAAGACGACGATCCACGAAAGCGGATTCGGCCCGGACATGATGAACGACCGCGCCATGGCGTTCATCGAGGAGAACAAGGCGAAGCCGTTCTTCCTCTATTACACGCTGCCGCTGCCGCACGATCCGTTCGTGCCGACGCCGGACCAGCCGAACGCGACCGGCGACCAGCCCCGCTTCGCCGCGATGGTCAGCTATCTCGACAAGCTGGTCGGCAACGTCACCGACAAGGTGCGTGCGCTGGGGTTGGAGCAGGATACGCTGATCCTGTTCGCCGGCGACAACGGGACTTCGACCCGGATCGTGAGCAAGGTCGACGGCGTCGAGGTGCAGGGCGGCAAGGGCAAGTCGACGCTGGGCGGGACGCATGTTCCGTTCGTGGCGAGCTGGCCGGGGCACATACCCGAAGGCCGCACCAGCACGGGGATGGTCGATTTTACCGACGTCCTGCCGACCATCGCCCATGCCGCCGGGGTAGCCGTACCCGCCGGGATCGACGGCAAGGACCAGATGGACGTGTTTGCGGGTCGCAAGCCCGCCGCACGCGACTGGATCTTCATGCATTATGCCCCGGTCTGGATCGCGGAGCCGGCGCGCTTCATCTTCGACGGGCAGTATAAGCTGTACGGCGACGGCAGGTTCGTCGTGCTCGACCCGCGGACCTCGACCGAAACGCCGGTGACCGGGCGGACCGGCGCGGCGCGGCGCGTCCAGTTCCAGAAGCTGCTCGACAATATGGGCGACGGACCGCTCAATCCGGTGCGCTATCCGATGTGCGCCAACCGCCCCTCGATCGACCCGGCACGCCCGGCGGTCGAGGCCGGATGCGACCGCGTCCGCTCGCTGGATGGAGAATGACATGCGCAAGGGTTTGAAGGCGACGTTCGTCGCGCTGCTGACGGCGGCGGCGACGCTCGGCACATCGGGTTGCGCCAACGCGCCGGCGAGGATGGCCGCGCAGCCGGCGGCACCGGCCGCTGCATCGCGGCCTGCGGCGTCGCGACCGCTGAACGTCCTGCTGATCGTGTCGGACGATCTGAACACCGATCTGGGCAGCTATGGCGCGGCGGTGCGGACGCCGAACATCGATCGGCTTGCGCAACAGGGCGTGCGGTTCCAGCGTGCCTATACCCAGTTCCCATGGTGCGGCCCCAGCCGGGCGTCGTTCCTGACCGGCCTGCGCCCCGACACGATCGGCGTCACCAACCTGACGACCCATGTCCGCGACAAGGTGCCGGACGTCGTGACCCTGCCGCAATATTTCCGGCAGAACGGTTATTTCACCGGGCGCGTCGGCAAGATCTATCATCAGGGCGTACCCGGCGACATCGGCACCGCCGGGCCGGACGATCCGCTGTCATGGGATCAGGCGGTGAACCCGCGCGGACGCGACCGCGATGTCGAGGATCGGCTGGTCAACCTGACACCCGGCATCGGCCTCGGCTCGGCGATGGCGCTGCTGGCGGACGACGGGCCGGACGAGGCGCAGACCGATGGCAAGGTCGCGACCGAGACGATCCGCATGATCGAGGCGAATGCCGGCAAGCCGTTCTTCATCGCCGCCGGCTTCTATCGACCGCACGTTCCGCTGATCGCGCCGAAGAAATATTTCGACGCCTATCCGGTCGAACAGATGCGGACCGCCGCGCCGTCGCCCGTGCCCGATCCATGGACGATGGCGTGGGCGCCGGCGAATTTCGACATGACGCTCGACCAGCAACGACAGGTCATCCAGGCCTATCGCGCCTCGACCAGCTATATGGACGCACAGGTCGGGCGCATCCTCGCCGCGCTCGATGCGTCGGGGCAGCGCGATAATACCGTGGTCGTGTTTCTCAGCGACCATGGCTATCTGCTGGGCCAGCATGGCCAGTGGATGAAGAACATCCTGTGGGAACCGGCAACGCATGTGCCGCTGATCATCAGCGCACCGGGCAGGGGCGGGAATGGCCGCACGTCCGACCGGGTGGTCGAACTGCTCGACCTGTTCCCGACGCTGACGTCGCTTGCCGGCCTGCCGGGGGTAGCCGCGAACCAGGGCAAGCCGCTGACGCCGCTGCTCGACCGGCCGAACGATCGCAGCTGGTCCAAACCGGCCTTTTCGCAGATCGCGGGTGGTCGTTCGGTCCAGACCGAACGCTATCGCTACACCGAATGGGAAGGCGGAAAGCGCGGCCGCGAACTCTACGACCTGCGCAACGATCCGGAGGAAACCCGCAACCTCGCCGCCGATCCCGCGCAGGCGCGTCTGGTCGCGGGTTTCAGTGCGATGCTGCCGAAGCAGGTGGAGAAGCGCGGCAATCCCATCCGCTACCAACGCAGCGCGGCGTGTCTGAACCTGCCGGCCCGGGCGCCGGCCAGCGTCGGGCACAAATGTGCGATGCTCGCCGATCCGTGAGGTAAAAGCGATCCGGCCTCCAAACGCGGACAATCCTAATTTACGTGCATGCTTGACAGTATGTTTGTTGAGTGGCAGCGTTCCTTCACGTCGCGGATGACGGCGGGAGGAGAGGAATGATGAGGGCTTGGTTTTTGCTGGCCGGTGCCAGTCTGGTCGCGGTGTCCGGTGCCGCGCAGGCGAGGGCGCAGGGGGCGCCGCCATCGGATTCCGCAGCCGCACCGCAGGACGCTTCCGCCGAGGATAGCGCTGGCGAGATCATCGTCACGGCGCAGCGTCGCAGCGAACGGCTGCGCGACGTGCCGATCGCGATCACCGTCGTCGATGGCGCATCGATCCGCGAAACCGGCGCCAACCAGCTGGCCGACATCACGCAGCGCGCGCCGAGCCTGAACTTCACCGCGACGCCGGGCGTGCCCAATTTCGCGATCCGCGGCGTCGGCACCAATTCGTTCGACTATGGCATCGAGTCGGCGGTCGGCATCGCGGTCGACGACGTGAACATCACGCTGCCACGGTTCGTGCCGCTCAACTCGCTGGCCGATGTCGAGCGGGTCGAGGTGCTGCGCGGGCCGCAGGGGCTGTTGTTCGGCAAGAACACGACGGCGGGCCTGATCTCCATCACGACCGCGCGGCCGGAACTGGGCAAGCTCGGGTCGAGCGGGCGGGTGCAGGTCGGCGAGCGCGATCAGGTGCAGTCGCAGGCGGTGGTCAACCTGCCGCTCGGGCAGAATGCCGCGCTGCGCGTCGTCGGCGGCTATCAATATCAACGGCCGGTAACGGAACTGGTCGGGCCGGGGCGGCTCGATCCCGTCCGGCGCTGGTTCGGAACGGCCAAGCTGCTGTGGGAACCGACCGACCGGCTCAGCCTGTACGCGATCGCGGATTATCAGAACAACGGCGGGATCGAAGCCTATTCGACGATCCGCAAGTTCGGCGGCAACGATCCGACGCCGATCCCCGCCGCGTTGCGTCCGCTGGCGCCCGCCAACTTCGTGCGGGTACAGAATGGCGCGCGGGGCGTCGTCGCCTCGCCGGTGAACAACCGGACCGCGATCGGCAGCAACGATGTCGTGCGCGACGAACGCAGCTTCGGCGCGCAGTTCACCGCGTCCTACGATGCCGGTGCCGTCGCGATCACGTCGGTCACCGCCTATCGCGACCTGACCGCGCGCGCGAACAACGATGTCGACCAGACGCCGATCCCGTTCTTCGACACCAACATCGCCAATTCGCAATCGAACCAGTTTTCGCAGGAGTTGCGGGTCAACAACAACGACCGCGGCTTCATCGACTATACCGCCGGCCTCTATTATTTCCGCCAGCATATCGACGCGCAGATTCTGCAGGCCGGGACGTTCGGGGTGTTCTCGGCCAGCACGCCGATCCGCCTGTCGCCGGTCAACGGCCAGTCGAATTTCGATTACGACACGAAAAGCTATGCCGCGTTCGCGCAGCTGACGGTCAACCTGACGCCGCAGTTGCACCTGATCGCCGGCGGTCGCTACACGCGGGACGAGATCGATTCCACGACCACGGTGACGCGGGTCGCCGGGGTGTGCAATCTCGTGACCTTCCTGCTGAGCGGAGGGCGCAACTGCGTCGGCACGCTGGCCGCGCCGATCACCGCCGGGCGGGGCGTGGACGGTTTTTCGGGGCGCGCCGGGATCGAATATGCGGTCGGCACGGCCAATCTCTATGCGACCTACACCCGCGGGTACAAAGGACCGGCGATCAGTTCGGCAGCCGGGGTCGCGTTCGCGGTCGATCCGGAAAAGGTCGATGCCTATGAAGTGGGTGTGAAGGCCGATCTGCTCGACCGCCGCCTTACGCTCAACGTCGCGGGCTTCATCAACGACTTTCGCGATTTCCAGGCGCAGGTGTTCGATCCGGCGCTGAACGGTGGCCTCGGCAGTTTCCGCACCGGCAACGCCAGCACGCTGAAGACCCGCGGCGTCGAGGCGGAGGCGATCGTGCGGCCCGTAGCGGGGCTGAGCCTGACCGGCGGGGTGACCTATCTCGACACCGAATATGGCGACTATAACGTCGCCTGCTATTTCGGACAGACGGCGGCGCAGGGTTGTTCGTTGCCGGGACCCAGCTTCAATGCGGCCGGATCGCCGCTGGTCGGCGCGTCGAAATGGACCACCAGCCTTGCGGCCGGCGTGGACCGGCCGGTCGGCGATGCCTTGCGCCTCTTCGCCAATGCCGACTGGCGGTATCGCAGCAGCTTCTATTACGCGATCAACGATCCCAACACGATCCAGCCCGGCTTCTCGGTGGTCAACGCGACCGTCGGGATCGGTGATGCCGATGGCCGGGCGCGGCTGAGCATGTTCGTCCGCAACCTATTCGACCAGCGTTATGCTGCGGCGATCTTTCCCGGCAATTTCTCGGCCGGGCAATATGTCCAGTCATTGCCCGACAACGCCTTCCGCCGGATCGGCGCGGCGTTCGAATGGCGCTTTTGATCCCTCACCTCGGCGTCGGTGCCGACAATCGGAAGCACCGACGCCGGTTTTTCGAGGATGACGGGAGGGGCAGGCATGCCGATGGCGACGCGATCCTTTCCCAGGGGCTTCCCGTTGGTTTCGCCCCATGGATGGTAGACAGTCGTGGCTGACGTGCCGATCGCGGTATCGCTTCGCGCGCAAAGCTGACCTAGACCATGCCGATGACGACCGCTGAACCCACCAAACCCGCCCGGCGCACGCAGGAGCAACGCACCGCCGATACGCGCGCCGCGCTGTTCGCCGCCGCCGTCCAGACGATCGACCGGCTGGGCTATGCAGGCGCCAACAACGCGTCGATCGCCGATGAGGCCGGGGTCAGCCGCGGGGCGATCACCCATCATTTCACGACCCGCTCCGCGTTCATGGCCGAAGTCGTGCGCTGGGTATTCGAGCAGGAAACGCGCATCTTCCGGCAATTGATGGATCAGGGGGATACCGGTTCGCGCATGTCGGACTGGCCGGCGCTGCTGTGGGACGTGTTCTCGCGCCCCTCCGGCGTCGCGGTGCTGGAAATCCTCGTCGCGTCGCGCAGCGATGCCGAGCTTGCCGCCCTCGTCCTGCCGATGCAGGCGGAGGTCGAACGCACGGGGGCGGCCAATTTCCTGCAGACGATCGGCGGCAAGCAGCTCGACATGTCGGTGATCCGCCTCGTCGTCTGGGCCATTCGCGGCATGACGATGGGGCGGACCTTCATCACCGATCCGCGGGAAATGGAGAACGCCGTGGCACTTTTTTCCCGCCTGATCGACCGGGCCGTGCCCAGCGGCAGCTTCGAGGACATGACAAAGCTGTAGAGACGTACGTGCACGCTTGCATGTTTGTTAAAGTCCTGTAGCTTCTTCGCATCGCACATTGGCGATGGGGAGAGGAATGATGACGATCCGACCGATACTGGCGGCATCGCTGGTGCTCGGCTGCGCCCCCGCGACGGCCCAGACCAAGGACGATGCCGACGCGCGCGCGGCGGCAACCGAGGCGCAGATGCGTGCCGAGGAGCGGACGGTGCTGACGCACGGCCTCTGGGCGATCCCGCTGATCCCCGGCGTCGTGATCCCGCCCGAGGCGGTGACCGGGGCGGGATATGTTCCGGGCATCCCGCGACTGGGCGTGCCGGCGCTGCTGGAGACCGACGCGAGCCTCGGCGTCTCCTACATCGCCGGGCTGCGCAGGGACGGCGCGACCGCATTGCCCTCCGGCATGGCGATGGGCGCGACATGGAATGCCGAACTGATCCGGCGCGGCGGCGCGATGATCGCCGACGAGGCGCGCGCCAAGGGCTTCAACACGTTGCTGGCCGGCGGGATCAACCTGATCCGCGATCCGCGCAACGGCCGGACCTTCGAATATCTGGGCGAGGATCCGCTGCATTCGGGGCTGCTGGGCGGCGCGGCGGTCGCGGGGATCCAGTCGCGCCACGTGCTGTCGACGGTCAAGCATTTCGCGCTCAATGCGCAGGAGAGCGGGCGGCATGTCGTCGACAGCGTGATCGGCGACGATGCCTTTCGCATGAGCGACCTGCTGGCGTTCCAGATCGCGATCGAGGAAGGGCGACCGGGCGCCGTCATGTGCGCCTATAACCGCGTCAACGGGGCGCAGGCGTGCGGCAGCGATTACCTGCTGAACCAGGTGTTGAAGCGCGACTGGCGCTATCCCGGATTCGTCATGTCCGACTGGGGGGCGGTGCGGGCGACCGACTTCGCGCTGGCCGGTCTCGACCAGCAATCGGGCGCGCAGATCGACAAGGGGCGCTGGCTGGCCGCGCCGCTGGCCGAAGCCGCCGCGCGCGATCCCGCCTATGCCGCGCGGGTGCGCGACATGAACCGGCGTATCCTGCGTTCGATCTACGCGGTCGGGCTTGACCGGAACCCGCCGGTAAAGGCGCCGATCGATTTCGCGGCGAATTCCGAGGTCGCGCGCGCGGTGGCGGACGAGGCGATCGTCCTGCTGCGCAACCAGGACGCGCTGTTGCCGCTGTCGAAATCGGTGAAGTCGATCGCGATCATCGGCGGCCATGCCGATGTAGGGGTGCTGTCGGGGGGCGGATCGACGCAGGTGGAAGCGGTCGGCGGCCCGGCCGTGTCGATCCCGATGGGGGGCGAGGGGCCGCTCGCGAAGTATAACAACCAGACCTATGCCCCGTCATCGCCGATGGCCGCGATCCGCGCGCTGGCGCCGGGGGCTGCGGTCACCTATCGCGACGGCCGCTACCTGACCGACGCCGTCGCCGCCGCGCGTGCCGCCGATGTCGCGATCGTGTTCGCGACGCAGTGGATGCGCGAAGGGGCGGACGTGCCCGACCTGTCGCTGCCCGAGGGGCAGGACGCGCTGATCGCCGCGGTCGCGGCTGCGAACCCCAAGACGATCGTGGTGCTGGAAACCGGCGGGCCGGTGCTGATGCCGTGGCTGGCGCAGACGCCGGCGGTGGTCGAGGCATGGTATCCCGGCATCCGCGGCGGGGAGGCGATTGCCGGCGTGCTGTTCGGCGACACCAATCCGTCGGGCCGGCTGCCGGTGAGCTTTCCCGCCGCGATCGCCGACCTGCCACGTCCCGAACTGCCCTATGCCGGGGACAGCGACGCGACCTTTGCCAAGGCGTATGCCGCCGGCAAGCGCTTCCCGATCGACTATACTATCGAGGGCGCCGATGTCGGCTATCGCTGGCATGCCCGCACCGGAAGGGCGCCGCTCTATGCGTTCGGGCATGGATTGAGCTATACCAGCTTCGACCATTCGGCGCTGGCGGTCACCGCATCCGCGACACCGCGGGCGCGGGTGACGGTGCGTAATACCGGTGCGCGGGCCGGCCGCGATGTGCCGCAGCTCTACCTCGTGTCGACGCCCGGCGGGACGACGCGCCGTCTGGCCGGCTTTGCGCAGGCGACGCTGCAGCCCGGCGAGGCGCGGACGCTCGACATCGCGATCGAGCCGCGCATCCTCGCCGACCGTCGCGACGGCGCGTGGGTTCTGCGGAAGGGCCGCTACGGCTTTGCGGTCGGGCGGTCGGCCGACGACCTCGGCCCGGTAACCCATGTCATGTTGCGGGAGCGCCGCTGGAACTAGGTCGTATCGACATTCAGCCCTGACGGCCTGCAAACGGCGGTTTCGCGTGCTTCCGGTGCTCACGTACTGGCAGTACGCTGCGCGCCGGGTCACGCGAAACCACCGCTTTCGGCTCGTTATCTTCTGAATGTCGATACGGCCTAAGCCGAGCAAATAGGAGGAGATGCCCGATGATTGCGAAGATGTTCGCTGCCGGCCTGATGCTGACGGCCACCGCCGCTGCCGCGCCCGGTTACCAACCGACCGGACCGATAGAGCGTAAATATTCGGCGGACGGGCCGTGGGCGACATCGGTGACGGTGAGTGCCGGGGCGTGCGACCGCGAGGGCAATGTCTGCGACATCTGGTATCCGACCGACCTTGGCAGCAACCCGCTGCGGGACGAGCGGACCGGTTTCCGCCATCCGGTGATCGTGTTCGCCAACGGGACCGCCGATACGGTTCCGGCCGACAAGAACGCCACGTTCCTGCGGCACCTCGCCAGTTGGGGGTTCGTCGTCGTCCGTTCGCGCGATGGCTGGACCGGCGGAGGCGAGACGGTCGTCGATGCTGCCGAATATATTCTGGAGCAGGGCGAGAAGGCCGGCACCCCGTTCTTCCGACGGCTCGACCCCGGCCGCGTCGGGCTGACCGGGCATTCGCAAGGCGCCGGGACGGCGGTGAAGCTGTTCGCCGAGCAGAACCGCCTGTTCGCGACCTATGTCCCCATTTCGACGCCGGAGCGGCCGATCTGCATCATCGCGGGATGCGCGCCGCCGCTGGCATCGTTGCCGACGGTCGGGCGCGGTTCGATCTTCTACGTCAGCGGCAATGTCGATGTGGTGTCGCCGCTGCCGGTCAATCTCGGCTATTATCTTCCGACGGCGAACGGCGTCGACAAGGCGCTCGGCATGATCACGCTTGGCAGCCATACCGAGATCGAAGGGAGTCCCGGTTGCGCGGCCGGCGGGCTGCCTGCGTCGTGTAACATCGGCGTCTATCCACTGCTCGGCTATCCGACGGCATGGTTCATGTGGAAGCTGCAGGACGCCGCCGACGGCGCCGCGGCGTTCCGCAGCGACGGCGAACTGGCCCACGCCGCGCCGAACTGGCTGGGATATGTGTGCAATATCCGGTGACGACGGCGCTGCGCAGCGTGGTGGCAATCGGCGTGCTCTGCATGGTGGTCGCTGCGTGGCTGGCCCTTCCGTGATCCACACCGGATCGCGGGACGGTGCGGGTGGTCGAACGGGGCGCACCGGTGCTTCCGGATGCGCCAATTCCAGCGCCGTCCACCGCGCTGGTGGTCGCCGTTCAGCCGGACGTGCTTCGCGCGCTGCGCCTGCCGGCGACGGCGGCGATCACCGGCATCGCACGCGACGATCCGCGCGAAGGCATAGTGTGCGGCAGCGTCGCCGTGCCGGGCGGGACGCCAGCGCGCTTCGTCTATCTGGGGACGGCGGGCATGGCGGCGATGGACGATGGGGACACCGCGTTCGAGACGCTACGCCGCCGGCTGTGCGGTTCCTGACCCCCGCGTCGATCCGGAGCAGCACGGGCGACGCAGCGACATTTCCGGCAATGTCCTGTCCGGTTCAAGGCCGGTTGCCGTTGCGCGCTTGATTGCTTCCCTCAATTCGCTTCGTCCGCCACCTCGTCGGCGGCCAAGCGACGCAGTTCCGGCTTGAAGATCTTGCCGACCGCCGTCAGCGGCAGCGCCGGCAGGACCCGCACCGATTTCGGCCGCGCGGCGCGTTCGTCGATCGTGGACTCGGCAAAGGACAGCAGCGTCGCTTCGTCGACTTCGGCGCCGGGGCGGAGCTGGACGAAGGCGACCGGGACTTCGCCGGCATGGGCGTCGGGACGCCCGACCGCCGCCGCTAGCAAGACCGCGGGATGGCGCAGCAAGGCGTCCTCGATCACGGCCGGGTCGATATTGTGGCCACCGCGGATGATCAGGTCCTTGGCGCGGCCGGTCAGCCATAGATAGCCATCGGCATCGATCCGCGCGAGATCGCCGGTGTTCAGCCAGCGACGTCCATCGGGATGGTCGATCCAGATGCCCCGATCATGCGCGGCCGAACGGTAGCCGAGGAAGACATTGTCCCCCGATAGCGCAAGTACGCCGACTTCGCCGACAGCGGCATCGCGCTTCCAGACGCCGTCATCGTCGAGGATCATCGGCTGCGCGAGCTGCCCCGGCAGCGTCCGGCCGATCGACCCCGGCCGGCGATCTTCGGCGGGGTTGAGGCTGGTCGCGCAGGTGCCTTCGGTCAGACCGTAGCCTTCGAGAACCGGGACGCCGAGCGCATGTTCCGCCACGGCATGCTGCGCCGCCGACAAGGGCGCCGCGCCGCAGATGACGAAGCGCAGCGAGGTCCCCGCACCGTCGGGCCGGGGAACTTGCGCCAGCGCTGACAGCAAGGTCGGTACCCGCGCTGAAACTGGCGATACCGAAGCGATCGACCAGCGGCCAGAAATTGGCGAGCAGCCCGGGCGTGCGAAAACCCATCGCGGTTGCGAGCACGACCTCACCCCCGATCGCGAAGGGCAGCAGCCCCGAGACCATCGCCGCGTTGACGTGGAACAGCGGCAGGCCGCTCAGCACCGCGTCGCCTTCGTTGAACAGGCCGGCGACGGCGGTACGGATCTGCGCGACGTTGGCGAGTTCGTTGGCGTGGCTGCGACGGGCAATCTTGGGCAGGCCGGTGGTGCCGCCGGTGCAGAACCACGAGGAGTCGTCGCCCGGTCGCGCGTCGGCGAACCGCAGGCGGTCCCGATCGGCATCGGCGCAGAGCGTGTCGAAGTCGTGGATGGCGATACTGTGGTCGGCAGCCGGCGGGGCGGGGCTGTCGATGAGGATCAGGTGCCGGAGCGACGGCACGGCGGACAGGATCGCGTCGATGTCGTTCATCGGCAGGGCGATGGTGGACGCCTGCGTCACCAGCACGCTCGCGTCCGCTTCGCGCAGGATCGCCGCCAGCGCCGCCACGCCGAGCGCCGGGTTGAGTGGGAGCGCGATCCCGACCGCCTCCGCCCCCCATAACGCGACATGGGTTTCGGCGAGGTTGGGCAGGGCAAAGGCGACGACGCTGCGGCGATCGACGCCGAGCAGGTGGAGACCATTGGCAAAGGCCGTGATCCGCGCCAGCAGGTCGGCATAGGTCCACCGTACCGCCTCGTCACCGGCGGCCGATGCGATGAACCGCAGCGCGGTCCTGTCGGCGAAACGCTCGGCGGACGTGGCGATCAGGCGATAGCTGTTCTGGGGCATGATGACCTCACCGGAAGCGAGCGATGGCCGCCAGGCCGATCGCGCGGAAGGAGTTTCGATCATCGGCGCGCGGTCGGACTGGATCGCGCCGGGCGCCGGCCGAGAGATGCTTGGACATATCGGTCCCCTCCGCATGGCGCGCCCGATAGCGTCGCCGGGACTAGGCATAGATCGCAGTCGACGGCCTCGTCAATCTTTCCTCCTTGCGGAAGGAATAAAATGTTCGTGCGATTGCAACGGGATTCCGGGTAGGTCGGTGCAGGAAGCGTGGAGGAAATCGACATGGGCGAGCGAATGCCGCAGGCGGAGCGACGGCAAATCTCGCGCGGGACGATCCTCGACGCGGCCGAGCGCCTGTTCGCCGCGCATGGCCGAGACGGCGTGACGCTGAAGGCGATCGCGGTGGCGGCCGATGTCGATGCGGCGCTCGTGCGCTATTATTTCGGTGACAAGGAAGCGGTTTTTCACGAGATGTTCGAGCGGCGCGCCGTCGTCCTGAACGGCGAACGTCATGCCGCGATGGACCGGATGGAAGCGCGTTGCGGCGACGCCATTACCGTGCGCGACGCGCTCGACACCTTTCTGCGGCCGATGTTCGAAACCGCGTTCAACCGCGGACAGGGCTGGGCCGATTTCGCCGCGATCGCCGCCGCGATCAATTCGTCGCGGGCCGGGGGCGCGGCGGTTATGCGGGACAATTTCGACCCGATCGTGCAGCGTTTCATCGGACATCTGCGCCGCGCCGCGCCGGGCGTGCCGGACGATGTGCTGTACCGCTATTTCGATCACCTCACCGGCGCGCTGACCCACAGCATCGCGCAAACCGGACGCATCGACATCCTGTCCGGCGGACAGGTGCTGTCGAACGACATGGACCATGCCCTGTCGTCGCTGCTGACGATCTTCGAAGCCGGGTTTGCGGCCCTGCAAGCCAAGGAATAGGGGGCGCCCGCCTATTGCCCTGCCGTGGCGCGGACGGAAGCCTGATGGGCTGCGATGCCCGCCAGCACACCCGCTGCGGAGGCTAGCGTGGCGTTGTGCATCGGCGTGGCGGCGTCGCCCGCTGCCCATACGCCGGCGACCGAGGTGGCGCCCCACTGGTCGACCTTGACATAAGGTCCGGTCGGTCCGTCCTCGTGCACGCATCCGAGCATTGCGGCGAGCGGCGCAGCCGGCGTGGTCTTGGGTGCGGTGAACACGGCTGCCACCGCCACGAAGCGCCCATCGGCGAGGCGAACACCGTCGAGCGCCGGTGCGTCACCCAGCAGTTCCACCACGGGAGTCCGCTCGATGGTGATGCCGCGGGCGGCGAAGGCGTCGCGTTCGATCGGCTCCGGTTCGAACTGTCCCTGCGTGAAGTAGGTGGTCGGTCCCCAGTCCGGGATCAGGATCGCCTGATGCGCCGACATCGGATGTGCCGCGATCACCCCCAGCGGGAGGTCGCGCACTTCGTAGCCGTGGCAATAGGGACAGTGAAGCACGGTTTCGCCCCAGCGCTCGGCCATGCCGGCGATCGCTGGCAACGCGTCCGATACCCCGGTCGCGAGGATCAGTCGTTTCGCGCGGTGCTCGCCGCCGCCGGCCAGTTCCACCGCGAAGCCGCCATCGATTGGCCGTGCCGCCACGGCCTCGCCAGACACGATTTCTACGGTCGGATAGCGCTGCAACTGACAACGGGCTTCCCGCATGATCGCCGCGGGTGCGCGTCCGTCCTGTCCGAGGAAACCGTGCGCTTCATCGGCGAAGCGATTTCGCGGCATGCCGGCATCGATGACCAGCACCTGTTGCCGGGCGCGCGCAAGCTGCATTGCTGCGGACATGCCGGCGAAACTGCCACCCACCACGATCACATCGTACATCTCGGCACCTTTTATATAACTCACCCTGTTACGTAAACGGCATTTCCGATTTTGCAACAGCGAATGTTGCGTGATATTCGGCACGTCTATTGGAGGTTGGGATTTGGACTCGCGCCTTTCGAGAATGCTGCATCTGCTGATCCATATGGGTCGGATGGACGGGCCGTTGACGTCGGAAGCCGCGGCGTTGATGCTGGGCACCAATGCGGTCGTCATACGGCGTACGATGGCCGGGCTGCGCGACGCGGGTTACGTGCAATCGGTAAAGGGGCATGGCGGGGGCTGGTCGCTCACGCGCAAGCTCGACGCCATCACCATGCTCGACGTGCATCGTGCGCTTGGCGAGAACCGTATCTTCGCGCTCGGACCGGCCGATCCCGACCCGGCCTGCCTGGTGGAACGGGCCGTCAACGCGTCGCTGGCCAGCGCGATGCGCGAGGCGGAAACCCTGCTGCTCGAACGTCTGGCGAATGTGTCGCTGGCCGACATCGCGGCCGATTTCGACGAGCGGTTCGCGGAACTGTCGCCCGACGAGCGGGGCGCGCGATCGGGGTCGTCATAGCCGGTCCAGCGTCCTCGAACTTGGCCGAGGGACAATGCAGCATGCTTCCGAACGCTGGAACATCATGCATGATACAAGTGTTTTACGGCCAATCACATCGGAGGTTGGCGGATATGGATGGCAGGGTTCTGGTAACCGGCGCGAGCGTCGCCGGGGTAACGGCGGCGTGGTGGCTCGCTCGACAGGGCGTCGCGGTCGAGCTGGTTGAACGCGCAGCGTCCTTTCGCGGGGGAGGACAGAATGTCGACATACGCGGCGCCGGGCGTGCCGTGCTGCGACGCATGGCGCTCGAACAGGCCGCGCTCGACCTCGGCACGGGAGAATACGGCACCGATCTGGTCGATAGCGACAATCAGTTGATCGCGCGTTTCGGTATCGACGAGGACGGCGACCGGGGTCCGACCGCCGAACTGGATATCCGCCGGGGCGACATCGCGCGGCTGATCTTCGACGATCTGGGCGACGGTGTGGCGACGCGGTTCGGCGACCATATCGCCGGGACCGTGCAGGATGATGCGGGCGTCGACGTCACCTTCGCGAGCGGTCGCACCGGTCGCTATGCGGCGGTGATCGTCGCCGAAGGCGTCGGCTCCTCGACACGCGAGCTGGTCTTTCCCGGCGAGAACGCGCCGCGCTGGATGGACATGACCGTCGCCTATTTCTCCGCCCCGCGCCGGGATGGCGATGGGGATTATGCCCGGCTCTACAACACGACCGAAGGACGCGGCGCGATCGTGAAGCCCGACCGCGATGCCGCGACGCTGGGCGTGTATATCGGGATGCAGGGCAAGGTCGACGGGACCGAGGACTGGGACATGGATCGCCAGAAACGCCATGTCCGCGAACGCTTCGCCGATGTCGGTTGGGAACTGCCGCGGCTGCTCGACGCGATGGAGGCGACCGACGACTTCTACTATGACGCCATGCGGCAGGTGCGAATGGAGCGCTGGTCGAATGGCCGCGTGTTCCTGACCGGCGATGCGGCGTGGTGCCCGACCGGCCTGTCGGGCATCGGGACGACGCTGGCGATCGTCGGCAGCTATGTGCTGGTCGGCGAGTTGTGCCGGAACGTGGATCCCGGGAACGCCGCGCAGCGCTATGACGCGGTGATGCGACCCTATGTCGAGGAGGGGCAGGGCCTGCCGAAGATCGTGCCCCGGCTGATGTGGCCGCACAGCCGGATCGGCGTCGGCGCGCTGCGCACCGCCGCGCGGGTCGTCAGCGCGGCGCCGCTCCAAAAGCTGGTGACGCGCAACTTCGCGCGCGATTCGGAAAAGGTCGACCTGCCCGATTATGCGATGGCGACCGGGCGGACCCCCGAAACGGCACGCTGAAGGGCGGCCGGTCCCGGCGCTTCGGGACCGGCTTTTCGATCAGGCGGGCTGGTACAGTTCGATCAACATCCCTTCATTGTCGCGGATGAAGACCCAGCGATCGCCGCTGCCGTCGGGCACGTCGCTAATCGGATAGGCCTGTTCGACGCCGTTTTCCTGCAACTCGGCCAGCGTCGCTTCGATGTCGTCGACCAGGATCGCGAAATGGTTGATCCCACCGATCCGCAAATTGGTTAGCGCCTCCTTGCGTTCCGGTGCCATCGGCGCGGCGCCGTCGATCTGGAACAGTTCCAGCTTCACCTCGCCACGTCCGATGAATGCCACCCGCGCACCGGGAAACGCGAACGTCGTCAGGACGGCGAAGCCCAGATGACGTTCGTACCATGCGATCGTGGCGTCGAGGTCCTGCACGATGACGCCGATGTGATGCAGGGATTGCAGGCGGGTGGAGATGACTGACATTCCTTATGCTCGCAGCAAGACTGCTGCCAAAGGAACATCAGATGTGATGTTTGAATTTCAAGGTCGCTTCTGGACTTTGGCACTTATAGCCGCATGGCGCAGCGGAGTGCCGTTCAGCTATCCGAAACCACCACCCAGTCCTCGACCCAGCGATGCTGTAGCGCAGGCAGGCCGGCGCGGTCCCCGATGCGCCTGATATAATCCGCTACGCTCCGTCCGAGGGGGCCACGGGCAGCGGAGGGAAGGCCGGGCGGTGCGCTCCACATCGGCAGGAACGCGGTTTCGATGGTCCCGTCATCGTTCAGGCGGAGGCGTCCGATCATTCCGTTCACCGCCTCCGGATGGAACGGAGCGAGGGGGTAGGCGGGATCGGGTTCGAAGCCGAACATTTGCTTGCGCCGCATCGCCCATTCCGCACGGGCCGGATGGTCCTGCGCGGGGCTTAGCGCATGGGTGACGACGACGCCGTTGCCGAGACCGTGGAAGATCGGGCGTCCGGCGTGGAATTCGATACCACGGACGATATGCGCGTGATGTCCGATGACCGCCGTCGCGCCCGCGTCGATCGCGGCGTGGGACAAGGGTCGCTCATAGGGCGCGAGTTCGGCCGGGCGGTGCGTGATGCCCTTGTGCAGCGCCACGAGTATGATGTCGGCCCGGGTTCGCAAATCGGCGATGGCGGCCTGCATATCGGCGACGGACGCCGGATCTGCGTCGCGCAAATCGGCTTGCGGCCGTGCCGGACCGCCATCGGCGGCGCGAACGGCAACGGGGTTGCAGCCGGCGCGCATGTCCGTCGCCCACGCGATTTCGGGACCTACGCAATTGTAGCTCAGCAGGGCGATGCGGCGTCCGCCCTTCTCGACCACAGACGGGCGGGAGGCTTCGAGCAGGTCCATCCCGGCCCCGGCGTGACGGATGCCGAGCCGGTCGAGTTCGGCGATGGTGTCGGCGATACCCTCGCCACCGCAATCGGCGATATGGTTGCCGGCCATCGACACCATGCGGATATTTGCCCGGGCGAGGGCAGCGAGGTGTTCCGGATCGGCGCCGGGCGCGGGAACGTCACCGTGCATTTCCTGTCCGCGACGGGTGTGGGGAACCTCCAAGTGGCCGATCGCGAGGTCCGCAGTGCCGGTGACTGCCGCGACGCCGCTGAGCCAATGATCCGGTTCGGGGACGTCGAGAATGATGTCGCCGAGCAGATGGATGTCGATTGCCATTATGCGACGACTCCCCGATCGCGGAGTGACGCGATCGTCGTCGCATCCAGCCCCAACGCCGCCAGCACGTCGTCCGTACTGTCGCCGAGCACGGGGACACGGCGATCTCCGACTTCATCGATGTCGAAACCCGGACCGACGACGCGGAGCGGTCGGTCGAAACCGGGCAAGGTGACGTCGTTGAACGTGCCGCGTTCGGCAAGATGCGGATGGTCGGCGATCTCTCCCACCTCGCGCAGCATCGCTACCGGGACCCGCGCGGCCGCGAGCTTTTCCTCCAGCAGCGCCGCCTGCCAATCCGCAAGCACCTTCGTAAGGCAGCGGCGAAGTTCCTCGTAATGCGCCACGCGCGCGTCGTGCGTGGCAAAGCGCGGATCGACGATCCAGTCCGGCCTGTCCAGCACCCGGAACAAAGCCTCCACTTGCGGCTGATTGTTGGCGCCAAGCGCGATCCAGCGATCGGCGGTCGGGTAGAAGTCGGCCGTCGCGACGAGGCGGAAGCCGCGGTTGCCGGTGCCGCCGGGCGTGCGGCCGGTATAGGAATGCACCGATACCGTGGTGTTGACCAGTTTCAGCGCGGCATCGAGCATGGCGACGTCGACATGTTCGCCGACCCCGTTTGCGTCGCGGCGACGCAGCGCCGCCAATAGGGCGATGGTGGCGAGATAGCCGGTGAAGCTGTCGACGATCGGCATACCGATCTTCTGCGGTCCGTCGGGACCGGCGTTCAGCAGCGCGATGCCCGACATCGCCTGCGCGATATGGTCGTAGGCGCCGCGGTCGGCGAGCGGACCGGTCTGGCCAAAGCCGGTGATCGACACCAGCACCAGCCGGGGATTGCGCGCCCGCAGCGCATCGAACGTCAGGCCGAGACGGGAAAGGACGCCCGGACGGAAATTCTCGACCAGCACGTCCGCGCGCTCGACCAGTTGCCACAGGATGTCGATCCCCGCCGGATGTTTGAGGTCGAGACAGACGGACTTCTTGCCGGCATTGAGCGAGGCGAAGGGGATGCTGAGCATCGGCTCGCCGCCATGTTCGGTGTAGTGGCGAAAGCCGTCGCCGGTCTGCGGCGGTTCGACCTTGACGACGTCGGCACCGAGGTCGACCAGCATGTTGGTACAAGTGGGGCCGGCGATGGCGTGGCTCAGGTCCACGACCTTCAAGCCATCGAGCGCGTTCATGCGGTTTCCTTTCGCCGGCCGGTGAACACGCCCGCTTCGGCGAGAGCGTCGCGGGCGACACTATCGAAACCAAGCTCGGCGAGGATCGCGTCACGCTCGGCACCGGGCAGGCCGGCGGGC
Source organism: Sphingomonas paucimobilis (assembly GCA_036946325.1). Classification (GTDB taxonomy): domain Bacteria; phylum Pseudomonadota; class Alphaproteobacteria; order Sphingomonadales; family Sphingomonadaceae; genus Sphingomonas; species Sphingomonas paucimobilis_A. The sequence goes on from JAQIJL010000001.1 coordinate 785,232, forward strand.
ACATGCTCCGGCAGATCGGCGTCCTTGAGGTGGAAGGGTGTGCCGATCTGTTCGACTCGTTCCGTGTCGATCGGGAGCGCCACCCGCATGCCGCGGGCTAGGGCGTGCGGGTGACGCAGCGCCTCGGCAGGGGACAGCAGCGGCATCGCCTGCGTATCGGCGCGCTCGAGAAGGGCGATCCAGTCGGCGCGGTCGCGGGTGCGGAACATCGCCAGCAAATCCGCCTCGATCGCCGGATGTGCGGCGGTATCGAATTGCAGGGCGGCGTATTGCGACCGGCCGACGGCTTCGCAGAAACGCTGCCAGTAGCGCGGCTCCATGTCGGTGGTGCAGAGCCATTCGCCATCGGCACATTGCCAGACGCCGCCTTTCGGGTTCCAGCTACCGTCCGGCGGAGCGATCCCGTCCGGGTCGTCTGCCCGGCCCAGCGCCACGGCGATCAGCGGCATCGCCGCATCGGTCATCGCCACGTCGACATGCGTGCCCGTGCCGGTGCGGTCCCGCTGTTGCAGCGCGACGAGGACCGCGATGGCGGCATGGGCGCCGGCGAGGACGTCGGCGACCTGGACGCCGGGCAGGCTCGGTGTGGGCAGGCCGTTCAGGCGGGACAGGGCGCCGGCGAGCGCGAGCGCGGCGGGATCGTGTCCGGCGCGACCGGCCAGCGGCCCGGTCTGTCCGGTGAAGGAGACCGAACAGTAGATCAGCCGTGGATTGATCGCCGCAAGCGCGTCGTAGCCCAAGCCCATCGCCGTCATCGTTCCCGGTCGATAATCCTCGACCAGAATGTCGGCCGAGGCGACCAGTGCGTGCAGCACCGCGCGCGCATCGGGATGGCCGGGGTCGAGAACGATCGAGCGGCGGTTGCGCCAATAGGAGGGGCGGGCACGGCGCAGCCGCGCCTGTTGGGGATCGTCGTCATGCCCGAACATCCGCGCGTGCTTGGCCAGTTCGCGTGGGTTCTCGACACGGATCACGTCGGCTCCCATGTCCCCCGCGATCCAGCCGGTATAGGCACCGGGAAGATAGCGGGTGAAGTCGAGGACGCGCAGCCCGGACAGCGGATGGGTCATGCGGCCGCTCCTCTAGCGATGCGTGCCGATGCCCTGTCGCCGGCAGGGCCTTCGATGAAGGCGGTGACGCGGCGATCGAGTGCGGCGGCGGTGTCCGCGTCCATCGCGAAATTGTCGACCCCCAGTTCGAGCACCGGTATGCCCGCCGCAGCCAGCGCGCGCAGGACGAACGGGTCGGCATCGGACACGGCAACGGCGCCGTCGATCCGGTGGCTTTCCGCTTCATGGACGTGCCACGGTCCCGCCCAGCTCGGCATGCGCAGCTCGTCGCCCATGGTCAGGAAGCGGGCGGCCAGCGCGCGCATCGGGTCGCGGCCGTCGCCATGCTCCCGGATATAGCCGTCGGCGGCGAGGGCGAGGTACATCGACCAGACGAACACCGCGCCGTGGCTCTCCTCCCAGCGTTGGTAGAAGGCCGTTTCGCTCCACAGGCCGCGGCCGACCCACATCAGCCGGACGCGTTCGTCGGCGACGGCGCCGACACCCGCCGCAACGCGTTCGGCGACCTCGTCATGGAAGGCGCGGGCGGCGTCGCGCCCCCAGATGGTGCCGCGATGCCATTGCGGCACCATCGTCGCGGGCATCGAATCGACGATCCCGATCGGTGCGCGCACGGTCTTTGCGATCAGGTCGCGCGTGCGGCGGTAATATTCCTCCTGCTCGTTGACGAGGTTCATGACCTCGACGAAGCGTTCGTGCGAAAAGGTCCGTCCGGTGGCCCGTTCGATCCGTTCGATCACCTCGCGCAGTTCGGCGACGAGCAGGTCGATCCGTTCGGGTTCGAGCACCTCGTCCCAGCGGGTCGGCAGTTCTTCCCACCACCGGGTGCCGATCGACAGGCGCGGATCGACCGTGCGCTCGTACAGGAACGGTGCTGCGCCGGTTTCCTCGGCCCAACTGCCGAAGATACCGGGCGTCGCGTCGCTGGACGTAACGGCATGGAGGAAATCGGGCTGCGGCAGCCCGCCCCAAGGCGCCTGCGCGTGGTCGTCGTCCAGTCCGGCGGCGAGACCCTGCGCGCTATAGGCCTCGACGTCGGTGGGATAGCCGTGCGCGTGGAGGAGATCGCGATAGCGGCCGGTCTGCTGCTTGGCGGCGACGATCGATGCCCACCATTGGTTGACGACGAAGGGTATGTCGAGCGCGCGCAGGATTTCCTGAGGGGCATTGGCATTGACCATCGCGAACGGCGCGCCATCCGCCACCTGCTGCCGGACCTGCTGAAACCAATCGCGTTGATAGGTGCCGAAGCTCGTCAGGGATTGCAGCGACTTGCGGCTGCGCGGCGGTGGCGGCGCCTTGACCGGCGGTTTGGCCGGCGCTGATGGCGGGGCAGGGCGTCGCGCCTCGAATGCCAGCTTGCCCTTCAATGCCGCCGTGACCGCCGCCTCGCTCCATGGCGCTGCCTCGTCGCCGTCGATCGTGACGTGCAGGACCAGTTCGGCTTCGCACGCCTGCGCGGTTCGCAGGACGGACGCGGCGGTGTCCTTCGGCCAGCGGGCGCCGAGCGGCGCCTGACGCACCGGCGCGGCGGCTTCGGAGCACGTAATGGGCGGATCGATCAGGCGCCGCTCACCCCAGTCGTGATCGTCGCCGGCGAGGAACAGGCCGTCGGCTTCCAGCCCGGTGTAAAGGTTTGCGTCATCGTGCGCGGTACCGGTGACGAGCGTTCGCCGGCCATGTCGGAGCGGCAGGGTGTCGGCTTTCGCGACCAGCGTACGAAGCAGGTCGGCCAGCTCGTGCGGGGGAAGTATCGCGGTACAGCCAATGATCCGCAGCATATCGCTGCCGGCGAGGCGTGCTTCGCGACGAAGCTGCTGTGCTTCGCGGACGAGTATCAGTAACGCACGTTCCTCGGTTGCTGCCGCCGCCAGCCGGTCGTCGTCGACGGGCGCGCCGCCCCATTGCTGCAACCAGCCATCGAGCCGTTCGAGACGCGCCAAATTGTACCGATGCGACGCCGGCTGGTCCTGATGGACGAGGTCGAGGAGATGGAGCCTTGCCGGTGCCGGCTCGCCCAGCCGCAGCCGCTCGCGCAATGCGGCGAAGAGCTGCGCCTGTTCCGCATCGGCGCGCGTCAGCAGAATTGGTGTATCGGCAAGCATCGGGTCGAGCAGCCGCTCCAGCAACCGATGGCCACGCCGCCGTCCCGTCGCCGGCCCCATCACCGCATCGGCGCGCGGCGTTTCGTCACCGGCGACCGGATCGAGCCGGACGGGCGCGAAGCCCGCCGCGCGAAGCCAGGTGAATGGCGCGTCGCTGCCGATCGTGCGGATGACGGGCTCGCCCTGACCGGCAAGGCGGCGGGCGACCGCATCGGTATCGGCATAGGCGGCGGCGATGGCGGCGAGCGCGTCCATCAGATCACGTTGTCCTGCACCAGCGCGGCCAACTGCGCGTCGTCATAGCCCAGCAGGTCGCGGTAGATCGCCATGTTATGTTCGCCGATCGCGATCGGCAGCGCCTCGTCGAACCCGGTGCGCGCGTCCGAAAAACGGATCGGCACGCCGGAGGTGCGCAGTTCGGAGCGGTGCGGATAGGACGGATGCGCGATCGGCATCGTTTCCTCCCGCGCCATGACACGGGGATCGGCCAGCGCTTCCTCGGGATGACGGACGGGCGCCGTGGGGACGCCCTCCGCCTCCAGCAGCCGCACGACCTCCGCCACCGACAGTCTCCGCGACCACGAAGTGATGTGTGCCTCCAGCGCGACCGCGTTGGCGACGCGGGCGTCGCGAGAGGCGAAGCGCGGGTCGTTGCCGAGTTCGGATTGGCCCATCGCCTTGAACAATCCGCGCGCCAGCTTTTCGTGGACGGCGACGACGGCGACATAGCCATCGGCACATTCGAACACGCCGAAGGGGGAGAGGCGCTGGACCGTCAGCCCGGTGCGCGCGGGCATGCCCGCCGCCGCCAGCGCCGACCAGTTCTCGATCGCGACGAACGAGGTCAGCGCACCGAGCATCGACACGTCGACATGCTGGCCGACGCCGGTGCGATGGCGCTGCTCCAGCGCGGACAGGATACCGATCACCGCGAAGACGGGCGCGAGCATGTCGGCGACCGGGATGCCCATGCGGACCGGCGGCGCATCGGGATCGCCACTGGCATACATCGCGCCGGACAGCGCCTGAATGATGATGTCCATCGCCTTGCCGTCGGGAGCATCGGCGCCGAACCCCGACAGCGAGCAGTAGATGATCCGCGGATTGACCGCGCGTGCCACCGCATAGCCTACGCCCAGGCGATCGGCGGTGCCGGCGGTGAAATTCTCCACCACGATGTCGGCATCGCGGCACAAATCCTCGAACACGCCCTGCGCACCGGGTGCCTTCAGGTTAAGCGATACGCCGAGCTTGCCGCGCGCGCGCGACAGGTGCGAGATCGAGACATCGTCGGCATGCGCGCGCTCGACCGTCACGCCGCCCCGACCGACATAGGGGCTGTTCTCCCGCGCGAGATCGCCGCCGCGCGGGTCCTCGACCTTGATCACCTGCGCGCCCAGCCCGGCGAGCAGCAGCGTCGCATAGGGGCCGGCGAGTGCACGGGTAAGATCGATGACGCGCAGCCCTTCGAGCGGGCGCTGCAACGGTGGGTTGTCAGTCATGATGGGTTAAATCCGGATAGGGAGCAGGGGTGCAATTCGGTAGCGTACCGTCGCGGACAGCGGCGGCGATCAGCCGCTGCGCCTCGACAAAGATCGGAGTGCCGTCGGTGCCGAAGCGGGTGAGCGCACGGGCAATACGGGCGGCGTTCCGGTTGTAGAGTTGGTCGAAGCGGCTTTGATCCGCAGGAGGCATCGGGACGAAGGCGACGCCGTGCTCCTTGCCGAAGGCAATGCCGGCCTGTTCCGCCTTGTCGATCTCTTCGATCAGCGCGGCTTCCCATTGGCGTTCGCTGGCGGCGAGGAATCGCTGGTCCGCCGGAGACAGCGATTGCCAGCGTCGTGCCGACATCGCGCGGGCCGGATAGGAACCGCGGCTGACGCGCAACGTCGTGAAATGATGCGCGACCTCGGCGAAGTGCAGGCTGCGTAGCGTATCGGCCGGGGCGACGACGCCGTCGATCACGCCCTTCGCGAGCGCCGAATAGACGTCGGCCATCGGCATATCGACCGGATCGGCCCCGAGCGCGCGCAGCACCTCCAGATTCTCTGCAGGGGCACGCAGACGCAGCCCCTTGAGATCGGCGAGGCTGCGCACCGCCACGTCGCGGGTCAGGATGCCGGGGAAGTTGCCGGGCTGGACGGCAAGGACGCGCAGCCCGCGCAACTCGTCGCTCAGCGCGGGAAAGCGTGCGGCCAAGCATTGATAGACCGCGATCTGTTCCGGCATCGACTGGACGCCGCCATAGAAGCCGGCCTGCGCCCGCTGGGTATGCGCGCCGCCGCGTGTGTAGATCGGGGTGATCAGGCCGATATCGGCGACGCCGTGGCGGATTTCCTCCATGCTCTGATCGCTGGAAAGCAGCGACCCCGCCCAATAGGGCTGGATCCGCAACCGCCCGCCCGATGCTCGTTCGACATAGGCCATCCAGCGAAGGTCGGCGCGGCTGAAGGGATGGCCGGGGGGATAGGGACTGGCATAGGTCAGCACCGTCGTCCCCGGCGCCGAAGGCTTTGGCTGGCATCCGCCGAGCAGCGCCGCGACCAGCGCCGTCACGATCATGGAACGGATCATGCCAGCACCCCCGGCAGCCAGAGAGCAAGTCCCGGCACCACGATCAGCAGCGCCAGATGGAGGAAGTCGGCGAGCAGAAAGGGCACGATGCCGCGGAAGATGGTGCCGAGCGGAATGTCGCCTGCGATCCCCTGGATTACATACACGTTCAGCCCCAGCGGCGGATGGACGAACCCGATCTCCATCGTGCGGACGAGGAAGATGCCGAACCAGATCGGGCTGAGGCCCAGATCCTGCGTGATCGGCAGGAAGATCGGCGTCGTCAGCAGCATCAGCGCCAGCCCGTCGAGGAACGACCCCAGCAGCAGCAGTACCAGCGCCATGGCGACGATCGCGACCATCGGCCCGGCATCGAGACCGGAGACGACCCCGGATAAGAGCGCCGCGATGCCGGTCACGCTGATGAAGGTTGCGAACAGCAACGCGCCGATCACGACGATATAGATCATGCCCGTGGTACGCAGCGTCGTCTCCAGCGCGCCGGACACCGCCGCCCAGCTCAGCCGCCCGCGCTTCCAGCACAAAAGGAGGGCCGCGACCGATCCAACCGAGGCCGCTTCGGTCGGAGTGAACCATCCGGCGAACAGCCCGCCGATGACGAACACGATCAGGAAGGCGACGTCGGCGATGGCGCGCAGCGCCGGCCACCGGTCGTGCCACGGCGCGCGTGCCGTACGCGGTCCCAGTTCCGGATAAAACCGGCACAGGATCGCGATGGTGGCGATGTAGAAGAGTGCCTGCGTGAGGCCGGGCACGATGGCAGCGGCGAACAGCTTGCCGATCGATTGTTCGGCGATGATCCCGAACACGATCAGCGCACCGGACGGCGGCACCAGCGACCCGAGCGTACCACCGGCGGCAAGTGCACCGGTCGCGAAAGAGGGGGCGTAATTCGCCTTGCGCATTTCGGGGAGCGCGACCGAGGTTACGGTGGCGACAGTCGCGAGGCTCGATCCGCTGATCGCGCCGAAGCCGGCACAGCCACCGATCGACGCCATCGCCAACCCGCCCCGGCGATGCCCCACCATCCGGGCGGCGGCGTCGAAGAAGTCGCGGCTGGCACCCGCAGCGAAGCATAGATGCGCCATCAGCACGAACAGCGGCAAGACGCCCAGTTCGTAGCGGGAGATGGTGTCGAAGGTGATGACCCCGGCCTTGATGAGCGCGGCCTCGGGCGAGAGCAGCATCATCAGGCCGGCGCTGCCGACCAGCGCCAGCCCGATGCCGATCGGCACGCCGACCGCAAGCAACAGCAACAGCGCGACGATACCGAGCAGGCCGATCAGTTCGGGCGTGATCATGCCGTGATGCTCCGGAAGGCTCGCCTGGCGAACAGGATAGCGGTGGCGACGGCGCCCATGATCCAGAACAGCCGGAGCCAGCGCAGGGGAAGTTGCAGGATTTCGGTCAGTTCGTGCCCATTCCACAGGTCGGCGGCGAGCCATGCCGACCCCGCCGCCAGCCACAGGAACACCAGTGCGCTCAGTGCATTGGCGCCCCGCAGCCACCGCGCCGCTGTCGCGACGGGCAGGCGTTCGAGCAGGATGTGCACCCGCGCATGGGCATCGACGATCGTGGTCAGGACGATCGCCGTCGTCGCGATGAGGACGATGCTGGCCTGAACGATCTCGATCGACCCCAGCAGACGGATGCCGGCATGGCGCCCGGCGACTGCCAGCGCATCGGTCGCCATCGCGGCGAGCAGCGCGGCCGAACCGACCGCCAGCATCGCCTTCGCCAAGGGAGACGCGGGCGCGCGGGCGGGGAGGGCATCAACATCCGCATCCACCGGCACCGGTTGCGGATGTGCGGGGTCGTGGTCCGATGGATCAACCATAGGTCTGCCCGATCCTTGACGAGTTCCCTTTGCGCCGACGTTGCGCTAGCGACGCGGCATGGACGACGGATCGACGAACGCTGCGCAGCCCGGCACGCAAGGGGATATCAGCCTTGGCCGGCTGGGCGATTTCGTCGGCTTCCGCCTGCGCCGGATACAGAACCAGCTGTCGCGGCAGTTCGCGCAGGTGACCGATCGCTATCAGCTGCGTCAGGGGCTGTTTTCGGCACTGGCGATCATCTCCGCCAATCCGGGCTTGTCGCAGGTCATGCTGGCGCGCGAGGTCGGTCTCGACAAGTCGATGGCCGTTGCGGTCGTCGACGAACTGGAGGCGCGGGGCTGGGCGGAACGGCGCCGGTCCACCGTCGATCGGCGTCGCCACGCGCTGTTCACCACGCCGGCCGGCGAGGCGTGGCTGGCGGAGATGTTCGCCGCGCTGGAGACTGTCGAACATGATGTTCTCGACGCGCTGGGCGAGGAGGATCGCCGCGTCCTCGGCGCGATCCTCGATCGGGTGTACAATGCCTGCTTTCGGTGAAGCGGTAAGGGGCAGCGACCGGCGCATGACGATCAGAACCGCTTGCGCACGGTGACGGCGATCTCGCGGCCGACCGGGTTCGCCGCCGTCGCGTCATAGCCGCCGCTGCCGTTTACCGTCGGCGCGAAGTCGAGGAACGGTGGCGCCCGGTCGAACAGGTTGAGCGCATCGATCGAGAAGCTCAGCCCGCCATCGAAGAAACCCTTTGGCTGGCGTGGCCCGATGTTGAACGTCACGCCAAGGTCGACGGTGGTGTAGCTGCTGACCTTCTGAACCCCGCCGCCGGGCAGCGTGTTGTTGTCGTACCCGCCGACGTGGTTGACGGTCAGGCGGCTGTTCACGTCCTCGAACGACCAGTTGAGCGTGCCGCGGCTCTTGAAGGTCAGCGGATTGAAAACGGTGTTGCGCCGATCCACCAACGTTCCGTTGGGCGTGATCGCCGCCAGATAGCGGGTGAGATAGGTCGCGTTGGCGTTGATGGTGAAGATGCCGGCGCGATCGGTTTCCAGCGTGTAGCTGCCGACGATGTCGATCCCGCTCGTTTCCGACCGGCCGAGATTGTTCGTCCGCCCGTCGATGAACAGCGCCGGATTGGCCGGCAGCACGCCGCGCGCGACGGTGATGCCCGACGCCAGCAGCTGCCGCACGCGGTCCGCCGCCGCCGCGCCGCGCAGGATCACCCCGGTCCCCTCGAACTGGGCTTCGCGACTGAGGATCGCGAGGTCGCCGAGATAGCTGTCGACCTGTCCGGTATAGTTGACGTTCCAATAGGTCAGCGACAGACGGAGGTTGGGCACGACGTCGAGGTCGACGCCGGCGGACCAGGTCTTCGCCTCTTCGGGCACGAGGTCGAGGTTGCCGCCCGACAGCGCCGCGCCCTGCACGATCGCGCCGCCGAGTGTCGGATCGGCATAGGGCTGAACGAAGATGTTCGCGCTGTTGCCGTAGATTTGCGAGAAGAGCGGCGCACGGAACGACGTGCCGTAGCTGCCGCGGACGACGACGCCTTCGACCGGTGACCAATTGGCGCCGAATTTCGGATTGGTCGTCTCACCCACGTCGCTGTAGCGGTCGTGGCGGACGGCAGCGCTGATCTCCAGACGGCGCAGGCCGGGCAGGGCGTTGCCCTTGCCGAACAACGGTGCCAGCACCTCGGCATAGCCCGAGTCCACCTTGCGGGCGAAGTCGCGGAAGGTCAGCGGGGTAGATGGCGCGCCGCGCTGGATGCCGAGCGACACCTCCAGCTCCTGCCGTTCATAGCCTGCCGCCAGCTTCACCCCGCCGCCGGGCAGCGTGAACAGGGTGCCGTTGATCGTCGCCTCGACCCCGGTGAAGCGGTTGAGCGTCGGGGCGTTGAATACCTGATCGTTGATCGCCGTCAGCACCGCCGCCGATGTGCGACCGACGCCATAGGGATCGAACGCGGTCGCCGGGTTGCTGCTGGCGAGCGCGGCGTTGAGGGCGGGGGTGTTGATGCCGTTGGGGGTATTCGACGTATCGTCGTTGCGACCGTAGATCAGCTGCCCCTGCGCCTCCCATCCGCCGAAGCGCGCGCGCAGGCCGCCTGCGGTCTGCCAGCTGCGGGTCGATCCGTAGGAGACGTTGTTGGGCAGGTCGTCGAGGCGGATCTGCACCGTCTGGGTGCCGGTCGCTCCCGAGGGTTGCACGAAGAAGGCATTCGTCGTCGGCACGGTCAGCGTCGCACCGGTAAAGCCGTTGTTGCGGCGGAAGCGCCGGTCAGAGAAATATCCATCGCCGAATATGTCGAGCCAGTCGGTGATATGGCCGGTGAAGGTCGCATTGACGCTGTCATACTGGGTCTGCGGGAACAGGTCCTGTCCCGTGAAGCCTTCGCACCGGTTGGTGGTGCCGGGGCGCAACGCACCGGCGGTCGCGGGGGTCACGCCCCCTGCCGGAATGGCATAGTTGACCCCGCCGACCGTCAGCGTTCCCGGATTGCACTGCGTGGTGCGGAAGTCGCGTCCGCCGAAGCGGCGCTGGTCGCTGGTGAAGAAGTCGCGGTCGTCGCCCGACAGGTTGCTGCGGAACACATGCTCATAGGCGACCATGACCTGGCCCCAGTCGCCGGTCTTGCCCCCGGCGATGCCGAACTGGCTTTCGTGGAAATTCTGCGCGACGCCCACTCGCGCGATTGTCTCGACCCCGTCGAGGTTGCGGCGCGGGATCAGGTTCACGACGCCCGCGATCGCGTCCGAGCCATAGACCGCCGATGCGCCGTCGGCCACGACCTCCACCCGTTCGAGGCCGAGCGAGGGGATGATCGACGGATCGACCGAGCGGCTGTTGTTCACCACGCGGTGCCCGTCGAGGATCGTCAGCGTGGCATAGGGGCCGATGCCGCGGATGTTGATGGCGTTGCCGAAGGTGATGTTGCTGTTGCCCCCCGACTGGCCGCGCGAGTTTTCGGAGGTGCCGAGATCGAAGACCTGCGGGATTTCCTTGATCAGGCGATCGGTCGTCAGCGCGCCGGACGCCTCGATCGCCTTGCGGTCGATCGCGATCACGCTCGATCCCACCGGGGCGGCACCGCGGATGCGGCTGCCGGTGACGACGATGTCGGTGCCGGTCAGGTCCTCGCCGCTGATCGGGACGGGGCCGGTTCGCGCCGCTTCCGATTGAACGGGGGCGGGGGCGTCGGTGCGGCCCTGCTGCGATGTGGCGGCATCGGGCTGGGGCGACGTCTGCGCACCCGCCGGAACCGCGCTGGCGACGGCGAGGGAGACGATGCCCGCCGACAGGAGAAGGCGCATACGACGATGGGTCTTGAGCATGATCCTGTCCTCAGGAAAGGCGTTGCGGGTTCGCATGTCAGCGGAAGCGGACGGCGGTTGTGAACGGAATGTCGACGTGGGATGCGGTGCCGGCGTCAACGGTGATCGTCGTCGCCAGCGTGTCGCGGATCTCGGGCAGGTTGCGCTGGCGGGGATCGGGGCCGGTCAGCGTCACGCGAAGGCGGTGTCCGGCCGCGATGGTGTAGGCGCGGGGCGACAGCGCGAAGGACAGCGTTTCCTGTCTGCCGGGCACCGCCGGCGCCACATCGGCGCGTAGGCCCGAATGATAGGGCAGCCCGAGATGGTCGTACGGTGCCTTGCCCGTCTTGCGGTGGCTGAAGGCGAGGCGGCCGAACGCCACCATCGTCACCTGCCCATCGGGGGCGACATCCTCCAGATAGCCGAACAGATTGCCCTGCGGCCGGTCGATCGCGGCGCGGACGGTGAGGACCGGATAGCCCTCGATCGCGGCATCGCCGGCGAGCGGGCGGCTGGTAAAGGTCGCGCCCTTGCCGTCGAGCGGGCTTGGCCAGAACTGGAAATAGTCCCTGGTCGCGATGTCGTAGTCGACCTTGAACGGCAGCTGGCTCGCCTGTGGCGGCGTGGTGACGAGGCTGCCGCGATCGACGTCAGCGGGTGCATCGTTGCGGGCGGCGGACAGGAACAACGGTGTCCGCGCCACGCCCGTGCCGGGCAGCGTGGCGCGGCGCACCATCTCGCCACCCTCGCCGTGCTCGCGCCACCATGCGTAGCGGGGTTCGCGGTCGATGCCGTTGTCGATGCCTTTCAGATAATGGTCGAAGAAGCGGCGCTGTTCGCCGACGATGTCGAACGCCTTGGGCGGCTCGCAATGGCTGCCGGGACCGATGATCATCTTGGCGTCCAGATTGGCCGCCGCCTTGATGATCTGCGCGGTCGGTTCGTCGTTCCAATTGCTCCACAGATACCAGGCGAGTTGCGGGCTGCGGAGCTTGGCCAGATGGGTATAGGGGCCGACCTCTTCCCAGAAGCGCGTGCCGGTGAGCGGCGACACGCTGTCGCGATAGGGCATGCCGTACCACAGCGGCGCCATCGGTGTGTTGCCGGCATGCTGGGCGACGGCGGCCCTGAGCTGCGACCCGTCGCGATCGGCGTCGACTGGCACGCTCGCCAGATCGATGTCGAGCGGTTCGTCGGGGCGCGTGTTGAATTGCGCGGTGATGCCGCCGCCGCGGACGAAGGCATATTTGTCGAGGTCCGTGGCGGCCGCGAACACTGCCTTCAGCGCCGGCGGCAACGTGCCGGCGACCAGCATCGCACTGCCGCCCAGATATGAACAGCCGGTCATCCCGACCTTGCCAGTCGAATAGGGTCGTGTGGCCAGCCATTGCACGATGTCATGCCCGTCGCGTGCCTCGGTCTGGTCGAGGAACCCGCGCCGCCGCCCGAACGAAGCGCCCTTGCCGCGGACGTCGGCGGTCGCGACGACATAGCCCGCATGCACCAACTGACGCAGGCCGAAGGTCGTCGAATCGATCAGGTCGACGATTTGCCCATCCTTGCGATAGCGCGCGCGATAGGGTGTGAAGGCGAACACCACCGGATAGCGGCCGGTCCGTACGCGGCCGCCATCGGCCGGGCGATAGACATTGACCGCCAGTCGGGTCCCGTCGCGAACCGGCACGTAGAGCGAGGAGCGGACCACCGCCGGGTCATCTGTCACGGCCGTGGTGACGTCGTTCTGCGCGACCGCGACAGCGGCAAACACCGTTGCCGAAGCGGTCGCCGAGACGAATGCCGCCCGGCCGAGAATCGGTAGCTTGAAGCGGCGGTTCGCCACGGTTCTCTCCTATCGCACCTTGGTGCAACGCTTCTGCGAGCATCTGAAAATAGGTGTAATTCTATTTAGTATGATTCGCCAACTGTTATTTGACAAAACAGTATAGCGTTCAGCGGGGACCGTCTGGCTTCCGGCATGAAACACGGACGGAATGCGAACGGCATGCGAAAACGCGGGTTGCAGAGGGACCGCTACGATCCCCCGTAACCCGCCGCTTCAACAAATAGGACGGAACCGGATCAGCCGATGCCCCTGCGCCGTACCGTCCACTTCGGATCGGTACAGAGGCGGCAGTCGGCCCCCGTAAACCACCGGCCTGCGGTACGATCACCGCGAACCGGCCAACCCGATCGGGGCGAAATCGCTCGCCGCGAAATTCCGTCAGTGTGCGGGGCTGGCCGTCATGCCACCCGTTGCGGCGCAGTGTGAAGGCATCGTGGAAACTGTGTCCAGTCTCGACCAACTTGGTAGGCTGTCGACGCTCTTCCGGCTGATCGGCGGCTAATATGGCCTTGCCCCGCCTCAGAACCGGAACTGGCAAACGATCAGTCCTTCGGCCTTGAGCGGCCAGAACCCGCTCAGTCGGCACGCGGGGTTTGGGCAAGTCGCTGTTCGTCAAAGATTTCCAACATATCGCCCGCCGTGGACCGTCTGGCACAGGCGAGCGTTGGGATGCGATGGTCAGCGCGTCCAGCCGCGTCCGTCAGGACAGATCGCCGTGGCGGCCCAAGAGGTTGCTGGTCACGCGCTCGTCACTTGGCTTTGCTCACGGTCGTACGATTGCCGAACGGGCAGCTGCGCAGGGCGTGGAAGTCGTCGAATTGGCTGGCGACCGCATGACGCTCGACCTGCCGGACGATCCACGTGCGGCCTATGCTGCCGCGAAATCCACCCTGGCGGTCGTCGTCGCGCCGCCGTCGAAGCGCAAGCTCCAACCGATCGCGCCGAGTGCCGACTGGCGGGTCGATCTGGCGGAAGGGTGTCCGGCGCATTGCAGCTATTGTTATCTGGCAGGCTCGCTGAAGGGACCGCCGATCACCCGCGTCTATGCCAATCTCGACGAGATACTGGACGGTCTGCCGCCGTATCTCGGGCAGGGTACGATCACTTCGCGCAGCCGCGACCGGGGGCATGAGGGTACGACGTTCGAGGCGTCGTGCTACACCGACCCGCTGGCCCTCGAACCGATCACCGGCTCGCTGTCGGCGATCGTCGCCTGGTTCGGACAGTGGGACGCCAACGCGCAACTGCGCTTTACGACGAAATTCGCTGACGTAACGCCGTTGCTGGGGATCGACCATCAGCGGCGGACGCGGATGCGGGCTTCGATCAATCCGCGCCAGTTCGCCCGGTTCGAGGGCGGCACGGCACCCGTTGCCGCGCGGCTTGCCGCGCTGCGGGCCATGGCGCTGGCGGGATATCCGGTCGGCCTGACCATCGCGCCGATCATCGCAGCGGAGGGGTGGCGGGAGGCCTATGGCGGATTGCTGGCGGAAGCGGGAGCGGCGCTGGCCGACGTGCCCGGCCTCGATTGTACGGTGGAGCTGATCACCCACCGCTTCACCGCCGGGTCCAAGGCGGTCCTCGACAGCTGGTATCCGGGGTCGGCGCTCGACATGGGACCGGCGAACCGCGTGACCAAGCGGACCAAGTTCGGGACCGAGAAACAGGTCTATGACGCGCCGACCATGCGGACGCTGCGCGACTTTTTCGAAACCGGGATCGCAGCGGCGTTGCCGTCGGCGCGCATCCTGTACTGGACATGACGGTCTTCTTCACCGCCGACACCCATTTCGGCGATCACCGGACGATCAATATCCAGAAGCGTCCGTTCGACAGCGTGGCGACGATGGATGCCGTGCTGATCGAGCGCTGGAACGCCGTCGTCGGTCCGGACGATGTCGTCTGGCATCTGGGCGACGTCGCCCGTCGTGCGGCCGATGTCCCGGCGTTGCTCGCCCGATTGAACGGACGGAAACACCTGCTGCGGGGGAATAACGATCCCGATGCGACGGCCGACGCCGTCGGTTGGGAAAGCGTCGGAAACTATGCCGAGATCGATCTGGCGGGGCAGCGGCTGGTGCTGTGCCATTATCCGTTTCGCAGCTGGAACGGGCAGCATCGCCGTGCGCTGAACCTGCATGGTCATAGCCATGGGCGGCTGAAACCCATGTTGCGCCAATATGATGTCGGGGTGGACGTGCGAGATTTCGCGCCGGCGACGCTGGAACAGATCATCGCTTCCTGACGACTGGACAGGCAGGTCCGCTACGACTGTCCGACAAGCCCGAGCGAGCGCGCCGACGCGATCCGGAAACGACGGCTGGTCGTAGCGCTCAGCGCACGACGATACGGGGTGCTTTGCAGGACCGACCGTCCGAACGGCTCGTCCGCCGCCACCACCAGCATCGTCGTGGTGAGGCCGACCGATGAGTGGATCGTCCCGCCAAGGGCCGCAATCGCGTGTGCCAGCGGGCCGTCACGGGGTTCGCCGAGGATCGCGATCCGATCGCCCGACAACGGTCCGGCTGCCGCGGGCTTCGGTGCCGGCCCGGGCTGCCGTGGCGGGGCCAGCCAATCGGCAAGCGAGAGGCCGGTCTGTTCGATCGCGCGGACGATGACCCAACCCGCCGCACGGGCGTCGCTCAACGCATCGTGATGCCGGTGCGCGATGCCGAGGAAGCGGGCCAGACCGCCCAGTCGATGGTTTTCGAGGTCCGGCCATGCCCGCCGGGCGACGCGGACGCTGTCGAGCCACTGCGTTTCGATGGCGGGCCGGTCGTGGATGCGGCATGCGGCGGCGAGCGCGCTCTTGTCGAACAGCGAGTGCGCCACGGTGACCTGACCCGTCAGATACCGGTCGATCGTCGCGTGAACGTCGGGGAAGGCGGGCTGTCCCGCCACATGATGTGCGGCGATGCCGTGAATACGGATGTTCGCGGCATGGAACTCGTCGCGCGGGTCCAGCAGGGTTTCCCACGCAAAGACTTCGCGACCGTCGCGGAACCCGACGATGCCGACCTGACAGATGCTGCTGGCGCGCGAGCAGGAGGTTTCGACGTCGATGACGACGAAATCCGGCTTCCGTTCGTTCGACGTCATATGGTCGGTGATCGAGTTCATCGCGGCTCACTATCCTCGTTGTCCCGCCGGTTGAAGGGCAAGGCAGGCGGTCGGTTACGCCGGCTTTGGCAGGTGATCCAGTTGCCTATGCCGGCAATGGCACCATCCATTTCGGTTCACGGGCCATGATATGCGGATGGACGATGGTCGCTGCCAGGAAACGTCCGGCAGATGGCAGCGTTGAACCACCGGATCAGCCGGCACGGGAGCGACGGACGATGCCCTGCACAACGCTGTCATCGCGGCGCTGCGGATGCCTGCGAACGGCGCTGGCCTGACCCGTGGCGCTGCATTTCGTCGGCTTTCGCGGAGACGAATATTCCCGCGCCGTTCGCTTGTTCGGCGAACCCGATTTCATCCATATCGGCTGGGACCGTTGGGCGAGGCAGGAGGTTGCACCGGGCGACGTCGCGGTGTTCGCCAAGGGAACGTTTGACGAAGAGCCTTCGCGCTATAGCTATCCCGATCTTCGCGAAGGAACTTGACCGGGCGCAGCGATTTGGCCCGCCATCGCCGCCGTCAGGTCCTTGTATCCGCCGGTAGAGATTGCCCGCCGCTGCCATAGCCGATATTCCGATCGCAGCTACGGGCGAGGGAGAGGCGCACCTGTACGACGATCGGATCCTGCTGGATCTCTACGCCGCCGCGGAGTCCGAGGCGCGGTGGACGCCGTTGCTCGATGCGCTTTGCAGCGCGCTGTCGGTGCGCAGCGCCGTCGTTCAGGTCGTTCAGGCGGCAGAGTCCGTCAGTTGGGAAACATGGACCGTGCGCGACTCGCTGTCGACCGCCCACGCGGCGCGGCACGACGCCTGTCTCAACCAGCCCGACAGCCCACGCTATCAACTGCCGCCCGGCCGGGTGCCGGGGATCGAGATTTCGAGCGATCATCGAAGCTTCGGCACGCAATCCACGCTGATCGACGATCTGCGCCGACGGATGGCGCATGCCGACCTCGGCATCGGGCTGTGGGCATCGTTCCCGATCGGGGGCGACCGGACCTTTACCCTGCTGCTGCATCGCAAGCCCGGCGACATGCGCGACCTGAGCGAGGCGGAAGAAGGCGACCTGGCGCGGCTGCTGCCGCATCTGCAACAGGCGGTACGGCTGAGCGCGCGGATCGGCGCGCTTCAGGCGCGTACCGATACGCTTGCGGCGGTATCCAGCCATGTGCAGGCGGGGCTGCTGTTGTGCGGGGCCGATCTCTCGATCGACTGGCGCAATGCGGCGGCGATCCAGATCTTCGCGCGAACGGCGCTGATCGCGCAGGTCGGGGGCAAGCTGCGCTGCGCACGACCCTGCGACGGGGAACGCGTGCGCGGCGCGGCACATGCGGTCTCGACCGGACGCGCGCGGGTCGGCCGGGTCGTCCTGATCGGCGACGACGGCACCACGCTGCACCTGCGCATCGCACGGACCGGCGACACGGTCGGCGCCGCCCCCGGCGGAACCGAGACCGCACCGCTGTCGGTGATCGTGTCGCTGCCGGATAGCCCAAGCGAGTTCGACGTCGAGGATCTGGCCGCGCTGTTCGACCTGTCGCCGGCCGAAGCGCGATTGACGTCCGCGATCGCCGGGGGGCTGTCGATCACCGAATATGCGCTGGCGCGCGGCATCGCGACCGGGACCGCCCGCGTGCAACTGAACCGCGTATTGTCGAAAACGGGAACGCAGCGTCAGGCCGACCTCGTCCGGATCGTCTACGGGTCGGCAGCCCTACGCGGCCTCGGCCCGCGATAAAGCAATGTCGTATATCAAATGGGAGTCGCCGCGCGCGCGCCGGCCGCTCTAATCCTTTCCCACGCACGCCGCGACAGCCCGCAA
Source organism: Sphingomonas paucimobilis (assembly GCA_036946325.1). Taxonomy (GTDB): domain Bacteria; phylum Pseudomonadota; class Alphaproteobacteria; order Sphingomonadales; family Sphingomonadaceae; genus Sphingomonas; species Sphingomonas paucimobilis_A. The sequence continues at coordinate 802,911 of JAQIJL010000001.1, forward strand.
AGGGACGATGATCGAGCGGCGTGAGGGGAGGATCATGCGCCAATCATTCGTTCGCCTGTTGTCGGCCGCGGCCATCACCATCGCGGTACCCGCGTCCGCACAGCAGCAATTGCCCGCACCGCTGGCGTCGGGCGCCAAGTCCGACGTTCCCGTCGCGGTCCAGATCGCGCGCTGGCACATGCTGGACGGCGACATCAATACGCTGACGTTCCGCAGCATGGACACGCTGTTCACCACGCGGACGGTCGCGCGCAGCGGTCCCGTCTGGCGCCTGCCCCGCGCCGACCATCCGCTCGACTTCACCTATCGGGTGAAGGGGCAGACCTATCGCGCGGACGATTTTCTCGAGCGCAGCTACACCAATGCGCTGCTCGTCATGAAGGACGGGCGGATCGTCAGCGAAATCTATCGCAACAACTCGAACGAGCACACGCGGTTCATGGGCTGGTCGATGACCAAGTCCGTCACCTCGACTCTGGTCGGTGCGGCGCTCGACGACAAGCTGATCGCGTCGCTCGACGATCCGATCACCCGCTATCTGCCGGAGCTTCGCGGCGGCGGCTATGACGGGACGACGATCCGCCAGATCCTGCAGATGCGGTCGGGCGTCGATTACGAGGAGCGCTACGACTTCGCCCATCCGGGGGTCGCGGCGACCAACCACATCAACGCGTTGGTCAAGAACGTCGCGCGCTTCGCCGACGTCGCGCGCACGATCAAGCGTGCGCACAAGCCCGGTACGACATTCGCCTACAAGACGATCGACACCGCCGTGCTCGGCTGGCTGATCGAGCGCGTGTCGGGCGGCAGCGTCGCCGCCTATACCGCGCGCAAGCTGTGGGAACCGTTGGGGGCGGAAGCGGACGGCTTCTACATCATGGACGGGGCGCCCGGCACGGGGCGCGAGTTCAGCGGGGCGGGCTATAATGCGACGCTGCGCGACTGGGCGCGGTTCGGGCAGATGATCCTCGACCGCGGCATGGCCGACGGCCGCCGGATCGTGTCGCCGCAATGGGTCGAGATGGCGAGCGCCCCCGCCGCCGCCGAGGACGCCAGCGGCGGTTACGGGATGCAGTGGTGGACGATGCCCAACACCCCCGCCTTCTCCGCGATCGGGCTTCAGGGACAATATGTCTTCGTCGATCCGGCGACACGCACGGTGGTGGTGAAGCTCAGCTATTTTCCGCCGGCGGACGACAGCGCGTCCGAAGAGACGGCCGCTTTCCTCGCGGCAGCGTCGGCGTGGGTGCCGCGCTGACGGGACAGCGCCCGAACCGAACAACGACAATAAGATCGAGGGGAGAGGACCGATGAACATCCGCACCAAGGCGGCGGCGATGGCGCTGCTGCTGAGCACGACTGCTGTCCCGGCGCTGGCGCAGGAGGCGCCGCCGCCGGCACCCGAGGCCGCCGCCGAGGACCAGCTTCAGGACATCGTCGTCACCGCGCAGCGGCGCACCGAGCGGCTCCAGACCGCGCCCCTGTCGGCGACCGCACTCGATGCCGATGCGCTGGCCAAGAATGCGGTCACCAACCTCGCCGACCTCCAGACCGCGACACCGGCCTTGTCGATCACCAACGGCGGCATCATCCAGAACGTCAATATCCGCGGCATCGGCCTTGCCAGCGACAGTCCCAACGTGACCGCGGGCGTCGCCACCTATGTCGACGGCCTGTTCCAGCCACCGATCGTCCAGGCGAACAGCTTCTACGATCTCGGCAGCGTCGAGGTGCTGCGCGGGCCGCAGGGGACGCTGGTGGGGTCGAACTCGACGGGCGGTGCGATCTTCATCAATTCGCGCAATCCCGACCTCGATGGCGGGGTCGGGGGCTATGGCGAGATCGGCTATGGCAATTACGATGCGGTCACGGCAGAGGGCGCGCTGAACCTGCCTATCAGCCAGACGCTGGGCGTGCGCGTCGCGGGCTTCTATCGCCGCCGCGACAGCTATTATCGCGACACCGGCCCGCTCGCCAACGATGCCGGGCGACTGGACGAGAAGGGCGGGCGGGTGACGCTGCTGTGGCAGCCGGGCAGCTTTTCGGCCACGGCGAAGGTCAGCCTCAACGACCGCGACACCGGCGGCTATCCCTATCGTCCGATTCCCGGCACGCGCTTCGCTGCCTATCGCGTCGGCGACATCCGCACGCTTAGTTTCGACAGCCCGACGGGCAATCGCGACCTCGGCTTTCAGGCGGGGCTGGAGCTGCGACAGGAACTGGCGAACGGCATCGTCCTGCGGTCGGTGTCGGGGTATCAGAACAAGCGGATCAGGAACCTGCTCGACATCGACGGGTCGCAGGCGCCGGTGGCGGTCGGCGGCAACACCTCGCAGGATTATTTCGCGGGCGAGAAGCAGTATAGCCAGGAGATCAACATCATTTCGCCGACCGACGGCGCGTTCAACTGGATCATCGGCGGTTATTTCCAGCGCAACGACATTCGCGTGCGCATCTTCGAACGGCGGGGCGGTTTCCCGACCGACATCACCCCCGACAATCAGCGCACGACGACCGGCGTGTTCGCGCAGGGCAATTACCAGTTGACCGACGCGCTGGAGGTGCAGGTCGGCGGACGCTATTCGACCTACAAGGCGACCGGAACCGGGTTCGTCACGATCGGCCGCGGCATTCCGGGCTTTCCGCAGGGCGGGGTGCCCGTGTCCGACCTGACGGGCGAGCATGACGATGCGCGGTTCACCGGCAAGGCGGCGCTCAACTGGAAGGTCGACGCCGACAACCTCGTCTATGCGCTCGTCGCGCGCGGCTACAAGCCCGGCGGGTTCAACTCGGCCTCGTCCGAATTCGATCCGGAAACGGTGATGAGCTATGAGGCCGGGTGGAAGTCGAGCTTCTTCGGCGAACGCGTTCGCACGCAGCTTTCGGCGTTCTACAACAAGTATAAGGGCTTCCAGTTCAACGTCGTCGAACCGAGCACCGGCTTCAACGGGGTCGAGAACATCTCCGACGTGACGATCAAGGGGTTCGAGGCGCAGGTACAGGCGCGGGTGCGGGGGTTCGGCTTCGACGCCAACGTCGCCTATGTCGATTCGAACCTGGCGAGCGTCACCTTCGTCAATACGCGCAACCTGCCCGCGGGTACGCTGGGACCGCAATGTCCCGCCGGCACGGCATCCAATCCGCCGGTCTGCTTCGACTATGCGCCCTTCCTTCAGGTGTCGGGCGGCGGCCCCAATCTCTACGCGCCCGAATGGACGTACAATCTTGGGGTCGATTACCGTATCGAGGTGGGGAGCGGCACGCTGACGCCGCGCGTCAACTATGCCTATGTCGGTCCGCAATTCACCTATCTCGGCTATTCGCCGGTCAGCGACCGGATCGAGGGCCGTGGGCTTCTGTCCGCGCTCGTCACGCTCGACATGGGCGGGTGGCAGCTCACCGCCTATGGCACCAACCTGACCGACAAGGATTATGTCAGCGGCCAGTTCGGCTCGAACGAATTCTACGGCTCGCCACGCGAATATGGCGTGCGGGTGCGGGTGGCCTTCTAGCATCGAAGGGTCGCTCGGCGTCTGCATCGATTCGCCACGGCCCCTTCATCCTCGCTCGACCGTGCGGTGCGAGGACGGTCGGGAGGCAGGAGCGGGGTAGTCGATTTGCGCATTCTTCTGGTCAACGTACCGCATCCGGCGATCGGCAGCCGTATCCCGAAGGAACAATTGCCACCCTTCGGCCTGCTCTGCGTCGGCGGCCCGCTGATCGACGACGGCCATGACGTGGCGCTGATCGATGCCGAGTTCGGGCCGATGCCGCTCGCGTCGCTCGTGGCGGAGATCGTCCGCCGCGCACCGGATGCGGTCCTGTTCGGCCATTCCGGATCGTCCTCGGGGCATCCGATCATCGTCGCGGTGTCGGCGGCCGTAGCGCAGGCGCTGCCGATGGTCCGCATCGTCTATGGCGGGGTGCACCCGACCTATTTCTGGCGAGAGATCCTGCAGGACGAACCCCATGTCCATGCGATCGTGCGCGGGGAGGGGGAGGAGACCGCCCGGCGATTGATGCGGGCGCTCGAGCGGGACGAGCCTCTGGATGACGTACCCGGTATCGCATTCCGCCGTGACGGCAAGGCGGTGGGCACGCCGTCCGCACCCGTCATCACCGACCTCGACGCCTATCGGATCGGGTGGGAGCTGATCGACCATCGCCGCTACAGCTATTGGGGCGGGAAGCGGGCGGTCGTGATCCAGTTCTCGCGCGGCTGTCCCCATTTGTGCAATTATTGCGGGCAGCGTGGCTTCTGGACGCGGTGGCGGCACCGCGATCCGGTCAGGCTTGCCAAGGAAATTGCCCATCTTCACCGCGAGCATGGCGTGGAGGTCTTCAATTTCGCCGACGAGAACCCCAGCGCCGGCCGCAAACCATGGCGCGCCTTTCTGGAAGCGCTGATCGCCGAGAAGGTATCGGTAACGCTGGTCGGTTCGACCCGTGCCGACGACATCGTGCGCGATGCCGACATCCTGCATCTATACAAGCAGGCGGGTTTCGAGCGGTTCCTGATGGGGATGGAGAATACCGACGAGGCGACGCTCAAGCTGATCCGGAAAGGCGGCGCGGTCGCCAAGGATCGCGAGGCGATCCGCCTGCTGCGCCGGCACGGCATCCTGTCGATGGTGACATGGGTGGCCGGGTTCGACGATCAGACCGACGCGGACCTGTTCCGCGGCTTGCGGCAGCTCGTCTCCTACGATGCCGATCAGATACAGGCGCTCTATGTGACGCCGCATCGATGGACGCCGTATTTCCGCCTGGCGGCCGACCGCCCGGTGGTGCAGGCGGACAAGACCAAATGGGATTACAAGCATCAGGTGCTCGGGATGCGCCGGATGCCGCCGTGGCGCCTGTTCCTGTGGGTCAAGCTGATCGAGGCGGTCGCGCAACTGCGCCCCCGCGCGCTCCTGCGCTGGGCGTGGCACCCCGATCCGAAGATCCGCCATGCGATCCGCTGGTATTACCGTATGGGCCGGCGGGTGTGGCTGCACGAAATCGCAGGCTTCCTGTTTCGCGACCGGCGGAGCAACGACGGCCGGACGGTTGCCGACCATCTGGGCGCCGCGCAGGACCATGAGGAAGAGGCGTCGCGCGTTGCGGTTCGACGGACGGTCGCTTCCGCCCGGGTGTGAGCCGCGCAGGCGGCTCAGCCCAGTCACCGCAACGCGCAGCGCCCCCCCTCGCACCACCGGATTGCACCGCTCCATGCCGCCACCGGGCAGCGTGACGGTAAAGTCGATCCCCGACCGCGTGGGGGCGCCGGGATAATAGTCGGTGCTGACCGCCTGCGCCCCGCTTGCCGCCGCCGCGTCGGCACGGAGGTGGCTGCCGCTGCGGGCGTCGCTGGTCGGCAGATCGCTGCGGGTCCGCACGATCACCCCCTGCCGCACCCAGTCGCGTATCTTCGCGCCATCGACCAGCGGGTCCTGCACGATCTGCACCACCCCTTCGGCGGTGGCGGTATCATACCAGCCGAAGATCGGCCGCCCGCTGAGCGACGGGCGGCCGGCGCGATACAGCTCGCCCACCTCCGGTCGCACGTCGAGAACGAAGTACAGCCGCCCCCGCGTGCGATCCAGCGTCGGCCAGCCGCGCGTGCGGACTGCGTCGCGCAGCGTCGGTGCCGTACCCCGAACCTCGTCCGGCGTGACGATCCGGCCCGATGCCAGCGTGGCGCGGATTTCCCCGTCCAGCGCGTCGAGCAGCGGCGCGGTGAGCGGTAGCGGATCGGTGATGCCGGGGCGTCTCGACGGACGGTCGGCGGCGTTGATCGTGACCATGATCGGCAGATGGCCGGGATGCTTTCGCGACCAGTCGTCGATTTCTTTCAGGCAGCGACGGAAGGTCACGCAGCCCGACAGATAGTCGATGTCGGGAATATGGAACACCTTGAACCCCGGCCGCAGCATCGCCGCGCGATCGAACCCCGTCGTCTCGCCCGCCGCCTTCGCCAGTTTCTCGCCGGCGGGGTCGGCATAGCGCCCACCCGCCGGATCGGCGAAGATGTCGAGTTCGAGCTGGCGCACGCCGCGATCGAGCTGCGCGGTAAGCGACAGGTGATTATAGTCGAGCGCGTCGGCCTCCACCGGGGCGCGTGCCCGGATCGCGGCCATCACCGCGTCGGGGATGCGGCGCTTGAAGCTGTTGTGCGACCCGACCACCTGCACCTCGTTCATCCGCAGCGGCGGGCGCGGTGCCGCCGCCATGCAGGCGATAGCGGCGGCCAACAGGGCGACGACGCGCATCAGAACGCCGCCCGCACGCCGAACAGGATCGTCCGGCCATAATAGTTGATCTCGCCGAACCGGGCCTTGCTGTCGTTATAGGTATATTGCCGCGCGCCGGCGAGGTTGATCCCCTCGAGGCTGACCGTCACCCGGTCGGTTGCGCGGAGCGACAGATTGCCGTCGAGCGAACCGAACGCATCGACATAGGTCGGGGCCTGGGTCGTGCTGCCGGTGCCCGACAGATATTTGTCGCGCCAGACATAGGACAGCCGCGCCGATACCGGGCCGTTGTCGTAGAAGCCGACGAGGTTGAAGCTGTTCTTCGACAGGCCGAGCAGCTGGTCACGAATGGTCCGCGACCCGGCGGTATATTCCGCCTGCACCGACGTATGGGTGTAGGAACCCTGCACGCCGAGGCCATTCAGCGGTGCGGGCAGAAAGCCGAACACCTGCGTATAGGCCATTTCGGCGCCATACACCTTGGCACGGCCGCCATTCACCTGCGTCGAGAGGCGGACGAGGCCACGGCCGGGGATCGTGATCTCGGTATTCTGCTGCGTGATGTAATCGTCGAGCGCCTTGTAGAAGATAGCGCCCGACAGCATTCCGGTGCGCGCGAAATACCATTCGAGCGACCCGTCGAACTGGGTGGCGAGGAACGGCACGAGCTGCGGATTGCCGCCGCTCGCGGTCGGGGCGTCGGTCGACACGGTGATGCGCGGCGCGGTGTCGGTGACGTTCGGCCGGGTCAGCACCCGGCTGGCCGCGAGGCGCGCAACCAGCGTCGGTTGCAGCTCGGCACGCAGGTTGAAGCTGGGCAGCACGTTGTTGAACGTTTTCGGAAAACTGACCGGCGTGAAGGTCGACCCGCTGGTCAGCGTCCCGCTCGACACCTGATCGGTGTGGATATAGCGCGCGCCGATATTGCCGGTGACCGGCACGCTACCCACGCCGAAGTCATAATCGGCACGGACATAGGCGGCGGCGATCTTTTCGGTGACGACGAAGGACGACCGGCGATCGCCGAGCGTCAGCGCGCTGTTCTCGACGCCGGGCGTGAAGAAGCGCGCGACATAGGCTTCGGTCACCGGGACCAGCCAGTTGCGCGGCGCATCGCCGTCGACGTCCTTCAGGAAATCGCCATAGGGCATCGCTTCGTACCCGCCGCTGCCGAGTGTGGTCAGCGGCGTTCCGGTGGCGGGGTTGACGTTATAGTCGCGCCGGAAATAGTCGCGCTTGCGCCAGTGATATTCCCCGCCCGCCGACAGTTTCGACAGGAAGCCGTCGAAGTCCCGCGCCACGTCGCCGCGAACATAGCTGTCCCAGTCCTTGCTGTCCTTGGGCGCGATGTTGAACGGATACAACGCGTAGCTGGCCGGGCTGGTCACGTCGACGGTGGTGGTGAAGGTCGGCAGCACCTTGTACCCGCCGCGCGCATCATAGGTCAGCGGCCCGTTGAAGAACGCGCGGCTGCGCACCGTGCCCCGGCGATAATCGGGGTGATAGCTGTGCGCGCTCGACCAGTTGCCGTTCAGCGATACATGCCAGCGATCGGGGTTCCACACCTGCTTCAGCCCGATGGTCAGCAGGTCGTGGCGGTTCAGGCTGTATTCGCGCGACGCCATGAACCGGGCGCGGCTGATCGTCGCGGCGACCAGCGTGTCGCCTTCGATCACCGCGGTTCCCGGTACGACGGCCGTGCCCGAATCGTCGGGATAGATGTCGAGACCGAATTCGTCATAGGCGACGTCGAGCTGCGTCGCGAGCACGTCGAGCGTGGTTTCCAGCTCGGGCGTCGGCCGCCATTGCGCCGAGACGATGCCCGACACGCGCTTGCGGTCCTCGGTCTCGACGGTCGGGCGGGTGCGCGTCGGCGAGTACAGCCCGCTGGCGAGGCCGCCCGCGCTCGCCGCCGTGTAGCGGTTGAGCAACCAGCCGAAATTCATGAAGCGGTCGTTGCGGACCGTCTTGCCCCAATATTGCACGCCCGCCAGCACGCCGAAGGTGCCGTCGTCGGTCGTGGCGCTGGTCAGCGCGGTCATGTTCGGGCGGACGTCATGGGTCTGCGACGTATAGGTGCCGCGCAGGTTGATCGTCGTGGTGTTGCCCGTATCGAGCGGGCGGAACGTCTTGACGTCGATATTCCCGCCGAGCGCCCCTTCGGCCATGTCGGCGGTCGGCGTCTTGATGACGTCGATGCTGGCGGTGAACTCAGCGGGCAGCATCTCGAACCGGAACTGCCGGCCCTGCGCGCCGCCATTCTCGATCAGGTCGTTGAGCGCGACGCTGCGCCCGTTGAGCTGCGTGTTCTGGAATTGCGGCCCCAGGCCGCGGACGCTGACATACAGCCCCTCACCACGCGGACGGGTGATGGCGACGCCCGGGATCAACTGCAGCGCTTCGGCGACGTTCTGTGTCGGGAATTTGCCGATATCGGTCGAGTTGATCGAATCGACGCCATAGGCGGCGCGGCGCTTCGTCTCGATCGCGGCCGACAGGCTGCGCGCATAGGTGCCGTTGACGACGATGTCGTCGTTCGCTTCGGCATCGGTTCCGGTCGTGCCCCCGGCAGTCTGGGCATGGGCGGCGAATGGCGCGGCAGTGACGAAGGCAAGCGCGGTCGTGGCGCGAAGCAGGCGCGAAAACGGTAACATGTGATTCCCCTTGGACGGCCGGCATCGACGTGCCGCCTTGCGAGGGGCCGCTAACTGCAATCCATTGCAGCTTGGTGACGGATGTGCGTCGGAATGTTTGCAGACCGAAATGAATCGGGGGTGGTAGCGTTCAAACCGCGAAAACGCGAACGCGACAGAGTTTCACTTTCGGCGAATAGGTTCGGTATCGCTTCTTATACCGAATACTCCTTGTTCGACGTTTATTCGATGTGTCGATGGCAACAGCGCGGGTGTCGAGATGGCGTCCGTTGCACTAATTTTGGCGGGAAATGCGCAAGCCTAATCTGCTTTCGCGAGCGATAGTTGCTTCGCATCGGCGAATATTGTCGGAAACGGAGCAGGCAAAGCAACAACCTCCGTTACGACCTTACCGGGCGGGGGGCGTTCTATGCAGTTGCCAAGGGGGAAGGTCCGAATAGGCCGAAAGGCGTTCAGCGCGAACGTCCGTGGCAGCACCGTCGTCGAATTCGCGCTCATCACTCCAGTCTTCCTGATGTTTCTCCTCGGCATGTTCGAAACGAGCATCGTATATTTCAGCCAGCAGGCGCTGGAGAGCGCGGCCGAAGAGACGATGCGATCGATCGTCGTCGGCGAACTGCGCAGTCAAGCCGCCCCCCGCCCGGCGGCGGTGCGCGACATTTGTGACCGGCTGCCCGCCTATATGCGCTGCGGCCGCATGACGATGGATGTCACCTCGGTTCCGACCCTCGCCGATTTGAAGCCGGCCGATCTCCGGGCGGTCCGCTCCGACGCCGCGAAGTCCGCAAGCCGCTACGATACGGGCGGTCTGGGGGACATCGTGGCGCTCCGTCTCTATTATGAATGGCCTGCCACCCTTCCGCTGACCAACCCCGACGGCAGGTCGCCCGACGGCACCAGCCTGCTGGTCGCGACCCGCATCGGCAAGGCCGAGGGGTACAGGCGATGATCGACATTGGCAGACCACGTCGAGGCTGGCGAACCCGGTGGCGCATGCTGGATCGTCGCGGGGTGGCGCTGGTCGAATTCGCGCTGGCGCTGCCGATCATGCTGCTCCTCTATGTCGGCGGGCTGCAGGTTGCCGGGGCATTGGCCCGCCATCGCAAGGTAACGATCGCCGCACGCTCGGTCGCCGATATGGTCACGCAGCGCATCGTCCTGACAGCCGGCGAGGTCGACGACATTCTCACCCTTCCCGGTCTCATCGTCGCGCCATCGACGCCGTCGACGACCCATGTCGAGGTGTCCGCGTTCAAGACCGAGGCGAACGGCGCGACGCATCTGGTGTGGAGCCGTGCGTCGAACGGCACCCCGTTCGCGGCCGGTCCCGTCAATCTGCCGAGCGATCTGGCGCAGCAGGGACGCTCGCTGATCCGGGTGCGGGTCCGCCACCGCTATCGTCTGATCCAGATCGCCGGATTGCCGCAGACCCTGGAGCTATCGGAAGAACTCTACATGGCTCCTAGGCTGTCGAACGACATTAGCTGCGCCGACTGCGGCGGAGCGGCATCCGCGCGATGACAAGACGCGCAACAAAGAGCGGGATGCGACGGATCGCCCGCGACCGGCGCGGCAGCGTGCTGGTGATCTTTTCCTTCGGGTTGATCTTCCTGATCTTCGCGCTCGGCATGGGGATCGATTACGCGCGCGCCATGCGGACACAGGCGAAACTCGCCGCGCTCGCCGATGCGGCCGCGCTGGCATCGGTGTCGAAATCCGGCATGGAACTCACCCCGGAAGCGGCGGAACGCGCCGCGTTCAAATTGTTCGTCAGTCAGGCGATGGCGCTGCGTGCCCATGGCCTGCTGATGAACTTCAACGACGAACGCCAGCTTCGCATCACCGTCGCGGAATCGTCGGACGCCAGCGTCGCGCGACGGGCACGGGTCGAATTCGATGCGGAAAGCCAGAATATATTCGCGCGTATCCTCGGGATGCGGACGCTTCACGTTAGGGGACTGTCGTCGACCTCGACGATGCTCGCGCCGAACGTCGATGTGTATGTCCTGCTCGACACGTCGCCGTCGATGCTGCTCCCGGCTACCTCGCAGGGCGTGGCGGAGATGGTGGCGGCGACCAATGGCTGCGCCTTTGCCTGTCATGAGACCCGCAAACTGGACAGCAACTACGCCATCGCCCGGCAGCGCAATATCGTCCTGCGGACCGACGTGATGTCGGCGGCGGTGCAGCGTCTCGCAACGATGGTCAAGGAATTCGGGCAGGTCAACGGCGCCCGTTACCGCATGGGCATCCACGATTTCGACTATATCTTCCGCACGATCTGGCCGGCGAGCCGCAATCACGATGGCAGTTGGGTCGACCATGATCTGGACCGGGTGAGCGCCCATGTCGCCGATGCCAAGGTGTTGGCATATTGCGGAAATTCCGAACGGGTCTGCGGCATCTACGACATGGACACCGCGACGGATTTCACGGCGGCGTTCCGCGGAATCAACTCGATCATCCCCAGTCCCGGCAAGGGATCGGCGCGGCCCGGCGACAAGCCGCAGGCGATCCTGTTCGTCATTACCGACGGCATGCGCGACGAATATACCGAGGACCATGAACGGGTGATGGGACCGATCCCGAGCGCATTGTGCGACGCGATCAAGGCGCGGGACATCCGCATCGCGATGTTGAACACCAAATACCTGCCGGAATCAGCGTCCGACGAATGGTCGATCGCGAATGTTCGCACCCCGTTGCTATCGCCGGTCGACAAATTGACGCCGGCGCTGACCGCATGCGCGTCGCCGGGCCTGTATCACGAAGTTACGATGGACGACGACCTGTCCGCATCGCTGTCGCAACTGTTTCAGAAGGCGGTGCAGACCGCGTCGATCGATCGCTAGGCTGGCACGACCAATTCGCCGTCGCGATCGGTCCACTTCGCACCTTTTGCGGTACCGCGCGCCGCGAACTCGGAGCGCTGGCGACGTTGCTCTGGATTATCAATACGTTGACGATGTTGCTCTGCATTATATGGTCTGCTCCGATGACAGACAACGGTGTGAGTTTGGCGTGAGGGACGAGGGAGGGGCTGCCGGCGCGCGCGAGCGCGACGCGCCGACGATCGTGCATAACGCGACGGGGCTGAGCTACGCATCCTATGCGGAGGCGGTGGTGAAGGGCAGGGCGCGGATCAAGCGCTTTCTCGACGCCGATCTGTTCGCCGACCCGGCGCGCGACATCCTGCTCGCGGTCTTCGCTGCGGAGGAACGCGGTCGGACCGTGTCGCTTACCGATTGCGAACATATCGCCGGCATTCCGGCGACGACGACGCAGCGCTGGGTACGGACGCTGGTCGCGCGCGGGCTGCTCGATCGGATCGAAGACCCGCAGGACCGTCGACGCACGCTGCTACGGCTGACTGCCCGTTCGCGCCTGGCGATGCTCGACTATCTCGAACATGTATCGCCGATCCCGCTACGACGCTGACGGACGCGATCCGGCCTGAACGATCTCGATCGCCTGATTTACATGGATCGCAGCCAGATCGATACCCGCCTCGTCCAGCAGGACCAATGCCGTCCGCAACGCCGCCAGCGCCTCGGCAAGCTGCGCTGGCACCGCGCCGTGCGATAGCTCGTCAGGTTCTGGCCGCATGTCCACTCCAGCGCGCGATCTCGTATCGGAAATGGTGGCAGCAGCGTCTGCGGATTGCAACATTCGCTCCGCCGTCCATCCAGCGCACCGCCGGGTCGATATAGTGGAAAGAAAGTATTTAGCCCCGAACCGGGGGTAATCCATCGGTTCCCGTCTCAGGAAGCCGGTAGATTGCCGACGATGCCATTCATGGGGTCAGACGCGATGTTACGATTCAGGTTGCCCGATCATTTCCGACAGGCCGTGGGCATGCTCGGCGTATCGGTCGACCTCCTCGCCTGTCGTTCGGGGATCGCGCGTAACCGTTTGGTCGACGAAATCGCCCGGTTCTCGGTGGCGGAATTGCAATCGATCTGGTCCGCTACAGCCGCCCTCGTCCACGGCGGGGCGGCGGGGGTCCGGCTCGCACAGGCATCGTCGGATGCGGGGCGTGGTCCGGTCGCGATGGCGGTGTTGGCCGCGCCGACGCTAGGCGAAGGGCTGTGCCGCGCGATGCGGCTCGAACCGCTATATTCAGCCGCATGGTTCGTCATCGAGCACCATGGCGACCGCTGCGTCGTCAACCGGCGGGTCGCACGGCCCGAGGACGAGGAGCCGGCGGTCGCCACGCAATTCGCCCTGGCGCGACTGTTCGGCCTGATGCAGATCGGAACCGGCTCCGCGTTGGTTCGGACAGAGGTGCACTTCGCTGCCCCGCGGCCTAACGACTGGCAAGACGACGCATTGGACTGCACGGTGCGCTTCGATGCCGGGCGAAACGCGGTGGTGTTCGACCGCCGCGACCTGGATCTGTCGTTCGTTTCCGCCAATAGCGACCTGTCCGATTTGCTATTACCGGGACTGCTCGCGCGATTGGAACAGTTCGGCCCGGCTGGGTCGATCTCGGGCCGCACTATCGCGATCATCCGCGAACGGCTGGTGGACGGCCGGCCGGAGGTCGCGAGCGTCGCGCGCGACATGGGAATGAGCCAGCGGACGCTGCAACGGCGGTTGCGGGATGAGGGCAGCAGTTTTCGCGTGCTGGTCGAAACCGCACGGCGTGAACTGTCGACGGCGATGCTGTCGCGAAACGACGTCACGCTCGACGGCGTCGCCTTCCATCTCGGCTATCGCGGTACCGTTTCGTTCCACCGCGCCTTCCGGAACTGGGTCGGCACCAGCCCCGTCCGCTGGCGCCGTACGCCGCAACCGCGCTGCCTGTCGCGTGCTACTGCCGGCTCCGCCAGAGCGCGGGACTGACGCCCTCGCGCCGCTTGAAGGCGCGATAGAAGGACTGAATATCCGCATAGCCAAGGCGCGACGCCACCCGCTTCAATTCGACCTGCCCTGCAATCATTTCTCGCGCGAACTCATGGCGGCTGTCAGCCTGAAGTTCGCGGAAGCTGATCCCGGATGCCTCGATACGACGCTGGAGCGTGCGGCTACTCATCGCCAGTTCCGCGGCGATTTGATCGAGGTCCATCCGCCCGCCGGCCCGCACCGCATTCCCGATCACTGCCTTCACGCGCTCGTCGATCGACGAAGTGGCGGTGCGCTCGGCAATCGCACCGATGATGCCGTTCGCTATGACCTCGTAAAGGTCCGTTTCTGACGTGTGGAATGCCCTGTCGACGTCCTCCGTGCGCAGGATCAGGGCGTCGCTGTTCGCGCCGTAGCGGACGTTGCACCCGAAGAACTCTTCCATTGCTTCGAGGCGCGGTCCGCGACGTCGAAGGTCGAGGCGGACGGCATTGATCGCGTGCCGGGTTCCACGACGCCCATGCCCGATCAAGCGTGCGAAGCCGAAGTCGACCGATAGAGACGGTTCCGGATCGTCCGTCGTCAGCCAATGGCGGGAAATATGAAACAGGCCGTCGCGTTCGACGAAGCGAAGCTCGAGCGGCGTGTACAGCCGTTCGAACCGGCGAATGGCGTCCAAGGCGTCCCGAAAGGTCGGCGCATGGTTCGCGGCGAGAAAAATCGGTTCATGGATGTGGAATCCGACTGTCCCCATCATCTCAAGCCCGAACGTCGGATTGCCCGCCGATGCCTCGATCGACCGCCAGATCGCGAAAGCGGATCGGGTCGGGATGGTATGCGAACGATCGAGATACACGGCATCGGAAAGGCCGGCCTGCTGAGCGATCCGGGCAGGATCAACCGCGAGATGCCGGAACGATGCCCAGATCGCTGGCGGGATGCGCCACCAGTCCATTAGCTCTCCTACCGGACGACTTAGCTCCGGATGGAATTACGCGATTTCATTCGCGATGTACTCGCAGGGCGCGTCAAAAATCTTGCCGAACGCGCCATATCCGTACACCGAACGGCCCGCCCCGCGAACGCAACTGACCGGTTCACACGGACGCAACGGGTTCGGAAGCGACACGCGACGTTCGTCCGATAAAGGGGCGACTTGGCCCGACGCGGAATGGAGCGTGGCGGCTTGTGACACATTGCGTCGCAGGGAACGGTTGCAACTCCGACCTTGACGACACGGCGAGCCGCTGCGCGACGTCCATGGCTCTTTCGGCGTACGCCACGTACGCCGCGGAAACTTAGCAAAATCCGCATCGTTTCAGTCCGTTGGCCCGCAACCAAAGGATCGGCATATGGTAGAAGCGTCGCCGGCTGTGTCCGATTCCCTATCACGTTTCCCGGCATGCGCTTCGCTGCTCGGGGCGATCGACGCAGGCGCCTTGGGGTTTACGCTGTGCGAGATCGGCGAACGCATCCGCATGGTGACTCCCCCGGTCGCCGGGGTGGGTGCGTTCCTCGTGCTGAGCGGCACGCTAACGCTGCACGTGGATCGCGGCGATGTCCGGGCCAGATCCGGGCAACTGGTTCTGCTACCGGCCGGCTGGGCGGCGCAACTGTCGGCCGGCGGCGCGGCGGCGCAAGACTCCGTCGTCAATGGTGCGGCGATCGCCGCACGGCGACAGGGGTGGCTGGTGGCCAATGCGCGGCGCGAGGGCAAAGCGGCGGTGACGGTCGCGGCCGGCCGGGTCGGCGGGACGACGAATGCGACGCTGACCGCCCCGATGGTGGTGACGCTCGCAACCGATCGCTGCGCCCGTCAGGCGCTTGCCCTGCTACGCAAGGAAGTCGCCGATCCATTGGCCGGCAGCATGGCGTTGGCAGAAGCGATGTTGAGCGCGTGTATCGTCTATGCCGTTCGGGCAGCCAGCGGCAGCGATGGACTGGCCAGCGTGGAAGCCACCGCGCCGATGGCACGGGCGGTCGCCCGGATCGTCGCCAGTCCCGGTGCGGACCATAGCGTCGATTCGCTGGCACGAACGGCGGGGATGAGCCGCTCCACCTTCTCCCGCCATTTTACTGCGACCTATGGGACCGGACCGATGGACTTCGTGCTCGGCCAGCGGTTGGGCGAGGCGGCGACATTGCTGCGATCGACCAGCCTGCCCGTAAAAGCGATCGCCGCAGAGGTCGGTTTCGTCAGTCGTTCCTATTTCTCGCGCGCATTTCGGGCGAAATTCGGTGTCGATCCCACGGCCTACCGTACCAGCCCGCCCGAAGTGGTATCCTGACGGTTCACAATCGTGCCCGATCGCGTCGCCATGGTGCCCATCTGTCCCGATTAATGTCATCGGCCGGGTAGATTTAGATTAGATTGCAGTGCAGCAAACAACGCAAAGTCATGCATCGTTTCTTTACCGTAATAGCTATTATGATACTTGGCGCAGTTATTATGGGTCGAAAGTGTACCGGAACGGTACGATAGCGATGATGGTTCTATTCCTACGATCGCCAAGATCGTGACGATCTAAACGATCGAAACCATAGGAGCGTATCATGGCTGGACTGACCAACATCTTCGGCGGCAACGACGAATCGAGCACCAGCAACAGCGCAGCCGACTCGTCGGATGTCATGGGTGATCTGAACACCACGCTGGGCCTCGACGCCAACTCGTCGCAGTCGAGCTACGACCAGGACGAGGACGGCAACATCTCGGCGCAGCAGAGCGATAACAGCCTCGGCCTCGACACGTCGACCGACGGCCTGCTCAGCTCGGTGACCGACTCGTTCAGCTCGAACGACCAGACGACCGAGTAATTCCTTCCCGAACGGGGGCGGACGATATTGTCCGCCCCTTTTCCTTTTCAGCGGACAGGAATGATGATCGCCGATCTGTTGCTTCGCCCCGATAATCGACTGCTGGGCGGTGCCACCGGCGATTTCAGCTTGTTCGGGGGACAGCCGACCCCCGGTATGACCTTTGCGCGCGAGAATGCCGCCAACGGTCATGTCAGCATCGCCGCTCCTTCGGCGAACGATGCAATGTCCGGTGCACCTGCACCTGTTTCCGCAGCGACGTCACCGCCGGGCGCGCCAGTCGAAGAAATCCCCGCTGCGGGTATCGACAGCGCCAACGCCATGGCGAGCGCTCCGTCGACTTCGCCCGTCACCGCGGCGACCCCCAACAGTTCTGCGCCGGCGTTGGACGATCTCGTCCCGACCGCGTTGTCGAGCGGCGGGCTGGTCATGGCCGGTTTCGCCGCGCTCGGCCTGGCGAACTCCATTCCCGTACCGCCGCCCGCTTCACCGGCTGCCGCGCCCAATCCGTTGGCGCCGGCCGGCGCAAGCTTCGATGCGCCAACGCTGGACCAGCTGGTTCCGACGGCCGGCGCGCTGACGACGACCATCGCGCCGATCGCGGACGTCGTGGGTGACCTTGCCGCGATCGCAGAGCCGGCGATGCAGGCAGTGGCGGACGATGTGATCGATCCGCTGGCGACCGGTGTTGCCGACCTGGTAGATACGGTCGATCCAGCCTTGGCGCCGATAGTCGATACCGTTGCGCCGGTCGTCACCGGTGTTGGCGAAACCATCGCTCCCGTGACCAGCGGGGTGGCCGCGATCGTTACGCCCGCTGTCGCGACGATCGCCGATGTGGCCGCACCGGTAGGGACCGCATTGGGCACCGCAGCGGACGCAGCAGGGCCGGTAGTAGCTGCCGTCACCCCGGCGGTCGATCCGGTCCTTGATGCCGTGGCGCCGGTGGTGAACGCCGCCACGCCCCTCGCCGATGCAGCGACGGACACGGTCAGCCCGGTAGCCGCGGCTGTCGCACCCGCCATCGCGCCGATCGTCGATGCAGTCCAGCCCGCAGGTGTCGTGGCGCAACCGGCGGCCGAGGCCGTGGCGACCGTCACCGGCGAAGCGCTGGGCGGCAGCGATCCGGAGGGTGGGGTGCAGACGCTGGTCGGCATGGTCGCGAATGCCGATGCGTTCGACGTGATCGCCCCGGGCGCCGCTTCCGCCGAGGAGCTGGCGCCAAGCGTCATCGACGACCTGATCGGCGATGCGAGCGAGGTCGCACCGCTGCTCGGCGATCATGACGGCGCGCACGATGACGATGGTACGGACCTGTTCGGCGGCCATGGCGGCCTTGGCCTAGGATGAACGCATGAGCATCACGACCCCCGCCGATGTTCGTCAGGCACAGGATGCCGCCACCGTCGCCCAGGCCGAAGTCGTCGCGCTGGACAGCGCGGCGCGCGCCGCCGAACTGACGCGGGGCGACGAATTCGCCTCGGCGCTACGGCAGTGCAAGCGGCTGATCTGGACCGCGGCGATCTTCAGCGGCGGGGTCAACATCCTGTTCCTCGCATCGCCGCTGTATCTGGTCGAAGTCTATAACCGGGTGATCCCGAGCGGCAGCATCCCGACGCTGGTCAGCCTCTCGATCGGGTTGCTGATCGCGCTGTCGACGATGGTGGTGTTCGATGCGGTGCGGGCGCGGTTGCTGATCCGGGCGGCGGCGCGGCTCGACCGGGTGCTGGCACACCGGGTATTCGAAGCGATCATCGATCTGGCGCCGCGGACCGGCGCCAATGCCCGTAACGCACAGATGCTGCGCGATCTCGACCAGTTCCGCACCGCGCTGGCGGGGCAGGGCGCGCAGTTCTTCTTCGACGTGCCGTGGATGCCGCTGTTCCTGATCGTGCTGTTTATTATCCACCCGCTGCTGGGCGGCGTGGCGTTGGGCGGCGCGGTACTGCTGCTGGTGCTGGCATGGGTCAATAACCGCGCCACCCGGGAAAGCGCCCGTGTCGCGCAGGAAGCGGCGGGACGCAGCTATCAGTTCACCGACAGCATCGCGCGCCATGCCGGCCCGGTCCGGGCGATGGGCATGGAGGATGCGTTGGCGGTGCATTGGCATATCGACCGCGCAACGATGATGCGGCGGCAGGCGGAGGGCAGCGACAAGAATGCCGATATGGCGTCGGTGTTCAAGTTCGTCCGGCTGATCCTGCAGAGCGCGATGATCGGCATCGGCGGCTATCTGGTGATCCAGAACCAGTTGCTTGCGGCCAGCATCTTCGCCGCCAACCTGTTGCTCGGACGTGCGCTGGCGCCGCTCGAACTGGCGGTCACCGGCTGGCGAGCGATCGCGCAGGCGGTGGTGGCGGGGCGCAACGTGCAGAAGATGCTGAAACTGGCACCGCCGCCGGACCTGAAGGTCGAGGTTCCCGACGACGATATCGGCATCGAAATCCGCGGCGCGAGCTATACGCCGCCCGGCGCCAAGAAGCCGGCGTTGAGCGACATCGACGTCACCATCCGGTCGGGCGAGGCGATCGGCATCGTCGGTCCGAGCGGTGCGGGCAAGAGTTGCCTCGCGCGGATGTTGGTCGCGATCACCAGCCCGCAACAGGGGCGTGTCGTGATCGGCGGGGTCGAGGGACGGCATTGGACGTCCGAAAGCCTGTCGCGGCTGGTCGGCTATCTGCCGCAGACCGTCGGCCTGTTCCCCGGCACGATCCGCGAGAATATCGCGCGTTTCACGCAGGCGAGCGACGAAGAGGTCATTACCGCCGCCCGACGCGCCAACGTCCACGACATGATCATGGCCTTTCCCGACGGCTACGAAACGCGCGTGTCGGAAGGCGGCGCGGGCCTGTCGGGTGGGCAGCGGCAACGCATCGGACTGGCGCGGGCGATGTTCGGATCGCCCAGACTGCTGGTACTCGACGAACCCAACGCCCATCTCGACCAGGATGGCGAGGAGGCTTTGGCGGAAGCGCTCAAGACGCTCAAGAGCGAGGGCAGCACGATCATCCTCGTCGCGCACCGGCTCAATCCGATCGCGCATGTCGACCGGGTATTGGTGCTGTCCAACGGCGAATTGCAGCTCGATGGTCCCCGCGCCCGTGTGTTCCGCAAGGTGCGGACCGAGCTGGTGCGGTCGATCGCGCGCGAACCGGTAGGAGCCTGATCCATGAAGCTCGACTTTACCGGCGCTGAATCGCTCGGCGGCTCGGCAGGCGGCGGCGGGGCCGCTCCGTCGCTGCCACGGCGGACGATCGATCGGCGGATGCGTCAGCTCGACATCGAACCGCTCGACAAATCGGACCGGGTGATCCGCGTCGGGCTGATCGTCGGCCTGCTCTGCATTCTGTTGTTCGCCAGCTTCGCGCTGGTCGCCCCCGTGTCCAGCGCGGCGATCGCGCCCGGCGAGGTCAGCGTGGCGGGCGACAAGGTCGCGATCCAGCCGGTCGGCGGTGGGATCGTGACGCAGGTACTGGTGCGCGAGGGGCAGCAGGTGGCAGCCGGTCAACCGCTCATCCGACTGAACGGTGTCCGTTCGGGCGGGCAGCTGCGTCAGGCGCAGTCGCGCGCCGATGCACTGCTGGCGCAGGAAGCGCGACTGGTCGCGGAACAGTCGGGGAGGGCGTTGACCTTCCCGGCGGCGCTGACCCGCCGCAGCGAGGATCCGGTGGTGGCGGAGGCGATGGCGGCGGAGCGGCGACTGTTCGCGCGGCGGCAGGCGGTGTTCGCGGCCGACCGTTCGACGAGCGCAGAGGCACTGGCCGCTGCCCAGGCGCAGCACGCCGCCGCGGGGCGCCAACTCGCGCTGATAACCGACGAACTGCGCGACTATCGCGAACTTTATGCCAAGGGCTTTGCGCGCAAGACGACGATCCGGTCGCTGGAACGCAATCAGGCGCAGTTGATCGCCGATCGTGCCGCCGGGCTGGCGTCGGTCAATCAGGCCGCGATCGCGCGCAACCGCATCGCCGATAGCGAGAATATGGAACTGGCGTCGCAGCTGAACGGTGTCCGCCAGCAACTGGCCCAGGTGCTGCCGCAACTCGACACCACCCGCTATGTCGCCGATCAGGACGTACTGCGTGCGCCGGCCGCCGGGCGGGTGTCGGGGCTGACGGCGATCGGGCCGGGCATGGTGCTGTCGGGCGGCCGGACCGTCATGGAAATCGTTCCGTCGGGCCGGATGCTGCTGATCGATGCGCAGGTGTCGCCGGCCGACATCGACGACGTGAAGGTCGGGCAGATCGCCACCATCCGGTTTTCGACAGTCAATCCGCATGGTCGGACGACGTTCGATGGGCAGGTCGTGACGCTGTCGCCCGGTCGGATCGCCGGGCCGAACGGGCAGGGCTATTTCCGGGCGCAGATCAAATTGGTCGATCCGGCGGCATTACAGACGGCGAATGTGGCGTTGCAGCCGGGTATTCCCGCCAGCGTGACCATTCGCACGCAGGAACGCACGATCTTCGACTATATCTTCGCACCGCTCAGCGATGCGGTCAGCCGTAGCTTCAGACAGGAATAGGAGGCCTTCACCATGGCAGGCATATTGTCCGGTATCTTCGACGACGGGTCGGAGGCGGCATCGCCGGCGAGCACCGACAGCCAGACGGGCGCCGCCGATGGCGGATCACTCGAAGCCGGCCTGTCGGTCGAGCAGGGACTGGCACTCGAACTCGAATTGGCGAACGAGATGGGTGGCAGCTATCAGGGCCTCGACGGATCGGAAACGACATGGTCGCGGGAGGATTCGCTGGGACTTGATCTGGATACCGGCGTCCTGTTGTCAGGCGGCGCCGACGTGGAGTGAGGTGCGGTCGTTCCTTTTAACGATGGACGGTAATCGTCGCGATGCCCTGACCGGAGTTGACGGGCTTAGGACCAATGCTGATCCACAGACTATAAAGCAGGGTCTCGCCCGGCCCCTTACTGTCCAGCACGGGATCACTATGCTACCAGCGCCCCTAAGCATCCGCGCGCGAGCGGTCATGGTGCTGTGACGGAGATGGTCGAACGCTTTTACTAGGGTCGCCGTGCCGATCCCGCGTCCGAGACGCGCTGCCTCGGACGGTCGCGGTTTTCCCGTTTTTGAGTCTTCACCTGACAGTTTCGAGGAAATGCACTCGGGACCAGATTTCGGGAACGCGCAACCGGCGGGCGTCCGTCAGTTCGGTCGGCACCATGAGATTCTCCCGCATGTTAGTTTGGTGGAAGCGGAGCGCTCACATCCGGCGGTTGAGTAAGGTCTCCGACGTCGTCGGGTTCGACCAAGGCAGTTGCAAGATTTGAGATCGCGAAATGGCAGGCGGGCGGCGGCGGGAAGCTAGCCACTTAGATCCTTCAAACGGCAACGCTTTCAATCTGACCCCTGCTGCCGCTACTTTCGACGGCGCTTGGGCCTGCTCCACCTCCTAGCCCGGCTTCCGTAAGGGATCACACCGATGAACCGCATGACCAAAGCCCTTATCCTCGCCACCGCGCTGACCGCCATTCCCGCCGCGGCCCAGCCCGCCGGCCCGACGATCCGCACCGAAAACGGTGTCGTCCGCGGACAGGGCGCCGATGGGGTCGAAAGCTGGAAGGGCATACCGTTCGCGGCGCCGCCCGTCGGCCCGCTGCGCTGGCGCGCGCCGCAACCGGCGGCGAAATGGACCGGGGACCGCGACGCCACCCGCTACAGTTCCGACTGCATGCAGAAGCCGTTCCCAAGCGACGCGGCTCCGCTCGGCACCACGCCGGCCGAGGATTGCCTCTACGTCAACGTCTGGCGGCCAGCGGGGGCCAAGGGCAAGCTGCCGGTGCTCGTATGGATCTATGGCGGAGGCTTCGTGAACGGTGGTGCTTCGCCGCCGACCTATGCCGGCGCGAACATGGCGAAGAAGGGCGTGGTGTTCGTCAGCTTCAACTATCGTCTCGGCCGCTTCGGGACCTTCGCACTTCCGCAACTGACCACGCAGAATGCCGATGGCGGGCGGCTCGGCAATTACGGGATCATGGATCAGGTTGCGGCACTGCAATGGGTGAAGCGCAACATTGCTGCGTTCGGCGGCGATCCGACGAACGTAACCGTATCGGGTGAGAGCGCCGGCGGCATCTCGGTCCATGCACTGGTCACCTCGCCCGAGGCCAAGGGGCTGTTCAGCAAGGCGGTGGTGATGTCTGGCGGCGATGCGAAGGCGTTTACGGGGAACACGCTGGCGGATGTCGAAAAGATTGGTGGCAATTTTGCCCGGACCAAGGGCATCGACCCCGCCGCTCCCGACGCCCTGCAACGGTTGCGGGCGCTGTCGGCGGAGGACGTGCTCGACGGATTGAACATGGCGCAGATGTCCGGGCGGGCCGGCGCGCCGCCGACCAATTCGGGGCCGTTCGTCGACGGCAAAGTCGTGGTCGACGTACGCAAGGCGTATGAGCAGGATCGTTTCGCGCCGATGCCGATGATGATCGGTGCGACCAGCGCCGATATCGGCGGCAAGAGCGGCTTCATGATCGCCGGCGGGCGCGAGGCATCGGCGATGATCGCCGACAAGGGCGAGCCGGTCTGGAGCTATCGCTTCTCCTATGTTGCCGATTCGGTCGGGAAGGGCGGGGCGCAGCACGCGACCGACATCCCTTATTTCTTCGATACCGTCCGCATCAAATATGGCGCGCAAACGACCGCGAAGGACGAGGGCGTCGGTGAAGCGATGAGCAGCTATCTCGCCAATTTCGTCAAGCACGGCGATCCGAATGGCAGCACGTTGCCGCAATGGCCGCGCTACACCCGCGCCAACGACACGCTCGCCGACTTCGCCGCGGACGGCAAGATCGTGGTAGCGCGCGATCCGTGGGGCGCTGAGATCGACCGCGGGGCACAGGCGCTGGCGGCAGCGAAGGCGTCGGGCCGCTATACCACGCTAACGACGCCGATCGGTGAGTTGCTCGACAATCCGGCCACCCGCGCGGTGTTGGAGCGGCACGTCCCCGCTTTCCTCAGGAACCCGCAGCTCGAAATGGCGCGTGGCACGACGCTCTATGGGCTGCAAACCTATCTGCCCGGCCAGTTCACCGACCAATTGCTGGCGACGATCGACCGCGATCTGGCGACGCTTCCGGTCAAGAAGTAGGATGAGGACAAGGGGGCAGGATCGGAATGCGCGGCATCATGGTGGAGGCCGGTGCATTGGCGCTGGAGGCTAAGGCGTTCATTATTGATCGCCGCTTGCCACTTGGTTGGCAACGACGGCGGCGCAACCCTGGATGAATGCACGGCCGAGCGCCGAACGGCGCACCGACCTGCTGCCGGGCGCGATGACGCTGGCGGAAAAGGCCACGCTGGCAAGTTGAGGGAGGCGATAGTCGATCGAGCGCCCCGTCGCATTTTGGTCGGGAATTCCGTATGGGGCTGTCCTCACCCATCGTCGTGGGGCGCAGATCGCGGCGGAACATGCGTTCGTGCTGCTTAAGAACGAGGGCAATGCGCTCCCGCCGATCGCCGGCCCGGAAGCTCGCTTGCGCGAGGCTTCCGCTCCGCTGGATCCGCACACAGTCACCGATACGCTGCTACGCCTGACCGAAGCGTTTCGCTGCCCGCAATATCGCACAGGGCCTGCTACAGCTCTACCGCTGGAGCATGGCCGGAACCCCGTTCGACGTAGCGACGAAGCACGCCATGCATTCCCGGACTGAAGGACCGTCCCGTACCCAATACGGTAGCTGATCCATTGTTCATTGCCGAACAATGAATCACACCCTGTTATGAGAAGCCAGCGGACATGGTCTAATAGTAGAAATGTTTTTGCAAGTTGCCTTTAAAGGTTCAAATCCAAAGACAAAACTCAGAAATTACTTGGTAATATTATTTCTGGGTAGGTTCCATCCTTGGAGGAGTATCGTGGGTTGGGCAATCTTAATACTGTTGGGGTAGCGGATAGAGATCGCTTTCCGTTCGCCGGGTAGTAGCGAGATATAGTTGTCGCTGTAGAAGGCCGGGAGGATGCGGTTGCCGTCGGGGCCGAGCAGCGTCAGCTTGGCGTTCAACGCAGCGACCGGGCCGTCGTTCGACAGGGTGACCGAGATCATGCGATCGTCACCGTCGACCACCGCCGCCGCCACCTGCGTAGCAAGCGTCGCCGGGGGAAGTGCGTTCAGTGCCTGGTACGACGCCGCGTCGCGCCCGCGCCAGTAGAAATTCTCCGACACCGGCTTGCCCGCCGCATCGGACAGAGTCAGCCGCACCAGCACCACGGGATGCGCAGCATATAGCCGGTCGAGCGGAACGGCGGCCAGCGGCGTTGCCCGGTTCGACAGCGCGTCGACCCGGTCGGTACGCGTAAACAACTCGGCATTGTCCAGCCCGACCACCCGGACGCGGGCGGTCAGCCCCTTCGCATCCGCCTGCGTCGTGTTGAGCACGACCAGTTCGTTGCCGGGCAGGTTCAGCTGGACATGCAGCGGCTCGGCGGCCCTTTTCGCTCCATAATAGGCGGCGTGGGTATCGTAATCCCACGAATAGATCTGCCACGCATTCGACGGCCAGGCCGGATGGGTCATCCACAGCAACCGTCCGCTGTTCCTGGTCCACAGATGCCCGAGGAACCCTTCGTACATCGCCTTGTGCGTTTCGAGGTTCATCATCTGCGCCTTGCGCTCGAAATCGGCGAAATCCTTACCGGGGCCGAACATCGTGGCCAGCGTCTGCATGAACGTTTTCGTGTCGCCGTTCCCGCCGAAATGCCAGTCGTGATAGGCCATCACGTCGCCCAGCGGCCAGCGGTCGGCGACAGGCACATAGGACGCGATGGATTCGGCGGTCGAGAAGGAGGGCGTCCCCGTTTCGACCGAGAAACCGGTGGCGAGGTCGGTAAAATAGCCCTCCGGCGCGCGGTAGTTGTACGGGCCGGAGCCTTGCAGGTTCACCACGTTCGACGATCCGGTGAACCAGCGCGTGCCGTCGAGCTGGAACACGGCATCGTCCAACCCCTCGTTCAGCGCCGGATAAGGGACGCCTTCGTTGCGGCCGAACCACAGGATGATCGACGGATGATTGCGATAGCGCGCGATGGTGTCGCGTGCGTTGGCAAGGAACAGCGAGGAATCGTCCGGCTCGATCTGGAAATTCTGTGTCGATTGCCAGAAGTCGTTCAGGATCATCATGCCGTTTTCGTCGGCGAGATCGTAGAACTCCTCCTCGGTATTCGTCCCCATCCAGTTGCGGATGACGTTCATGTGCGCCTCGCGCTGGAGGCGGAAGAAGGGAGCGAGCCAGTCATAGCTGACCCGCTTCATCGCGTCGTCCATGCCCCAATTGCCACCACGCGCGGCGATCCGCACGCCGTTCACGCGGATGGTCAGATGCGGTTCGGGCAGGGTTTCGGTGATTACCGCCACCCCCGTCGACTTCTCACCCGCCGGGGTCAGCGATTCCGCCCATCCGGTCGGCGTCTGCTTGATCGCGCCGTGGCGGACGTCGATCAGCTTCTGCCCCGCCAGACCGCCATCGGTAGTCTGCACGTTTACGCGGCGTAAGCGCCCGGCGGCATCGAAAAGCGAGAGGTCGTAGCTGACTTCGCGGATGCCGAAGCGCTGCGCCCTGATGTCGGACACCCCGCCGGCGTCGCTGACCTGATAGGTCGCATGGTAGAGATGCGGCTCGCCATAGCCGTTGGGCCACCACAGTTTGGGATTGGCGACGCGCAGTGCGGGGAAATCGGCGGGGGCGAAGCGAACCTCGCTCCGCCCGGTCGGGGCGGTCACGGTCTTTTCGACACTGACGCCTTCGAATGCGACCTTTACCGTCACCTGGCCGGCCGGGCCGCTATTGTCGATCGGAACGGTGACATGCACGTCGGCGCGGTCGGTGCGGGGCAGGGGCAGGTCGGTGACGACCTGCGGATCGAGGATGCGGACCGCTCCATGCGCCAGCAGCTCGACGGGGCGCCACAGGCCGGTGTTGCGATCGCGGATGCCCGGAATCCAGTCCCACCCCTCGGTCGCGACGAAGGTCGGCCCGTCGATCGCCAGTTGCCCGCCATTCTCGCCGACGCCACCCGCGACCGATTGTTCGTGCGGAATGCCGGGATGCGGCGGCGGGGAGACCCGGACCGCGATCACATTTTCGCCGGCGACCGGCACGAAGTCGAACTGGCCCCGGATGAACGCGCCGCGGGTCGTACCGCGCTTCGTGCCGTTGATCCAGATGTCGGCGGCATAGTTGATGCCCCCGAACACGATGGTCGTCTTCCTGCCCGCCGCCTCGACCGGTACGGTGAAGCGGGTGCGATACCAGTAATCCTGCCGCGCCAGCTTTTCGGGAATTTTGAGGTTGTTCAGACCGTAATAGGGATCGGGATAGACGCCGCGATCGACCAGCGTCTGCAACACCGTCCCCGGCACGGTCGCCGCGCGCCAGTCGCCCCTGGGATTGCCCGGCCGCGACAGGGCGGCGCCGTCACCGACCACGTCGGGAGCGGCGGCCAGTTGCCAGCCATTGATCTGCCACCGGCCCGGCGCGATCGGCTGTACGGCGGGGGCGTTCGGCAGCGGTTTGGCGACCGGGGCGCTATAGGCATCCCCCTTCGATTGCGGCAGGGTCCATGGGTCCTGCTGCTGGGTCAGGCCGATATTGGCCTGTTTCTGGAACGGCCAGGTGACGCCGACTTCCCACAACTGGACATTGGCGAAGTCCGGGCGCGGCATTGCAGCGACGTCGGTGGCCGACAGCGCGCGGTCGTGCAGGGTCACCCCGACCAGCGTACCGCCGAAATGCGAGCGGCCCGGCACCGCGCGGGCGACGTGCAGCACGCCGTTGGTCGCGCCGGAGCGCACCGCACCGGTCGCGACCCGGCGACCGTCGACGTATAGCGTCGCGCGGCTGCCGTCCGACACGGCGGCGACCTGCGTCCAGCGGCCGGGCGCGATCGCCGGACCGCCGAGCGTCGCGCCGCCATCGGTCAGCGTCAGCCGCCCATCGCTGAGCGCCAGGACCCGCGCATCGCCCAGCGCCACCAGCGGCACCATGCCCGCCTGTCGCGCATCGCCCTTCACCCACAAGGTCACGCTGTAGGGTGCGCCGGCCTGCGTCACCGGCCCCTCCACCGGGCGTTCGATGCCGATGCCGCCGGTCAGGAAGCTGGCATTATACGGACCGCCGTTCACCGGCACCTGCGCGCCGGCGACACCGGTCAAGGCAACGCTGCCCAGCAGCGCGGCGATGATTCCGAGTTTCATGCAATCGTCCTTTTCGTCAGGTCGGCGCTGATCGCTTCGAGATCGCGGCCACGGGTTTCGGGGAAAAGCCGCCAGACCAGCAGCGCCTGCAACAGCATCGCCGCGGCGAAGCCCCAGAAGGGCAGGGCGCGGTCCCATTGCGCGATCAGCGGAAAGGCAAAGGATAGCGCGGCATTGGCGACCCAGTGGGTTGCGCTGCCGATGGCCTGTCCACGGGCGCGCACCTCGGTCGGAAAGATTTCGCTGAGATAGACCCAGATCACCGCGCCCTGCGACATGGCGAAGGCGGCGATAAACAGGATCAGCAGCGGCAGCAGCAGCGCGGGCGATGCGGCGCCCATATAGACGAGCGCGACCCCGGCAAGGGCGATCGCAGTGACGATGCCGCCGCCGATCAGGAGCGGCTTGCGGCCGACCCGGTCGATCACGCCCATGCCGATGACCGTCGCGATCAGGTTCGCGCCCCCGATCGCGATCGCCTGCACATCGCCCGATACGCCGGTGAAGCCGGCCGCCGCGAAGATGTCGTTCAGATAATAGAGGATCGCGTTGATCCCCGACAGTTGGTTGAACAGGCCGATGGCGATGGCGAGCAGGATCGGCAGGCGATGGATGCGCCAGTCGAGTCGGCCGGTGCCCCCCGTCTCCGCCGCGGGGATCGCATCGAGGCCGAGCCGGGCGGCGGCCCGCGCCGCGTCCTCGTCACGGCCCCGCGCGGTCAACCAGCGGGGGCTTTGCGGCAGGCCGGTCAGCAGCACGAGGAACAGCGCGGCCGGGATCGCCGCCACGCCCAGCTTCCACCGCCATGCGAGGTCGGGTGCCACGATCTGCGCGACCAGATAGTTGCTGAGATAGGCGACGAGGATGCCGGCGACGATGTTGAACTGGAACAGCCCGACCAGCAGCCCGCGCCGCTTCGCCGAACTGATCTCGGCGATATAGACCGGGACCAGTACCGACGACGCGCCGATCGCAAGGCCGCCGAGCAGGCGGAACGCGACGAAGCCGGTCAGCGTCGTGGCGATCGCGCAACCGATTGCCGACACGACATAGAGCAGCCCGATGACGCGCAGCACCGCAAGGCTGCCCCAGCGGTCGCCCGGGGCGCCGCTGAACAATGCGCCGACCAGCGTACCCCAAAGCGCCGCGGAGACGGCGAAGCCCAGGCCCGCTTCGGAAAGGGCATAGTTGCTGCGCAGCGCGTCGGTGACGCCGGAGATGACGGCGGTGTCGAACCCGAACAGCAGGCCGCCGAGACTCATCGCGACGACCGCGCGGGTGTGGGTGGCGCCGCTCATGCGCCCGCCACCCGGGTGAGGAAGCGCCCATGCGGTTCGGCATGGGCCAGCGTCTTGGCGATGGCGGCGCGCATCCGGGCGAAACTGTCGACCAGATCGTCCTCGCCGATCGCATCGACCAGCGGCGAATGGCGCACGGGCAGGTCGCCGAACCCGGCATACAGGCTCAACCAGCTCGGGTCCTGGAACGTATCCCACTCGTTGCGCACGAATTCTCCTCCCGAACGCCATGCGTCCAGCTTGATCTGCAAGGGTTCCGGCGGTTCGACCGCGCGAATGGCCTGCCAGAACGGCTCGTCGCGGCCGTTGGCGAGGTAGTGAAGGAACAGGAAGTCGCGCAGCCGTTCGAATTCCAGCACCGATTGCCGGTTGTAGGTGGCGGCGAGGCGGGGATCGCAGTCGCGGTCGGGGAAAAGCGCGACGAAACGTTCGAGACCCGACTGGATCAGCGAGATGCTGGTCGATTCCAACGGTTCGAGGAAACCCGAGGCGAGGCCCAGCCCGACGACATTGCCGCTCCAGAAGCGCGCCCGGTGACCGGTAACGAAACGCAGGCGGTTGGGGTCGGCGAGCGGTGCGCCCTCCAGCGTCGCGAGCAGCGCGCTTTCGGCATCGTCGTCCGACTGGAAATCGCTGCAATAGACCGATCCGTTGCCGATGCGGTGGCGCAGCGGGATGCGCCATTGCCATCCCGCCTCGCGCGCGGTGGCCACGGTATAGGGGGTAGGGTCTCCGGGGCCGGCCTTGCAGGGAATGGCGACGGCACGGTCGCAGGGTAGCCAGTGCCGCCAGTCGACATAGGGGACGCCCAGCGCGTCGCCGAGCAACAGGCTGCGAAATCCGGAGGCGTCGATCCACAGGTCGCCGGCGATGGTGCGCCCGTCGTCGAGCGTCACTTGGGTTACATGGCCACGCGCCGGATCGGCCGCGACATCGACGATCCGTCCGTCGACATGGGTGACATGGTTGGCGATGGCGAGGCGGCGCAGCAGCGCGGCGAACTTTGCCGCATCGAAATGCAGCGCGAAGTTGAAGACGCCCAGATCGTTGGCGGGCCGATCGGCCGGCGGCAGGAACAGGCCGTTGCGCGCCAGTTGCGTGGCGAGGCAATAGTCGGCGAGCGGACCTGCGCGACCGATGGCGTTCAGTTTCAGCCAGTAATGATGGAAGGCGACGCCCTGCGCGCCGACGCCGTACAGGCCGAACGGGTGGAAGAAGCGATGTCCGTCACCACCCCAGCCGTCGAAGCGGATGCCGTATTTGATCGTACCGCCGGTTTCGCGGAGCACATCCGGCTCGCCCAGCTCGATCGCCGACAGGAAATCCCGGATCGCCGGGACCGTCGCTTCGCCGACGCCGACCGTGCCGATCGCCGCGCTGTCGACGACGGTGATCGACAGGTTCAGATGGGCAAGCCGCCGTGCGAGATAGGTGGCGGCCATCCACCCCGCCGTCCCGCCGCCGACGATGACGATCGATCGAACCGGTTCGTGCGGCATCCGTCCTCCCCCTTCGTTCCGTTCGATCCGTAACCGACCGTTCGCCCGCTGTCGCGGCTGCGGCGTTGCGCGACCGCGACGGGGGACGAACGTGCCGGTCGATCAGAACTTTGCGCGGACGCCGGCGATGAAGCGGCGTTCGTAGATGTTTTCGTTGAACACCTGATCCTGCCACGTCAGATAATAGCGTTCGGTCTCTCCGGTCAGGTTCGATGCCTGACCATAGAGGCTGAACTGCGGCGTCACGTCGTAGCTGATCGACGCGTCGAGATAGTTGGTCGGTTCTTGGTACTGGGCAAGACCCTGGATGCCGCCATAGTTGGACGAGGCGAGCCGCTTCGAGCGGTAGTTATAGGCGACGCGTGCCTGCAACCCGTATTTCTCGAACCACAAGGCCGCGTTCACCTGATGCTTGCTGTTGT
The DNA here is from genome assembly GCA_036946325.1 of Sphingomonas paucimobilis. Classification (GTDB taxonomy): domain Bacteria; phylum Pseudomonadota; class Alphaproteobacteria; order Sphingomonadales; family Sphingomonadaceae; genus Sphingomonas; species Sphingomonas paucimobilis_A. Next base: position 833,890 of record JAQIJL010000001.1, read on the forward strand.
CCTGGAACGGCTGGTTGTTGCCCGCCAGATCGACCAGGCCGGCATCGCCGAGCGACAGCGTGTAGTTGGCATCGACACCGAACCCGCCAAGGAAGCCGTTCACGCCGTAATCGGCCAGCGACTGGCGGGCCGACGCCTCGATCCCCTTCAGCGTGCCGCCTTCGCCCTGTGCCAGCGTGTTGGTCACCACCGGCCGACGGATCACGCCGTCATTGTCCGGGATGTCGTTGCGGATTTCGGTCGTGGTGGTGATGAAGCTGTCGACCGAGATGTAGAAGGCGCCGACCGCAACCAGGCTGGAGCGCCCGGTGTAGTATTCGAGGCTGGCCTCGGCATTGGTCGCGCGCCACGGGTTGAGGTTCGGGTTGCCGCGCGAATCCGCGGTCCGCGCCTCGAACCGGGCCGGGTTCACCTGCGTATTGATCGCATAGTTGACGTTCAGACCGCCGCCCCATTGCAGGAAGTCGAGGACGGTCATGGTCTTCGAGAAGGCGGCGCGGGCGCGCAGCTTGTCCGTGAGGTCGAACGCGACGTTGAAGGCCGGCAGGAAGTCGGTGAATTCCCGCTGCGTCGTGACGTCGCCGGCATCGACACCCGACACGCCGTAGGGCTGCGGCGCGCCGACGATGTTCTGCCGCACGTTCAGCCGGGTGTTGACCACCTGAAGGCCGCCATTGGCGCGGAACGGCATGCCGAACAGTTCGCCTTCACCCGACACCTGTCCATAGCCCGAAATCTGGCGGACGTTGACCGTGAAGCTGTCGGCCGGGTTCACCAGATTCTGGCTGCCGGGGTAGAATTTGTTCTGCCACGCCTCGCTGTCGTCCATCGCATGCGGGTCGAGCGCATAGAGGGCGGGGGTGCCGCCGGCGGGCAGGGCATATTGCTTGATCAGACCGGCGAAGATCTGGTCGGTCGCCTGCCGGGTATAGCCGGCGGTATAGGCGTTGCCCTGCGCATCGCGCACCGCGCATTTGTTGTCGTTCAGGTTGACGTCGAACGCCTTCCACTTGACCAGACAGCCGCCCGCCGGGTTGGCCGGATTGTCGGTGTTGCCGGCATAAAAGGGCGACACGCGGTCGAAGGTGAACTGGTCGACGCTGCGTTCGCCATAGCGGCCACCGAACGCCAGCTTGACGCCATTGTCGGCGGTATATTCGCCATCGGCGCGAACCGCCCACAGGTCGCCATTCTGATACTGGTTACCCTCCGACGAAATCGTCTTCAGGCCATAGCGCGACGGATCGGATGCCTGCGCCAGGAACGCGGGCGAGAAGCCGAACACCGGCGCGCCGCTCGAATAATCGACGGTCGCCGTCTGGCTGTAGATCTGATAGCCGGTAGGATTGAACTGACGGTCGCCGCCGAGCGATGCCGGATAGTTGCCGACGCCATTATAGGCCCATTGCGTCCCGTTGGTCAGGCTGAACTGGGTATAGGCCTGGTCGCGCTTGCGCGATGCCTTGCCATAGATACCGCGGATCGTGCCCTTGAACTGGTCGCTCGGCTGCCAGTCGAGCTGAAGATTGTAATTCTGCGATTCGCTCTTGGTACGGAAGGTTTCCGAATAGCTGTCGAAGCTCGGCAGGCTGTAGGTGTATTGCTGCACCGTGTTGACGTTGTAGCTGTTCACCACCGCGCCGGTATCGCGCGTCGTCGTCGGCAGGAACGGCGAGGACAGCCAGTCGACATTCTGGAACTGGAAGCCGGCGGTACGGTCATACTGCGTCTGGCGGGTGTAGAAGGCGTCGGCGGTCAGCTTCAGCGCATCGTTGATCTCGAACTGCAGCGAGGCGTTGGCGCCGAAGCGCTCGCGGTCGGTGATGCGGTTCCACGCGGTGTGCGACTGCGGCGTGATGAACGCATCGTTGGCATCGCCATCGCCGTTGACGTCATAACCGATGATCGTGCCGGCACCGTTGCGGACCGGGCGACCACGGCTGACACCGTTGTTGCCGACGGCGAACGCGCCCTGATTGGTGGCACTGCCGCCTTCGTTGTTCAGCGCGACGCCGTAATCCTGAAGCCCCCGGAAGCTGTTCGCAAGCGTCAGATCGCTGTACGCCGCCGACACCAGCACGCCGAAGCGTTCGCCATGATAGGCGACGAGGCCGTTGGCCGACGGGTTCCACTTCTCGGTCCGGTCGCCATATTGCCCTTCGGCGGCGGCGGCGAGGGTGAGGCCCCGCTTCAAATCCATCGGGCGGCGGGTCAGCAGATCGACGGTACCCGACAGGCCGGCCTGTTGCAGCGAGGCGGTCGGCGACTTGAACACCGTTGCGCCGGAGAATAGCTGCGAGGGGATGTCGGTGAAGTTCGGCTGCACCGTCGTCACCGAATTGGCGCCGAGGAACTGTTCGCCATTCATCAGCGTGGTGACCTGCGGCAGGCCGCGGATGTTGACCGCGCCGCCTTCACCCGCTTCGCGACGAATCTGAACGCCCGGAATGCGCTGCAGCGAGTCCGAAATGGTGACGTCGGGGAGCTTGCCGATGTCCTGCGCGCTGATCGCCTCGACGACACTGGCGGCGTTGCGCTTGATTTCGACCGAGCGTGCCTGCGATGCACGGATGCCGGTAACGACGATATCGTCGCCCGTGCCGTCGACCTGTTCCGGCGCTGCGACCGCATCGGCGGGCGTCGCCGACGCTGCGGGCGTATTGCCGGCTGCGGTCTGCGCCCAGGCGCCACCCGATGCTGCCAAGCCAAACACCGATACCGCGCTGAGCAATACCGAACGAACTACCGTCGACGAATCGTGGCGCATCTGACCTCTCCCCATGTGTAGTCGGACGGTTCAACGCCGCCCGATCGATTTAATTAAATTGGTTATTCTATTCGGCGCAGCGTCTGTCAACCGGCGATCATTCGATCGGATGACATTTTGCTGTCGCCACACGAAATTGTCCGATGGCCGTCATCGCGTGAGACGCGGCATCGTGACGGCGGGTCGGTGGCTGGTCGCAAAACGGCGAGAGAGCGCGTCACGAACCGGATCATCTGGGCGGTCGATCCCGTCGCGTCGGTCGGGATCGGCGCCGGGCGGGGCGGAAAGCGATACCATTTATCGAACCCGGTTACTCGCGGCGAAAGTCATTTTCGTCGGAATGCAGATCTTTCCCCGAAGGTAACGCCAGTGATCGAGCGGCCGAGGCATTCGATGAATTACAGGAAGATCAACCCTGCTCTCCCTGTTCGATCGTCGGCCATTTTCCGCGGGCGATCGAACGGCATGCGTGGCTGTCCGCTGTGTCGTCCGTGCCGGCGATCCGTCGTCAGACCCGCAGATACCATCCGCGTCGGTCCATATAGGCGATCGGCCACCATATCAGCGCGACGAAGATCGCAACGGGTGCTAGGGCCGCGACCTTCGTCCCCAAGACGGGCGCCAGTATCGTGAACGGCAGCTGGATCGCATCGCCGTGCAGGATAATCGAAGCAAGCTCGTGCAGCACATAGGCCGCGATCGCATTGCGGCCGAACGCGCCGAAGAAATCGCCGGTCGTCGCCGGACGCGCATCGCGATCGAACCATGCATGAAACGCGCCCAGCAGGACGATGGTGATCCCGGTCGACAACAAGACGAAACTGCTGGTCCATAACCCCTTGGCGATCGGAAAGACGACGCCCCACGCCAGTCCGACGACGATCCCGGTGAGGCCTGCCGTGGCGAGACGCTTGGCCGCTGCGGAAACCGGCAGCCCGCGTCGCAAATAATCCCCCGCCAGCGTGCCGAGCAACCCTTGCGCAATGGCGGGCAATGTCCCGAGCAGCCCTTCCGGATCGAAGCCGTCCGGCCCCTTTACATAGGCCCAGTCGCCGAAAACGGCACGATCGACCCATGACACGAAATTACGGCCCGGAACCCACAGGTCGGTGACGCCACCGCCGGGCACCGGCAACAGGCACAATAGCCAGTAACCGAACAACAGCACCCCGGCGAGGATCGCGCGCCCGCGTGTCGTCATGCGGGGATACAGCAGGGCGCACGCAGCGAAGACGAGACCGATCCGCTGCAACACCCCCGGCAGGCGCACGCCATAGCGATCGAAGTCGGCAAGGAAGAACATATGGCCGAGCAGCAGACCGATCAGGATCATGCGGGCCGCGCGCGCCAATACCCGCCGGGTCGACGCTGCACTCGCCGCGTCGCCGCGCGCGGAAATCGCGATCGACACCCCGACCATGGTCAGGAACGCGGGAAAGACGGCATCCGCCAGCGTGAACCCCACCCAGTCCGCATGGAGCAGCGTCGCGAACACCGGGCCGTCCAGCCCCTGCACCCCGGCGGTCGCATTGACGGCGATCATCCCCGCCACCGTTACCCCCCGCAACAGGTCCAGCGACCGCAGCCGCCGTCCCGTCCGGTCCCGCGGATCGCGCGGACCGGTGGCGGTCGGGCCGACCGGCGGGGCAGGGGGCGCGAGCGCTTCGATCGTGGTCATCAACCTGTTCTCCCCCGGACGCGTTGATCGGATTTTGTCTGCGCGACCGGCGGCGACCCTTTGGTTGCCGCGATCGCAGACGCGGGGAGATCGCAGGATCAGCCACGAATTCATAGCGTTTTGAATTGGTCGGGCGGCGCCCGCCGGGCGAGCGACTGCTATGCGGTACCAACGCGCAACACGCCGCGCCGGAACGCACGGCGACGAATTATCCTGCATTTGCATTGTCCAAGACGATCTAATCCGACACAATCTTTGGGTTGATGCGGGTACCGGCGCCGCGACGAACGACAGGAGGCTGCCCGTGCCATCATATTTGCTGACCACCCTGATGATCGCGGGCGGAGCGTTCGCAGCCGCGCCGTCCGCGGATCTCGACCGCTTTGCCGCGACGCTCGGCTACCGGGTGACGGTGCTGGACAACCGGGCGCACGACTGTCCGCCGCTTCCCGGCGCGGTGCCGGCACCGCCGCCAACCGACGCGCCATCGCCGCCGCGCCGTTGTTCGGTGGCCGATATCGACCTCACGACGCCCGCCGGCATCGTCCCCCCCGCCGGGCTGGAAATCCATACCAGCATCATCGGCCGCGTACTGGCGCTCGACAGCGCCGAGTTCGAGACGCGGTACGTCAATGGCGATGTTTCGGCGTTCGTGCCGAAGTCGGGCGTGACGTTGCAACCGGGGCAACGCTATCGCCTGCGCCTGACCGTCAACATCCCGCTACCCTCGCGGTCGTACATCATGCCCAATGCGTGGGTCGTGGCGCCGGGGACCGCGCCGGTCGTGATCGCGGCGACGCGTCCCGGCACCGACCCGGACACCGGCCTGGAAACGCTGCCCTATGTCACCCCACTGACCGATGAAGCGCGGTTGGCGACGACCAATGCCGAGGATCGCAATTTCTGGTTGAACGCTGCCCGCGCGTTCGACCGTTATGCCGCGCGCGGTGCGGCGGTGACCGCGCCGGACGCGACCCGTGTCGCGATCCTGCCGTTGCCGGCACAGGTGCGGCGTCCCGACGGAGCGCCGCTCGACCTGACGCGGGGGGTGCGGATCGCGACGAAGGGCGTGTCGCGCACGGCCATCGGCCCGGCACTGGCGGCGCTGGGCGCAGCAGGTATCGGCAGCGGGCCGGTGCCGGTCGCGATTACGGTCGGCGGTTCGGCATTGCCGGCGGAGGGCTATCGCCTCGACATCGACGCAAGCGGTGTCCGCATCGTCGCGCGCGACGCCGCCGGTGCGTCCTACGCCCTGCGCTCGCTGGTCCAGCAGGCACGACAGGAACAGCGCCGCATCGCGCCCTTGTCGATCAGCGACGCACCGCGCCTAGGCTATCGCGGGCTACACATCGATCTGGCGCGCAACTTTCATGGCAAGGCGCAATTGTTGCGGCTGGTCGAACAGATGGCGGCGCTGAAGCTCAACCGGCTGCACCTTCATTTGGGCGATGACGAAGGATGGCGGATGCAGATTCCGGCACTGCCCGAATTGACGACGATCGGTGGTTATCGCTGTCTGTCGCTGACCGACGCGGATTGCCTGCAGCCCCAATTGGGCGCCGATCCGGCGCGTGATGCTGCGACCAACGGGTATCTGACGACCGCCGATTATCTGGAGATCCTGCGTGCGGCGACGGCGCGGCAGATCACGGTCATTCCGTCGTTCGACATGCCGGGCCATTCGCGCGCCGCGATCAAGGCGATGGAGGTCCGCTATCACCGTCTCGCCGCCGCCGGGCGGATCGCGGAAGCCGAGCGCTACCGCCTGGTCGAACCCGCCGATACCACGCGCTATCGCAGCATCCAGAATTACGACGACAACACGCTGAACGTCTGCATCCCCCAGACCTACCGCTTCGTGGAAACGGTGGTGGCGGCAATGGCGCGGTTGCATGCGCAGGCGGGTGTGCCGCTCAAGCTCTATCATATCGGTGCGGACGAAACGGCAGGCGCATGGACCGCATCGCCCGCCTGCCTTGCCGAGGCGGCGCGGACCGGATCGCCGGTCAAGGAACTGGGCGCGCGTTTCGTGGAACGGGTATCGGCGATGCTGGCGGCCCGTGGGATCGAGGCGGCTGCGTGGAGCGACGGGCTGACCCATGCCGATCCAGCGAGGCTGCCGAAGCGCATGCGCTCCTTCGTCTGGGGCGGATTGTTCAATGGCGGGGTGCGTGAGGCGCATGCCCATGCCGGGCATGGCTGGGACGTCGTGCTGTCGCTCCCCGACATTACCTATTTCGACATGCCGCAAGCGGTGTCGCCCGACGAGCCGGGGGCGACTTGGGCGACGCGCGAGCTGGACCTGTTCAGGATGTACGCCTTCATGCCCGGCAACCTGCCGGCCAATGCGGCGGTGACGACCGACATCAACAATCGGCCGGCGACGATTACCGATGCCGTACCGCTTGTGTCCGGGAATTCGATCAGCGGCATTCAGGCGCAGCTATGGAGCGAGATGGTCCGGCGCGATTCGCAGGTCGACTATATGCTGTTCCCCCGCCTGTTCGCGCTGGCCGAACGGGGTTGGTCGACGCCGACATGGGAACCGGCCTATGTACCGGGCAGCCGCTATGCCTACGGCGATCCAAGGGTCGACACGACGGCATTGCTGACGGGTTGGCACGACTTTGCGAGACGCGCGGCCGATCAGTTGCCGGCGCTGGACTCCGCCGGGATCACCTATCGTCTGGCGCCGCCGGGCGCGAGGGTCGTCGCCGGGCGACTGGAGGCGAATGCCGAACTGCCCGGCATGCCGATCGAATATCGCGTCGCCGGGGGAAGCTGGACACGCTATGGCGGCCCGGTTGCCGTGAATGGTCGTGTGGAACTGCGCACCCGGACGAGGGACGGCCGCCGCGCAAGTCGCATCGTATCTGCGGAACCAGCGCGCGCCGATTGGCAATGATCTTGCCCGATTCCGGTCGGAGGCAAAGACAAGACGGATGAAGGTATAGTCGATGCGTATCGGGACGATAGAGAACATCGCCCCGATACGCATAAACTGTACCATCGAGTTTAGAAGCTGAAGTTCGCTCCCGCACTGAACGCCCGGCCCACCAGACCGGCATAATGCCAGCTGCTCAGATAGTTCGGGTTGCTGGTATAGGCACCGGAGGCGAGGGGCGCCCGTGCGTTGGTCACATTCTGTACGTTGACGAAGAAGCGGAACTGATCGTTCACCTGCACCGCTGCGTTCAGGTCGGCATAGACGAACGGCCGGATATAGCATTGTGCCGTCAGCGCATTCTTGCACGAAAGGTCGATTACCCCGTTGACCGGCGTGATGTCGTCCGCCGCGACCTGCTTGATACGACCGACATAATAGGTCGTCGCCGTCAGCGCGAAATTGCCGACTTCGACCGAGTTCTGCCAGTTGCCGCGGGTGCGCGGCGTGCCGCCGCCCGACGACAGCTGGTACGGCCCGAGCGTACCGGCATATCTCTGTACGACCCCGCCCGGGGTCACCAGATCGAGATTGATGACCTGGGTCAGGTCGAGCCGGCTGATCAGGCGCAATTCGTCTGTCACCGGAACGTTCAGATTGGCCTGGAAGTCGACGCCCGAGCTGACCTGATAGTTCGCGTTGACATAAGGTGCGTCGAACACGAGCAGGCGGGGCAGGGCGTTGGGGTTGTCGGGGTCCGGCGCATCGATGACGTTGCAGCGATAGCCGTCGCCCACTGCCGCAAGCGCGGCACAGGCAGCGGTCACGTTGGTCTGTCCATAATAGGCGGCGATCGCTTCGGCGCGCAGCGGGCCGCTGACGATAAGGTTCGACTTCTTGATGTTGTAATAGTCGACGGTCACGTTGAACCAGCGGACCGGCTTGAAGATCATCCCCGCCGAGAAGCTGCGCGACACTTCGGGCAGGATGTTCGGGTTGCCGATCGCGCCGCTGCCGATGTTGTACGTGTTGGTATAGGCCGGGTTGCCCGGATGGGCCGCGACGAAGCTGGCCGGCGGCGTGAAGGGCAGGAAGCCCGAATAGCTGCTGGCCGGGTTGTTTTCGGCAAAGGTCGGGGCGCGGAAGCCCTTCGAATAGGTCGCGCGCAGCGAGAACTGGTCGGCCGGCATGAACTTCATGCCGATCTTGGGCGAGAAGCGGCTATAGCCCTGCGAATAATTGTCGTAGCGCCCCGAAATATTGACGTCGATTTCGCGCAGGAACGGCGCATCGATTTCGAAGAAGCCGGCAGTCACCGTCTGCGCGCCCCGCGCCGACGACGTGTTCAGCCCGTAATAGCTGAGGTCGCGGTTCTGGTTGCGGTTCAACAACGTCTCGCGACGGATCTGGAAGCCGGCGCCGACATTCAGATCGCCACCCGCCAGCGGCATGACCGATTTCAGCAGCGATCCGCCGATGGTCGCGACCGTCGAATAGGACGGCGTGGTGCGGTCGGGCGAGATTTGCTGGCGCACCGCCGCCCTGTTCTGTTCCGGATTGACGAAATTATAGCTGCCGGTGTTGATCGCATTCAGCAGGCCGTTGATGTTCAGGAAGCCGCGCTGCGTCACGCTGAAATTGTCGCGGGCATAGACGCCGTTCAGCCGGAACTTGAACCCGTCGCCCAAGTCGCCCGAGATGCCGGCGGTGGTGCGGAACACGTCGACATAGCGATGGCTGTTGGCCGGAATGTCGCCGAACAGATAATAAATGCGCGCGGCACCCTGACCGGGGTTGTTCGCGAACGCGGCGGCATAGGGGTTGTTCGGGTTCAGCCGCCGGTCGGCCGCCGTGGCGCAGTTGACGCCGGTTGAGCAGACATAGACCGGCAGGACGATGCCCGGGCTGCTGGAGGCTACCGCCGCCGATGCGCCGAACGGCTGGGTCTGGCGAATGCCGGCGGGCGCGCCCTTGATGTCGACTTCGGAGTGCGAGTAGCTGCCGCTCGCGAACATCTCGAGGTTATCGCTCAGGCGGACGCTCAACCGGCCCGTGGTCGAATAGCGTTCCTGCCGCGGCTGGATGATCGAATATTCGTCCGGGATATTATGCGCGCATGCCGTCCCCTGCGCAGCGGCGGTGTTCACGGTGTAGGTGCCGAACGGGCACGAACCGGGATTGAGCAGCTGATACTGGTTGGTCAGCGGCGCACCGATCTTGCCCGACAGCGGATCGTTCAGATCGCTCTGGCTGACGCGGGTGACGACCGCCTGCGGGTTCTGAGCGGTCAGCGAGTCGTCGTTGCGGTTGCGGTCGGTCAGGCCGCTCGGACGCAGGTCGAGCGTGTTGAACGGATAGCCGCGCGAGTTGTTCGTGATGAACGCGTCGTAGGTGTATTCACCGTTCAGATAGAAGTTGAAGCCCTGTTCGCGATAGTCGCCATAGCCGGCGGTCAGCGTGGCGCGATAGCGCGCGCCATCGGCCTTCTTGGTGGTGCCGCCCTGGACGGACCCTTCGACGCCCTGAAACTGCTTCTTGCTGATGAGGTTCACGACGCCACCGATTGCGTCCGCGCCATAGGTCGACGACGCGCCGTCCTTGAGCACCTCGACCCGGTCGATGGTGCTGAACGGAATCGAGTTCAGGTCGACATATGCGTTGTGGCCGTCGTCGTTCAGCGGGAAGTTGGCCGAGCGAAGCCCGTCGATCAGCACGACGGTCGACGACACGCCGAGGCCGCGCAGCGACACGGCGGCGCCGCCGGCAGAGAAGCCGTTGCGGAAGCCGGTCGAGATCGACCCGGCGCTGTCGGCCGAGACGGAGCGGATCGCATCCTGCACGGTGGTGATGTTCGCGCGCTCCAGGGTCTCCGCCGTCAGCACGGTCACCGGCGAGATCGAGCTGGCATTCGAATCACGGAACAGCGTGCCGGTGACGACGATGGTTGCGGGCAATCCGGCGTCGGTCGACGGAGCGGTGGTCGTCGAACCCGGTTGAGCGGGCGCGTCCGCCGCGACATCGCCCTGCGGCACGGCGGCCGGGTCGACGGTGGTCGCGACCGGTGCCGGCACAGCTTCCTGCGCATGGACCGGGAATGCGGTAGCGGCCAGCAAGGCAGCGGTCGAAATGCCGCAACGCAGCGTACCAAGCGCCGATTTGAACAATTGCACTGAGAATCTTCCCCAATAACGCGACGGATTCGCCGCCGTTCCCCCATGTGCCGTTCGTGACGACACTCGGGACGCGCTATCGGCAGGGGCGTTACCGCGACGTTAAGGATAGGGGAGATCGCAAAAACAAATTGGGTTTATGCTTACGCGATCGGCGCTGCTCGATATGCCTGGATCGGACGGAACAAAGGTTCAGGCTGTCCCGCGATCGTGCGGTATCAGGCGAAGGCATTCGCCTCTGCCCATCGGTCGAGATCGAGAGCGAGTGTCCTAGGTCATGGCGAAGTACGACTGTAATTGAACAAGCGGGGCTTGATCTTAGTGCGTACGCCCGCAAAGCTTGATGAATGGCGTTTTCAAACCCTGAGGTTTACCTCAACGAATTGGCACGGCTGCTCTGTCGGCGCTTTGAAGCTGAGCCGCAAGCTACGAGCTGGCTATTTTAAGCTGCATCATCCTGTACCACTTCGCAGACGTGGTGGTGCACGTCAGGCGACACAAAGTCCACGAGGTTGCGGACGAGATCGCAGCGACGATTCCAGAATTTCACACGGTTCGGGCTATCGCGAACGCCGGAACGCACGTTGAACTCACGCGTCATCCGGTCTCTGCACTGGTTGGGCTACGGGACGAACACCTCAAGCGGGATAAGGGCGCTGCGTTCAGCGACGGCTCTTACTGTTCGGACGGCAGCACGTGGTCAGATAGTCCCGAGACCGTTGTGGTTGAGACACCGGACGGCAGGAAGCACGATGTCTTGCACGTCTGCCGGTCGGTATTCGACGCGCTGAGCGAGAGACGTGAGTATCTTGAGGTATAGGGATTCGCGGTGCGGATGGCGGAGGACGGCGTCGGGTTCGAAACCGTCTATTGCACCCCTCGCGATCGAAGCGATATCAGGGCCAAACCCCGGCGTTTTGGAGTTTTCTGCGCCGCCTTTGCGTCGAACCTATATAAAAAAAGGAAGCGCCATGTATGAGCCGGATCAGCCGCGGTTCAGCGAGGCATACCCTCGCGTCTGGATATCTCAGGTGAATGCGAGATTGGACACCGATCGTCCAATTCTCCTGTGGCGCAACCATGATGGTCATGCCATCGGAACGCTGCGCTTCGAATGGGAGACCGAGCAACGGTTACTCCTCAAGCCTCGTATACAAGACCTTCCCTACTGCGAAGGCTCGACCACTGAAATCGAACTAGAGATGGCTAGCGAGTTCACTGGATATGGAAACCGACAACACTTTAATATATGCGAGCGGTGTGGTCAACGTATAAATATCGTAGTGTATTGCGACAGATTTTGGCGTTGCTCAAGATGTTTTGGCTTTCGCAACAGGTCAGCTTTGCTTGATCGTCCGGTCCGTATCACGATGGAATTGGAAGAGTTGGAAGATGAAATCGGCGATGGGCGCCCATTCAGGATGCGGCAGAAAACCTATGACGCGAAGCTGGAACGTTTGCAGGAGCTGGTCTCAGCCCTTGGTAGCCAGCCTCGCCGTGTGCCGGACAGGCGCTTCCGATTCAACATAACTGGTAGCTGGCAAGCAGAAAGCGACAGCCTGCTGCATTTTGAAAGCGGCTTCGCTCGCGGAATATACTGAGCTGGGGGAAGGGGGAGATGTCCGGTGGTTTGCGCGGCACAAGCGGTCGCCGGAGGCAACATCGGTCAAGTTGGGCCGTTACCGCAGGTCCAGCAATGATCAGGTCTGTTGCTACATCGCCTATCAGACCGACCAAGCAATTGCCGTCGAGAATGGTGCATCACGCACATTCTGGCCGCATTTATTGCGGCTTCGACGTCGCAACAGCGGTTCCCCAATCAAAAGGATGTTCAGCGTTTGCGATGGTGAATGCAGCCGGGGGGTGCGGATTAATCGTTCAAATCAAGCAGCTTATGCGCTGATGGATGAGCTTTTGAGGTGCACCCCCCAGGAAATGCCAAAATTGCAGCCCTAGTTGCGCGATGCACCCCTTGGAAAATCCTTTGTTTTCAGTCTCACCCCTCAGCACCCCTGTGCTGAGAGGCTCGTATTGAAGGCGGTCATTTTGGATGATTCAAGACCGCTGCGCCAGATCGAGCACGGTGCCATACCCAGCAGGACCCACGGGTCGGTGAGGCGACCGCATCTGGCAGCATATTCCGTCCCAGATGGTGCGTAATGCGCTATTCGCCTTTGTACTGCGTTCAGTAGGTCACGCCATCCTGTTCATAGGGGTCGATCTCGCTCCAGCCCAAGCGCATGTAGCGTGCGCGGATAAGGCTTTGCGCCTGCGCTGCGGTTGCAACCCAGACGACTGGAGCGACGAAGATAAGAAGCGGCCACATGATGATGGACGTGGCCATCAGGATCAGCATTGATACGATCAGCGGTCGCCACAGGCTGCGGGCGGCCATGTAGAAGACGCCGAACAGGAACATCCACAGCCAGGCGAGCTTGGGCGCTGCCTCGCGCCAGCCGTTGGTGGGGTTCTCATAAACTGCAGCATATCGGTTCGGATTGAAGACGCGTGGGCGCATGAGCGGGTTTCCTGCAGGGTTCGCTGGGGATGGGTTATGGCTTCGGGCTGAGGCCGACACATGGTCGCCAGTAGATCAGCATGCCGCCGAGGAAGTCCTTGCGAACTTCGATGCGGCTACCCGTTCCTTCGGGATAAACCGAAAACGCCCGTTCGACACCGCCATAGCCGTTGCGGATCCGGATGACACGGGCACCGTCTACGCGCTCGATTGCGCGCTTGTTGTTGTTCACCTCAAGGCACTTCACGACCTCGTCGGGTGATGTGGTGACGCGGAACACCTCTTCGGGCTCTTTGCGCAGGATCTTGTTGGTCGTGGCACATCCTGTGACCAGCAGCATTGCCGGCAGGATCTGCATGTAGCGCATTGCCTTCGATGGCATGTCTCACCCCCTGTTGCGGGGTGGTACGGCTTCGCTCGTTGCCACCCCTATGTTCCTCTCGGGGCGGCGGCCGAAGCCGGATGTTGGAAACCTGGATGTACACACAGGCGCATGCGCCTTTATCGACCGAAGCCGACTGGACATGCGCGCATGCCACCCGGCCTCGAATTGCTTCGCGACCGAGTTAGTACATCGGGGTTTCCACGCCCCACTCCCGCGTATCTCGGGAGCGGGTTCTAGATCGTCTGACGCTGGCTGCGACGCAAGCAAAAACGACGCAAACGCGTCGGTTTATGCGTCCAGCAGCGCGCGTTGCTCGTCCCAGGAAGCGGGCAGGGGGAGCAACTCGCGCAGCTTGCGAACCGTCAATGACGGCGGTTGGCGACCTTCGACAATGCGGGTGACAATGTCGGGTGCAAGGAAAGCCGCAGGCAGCACGTTGCGGACATAGCTGTCGCTCAACCCATATCGCTCGGCGATCTCAACCAGCGTCGTGACTTCGCCGGAACGCAACAACTGGAACCAGCTGCGCGCCTGCGCCACCATCTCGATCAGGCTGCGGTCGGGGGCAGGGGGCTGCTCACCGTGAACGACCAATTTGAGCCTCGATTTGTGGCGAACCAAAGCCGCCGGGACGATAACGTCCAGCATGGTACCCACCGAGCCAAACGCAGCAGGTTCCAGCGTTACGACGCAGTCGTCGTTTCGCACCACGACCTTCGCAACAAGCGAAGCCAGGACGCTTCCATACTCGCTCGACGATGCCGCGCCGAGCCGGCGACCCAGATCCGCCGCCTGCTCGAGAACATTGGCCGTGAGTAGCGCTAGGTCGGGCAGTAGTGCGGCTACACTGCCCGGCGTTGCCAGGCGTTCGGCGAGGGAACTCGCGACAGTTGCTTCCAACTGACCTGCCGGCAAGCGAAGGGCATCGTTTGCGTAGTATCGGTACTTTACATTGCCCTTCCGGGTATGGGTCGCGGTCAGCAACGTGCCGGTTGGGTCGTACACCTTTCCACCAAGCGCATGGCTACGCGAGCTGGTGGTGCCCTGCGCCTTGCGCCGGTTGCCCGCGAGGATCGACTGGACTGCCTCGAATAGTGGGAGATTGATGATGGCGTTGTGCTGGCCGGGATATCGCTTGCCCTTGTGCCCGATCTCGCCGGCATAGACCGGGTTGGCGAGGATCCGGTACAGCGAGCCCCGCGTGATGACACTGTTGGTTTCGACCTTGCCTCGATGCTTGCCACGGATGCCCTGCGCATGCGCCAGGGACACCACCAGGTCAGCGGCACGGTGTTCGGCGTAGAGCTTGAACAACGTGCGTACATGCTCCGCCTCCGACTCGTTGATCACCAGCTGTTGGTCGACGACGTCGTACCCGAGCGGCACCATCCCGCCCATCCACATACCCTTGGCCTTGGACGCCGCGATCTTGTCGCGAATGCGCTCGCCGGTCACCTCACGCTCGAATTGGGCGAATGAGAGCAGCACATTGAGTGTCAGACGCCCCATGCTGGTCGTGGTATTGAACGCTTGGGTGACGCTGACGAACGAAACCGATCGGGCATCGAAGCGGTCGACCATCTTGGCAAAGTCGGCGAGGCTACGGGTCAGCCGGTCGACTTTGTAGACGACAATGATATCGATGTTGCCCTGTTCGACTTCGGCGAGCAGCATCTTGAGGGCAGGGCGGCCCATTGAACCGCCGGAGAAACCCCCGTCGTCGAACGCGGTTTGCACCAGCGTCCAGCCTTCATGCTTCTGTGAAAGGATATAGGCTTCACAAGCCTCGCGCTGCGCATGCAGCGAGTTGAAGGACTGTTCGAGCCCTTCCTCGCTCGATTTGCGCGTATAGATTGCACAACGCACCGGCTTAGCCATGGGCACGCCGTTGATAGATTTTACGCTGCCGAAGCCCGAAGAACAGCAGGCCATTCCAGTGCGTACCGGTAATATGCCGGGCTATAGCCGACAACGATGCGAACTGCTGGCCTTCGTAATCAAACCCGTTGGCGGTGACCTGAACGACGTGGTTGCGGCCGCCATGCGCTTTGACGAGGCGGGTTCCGGGCTGCAACTGGCTGGAGGCAGTCGGCAACGCCGACCTACCGGCCTGCGCAACGGCGTTTCGGGTATGGGAAGTGCGTGATGCGCTATTCGCTGGAAGTTGATCCGCGGCAGGTAGGGTATTTGATGCTTCCTTCGACCGCGCAGCCGCGACTTCACCAGCCACGACTTTCAAATCACGTGCGACCGCTGCTGGGATGTCTCCATGCAACAGGATCTGCTGTTGCCAAGCGATCGCTTGTTCCACGATCGCCGACAGGCGTTGTGGCGCTTCCGTACCGAACAATGCCTGCCAGTCCGCTGAGTTGCACTTGCTCATGCATGCAGCGCCGTTGCCGCAGCGACCAGACGATCGTGCCACGCGAGCTTTGATCGCCATGCGACGGGTATCGATTCGTAACCATAAAGCGCACCAGCGAGCTGGCCGGTGATGGCCGCGGTGGTGTCAGCATCGTCGCCGAGATTGGCGGCGAGCAAAACCGCACTGCCGAAATCGCCCGTGCGCGCGACACACCATAGCGCCGCTTCCAGCGAATGCAGTACATAGCCCGATGATTGTATCGCGCTTCGCGCTTTACCACGCCAACTTCCGGCGAGAACACCCGCGACGGAAGGAGCAAGGCCGGAGCCACGCGGTGCGAGGATGGCATCGCGCGGCGAGCCAGCAACTGCTTCGGCGATCAGATCCGAGTAGGCGATGCACGCATCGACCGCTTCTTTGGCACCATGCGTTGTCCGGCTCTGCCGTTCAGCCAGATCGTGGCGCTGTTCGACGTCGTTCCAGCCGGCAATCGCGACCGGCCCCAGGCGCATCAACGAACCGTTGCCGGCGGTGTGCGGGTCAGTGGCACCGGCAATCGGATTACCGTCTCGTTCGAAGCGCGAAAGCGCTTGGCGCGTCGTGACGCCGATGTCGAAGCAGCGTCCCGTGCACGAATAGTCGCCATTTCGGTGCCAGCCTACGAAGCGCTGCATCAGGTCTGTTTCATCAAGCCTCGGGTTCGAAATGAGGCTGTCGGCAAGCGCCAACGCCATCGCAGTATCATCAGTCCATTGTCCTGGTTTGAGGCTGAACGGTCCCCCGCCGACCATATCGATTAGCGCCGGCATTTGGTCCCGGCGCGTAAACTCGAGCGTCGTACCGACCGCATCGCCGACTGCCAGGCCGACGAGCGCACCGATCGCCCGATCGAGCCTCGCTGCTGACCCTACGTCTGGCGAAGCAGGCGGCAGCGGATGGTGAACCGCACCGGGTTTGCCGGAGGCTCCAACTCCTGAGAAGGTGGAGCCAGGATGAGCAAGACGACGAACAAGTTTGCACCGGAAGTCCGCGGTCGTGCGGTGCGGATGGTGACCGATCACGAGCCCGATTATCCTTCCCGCTGGGCGGCGGTGGTGTCGATCGCGGAGAAGATTGGCTGCGCACCGCAGACGCTGCATGAGTGGGTAAAGAAGACTGAGGTCGACAGCGGCAAGCGTGCTGGTGTCCCGACCGAGGTAGCAGACAAGATGAAGGCATTGGAGCGCGAGGTCCGCGAGCTGCGCCAGGCCAATGAGATTCTGCGCAAGGCGTCGGCGTATTTTGCCCAGGCGGAGCTCGACCGCCCGTTCAAGCGATGATCGCGTTCATCGATGATCACCGCGATGCCTATGGGGTCGAGCCGATCTGCCGTGTTCTGCCGATCGCCCCATCCACCTATCACGAGCGGGTCGCGCAGCGACAGGATCCGACGCGCCTGTCGGCGCGGGCACGTCAGGATGCAGTCCTCAAGCCCGAGGTCGCGCGCGTGTTCGCCGAGAACTTCTCGGTCTACGGCGTCCGCAAGGTCTGGCGGCAGATGATGCGAGAAGGCTTTCCGATCGCGCGCTGCACGGTCGCGCGGCTGATGCGCGAGATGGGCTTGGCAGGGGTGATCCGGGGCAAGCCGGTGCGCACGACGATCAGCGACAAGGCCGCACCGTGCCCGCTCGATCACGTCAATCGCAGGTTCTACGCACCAGCACCGAACATGCTGTGGGTGTCAGACTTCACCTATGTCGCGACCTGGGCGGGGTTCGTCTACGTCGCCTTCGTCATCGACACTTACGCCAGGCGGATCGTTGGCTGGCGGGCCAGCAGGACGGCGCATGCCAGCTTCGTCCTCGATGCCCTGGAACAGGCGCTTCACGATCGCCGGCCGACCCATCGGGGCGGCCTCATCCATCATAGCGACCGCGGATCGCAATATGTGTCCATCAAGTACACCGAGCGCCTCGCCGAAGCCGGGATCGAGCCGTCGGTCGGCAGCGTCGGCGACAGCTACGACAACGCTTTAGCTGAGACGATCAACGGCCTCTACAAGGCAGAGGTGATCCACCGGCGAGGACCGTGGCGCAGCTTCGAAGCGGTAGAGTACGCGACCCTCGAATGGGTCGACTGGTTCAACCATCGTCGGCTGCTGGAGCCCATCGGCAACATCCCGCCTGCCGAAGCCGAAGCGCAATATTATGCTGCCGCACGCAATCTCGATATGGCGGCATAACTCACAACCCAACGCCTCCGGCAGACCCGGTGCGGTTCAGTCAGGTCGCCACCCTCCGGCCGACTAAGCCGGACGGCAATATCGGCCTCGCGCCGGGACAGCGATGCACTACGTGCTTCTCCGAGCAGGCAAATCGCAAGGTTCGGATGTCTGGCCCGCAAGGGTGCGAGGCGCCGAGCCAGCACTGAAGCGGCATAGGCAGGGCGCGCACTGATGGTGGCCCGCCCGCGTAATTCGGAACGGCTTCCGTCCGCTACGCGCTCGACCGCACGGACCATCTCGGCCACCTGGTCGGCTAGCGCTGCGACCCTTTCGCCCGCCGGAGTCAGGCTAAGGCGACGCCCGCGGCGGTCGACCAGCTTGATCCCCAGTTGCTCTTCGAGCGCCGCGATCCGCCGAGCGACCGTGGCATGTTCGATCCCGAGACCGCGCGCGGCTCCGGACAGGCTACCGGCCCCGACGAATGCGGCGAAATGGCGAAGGTCGTCCCACTGCATATCAGCGATCTATTCCCATCATCTGTGCGTCGCACGGGAATTTTCAGCATACTGCCGCTGGGGCAAAGGTCACCGCAAGGAGAATTGACCATGGATATCGCAGTCAGATTGAAACGCCCCGGCAGTCCGGACGAACTTGAAACGGTGGACTGGCCCGCGCAGACGCCGGGACCGAGCGAGCTGCGCATCCGGCACGAGGCGATCGGCGTCAATTTCATCGATATCTACCATCGCACTGGTCTGTACCCGCTTGCGCCGCCAGCGATCCCGGGCGTCGAAGGCGTAGCTTGCATCGAGGCCATCGGTGACGGCGTACAGGGCCTGCACGTTGGCCAGCGGATCGCCTATGCTGGCATCGCCGGTAGCTATGCCACCACGCGATTGCTGCCGGCCTGGCGTGCCGTGCCTCTACCCGACACTGTCAATCCGGAGGTGGCAGCGGCATCCCTTCTGCGAGGATTGACGATCCACATGCTGATGAACCGGACGCTCCGGGTCACATCGGGCACTACATTGCTGATCCATTCTGCCGCCGGTGGGCTCGGGGGCTTTGCCACGATCTGGGCAAAACGCCTTGGCGCGACGGTGATCGGCACGGTCGGATCGGACGAAAAGGCGGCAATTGCCATCGGGCATGGCGTCGATCACGTCATCGTCGGCCGGGATGCCGACTTTGCTTGCGAAGTGGGCCACTTCACCGAGGGACGGGGTGTCGACTTCGCGATTGACGGTATTGGCGGAAGCACTCTTGCCAAGACGCTGGCATGCGTTCGTCGGTTCGGGACCATCGCCAGCGTCGGCGAAGCGGGCGGTCCTATTCCTCCTATCCCGGTTGAAGCGATTGGGTCGCTGCGGTCGCTCGTTTTCACTCGCCCGAGTGTCATGGCTTACGCGGCCGAGCCAGATACCTATGACGCCGCGTCTCGCGCTGTGATCGAACAGCTGGAAGCGGGTGTCGCCGCGCCGATAGCAAGCCGATATCTGCTCAAACGGGCGCGGCAGGCCCATGTCGATCTCGAAGGAGGCACGCTGTCCGGCGCCGCCATCCTGCTGCCTCGCTGAATACCGCTGGCATGATGAACCTGCTGCGGGAGGACGATGGTCGATGCTGATCGGTTATGCGCGGGTTTCGACAGCCGATCAGGATTTGACTCTGCAGATCGACGCGCTGACGAAAGCGGGCTGCGGCAGAGTTTTCACCGATAAGGCGAGCGGCGCGAAATCCGATCGTCCCGGGCTTAACGATGCACTGGCATTTGCCCGTGCCGGCGATACGCTTGTGATTTGGAAGCTGGATCGGCTTGGCCGTTCTATTCGTGGCCTCATAGACTTGGCGACCGACCTACCCACTCGGAAGGTTGACTTTCGTTCGCTGACGGATGGCTTCGATACCGCCACACCGTCTGGGCGACTTCTGTTTCATATCCTCGCCTCGGTCGCAGAGATGGAACGCGAATTGATCAAAGAGCGCACCATCGCCGGCTTGGCCGCTGTTCGCGCGAAGGGCGGCAGCGGTGGAGGACGGAAGGTCGCGATGACGCCGGATAAGATCGATACGGCCCGGAAATTGCTCGCAGCCGGCGACAAGCCTGCGAAAATCGCGAAACTGCTCCAGGTCGGCTTATCGACGTTTTACCGCCACTGCCCCGGCGGCCAGAGACCGCCAAACTGAACCAGACTCCCTTTTCTCATGCCCGGAACCTTCACGGCAATCGAGAATGAGATGGTCGTCTCGTGGACCGTTCCCAATTGGGAACATTTTCACTTAGATTTCCCCGATCGATCCCGACCGCAGGCGGTCGATGGTCTGCCGCTCGAACACCTGAGGGTTTTCGGCGGCAATTCGCAGAGCGTCTTCGTCCAGCGCCAGTGCGACCTTACCATCGGCGAGCATGAGACCGGCGTCGCATGCCGATGCCAGCGTGCCGAGGTCGTGGAGGGCAGTGATGAGCGTCAGGCCGTCATCGACCATGTCGCGCAGAACCTCGCGCAGATCGAAGATCGCGACGGGATCGAGCCAATTGAATGGCTCGTCGAGGATCACAAGGGAGTGGCCACCCGCGAACGCCGCAGCGATGGCGATCCGCTGTCGCATGCCCGCAGAGCAGTCGCCGATCCAGCGGTCGAGCAGCGGAGCCAAGCCCAGCGCTTCATGCAGCGTTCCCAGGCGGGAGCGGCCATCGTTAATGCTGCCGCCGACGAGTTCGAGAACGTCGCGACCACGCAAGGCATCCGGCAGCTTGTCCGCAGGAGGAGAGAAGCCGAAACGCAGCGCGCGAGCGGCACGCTCACCGACCAGCTCCTTGCCACCGATCCGGCATGATCCGCCGGCGAAGGGCAGCCGGCCGGCAAGCGCCCTAAGCAGGCTGGTCTTGCCCGATCCGTTAGCACCGATGAGGCCGAACCACGATCCGGGTGCTATGGTCAGATCGACGTCCTGCACGACGCGCTGTCCGCTCCGCTCGACGCTTGCCCCCGTCAGTTCGACGGCGAGGTTCATATCAGCAGCCACGTCTTCGTCCGCCCGCGGCGTTGCAACTGCCAGAGCATGGCGAGCGTGAGGACGGGCAAGGCTACCGGCATCGAATAGGCGACCAGCATGAGCAATCCTGCGAGGATGGAGACGAGGAAATCGGCGAATCGCTTGGTATGCAGCCGATAGGCGAAGATGCGCAGGTTCAGCAGCAACAGCATGACGACACAGGCGGCAGCGGCGATGCCGGCTGTAACCGGCCCCAATATGATCCAGCATCCCGGCGCCGACACGGCAAGGAAGGTCGCGATTCCCTTGCCATGGTGAACGAAAATGCGCCGCGATCCGTGTCCGGCGACCGTCATGAAGCGGACGATGGCGTCATCGACGCTGGTCAGCGTCAGCGCAAGCAGCACCGTGGCTGTGCCGACCACTGCCATCATCGCGTTGGTGCCCAGCGTGCGGGCCGGCAACAGCAGCAGGAGCAGGATCGTCGCAGCCGCTACCCCGGCGATCGGGCGATGCGACCATGCCCGGAGCGTCCATCCCGGTCGCGCAGTGCCAGCGATCCGCTTCGGCATCCTGATGCCACCTGTCAGTCCGGCGATCATCACGCCGGCGAGATAGCCGGGCACGCTTACGACCAGCAGCGAAGGGAGCACGATCAGGGTCGTCACAGCCAGCAGGGCCAGTCCGACGCCATGCCATGCCGTCATGTAGCGCCATCGTGTCTGCGGGTGCAGGGCGTCGGTCGCGAGCAACCCGTCGAATGCGTGGAAGGCGAGGCGCGTGCGGACGAGGCGTCCTGCGCCGGTGCCGATCACCACACCGGCAGCGAGCGCCGTCCATGCCGCAATCATCCAGGGGTGATCAACGAACCACGCACGGACGGCCGCGAACGCCGCTACCAGCATGAACGCGGCGATGACGCGATCATGCCAGCCAGCGAACGTCGCCCGGATTGTGTTGAATAGGATCAGCCGATCCTGACGAAACAGACGCCCCGCTTTCAAGTCTGCCGATGACATGCCCGGTAGTCCCCGTACCATACCGGCATCCTAGGAGTCGGGCTGATTAAGCCAATACGCTAATCCAAATTCGCTACGACATTCTCGCTTCAGAAGCAGACGGGGTTTTGGGAGGCTTGCCAGATTCCCGAAATACCATCCTTTTCGGGACGGCTAGCGACCGTCCGGCCCACGCTGATGCTGGCTGCACGACTCCCACCCCGAACGTGAGCGAACGTCTGAAGTTCGGAAGTGACGAAGACGGTGCGAATGACCGATTGTGGGTCCCTACCGCCTATCGGTGCATAGGTGACGAGCGCCACTTTGGAACCGCCCACGAGTAGATCACGCCTCGACGGCGCCAATCTGCTTCAGCAGGTTCAGGTTGTCCATCAAAGCCCAATGCTCGGCCAGTTTGTCGCCGTCGACCCGGAACAGGTCCATCACCTCGATATCAGTGCGCATCCCCGTCGCTGGTGTGCCTTCATACTCACCTGAGTGGGTCGCGACCTGGCGTAATTGAACGAGCACGCGGTCGCCTTCCGCCACCACCTGCACGATTGGATAGTCGATGTCGGAGAAGCCGCCGTGTAGGACAGAGGCCAGCTTCCTGATCCCCGCCAGCCCCACGACCGGGAAATCCAGTCCGGGGTCGTGGCGGACAAATTCGGCCGCAATATGCGCGTCCCACCATTCTTCATCGCGGTCACGGAAAGCTGGAAAGTAGGCGAGTGCCAGTGCCTTGTTAGATTCGATCGACATAATCAATTCCTAGGAAAGGGGCGGGTTCGAGCCCCGCCCCGCATCATCATGACAACGGCGGTTGACCGTTCGACGCGGTCAGCCCGCCATCGACCGGCAGGTTCACGCCCGTCACAAAATGCGCGTCCTTGCTCGCCAGGAACGCGATCACGCCCGCAATGTCGGCGGGTTCGGCGCCGCGGCCCAGCGGGATGCGCTCTTCGAATTTGGCGATAAGCTCGGGCTGTTCCTTCATGCCTGCAGTCAGTGCGGTATACGTCAGCGACGGGTTGACCGCGTTGACGCGGACGCCGTTCTTCGCCTCATCCATCGCCAAGGCTCGCGTGAAGTTGCTGACCGCGCCCTTTGCCGCGCAGTAGAAGCTGTGATTCCAGTCTCCGCCCAGCCCCGACACTGACGAGACGTTGACGATGCAACCCTTCGATTGACGCAGGTGTGCGATCGCTGCGCGACTCATATGGACGACGCCGTAGAGGTCGGTTTCGATCACCTTGGTGAACTCGCCAAAGTCGCCCTCGTCGACCAATCCCAGGTAATCGACCCCGGCGTCATTGACCAGCACGTCAATCCGCCCGAAGCGGTCGACCGCGGCCTTGACCAGCGCCTCGCACGCCGCACGATCGGATACGTCGGTTTCGCGCGTCTCGACCGTGCCGCCCAACTCACCCGCCAGCTTGTCGAGCGCGCCCTCGTCAATATCACCCAGTACAAGCGTCGCACCTTCCTCGGCGAAGCGACGCGCGGCACCCTCACCGATGCCCGAGGCGGCGCCGGTGATGACGACGACCTTGTCGGAAAAGCGCGCCATTATGCGTTCTCTCCTTGCCCGTCGTGCTTGCCCTCGCAAAATGCTTCAACCAGCTTGGCGCAGAAGGCAGGCAGATCGTCCGGGTTGCGACTGGTAACGAGGCCTTGGTCGACAACGACCTCCTGATCGATCCAGGTACCGCCCGCATTCTCGATGTCGGTCTGAAGGGTCGGGAACGAGGTGAGCGTTCGGCCGCGCACCTGATCGGCTTCGATCAGCGTCCACGGCGCATGGCAGATCGCGGCAACGGGCTTCCTAGCTGCGAAGAAGTCGCCGACGAACGAGACGACCTTCTGCGATCCGCGCAGCTTGTCCGCGCCGACGCAGCCGCCTGGAATAATGAGTGCATCGAACTGATCCGCCGAGACGTCGTCGATGGCTTTGTCGACGCTGAACTTCGCGCCGGGATCAAGGTCGTTGTTGAACGTCTCTGCCTCACCCGTCTCTAGGCTGATGACGGTGACCTGCCCGCCTGCTGCCTCGACCGCAGCTTTCGGTTTGGCAAACTCGGGTTCTTCGGTCCCGCGCGGCGCAATCAGGATCGCGATGTTTTTGCCTTCGAGTTTCATGATTGTCCTCTCACTATCACCAGCACTGGCGTTTAAGCTCAGGCCGGAATGTTCTGGATGGTGGCGGTGTTGGCGGCGGCAATGCCGTTTTCGCGGTGGCGGAAGTCGCTGAGCGCCTGATAGACCTGCATGCGCGCGCGCATCACGCCGCCCAGCGGGCGATGTACCTCCAAGCTATGGGCCGGGCGGAACGTCATTACCTCGTCAAAGTAGCGGACGCGGTCCGGCCCGTAGACTGACTGTCGCGGCAGTCGGATCGTGGCGACGGTGCGATACGGGCTTTCGCTCGTCGGCCAGTCGACGGAGGTGTCCTCAATGGGCTGTGTCTCGGCATCGGTCCACAGCTGTGCTCGAAGCTCGAACACTGCGTCGTTACCCTCGAAGTAATCGAACGCGGCATGGCGGAAGCCATCCTCATCCTGATGCGGGTCGAGCTGCCAATCGGCGAGCGCCTGTTGCTCGGCCGAAACGGGAAAGGCCCCGATCTTCGCGACGTGATCGCCGAAGCGTACCGGGCACTGGCTGAAATATGCCTCGACCAGCGGGTGGCTGAAGGGGTGGCCATAGAAGTCCAGCGTCGGGCTCGGACCCTCGCCAATGGCGTTCAGCACCTTGTTGATGTTGCGAGCGACAGACGCGGCCGCGCTCTTCACTCCCTCGGGCATGGGAACCGCCAGGCCAATCTTCTTGGCCTGGGAGAGGAAGCCGGCGGCGGTCCCCGCCGGGAAGGTCGTGCCGCTGGCGAGGACGAAATCCTGCGTCGGCGCGTCGTGGCCGGGCAGCTTCGTGCCTTCGACGCCGAACACCTTGATCGACATGCCGCGATGGGTCGAGACACGATCACCGAGCTTTTCACCCGGTCCTTGCGCAAAACGGACGGCGACATCGAACGTCCCTGGTTCCGCGAAGAGGCCTTGGGCGAGTTCGAGCGGCAATCCAGGCGCGATGATGAGCTTGCCGATCACGCACGCCGTGCTCTTGGCATGGCTCGCCCGCACCGCGTGCCCGTCCCGCTTCTCGACCGTCTGGCTCTCCTGAGTCATGCCCTGGATGATGCCGTCGATGCTCTCCTGTTCGTCGGGCTCTCGTGTTTCGACATCGGGCGAATAGCGGAGATAGGTCATGGGATGTCCGATCACTTGGCGGGCGGAAAGGAGAACAGCTGCGTCTTGATCGATGGCGGTGCCCCGGGCGTGAACCAGTTGGTGTCCTGGATATGGCTGGCGGTGACGTACATCGTCCCGTCGCGTCCTTCGGAGAAGGTATCGGGCCAGCGCAGCCGGCGATCGGTCAGCACCGTCTCGACGGTCGCGCCGTTCAGCCGCTTGATCGCATAGTCGGTCGGCGAGGTCAGGTAGAGCACGCCCGCCTTGCTCATCCACAGGCCATCGGCGACGTGGGTCTGCGCGACCGTCTTCACCGCTGCCGCCCTGTCAGCCTCGCTGACGTCCGGTCGCAGCTTGGCGGTGTCGATCGAATAGAGAGTCTTGCCGGTCAGCGCCTGATAGTAGAGCGTTTTGCCATCCTTCGAGATCGCGATGCCATCGGCAGCGAAGGCGGGCTGGCGACCGTCGGGGCGGACGAGCGGCTTGCCGTCGAGCGTGACCTTCACCGTCTTGTCGATCTGGGTTGACGCGTGCCCGTCGAGCGCGCGGTGGCTCTTGCCGCTTTCCAGGTCGACGACGATGATCGCACCGCGCGTGCCGCTGTCGGTAATGTAGCCGGTCTTGCCATCGGGCGAAAAGCGGATGTCGTTGAGGTAGGTGCCCTGCAACGCCACGTCGCCGGGAACCAGGATCGTCTTCGTCACCGTGTTCGACGCCAGATTGATGCGGACGAGTTTCGGGGCGCCTTCGAGGATTTTCTCGTTTCCCGGCGCGCCGGGATCCAGCACCCACAGGTTGCCGTGACCATCGGGCACGACCGACTGCACGCAGACGAAATAGTCGCCGACCGGCAGTTCGTTGGCGCGGGCGTTGCGCCAGCTGTTCCATTTGGCGTCGGGATAGGGACGCAAGGACCCGTCCTTCATTACCTCGGCGACGGAGATGGGCGCGTCATCGGTCCAGCGCGGGAAGTTGACGAAGCGACGGCCATCCTCGGTCACGGCGACGCCGGTCGCCTGATGGTCGAACTGCGCGACCTGGGTCAGCTGCGCGCTGCGTCCCTGCGCGTGGGCAACGCCGGCTGCGGCAGCGGCGACCAGGCCGATGGCGGCGATCCCGGCGGCATAGGGGGCGGCTTTCTTCATGGATAGGTTCCTATCGGTAACATCGGTGAGCGTGGCGGGGTTGCGGGCGAAGAGGGTAAGGAGGTGGCGCACCACCGCTTGCGGGTTCTCGCGCTGCGGAAAATGGCCGACCCCGGCCATGGTGATGCGCGCGAACGGCCCGGCAAATTTCGATTGCACGTCGTTCGCGGTCGAGGGAGGGTTCACGCCGTCGGCATCGCCGTGGATGTAGAGCGTCGGCAGCGACAGCGTTTTGGTCGCCTTGACCTTGTCCTCCAGCCAGGCGCTTAGTGGATCGGGTTCCGCTTCGCCCCAGCGCGCGCGATAGCTGTGGAGCGTCACGTCGACCCAGTCGGAATTGTCGAACGACCGGGCGACACGGTCGAACGTCGCCTCGTCGAACCATCCCGGTGGCGACCAGTTGACCCAATGCAGATGGGTGAACCCGCGCCGGTCCGCACGTACCGCCTCCGCCCCGCGCGCGGTTGCCATGAACCAGTGATACCATTGCCGCTGGGTCTGCTCGAACGGCGGCGTCGCCATGCCGCCGAGCCGGGGCGGGGTCGACAGCATCGCCATCCGCTCGACCCGATCGGGCCAGCCCACTGCCAGAGCCTCGGCAGTGTTCGATCCCCAATCGTGCCCGGCGACCATGAATCGGTCGATGCCAAGCGTGTCGAGCAGCGCGATCATATCGATCGCCAGCATCGCGCTGTTGCCGGTCCGCAGGGCATCATCGTTGAGGAAGTGGGTGGCGCCGAACCCACGCAACGTCGGGACGATGACCCGGAACCCTTCCGTGGCCAGCGCGGGTGCTACCTGATCCCATGTCGACGCGTCATCCGGCCAGCCATGGATGACGAGCAACGGCTGCCCTTCCTCCGCGCCGTAAAGCGACACCTCCATGTTCAGGTCGCCAGTGGTAATCATCGGCATTCGTCAGCCTCCTGGCCGTGCAACCTTTAGCGTGCGATGGTGAATCCTGCCGTCTCACCAGCGCTTTGGGTTCTTCGACAGGACCACGGCCAGAACGGCCAGCGCCCCATTAGTCTCCGCGTCGACCTGCCAATGTTGAGCGTCTAAGCACCGCACGTCACCTTCGCCGGTCAGGCACGACGGCCAGCAGGCTCGTGGTAGGGGCAGCCGTTCACGCGGGCGCGGAAGTCGGCGGAGTGGCGGTAGGTTTCGTTGCGTGCCCGGTTGATGTTCCCGAGCGGTTGGTGTGCGGCAAGCCCGGTCCAGATCGAGAAGCGCATCTCCTCGTTGATCTGCTGGAACTTGTCATCGCTCAGGCTGTCCTGTTTGGCCGCCCGGATGGTCGCTACGGTCTGGAAGGGCGCATCTTCCTGCTTCCACTCGGTGGTAGGGTCCTCGATAGGCTGCTTGTCGAAGTCGCGGCACAGCTGCACGCGCAGTTCCCATTCCATCTCGAGCGCCTGGGTCTCTGACCGGATTACGTCACGCAGGGCATCCGGCCGGCCGGTCGCGTCGATCGTAGTGTCGGTCTGATCGGTCAGGTCCTTGGACACAGGAAAGATAGCGAATTTGGCGATGTAGTCGCCGTAGCGGAACGGCGTGACACTGAAGTAGGTCTCGCCGAGCGGATCGGAGTTGGGCGCCCCGCCGAGCGTCTGCACCTTCGGGCTCTCAATCCCGACCGCGCTGAGCACGGTGTTCACACCGCGCAGCACCTTGGACATCGCTTCCTTGGTGCCTTCGAGCTTGTCGGTGGTGCCTGCCAGGAGCTTGAGGTTGCTCAGGAACTGGTCGGCGGTCTTGTTCTGGAACACCGGGCCGTTGACCATGACGAAGTCCTGCGTTCGTCCATCGGCACCGGGCAGGCGTTCACCGTCGACGTCCATCACCTTCAGCGCCAGACCACGCGGCAGGCTGATGGTATCCGGCAGGATGTCGCCGGCGTTGGTCGAGAAGCGCATGACCGCCTTGTGCTCGCCCGGGGTGGTGAACAGGCCTTGGGCCAACTCGGGGGCAAGCCCGTCATGGACGGTGAGCGTCCCCTCAAGGAAGCCGTGCGCCTTGGCGTGGACCGAACGGACCGCATGGCCGTAATCCTCCGCTGTCGTCTCAAGGATCTTGTCGAACGTCTCGTTGAGCTTCGTGATCGTCCCGGCTTCGTCGGGTTTCACATCCTCGACGTCGGGAGAATAGCGGACGGGGGTCTGGGTCATGGTCTTCGGTCCTCTCCGGCAAGGAGGCGGCTTCTCGACGCCGCCGCCGTTACGCTCAGCGGTGGGCTGCAGGCGCTTGGAACGCCGTCTTCAGCCGTGCGACTGCGAGATCATTCGCCTGCTTGGCGCCGTTCACGACCTTGGCCATGCCAAAGAACTCATGGGTGACGCCTGGGAAGGTCTTCTGCTCGACCTTGTTACCGGCCGCGCGCATGGCGGCCGCCAGCGTTTCGCCGTCCGAGCGCAGCGGATCGATCTGCGCGTTGATGATGGTCGTCGGCGGCAGGCCGCGCAGGTTGGCCGCGACCAGGTTGAGACGTGGATCCTGCGCATCCGCCTTGCTCGTCTGGTAGTAGTAGCCGAACCAGGGCAGCATCGCGGCATTGAGCGGCTTCGCGTTTGCCGAGTCCTTCCGCGAGGGCAGCGTCATGCTGCTGTTCGCGATCGGATAGACCGAGACGATGTGCCGCGGCACCGTCAGGCCGTTGTCGCGCGCGTAGATCGCAGTCGCGATTGCGAGGTTGCCGCTAGCGCTCTCGCCAACCGTGGCGATTCGAGCGGGATCACCGCCCCAACTCGCCGCGTTCTGTAGCGTCCAGCGATAGGCTGCGGCCGCATCGTCATGCTGCGCCGGAAACTTGAACTCGGGTGCGTGGCGGTACTCGACCGAGACGACGATAGCGTTCAGCGCCTTCGACATGGCCCGCGGCGCAGCATCGTAGGTGTCGACGTCGGCAATGACCCAACCACCGCCGTGGTAGTAGACGATGACCGGCATCGGCTTGCCACCCGCAGGTGCACCGGCCGGCTTGTAGATGCGCGCGAATTGCTTCGGGTCGCTGCCGTACGGCAGGTCCTGCGTCGTCACCGAAAGGTCAGGCGCGGTCAATATTCCCTTCTTCTGCATCGCCGCCTTGGCTCCGTCTGCGGCCGAGGGCTGCATGCGGGCTTCCGCAGGCGTGAGCGTTTCGATCGGCTTGCCGCCGAGCGACGCGAGCGCGTCCAAGACTGACTGCATGTCGGGTGCCGCTTTCGGGGGCTGCACGGATGTCGCGGGCGGCGGTGGCGGAGGAGGGGCGGCAATCGAGCGAGGTGACTGAGCCTGAGCCAGAGCTGGAATGCCTGCGATCGCGGTCGAGGCGGCGATCAGCATCATGATAGTTCTGCGCAATGGTCCCTCCTGTAACTAACCGTTTCCCAACCATTGGCGACACTCCGCGTTTCGGTACGAAAGTAGACGCAAGGCTTGCGCACCAAGGTTCGGGAGTATGGACGCCGGCATGAATGATCAGGCTTACAAGGCGGGTGAGGCACGCAGTTGCGACGCGGTCCGGGGTGACGAGAATGCGCTGCTGCGCCTCTTGAGCGACGCTGATCGCGCAGCCCTCGCGCCGCATCTGGAACTGGTGCCGTTTCGCAACGGCGACTTGATTGCGCGCGCCGGTGACACTGCAGATAGCGTCTGCTTTCCGTTGACCGGCATTGCTGCGGTGCTCGATTCGCTCGAGGGTGACCGCCGCTATGCGGTCGCACTGATCGGAAGTGAAGGGTTTATCGGTTGGCAGCTGCTGCTTGGCAACGGGCGCTGGTCACACGACGTCGTGATGAGGGCTGAACACGGCACGGCGATGAGGCTGTCAGCTGCGGCTTTGAACAGGATCCTGGCCGACCGGCCGTCAATTCAAACCATCCTGCTCCGCTTCGTTGATGTTGTCATGACCCAGATGTCCAGGACGATCGTCTCGTCGCTCGCGCACTCGATCGAGCGGCGGATGGCACGATGGATCCTTCTCTACCACGACCGAGTCCGCGAAGACGACATCTGCATGACGCACGAGGAGTTCAGGCTCATGCTCGGCGTCCGCCGCAGCAGCGTGACCGACGCACTCCACAAGCTTGAAGAGGATGAGGCTGTCCGATCCGTGCGTGGGCGCGTGATCGTGCGTGACCGGGATCGGCTGCTTCGCCTCGCTGGTGACACCTACGGGTTCGCTGAGGCGGAATACCGACGCCTACTAAGCCTTTAATTAAATTGAATTTGCCAACGGTCGCCCTTGGGGCGACCGTATATGTGGCTTGAAACAACCCAAATCTCGCCGACCTGCCCCGAGCGGTAAGATTGGACGCTCAATCAAAATGAACGAATGGCCGAAGTTGGGGCAGGGTAAATACGTCGCGAATGTCCGGATGTGATGACGTGGACGGCTCTTCAACCCTCCAGCAGGATACCCTGCGGAGAGCCGGAAGGAGAACCACGATGGGCAGCGTCACTACGATAGGCCTAGGCTCCAGACTCAATCAGCACCAGAAGGTGATGGTTGCGGCGATAAAGACGCCGGCCATGTAATTGGCGGCGAGCTTGTCGTAGCGAGTGGCGATGCGTCGCCAGTCTTTGAGCCGGCACCAAAGTCGCTCGACGAGATTTCGGGTGCGGTAGACGTCGCGATCGTAGGGGATCGGCATTTTGCGGCTGCGGGTCGGCGGGATGACGACCTCGGCCCCTTGGTCCTGGACGGTGGCGCGGATAGCGTTGCTGTCGTAGCCACGGTCGGCGATCAGCCGGTCGAACCGGCCTGCCGCCGCTTCGATCAGCGCGGGCGCCATCGTCATGTCGGAGGTGTTGCCGGGCGAGATCAGCAGAACGCGCGGGCGTCCCGCTGCGTCGGTCAGTCCGTGGATCTTGCTGGTGCGGCCACCGCGCGAGGTGCCGATCCCTTGGAGGAAGGCCCCCCTTTTGCGCCTGCCGCCGAACGCTGGACCTTGATGCTGGTCGAGTCGATCGCGACTGATCCCCACGCCCCGCTATATCCCGTCATCGCTTCAAACACCGCAAACCACACACCCTGCCGGCTCCATCGGTGGAAGCGGTTGTAGATGGTCGTGTACGGCCCGTACTCGGGTGGACAGGTCCGCCAAGGCGCCCCGATCCGCAGCATATGCACGATGCCGGAGATCACCCGCCGGTCGTCTACCCGATGCGCCCCGCTCCGGCCTCGCGGCAGAAGCGGCTCGATCTTCGCCCATTCCGCATCGCTCAACCACGTCAGCTGCCGCGCCATTGTCGCCTCCACCCAAGTGGATGCCTTGAATCAGCGAACCAGCCCACTCGCAAGCTGATTGAGTACGGACCCTAGATCTCGCGAAGAACGTGTTCCAGGTGCATGGCGTCGATGCGGAGGGCATGGCGGTGATCCGCCAGCGGCTGACCCGCGGGCGCATGCTGAAGTTCTTCGCCAAGCTACCGCCTTGTCTGGTCGGGATCGAGGCATGTGCGACCTCGCATTACTGGGCACGCGAGCTGGTAGTGCTCGGGCATGACGTGAAGCTGATGCCGGCGCAGTACCTGAAGCCGTACGTCAAGCGGGGCAAGAACGACGTGGCCGATGCGGAGGCGATCTGCGAGGCGGTGACCCGGCCGACGATGCGTTTCGTCGGCATCAAGTCGCCCGAGCAGCAGAGCGCGATGATGCTGCATCGTGTTCGCCTGATCCTGAATCGCCAACGGACGCAGCTGTCGAACGCGATGCGGGCGCACCTGGCCGAGTTCGGAATCGCGGCACCGATCGGCAGGAACGGCATCGAGCAGCTCCTCGACGTCATCGCCGACCCGACTGACGAGCGGGTGCCGGCCGATGCGCGGTTCTGTCTGGAGATGCTGGCGGCTCAGCTGCGCATTGTGAAGGAGCAGATCCTGGAGAACGACCGCCGCATCCTGGCGAGCGCATGCAAGACCGAGCTTGGCCGTCGGCTGATGGAGATACCCGGGGTGGGGCCGCTGCTCGCCAGCGCCATCGTTGCCACCGTTCCCGATCCTGCGATCTTCCGCTCAGGCCGCAACCTCGCCGCGTGGATCGGGCTGGTGCCGCGGCAGAACTCCCGCGGCGGCAAGGAGCGGCTCGGCGGCATCACCAAGGCCGGGCATCAGTACCTGCGCCAGATGCTGATCGTCGGCGCCATGGCGGTCGTGCGCTTTGCCGAACGTAACGGTGCCAAGCGGCCGTGGCTTGTTCAGCTGCTTGCCCGCCGCAAGGCCAAGGTCGCCGCGGTTGCGCTCGCCAACAAGAATGCGCGCATGATCTGGGCGATGATGGCCAGCGGTGAGCGGTATCGTGAGCCGCTGGCGGCATAAGGAACACGGCGCGGGCGACCGCGCCTGACGAGGTTGGAAAGGGCGATCAGGAGCTAATGCAACAAGCCGGTTGAACCGCCGGATCGGGAAAACCCACAATGACCCAAGCACCTCGAGTGCGCGGAAGTGATCGGGACCCGAGACGCGCGAATGGCATTACGGCCAGCGGCGCTATGAGCCGCACCAACAGGTCGGACACATGGCCGCACCAACCAGCATTGCAACGCGACTGTTCAAGCTTGCCAACGGAGGGCCGTCCAAACATGGGTCTTATGGCGATCGAGCAGGACGGTCAATTCGATCAAGCCCGACCGGCCATGCCATCGGGTTTCTGCCCATCACTGTGTGTGCGGCATAGCATCATTGCAGACTGCTAGAAGCGGTTCCGGGTCAGCCGCACATCGTCGATGCGGAGCCATTGATTGTCCTGCCCCTCGCTGTACACGCCAATCTGGACGCGGCCGGTCCGCACCGGGATCGTCGGGAGCGTCACTTCACGCCAGCCCTCGCTGCCGCTGGTGAGGGTGTGCGCCACTTCCGAGCGGCCGTGGCCGACCGCGAAGACGCGCGCGAGCTTCTGGCCGCCGCTGCTCCTCATCGAAAGCGACAGCCGATAGTCGCCGTTGGGAAGGGCGATCTCCTGCGTAGCGGTCGCCATGCTTGGGTTTGCATGGGGTAGAAGGAGTGCCCAGCGACCGGTGCGGCCACCGGGAGCGTTCACGATCGGGCTGACATCCTTGATGCTGGTCCAACTGATCTGCCACCCGGCAAGCTGGGTCTGCTGTACCCTATCCGGCTCGAAGCTGGGGTTCCGGACGTAGTTGTTGTTCGCGCCGACCCTCCAGGTGCCGCGCTTCTCGTCGAGGGTCCATTCGCTCAAGGAATGGAAGCGCGGGGCGCGGCCATCGAACGACAGCGGGACCCAGACATTGTAGCCAAGGCCATTGCCTGCGAAATCGCTCCACCGGTCGCCGGCGTAGACGATCGTCGTGTCCTCACTGCCATGGACGGGCACAAAGAATCCGTTCTGCGAGACGTGCGAGAAATCCTCTGCCGTCCCTTCAAGCAGCCTGTCGGGTGAATAGGGGCCGGTGATCCGGTCGGCATGCATGCAGTAGCTGCGCGAGGCGTTCCAGCCATGGAGGTCGGACGAACAGAAATAATAGACGCCGCGATGCTTGAACATCGCATTGCCTTCGCGACCCGCGCCAGGTGCGGTGTAGATACGGGTAGCCGGTTCGATGCCGAGATAGTCGGGGCGGAGCGGGGCGACATAGAGGTCGCGGCGACTGCCGCCGCTGCCGAAGACTAGATAGGGTTTGCCGTCGTCGTCTACGAACAGCGTCTGGTCACCCGAGGTCGGCGTCGAGACGTTGACGATCACCGGTTGGTGGCGGGCGAAGGTGAACGGGCCGGTGGGAGATGCGCTCGTCGCGAACACGACGCCTGGTCCGGTGTCTTTGCCGCTGTACTGGCTGACGAGGACGTATCGGCGGGTGGCGGCGTGATAGGCGACGCCCAGCCGCCCGAACCATGCGTCGCGCGGAAAGCGCTGGCCCGGACCGCCAGCCTTCAATGCGTAGCCTTCGGAACGCCAGGTCACGAGGTCGCTCGAGGAATACACGGTGACGGCGGCGAAGTGCGGGTTTGGATGATGCGCGGCAAGGTTACGGGCATAGGCGACCGCTTCCTCGTACTTCACGCCTTACCAATAGTAGCGATCGCCGACCTTCAATATGCCGCCGCCCTGCGACTAGATGGGCGTACCATCGGTGTCGGTCCAGAAACGATCGTTGCTGATCGTGCCCTGCGCTGGTGCAGGCTGGGCGGCAGCGACGGCAAGCGCAACTAGCGGGAGCAAGGGCGGCATCGGTCCTCTGGACGGTTCACAGGAGAAGTAGCTGATGCGAAGCACGCGAGCGAAGGAAAAGATGAGCTGGCACGGACTCCGTTTGCGGTTCAAAGCCATTGGTTTGCTGATCGCAATTCAAGCCAGGCTCCTCGGGAAGACCGTATGAGCGCTCTGTTTCGTGTGTTGGACGAGCGGATGCAGCGGGTGTAATCGTTTCTGCGAGATCTGCCGGTTGAGACCAGCGTAAAGTCCCAATCCGAAGCGTTACGAGTGATTGCCTAGCGCAGAGAAATGACTGGACTGTTCAAATGAACCATCGTCCGGTCTCAGCGGGGGCAGGGGCGGGGGCGGCGGGGGGGAGAAGAGGCGCTCAACGTCGCCTTCCGGGTCGAATTACGTGACGATCACTTTGGATTTGGTCCTTCGATGATCAGCGACCCGATCAATTCGGCTTCCACCGAGCAACTGCCCCTTCCGTCGATCGGTCCGGTTCGAGCAACCAGAGAAGGCTTTGGATTGGACCAAAAGCGTGAACTAAGTTTGGCCTGAAACTTTATCCTCGTCGATCGTTGAGCCAGCAACATTTCGAAAGAGAACGGCAATGGCTCGGCTATACCGGCTAGTGATCGCTTGGTGCGTGGCCATCCTCGGCGGCTTCTTCGCAGTTGCCGGCGGCGTTCTCGCTTCGCTTGGAGGATCGCCCTACTATCTCGTCGCAGGTATCGCGATGATCGTCAGTGGTGCGCTGCTGGGGCGTCATTCTCGGTACGGGCGCTGGTGGTTCGTCGCGATCTGGGTCGGCACGCTGATCTGGGCGATCTGGGAAGTCGGGCTGGACGGCTTGCAACTGGTCCCGCGCTTGGTGGCGCCGACCGTCCTGCTGGTGCTTGTGCTGCTTACCGGTTGGTCTGCGCGCTCGTGGCGGCCCCCCACTCGTGCCGTGCCCGCTGCCGTGGTGGTGCTGCTCACTCTTGGCGTTTGCGGGGTCGCCATCAACGGTGGGGGCGTCGAGGCACAGGAAGCGGCTAGTGCCGCCGCCATTCCACGTGCATCGACCGGTGAGGCTGACAGCGACTGGCGCGACTATGGCGGAACGCTCTCGGGGCGGCGCTATTCGGCACTCGGCGATATCACGCCGCAGAATGTGGGTCGTCTTGAGCTTGCCTGGACCCAGCGCACCGGCGACCTGCCAATGGAAGCCGAGACCAAGGAACACAAGCGCGAATATCATTCCGAGGCTACACCGATCCACATCGGCAATACACTCTATACCTGTACGCCCCATTCCTTCGTCCAGGCGATCGACGCCACCACCGGCAAGACCAAGTGGAGCTGGAACGAGGATGCGAAGATCGAGGGCAACAATTACCTTGTCTGTCGCGGCGTGACATACTTCGAGGCACCGGCAGGAACGCCGTGCCCGCGCCGCATTTTTGCGCCGACCTTCAACGCCCGACTGGTTGCGCTCGATGCGGATACCGGGCGGCTGTGCCCCAGCTTTGCCAATGGCGGGGCGATCGACCTGCGCGCTAATATGGGCACCTCGAAGCCGTCCGATCAGATCGGCACGACCCCGCCGGTAGTGGTGAACAACCGCCTTATCATCGGCGAACGGATCATCGACAACGTCAACCGCGACATCCCGTCCGGCGTCGTCCGCGCTTATGATCCGACGTCAGGTGCCCCAGTCTGGGCATGGGATGTAGGCCGTTCGCCGGACGCGATCGCGCCGCTGCCGGCGGGGCAGACCTATACGCGCGGAACGCCGAACGTGTGGGGTGCGATCACCGCCGATGCGGCCAATGGCCTCGTCTATCTCGGCACGGGCAACGCTTCGCCCGATTACTGGATCGGCTATCGGCGGCCGTTCGACGACCGCTTCGGCTCGTCGATCGTCGCGCTGGACGTCGCAACCGGCAAGCTGCGCTGGACGCGGCAGCTCGTGCATCGAGACATGTGGGACATGGACCTGCCGATCGGTCCGTCGCTGTTCGACTATCGCGCTGATAACGGGCAGGTAATCCCGGCCCTGATCCAGACGACGAAGATGGGACAGGTGTTCTTCCTGAACCGCCTGACCGGCGCACCAATCGCCGCGATTACTGAGCAGCAGGTGCGCACGGACGGTGACACGCCGGGTGTCCGCGTCTCGCCGACCCAGCCTTTCTCAACCGGCATGCCCAGCTTCACCCCGCCCGCGCCAAGCGAGGTCGCCACCTGGGGTGCGACACCGATCGATCAGCTCTTTTGCCGCATCGACATCCGCCGTGCGCAGGGGACCG
Organism: Sphingomonas paucimobilis; assembly: GCA_036946325.1. Classification (GTDB taxonomy): domain Bacteria; phylum Pseudomonadota; class Alphaproteobacteria; order Sphingomonadales; family Sphingomonadaceae; genus Sphingomonas; species Sphingomonas paucimobilis_A. Next base: position 870,676 of record JAQIJL010000001.1, read on the forward strand.
GTATCTACCAACCGATGGGGCTGAAGCCGATCATCGGGCACCCCGCCTTTGACGGCGTCACCGACTGGGGCGGGGCGGCGGTCGATCCGGTGCGCGGCATCATGACCGTCAACACGATGGAGATGCCGTTCAAGCTGTGGCTGATGCGCCGTGACGATCCGCGCGTCGCACCGATGATGAAACAGAAGCAGGGCGGCGAGAACGCCATGCAGGCGCAGCTCCAGACCCAGTACAACACGCCCTATGTCGCAGTGGTAAAGGCATGGGTCGGTATCTTCGGTGCGCCGTGCGTTGCGCCACCATGGGGGCATCTGACTGCGGTCGACCTCAAGACCAAGCGTGTCTTGTGGAAGAAGGTCCTGGGCACCGCGCGCGATACCGGCTTGTTCGGATCGCATTTGGGTGTTCCGATCAAGACCGGCGTCCCCAATCTTGGTGGGTCGATCATCACTGCCGGCGGGCTCGCCTTCATCGGCGCGACGACGGACCAGTATCTGCGCGCGTACGACCTCAATACGGGTGAGGTGGTATGGAAGGCACGGCTGCCCGCCGGCGCGCAGGCGACGCCGATGACCTATCGTGGGCGCGACGGGCGGCAATATGTCGTTATCACGGCCGGAGGCCATGGCGCCCTCGGCACGCGCTATGGCGACTACACTATGGCCTTCGCATTGCCGAAGACGTGACGATCGGCTGCGGAACGCAATCTGGTGGACGTGCGTCCGTGAAGCCGACGTCCTCATGCCGGCTTCTTTGGAGAACATCTCATGTTACGATCCTTCCTCATCGGCCTCGTTGCCGGCCAACGCGGCATCACGCCGTTGGCGGTGATTGCCACTGCGACGCGGCGTGAGGAGGTGCCGGTCGAACTGCCGCTCCAGAAGCTGTTGCTGAACCCGGTAATAGCGGCCGGAACCGCTGCCTTCGCAGCGGCCGAGATGGCAGGCGATAAAATGAAGACTGCGCCTGACCGCACGGTGCCCATCGGTCTTGCGGTCCGCAGCATCACCGCCGCCTATGCCGGAGCCGCGCTCGCGCCGCGTGACCGCCGCATCCTCGGTGCCGCAATTGCTGTGGGAGCAGCGCTAACCTCATCTTACGCCGGCCTCGCCGCGCGCAAATTGGCCATGCGACGCTTTGGCCAGACGGGGACCGGGTTTGTCGAGGATGCGATGGTGTTCGGCAGTGGGCTCGCCATCGCGAACCCGTCGCTGATCGCGAGGGGTGTTCCCCGCGAACGGCACTGGTGATTGGCGGCGACCCCTGGGCTGGCGCACACGACAGGTTCGGTCATGCTAAAAAGAGGCGCTCGCGTTCGAGGTAGCGGCATATCGGTGATCGTCGCGGGGCTATCTCAGCCCATGGACTTCGAGCGGCAAGCGCAGGTAGCTTAACTTCGTGTCTGCGAAACCGGCAGCAACTCAGCTCACCGGAAAATATGCACAGGTGTTTTCGGTCGCAGGTCAGCCAAAGCCGTCGCAAGTTCATCCGAACGGAACGGCTTGGTCAACCGCGGTATATCGGCATCCACACCATCATTCTCGGCATAACCGGACACAAGAAGGGCAGACAGCTGAGGCTGCTCGGTTGCGAGGATCCGGATCAGTTGCGTGCCGGTCATTCCCTCCATCAGGTGATCGGTGACCAGCAGATCAAAGCGTTTGCCGGCGTGAATCAATTGGAGCGCTTGCTCTGCCGACGACGCTTCCTCAACCGCATAACCCAGGTCCGCCAGCATGGCGGCCGTACTCATGCGAACGAAATTTTCGTCATCGACGACCAACGCCATGCCTTGATTGACGGTCGCAAAAGCAGGACTGGCGCCACCATCTTCCTGTTTCAGGGCGACAGTGCTCGGCGGCAACCACAATTCGATATTAGTGCCCAAGCCTACCTTGCTGCGGATGGTCAACGCACCACCGAGCTGGGACGCGAGGCCATGGACCATCGACAGGCCCAACCCCGTGCCTTTGCCGACGCCCTTGGTCGAGAAGAATGGCTCCACCGCACGAGCCAACGTGGCCTCGTCCATGCCGCTCCCCGTATCCGCTACCGAAAGCCGGACGTAGGAGCCGGGAGGTAGATGAGAATAATGGCCCTTTTTAATGGCGACCGCATCCGCACTAATCCGTAACGTGCCGCCACCCGGCATCGCGTCGCGGGCATTCACCGCCAGGTTCAGCAACGCCATCTCCAGCTGATTGGGGTCTGCGCTCGCAGGGGGCAGGCCGTCCGGTGCCTCGACGACAACCTTGATCTGTGGTCCGGTCGTGCTGGACACGAGATCGCCCATGCCGTGAACGAGCTTCGCCATGTCGACCGCTATCGGTTGAAGCGGCTGACGGCGTGCGAAGGCGAGCAGTCGCTGAACCAGCGTTTTGGCACGCTCGGCAGATTGCGCCGCACCATCGATCAAGCGCCGCTCGCGCTCGTTACCGACTTCCCGGCGCATCAGCATATCCAGCGAGCCGACAATGGGGGTGAGCAGGTTGTTGAAGTCGTGTGCTACTCCCCCGGTCAATTGACCCATCGCTTCCATTTTCTGGCTCTGACGCAATGCCTCCTGAGCGGACTCCAGCTCCGATTGCGCGCGCATTCGTTCGGATACGTCATACGCGGTCTGTGCGACACCGATCTTGCGCCCCTCGCGATCGCGCAGCGCATTGAAACGTACCTCGTAATAGGCGCGCCCGCGGCTCCCCTCGCCGAACTCCGCGATCGTGACGAACTCTTCCCCGGCCATCGCCTGGTCGAAGGCAGCACGTACCTGCTCTTGATGGTCGGGCACGTCGGCCAGCAGGTCGAGCAGATTGTCTCCCACCCGGGGTCGCTTGCCATAGGCGCGCTCGACATTTTCGATGTTGGTCCGATTGATCGCGAGAATGTTGAAGTCGAGGTCCACGACCATGATCGACGCTGCCGATCCCTCCACCACGTCGGAGAATATCTGCCGCTCAGCCAACGCCTCGGCGACGCGGTGTTCAAGCGTGTCGTTCAGCTCGCGCAACGCCGCTTCGGCGATCTTCCGATCGTGGATGTCAACCGATGCGCCGAACCAGCGGATGATCTCACCGCTCGCCGGATCGCGGAAGGGTTCGCCGCGGACGAGGAACCAGCGATATGACCCGTCGGCCGCCCGTATGCGGTGCTCGACGAGGAACGTCTGCCCTGTCTCACGCGCATGGTCGAAAGCGGTCATCGTCTCTACGCCGTCGTCGGGATGCACGTGGTTGCCGGCGACTTCAGCCGCGGTAGTCGCTTCATAGGGAACGCCGGTGTAATTCGACCACTGGCGGTTGAAAAACTCGACCCGACCTTCGTCGTCGGTGATCCAGACGATCTGCGGCACCGCGTCTGCCATCAACCGGAACCGCGCCTCGCTCTCGCTCAGGCGCTGCTCGGTCTCCTTGCGTTCGCTAAGATCGACGGTCGCGACCAGCAGCGTGCCAGTGGCTGCATCGCCGTCAATCAGGCTTGCCAATCGGCTGTTCGCCCAGATGATCGAACCATCCGGCCGACAATATCGCTTGTCCAATGATACAGGACTGCCCGTTGCCGAAACCTGTTGGAGTGCCGCCCCGCTAGCGGGAAGATCGTCTTTCAGCGTTACCGCGGCCACGTCGAGGTTCAAAAGCTCTTCGCGAGATCGACCTAAAATGCGGCACAGTTCGTCGTTGACCCTGCGGAAGCGACCGGCCGAGTCGACTTCTGACAAGCCAACCGTCGCACTGGAGAAAATGGCCGCAAGCCGTGTCTCACTTGCCTTTAGCGCAAGCTCCGCGCCGCGACGTGACGAAATGTCATTGAACAGCAGTGCCACCCGCTGTTGTGCGGGATCACCGACGCGCAGTGCGTGAACATCGAACCACCGGCCCATAGAGGCAGAGCCCTCTTCGAACCGCACCGGCACACCGCTGCTCGCCACGCCTGCGTAGGTGTCAATCCAATGCTGCTCGAGGTCGGGCACCATTTCGCGTGCGGTGCGACCGATGGCATCCACCAGCCCGGTCTGCCGCCCGAACGCCGGATTGCTCTCGATAAAGCGATAGTCGATCCCCTTGCCGTCTGGGCCGGCTATCATCTCGATGATGCAGAAGCCCACGTCGATCGTCTCGAACAGGGTACGATATCGCTCTTCGATCTCTAGCCGCGATATGACTTCCGCCGTCGTTTCCCGGCATATAACTAGAACGCCACCTATGCCGTTCGGGGCAGTATCGTCGTCAATCGGGCTGAAGCTGTAGGTCCACCATACGTTCTGGCATTCGCCATGCCGGATGATAGGAACGAGCTGATCCTCGTTCCATGTCGCCTCGCCACGTGACAGCACCTGCTCGATCTGAGGGCCGATCACGTCCCATATCTCGGGCCAAGTGTCGCGCCCGCGCGTGCCGAGCGCCGAAGGATGCTTCTCCGGACCCAGCGAGGCAGCATAAGCGTCGTTGTAGAACTGGATCAGTTCGTCGCCCCACCAGATGAACATCGGGTGGCGTGTGTTCAGGAGCAGACGCAGCGCGACCTTCAGGCTCTGAGGCCAACCCGAAGGTGAACCAAGTGGACTGGAGGCCCAATCATGCGCACGCATCAAGGCCCCCATCTCGCCCCCGGCAGATAGGAAGTGGACGTTGGCGGAGCGATGCGGATCAGGGGTCAAGCAAGGTCTCTAAAGGCTGCGTCCTGACGGAATATGACGACCGTCTGGCAATATGTTACCAGTTGGCCCGTTCCGTTTCAGACGGAATTGTTAGATCTCGTTCGCCGCCAGCGTCGAGCCTATTTCTAAAGTAGCCGCATTCCGTTGGAATGCTCTTGCGCCAAGTTAACTGATGCGTCGTTTCTGCGACTGGGTGAGAGGGGAGCGCAGCGCCAGGATTGTAGGGCTTGAGCCCGTTTGCCCATCGTTTTCGGGACTGCTGACAACCGCCCGGCACGCTGTTGCTGGCTGCACGACTCCCGTGCCGAACATGAATGAACGTCTGAAGTTGGGAAGCGCCGGAGATTGCGCGAATGACCGGTTGTGGGTCAAACCGCTGAGTTTGCATCGTCTTGTAGGTTCGCTTTTTATGAACGGAGACGCCAGCATTACTATTGGAACGTCATACCGAGCGTTCTGCGCGTCTATAGACGCTCGCACTAGCCGCAAGCGTTTAACATCATTCGGAAATCGAACCGTACCAGCTCAGCTGGTACGACGCGTTGGCGGAAGAGGTGGGATTCGAACCCACGGAGAGCTTGCACCCTCGCCGGTTTTCAAGACCGGTTCCTTAAACCACTCGGACACTCTTCCGTGGCGATGCAGCGACTAGAGCGGGTGGGCCGCTTTGTGCAAGCCTTTGTCGCGCGAGGGGTTCATCCCGGTGGCCCGCTGTGCCAATACCGGGGGGTAGCAGGAGGCCGGTGTATGCGTTTGGCGAAAGCGGGGTTGGCGTGTGTTCTCAGCCTGATGGCGGGGGCATCGGCGTCGGCCCAGGATGCGGAAGGGTTCCAGTCCTATCTGCGCGAGGTCGCCGTGCGGGCGCGGGCGCAGGGCGTACAGCAATCGACCATCGACGCGGTGCTGCCGACGCTGACCTACAATCCCCGCGTCGTCGAACTGGACCGGCAGCAGCCGGGATCGTCGAACACGACCACCGTGTCGCGCTTCGCCCCCTATCGCATGCGCCATGTCGATACCGCGCGGATCAATCGCGGGCGCACCGCCTATGCCGCGCAGCGGTCGCGGCTGGCGTCGATCGAGCGGCAGACCGGCGTTCCCGAGGAGGTCATGATCGCGATCTGGGGGCACGAGACCAATTACGGCAGCTATACCGGCGATTTCGACCTGCCGCGCAGCCTCGCGACGCTGGCTTATGAAGGCCGCCGTCGCTCGCTGTTCGAACCGGAGTTCATCGCGACGCTGAAGATGATCGATCGGGGCGTTCCGCGCGATCGGTTGAAAGGCAGCTGGGCCGGGGCGTTCGGCTATCCGCAGTTCCTGCCGTCGATCTACCTCCGGCTGGCACGCGATGGGGACGGCGACGGCGTCGCCAATATCTGGTCGAACCCGGCCGACACGCTGGCGTCGATCGCGAATTATTTCGTCGATGCGGGTTGGCGGCCCGGCCAGCCCTGGGGCGTTGCCGTGCGCGTGCCCGCCGGGTTCGACCGGTCGATCCTGACCCCGCGGTCGCTGTCGCCGCGCTGCCCGCGCGTGTTCGAACGGCACAGCCAGTGGCGATCGCTTGCCGAATGGCGCGCCCTGGGTGTGGTGCCGAGCGATGGGCGCCAGCTCGACCCGACGATCCAGGCGACGCTGATCGAACCCGACGGGCCGGGTGAGACCGCCTATCTGCTGACCGGCAACTACCGCGTCATCCTCGATTACAACTGCTCCAACTATTATGCGCTGTCGGTCGGTCTGCTGGCCGACGCGGTCGCGCGATGAGTGTCGGCGTTGCCGCCCTGCTGCTGGCCGGCATCGCGCAGGCTGGCGCCGAGGCACCGCCACCGATAGTCCATGAACAGCGGCTCGACGATGTCGGCCTTGTTTCGATCGCGACCCCATCGGCCAATGCTTCCGGCGGCGTGACGGTCGCCCATCGCGGGCTGCCGGCCGACAGCTTTGCGGAGGTCACCGATCTGGCCACCGGGCGTACCGTCATTGCGCTGGTTCAAACGGGAACTGCGCCATCGGCGGACAGGATCGGCAGTCTCTCTGCCGGGGCGGCTGGCGCGCTGAACCTGAGCGGCAACACGACGCCCGCCGTCCGCATTCGCCCGGCCGTGCCGTCGCCGGCGGAACAGGCGGCGGTCCGTTCGGGTACGGTGGTCCGTCGCCTCGACGCACCCTCCACGCTGCTCGCCGCGTTGCGTCGTCGGATGCCACAGCCGGCGGCACCGGTCGCGGCGGCCGTACCGCCACCTGCGCCGGTCGCGCCGACCCCGGTCAAGCCCGCGCCCCGCCCGGCACCCCAACCCGCACCAGCGAAGGCCCCGACCGTCGCACGCGGGCGCTGGTTCGTGCAGGTCGCCACCCTGTCCGACGCCGGCCGCGCCGCTACGCTCGCAAAATCGGTCGATGGCGTTGTGCGTTCGGCGGGCAGGCTGTACCGGGTGCAGGCAGGCCCATTCGCCACCCGAGCCGCTGCCGAAACCGCCCGTGCGTCGATCGCCCGTCGCGGGTTCGGCGACGCCCGGATCATCGCCCAGGACTGAACGGAACCACGTGCCCCATGCGTAAGATCGCCCTTTCGAGCATCGCCGCCATCGCCATTGCCACCCCCGGCATCGCCGCCGCGCCACCGTTCGAAACGCCGGCACCGGTCGCGTTCATGACCGACCTGTCATCGGGCGCAACGCTCTTTGCCAAGGATGCCGACCGGCGGATGCCGCCCGCGTCGATGGCGAAGATGATGACCGCCTATGTCGCGTTCGACCTGATCAAGAAGGGCGAACTGAAGCTCGGCGACATGGCGACCGTCTCGCCGGAAACGTGGAAGAAATGGCACGGCCCGCAGGCGGGTTCGACCATGTTCCTGTCGGTGAACGAGAATGTCAGCGTCGAGAATCTGCTCTACGGCATCATCGTCCTGTCGGGGAACGATGCCTGCGTCGTGCTGGCGGAAAAGATCGCCGGGTCGGAAGAGGCGTTCACCAATCTGATGAACCAGCGGGCCAAGGAACTGGGCCTCGCCAACAGCCATTTCGGCACGTCGAACGGCTGGCCGGACGAAGGGCGCACCTATGTGACCGCACGTGATCTGGCCAAGCTCGCCACCGCGACGATCCAGAACCATCCGCAGCTCTACAAGAAATTCTATTCGAAGACCGATTTCACCTGGGGCAAGACGCTGGGCGAGGGTGCCGCGATCACGCAGGCGAACCGTGACCCGCTGCTCGGTCGCGTGCGGGGTGCCGACGGTCTGAAGACCGGGCATACCGAAGAGGCCGGCTATGGCTTCACCGGTTCGGCCGAACAGGACGGGCGGCGGCTGGTAATGGTGCTGGCGGGCCTGACCAGCTCGAACCAGCGCATCGCCGAATCGGTCAAGTTCATGAACTGGGGCTTCGGCGCATGGCGCGCGCGCCCGATCGTCGCGGCGGGCAAGCGGGTCGAAACCGCCGACGTCCAGCTGGGCGATTCGTCGACGGTCGGCCTGGTCGCACCGCGCGCGCTCAGCGTGACGATGCCCGCCGGCACCAACAGCCCGATCACCGCGAAGGTCGTCTATACCGGCCCGATCAAGGCGCCGATCGCCAAGGGCCAGCATATCGCCGACCTCGTCATCTCGTCGCCCGACACCGGTGAGCAGCGTATGCCGCTGGTCGCGGAAAAGGACGTGGCCGAAGCCGGTTTCTTAGGTCGGATCTGGGCTAGCCTCACCTCGCTGTTCGCTTGAGCGCCGGACGATTCCTGACGCTGGAGGGCGGGGAGGGGGTCGGCAAGTCGACTCAGGCCCGCGCCCTCGTGGCGGCACTGGAGGCGCGTGGCATCCATGCGGTGCTGACGCGCGAGCCGGGTGGGAGCGAAGGGGCGGAGGCGATCCGCGACCTGCTGATGCAGGGCGACGTCCGCCGGTGGAGCGCCCATGCCGAAGCGCTGTTGTTCGCCGCGGCACGGGCCGATCATGTCGAAAAGCTGATCCGGCCGATGGTCGATTCGGGTAGTTGGGTGATCTGCGACCGGTTCATCGACAGCACCCGTGCCTATCAGGGCGCGCAGGGGATCGACGATGCCGCGATCCTCGCTCTCCACCGCTTCGGATCGCGCGGACTGCTGCCCGACCGGACGCTGGTGCTGACCCTTCCCGATGGCGAAGGGGATGCACGGGCCGAGGCGCGCGACGGTGCGGCGGCCGACCGGTTTGCCGCGCGCGACGATGTTTTCCATCGTTCGGTGACGGCGACGTTCGACCGGATCGCGCAGGAAGAGCCGGATCGGGTCCGCCGGATCGATGCTACGGGAGCGGTGGAACAGGTTACGCACCGCCTGCTCGACGCGATTGCCGATCTGCTGCCGTGACGTTGATCGGGAATGACGGCGCACGCGATGCCTTTGTTGCGGCGGCGGATCGTACTGCGCTGCACCACGCCTGGCTGCTGACCGGTCCGGAAGGGGTCGGCAAGGGTGGGTTCGCGCGGGAAATGGCGCTGCGCCTGCTCGCGACCGCGCTCGACGGCCGCAGCCGGATGCGCGGCGAGATCGGCGACGACCACCGCGTCGCGCAGTTGATGGCGGCCGGTGCCCATCCGGATTACCGTGCGCTGGTTCGCCTGCCCAAGGACCCCGAAAAACCCGATCAGGACATCGCCCGCAGCATCAAGATCGATCAGGTCCGCACGCTGCAACCGATGTTCGCGACCAAGCCCGCGCTGTCCCCGCGCCGGGTGGTGGTGATCGATGCGATCGACGATCTGGAGCGCCCCGGTGCCAACGCGCTCCTCAAGAACCTCGAAGAACCGCCGGTCGGCACGATATTCCTGCTGGTCAGCCATTCGCCGGGACGGTTGCTGCCGACGATCCGCTCACGCTGTCGCCAGCTGCGGTTCGATCCGTTGCCCGATGCGCAGGTCGCGCGGGTCGTGCGGGACGTTCTGCCGGACGTCGACGGTCCGGAGATCGACGCACTGGTCGGCGCGTCCGACGGATCGCCGGGGCGGGCGCTGGCTTATGCCGGCCTGTCGGTCGCCGCGCTCGACCGCGACCTGACGGCGATTGCCGAAACCGGCGACGCCGACAACCGCATCCGGTCGGGTCTTGCCAAGGCGCTGGCCGGCAAGACGGCGCAGCCGCGCTACGCCGTGTTCCTCGACCGGGCGCCCGCACTGATCGCATCGGCGGCGCGCAGTCGGAGCGGACCGGCGCTGCGCGACGCCCTCGACGCCTATGACAAGGCGCGCGAACTGGCCGCGATGGCGCCGGCGCTTTCGCTGGTCGCGGAGACGACCGTCTTCGAGATGGCGGGCCTCGTCGCACGACTGGCGCCGGGGCGCGGGATCGCCTAGAGGCTCGGGCCATGTCCGATCCATTCTACATCAGCACCGCGATCCACTATCCGAACGGCCGGCCGCATATCGGCCATGCCTATGAAATGATCGCCGCCGACGCGATCGCCCGTTTCCAGCGGCAGGCCGGACGCGACGTCTTCTTTCAGACCGGCACCGACGAACATGGCTTGAAAATGGTCAAGACGGCGCGCGACCGCGGGGTGGAGGTGCGCGACCTAGCCGACGAAATGTCCGGTTATTTCCGGGATATGGCCGGTATTCTCAACATTTCGTGCGATCGCTTCATCCGCACGGTCGAACCGCAGCATTATGCCGCGTCGCAGGCGATCTGGACCGCGATGCGCGATGCCGGCGACCTGTATCTCGACCGTTACGAAGGCTGGTATTCGGTCCGCGACGAAGCCTTCTACGAGGAAAAGGAACTGACCGGAGGCGAGGGCGGGGTGCGCCTGTCGCCGCAGGGCACGCCGGTCGAATGGACCGCCGAGGAAACCTGGTTCTTCCACCTGTCCAAATATCAGCAGCCGTTGCTTGATTTCTATGCGGCGAACCCGGACTTCATCCAGCCCGAGAGCCGCCGCAACGAAGTGCTGCGCTTCGTCGAGGGCGGGCTGACCGACCTGTCGGTGTCGCGCACCAGCTTCGACTGGGGCGTGCCGGTGCCCGACAGCCCCGGCCATGTGATGTATGTCTGGGTCGATGCGCTGACCAACTATCTGACGGGCGCAGGCTATCCCGAGGCGCCGAACCGCTATTGGCCGGCAGCGCTGCACCTGATCGGCAAGGACATCGTGCGGTTTCACGCGGTGTACTGGCCGGCGTTCCTGATGTCGGCGAAGCTGCCGCTGCCGCACACCGTATTCGGCCACGGTTTCCTGCTGAATCGCGGCGAGAAGATGTCGAAGTCGACCGGCAATGTCGTCGACCCGATCAAGCTCGCGAAACTCTACGGCGTCGATGCGCTCCGCTATTTCCTGCTGCGCGACATCAGCTTCGGGCAGGACGGCACCTTCTCCGACGAGGCTATCGTCGCGCGCGCCAATAGCGATCTCGCCAACAGCTTCGGCAACCTCGCCCAGCGCACGCTGTCGTTCATCGCCAAGAACCTCGAAGGCGCGCTGCCCGACGACGGTCGCAGCGATCCTGCCGATGCTGCGCTGCTGGCGGCGGTGGGTGAGGCGATCGAGGGCTATCGCTCGGCCTTTGCCGAACTGGCGCTGGGGCAGGCGCTGGAGGCGTGGATGCGCGGCGTCTTCGCCTGCAACCAGTATATCGACGTGCAGGCGCCATGGGCGCTGCGCAAGACCGATCCGGAACGGATGCACGCCGTTCTCGGCACGCTGGTCCGTGCGATCCGCGATCTGGCGATCGCCATCGAGCCGGTGGTCCCCGCCTCCGCCGCCGCGCTGCTGGCGCAACTGGGCCAGTCGGGCAGGGGGCATGACGCGCTCGGCGATCATGGCTGGTATGGCGAACAGCGCGCCGCCGGTTTCCGCATCGCGCCGCCGACGCCGATCTTCCCCCGTCTGGCACTTGCCGAGGTCGAACCGGCATGAAGCTGGCCGACAGTCACTGCCACCTGAACTACAAGGGCGTCGCCGACGCGTCGCAGGAGGTTCTGGCGCGGGCGCGGGCCACCGGCGTCGTGGCGATGCTCAACATCTCGACGCGGGAAAGCGAGTGGGATGCGGTCATCGGCACCGCCGAGCGCGAGGCGGATGTCTGGGCGACGATCGGCATTCATCCGCATGAGGCCGATGAACATCCGCATGTCGATACCGACCGCCTGATCGCCGCCGCGGCCCATCCCCGCGTGGTCGGCATCGGCGAAAGCGGCCTCGACTATTATTACGATCATAGCGACCGCGCCGCGCAACAACGCAGCTTTCGCACGCATCTTGCCGCCTGTCGCGAAACCGGGCTGCCGATCGTCGTCCATACGCGCGATGCCGAGGAAGACACGGCCGAGATTTTGCGCGACGAACTGGGGAAGGGGGCGTTTCCGGGCGTTCTGCACTGCTTTACCGGTTCGGCAGAACTTGCGGAGATCGCGCTCGACCTTGGCCTCTATATCTCCATTTCGGGGATCGTGACGTTCAAGAGCGCCCAGGATTTGCAGGCGGTCGCCCGCGATCTGCCGCTCGACCGGCTGCTGATCGAAACCGACGCACCGTTCCTCGCGCCCGTGCCCCATCGCGGCAAACCCGGCGAGCCGGCGTTCGTCGCCGATACCTGTCGGTTCCTCGCGCAGCTGCGTGGCGAGGAGGCGGAGGATCTGGCCGACGCGACCCGCGCCAATTTCCACCGTCTGTTTGCCAAGACGGCGGCATGAAGATCCGTATCCTCGGCTCGGGCACGTCGTCCGGCGTGCCGCGGATCGGAAACGACTGGGGGGCCTGCGACCCTGCCGAGCCTCGCAACCGTCGGACCCGCGTCTCGGCGCTGATCGAACATGCCGGCACGCATATCCTGATCGATACCGGTCCGGACATGCGCGAACAGTTGCTCGCCGCCGATGTTGCGACCGTCGATGCCGTGCTGTGGACCCACGACCATGCCGATCATTGCCACGGCATCGATGATCTCCGGCAACTGTTCCACAATGCGCGCGCACCGGTCGCCGGGTTTGCGCGGCCAGCCACGCTGCAAAGTCTGCAAGCGCGGTTCGATTATGTGTTCGCGGGCCGGGCAGGCTATCGCCCGACCGTTGCGGGTGCGGTGTTGCCTGACGAGCTGACCGTTGGGGGCCTTACGGTCCGGTGCACCGACCAACCGCACGGATCGATCGAATCCGCCGGGCTTCGGTTCGACACCGATCGCGGATCGATCGGCTATGCCACCGATTTCAGCGCAGTGACGCCGAAAATGCTCGACCTCTATCGCGATGTCGACATTCTGGTGGTCGACGCGCTGCGGGTCGCGCCGCATCCGACCCATCCGTCGCTGGACGAAGCTGTTCAATTCGCACGGAACTGTCGGGCGGGTCGGACCGTCCTGATCCATATGGATCATTCGATGGACTATGCGTCGCTATGTGCCAGTCTGCCGGCCGGTGTCGAACCCGGCTATGACGGGATGGAATTGGCCCTGTGACCGACGACCGGGCGATCTATGTCCTGTTCGGCATCATGATGCTGATCCTGCCATTGTCGTCGCTGCTGGCACGGCGGCCATCGGCTGGCATCGTCGTACGCTCGTTGCTCGGTTGGGCGGTCATCGTCGCCATCCTTTACGTAGCGTTCAGCAATCGCGACCGGCTCGGTGAGATTGCCGGAACGATTGGAGAACGACTGGGCGTCGCCGAACAGACCGTCGATGGCGACACGGTACGTATCCGCCAATCGGTCGACGGACATTTCTGGGCGATGGCGCAGCTCAACGGTGTCGAACGGCGCATGCTGATCGACAGCGGCGCGACGTCGACGGCGATTTCGGAAACGACCGCAAGGGCGATCGGCGTGACGCCAAGGCGGGTGCCGCCGGTAATGCTGTCGACCGCGAACGGCACGATCCAGGCGGCGCGTGGACGGATCGAAACGGTGCGGATCGGATCGCTCGAAACGCGGGACCTGCCGGTCGTCATCTCGCCGACCTTCGGCGAACTGGATGTGGTGGGAATGAACTTCCTGTCGCGGCTTGGAAGTTGGCGCGTGGAACGCGGGACGTTGGTGCTCGAAGCCGACAAGCGTTCCTGATTTTACATAATGTTTATTATCGGAATGTGAACTATGGCGGTTGAGCATGGGCTGGAAGCCGGTCATCCGGTCCCTCGAGAAGGTTTGACGCCCGACACGGCAACCCCCTCGAATCCGTCCGAAGCTGACGGCAACGGCGACGGGTCTGCATTGTCGCGGAACGTCGTCGGCCGCATTGTCGACGTGATGGCCCGCCTCCGCGATCCCGACCATGGCTGCGAGTGGGATCGGGTCCAGACCTTCGCGACCATCGCGCCGTACACGATCGAGGAAGCCTATGAAGTCGCCGACGCCATCGCGCGTGGCGATATGGCGGACCTGAAGGACGAGTTGGGCGACCTGTTGCTGCAGGTGGTATTCCATAGCCGCATCGCGGAGGAAGCCGGACTGTTCGACATCGTCGACGTGGTGGACGCGATCAGCGACAAGATGGAGCGACGGCATCCGCATATCTTTGGAGACGCCGAAGTTGGCGGCCATCATCTGTGGGAACAGGTCAAGGCCGCCGAGCGTCGCGAAAAGCCGGGGCAAAGCGGTGCGTTGGCCGGGGTTGCGCTGGGGATGCCGGCGCTGGCGCGGGCGGAAAAGTTGCAGAAGCGGGCGGCGCGGGTCGGGTTCGACTGGCCCGACGCAACGGGGCCGAGGGCCAAGATCGATGAGGAACTGGCGGAGGTCGAGGCGGCAAGTGATGCCGATCGCGGCGAAGAGGTCGGCGACCTGCTATTCTCGGTCGTCAACTGGGCGCGGCACCTGGGCGTCGATCCCGAAGCGGCGCTGCGGGCTGCCAATGCCAAGTTCGAACGGCGCTTCGCGACCATGGAAGCCGAGGATGCAAATTTCTGCGACCGGACTTTGGCCGAAATGGAAGAAGCATGGGTTCGGGCGAAGATCGGCCCCCTTCCCTGATTTTTTCGTGCGTTTTCAGGAAATTGGGCCGTGGAGTCGCTGGGAGGGCCACCGATAGCTAGCATCGGGCAAATGTCCAGCGAGTCCTGAAGGGCGTTTTTCGGACTCTGACGGACTCCTGCCCTTTCCAGCGGACCGATCTCGACGTTTCGAAGCGCCCTTCCCCGTTCGATCGAACCTTGCCACCTCCCCGCGGCCGGTGCGGAAGAAGCGGGAACCCGGGTCAGGCCGGAGTGACGGATGAAGGCAGCTCGCCACTTTATCGGGTCAGGAACCGGTCATAGTCCGTCGGCGCCATCCGTACGTCGTACAGCGCACGATCTTCCTCGATCCAATGGTCGGTCACCTCGCCATGTGCGTGCAGCCATGCCGCGCTCGCCCCGTCTTCCGGCGCCAGCACGATCCGGTAGCGGCGATGCCCCTCGGTCAGCCGGTCGCCGACCGTGCGGATCAAGCGATCGACCCCCTCCCCGGTCAACGCCGACAGCGCGACGATGTCTTCGCGGTGCGCCGCCTCGCCCAGCATCTCGACGCGATCGTCCTCGCTCAACAGGTCGAGCTTGTTCCACGCCTCGATCCGCGGGGTCGTGTCGTCGACGCCGATCTCTCGCAGCACCGCTTCGACGTCGGACGCCTGCGCGGCCGTGTCGGGATGCGCAACGTCGCGGACGTGGATCAGCAGGTCGGCGGACACCACCTCTTCCAGCGTCGCCTTGAACGCCGCGACCAGCTGCGTAGGCAGGTCGGACACGAAGCCCACCGTGTCCGACAGGATGGCCTTGTCGATCCCCGGCAGCGATACCTGCCGCAGCGTCGGATCGAGCGTCGCGAACAGCAGATTCTCCGCCATCACTTCCGCGCCGGTCAGGCGGTTGAACAGCGTCGACTTGCCGGCATTGGTATAGCCGACCAGTGCGACGACGGGCCAAGGGGCACGCTGGCGCCGGTCGCGATGCAGCGTCCGTGTGCGCGACACCCCGTCCAGTTCGCGTCGCAGCCGCGCCATCCGGTCGCGGATCAACCGGCGATCCGCCTCGATCTGGGTTTCGCCCGGACCGCCGAGAAAGCCGAAGCCGCCCCGCTGCCGTTCGAGGTGGGTCCAGCTGCGGACCAGTCGGCCAGCCTGATAGTCGAGATGCGCAAGCTCGACCTGCAACCGCCCCTCGGCGGTGCGGGCGCGTTCGCCGAAGATTTCGAGGATCAGCCCGGTACGGTCGATGACCTTGCAGCCAAGCGCCGTTTCGAGATTGCGCTGCTGCACGGGAGTCAGTGCCGCGTCGAACACCGCGAGTTGCAGGTCTTCGTCACGGACCATCTGCGTCAGTTGCTCGACCTGCCCGCTGCCGATCAATGTCCCGGGCTTGGGCGCGCGGACGCGGAACGGCACACGGTGTCGGACGTCGACCCCGATGGCAAGAGCGAGGCCGGCGGTTTCCTCCAACCGGGCATCCGCATCACGCGCCGACCCGCCCATATCGGGCAGGACGACGATCGCCGATGCGCCGCGGGTGAATTCCTGTGCGTCGCGGTCGAAACCGGTGCTCAAGCCTCGTCCGCTCCCGACGCCTGTTCCTCGGCCAGGTTCAGCGGGTTGGCCGGCTGAATGGTCGATACGGCATGCTTATAGACCAGCTGCGACATGCCTTCGCGCTGGAGCAGCATGCAGAACAGGTCGAACGCCGCGATCTGGCCCTGCAACATCACGCCGTTCACGAGGAACATGGTGACGTTTTCCTGTGCCTTGCGCACGGCGTTCAGGAAGATTTCCTGCAGGGGCGCATGCTTCGACGTATTTTCTGCCGCAGCCTCGATCACCGACGACAGGTCGGTCGGGCCGGCGGGCATGATGGTCGAGATGGCGTGCTTATAGATAAGCTGCGACTGTCCGTCGCGGCGCAGCAACACCGAAAAATTGTCGAACCACGTCACGATCCCCTGGAGCTTCACGCCCTTGACGAGGAACATCGTAACCGGCGTCTTCGACCGGCGTAGCGAGTTGAGAAACAGGTCCTGAAGCGACCCCTGCCGTTCGGCCATGGCTTGCCCTTGTTCTTGGCGGGAATTTCCCGCTGAGTGTCTTTAACCGTCACCCGGTTGCCGCACCCCTGTGGCGCGGAGCCGCCAATCTAGGACCGCCCCCGCGCCGCCGCAATGGTCCGAACGGCGCTATTCGTCGCCGCGGGTTTCGGTGATGCCCAGCAGCTTCAGTTTGCGGTGCAGCGCCGAGCGTTCCATGCCGATAAAGGTCGCGGTGCGCGAAATGTTGCCCGAGAAGCGGCGAATCTGGACGCGCAGATATTCGCGTTCGAACGACTCCCGTGCTTCCCGCAGCGGCGAGCCCATGATTGCGCTCGCAGTGGCGCCCCCCGCCCCGTCCCCCGCCGATCCGAGCACTTCGGGCGGCAACAGGTCGATGTCGATCCGCGCGATGCGGTTGCCCGGCGCCAGGATGACGGTGCGTTCGACCACATTGCGCAATTGCCGGACATTGCCCGGCCATTCATAGCTTTGCAACGCGATCATTGCATCGGGCGCCACCTCCGGCGTCTGCACGCGACGTTCGTTGGCGTAATGCGCAACGAAATGCTCGACCAGCGGCGGAATATCCTCGCGCCGTTCGGCGAGCGACGGGATTTGCACCGGCACGACGTTCAGGCGGTAGTAGAGATCCTCGCGGAAATTGCCGTCGATGATTTCCTGCTGGAGATCGCGCGCGGTGGCCGACACGACGCGAACATCGACCTTCACGACGCGCGTGCCGCCGACGCGGGTGAAGCTCTGGTCGGTCAGCACCCGCAGGATGCGCGCCTGCGTCGCGATCGGCATGTCGGCGATCTCGTCGAGGAACAGCGTCCCGCCATGCGCCTGTTCGAGCAGGCCGGGGCGGACGAGGTTGCCGCCCTCCTCCACGCCGAACAGCTCCTCATCGACCCGTTCGGGGGTCATGCGCGCAGCGCTGACGATGACGAACGGGGCCTGCGCCCGCTGGCTCCAGCCGTGAAGCAGCCGGGCGGCGACTTCCTTGCCGACCCCTGCCCCGCCGGTGATCAGCACGCGGCTGCCGGTGCCAGCGACGCGCTTCAACGTCGCGCGAACGCTGTTGATCGCGGTCGAACTGCCGGTCAGGTCGTCCTCGCGCCCCGCCGAGGCACGCAGCGATGCGACCTCCTGCCGCAGGCGTTCGGTCTCGGTAGCGCGCTGGACAAGGAACAACAGGCGTTCCGCCTCGAACGGCTTTTCGATGAAGTCCACTGCACCGCGCCGGATCGCGGCAACGGCGGTGTCGATATTGCCGTGGCCGGAGATGACCAGCACCGGCAGCGACGGATCGCGTGCCTTAAGTTCGTCGAGCAGTTCCAGCCCGTCGAGACGCGATCCCTGCAGCCATACGTCGAGCAGCACCAGCGACGGCCGCCGCTGCGCCACCGCCTCCAGCGCGGCATCGCTGTCCGCCGCGCCACGCGTCTCATAGCCTTCGTCCTCCAACACGCCGGCGACGAGTTCACGGATATCGGTTTCGTCGTCGACGACGAGAATGTCGAGCTTCATGCGGGCGTTCCGGTCCGGGTAAGCATGGGGTGACGCGTTGTAACCTCCTGTGAATCGTCATCGTCCGACGTACCGGTCCCGGCCAGCGCGGCGAGGATGGCGGGATCGAAGATGATCGATACGATCGTCCCTCCACCGGGACGGTCGGCGAACGATATGGTTCCGAAATGTTCTTCGACGATCTTGCGAACGATCGCGAGGCCGAGGCCGGTGCCGCCCTTGCGTGTCGTCATATAGGGTTCGGCGATGCGGTCGCGCTCGACCGGCAGGCCGATGCCGTTGTCGCTGGTGTCGATATGCATCCGCCCCTGCGCATCGTAGCGGACGTCCATGTCGATCCGGCCCCGCGGCGCGCCTTCCGGGCGGGCAGCGACGGCTTCGGTCGCGTTCTTGACGATGTTCGTCAACGCCTGACCCAGCTGCCGTCGGTCGCAGACGAGCGGCGCGGCACCGGCGGACTCCAGCGCGAAGTCGATATCGGGATGCGCGACCTCGTGCAGGAACAGGCTTTGGCGCGCCAGTTCGGCGATCGATTCGTGACGGAACACGGGCTTGGGCATCCGCGCGAAGGACGAGAATTCGTCGACCATTCGGCGCAGATCGCCGACCTGCCGGACGATCGTCTCGGTCAGGCGGGCGAAGGTGCCGTCATCCTCGGTCAGCTTGGTGCCGTAGCGGCGCTGGAGCCGTTCGGCGGCAAGCTGGATCGGAGTCAGCGGGTTCTTGATCTCATGCGCGATACGGCGGGCGACGTCGGACCATGCGGCGCGCCGCTGGTCGAGCAACTGCTGCGTGATATCGTCGAAGGTCAGGATGTGCTGGCCATCGTCGCGGGTGATGCGGACCGCAAGCGTCTTGGCCTCCCCACCCGAGGCCAGCTGAATGATGGCGTCCTGCGTCTCGCCGCCCAGCAGGGCGTCCAGTTCCGGTGCGACTTCGACGAGCGGACGCCCGACCAGCGACGTTCGGCCGGTCTTCAACAACGCCGTCGCCGAGCTGTTGGCGAGACGGATGGTCCGGTCGCGACCGACCGAAAGGACGCCTGCGCTGACGCCCGACATGACGGCCTCGATCAGCGCGCGGCGGCTGTCGATCTGGGCGTTGGCGGCGACAAGCTCGCTGGTCTGTTCCTGCAACCGCTCGGTCATGCTGTTGAACGCGCTAGCCAGCGTGCCGATCTCGTCTTTGGTACGGGTCCCGTTGGGTTCGGGCACGCGCGCCGCCAAGTCCCCGCCTGCCACGCGGCGGGCGGCGCCGACCAGCGCGCCGACCGGTCGAACAAGACGATCGGCGACCGCAAGGGCAACGAACACGGCCAAGCCGACAATGACCAGTGAGACGACGAACAGCGCAATGTTCAGTTGCAGTTGGACGCTGCGCGACCGTTTGAGCAGGGCGACATAATCCGACAGGATTGCCTGCGTGCGATTACGGCGTTCGGTGTAGGTCGCAAGATCGATGTCGCGTGCCGAATAAACGTAATAGGGGGTATCGAGGACGCGGGTAACCGACTGCACCTGCCGGTCGCGAACGCTGACATAGCTGGGCTTACCAGCCCGCAGGGCCGCAATGGATTTCGGGTCGATGCTCCAGCGCAGCGGCCCCTCGTAAATCGATGCCGACGCCAGCGAACGGGGACGTCCGTCGGGCGGAATTTCGAATACGACCGAATCGCTCAAGCCGCGAAAAACGATGCTATTCTGGTAGACGAGCCGAAATTCGTCGCTCTCCAGCGAGTAGCGGTTATTCAGCAGCATCCGACGGATGTCGGACGCAACCGCGATGTTCTGACCGTCCACCGTATTGAGGAACTCATTGTAGGACGACTGCGCCAGTACCTGCGCATTTTCGAAAATGCCTCGAGCACGGTCTGAGGACCAGAATTCCACGCCATATTGGAATAAGAAAGACGCGACGACCGTCACAAGCAGCATCGGAACGCTGGCAAGGATAGAGAACAATGCAACGAGCCTTACGTGCAATAGTCCCGAACCACCGATTTCCGACTGCGCCGCACGTCGTTTCGCGATCCGTCGCCCGATCAGGACCAGCAGCGCCATTGCAGGAATGAGGTTGGCGACCAGCACCAGCGCCATTAGCGAAGGAGAGGGCAACCGCCCCCGTGCACTCTGCGATCCGTCGAACAGCAGATAGCTGCCCACGCCGACGGCAATCACCGCCAGCAATACGGCGACCTCGATCGCCGGGAACCACCGCGCCGGGATCGATGTGGCGCGCTTCGGTTCCGTTAACGCTGCAACCATAGTTGCCGTTTTACAACATTCCCGGGCCAACGCACGTCAAATCGCACGTCGATCGTGCCGCAAAGGGATTAGCGTTCCTTCTCCGCGTGATAGGCACGCACCGCCGGGTCGATCCCAAGCTCGTCGAGCCGCTTGCGCAGGGTGTTGCGGTTCAGGCCCATCGCTTTTGCAGCACGCAACTGGTTGTTACCGTGGCGATCGAGCATCGCTTCGATCAGCGGCCGTTCGACGTCGGAGATCAGCCGGTCGTACAGCGTACCATTCTCCAGAGTCGCCGGCTCCTCGCGCGCGATCCGGCGCAGCCATGCGCGCACGGCGTCATCGATATTCGCATCGGTCTGTACCGCCGGTCGCCCGGCCGTATCCCCCAAAGCGCCGCGCAGATCGCCCGCTTCGATAGCAGCATCGCGGCCGAGGACCGCGACCCGCCGCATCAGGTTTTCCAGTTCGCGAACATTGCCCGGCCAGTCATGCGCCTCCAGCAGTTCCTGCGCATCCGGCGTCAGGATCTTGCGCGGCAGGCCGTCACGTGCCGCCTGATCGAGGAAATGGCGTGCCAGCAGCGCTACGTCCTGTCGCCGTTCGCGAAGCGGCGGCAATGCGATCGGCACGACGTTCAGGCGGTAGAACAAATCCTCGCGAAACTGGCCCGACTGGACCTGCGCCGCTAGCGTCTTGTTGGTCGCGGCGACGATGCGGACATCGGCGCGTATAACGCGGGCGCCGCCGACGCTGGTGAATTCGCCCGATTGCAGCACGCGCAGCAGGCGGGTCTGCGCCTCCATCGGCATGTCGCCGATTTCGTCGAGGAACAACGTGCCACCCGCCGCCTGTTCGAACTTGCCCGCCGAGCGCTGCGCCGCGCCGGTAAAGGCGCCGCGCTCATGGCCGAACAGCTCGGCCTCGATCAATTCGCGCGGGATCGCCGCCATGTTCAGCGCGATGAACGGTGCGCGACGGCGTCGGCCGAGATCGTGGATCGCACGCGCGACCAACTCCTTGCCCGTACCCGATTCGCCGGTCACCAGCACGGTCAGGTCGGTCGCCACGACCCGTGCGATCACGCGGTACACGTCCTGCATCGCCGGCGAACGTCCGATCAACGGCAGCGACGAATCGATCGCATCGACCGGCTGCTCATCCGCACCCCGCGACCGCCTGACGAGCGCGCCACGCACGGCCAGCGCCAGCGTGTCCAGATCGAACGGCTTGGGCAGATAATCGAACGCCCCCGCCTCCGTCGCGCGTACTGCGGTGGTCAGCGTATTGCGCGCCGACAGGACGATGATTGGCAGGTCGGGAAACTCGGCGTGGAGCTTCGCCGCCATTTCCAGCCCGTCGCCATCGGGCAGCACCACGTCGGTGACCAGCACATCGGGCAGTCCGGCGCGCAATTCGGCGCGCAACTGGCCGAGCGTGCCGACGCTCTGTACCGCATGCCCCTCCCGCCGCAGCGCCTGTGCCACCACGGTCCGGATCGCCGCGTCGTCATCGACCAGCAGGATGCGCGAAGATGCGGTCATGCGCGCGGCAGGTGGATGCGGAACACGGTCATCGGGGGATATCCTTCGCGGGCATAGCGGACGAACCCATTCATTTCCCCGACCAGCTTCTCGACCATCGGCAGGCCGAAGCCACGCCCCTCGCGCTTGCCGGACACGAAGGGTTCGAACAGGTGGCCGGCGATATCGGCAGGTGCGCCGGGACCGTTGTCGGTCACGGTCAACTCGATCGGCACCGCACGACGTTCCCCGCCGCCGATGCTGTGCGCCATGCCATGCCGATAGGCAGTCCCGAGAATGATGCGGGGGCTTTCGACCTGATCCAGCGCCTCGGCGGCATTCTTGAGCAGATTGACCAGAACCTGCACGAAGGCGTCGCGGTCGATCCGTACCGGCGGCAGCGAGGGGTCGAAGCGTTCCTCGATCACGATGCCGCGCGCGAACCCGGCGGATGCCAGCTGCACCGCATGGGCGAGGACCGGATAGATATTCTGAACCTGCAATGCGCGGGGGCGATCGTCGGTAAAGTCCTGCATCCGGTCGATCAGCGCGGCGATACGGTCGACCTCCGCGATGATGAGGTCGGTCAGGACGCTGCGGTCGTCGACCTCACCCGAGAGCAACTGCGCCGCGCCGCGAATGCCCGACAGGGGGTTCTTGATCTCATGCCCCAGCATCGCGGCGGCACCGATCGCGGCTCGCGCGCCGGCGGCCTGTGATCCGCTATGCCCGTCGCGAACGCCGTAGAGCATGACCACCCGCCATGCCGATCCGTGCGCGGCGGGCGTGTCGTGGAAGTCGACGCGCAACCGGCCACCGCGCCGCAGCTGCAATTCGCAGTCGTAACTGGCGAAGGCCCGGCCATCGCGCTGATCGGCATAGCCCGGTGGCAGCGAAAGGATCTGTTCGAGCGACAGCCCGCGCATCGCCCGGTCCGACTGGTTAAGCAACAGCTCCGCCGCACCGTTCGCGTGCGCGATGCAGCCCGCCTCGTCCAGCACCAGCGCCGCCGCCGGCAGGCCGGTGAACAACTCCGTGAACGAAGGCATCCCCTCGCCCGCGATCACGCCGCCGCGCGCGTGCACCATGGCGCATAGAAATCGGCAAGCATGCCGAGCACAGTGCGGGAATCGGGCTGCTGGTTCACCTTGTTGCGGAACTCGGCCGAGCCGTGCAGCCCCTTGGTGTACCAACCGATATGCTTGCGCATCATGTTGACGCCGGTTTCCTCGCCATAATGGTCGAGCATCATGTGATAATGCTCGACGATCAGGCGATATTGCTCCTCGACCGACGGATCGGCCGGGGCATGGCCGCCCGACAGCGCCGCCATCACCTGCGCCAGCAGCCACGGCCGGCCATAGGCGCCGCGCCCGATCATCACGCCATCGGCGCCCGACTGGTCCAGCGCGGTGCGGGCATCGTCGACCGAGCAGATGTCGCCGTTGACGATCACCGGCACGTTCACCGCATCCTTCACCCGGCGAACGAACGCCCAGTCGGCATGGTCGCGATACATCTGGTTGCGGGTGCGGCCATGGACCGTGACCATCTGCGCGCCCAGATCCTCGGCAATATGCGCCAGTTCGGGGGCGTTGAGGCTCGAATGATCCCAGCCCATCCGCATCTTGACGGTGACCGGCACCTTCACCGCCTTCACCACCGCCGCGATCAGGTCGGCGGCCAGCGGCAGGTCGCGCATCAGTGCCGATCCGGCGTCGCCGTTCGTCACCTTGCGCACCGGGCAGCCCATATTGATGTCGATGATCGCCGCGCCCTTGTCCTCGGCGAGCTTGGCGGCCTCCCCCATCTCGATCGGCGTGCAACCGACGAGCTGCATCGACACCGGTTCTTCCGCCGGGTCCCACATCGCCTTCTGGATCGACTGGCGCGTTTCGCGGATCGCCGCCTGGCTGGCGATCATCTCGGTGACGTTCAGCCCCGATCCGTGCCGCCGCACGATCTTGCGGAACGGCAGGTCGGTGACACCGGTCATCGGCGCGAGGATCACCGGCGTGTCTATGACGACGTCGCCGATGCGGATGGGAGCTAGGGTCATGGATTGTGCCTGAAAATTGGGCAGCCCTTACCGCATCCTACCCCCGAGGGCAAGGCTGGCGGGCCGGCACCGCTTGCGCTAGGCGGGCGCCATGCAGACCGGACCCACAGTCGCCCTGATCGTTGCCGCCGGAACCGGCGTGCGGTCGGGCAGCAGCCTGCCCAAGCAATATGCCCCGATCGCCGGACGGGCGATGATCGCCCACGCCCATGCCGCACTGACCGGTCATCCCGGCATCGACCGGGTGCTGGTCGTGATCGGCGAGGGACAGGAGCAGTCGCTCCACGCGGCGGTCGGCGAGGTCGAGTTCGTGATCGGCGGCGCAACACGGCGCGAGAGCGTGAGCGCCGGGCTGGCCGCGATCGGCGATGCCGCGCAGGTGCTGATCCATGACGCAGCGCGCCCGTTCGTGCCCGGAGCGGTCATCGACCGGCTGCTGGCGGCGCTGAACCATGGACCGGGCGCGGTGCCGGTGCTGCCGGTGCTGCCGGTGGCCGATACGCTGGCGCTGGGCGGCGAGGCGCTGGGCGATGTGGTGCCGCGCGACCGCTTGGTCCGCGTGCAGACGCCGCAGGCCTTTGCCGTATCCGCCATCCGCGACGCCCATGCGGCGTGGGACGTTACCGCCGAAGCGACCGACGATGCGCAGATGCTGCGCGCGATCGGGCTGGACGTGGCGATGGTCGAAGGGGACATCATGCTCGAAAAGATCACTTATCCGGCAGATTTCGCCGCCGCCGAAGCCCGTACGCTGCCCGCGCTCGTGTCGCGCAGCGCGACCGGTTACGACGTTCACCGGCTTGAGGCAGGCGAGGAATTGTGGCTGGGCGGCGTGCTGATCCCGCACGACCGCGGCCTGTCGGGGCATAGCGATGCAGATGTGGCGCTGCACGCGATCACCGATGCGCTGCTCGGTACGATCGGCGCGGGTGACATCGGCACCCATTTCCCGCCGAGCGACCCGCAATGGCGCGGCGCGGAGTCGGGCCAGTTCCTGGAACATGCTGCGTCGCTGGTCCGTGCGGAGGGCGGGATCATCGACTTCGTCGACCTGACGGTGATCTGCGAGGCGCCGAAGATCGGTCCGCACCGCGCGGCGATGCGCGAGCGGATCGCCGCGCTGCTGGGCGTTGCCGAACGGCAGGTGAGCATCAAGGCGACGACCAGCGAACGACTGGGCTTCACCGGCCGGCAGGAAGGGATCGCGGCACAGGCGATCGCGACGATCCGGGTGCCGGCATGAAGCGCCTCGCTGCCCTGCTGGCGCTGGCCGCCTGCGCCAATGCCCCGGCGCAGACGGCGCAAAGCTGCGTCACGCCGGCCGAGGCGGAGGCGCTGGTCCTGTTCGTCGCGCCCGAGCTGATCCGACAGGCCGGCGCCCGCTGTGCCAACGCGCTGCCGCCGACCGCATTGCTGCGGCGTACCAGCGGGCCGTTCCTGTCGCGCTATGAAGCGGAAACCGATGCGGCATGGCCGCAAGCCAAGGCGGCGCTGTCGCGGCTGACCGCACCGCAGGCAATCCAGCTGCTCGATTCGGCGTTCGCCGCGCCGATCGTCGCCTCGCTCATCGCGCCGATGGTCGTCGGCAATATCGACGCGACCGATTGCCCCCGGATCGAACGGGCGGCGAATCTGGTGCAGACGCTGCCGCCGCGCAACGTCGCGGGCCTGATCGTTCTCTTCGCGCAGGTCGATGCCGACCGCGCCAACCCCCAGATGCGGCTGCCCCTATGCCGGCAGGCCGCGCGGAATTGATGATGGACACCATATTCCCCCCCGAACTGATCGACGCCGCGCGCCGCGTAGTCGACGAGAACCGCAAGGCAAGCCGCCGCGTCGCGCTGGCCGAAAGCTGCACCGGCGGACTGGTCGCCGCCGCGATCACCGAAATCCCCGGCTGCTCCGACGTGTTCGAAGCCGGGTTCGTGACCTATTCGAACGAGGCGAAGATGGAGCTGGTCAAGGTCAGCTCCGACGTGATCGAGACGTTCGGCGCGGTATCGATCGCGACGGCGTGGAGCATGGCGCAGGGCGCGCTGGAAGTAACCCAGGCCGATGTCGCGGTCGCGATTACCGGCGTAGCGGGTCCCGGCGGCGGCAGCGAGAAGAAGCCGGTCGGCACCGTCGTCTTCGCGCGTGCGGAGCGGGGCGGCGATCCGGCGAAGGTCGTTGCCGACCTGCGCCAGTTCGGGGATCAGGGACGCGGTGCGATCCGCCTTCAGGCGGCGTTGTGCGCGCTCGAACTGCTGCTGCCGCCGGAGGTCGCGCCCGAGGAACCGGTCGCCGAATCCCCGTAAAGTGCGGCGGCGCGATCCTCGAACGCGCCGATCATCTTGCGCAGCGCACGATCGAACACCTGCCCCGCCAGCATTTCGAACACGCGGTTCTTGAACTGGAAGTCTACGGTGAAGTCGACATAGGTGCCGCCCTGCCCGTCCGCGCGGAAACGCCAGTCGTTGTTCAGATATTTGAGCGGCCCGTCGAGATAGTCGACGCGAATATGGTCCGGCCGTTCCTTCTGCACCTTCGACGTAAAGCTCTCGCGCAGCCCCTTGAAGCCGACGATCATGTCCGCCACCATTTCGGTGTCGCTGTTCGACCGCACCCGGATCGCGCTGACCCAGGGCAGGAACTCGCCATAGCGCGCGACATCGGCGACCAAGTCGAACATCTGCTCGGGCGTATAGGGCAGATGGCGGGTTTCGCTATGCTTGGGCATCAGGCGCGGACAACGCCCAGCTTGGCGTCGCGGTTCGCCCGCATCCGTTCGAAATCGTCGCCGGCATGGTAGCTCGACCGGGTGAGCGGCGAGGATGCGACCAGCAGGAAGCCCTTGGCACGGGCGATCGCGGCGAACCCGTCGAACGCCTTGGGCGTGACGAAGTCGATGACCTTGGCGTGCTTGGGCGTCGGCTGCAGATACTGGCCCATGGTCAGGAAATCGATGTCGGCCGACCGCATGTCATCCATCACCTGATGCACTTCGAGACGCTCTTCGCCGAGGCCCAGCATGATGCCCGACTTGGTGAAGATCGACGGGTCGAGCTTCTTCACGCTCTCCAGCAGGCGCAGTGACGCGTAATAACGTGCGCCGGGACGGATCGTCGGATAGAGCCGTGGCACGGTTTCCAGATTGTGGTTGTATACGTCCGGACGCGCCGCCACGATCATCTCGACCGCCGCCTCGTGCTTGTTGCGGAAGTCGGGAGTCAGGATTTCGATCGTCGTGGTAGGGTTCGCGGCACGGATCGCCTCGATCACCTTCACGAACTGTTTGGCGCCACCATCGGGCAGGTCGTCGCGATCGACCGAGGTGATGACGATATGGTTCAGGCCCATCGCCGCTGCCGCTTCGGCGACATGCTGCGGTTCCATCGGGTCGACCGCGCGGGGCATGCCGGTCTTCACGTTGCAGAAGGCGCAGGCGCGCGTGCAGGTGTCGCCCAGGATCATGACGGTCGCATGCTTTTTCGACCAGCATTCCCCGATATTCGGGCAAGCCGCTTCCTCGCACACCGTCGTCAGGCTCTTCGACCGCATCAGCGCGCGGGTTTCGGCCACGACTTTTCCGGTCGGTGCCTTTACGCGAATCCAGTCGGGCTTGCGTTCGCGCTGCGGGCGGGGGAGCGGCGTCATCTCGTTCATGCGCGTCAGATAGCGATGCGCAGCCAAACGAACAACCGCCTGCAACGTTCGCTGCGCCCAAGCGTCTAGCGATCGAGGGGAGATTTATACAGAATGATGGAGACCTACTGATGCACTTCAGCGACCTCAAAGAGGGCTATTATCGTTTCCGCGGCACCGAATGGCAGCAGGAGCGTGAGCGCTGGAGCGAACTGGCCACCGGCCAAAGCCCGAAGGTGATGGTCATCGCCTGTTCCGACAGCCGGGTCGATCCGGCGACGATCTTCGGTGCACGGCCCGGCGAGATTTTCGTGGTGCGCAACGTCGCCAACCTCGTGCCCCCGTTCGAAGACGATGGCGGCCGCCACGGCGTGTCGGCGGCGCTGGAATTCGCGGTGACGAAGCTGGAGGTCGAGGAAGTCCTCGTCCTAGGCCATGGCGCGTGCGGCGGCGTCAATGCCTGCCTGACCCAAGCGCTGGCGAATACCAAGCCGGGCGAAGGCGGCTTCGTCGCCCACTGGATCGACCTGCTCGACGAGGCGCGCGAGAAGGTCGTGGCGGAGCACGGCACCGGTCCGGAAGGGCAGAAGGCGCTGGAGCAGGAAGGCGTGAAGGTCTCGCTCAAGAACCTGATGACCTTCCCGTTCGTCAAGGAACGGGTCGACGCCGGCACGTTGAAGCTGCACGGCGCGGTGTTCGCGATCGAGGACGGGCGGTTGCGCGTGCTCGAGGGCGAGACGTTCGAAAACGCCTGAACGGCTTGCGGGGCGGGGGTGATCCCCCGCCCCGCAACCACTCAACCTTCCTTCGGACCGTCGGCGGTCACGCGGATGTTCAGTTCACGCAGCTGCTTGGGCGTCGCATAGTTGGGCGCGCCCATCATCAGGTCTTCCGCCTTCTGCGTCATCGGGAAGGTGATGACCTCGCGGATGTTCGGTTCGTCCGCCAGCAGCATGACGATGCGGTCGACACCCGGTGCCGAGCCACCGTGCGGCGGGGCGCCGAACTTGAACGCGTTGATCATGCCGGCGAAGTTCGTGTCGACGTCTTCCTGCGTGTAGCCGGCGATCTCGAACGCCTTGTACATGATTTCCGGACGATGGTTCCGGATCGCACCCGACGACAGCTCCACGCCATTGCAGACGATGTCGTACTGGTAGGCGAGGATGTCGAGCGGGTTCATCGTCTCCAGCGCTTCCATCTCGCCCTGCGGCATCGAGAAGGGGTTGTGGCTGAAATCGACTTTCTTCGCGTCCTCGTCATATTCGAACATCGGGAAATCGACGATCCAGCAGAATTCGAACCGCTTGTCGTCGATCAGGCCCAGTGTCTCGGCGACGCGGGTGCGGGCGAGGCCGGCGAGCTTGGCGGCCTGCGCTTCCTTGCCGGCAGCGAAGAACACGCCGTCATCGGGGCCGAGACCGAGCGCTTCGGCGATCGTCGCCATGCCCTCTTCGCCATGGTTCTTGGCGATCGGGCCGCCCCATTCGCCGCCCTTGCGGGTGGCATAGCCCAAGCCGGCGAACCCTTCCGACTGCGCCCAGGCGTTCATGTCGTCGAAGAATTTCCGGCTCTTGTCGGCAGTCTTCGGCGCCGGAACCGCGCGGACCACGTCGCCCGCCTCGACGATCGAGGCGAAGCGGCCGAAGCCCGAACCGACGAACAGCTCCGACACGTCGGTGATGACCAGCGGGTTGCGCAGGTCGGGCTTGTCGTTGCCGTATTTCAGCATCGATTCGCGGTAGGGGATGCGCTTGAACGGCAGCGGGCTGACGGTGCGGCCCTTGCCCTGCCAGTTGGCATATTCCTCGAACACGCCGTGCAGCACCGGTTCGATCGCGGCGAACACATCCTCCTGCGTGACGAAGCTCATTTCGAAATCGAGCTGGTAGAATTCGCCCGGGCTACGGTCGGCGCGGGCGTCTTCGTCGCGGAAGCAGGGCGCGATCTGGAAATAGCGGTCGAAGCCGGCGACCATCAGCAACTGCTTGAACATCTGCGGCGCCTGCGGCAGCGCGTAGAACTTGCCCGGATGAACGCGGCTGGGGACCAGATAGTCGCGCGCGCCTTCGGGCGACGACGCGGTCAGGATCGGCGTCTGGAATTCGGTGAAGCCCTGATCGATCATCCGGCGGCGCAGCGACGCGATGACGTTCGAGCGCAGCAGGATGTTCGCGTGCAGCCGCTCGCGACGCAGGTCGAGGAAGCGATAGCGCAGGCGGATGTCTTCGGGATATTCGGCCTCGCCGGCGACCGGCATCGGCAGTTCCTGCGCCGCCGACTGGAGCGTCGCGGCGCGGGCATAGATTTCGATCGCGCCGGTGGCGAGGTTCGGGTTCCTGGTCGCCTCGCTGCGCAGCTTTACGCTGCCATCGATGGTCAGCACCGATTCGGTCCGCGCCGAATCGAGCAGCGCCAGCGCGGGCGAATCGCTGTCGGCGACGATCTGGGTAATGCCGTAATGGTCGCGCAGGTCGATGAACAGCACGCCGCCATGGTCGCGCTTGCGATGCACCCAGCCCGACAGGCGGACGGTATCGCCGTCGTTCGCGTCCGTGAGCTGGCCGCAGTTATGGGTACGATAGGCGTGCATCATTCAGAACCTTATGGTCGGGAAACTTCCCAGTCTGGGATAATTCGGTTGCGGGCCGCTTCCCTCCCCCACCCCCTTTTGTCAAGGCGCGGAACCTTGCTATGCGGGCGTGATGCATATCCATCCGTTGATCGAGGACAGCGCGACCCTCGCCGCCCTCTGCACCCGCCTCGCCGAGTCCGACTTCGTAGCCGTCGACACCGAGTTCATGCGCGAGAACAGCTATTGGCCCGAACTCTGCCTGATCCAGATCGCCAATACCGAGGAAGCCGCCGCGATCGATCCGATGGCGCCGGGCATCGACCTGACCCCGCTGCTGCAGCTGCTGACCGATAACGAGGACGTGCTCAAGGTCTTCCACGCCGGCGGGCAGGATATCGAGATCGTCTACAACCTGACCGGCAAGACCCCCTTCCCCCTGTTCGATACGCAGGTGGCGGCGATGGCGCTTGGTCAGGGCGAGCAGGTCGGCTATTCGAACCTGGTCGATGCCTATCTGGGGATCACGGTCGACAAGGGCGCGCGGTTCACCGACTGGTCGCGGCGGCCGCTGGACGACCGGCAGATCGACTATGCCATCGCCGATGTGACGCATCTGTCGGTCATCTTCCCCAAGATGCTGGCCAAGCTGCGCAAGACCGGGCGCGGGCTGTGGCTGGACGAGGAGATGGAGCGGATCGCCGATCCGTCGAATTACTTCAACGATCCCGAGCAGGTATGGCAGCGTATCCGCGTTAACAGCCGCAAGCCCGAAGTGCTCGGCCGGCTGAAGGCGCTGGGCAAGTGGCGCGAGCTGGAGGCGCAGGGCAAGAACCTGCCGCGCGGGCGGATCGTCAAGGACGAGACGATCGCCGATCTGGCCGGCAATCCGCCGCGCAAACAGAGTGATCTGGCGAAGGTGCGCGGGCTGTCGGCGGCGTGGGCGCATAACGACATCGGCGGCCGGATGATGGACGCACTTACCCATGCCGAGCCGCTGCCGGCCCGGGAAATGCCGGGCCGCGACGAGCGCAAGCCCGCGCTGGGCAAGGAAGGCGCTTTGGTCGCCGACCTGCTGAAATTGCTGCTGAAAATCCGGGCCAACGAGATCAAGGTCGCATCGCGGCTGCTGGCGCGGTCGGACGATCTGGAGGCGCTGGCCGCCGGGCAGCGCGACGGGCTGTCGATCCTGAACGGCTGGCGGTTCGAACAGTTCGGCCGGGACGCGCTGGCGCTGGTCGAGGGTCAGCTTGGGTTCACCGTGCTGGGTGGAAAGCTGAAAATGACCCGAGCGGAGGTAGTGGAATGAAGCCGACCATCCTGATCGCATTGGCGCTGGGCGCCTGCACCACGACGCAACAGACGGCGGGCGATCCCGCGCCGGCCACGCCCGGGCTTCCCGCCGGCGCATGCGACACGACCGCGCTTGCTGCGCTGGTCGGCAAGCCCTTCACCCCGGCGCTGGAGACGGATGCCAAGGCACGGGCCAAGGCGCAGACGGTCCGGGCAATCCGGCCGGGCATGGCGGTGACGATGGATTTCCGCCCCGACCGGCTGAACATCGACATCGACGACAAGAATGTCGTGACCGGATTCCGCTGCGGCTGAACCCTAAAGTTCACTAAGTTCACACTCGTGCGCTGTTTGCACGTTGTCGCTTCTGCTCGTGTTTCGCGCCTTTCCTTCGACGTCGTCCCAGCGAAGGCTGGGACCTCTCGCGGTCGCTGATGCGGCCTGTAACCGGGAGATCCCGGCCTTCGCCGGGATGACGTTTTCGAAGGGAAAGCTAGCGAGGCCCCGTGCTGTAGGAAAGCGCCTCAGCGGGTGACGAGCGCCGCGTCCATGCCCATCGCGCTCGCCAGCGCGCGATGCCGCTTCTGCACCGCTTCGCCGTAAAGCGCACTGTCGGCGATAGGGACGATCAGTTCCAGCTGCCCGCGCTTGCGGCGGACGTCGGTGCGCTGGAGCGGGGTGGCGACACCGCCGCTCAGCCGTTGCCCCAGCCGCATGGCCAGCCCCCAGCGATGCGCCGCCTCCAGCGCGGCGATCGGCGCCAGCCGGCCGAGCGGTTCGGGCGGGCCATCGGTGCTGCCGCCGCCCAGACAGCTGTAGAGCGCCTGCGCGACGATCGCGCGGCCGGCGGCGTCGATCGCTACCCAATTGCCGTGCAGCGCGATCTCCACGCCGCGTTCGGCGCGAAACTCGGGGTTCGCGTGCCAGCCCACATCGGCCAGCAAGCAGGCGGCGTGGCGCAACCGGACGGCGGCGGGCGCGTCGTCGGGGAAGAGCGGCGCGATCCATTTGTGGAGCAGATCGCCATGCTCGACGAAGCGGCCCTGCCGGGCGCCCTCGTCATGCGCCGCGACGATCAGCGGGTCCTGCTGGCGCACCGCCGGCGAAAGCGCGGCGTAGAGCAGCCCTTCGCGCAGGCCATAGGCGGAAATCATCGTCGTCGCGCTGCCGAGATGCCGGGCCATCGCCGCCAGTACGGCGGTAGCGTTGTCCAGCGTCGGCAGGCGCCCGCCCGACAGGTTCGGCACCGCCTTCAGCTCGGCCCGCGGCGTCTGCGCGATGATCCGCTCCAGTTCGGCGATGCGGGCGAGCGACATGCAATAGCCATGGGCGATCGGCAGCGGATAGCTGGTCAGGTGCATGTCGAAGCGCGCCAGCGCCCGCCACGATCCGCCGACCAGATAGAAGGGCAACCCCTTTCCCCGCCCCGCCCAGCCGGCGTCGCTCACCAGCCGCTGCACCACGCGGTCGAGTTCGCCCGCGCGGCGATCGCGGATCGCACCGATGCGCAGCACGCCGAGCGGGAAGGACACGCGGTCGCCGATCTTGCCGTTCCTGATCCGGACCAGTTCGAGGCTGCCCCCGCCCAGATCGCCGACGATCCCGTCGGCATCGGGGATGGCGGACAGCACGCCGTTGCCGGCGGCCTGTGCCTCTTCCTCGCCGGTCAACGTCTCGACCGACAGGCCGAGCGATTCGGCGAGCGCGACCAGTTCGTGCCCGTTGGCGGCATCGCGGACGGCGGCAGTGGCGACGGTGCGCACCACCTCCACCTGCATTTCGCGGGTCAGCCATGCGAAACGTCGCAGCGCGGTGGCGGCGAGCATCATCGCCTCCGGGTCGATCCGACCTGTTTCCGCGAGCGAACGACCGAGGCCGGCCAGCACCTTTTCATTGAACAGCGTGGCCGGAATGCGGTCCGGCCCGCCATAGACGACGAGCCGGATCGAGTTCGACCCGATGTCGATGATCGCACTATGGGCCGCGCTGACCGGGCGGCTGACCCAGGGCAGGCGGATCAAACCGCGCCGTCCCGTGCCGCCCGCCATGCGCGGAGCGACAATTTCTGCGGCACGGTCGCCGACCCGCTCTCGATCGCCGCACCGCGCCCCGACAGCGACGGGTTGGTCATGAAATAGCGGTGGAGGTTGAACGGCCGATCGCCCTTCGCCACACGGCGATAGCTGCCGTCCGGTCCCAATTCCCATGTCTGTTCGGTGTCGAGCAGATTGGCGACCATCACCTGATCGAGCACCTGGTCGTGGACGGTTGGGTTGGTGATGGGCAACAGATATTCAACGCGACGGTCGAAGTTGCGCGGCATCCAGTCGGCGGAGGAGACATAGACCAGCGCGTCGTCGTTCGGCAGCGCCTGCCCGTTGCCGAAGCAATAGATACGGCTGTGTTCGAGGAACCGACCGACGACCGACTTCACCCGGATATTCTCCGACATGCCCGGCACGCCCGGACGCAGGCAGCAGATGCCGCGCACGATGAGGTCGATCTGCACCCCTGCCGCCGATGCCTCGTAGAGCTTGTCGATCAGCGCCGGGTCGACCAGCGAGTTCATCTTGAGCCAGATCGATCCTTCGCCACCGCTACGCGCTGTCTGGATCTCGCCCTCGATCAGCGCCTCCAAGCGGTTGCGCAGGTCGCGCGGCGAAATGGCGAGCTGTTGCAGCGCCTGCGGTTCGACATAGCCGGTGATGTAGTTGAACACCTGCGCGGCATCGCGGCCGATCACCGGGTCGGCGGTGAAGAAGCTGAGGTCGGTGTAGATGCGCGCGGTGATCGGGTGGTAGTTACCGGTGCCGAAGTGACAATAGGTGCGATAGCCCTGCTCCTCGCGCCGGACGACCATCGAGATCTTCGCGTGGGTCTTCCACTCGATAAAGCCATAGACGACCTGCACCCCGGCGCGTTCGAGGACCGAGGCGAGGTTGAGGTTCTGCTCCTCGTCGAAACGGGCCTTCAGTTCGACGACGGCGGTCACCGACTTGCCCGCTTCGGCAGCGGCGACCAGCGCGGCGACCACGGCGGATTGCTTGCCGGCGCGGTAGAGCGTCTGCTTGATCGCGACGACATCAGGGTCGGCGGCGGCTTGCTTGAGGAAGGCCAGCACCACGTCGAAGGTTTCATAGGGGTGGTGGACGACGATGTCCTTCGCCCGGATCGCCGCGAAACAATCGCCGCCATATTCGCGGATGCGTTCGGGAAAGCGCGGGGAGAAGGGCGGGAATTTCAGGTCGGGGCGGTCCTCGGCGACCAGCATGGACAGGTCGCCGATGCCGAGGAACCCGCCGGTTTCGGTGATCAGCGCATCGCTTCCGCCCATCTCGTCGCGCAGCAACTGGACCAGTTCGTCGGAAATGCCCGATTCGATTTCGAGGCGGATGATCCGGCCGCGGCGGCGGCGTTTGATCGCGGTGCGGAAATAGAGGACGAGGTCCTCCGCCTCTTCCTCCAGTTCGATGTCGCTGTCGCGAATCACGCGGAACGCGGCGGAGGCGCGCACGGTGTAGCCGGGAAAGAACAGGTCGGAGAAATGGCGCAGAATCGTCTCGATCGCGACATAGCGCGCGGCCTTGCCCGGCAGGCGGACGAAGCGCGGCATGGCGGGCGGGAGCAGCACGACTTCGCGCACCTCGACCTCGTCCGAACGACGGATGAGGTCGAACAGCATCGCAGACCCGAGGTTCGGGATGAAGGGAAAGGGGTGCGCCGGGTCGAGCGCCTGCGGGGTCAGGACGGGAAAGACCTGATCGCGGAAATGGCGCTCCAGCCAGACCTCGGTATCGCCGCGGATTTCATCGGCGCCGAGCACGGCGACGTCGGCCTCCGCCAGCGCGGCGGCGATGTCGCGCCAGATGCGCTGCTGGCTGTCGACCAGCCCCGCGGCATCGACGGTGATCGCGGCCAGCTGTTGCGACGGCGTCAGGCCATCGACCGATTCATGGCCGACGCCCTGATTCTGCTGCCCCTTCAGGCCCGCCACGCGGACCATGAAGAACTCGTCGATATTGGTCGCCGAGATCGACAGGAACCGCAGCCGTTCGAGCAGCGGATGGTCGGGGTTGCATGCCTCGTCCAGCACGCGGCGGTTGAACGCCAGCCACGACAGTTCGCGGTTGAAATAGCGCGCTTCGGGCGCAGCGGCGACCGTCGAGCGGGCGGAGGGGACCGGATCGTTCACAGCAGCCGGTCCAGCAACAACGGGCTGTCGGACAGCGCGGCGCGCGCGGTCGGGATCGTCAAACGGCGCGTCGAGCGCAACATCGCATCTTCCTCCAAAGCCTCGACGATCCGAAGCACCGCAAGGTGGCTCCGTTCGACCCGGCGGGCAAGCCAGCGCACGACATCCGGCGCGGCGACAAGCTCCTTCCTGTCGAACAGATATTGCAGCAGTGTTTCGATCAGCAGTTCATCGGGCGCCTCCAGCCGCAGCACCGGCGTCGCCCCCATGCGCGAACGCAGGTCGGGCAGACCGATCCGCCAGATCGGCGGCGGGGCGTCGGCGACGATCAGCAGCGGCTGCCCCTCGCTCTGCGCCCGGTTCCACGCGTGGAACAGCTCCGTCTCGTTCCAGCGCTCCGCATCGTCGGCGATGTTACCGCCGCTGCGCGCGACGAACGACCGGGCGAGCAGGGTGCGGCCCGACTTGCGCGGACCCACCAGCAACGCGGCCTTGACCGGCCACGTCTCCCAATGGTCGAGGTGATGGACGGCGGCTTCGTTCGACGGCCCGACGAGGAACAGGTCCTGCCGGGCGCCGGCGGGCAGTTCGAGCGAGAAGGAAAGCTGGGCCGATCCGGTACGCGACTGGGTCATCCCTGCGGCGGACTCGGCGGTGGGGGCGCGGCAGCGGCGGCGCGGCGACGGATGCGCAGTGCGCCCTCGCCCTGCTGGACCTGCCAGCCGCGTGCTTCCAGCGCGGCGGTCAGGATCGCGGCGTCGCCGTCGAACGTGACGCGCAGCACCGACACGCCGCCGAGCGCAAGGCTGGACGTCGCGGCCGAGCGGACGCCCGGCACCGCGCGTAGGGCCGCTTCGGTCGATTCGACGGCGGCGGCATTGGGCGTGTCGGCCTGGATCGACAGGGTGACGGCTTCGGCGGGTGTGGGCGTCGGTGCCGCCATCGGATCGGTCAGGGTCGGGTCGGTCGGCGCTTCCTCGACCGGGGCGACCGGGGTGCCGGGCGGCGGTGCGGCGAGAACGACGTCGGGGCGCAGCGTGCCGGACTGCAACGCCTGCTGATACATCGCGTCGAGGCGGCGGACGCCTTCGTCGAGCAGTGCGGGAACCGCGTCGCCTTGTTCCACCCGCAGCGAGAAGCTGCCGAGCAGGCGGTTGTCGGGGCCATAGCCGGCGGTGAAGGTGCCGATCACCGGGCCGCCCGGCCATTGGCGATAGAGCCGGACCTGCGGGATCAGCACGTCGGACGCGCCATATTGGTTGAGCACGGTGCGCCACCAGCCGCGCCCGCGCCGGGTCACCTGCCCGGCGTTCAGCAGCAGGCCGTCGGCGCCGGTGCCGCTGGGACGGACATAGTCCATGACGCTGCCGCCGGTGCGGAAGCGCGCCCATGCCGCCTGCCACGGGGTCGCGCGTTCGAACACGGTGCCGGTGCCGCCGTCCCAGATCAGCGGCACGACCAGCATCGCAGGCGAGCGTTCGGACACGCCGGCGATGCCGAGGATCGAGGCGGCGCGGCCGCGATTGAACAGCACGCCCAGCCGCGCGATGTACCGCTTCGGCCCGATCTGTTCGCTTTCGACGACGATGCCGCTGACCAGCGAATCGAGCGTCCCGTCGGGCAGCGAACGCGCCTGTCCGGTCAGGCGCTGCGACAGCATCTGCCAGCCCTTGCGCTGGGCGATGCGCCAGCCGGCGGTGCGCGCCGCGTCGGCGGAGGGGCCGGCGACGTCGACGCGGACGCCGTTCACCTCGAAACTGCCCGAACTGTCGACGGCGGCGACGCCACCCTGCTGTGCCACGACCGCGCCCGTGGCGACGACGCCCAGGGCGACGGCGGCAAGGATGCGGCGGGGCTGATACAAAGTCATGGCCGCCTTTTGACGAAGCAGGCGTGGAAATCCAAGCGCGATGTAGCTAACCGGGCGACATGAGCAACGAAGCGGACCGCGGCGGCGGCTATACCTACGCACAGGCAGGCGTATCGATCGCGGCGGGCAATGCCCTGGTCCGCGCCATCGGGCCGTTGGCGAAATCGACGCGGCGTCCGGGGGCGGACGCCGAACTCGGCGGGTTCGGCGGGGTGTTCGACCCCAAGGCCGCCGGGTTCAAGGACCCGTTGCTGGTCGCGGCGAACGACGGCGTCGGCACCAAGCTCAAGCTCGCGATCGAGCATGACGCGCATGACGGCGTCGGCATCGACCTCGTCGCGATGTGCGCCAACGACCTGATCGTGCAGGGCGCCGAGCCTTTGTTCTTCCTCGACTATTACGCTACCGGCAAGCTCGTCGCCGAGACCGCCGAGCGGGTCGTCGGATCGATCGCCGAGGGGTGTCGTCAGGCCGGCTGCGCGCTGATCGGCGGCGAGACGGCCGAAATGCCGGGTATGTATGATGGCGACGACTATGATCTCGCCGGCTTCTGCGTGGGTGCGGTCGAGCGCGAGCAGTTGCTGACCGGCGA
The DNA here is from genome assembly GCA_036946325.1 of Sphingomonas paucimobilis. Taxonomy (GTDB): domain Bacteria; phylum Pseudomonadota; class Alphaproteobacteria; order Sphingomonadales; family Sphingomonadaceae; genus Sphingomonas; species Sphingomonas paucimobilis_A. The sequence continues at coordinate 908,781 of JAQIJL010000001.1, forward strand.
CAAGGTTGCGGTCGGCGACGTCATCCTCGGCCTCGCGTCGTCGGGGGTGCATTCGAACGGCTTTTCGCTGGTGCGGCGACTGGCGGCGGACAAGGGCTGGAAGCTCGACCGCCCTGCCCTGTTCGATCAGGACGTGCTGCTGATCGACGCGCTGATGGCGCCGACGAAAATCTATGTGAAATCGCTGCTGCCGCTGCTGCGCGAGGGGCGCGTTCACGGGCTGGCGCATATCACCGGTGGCGGCTTGCTGGAGAATATCCCGCGTGTCCTGCCCGACGGTGCCCATGCGCAGGTCGATGCCGATGCATGGGACCAGCCGCGGCTGATGGCGTTCCTGCAGGCGCAGGGCAATATCGAGCCGGAAGAGATGGCGCGGACCTTCAACTGCGGTATCGGCATGGCGGTGCTGGTTGCGGCCGACGATGCGGAAGCGGTCGCCGCGGCGCTGGCGGACGCAGGCGAGACCGTCGTGCGGATCGGTACGGTCGAGGCCGGCGACAAGGGCTGCACCGTGAGGGGCAGCGCGGGAACGTGGAGCGCCCGTGCCGACTGGAGCGCGACGCATCTTGGCTAGGCACCGTGTCGGCGTCCTGATTTCGGGGCGCGGGTCGAACATGGCGGCTCTGGTCGCGGCGGCAAAGGCGGCGGATTGCCCCTATGAGGTCGTGCTGGTGGCATCGGACAAGCCCGATGCCGCCGGCCTGACCCATGCCGCCGAACACGGCATTGCGACCTTCGCCCATTCGCCAAAGGGTATCCCCAAGCCGGAATATGAGGCGGCGATCGATGGCGCGCTACGTGAGGCGGGGGTCGAGACGATCGCGCTCGCCGGCTATATGCGGCTGTTGTCGGGGGAGTTCGTCGCGAAGTGGCGCGACCGGATCGTCAATATCCACCCCTCGCTGCTGCCGGCATATAAGGGTCTCGACACCCATGCGCGGGCGATCGCGGCGGGCGATGCCGAGGCCGGCTGTTCGGTCCATGTCGTCACCGAAGAGCTGGATGCCGGGAGCGTATTGGCCCAGGCGCGCGTTCCGATCCTGCCCGACGATACTGCCGACAGTCTGGCGGCGCGGGTGCTGGTGGAGGAACATCGCCTCTACCCGCAAACGCTGGCGGAGTTTGTGACGCGATGACCGAGATGCTCGACCGTATCCGTGAGGCCGTGAAGGTGCTGCCGTCGACCGAGGAGCGCGAGGCAGGCGAAGCGACGGTGTTCTCGGTCGAGGGCAATGACTTCGTGCGGGTCATCGGCGAGAGCGCGACCGCGCGCAGCGACGATGGCTGGAACGTGATCGGGACCGACAGCGATCCTGCGACGATCGACGACGCCGTCGCGCACGCATGGGAACTGGCCGCGCCGCGCGCGCTGCTGGAGGCCGGCGGACGGTGAGCGACGCCGAAGAGGCGCGGGCCGAGCGACGGCGCTGGATCACGCTGGCCGAGGGCGTGGCGGTTGCCGGCGTGGTCATCGGTGGGCTGACGCTGTGGAACAACGTGTCCGAGCGGCGGACGGCGGATGCCGAGCGTGCGGCCGAACGCGCCTCTTCAGCGAAGGCCAGGACGGCGCTCGCCATCGTCGCGACGCCGGAGGGGGATGGCGAACGACTGGTGCTGGGCGCCGCCGATCGGCGGATCGAGCGGATCGACGTGACCTTTCCACCCGCGCTGAAAGTGCCGACGAAATCGGCGGTCGGCGATGTGGCGGTCGCGGCGGACTGGGTTCGCGCGCCGCTGCTGGCGATTACCGATGGCGGGGCCGATGCGATCGAGGGGCGGTTGCCGGTTGCGATCACCGCGACGTGGTGGGACGGCGATACCCAGCATCGGTCGAGTGCGATCTACGATCTGGTGTTCGCGACGCATGGCCGGCTGGTCGGTGGGCGGTCGCTGAAGCTCGCGGCGCTGGCCCGGCGGGAAGCGGCGACGGGTGGAGTCGGGCGGCGGCTGGATACGCTGTGGGCGCAGGAATTGGGGCGGTTGGCGGGGTAGTTTGACCGTCCCCCAATCCACCCTCTCCCGTTTGCTTCGAGCGCAGGTTGGAGCCTGTCGAGAAGGGGTCGCCTCAAACGCACGGTTCTCGACCGCCGCTTCTCGACAAGCTCGAAGCTGCTCGAACCGAACGGATTTCGCGGGAGCGCTGCCGGCCAGGAACTGGAGCGGTTGGCGGGGTAGTTCGACCGTCCCCCAATCCACCCTCTCCCGTTTGCTTCGAGCGCAGGTTCGAGCCTGTCGAGAACCGTAGTCGAGAAGGGGTTGCCCCAATCGCAGGGTTCTCGACGGGCGCTTCTCGACAGGCTCGAAGCTGCTCGAACCGAACGGATTTTGCAGGAGCCGCAGGCCAGGAACTGGAGCGGTTGGCGGTACAGTTCGACCGCCCCCAGTCCACTCCCTCCCGTTTGCTTTGAGCGCAGGTTCGAGCCTGTCGAGAACTGAAGTCGAGAAGGGGTCGCCTCAATCGCAGGGTTCTCGACTGCCGCTTCTCGACAAGCTCGAAGCTGCTCGAACCGAACGATATCTTCCTGGACTAGATACGAAAAAGGCCCGCCTCCTCATCGGAAGCGGGCCTTTCCCGTTACATCGACCGACCGAAATCAGCCGACGATCTCTTCCGGCTTGAAGAAGAAGTCGATTTCGATCTTCGCATTCTCTTCCGAATCCGAACCATGGACCGAGTTCGCTTCGATCGATTCGGCCAGTTCCTTGCGGATCGTGCCGGCATCGGCGTTCGCCGGGTTGGTCGCGCCCATGATGTCGCGGTTCTTCTGGACGGCGTTTTCGCCTTCCAGCACCTGCACGACGACCGGGCCGGAAATCATGAACGACACGAGGTCGTTGAAGAACGGACGCTCACGATGGACGCCGTAGAAGCCTTCGGCCTGTTCGCGGGTCATCTGGATGCGCTTCGACGCGACGACGCGCAGGCCGGCTTCTTCCAGCATCTTGGTGACCGCACCGGTCAGGTTGCGGCGGGTCGCGTCGGGCTTGATGATCGAAAAGGTACGGGTAGCGGCCATGGCGGTCGCGGCTCCTGCGTTATGGTGTTGGAAGGCTTGTCGCCGGTCCCCCTAGTCGGGCGGCGCGCGACAGGCAAGCGTTACGCCGCCTGCTCCCAGCCGCCATCGCCTTGTCGCCAATAGCGGCGCTCGACGTCGTCGCGGTCGGCCAGCCCCTTCCATGCGGCAGGCGCGGCGGCGATGTGATCCTCGCCGAAGAAGTGGAAGGCACGGTCGAAGGACAGCGCCTCGTCCCGCCAGCGTCCGTCGACGATCGCGACGTTGCGCGCGGCGTTCGCGTCGGTCGGCTCGGGCGCGATCAGCACCGCCTGTAGCGTGTCGTCGCCCGCCCCGGCTTCGGCATGCGGCAGGAAGCTGTCGGGCGCGTAGCTCCAGAGCAGCATGTCGAGATGGCGGCGCTGGTCGGCATCGTCGGACAGCAGCAGCAGCCGCTCGCCGTCGTCGTGCAGACGCTGGGCGATGCGCGGCAACACCCGGTCGAGCGGGCTGCGGGTCAGGTGGTAGAAGTCGACTTTCATCGGTGCGCTCGCTTCCCCTCGCCGCGCTCGTCACCCCAGCGAAGGCTGGGGTCTCCCGCGGCTGGCACGGAGCAGGAGCCGCAAGAGATTCCGGCCTTCGCCGGAATGACGTGTGGGGCTGAGAATTCTGCGTGGTTCAGCCCTCAAAATTATCCGCGACGAACCGGTCGAGCAGGCGCACGCCGAAGCCGGTCGCGCCCTTGTCGTGATGGTTGCCCGGCTTGTCGGCCCACACCATGCCCGCGATGTCGAGATGCGCCCAGCGCACGCCGTCGTCGATATAGCGCTTGAGGAACTGCGCGGCGGTGATCGACCCGGCACCGCGCGGGCCGATATTCTTCATGTCGGCGATCGGGCTGTCGAGCAGCTTGTCGTACGCCGGCGACAGCGGGAAACGCCACAGCAGGTCGCCCGATACGCGCGAGGCGGCGAGCAGCTCGTCGGCCAGCGAATCGTCGTTGGCGAACAGGCCGCCATGTTCGTTGCCGAGGCTGATGATCATCGCGCCGGTCAGCGTCGCCAGATCGACGATCGTCTTCGGGCTATGCGTCTTCTGGACCCAGGTAAGCACGTCGCACAGCACGAGGCGGCCCTCGGCGTCGGTGTTCAGCACTTCGATCGTCTGGCCCGACATCGACGTCACGACGTCACCGGGGCGCTGTGCCTTGCCGTCGGGCATGTTCTCGACGAGGCCGACGACGCCGACGACGTTCGCCTTCGCCTTGCGGCTGGCCAGCGCCTTCATCGCGCCGGCGACGGCGCCCGCGCCGCCCATGTCCCACTTCATATCCTCCATGCCGGGTCCGGGCTTCAGCGAGATACCGCCGGTGTCGAAGGTCACGCCCTTGCCGACCAGCGCGAGGTCGACATCACCTTCGCCCTTGCCGTTCCAGCGCATCGCGAGCAGGCGCGCTTCCTTCTCCGACCCGAGGCTGACGCCGAGCAGCGCGCCCATGCCCAGTTCGGCCATCTGCCGTTCGTCGAGGATGGTGAGTTCGACGCCCAGCGCTTCCAGATCGCGACACTTTTCGACGAAGCTGACCGGATAGAGGATGTTGGGCGGATCGGTGACGAGGGTGCGGGTGAGGTCCAGCCCCTTGGTCAGCGCATCGGCCGCGACGAAGGCGTCGTCGATCCCGTCGGGCGCACCGACGATGGTCAGGCCGGTCAGCGTCGGCTTCGACTTTTCGGGCAGTCTGGTGCGATAGCCGTCCTGCCGCCAGCCGCGCTGCGCCGCCGTCGCCGCGAAGCGCGCGATCGCCTTGGCCGACACGTCGCTGCCGGTGAAGTCGACGGTCAGGTCGGTCAGGCCCGACAGGAGGAACCGGCCGGTCAGTGCGCCGCCCGCCTTTTCGAGCGCCGGTCCTTCGCCGTCGCCGATGCCGAGCAGGATGACGCGACCCGCGCTATCGCCTTCGCCCGGCACGAAAATCTCGGCTATCGATCCGGCCTCGCCATCGAAGCGTCCGGCGTCGGCGGCACCCGCCACCAGCGTCGCGACCTGCGGCTCCAGACCCGCGGCATCGACCCGCGCCAGGCCGCCGGTGGCGATGGGCAGGACGAGGGCGGTGGCGGTTCCCCGCTGGGAAGCGAACTGGATCGAAATCGACATGGGTTTCCTCTGGACAGTGGCGCACGCGGCGCAGGCACCTTCTAGGCGCCTCGCGATGCGCAGGTAAAGCGGGCCAAGGGCGATTGCGGTTCCCGTCGCACGATGCAATAGCGCGGAACGGACGTCCGCAATCGGGCGACGATGGTTTGGGGAAGCGAGACTAGTGAAGCGTTCGTTGGGGTCGCTTGCCCTTGGCCTGACGCTGGCGATCGCCGGCCCTGCGGTCGCACAGGACCTGCAGGATCGCAGCCTCCCGCCTCCGCCGCCGGAAAGCGCGCTGCCGACGCCCGCGACCGAGGACGAGATCGATTTCTCGTCCGATCTGCTGGAATATGACAGCAATGCGGAGGTCGTGACCGCGACCGGCGAGGTGCGGCTGCTGCGCGACGGCAACCGGCTGCGCGCCGACCGGGTGACGTGGAACCGCCAGACCGGGCAGGTCGTGGCCGACGGCAATATCGCGGTGACCAATCCGGCGGGCGACGTCGCCTATGGCGACCGAATCGAACTGACCGACAGCCTGAAGGACGGCGTGGTCGACAATATGCTCGTCGTCCTCGACGAGGGCGGCCGGATCGCGGCGAAGCGCGGTACGCGGTCGGAAAACGGCGTCGTGACGGTGGAAAGTGCGGCCTATACACCCTGTGCCGTCACGAACTCCGCCGGTTGTCCCAAGGAACCGTCGTGGAAGATCACCGCGCTGAAAGTCCGCTACGACCCGACGCGCAAGCGCATCCGCTATACCGGCGCGGGCCTCACCATCTTCGGCCTGCCGACCATTCCGCTGCCGTCCTTTTCGCACTCGATCGGCGATGGCAGCGATTCGGGGCTGCTGGCGCCGTCGATCCGGCTCGACCGGGTCAACGGGGTCGAAGTCGCCGTCCCCTATTATTTCAGCCTCGCGCCCAATCGCGACCTGACGATCACCCCGCACGTCTTCACCGCCGTGCTGCCGATGTTGCAGGCCGATTACCGGTCGCTGTCGAGCAACGGCGCGTACCGGGTGCAGGGCTATGGCACGGTCAGCCGGCGCAGCGACGACCTCGTGCTCGGCGCGTCGCCGACCGGGACCGAGCGGTCGTTCCGCGGCTATGTCGATACGGTCGGCCGGTTCCAGCTCGACCCGAACTGGAGCGTGTCGGGATCACTGCGCTATGCCACCGACCAGACCTTTCTGCGCCGCTACGACATTTCGCGCGACGACCGGCTGCGCAACAATGTGACGGTGGAGCGGATCGATCGCGATTCGATGCTGTCGATCAGCGGCTGGGCGGTGCAGACTTTGCGGGTGGGCGACGATCAGGGGATGCAGCCGATCGCGCTGCCCGAAATCGATTATCGCCGCCGTTTCAACGGGTTGCTCGGCGGCGTCGCGCAGGTGCAGTTTAACACCCTCGCCCTCACCCGCACCGAAGGACAGGACACGCAACGCGCCTTCGTCGCTGCCCGCTGGGACCTGACCCGCTATACGCCGCTGGGGCAGGAGGTGACCTTCACCGCCTATGGCCGCGCCGACGCCTATAACGCGCACGACACGCTCGCGACGGCGGTCCTTAGCTACCGCGGCGACGAAGGCTTCACCCCGCGCGGGATCGCGGCGGCGGCGGTCGATATTCGCTGGCCGTTCGTCGGTGCGATCGGGCGCGGTACGCAGCGGATCAGCCCGCGAGTGCAGCTGGTCGCATCGCCCAAGATCGCCAATCTGGCCGTGCCGAACGAGGATGCGCGCGCGGTCGATCTGGAGGATTCGAACCTCTTCGCACTCAATCGCTTCGCCGGATACGACCGATTCGAGGATTCGTCGCGCATCACCTATGGCCTCGACTATGCGCTCGACCTGCCCGGTATCGCGGTGGCGGCGACGGTCGGACAAAGCTATCGCGCCAGCCAGCGGGCTAGCATCCTGCCTAGCGGCACCGGGCTGGACGATCGGTTCTCGGACATTGTCGGGCGCACCGACATCCGGGTGCGCGAATTGGTGACCTTCACCCACCGCTATCGGCTGGACAAGGACGGGTTCAAGCTTCGCCGCAACGAAATCGACGCGACGGTCGGCAGCCGGCGGACCTATGTGCAGGTCGGCTATCTCCGCCTGAACCGCGACATCGACGAGCTGGAGGACTTGCAGGACCGCGAGGAAGTGCGGGCCGGCGGGCGCGTGGCGTTCGGGCCGTTCTGGTCCGCCTTTGCATCCGCCACCATCGACCTTACCGACCAGTCGGAGGATTCGCTGTCGCTGTCCGACGGCTTCGATCCGATCCGCCACCGCATCGGTGTGCAATATGAGGACGACTGCCTCCGGCTGGGGCTGACATGGAAGCGCGACTATCAGCAGATCGGCGACGCGCGCAGCGGCAGCAGCTATCTCGTAACGCTGGCATTGAAGAACCTGGGACGATAAGGCTCTGTTCAGGCGCGGCGGGCCATGAATTTGCCCGAATGATGCGGCACCGCCCTGATCATCCGCGCATGGGATATGACGACCAAGTGACCAAGAACATCGTGAATGCCGGCCGTATCGGCCGTTCGATCGCCGGTTTCGTCGCGATCGCCGCCGCCGCAACGCTGGCCGCCCAGACGGTCAGCGACGGGCAGGACGTGCCCGGCGCGAACCTGAACCTGCCGGGCAACCCGACGATCTTCGGCAAGCTGGACCCGAATATCCGCAAGCCGACCGCGATCGTGAACGACACGGTGCTGACCGGCACCGATGTCGACCAGCGCATGGCGCTGATCGTCGCGCTGAACGATTACAAGCTGAGCGCTGAGGACCGCGAAGTGCTGCGCGCGCAGGTCGTGCGCCAGCTGATCGACGAGACGTTGCAGATCCAACAGGCCAAGGCAAAGGACATCACCGTCACGCCGGCCGAGCTGGAACAGAGCTTCAACCGGTTGGCCAAGCAGCGCTTCAACCAGACGCCGGAGCAGCTGCGCGCCTATCTGCGCACCTCCGGGTCGTCGGAGCGGTCGCTCCGCCGCCAGATCGAGGGCGAGCTGGCGTGGAGCCGGCTGCTGCGGCGGCAGGTCGAACCGTTCGTGAACGTGGGCGAAGAGGAAGTCGCCGCGGTCATCAAGCGGATGGAGGAATCGAAGGGTACGGAAGAGTATAGCCTTCGCGAAATCTACATGGCGGCAACGCCCGATCGCGCGCCCGAGGTGCAGGGCGCGATGCAGAAGATGATCGAACAGATCCGCCAGGGCGCGCCGTTCGAATATTTCGCGCGCAATTTCTCGGAAGCGTCGACCCGTGCGGTCGGCGGCGATCTGGGCTTCGTAAGGCTGAATATGTTGCCCGACCCGTTGCAGCGCGCCGCGACCCAGATGCAGGTCGGCCAGATCGCCGGTCCGATCGAGGTGCCGGGCGGCTATTCGATCCTGTATCTCGCCGACAAGCGGCAGGTCCTGATGGCCGATCCACGCGACGCCAAGCTGGCGCTGCGCCAGCTGTTCCTGCCCTTCGCCCCCGGCACGACCGAGGCGCAGGCCAGCGCGAAGGTCGCCGCCTTTACCGAGGCGACGCAGGCGATCCGCGGTTGCGGCGACGCGACCAAGATTGCGCAAGCGCAGAAGGCCGAAGTGGTCGATAACGACGCGGTCGTACTGCGCAGTCTGCCGCCGGCGTTGCAAGACATCATCCTGAAGCTGAACGTCGGACAGGCGACGCCGCCGTTCGGTTCGCCAAAGGACGGCGTCCGCGTGCTGATCCTGTGCGGTCGCGAGGACCCGCGTACCGCCGGCATCCCGAGCGCCGCGCAGATCCAACAGGGTCTGGAGCAGGAGCGCGTGAACCTGCGCGCCCAGCGCATGATGCGCGACCTGCGTCGCGATGCGGTGATCGAGTATCGTTAAGGGAGCGGGTGCGATGCCGGGTGTCGCTCCGCTCGCCATATCGATGGGCGATCCTGCGGGTATCGGCCCCGAAGTGATCGCGAAGGCATGGGCGTGCCGCGAAACGGAAGCCCTGCCCTGTTTCTTCGCGGTCGGCGACGTCCGCGCGGTGTCACAGGTGTGGACCGGGCCGGTCGAGCGGATCGACGATCCGCGCGATGCGGCCGGCGTCTTCCGCCATGCGTTGCCGGTGGTGTCGGTCGTCGATGGCGACGCGATCGTGCCGGGGCGGCCGGATATCGGCGGCGCGCGCTGCGCTCTGCAGTCACTCGAACTGGCGGCGGGGCTGGCGCGGTCGGATGCGGCATCGGGGCTGGTGACCGCACCGATTTCCAAGGCCGAGCTGTACCGGATCGGTTTCAACTATCCGGGCCAGACCGAGTTCGTCGCCGAACGCTGCGGCGTGGCGCGGGAAAATGCGGTGATGATGCTAGCCGGGCCGACGCTGCGCGTGGTGCCGATCACGATCCACGAGCCGCTGGCCCAGGTGCCGACTACGCTGACCATCGACCTGATCGTCGCGCGGGCGCGGGCGACCGCACGCGGACTGACGCGCGATTTCGGGATCGCGGCGCCGCGGCTGGCGCTGGCGGGACTGAACCCCCATGCCGGCGAAAGCGGCGCGATCGGCCGCGAGGAGATCGAGGTGATGCAGCCCGCCGTCGCGCAGCTGCGGAGCGAGGGCGTCGACATCGTCGGGCCGCTGGCGGCCGATACGATGTTCCACCCGCGCGCACGGGCGAAGTACGACGCGGCGCTGTGCGCCTATCACGATCAGGCGCTGATTCCGATCAAGACGCTGCACTTCGACGATGGCGTCAACATCACGCTGGGCCTGCCGATCGTGCGGACCTCGCCCGATCATGGCACCGCGTTCGACATTGCCGGCGAGGACCGGGCCGAACCGGGTGCGATGATCGCCGCGATCCGCATGGCGGGCGAAGCGGCCGCCCGACGCGCGGCCGCCGCATGACCGTCGCGCCGCTTACCCCGCTCCCCCCGCTGCGCGACGTCATCCAGCGTCACGGACTGTCGGCGAACAAGGCGCTGGGGCAGAATTTCCTGTTCGACCAGCAACTGCTCGACCGGATCGCGCGGGTGCCGGGCGATCTGCACGATCAGGAGGTGCTGGAGGTCGGGCCGGGCCCCGGTGGCCTGACACGCGCCCTGCTGCTGGCGGGGGCGAAGGTCACCGCGATCGAACGCGATCATCGCTGCATTCCGGCGCTGGAAGAACTGGGCGCGGCTTTCCCGGGGCGGTTGCGGCTGATCGAAGGCGACGCGCTGGAAGTCGACGCACCGTCGCTGTTCGCGGGTCGGCCGCATATCGCGTCCAACCTGCCCTATAATGTCGGCACCGCGCTGTTCGTCGGATGGTTGTCGAGCGACTGGCGGCCATGGTGGCAGAGCCTGACGCTGATGTTCCAGCGCGAGGTTGCGGACCGGATCGTCGCGAACGCGAACGACGACGCCTATGGTCGCCTGGCGGTACTGGCGCAGTGGCGCAGCACGGCGCGGATCGCGATGCCGGTCCATCGCAGCGCGTTCACCCCGCCGCCCAAGGTCATGTCGGCGGTGGTGCATGTCGTGCCGACCGATGCGCCGGATGGCGTGGCGTTGAAGGTGCTGGAACGGCTGACGGCGGCGGCGTTCGGACAGCGGCGCAAGATGTTGCGGCAGAGCCTGAAAGCGGTGCCGCGCGCGATCGATGCGGCGGAAGCGGTCGGGATCGACGTGACGCGGCGGGCTGAGACGGTTTCCGTTTACGAGTTCGTGACGTTGGCGCAGGTGTTGACGGTTTAAGAAGATCTGGTTCACGCGAAGGCGCGGAGACGCGGAGGAGTCGCATTCCGGGCCGGCGGTTCGCGAACGGAAGACGTATTACACCGCGGAAGCGCGTGATGAAGCCGCTGGCGCGGATCGTCGCCCCAACTAGCGCAACTGCTTCGCGTCTCCGCGCCTTCGCGTGAACCAGATCTTCTTTCAGCCAGCGCCTATTGCGGCGTCGCAGGCACCGGCGCACCCGGAACGACCGGCGGAGTCTGCTGCGCGGTCGCGGTGACCGGCGGTCCCTTGGCGATGACCGCCGCAAGTTCGCTGGCCGCAGGGCAGGTCGCACCGCAGACGGTCTTGAGCTTGGCCAGCGTGTCGCGCGCGCGGTTGACCGCACCCTTCTGCACCAGCGCCTCGCCCTCGCCCTTCAGCGCGGCGACGTCGTTCGGCTCGAGGCTCAGCGCCTCGCGGTACAGGCGGATCGACTTGCCCGGCAGGCCCTGCCCGCGGGCGATGTCGGCCAGCGTGATATAGGCGGCGCGGTTGCGCGGATCGATCACTAGCGCGCTTTCGATCAGCCCGGTCGCGCCGTTGGTGTCACCGGCGGCCTGCGCCGCGCGGCCCTGTTGCAGCAGCGCCATCGACCGCGGATCGACCTGATTGTCGGGACGCTGGCCGCTGAGCGAGGCCGACGCGCATACCAGCACGAGCGCGCCCGCGACCGAAACCGAGGTGAACCGCATCAACATCTCCGACCGAGCAACTGGCACGCTCAGCCCCGACCGAGCCGAGCGACGAAGAAACCGTCGGTAGAGTCGGATGCCGGGGTCAGGCGCATTCCCCGACCGTGGACGCGGCCGCGCGGCAATGCAAGCGGCAGCGCGCGCCAATCGGGGTGGCGCGACAGGAACGCATCGACCTGCCCCGCGCCTTCGGCATCCAGCAGCGAGCAGACGACATAGGTGATCGTGCCGGTCGGCGAGGTGAGGTCGGCCGCGACATCGAGCAGTCGCGCCTGCGTCGTCACGACCCGGTCGAGCCGGTCGGGCGTCAGCCGCCAGCGCGCCTCCGGATTGCGGCGCCACGTGCCGGTGCCGGAACAAGGTGCGTCGACCATGACCCAGTCGGCCTGCCCGGCAACGTCGGCCAGCATCGCCGCTTCCTTGCCGGGATCGAGCAGGCGCGGTTCGGCGATCGTCACGCCGGCGCGGGCGGCGCGCGGGGCGAGACGCGACAGGCGCGGACGGTCGGTGTCGGTCGCGAGGATGCGCCCGCGCCCCGCCATCTGGGCGGCGATGGCGAGCGTCTTGCCACCGCCGCCGGCGCACAGGTCGATCGCAAAGCCGTCCGGCGCAGCGCCAGCCGCAAGCGATACGATCTGACTGCCGAAATCCTGTACCTCGGCGCGTCCGTCCTGCAACGCACCGTCCTGCTCAAGTGGCGTGTCGGCGGGCAGCCGGATCGCGTCGGGGAGGTCGATAGCAGGTTCGCCGCCCAGTTCGGTAAGCACCGTGTCCCGGTCGGTGCGCAGGCGGTTGACGCGGATGTCGAGCGGCGCGCGCTCCAGCAGCGCGACAAGGTCGGCTTCGTCGAGGCCCGACGCACGAAAGGCGTCGACCAGCCATGCCGGGGCAAGGCCGGTTTCCGCGCGCGGTTCGTCGGCGCCGATCGGCGGTGGTCCGTAGGACGATCCATCGAACGTCGCCGCCAGCGTGTCGTCTTCGTCGGCCATCGCGACGATGGCGGCGCGCGCCGATACCGGGACCGGACCGAACCGCCGGACGGCGTCATAGGCAAGCGTGCGGATGGCCCGGCGGTCTTTCGAACCGGCATAGCGGCGTGCGGCGAAGAAGCGCTTCGCCACCTGATCCGCCGCCGCGCCGCCGGTCCGCGCCGCATCAATGATCGCATCGACCAGATCGATTGCCGCCTGGGTGCGCGCCGCCGGGTTCATGCCGAAACTTCCTGAAATGCCATGCGCGACGCTACCAACATAACCTAGATCAATCCAGCGGGATGCGGATGCGTGTCGACCTGCCCGGAAACGCCCGGCACCCGGTTTCGGGGCCGGGCGCTGCGCATGCCCTTGATACCGCGCCGGTCAGCGCGTCGGGTAGTTCGGCGCCTCGCGGGTGATCGTCACGTCATGGACATGGCTTTCGCGCAGGCCCGCATTGGTGATCCGGACGAACCGGGCGCGGTCCTGCAATTCGGTGATCGTGTGCGACCCGGTATAGCCCATCGCCGCCTTCACCCCGCCGACGAGCTGGTGAATGACGTCCTTGGCCGGCCCCTTGAAAGCGACCTGCCCCTCGATCCCTTCGGGGACGAGCTTCAGCTGATCCTTGATGTCCTGCTGGAAATAACGATCGGCCGACCCCTTGGCCATCGCCCCCACCGAACCCATGCCGCGATAGCTCTTGTACGCGCGGCCCTGATACAGGAAGGTTTCGCCCGGTGCTTCCTCGGTGCCGGCCAGCAGCGAGCCGATCATCACCGCCGATGCGCCGGCGGCCAGCGCCTTCGCGACGTCGCCCGATGTGCGGATGCCGCCATCGGCGATGACCGGAACCCCGGTCCCGGCGGCCGCCTTGGCCGCGTCCATCACGGCGGTCAGCTGCGGAACGCCGACGCCGGCGACGACGCGGGTGGTGCAGATCGAGCCGGGACCGATGCCGACCTTGATGCCGTCGGCACCGGCGTCGATCAGCGCGCGGGTGGCCTCGCCGGTCGCGACGTTGCCGGCAATGACCTGCACGTGCGGCGCGATCGCCTTCACCCGCTTCACGGCTTCGGCGACCTGCCGGTTATGCCCGTGCGCGGTGTCGATGACGATCAGGTCGCATTCGGCCTCGATCAGCGCTTCGGTGCGCTCATAGCCCTTGTCGCCGACCGTGGTCGCGGCGGCGACGCACAGCCGGCCGGCGCCGTCCTTGGTCGCGTTGGGATAGGTGACCGCCTTTTCGATGTCCTTGACGGTGATCAGGCCGACGCAGTGATAGTTATCGTCCACCACCAGCAGCTTTTCGATACGGCGTTGATGCAGCTGGCGACGGGCCTCTTCCTGGGCAACGCCGATGCGGACGGTCGCGAGATTGTCCTTGGTCATCAGCTCGGCGACGGGCTGGTTCGGGTTTTCGGCGAAACGGACGTCCCGGTTCGTCAGGATGCCGACCAGCTTGCCCGACGCATCGACCACCGGGATGCCGCTGATCCGGTGCCGCTCCATCAGCGCGCGGGCGGCGGAGAGCGGCGCGTTGGCAGTGATGGTGATCGGGTTGACGACCATACCGCTTTCGAAGCGCTTGACCGCACGGACCGCCGCGCATTGTTCCTCGATGGTCAGGTTGCGGTGGAGCACGCCGATGCCGCCCAGCTGCGCCATGACGATCGCCATGTCGGCCTCCGTTACGGTATCCATAGCGGAGGAGAGAAACGGGATGTTGAGCGCCAGATTGCGGGCGACGCGGGTGCGCGGGTCGGCCTGGCTGGGCAGCACGTCCGATTCCTGCGGAACCAGCAGCACGTCGTCGAAGGTCAGGCCGAGGGTGATATCCATGGGGAGCGTCGTCTCGTATCAGTTGGCGGGGTAGCGGGCGGGATCGGCAAGCGCACGGGCGAGCGCCACATGCAGGTCGGCATCCTCGGCGGCACCCGACAGGTCGATGTGCGCGAGGTCGTCATTCGGTTTGTGGTACGGGCCGTCGAGATAGGCGAACAGCCGCTTCATGTCGCTGACCGATCCGGTCGCCATGACGGCGGGAATGCCGCGCTTGCCGAACGCCCAGCCATCCTGCCGCTGCACCATGATATTGGCTTCGGTATCGGTATCGACCTTGCGGCCGATCGCGCGGGCGGTGGCGTCGACAATCGCATCGATCTTCGGATGGTTGCCACGGCCGACCATCGCCACCGGCATGCCGGTCGGCACGATCGCGGCCGTATCGATATTCAGGTTCGCGACGATCTTCAGCGGGGTTTCGGCGACCGCCGCGGCATAGGCGTCGGCTCCGATCACCCCCTTTTCCTCGGCGGTGGTCGCGACGAAATAAATGCTGCGCGCCGGGGGCGGTCCCTTGGAGAGGACCTCGGCGACCTCGATCAGGATCGCGGTGCCGCTGGCATTGTCCGCCGCGCCGTTGCAGATGCGGTCGGGCGCGCCTTCGGGCCGGCAGATGCCGATATGGTCCCAGTGCGCCGACAGCAGCACCGCTTCGTCAGGCTTGGCCGTGCCCGCGATCATGCCGACGATATTTGCAGTGGTGTAGCGGTTGCGGGTGGTCACCGCCGATAGCGCGATCGTGCCGTCCAGCGCGACCGGGCGGAAATCCTTCGCGACGCCCGATTTCAGCAGCGCCGCCGCCCGGGGTCCGAGCAAGGCCGCCGACTGCGCTTCCGAGACATAGGCGACCAGCATCGGTTCGGCAAAGCCGTCGCGCGTGGTCGCATGGCCGAACGCCCCGCGAAGCTCCGTCTCTTTCAAGGTTGCCGGTGCGATAAACATCGCAGCGGCGGCGCCGGCTCGGGCCAGTGCCTCCAGCTTCGCGGTCCGGCGTGGACCCAGCGTCATCACGACGACCTTGCCGCGTACCGGCGTGGCGGTGAGTCCCGCACCGTCGACGCCACCGGCATAGACGATTTCAGTGCCGGCGATGCGCGTATCGGGCATCTTGCCGACCGCGACCAGCCCGGTCAGCGGCATCGTACGCCCGCCGCGCGTGACCGATCCGCTGCTCGACACCGACCGCACATTGGTCAGCGACACTTCCTGCCGCCAGCGGCCGTCGGGGGCACCTGGCTTCAGACCGGCATCGGCAAAGGCCTGCAATACATAGGCTTCGGCGCGATCGCCGCCGGCGGTACCCGGTTCGCGCCCTTCATAGGCATCGCTGGCGAGGACGGCGACATGGTCGCGCAGCATCTGCGGCGTGATCGACTGGGCAAGGACCGGCGTGCTGCACAGCAGGGCGGCGAGTCCGAGGATCGGGCGGAGCGTCATGCGCCCCACTATCGACCCGAACCGTTACGGGCAAGCGTCAAGGCGCGCGTTGCACCGTCCGGCGTGCCATTTCGACGTGCATGTCCTCGATCATCCGGTCCTGAAACCGTTCTGCCCCGCCCCGCGCGGCAGCGATGATCGCGCCGGCTTCCTCGATCTCGGCCGCGCTGGGCGAGAAGGCGGCGTTGGCGACCGCGATCTGATCGGGATGGATCAGCGACTTGCCGTCGAACCCCAGTGCGCGACCTTCGACGCATTCGCTGGCCAGCCCTGCGGCGTCGTTCAGCGCGTTGAAGACGCCGTCGATCGCCCAGCCCCCCGCCGCCCGTGCGGCCAGCACGACGCCCTGCAACGCAAGCGACAGCGCCGCACGTCCCGCAGTCGGCGGCAGGCGGAGCGACGCGGCAAGGTCGTTGGTGCCGATCATCAATCCGACAACGCCGGGCGCAGCGGCGATCCGCGCCGCCGCCAGCACGCCGGCCGGTGTCTCGATCATCGCCAGCACCGCACGACCGCCCAGCGGCGCGAGGTCGGCGGGCGACTCCACCTTGGGCACCACCACCAGTGCGACGCCAGCGGCAGCAATCGTAGCGAGGTCTGCGGCAAAATCGTCGGTCCCGGGCGCATTGATCCGGACGCCGGCGGCACGCCCGTGCAGCAGTTCGAGCGATACCGGCAGCGCCTCGCGCGCCGATGCCTTGTCCGCATCGCGTACCGCATCCTCCAGATCGAGAACGATCAGGTCGGCGGGCAATCCGGCCGCCTTTGCGATCATGCTGGGTCGCACCGCCGGCACGAACAAAACGCTCCGCGGAGCAAGAGTTACTGCTGGTTCCATGATCCGGCCATGCTAGGGTCCGACCGACAAAACACAAGCTGGGGACGACCAATGCTCTTGGGCCTGATCGCCGCCATCGTTCTGATGGTCGTATTATACCTGTTCGCCAGCGTGAAGATCGTCACGCAGGGCCATCAATATACGATTGAGCATTTCGGCCGCTTCACGGCGGTCGCCAAGCCCGGGTTCAACTTCTACCCCGCCTTCTTCTATCGCGTCGGCCGCAAGGTGAACATGATGGAACAGGTGATCGATATACCGGGTCAGGAAATCATTACCCGCGACAATGCGATGGTGTCGACCGACGGCGTCGTGTTCTTTCAGGTGCTGGACCCGGCCAAGGCAGCCTATGAGGTGTCCGACCTCTACGTCGCCTTGCAGCAGATCACGACGACCAACTTGCGCACCGTAATGGGATCGATGGACCTCGACGAGACCCTGTCGAAGCGCGACGAGATCAACGCGCGGCTGCTGGGCGTCGTCGATCATGCGACGAACCCGTGGGGCGTGAAGATCACCCGCGTCGAGATCAAGGACATCCGCCCGCCCGCCGACATCGTCAACGCGATGGGCCGCCAGATGAAGGCGGAGCGCGAGAAGCGCGCCAACATCCTCGAGGCGGAGGGCGCACGTGCGTCCGAAATCCTGCGTGCCGAGGGGCAGAAGCAGGCGCGGATCCTCGAAGCCGAGGGGCGGCGCGAATCCGCCTTCCGCGATTCCGAAGCTCGCGAACGTGCGGCAGAGGCGGAAGCCAAGGCGACGCAGGTCGTCAGCGACGCGATCGAGGCCGGCGGCACGCAGGCGATCAACTATTTCGTCGCGCAAAAATATGTCGAGGCGGTCGGCAAGTTCGCGACCAGCCCCAATGCCAAGACGATCCTGTTTCCGGTCGAGGCGACGCAGCTGATCGGGACGCTGGGCGGCATTGGCCAGCTGGCGAAGGAAGCACTGGGCGAGAGCAAGCCATCGGCCCCTGCCCCTACCGCTGCCCAGCTGGTGCGCGAGCGTCCGGTCGGCCCGTTCGAGCAACCGCCGCGGTGATCGACAGCGGCTATGCCTGGCTGTTGCTGGCGGTCGCGCTGGGCGTGGCCGAACTGGCGGTGCCGGGCGTCTTCCTGATCTTCATCGCCATCGCTGCCGGGATCACCGGGCTATTGTCGCTGCTGTTCCCCGCGCTCACGATCAGCGCCGAACTGGCCGTGTTCGGTGCGTGGAGCGTCGTGACGGTGCTGATCGGGCGGCGCTGGTATGCCGACTATCCGGTCGACAGCGACGATCCGCTGCTGAACGACCGGGGCGCGCGGTTGATCGGCCAGTCGGTGACGGTAGTAGAGGCGATTGCGGGCGGCAGCGGGCGGGTGCGGGTCGGCGACAGCGACTGGATCGCACGCGGCCCCGACCTGCCGGTCGGCACGCGGGCGCGGATCGTCGGCGTTTCGGCCGCGGTGCTGAGCGTCGTCGCCGACGATTGACGCGCGCGGTGCGGCGCGGGACACAGGGCGCCTGATCGACCGACCAAGGATGTCCCCATGGAACTCACCCGCCGCGATTGGATCGCCGGTGCCGCCGCCTCGACCCTGACCGCCGCCCTGCCGGTCCGCGCGCAGGGTAGCGCCGGTGCCGCCGATAAGGCGGCAGAGGCGACGCTGTCGAAGATCGCCGATGCGATGCTGCTCGATTCGCCCGAAACGGCGACGGGGCTTGGCATCGATACCGGTGCGCGTGCGGCGCTGAAATCGCGGCTGGGCGACCGGTCGGCGGCGGGGCAACGCGCCATTGCCGATCATCTTCGCGCGCATGTCGCGACGCTCAAGCGGATCGACACCGCGCCGCTATCGCCCGCGACGCGCACCGACATCGACGTGGTCAAGACCGCGTTCGAAACCGCGCTCGACGGGTTCGCCCTGCCCTATGGCGACGTCGCGGTCGGTGGGTGGCGCAACACGCCCTATGTCGTGATCCAGAATGTCGGCGCGTATCTCGACGTGCCGCGCTTCCTCGACAGCGACCATAGCGTCGCGAACCGGGCCGATGCGGATGCGTATCTGGCCCGCCTGGACTCTTATGCGCGGCAGCTGGACGGCGAGACGCAGCGGGTGCGGGCGGCGTCGGCGCGCGGCGTCGTGGCCCCGGACTTCCTGCTCGACAAGACGATCCGCCAGCTGGAACAGTCGGTATCGGGCGACCCGGCCGGGTGGGACATCGTCACCTCGCTGTCCCGCCGGACGAAGGGCATTCCGGGCGACTGGACCGCACGGGCGACCGCGATCGCGCGCGACCGGGTGAAGCCGGCGCTGGAGCGACAGCTCGCCGCGATCCGTGCCGACCGGGCGCGGGCGACCTCGGACGCCGGCATGTGGGCGCGGCCGGATGGCGACGCATGGTATCGCTGGGGCCTGCGGGCATCGACCACCACCACGATGACCCCGGACGAGGTGCATGCGCGGGGCAAGGAGGAGCTTGCCGCGTTGCAGGGCCAGATGGAGGTGATCCTGAAGTCGCTGGGCTATACCAAGGGTAGCGTCGGCGAGCGGATGACGGCGCTGGGCAAGGATCCGCGCTACACCTTCCCCGACAACGATGCCGGGCGCGCGCAGATCATGGCGCTCGTGCAGAACCGCCTGACCAATATCCGCGCCCGGATGCCGCGCGCGTTCAACACGCTGGCCCCCGGCAATGTCGAGGTGAAGCGCATCCCTGTGGTCGAGGAAGCGGGCGCGCCCGGTGCCTATGGCGGCGCAGGGTCGATCGACGGCAAGACGCCCGGCCGCATGTGGATCAACCTGCGCACGACCGATCTGTGGACCCGCTATTCGTTGCCCACGCTGGTCTATCACGAAGCGATTCCGGGCCATGTATGGCAGGGCGAATATACGTTCCGCCTGCCGCTGATCCGGTCGCTGTTGCAGTTCAACGCCTTTTCGGAGGGCTGGGCGCTGTATGCGGAGCAGCTGGGCGACGAACTGGGCGCCTATGACGGCGATCCGGTCGGGCGGCTCGGCTATCTCCAGTCGATCGCGTTCCGGGCATGCCGGATGGTGGTCGACACCGGGCTGCACGCCAAACGCTGGACCCGCGAACAGGCGGTACAGTGGTTCGCCACCACCAACGGGTCGGGCATCGAGGAAGTGTCGGGGGAGGTCGACCGCTATTGCTCATGGCCCGGTCAGGCGTGCGGCTACAAGGTCGGCCATTCGGAGATCAACCGCCTGCGCGACCGCGCGAAGACGGCGCTGGGGCCGCGATACGACTTCAAGGCGTTCAACGATAGCGTCGTGCAGGGCGGCGGGGTGCCGATGACGGTGCTCGGGCGGAACATCGATGCGTTCATTGCGGGGAAGAAGGGATAGCCCGCCACTGCAAACGTCATTCCAGCGCAGGCTGGAATCTCTCGCGGCTCCTGCCCGGCCTTAGCCGCGAGAGACCCCAGCCTACGCTGGGGTGACGTTGGTGGAAACGAGTTGCTCGCCTCTCCCATCCAACGCCACCCGCCGACGCGGCAGCGCCTCGGGCATCTCGTCGCGAATATAGGCGAGAATCCCCTCGCGCAGCGAACAGCGCAGGTCGAACGCGCGACCGGCGTCGGCGGCGGTGGCGAGGATGCGGACCTCGATCGCATCGGGCTTGGTATCGGTCACCTGCAACACATGCGCTCGCCCGTCCCACAACGGATCGGCCTGCACCAGCTCCTCGAACTTTTCGCGCAACCGGGGGATGTTGGTCGTGGGGTCGAGCCAGAAGAACGCCGACCCCAGCAGGCCGCTGGTGGTGCGGGTCCAGTTCTGAAAGCTCGATTCGAGGAATTTCGACACCGGCACGACCAGCCGGCGCTCATCCCACAAGCGGACGACGACGTAGGTCAGGCGGATTTCCTCGATCCGGCCCCATTCATTCTCGATGATGACCACGTCGTCGATGCGGATCGGTTCGGTAAACGCCATCTGCACGCCGGCGATGATGTTCTTGAGCGCCGGCTGGGCCGCCGCCCCGACCGCCAGACCGGCGAGGCCCGCCGATGCCATCAGCGTCACGCCGATCGAGCGGATGCTGGGGATCGACAGCAGCATCAGGCAGACGGTGATGAAACCGATCGCGATGATCGCGATCCGCCCCAATATGGCACTGCGCGTCCGTCGGCGTCGGGCGCGCAGATTGTCGGCGACGGTGATGTCGGTCGCGACCTCAACGGCCTTCACCGACGCGCGGATCATGGCGATCGCGAACCAACCCATCAGCAGCGGGACGATGAGGCCCGCCATCTGCGTCCACAAATCGTCCCAGCGATCCGGAAGCCGCAGCGGCTTGCGTACGCTCGCCAGCCCCATTGCCACCAGGATCCAGCGCATGGGGCGAAACGCATGGTCGACATAGACGTCGTCGACCGACCCCGGCGTCCGCTCGGCGAAGCGCCGCAACAGGCGGAAGGCGACGGCATGGAGCAGCAGCGCCGCCAGCACCGAAACCGCTACCGTGGCAAGATCGGCGGCCGCCGGGGGCAGCGTGTTCAGAAATCGTTGAATGTCGCGCATGGCAGGGGCAACCTTTTGCGCCGCAGCATGTTCCGGGCGCCCGCCGAACCGAGCCGCGACACTTGGCTTTCGCCCCCCGACCGGCTAGGTTGTCGCCCAACCGAAACATTCCCCGAAAGCATCGAACTTTGACAGACGCGACGCTGATCGCCGACCCATCCGATATCGCCCCCATCTCGATCGTGGACGAGATGCGGTCGAGCTATCTCGACTATGCCATGAGCGTCATCGTCTCCCGCGCGTTGCCCGACGTGCGCGACGGGTTGAAGCCGGTGCATCGGCGTATTCTGTACTCGGCGCAGGAAAGCGGCTTCGTGCCGGGCAAGGCGTATCGCAAGTCGGCGCGCATCGTCGGCGACGTGATGGGTAAATATCACCCGCATGGCGATACCGCGATCTACGACGCGTTGGCGCGCATGGCGCAGCCCTGGTCGATGCGGCTGCCGCTGATCGACGGTCAGGGAAATTTCGGATCGATGGACCCCGATCCGCCCGCCGCGATGCGTTACACCGAAGCGCGGCTCGCCAAGTCGGCGATGGCGCTGCTCGACGATCTCGACAAGGATACCGTCGACTTCGTCCCGAACTATGACGGATCGGAACGCGAGCCGGCCGTCCTGCCCGCACGCTTCCCGAACCTGCTGGTCAACGGTGCCGGCGGCATCGCGGTCGGCATGGCGACCAACGTGCCGCCGCACAATCTGGGCGAGGTGGTCGATGCCTGCCTTGCGACGATCGACCGCCGGGTCGAGGGTGGCGAGCCGCTGACCCATGAGGAACTGTGCGAGATCGTGCCCGGACCGGACTTCCCGACCGGCGCGCTGATGCTCGGCCGCGCCGGTGCGCGGGCGGCCTATGCCGGCGGGCGCGGGTCGATCATCCTGCGCTCGCGCCACATCGTCGAGGCCCGCGGCGAGCGGCGTTCGATCGTACTGACCGAAATCCCGTTCCAGGTCGGCAAGTCGGGGCTGGTCGAAAAGATCGCCGAGGCCGCCAAGGACAAACGGATCGAGGGCGTCAGCGACATTCGCGACGAATCGAACCGCGAAGGCGTGCGCATCGTCATCGACCTGAAGCGTGACGCGACCCCCGACGTCGTGCTGAACCAGCTGTGGCGCCACACGCCGGCGCAGTCGAGCTTTGCCGCGAACATGCTGGCGATCCGCGGCGGTCGCCCCGAACTGCTCAACCTTGCCCAGATCATCGACGCGTTCGTCGGCTTCCGCGAGGAGGTCATCACCCGCCGGTCGAAGTACGAACTGGCCAAGGCGCGTGAGCGGGCGCATCTGTTGCTGGGTCTGGTGATCGCGGTCACCAACCTCGACGAGGTGGTGCGGATCATCCGCGGGTCGGAAAGCCCCGCCGCCGCCCGCGCCGCGTTGCTGGCGCGCGAATGGCCGGTGGCCGAAATCGCGCCCTATCTGAAGCTGGTCGAGGCGGTCGAATCGGACACCACCGGCGACGTCTATCGCCTGTCCGACCTGCAGGTCCGCGCGATCCTCGACCTGCGGCTGCATCGCCTGACCGCGCTGGGTCGCGACGAGATCGGCGAGGAGTTGAAGGAACTGGCCGGCTCGATCGGCTATCTGCTCGACATCCTCGCCAACCGCGCCAAGCTCTATGCCGTCATGCGGCAGGAGCTGGTCGATGTCCGCGCCGAATTCGCGACGCCGCGCCGGACCGAGATCGCCGGTGCAGCCGACGGCATCGACGACGAAGACCTGATCGAGCGCGAGGACATGGTCGTCACCGTCACGGTGCAGGGCTATATCAAGCGCACGCCCCTCGACGCGTTCCGCGCGCAGAAGCGCGGCGGCAAGGGCCGCGCCGGCATGGCGACCAAGGACGAGGATGCGATCACGAACCTGTTCGTGACCAGCACCCACACCCCCGTGCTGTTCTTCTCCACCGCCGGCAAGGTGTACCGCATGAAGGTGTGGCGCCTGCCCGAAGGCGGACCGGCGACACGTGGTCGCCCGATGGTCAACCTGCTCCCGCTGGCCGCCGGAGAGACGATTTCGACCGTCCTGCCGCTGCCCGAGGACGAGGAACGGTGGAGCGACTTGCATGTCATGTTCGCCACCGCCAACGGCACCGTCCGCCGCAATTCGATGGACGCCTTCGCGAACATCCCGACCGCCGGCAAGATCGCGATGCGCTTCGATGACGACAGCGACGATCGCCTGATCGGTGTCGCGCTGCTGACCGAAACCGACGACGTGCTGCTCGCGACCAAGGCCGGCAAGGCAATTCGCTTCGCCGCGACGGACGTACGCGAGTTCCAAAGCCGGACCTCCACCGGCGTGCGCGGCATCTCGCTCGGCAAGGAAGACGAGGTCATTTCGCTGTCGATCCTTGGCGGGTTCAACGCCAGCGCCGAGGAACGCGAGCAGTACCTCAAGGCCGCGCCGTGGAAGGAAGGCGACCGCGAGATCACCTTGTCGACCGAACGCATGGCCGAGTTCGAGGCGGCGGAGGAGTTCATCCTGACTGTCACCGCCAACGGTTTCGGCAAGCGGACCTCGGCGTACGAATATCGCCGGACCGGGCGCGGTGGTCAGGGGATCACCAACATCGTCACGTCCGACCGTAACGGGCCGGTCGTGGCGAGCTTCCCGGCGCATAATGGCGAACAGCTGATGCTGGTCACCGATCAGGCGAAGCTGATCCGTACCACCGTCGGCGATATCCGCGTCGCGGGCCGCAATACGCAGGGCATCACCATCTTCCGTGTCGGCTTCGGCGAACAGGTCGTGTCGGCCGCCAAGATCGACGAGGACGAGACGCCGGAAAACGATGCCGAGGCGATCGTTGCCGAGGAACGCGCGGCGATGCCGGCGGCGGAGGGAGACATCGTGCTCGACGACGGTACCGGTCCCGATACGATCAGCGAAGGGGATGTCGAGGAATGAACCCCGCCACTGCGTTCAAGGTGCTGACCGCCGAGCAGATGACGGCGCTGGAGGCGGACGGCAGCTTCGCCGGGGCGCCGGTCGATCTGGCCGACGGCTATGTCCATCTGTCGACCTTCGATCAGCTGACCGAAACGGTCGACAAGCATTTTGCCGGGCAGGACGACCTGCATGTTGCGGAGGTCGACCTGGAAGCGCTCGGCGAGGCGGTGAAGTGGGAGCCGTCGCGCGGCGGGCAGCTGTTTCCGCATCTATACGCGCCGCTGCCGCTCGACGCGGTGGTGGCGTACGGGCCGCTGCATCGGGACGAGGCAGGCAAGGTGAAGCGACCGATCACGGGCTGAATTTCCTGCCCGGCACAGGGCGGGGACCGTTGCCGAAGGCGATGGTGAAAGGGGCACCGCGAGCGTGCGGTTTGCGGACATCCCCCTCCACCATGCTGCGCATGGTCCCCCTCCCCGTGCCGGGGAGGATTCACGCGTATAGATTTACCACCTTCGCGCCCTGCCCGACGGCTTCGAGCAGCAGCGTCCGGTGGCAATGCGCCGGCTCGCGCTCGAAGCATAGCAGCGCCGACGGCAGCTCCGCGGCAAGACCGAGCATGATTGCCGCCTGTGCCTGCGCTTCGGGCAGTTCGAGCTGCTCGTCATAGACCGCACGCAGCGTCGCGACGTCGCCCTTCTTCGCCGCATCGCGTCCGCGCTTAGGGGTCCCGAGCGCTTTCAGATGCACATAGTCGATGCCATGCATCGCCAGTTCGGCGGCGAGCGGCGATTTCGAGAAACCCGGACGGCGCGATAACGGCAATGCGCGGACGTCGATCACCCGCTTCACGTTCGCCGCCTGTAACGCCGCCACGAACTCCGCCACGGTCGCCGCTTCATAGCCGATGGTATAGATCGTCACGGTCATCGCGCACTCCGCCTGAAATCCCAAGGGTCCTGATGGAAGCTCCAACCCGCAACGTGACCGGTCGGGTGCGGGCGGCGGGGATCGCATCGATCGTCACGGGGCCGGCATTCATGACGAAGGGACTGGATTCCAGCGGTTTGCCGCCGATCCTGCCGGCGACCGGCAGCCTCGTTCCCCACGCGCCGCTGCATGCGGTGGTCGCGACCGCACTCGTCATACCGCTGGTTGCGCGCCACTTCATCGCATGGCGCGACTGACGTTCATTGCCGGTTGGGCTTCGACCCCGTAAGCGCCGTGCGATGGAACATGACGTACATATCATCGGCGGTGGCCTCGCCGGTTCCGAGGCCGCCTGGCAATTGGCACAGGCAGGCGCGAAGGTCCGGCTGTCGGAAATGCGCGGCGGCGGCGACAATACGCCGGCGCATCAGGGTGACGATCTTGCCGAACTGGTCTGTTCGAACAGCTTCCGCTCGGACGATGCCGAATCGAATGCCGTCGGCCTGCTCCATGCCGAGATGCGTTCGCTGGGATCGCTGATCATGGCGAAGGGCGACGAACATAAGGTGCCGGCCGGATCGGCGCTGGCGGTCGATCGCGACGGATTTTCGGCGGGCGTCACCGCCGCGCTCGAAGCACATCCCAACATCACCATCGTCCGCGAACGGGTCGATACCCTGCCCGATACCGGCATGACGATCGTCGCCACCGGCCCGCTGACCGCCCCCGCGCTGGCCGGCGACATTGGTGGCGCGACCGGGGCGGAGGCACTCGCCTTTTTCGACGCGATCGCGCCGATCGTCCATTTCGATTCGATCGACATGGAACAGTCTTGGTTCCAGAGCCGCTGGAACAAGGGCGATGGCAAGGATTACATCAACTGCGCGATGAACCGCGAACAGTATGAAGCCTTTCACGCCGGGCTGATCGCCGGCGAAAAGGCCGAGTTCCGCGAGTGGGAGAATGTGCCCTATTTCGAAGGCTGCATGCCGATCGAGGTGATGGCCGAACGCGGCCTCGACACGCTGCGCTTCGGACCGATGAAGCCGGTCGGTCTGGACGATCCGCGTACCGGGCGCTGGCCGCATGCGGTGGTCCAGCTGCGGCAGGACAATGCCACCGGCACGCTGTGGAACATCGTCGGGTTTCAGACCAAGCTGAAGCATGGCGAACAGGTGCGGTTGTTCCGGACCATCCCGGGGCTGGAAAATGCCGAGTTCGCGCGGCTGGGCGGGCTGCATCGCAACACCTTCATCCGCTCGCCCGAACTGCTCGACCCGACGCTGCGGCTGAAGACCCGGCCGCATCTTCGGTTTGCGGGGCAGATGACGGGGTGCGAGGGCTATGTCGAAAGCGCAGCGGTCGGGCTGATGGCCGGACGCTTCGCAGCGGCCGAACTGGCGGGCAAGGAACTGGCCCCGCCGCCGGTCGAAACGGCGATGGGCGCGCTGCTGCACCACATCACCGGGGCGGCGGTGGCGGAAACCTATCAGCCGATGAACGTCAATTTCGGGCTGATGCCGCCGATCCCGGGCCGGACCAAGAAGGCCGACCGCAAGAAAATGTACACTGCCCGCGCCCGCGATGCGTTCGGGGAATGGGCGGCGGCAGCGCTCTAACGCTGCGTCAGGTTGAGGGCGAGGAAACTCGCCCCCGCCCCCAGCATCAGCAGCCCGAACCCGCCGATCGCGCCATAGACCGGCCCCCATGCGGCGAAGGCCGTGACGAACGTCAGCGCGATCAGCGCCCAGCCCACGCGACGCCGCCATGCGATGTCGACGCCGTCCCAGCGCTGCTTGTGCCGGTCGCTGGCGAGCGCCAGCAGCGCGAAGGCTGCGAGCGCCATGAGGAGTGCGAGGAGGATCATTCGGCCGGTGCCAGGTTGGAGGGGACGATCCGGGCGTTGCGGGCGGGCCGCCTTGCCTTCGGACGATAGCGATGGACCCGCCAAGCGGCGAAGCCGAACCCGGCGCCGAGGGCAAGGAAGGTCAGGTCTGCCCCTGCCAGCGCCCAGTCGCCCGAGCTAACGGTCGCGAACAGGCCGGTCGGCAACGCGACAAGGTTGTAGACCGGCAGCGCGATCAGAAGCGCGGCTTGCAACGTCAACAGTTCGACCCACGCCCGCGCAGGACGGCGCGCGAGGGCGTAGAGGAAGATCGCCGCCCATCCGGCAAACATCGCATTCACCTCCGCATCGGCCCGCGCGGCAAGGCTGGTCGGCAGCAGACGATTGGCCCAGAGATAGATCGTCATCGCCAGCGGAAACCCGGCAACGAAGCCGATATTGAGCCGCTCGACCACGCGGAACCCGAAGGGTGGCCGTGCCGGGTTGGGCAGGCGCTCGCGCCGCTTGACGGTCCACAGCACCAGCCCGCTCGCCACCATCAGCGACCCGGCGATGCCGCACAGGAAATACAGCCAGCGCATCGGATAGTCGCCGAACCGCCCGGCGTGCAGCCCGACCATCACGCCCTGCGTCTCGACCGCGCCGCCCGGCGGCGGGGCCTGCCACAGCATCTTTCCGGTAACGCCGTCATAGGCGATGCTGGGACTGCGCGCCGACAGCATCGACGTGCCCGACCGCGTGAGCGCGATCCGCGCGGCGGCGTCGCCGGGGTTGAGCACGTTCACATAGCCGACCGTCCCGCCCATGCGACGCTCGGCGTCATGGATCACGGCGACCAGATCGGTCAGCGGTGCGGGACGTTCGATGCGCTCGGCGGCGGGGGCTTCGGGAAAGACC
Source organism: Sphingomonas paucimobilis (assembly GCA_036946325.1). Lineage (GTDB taxonomy): Bacteria > Pseudomonadota > Alphaproteobacteria > Sphingomonadales > Sphingomonadaceae > Sphingomonas > Sphingomonas paucimobilis_A. The sequence goes on from JAQIJL010000001.1 coordinate 936,522, forward strand.
GTCGCGTAGAGCTTCGTCTCGTCGCTGTAATTGGCGACGATCGCCCATGGCATCAGCATCGCGATCAGCGTGACGAGGCCGGTATAGGTAATCATCAGGTGGAACGGCAGCGCCAGCACGGCGGTTGCATTATGCCCGTCCAGCCACGACCGCTGCCCCTTGCCGCGTCGCAGGGTGAAGAAGTCGCGGAAGATCTTCTTATGGGTCACGATGCCGGTGAAGATCGCGACCAGCATGAACATCGCGGCGATGCCGACGATCCAGCGTGCCCAGAATACCGGCATGTAATGCAGGTCGAAATGGAAACGGTAGAAGAAGTCGCCGCCCCGCGTCTCGCGTGCCGTCCCTTCCTGACCGTCGCTGCCGATGAAGGCCCGGGTGTCGCGCCGGCCGCGTCGGCGGCGTTCCTCACCGGGCTTCGCCTGCGGAACCCAGAACAGGTCGGCACCGGCGCTTTGCGTCGTCGGCACGTTGATGAACCAGCTCTGGGCATCGGGCGCCTTGCGCGACAGGAAGGCGACGGCGCCTTCGACCACCCGGTCGCGATCGTCGATGCGGCTCAGTTCCGGGCGTGCCCAGCGGTTCAGCGCCTCGCGCCAATAGGCCGAGGTGCCCGCGACGAACACCGCGAACAACAGCCAGCCGAGCAGCAGCCCGGACCACGTGTGCAGCGTCGACTGCGACTGGCGAAACCCCTTGCTCATACCCGCCCCCAGATCGCGATCGATCCCCAGCAAATCGCCCCGGCCACGCCGCCCGCGAGGACCAGCGTCCACAATGCCCGCCAGCCGCTGCGCGCGGCATAGGCCCACATCGCCGCCATGGCGCACAGCACCAGCGCGATCAGCGCGGCGGCGATGGTCGCCTGCACCGTATCGCCGGGCAGGATGCGCGCCAGTGCCATCGACCACAGGCTGGCCACGGCATAGCCGACCGGCAGCGCCGCGATAAGGCGCAGCGCATTGTCGCCGACCCGCCGCCACAGCACATGGCGCACCTGCCCGGCGGCGCTCATTGCAAATTCACCCGAAGGCTGGCGAACACGGTGCGCGGCGCTCCGAAATAATTGCCCCGTCCGGTCGACGAGATGCGCGCATAATAGCTGCGGTCGAACAGGTTGTTGACGTTGACCGCCAGCGACAGATTGTCGTTGATCCGATACCCCGCCCGTACATCGGCAACGGCATAGCTGCCCTGCCGGACGATGCTCGACCGCGTGCGCAGCGTGCCGTTCGCGTTGTAGAATGCCGGGTTGCCGGCCCAGGTCGAATCGAACCACGTCACGCCGCCGCCGATACTGGCCCCGGCCAGCGGACCGTCGACCGGCGCATAGTTGGTGAACAGCTTCACCATATGCTCCGGAATGACGGGCAACAGGCTCAGGCCCTCCAGCACGGGGTTGGCATCCTCCAGATATTCGGTCCTGGTATAGCTGTAGCCGCCGTTGATGCGCCAGCCGGGCAGGATTTCCCCGCTCGCCTCCGCTTCGACGCCGCGGGCGCGGACCTTGCCGATCTGATAGACGATGGTCTGCACGTCGGGATCGCTGAAGGTGCGATTGTTCTGCGTGATCTGATATACCGCCGCCGACAGCAGCAGCCGCTTGTTCATCAGCGACAATTTGCTGCCTGCTTCATACTGGTCGCCGATCAACGGTTCGAGCGGACGGCCGTCGGGACGGGCACGTCCGCCGACCGGTCCCTGCGGCGTGAAGCTGTCGGCATAGCTGGCATAGAGGTTCAGGTCGTCGGTTACGTCCCACACCACGCCCGCATAGGGGGTGAAGCGGTCGTCGAAGCTGTAGCGGGTCGGCTGCGGCAGCGGACCGCTCGCGACGCGAGTGGTCGTCAGCACCGTGTCCCACCACGTCATGCGGCCCCCGCCGACCAAGGTCAGCCCGGCGAACGGACTGAGTCGCAACTGGCCGTAAAGGCCATATTGCTCGACCTCCGTCTCCGATCCGCCGAACACCTGCGTCACGCATTCGGCCGGTACGGTGGAGCAGCGCCCCTGCGTCCCCTGCACCGGATAAGGCGGCAGCGCGCCATAGGGGTTCAGCGGCGGCTCGGCGGGCGATACCGGATTATAGACGTCGATCTTCGCATAGTTCGACAGTCGCGTGAAATCCGAGGTCGACGAACTCGCCTGATGATCGGCACCGAGGATCAGGGTATGGTCACGTCCGAAGGCAGGAAAGCTCCCTACGCCGTTGAAATCGAACGACCGTGTCTGCATCGCGCTGTCGCCGCGATAGGCGATATGATTGGTGATGCCATTGGTCGGCGTGACCGGCTGGTTGCCGATATAGCTGTAGATGTCGATGCGATCGACGTCGGTCAGCATCCCCGTGGCACGCAGGGTCCAGCGCTCGTTGATCCGGTGCGCCAGTTCGACGAAGCCCGACCAGCTTTCCGAACGGAAGCGGTTCCAGTCGGCACCCAGATAGGTCGAGCGGGACACGTCGAGCAGCCGCCCTTCGCTGCCGTCCGTGCCGCCGATAATGCCGGGCAGGCCCGACTGGATCGCGGGCTTGAACAGGTCGTAATTGCCGCCGACGGTCAGCGTCGTGTTGTCGCCGATCTGCGTGTCCGCGACGCCGAACGCGGCGAAGCGGTAGCGGTGCGCGACGTCGAAGAACTGGTCCTGATCCTGCACCAGCGCGCCCAGCCGGACGCCCGACCGGTCGTCGAGCGGCGTCGACACGTCTACTTCACCGCGGAAATTCTGAAAGCTGCCATAGCCGGCCAGCGCGCTGACTCGACGTTCGTCCAGCGGCCGCTTGCGCACCAGATTGATGCTGCCCGCCGGATTGCCCGCGCCGCTGAACAGCCCCGCCGGGCCGCGCAATACCTCGACCCGGTCGTACAGGAACAGGTCGGGCACCACCGCCGGGAACGCGAAGGCGAAGGTCGGGACGCCATCGACGAGGTAGTTGTTGATGGTGAAGCCGCGCGACAGATAGGACGGGTCTTCGCTGCTGATCCCGGTGATGGTGACGCCGTTGGTGATGGTCAGGGCATCTTCCAGCGTGAACAGGTTGAACTGCTGCAGCTGTTCCTGATCGATCACCGTAATGGTGTTCGGCACGTCCTTCAGCGGGGTGACGGTCTTGCCGACCGCCTGGCCATAGCTTTTGCCGACGACGATGATTTCCTCGCCGCGCTGGCTGTCCCCCTTTTCGTCCGACACGGGTTCGTTCGATACCGGCTCGCCCGAAACCGGTTCGGCCGACACCGCCATCGCCGGCAGGAACAGTGCGGCGAACCCCATCAACGCGCGCGATCGTACCGAATGCTTCACCCCAACCCCTCTTGCGACTCGATTTCAATATTGGCGTTCTCTATCCGCGCACATCGGCCATTGCAACGCTATTGCGACCTACTCTCATTATAACTATTGAGGCGCCAGATAGCAGGAGATATTCGATGCGACGCTTGGCCATGTTGATCGCACTGGCAGTACCGGTGACGGCGAATGCACATGAAATATGGGTGGAGCGGGACGGCGACGGGCCGGCGCGAATCTATCTGGGTGAACCCGCCGAAGCGATGCCGGCCGGCGGCGATCCGGAGTTCAAGAACCTTACCGCGCCGAAGATCGTCGGACAGGCCGGGGTGCAGCAGGTGCGTCGCGCCGGTTTCATCGAGGCGGCGGTCGCGCCGGGCGACGTCCGCGTCACCGACGATTCGGTGTTCAAGCCATGGGGCGAAGCGGGCGCCAAGGAAGGCGTCGTCTATTACGCCCGCGCCGGCCGCAGCGAGCCGGGCACGCGCATGACCTATGAGATCGCCCCGCTATCGTCCGGCGCGAACCGCTTCGCCCTGCTGCACAACGGCAAGCCGGTGGGTGGCGCGAAGCTGACACTTATTACCCCAGAACGCCGCAGCGTCGAACTGACCGCCGGAGCCGATGGGGCGATCGACGTGCCGGTCACGGGCAAGGGCCGCTATCTGCTGACGAGCGCACAGGCCGAAACCGGCAAGCTGCGGGTCGCGGGTGGTCCGGTCCACAAGCTGCACCATATCGCCACGACGAGCTTCGTCGTCGGTTGATCCCAGCGGGCGGCGGGCGGTGGTCCCCCGCCGCCCGCCTGCTCAGCGGACCGGCAGGGTGAACGGCGCGGCCGGCAGGTCGGCGCCGTCGAACAGGTTCACGAACGGCGCGTCCGACCACGCATAGCGGACCGTCGTCACCTCCGGCCGATTGGCGCCGGGCAGGACGATCGCGTCGCCCTGCACCGTGCCGTCGACGAAGCTGCACGTCGTCCCGGCACAGCGTTCGAACCCGATCGCGGACGCGCCGCCATAACGTTGCAGGCCGCCGGTCACGTTGCGGAAGCGGACGACGATGTCGCCGCCCTGCCGCACCGCCTCCGCCGCCTCCGGTCCACTACGGAAGCCCGGCTGGCGATAGGCGATGACGCTGGCCAGCCGGGCGAGGCGTTCGCCGACCACCTTCTTCTGCGCCGGATGGATGTCGAACCGGTCGCCGACATCCAGCGTGACGGCAAGGCCGGCATGGGCATCGGCGGCAACCGCCTCTGCCTCCGCCTGGCGCAGCGCCGCCCAGCCGGAATCGATCGGCGCGGTCTGCGGCTTGCCAAAGGCGGTCAGCTGCACGACGAAGAACGGCAGGTCGGGCTGGGCGAAGGTGCGCCGCCAGTCCGCCATCAGGTTCGTCAGCAACCCGCGATAGGCCCCCGCCTCCCCGGTGTTCGATTCGCCCTGATACCACGCCGCCAGCTTCAGCCCGTAGCCGGCGAGTGGCGCGATCATGCCGTTATACAGCGTGGTCAGACTGTTGGGCACTTCCCACGGCGCGGGCGCGACCTGCGCATTCTTGATCGGACTGCCGATGCGATAGCGCCACGGGCGGTTCAACGGCACCATCCCGCCATCGACGAGACCGATGGCGCGATTGCCCGTGTTGGTGATCGCCATGCGGCCGTTCGCCCCGACGACCCGCACCGCGACGACGTTGCGCCCCGCCTTCAGCGTGCCGGCGGGAAATTCATAGTTGCGCCAGACCCAGTCGACGCTGCCGCCACCGACATAGCGGCCGTTGATATAGGTCTCGTCGAACTTGCCGATCGGTCCCAGCTGGATGCGGCGTGCCGCCGCAGCCTGTTCTGGCGTCAGGTCGATGGTGGTGCGCAGCCACACCACACCCTCCAGCCCGGCACGATCGGCGGCAGGCAACTGCCCATCATCGGCCGGCAGCGTCGCCCAGCTCCGATCGTCGAAGGCGGCCGCGCGGAACGCACGTTCCTTCTTCGCAGCCGGATCGATCCCGTCCCACACCGCCTCGCGCCGTGCGCCCTCGCGCGCGACTGCCGCGGCCGGATCGGAGCCATAGGTCGCGACGGTCGCCAGCCGATCGGCAAAGCCCGGCAGCTTGCCGAGTGACGCCGCGCTCATCCAGCTTTCGATCCGCGTGCCGCCCCATTCGGACGCGATGAACCCCATCGGCACCTGTTCGATGGCGCGCAGCGACCGCGCCATGAAATAGCATACCGCCGATGCATCGCCGACGGTCTCCGGCGACACCGCCTTCCATTCCGCGCGCGCGGGAAGGTCGGCGGCAGGCGCGGGAACGCTGACGTCGGGAATGGTCGTGAAGCGCAGTTGCGCGTCGTTCGACGACGGCACGACCTCCAGCCCGGTCGCGTGACGGACCTGGAACTCCATGTTCGACTGCCCGCCGCACAGGAAGACGTCGCCGACGAGGATGTCCGACGCCTGCTGCGCCGGCGCGCCGGCAGCACCGCTGACGCGCAGCGTATATGGGCCGCCGGCCGGCATCGCCGGCAGGGTCGCGCGCCACTTGCCATCCTTCGCCGCGACGGCGGTGACGCTCCGGTCACCCAGCCGCACGGTGACCGTTTCGCCGGACGCGGCATTACCCCAGACGGTGATCGGCCGGTCGCGTTGCAGCACGGCGTGATCGGCGAAGATATTGGCGAACGTAGGCGCGGTCGCCTGCGCCAGTGCCGGCGCACTACCTGCCAGCAGCGCAGCCGTCAGACCCGCCGCCCATCCGTTGACCGAACACATATCCTCTCCCCCGATTCGCTTGTGAGCGCTACCATGGCAAAGGCCGCGACGCTGCGCCAGCCACCGTACGACCGGATCGGGGGACGATCAGCCCATGGCCGAGCGGGTATCCTCCAGCGCCAGCGACACGAGCGCGTTCATCGCTTCTTCCGCGGCACGCGCGTCGCCTGCCACCACCGCGTCGAACACCCGGGCATGATCGGGCACCGGATCGCGCGGCAGGGCGCGTTGGCGCTGCTTGAACTGGGTGGTCCAGTTGACCGCCGCCCCGATGCTCGCGCTCAGCGCCACGAAGGTCTCGTTATGCGTCGCGAAGATCAGCGCGTCGTGAAAATCGCGGTCCGCCGCCCGCCCCGCCTCGGTCGCCAGCGTGTGGCGGCGCATACCCGCAAGCGCGGTCTTCAGCGCCTTGATATCGTCCTTGTCGCGCCGCTCCGCCGCCAGCCGCGCGACTGCCGGCTCGACCACCGAACGCAGTTCGAACAGGCCGCGGACGAACGCGATGTTCGGTTCCCCCTCGAACGCCCAGGCGAGCACCATCGGGTCGAGGAAGTTCCAGCGGCGGCGCGGCAGAACGCGGGTGCCGATCTTGGGCCGGCTTTCGACCAGTCCCTTGGCGGTCAGCACCTGCACCGCTTCGCGATAGGCGCTGCGGGACACGTCCAGCGCCTCGGCATTGGCGACCTCGCCGGTCAGCAATTCGCCCGGCGCGATGCGGCCGGACACGATCGCGGTGCCCAGATAATGCGCGACCGCACCGCGCAGCCGCCGTCCCGACCCCTTGCGCGACGTACCGGCATGGTCGCCCAGCGCACCGGCCGGCTCCTCTGCCATCAGGGCATAATCGTCCAGTAGGTTGTCCGTGCTCACGCCGTTTCCTTCGTCCTCGGCCTGCCCCATCGCTGAGGATTAGAGACCGTTTCCGATTTGTATAACTATTCCCCGTCCGCCGTTCGCACGCGCGGAAGATGGATCACGCTAGGCACGCGAAAGGCCGTCGTCAAACGGCGCGTTAACGGGCGAGCGTTTGTCGCTCGCAGATTAGCGGACATGGCCCGGACAGCTGCGAACAATAAAAGCCGTTGACCGAAAAATCCTCAATCAATACGCAGACTAATGCGGGCATCAGACACCGCCGTCAGGAGAAGCGATGCGGGGCGGGACGATGACGAGCGCGGCCTTGTTGGCCGGCGCGCTGCTGATCGGCGGTACGGCATCGGCACAGGTCTGGCGTGCCGATCAGGGCGACGGCACCTATCGCAACCCGTTGCTGTTCGCGGACTATCCCGATCCGGACATCATCCGCGTCGGCACCGACTATTATTTCGTCACCACGACCTTCGCCAACGCGCCGGGGCTGACCCTGTTGCAGTCAAAGGATCTGGTGAACTGGCGAATCTTCAGCCACGTCGTCCCCCGGCTGGACGACCGTCCCGAATATCGGCTGGAGGGTGGCAAGGATGCCTATCGCCGGGGGCTGTTCGCTGCCAGCCTGCGCTTCCATGACGGCATATTCTATGTCGTCGTGACCCCGGTCGGGCAGAATACCCGCATCTACCGGTCGCGCGATCCGCGGGGGCCATGGGTGATGAACGAGCTGGACCGTGCGGCATTCGATCCCGGCCTGTTCATCGAACCCGACGGGACGGCGTACATCGCGACCGCCATCGGGTCGGACGGCACCATCCGTTTGCTGAAGCTCGATCAGGGCATGAGTCGCGTCGTCGACGATCGCAAGGTCCACTACATCGCGGGGGCAGAGGGATCGAAGATCGTCCGGCGGGGCGACTATTACTATCTCTTCAACGCCATTCCCCGGCGGCTGGGACTGACCGTTTCGCGCGCGCGCAGCCTGTACGGCCCATGGGAGACCCGGCCGCAGATCGACGATCGCAGCGGCGGGCATCAGGGCGCGCTGGTCGACACGCCGGACGGGAAATGGGTCGGGTTCGTCATGCTCGACGCCGGTTCGATCGGCCGGACGACGAACCTCAGCCCGATCTTCTGGCGGGACGACTGGCCGGTCTGGGGCACGCCCGATGCGCCGGATCGCGTGCCGGCACGGGCGGCCAAGCCAATCGCGGGTTTTCCCTTCGCCGAACCGGCGACGTCGGACGATTTCTCGCAGCCCAAGCTCGGGCAGCAATGGCAGTGGAACCATAATGCCGACGACACCCGCTGGTCGCTGACCGAGCGGCAGGGTTTCCTGCGCCTGCGACCGACACGCGCCGATGGCCTCTGGCGGGCGCGCAACACGCTGACCCAGAAGGCGCAGGGTCCGCGCAGCCGGGCGGAGGTCAGACTGGACATCGGCCATATCGCACCGGGCGATCGCTGCGGCTTCGGCACGTTCGGCCAATATAGCGCGACGCTCGCCGCGACCCGCGACGCCCGGGGCGCTCCACAACTCGCGATGGACGTGATCGAAAGCACCGAGAACGGGCCGGTAGTGAAGGACCGGACGCAGCCGATCCCCTTTGCGGGATCGACGCTGTGGATCGGCCTCGACCTCGATTTCACCACCGACCGGGGGCGCCTGTCATACAGCCGCGACGGGAAACGGTGGCAGGCGGCCGGCGGCGCGTTCCCGCTCGCCTTCGCATGGCGGACGGGCACGTTCCAGGGGCAGCAGATGGCGCTGTCCTGCTACAATCCCCAGCCCGGCAACGGCTATCTCGACGTGGACAGCTTCACGCTGCGCGCGCCGCAATGACCTTATTCCTTTCACGGAGCATTTGACGTGCCGCACGACATCACCCGCCGCACGCTGATCGCCGGGGCCGCCTTGACGCCAGCGGTCGCGGGAGCAGTCGGGGCCACCGCCGCTCCCCGGAGCAAGACACGCCTCGCCCCGACGCCGCCGATGGGCTGGAACAGCTGGAACAGCTTCGCCACGACCATCACCGAAGCGCAGGCGCTGGAGACGGCGACGATCATGCGCGACCGGTTGCTGCCGGCGGGCTATTCGATCTTCACCATCGACATCCAGTGGTATGAGCCGGGCGCGACCGGCTACGCCTATCGCGCCGACGCGGTGCCGGTGCTGGACGCCTATGGCCGGTTGCAGCCCGATCCGAAGCGGTTTCCCTCCGCCGCCGATGGTCGTGGATTTCGCGCCATCGCCGACCGCGTACATGCGATGGGCCTCCAATTCGGCATCCACCTGATGCGCGGCATCCCGCGTGAGGCGGTGCGCCGCAATCTGCCGATCCTCGGCACCCGTTATCGTGCGCAGGACATTGCCGACCGGACGAGCGTGTGTTCGTGGAACAGCGACATGTACGGCGTCGACATGCGCCACCCCGCCGCGCAGGCCTATTATGACAGCGTCTTCGCGCAATATGCCGATTGGGGCGTCGATCTGGTCAAGATGGACGATATGAGCCGCCCCTATGACGCGCACGCGCCGGAGATCGAGGCAGCGAGCAAGGCCATCGCCCGGTCGGGCCGGCCGATCCTGCTCAGCCTGTCCCCCGGCGAAACGCCGCTCGCCAGCGCCGACCATGTCCGGACGCATGCGCAGATGTGGCGGATCAGCGACGATTTCTGGGACGAATGGCCGCTGCTCGACGCGCAGTTCGTCCGCCTGGAAAACTGGCAGCGCTTTGCCGGCCCCGGCGGCTGGCCCGACGCCGACATGCTCCCGCTCGGTCGGCTGGCGCTGGGGCAGCGCGATACCAAGTTCACGCCGGCCGAACAGCGCACGCTGATGACGCTCTGGTCGATCGCCCGGTCGCCGCTCATCATGGGGGGCGACCTGCGCCATCTCGACGCGCCGACGCTCGACCTGCTGACCAATCCGGAGGTCATCGCCGTCAACCAGAACAGCTCGGCCAATCGCCCGCTGCACGTACAGGACGGCATGCGGGCCTGGACCGCGCGGAGTCCGTCGGGATCGACCCATCTCGCGCTGTTCAATCCGGGCGACAAGCCATCGCGCCCCGGAGTCGACCTCCGCTGGATCGACCTGCGCGGGCCGGTGCGGGTGCGCGACCTCTGGGCGCGGCGGGACATCGGAACTGCCGCCAATCGGGTGGAGGCCGATGTGCCGCCGCATGGCGCCGCGCTGTTCCGCCTCGACCACGCCTGATCTTCCCGTCAACGAAAGACCATCGATGTTCCGCACCCTGATGACCGGCCTGCTGCTGACCGCCAGCATCGGCACCGCGGCGGCCGAGCCTGCCAGGTTCAGCCGCTTCACCTATGACGGCCGCAGCGTCGAACGCGCGACTCCTGGTCCCAACCAGTATCGCAACCCGATCCTGTCGGGCTATTATCCTGACCCGTCAGTGATCCGGGTGGGCGAGGACTATTATCTCGTCCTGTCGTCCTTCGCCCATTATCCGGGCCTGCCGATCTTCCATTCGCGCGATCTGGTGAACTGGACGCAGATCGCCAATGCGATCGACCGCCCCGAACAGCTGGATTTCAGCGGACGGCGCGTGTCGGAGGCGGTGTTCGCGCCGGACATCAGCTATCACGACGGCACCTTCTACATCGTCAATACCTGCGTCCAGTGTCGCGGCAACTTCGTCATCACCGCCAAGGCCCCCAAAGGTCCGTGGTCGAACCCGATCTGGCTGCCGTTCGAGGGGATCGACCCGTCGATCTATTGGGAGGGCGACCGCGCCTATATCGTCAACAACCGCGCACCCGACGAAACCCCGCGCTATGACGGGCACCGCGCGATCTGGATCCAGGAATATGACTGGCGCGCTGGCAAGATGGTCGGCGAATCGACCCAGCTCATCAACGGCGGCGTCGACATCACGAAAAAGCCGGTGTGGATCGAAGGACCGCACATCTTCCGCAAGGACGGCTGGTATTATCTGACCGCAGCCGAAGGCGGCACCAGCGTCAACCATTCGCAGGTCGTGTTCCGGTCGAAGCAATTGCGCGGGCCGTTCGTGCCGTGGAGCGGCAATCCGATCCTGACCCAGCGCGACCTGCCGAACGATCGCACCGACCCGATCTCGGCGGCCGGTCATGCCGAACTGGTCCAGACCCGGAATGGCGACTGGTGGGCGACCTTCCTCGCGGTCCGGCCCTATGGCGACGACTATTATAATATCGGGCGCGAGACGTTTTTGCTGCCGGTGACGTGGAAGGACGGCTGGCCGACGATCCTGCCCGCCGGTCAGCGTGTGCCGTTCGTCGCCGACCGGCCGAAGCTACCGCGCCAACCCGTTCCCAAACTGCCGACCAGCGGCGATTTCGGCTATGTCGACGAATTCGACGGGGCGAAGCTGGCGATGCAGTGGATCGGCGTCCGCACGCCCAAATCCCCGGTCTATCGCCTGTCGGCTGGCGACCTGCTGATCGACGGCGGCGCGGCGATCAGCGACCAGAGCGGCGTGCCGGGCTTCGTCGGACGACGCCAGCAGCATCATATCGCGACCATCGGAACGACGGTGCGCTTCACCCCGCGCCAAGACGGCGATCGTGCCGGACTGGTCGCTATGCAGAGCGACGAGAGCTATCTGTTCTTCGGCATCACCCGCATTGCGGGCAAGCCGGTCGTCGCGCTCTACACCCGCGCCAAGGGCGCCGAGCAACTGGTGGCGAGTGCGCCGCTCACCAGCACCGCGCCGGTCACGCTGACGCTGCGGGCGGATCGCGGGAAGATGGCGGTCGACTATACGGTCGGCAGCAACCGCCGCACCCTGGCCAAGGATGTCGACATCCGGTTCCTCAGCACCCGTATGGCCGGTGGCTTCACCGGTACCGTCGTCGGCCCCTACGCCTATCGCCAATAAGCCGACAAAGAAAACCCCGCCAGGTCGTATGACCTGGCGGGGTTTTCCATGGCGCACCCGGAACGATTCGAACGTCCGACCCTCAGATTCGTAGTCTGATGCTCTATCCAGCTGAGCTACGGGTGCCCGGTGAAGGCCGCCTGTTAGAGAGGCATTTCCGGTCTGGCAAGTCGTTTCGGCAGGGAATTTTCGCCCGTCCGATACTTGCCATCCTGACAAAGAAAGCCCCGCCAAGTCGCATGACCTGGCGGGACTTTCCATGGCGCACCCGGAACGATTCGAACGTCCGACCCTCAGATTCGTAGTCTGATGCTCTATCCAGCTGAGCTACGGGTGCCCGGTGGAGGTCGCCTGCTACAGGGCACCTTCCCGGCTGGCAACCCCGTTGTGTCAATATTTTTGCATGGGTATCGGTGGGCCATGACCCGCTTTGCGATCCCGTTCGTCCTGCCCGCCGCGCTGTTGTCGGCCTGTGCCGCGCCGGCAGGGGATTACCCCTCGCTGCTGCCGCGCCCGATCGAGAAGATCAGCCTGGCCGAGCCGGTTCGTCCGGTGCCGGTGGCGACCCCCGACGCGGCGCTCGACGCGAAGATCGCGACGCTGACCCGCGAGGCGACCGGCGCGAAGGCCGCGTTCGACACCGCCGCCGCCCGCGTCGGCAAGACGGTCGGCGCGGCCGCCGGCACGGCCGAAGGCAGCGAGCGCTGGCTGGGCGCACAGGTGGCGCTCGCCGAGCTGGACGTCGCACGCACCGCGATCGACGTGCCGCTGGCCGAACTCGAACGCCTCGCGATCGATCGCGCGGCGGCAGGCGCCCCGCCCTACCCCGCGCTCGACGCCGCCTTGGCCAAGGCGAATGCCGCCTCGACCGAGCAGCGCACCACCATCGCGACGTTGGGCGCACGCCTCCGATAACCGCTATTGCAGCGCGCGCAGCACCGGCAGGATCGACGCGTAATCGTCGGTCCATGGTGCGGTGTCGGTCACCGGCAACGGCTCCCAATCGCCGCCCGACGTCAGGAGCGTGCCGAGCACCTCCGGATCGCGGGTCAGCGCGATCCACAGCGAACCGGTTTCCGCCGGGTCGGACGACTTGGGCTGATAGGGCAGCTGCGCCGCCATCCACCCGCCAGCGGTGCGCGCGACGACCGGTCCGAGGTCGAGATAGCGGTTCGACACATGGACCAGCAGCAGCCCGCGCCGCCCGAGCACCCGGCCATAGGTCTCGAACGCCTCGCGCGTCATCAGGTGCATCGGCACCGCATCGGACGAAAATGCATCGAGCGCCAACAGGTCGAGATTGCCCGCCGGCTCCTCCGACAGGCTCAGCCGTGCATCGCCGACCACGATCTGCGCGCTCGGCGCACAGCGTCGCAGGAAGGTGAAGGCACCCGAATCGCGCGCGATGCGGACGACGACCGGGTCGATTTCGTAGAAGCGCCAATGCTGTCCCGGCTGGGCATAGCAGGCCAGCGTCCCGGTCCCCAACCCGACGATACCGATCCGCGCGGCCGGACCGTAGAGCGACGGGGCGGCACGCAACGCTTCGCCCACGCCCGACCCCTGCACATAATAGGTCGTCGGCGTCCGTTCCCGCTCGGGCGATCCGGTCAGCTGGATACCATGCAGCGTCGTGCCGTGCTGCAACTCGTTGACGCCCTGCCCCCGCATGATCGTGTAGACGCCGAAATAGCTCCGCGTCCGCGCGCCCGGCTCCAGCGACAGCGCGATGGCGCGATAGCCGCCGAACAGGAACAGTGCGGCGGCAAGCGCGAAGACGAACGGCGCGCGCGCGCCGATCGCGAACAGCCCGACCGCGACGATCCCGAAAAAGGCGACGGCGTCGGGCTTGGCGCCGAGCATTCCGCCGGGATTGGTCATGCCGACCGCGACCAGCACGCCGATCGCAAGAATCACCGCCACGCGGAGCTTCACCCCGCCCGCTACCCACAAACGCTGCGTCGCCGGCAGCAGGAACGGCAGCGGGGCCAGCATGCCGGCGGCAAGGATCAGCAACGGATATTCATAGGTCCAGTCGAACAGGACCGGCGCGACCAGCCCGGCAAACGCTCCGCCCAACGCCCCGCCGACCGACATGGCGAGATAGAAGCCCGTCAACCGCCCCGGCGCCGGGCGCAACGCATACATATGCGCGTGCAGCGTGACCGACACCGCAAACAGCAGCATCAGCGCCGCCAGCGCGCTGAGCAACGGAAAGTCGTGATGCCCGCCGATCATCATGCCGCCGAAGACGAGGATCGTGATCGGCGCATAGCGGGTGATCGCGTCGGCCAGCCCGCGCCGCGCCGCGAACGCCACGGTGAAGCTGAGCAGATACAGGCCGAGCGGGAGCACCCACAGCAACGGCACCGCGACAATGTCGGTCGTCAGGAAGGTGGAGGTGGCGAGCATCAGCCCCGACGGAACCAGCGCCAGCACGATCCAGTGCAGCACCCGCCGCGTACCCGGCGCCTCGCCCTTCTCCAGCGTCAACGCCTGTTCACGGCGATGCGGCAACAGCCAGCCGCAGCCGATCACCAGCACGAACAACAGCGCATAGCCAATGCTCCAGCCCCAGCTCTGGGTACGGACCGGCAACAGCGGCTCGACCAGCAGCGGATAGGCGAGCAGCCCGGCGAAGCTGCCGACGTTCGACGCGGCATAGAGCGCGTACGGATCGCGCCCAGGGCAGATGAACGCGAACCAGCGTTGCAGCAGCGGCGCCTGCGCCGATACCGCGAAGAACAACGGCCCGATCGACGCGGTCAGCAGCCACGGGGTCCACAGCGCCGGTTCGACCCCGGTCGGCGTCGGCGTCGAATTGACCCCGATCGGCAGCCACACCGCCGCGCACAGCAGTACGAGGATATGCACCGCCGCCTGCGCCTTGGGCATCAGCTTGCCGAGCAGATGGGCATAGGCATAGCCGCCCAGCAGCAGCGCCTGATAGACCAGCATCGCCGAGTTCCACACCGCTGGCGCGCCGCCCAGTTGCGGCAACGCCATGCGCGCGACCATCGGCTGGACGAGGAACAGCAGGAACGATCCGGCGAGGATCGTGGTCACGAAGATCCAGCGGATCGGCCAGCCGGCGGTCCGGTCGAGTGTCGTCACGGACGCGCCTTCCAATAGGTGATGTGGCGTTTCAGGACGCTGTCGTCGGCGACCGCCGGATGATCGAAATCCTCCTGCGGCGAACGGACCATGCCGATCCGCTCCATCAACCCCCAGCTACGGGTGTTGGCAAGGACGGTAATCGCGCCGATCCGTTCGACCGGCAGATTGGCGAAGCCCCAGGCGAGCGACGCCTCGGCCGCCTCGCGCGCATAGCCCCGCCCCCAATGGTCCTTGCCGAACCGCCAGCCGATCTCGACCGAGCCTTCCAGCGGTGTACCGTCGGCACCCGGCTTCAACCCGCAAAAGCCCAGCATCCGACCGTTCGCACGGTCTTCGGCGACCCAGAAGCAGAAGCCGCGGCTCGCCATATAGCCGTCCTGCCGCGCGATCGCGGCGTCCACTTCCTCACGGCTCAGCGGCGCAGGGAAGTAGCGCATCACCTCCGGATCGGCGCAATGCGCGTAGAAGGTTTCGCGGTCGCGGTCCTGCCACTGCCGCAGGATCAGCCTTTCGGTCTCGATCATGCGCCCAGCAACCGCGCGGCATGGGCGGCGTGATAGGTCAGCACGCCCGAACAACCGGCGCGCTTGAACGCCAGCAGCGTCTCCAGCACCATCGCATCGCGATCCGCCACGCCCGCCGCGACACCCGCCTCGATCAGCGCATATTCGCCCGACACCTGATACGCGAACACCGGCACCTCGAACGCCGCCTTCACCCGGGTGATGATGTCGAGATACGGCAAGCCCGGCTTCACCATCACGCTGTCCGCACCCTCGGCGAGGTCGAGCGCGACCTCGCGCAGCGCTTCCTCGCTATTGGCCGAGTCCATCTGATAGGTCTTCTTGTCGCCTTTCAGCAGCCCGTGCGTGCCGACCGCGTCGCGGAACGGGCCATAGAAGGCGCTCGCATATTTGGCGGCATAGGCCATGATCTGCACATTATGATGGCCATCGTTTTCCAGCGCGTCGCGGATCGCGGCGACGCGGCCGTCCATCATGTCGGACGGCGCGACGATGTCGCTCCCCGCCTCCGCTTGTACCAGCGCCTGCCGCACCAGCGCGTCCGACGTGACGTCGTTCAGCACATATCCCGCCGCATCGACGATGCCGTCATGCCCGTGCGAGGTATAGGGGTCGAGCGCGACGTCGGTCAGCACGCCGACTTCGGGCACCGCGTCCTTGATCGCCCGGATCGCGCGGCACATCAGATTGTCGGGATTGAACGCCTCGGCCCCGTCGTCGCTGCGCAGGTTGCGCGGCGTGTTGGGGAACAGCGCGATCACCGGAATGCCCAGATCGCGTGCTTCCCGCGCGCGGTCGACGATGCCCGACAGGTTCCACCGCGACACGCCGGGCAGCGCCTTGACCGGCTCGCCCTCGCCCTCGGTCACGAACAGCGGCCAGATCAGATCGGCCGGGGTCAGGATGGTTTCGGCATGGAGCCGGCGGCTCCAGGCGGTAGCACGGGTACGACGCAGGCGGAGCGCAGGATAAGCAGCGGACATGGCGCGACTTGTGGGCCATGGCGTGGGTGCGATCAACTGAAAGTCGCGTGGGTCCATTTTCGTTACGGAACGTTACCGACGCCATGAAGCGCATCCGCACCGCAGCCATGATCGTCAACGCCCGGTCACGCAGCGGGCAGGACCAGTTCGCACAGGCATGCCGCGCCTTGCAGGGTGCCGCTTTCGAGGTCGATGCCCATGCGGTCGACGACCCCGACGAGTTGGTCCCGACGCTGAAGAGCGCGTTGGAACGCAAGCCCGACATGGTGGTCCTCGGCGGTGGCGACGGTACGATCAGCAGCCTCGTCGACTATCTACTCGGCCATGACGTGATCCTCGGCGTGCTGCCGCTCGGCACCGCCAACAGCTTCTGCCGCACGCTCGGCATCCCGCTCGATATTCCGGGCGCAGTCGACGTGCTGAAGACCGGACGGCCCCGCCGCATCGACCTCGGCATGATCGACGGCGACTATTTCGCCAACTGTGCCGCGATCGGCCTGTCGCCGCAGATCGCCAAGACCGTGCCGCACGGCGTCAAGAAGCTGTTCGGGCGGGTCGGCTATCTCGCCTGGGCGTCGCTGCAATTCGCGAAGTTCCATCCGTTCGAGCTGATCGTCGGACAGGGCGGCAGCGCCAAGCGGATGATGGCGACCGAGGTCCGCATCTCGAACGGTCGCTTCCATGGCGGCACCGAACTGGTCGAGGAAGCGCGATTGGACAGCGGCGAGATCATCGTTCAGGTCGTGTGCGGCAAGGGCAAGCGTAGCCTGGTCCGCAACTGGGCGGCGAGCTTCTTCCGGCTCGACTCCCGGCGGGTCGACACGGTGACCTTCCACGGCCAGTCGCTCCGGATCGAAACGAACCCGCCGCTGCCCATCTCGATCGATGGCGAGGTGCTGGCAAAGACCCCGGTCATGGCGAAGATCGCCGCCGGGATCATCGAGGTGATGGCGCCGGTAGAGACCTGAACGAAGCAACGCCCCGTCGTCCCCGCGCAGGCGGGCACCCATATATGCTGACGCCAGCGACGGAGCCGATCCGTCGCATCTATGGATTCCCGCCTTCGCGGGAATGACGGAGCGGGTTACCCCAACCGTCCCAGCGCCGCGTGCAGCCGCGCCGCCTCGGCCATCTTGTCGGCATGGTCCGCCCGCGCCTTCTCCACCGCTTCCGGCTTGGCGCGTTCGACGAAGCTCGCATTGCTCAGCCTTCCGCCCAGTGCATCGCGCTCCTTCTCCGCCGCCGCGATCGCCTTGGCCAGGCGCCCGCGTTCGGCGTCCAAGTCGATGACATCGCCCAGCGGCAGGACGACGGTCGCCTCGTCCACCACGATCTGCAACGCGCCACCCGCCGGTACATCGCCCGCGACCGCATCGACCCGCGCCAGCCGGGCGAGCACCGCACCCTGACGCGCCAGCCGCTCGACCGTCTCGGCGGACGCATCGCGGACGTGCAGCGGCAGCCGCGCGCCCGGCGGCACGTTCAGCTCGGTCCGCGCCGCACGGATTTCGTTGACCAGCCGGATCAGCCAGTCGATCTCCGCCCGCGCCGCCGGGTCGATCGCCCGCGCATCCGCCATCGGCCAGCGCGCGACGATCAGGTCGTTCGCCCGTGCCCCAAGCGCGTGCCACAGCTCTTCGGTGATGAACGGCATGAACGGGTGGAGCATGACTAGAATCTGGTCGAGCACCCAGCCCGCGACCACGCGCGTTTCGTCGCCGCCTTCGGCCCCGCCCTGCAACACCGGCTTGATCAGTTCGAGATACCAGTCGCAGAACCGGCTCCACGTGAACTGATAGATGGTGTTCGCCGCCCCATCGAACCGCAGATCGGCGAGCGCGAGGTCGAGTGCCTGCACCGTCTCGATCGTCTCGGCGATGATCCAGCGATTGACCGCCAACTCGGCTTTCGGCGGCTCGATCGTCGCCGACGCGCCGATGCCGTTGGCCTGCGCGAAGCGGGTCGCGTTCCACAGCTTCGTCGCGAAGTTGCGATAGCCCTCGACCCGCTTCTCATCCATCTTGATGTCGCGGCCCTGGCTCTCCATCGCCGCCATGAAGAAGCGCAGCGCATCCGCGCCATAGCGGTCGATCAGCCCCAGCGGGTCGACGGTATTCCCCTTCGACTTCGACATCTTCGCGCCATCGGCGGCACGGACGAGGCCGTGGAGGTACAGCGTCTTGAACGGCACCTCCTTCATGAAGTGGATGCCCTGCATCAGCATCCGCGCGTCCCAGAAGAACAGGATGTCGAAGCCCGAGATCAGCACGTCGTTGCTGTAGCGTCCGCCCAGCGTCGGGTCGCTATTCTCCGGCCAGCCCAGCGTCGCGAACGGCCACAGCGCGGAGGAGAACCACGTGTCGAGAACGTCCTCGTCCTGGCGCAGTGCCACGCCCGCACCCGCGTCGGCCTGCGCTTCCGCATAGGTCTCGGCGACGAATACCCGGCCATCGTCGGCGAACCACGCCGGGATGCGATGCCCCCACCACAATTGGCGGCTGACACACCATGGCTGGATATTCTCCATCCAGTTGAAATAGGTCTTTTCCCACGACTTCGGCACGATCTTGACCGCGCCGGACCGCACCGCCTCGATCGCGGGCTTGGCGAGCGTCGCCGCGTCGACATACCATTGATCGGTCAGCCACGGCTCGATCACCACGCCCGAACGATCGCCGAACGGCGTCTGGATGGTGCGCGGTTCGGCGTCGTGCTCGGCACCGTCCTTGTCGACGTGCGGGATCAGGACGCCTTCGTCCTTCAGCCGCGCGACGACCGCCTTGCGCGCATCGGCGCTCGACAGGCCGAGGAAAGCCTCAGGGATCAGCCCGTCCGCCGTCTGGACGATGCGCGCCTTCGCATCGAGCATGTTGAGCATGTCGGCGGCCTTGAACCCGGCGCGCTTGCCGACCTCGAAGTCGTTGAAATCATGCCCCGGCGTGATCTTGACCGCGCCCGATCCCAGTTCCGGGTCGGCATGTTCGTCGGGCACGATCGGGATCAGGCGACCGGTAATCGGCAGCCGCACCTGCTTGCCGATCAGTGCGGTGTAGCGCGCATCGTCGGGATGCACCGCGACCGCCATGTCGGCCAGCATCGTTTCGGGCCGCGTCGTCGCGACCTCGATAAAGCCCGATCCATCGGCCAGCGGGTAGCGCAGGCGCCAGAAGCTGCCCTTGACCTCGCGCGTCTCGACCTCGAGGTCGCTGATCGCGGTGCCGAGGCCCGGGTCCCAGTTGACCAGTCGCTTGTCGCGATAGAGCAGCCCTTCGCGGTGGAGCTGGACGAACACTTTCAGCACCGCGGCCGAGAAGCCCTCGTCCATGGTGAAGCGCTCGTTCGCCCAGTCCATCGAACAGCCCAGCCGCCGCAGCTGCCCGGTGATCTGCCCGCCGCTCTCGGCCTTCCACTCCCACACCTTCGCAACGAAATCGTCGCGGCTGAAATCGGTGCGCTTGTGCTGCTGCTGCGCCATCTGGCGTTCGACCACCATCTGCGTCGCGATGCCGGCATGGTCGGTGCCGACGACCCAGTGCGCATCCTTGCCCAGCAACCGGGCATGGCGGACGAGGATGTCCTGCAACGTGTTGTCGAGCGCGTGACCGATATGCAGGCTGCCCGTCACGTTGGGCGGCGGGTTGACGATGGTCCACGGCGTCGCGTTCGGACGCTCGGGCCGGAACAGGCCGTCCTGTTCCCAATGGGCATACCAGCGCGCTTCGATGGCGGCGGGGTCGAAAGTCTTGGGCAGTTCGCTCATGCACCGCCGCATGGCGCGGATGCGGCGGCGTTGCAAGAGAGCGGCGTCACTCGCGTCCGCTGATCCGGGCGATCTCGCGCGCGACCATCGATTCGACGATGCCGGGCAGTTGCGCATCGAGCCATTCGCGCAGCATCGGGCGGAGCATCTCACGCACCAGCCCTTCGAGCGAATCGGACCCCGGCGTTTCCGGCTTCACCAGCATGCGCGACAACTGGTCGAGCGCACCGCGGCTCGCTTCGGCGGCGCGTTCCGACACGATCGACGGATCGACCTTCGCAGCAGGTGCCGCCGCAACGGGTTCGGGTTCCGGCTCTGGTTCGGGTGCGCGAACGCGCTCGGCACGCGGCGGTTCGGCGCGCATCGCTTCGACCCGCGGCGGGGGCGGCGGCGCGGCGACGCTCTGGTTCAGCTCCAGCACCTCGTCACGGTCGTCGATGTCGCGGACCTGCGCGGTGCGGATCGATTTGCGCCCACGCAACGCCTGGGCCGATCCCTCGCCCTCTTCGGCGATGATCCGCTTGATCGAGGACAGGATGTCCTCCATCGACGTTTCGTTGCTGATATCCCCCATCGCAACCCTCATCTCAATCGCCTCTGAACGCTTAGCTGTCGGGGTTGACGCGCGGCGTGTCAACGCCCTGCGTGGCGCGCGGGGCGCCGCCCTGCCGATTGGGGGCGTCGATGCCCTGCGTCGGACTGTATGGATTGGGGCTGCGCTGCAACGACGGATCGAGTTCGCGGGTGACGACCGGCGTCTGTGCCGGGCTGTTCACCGTGCTGGGCGCGATCGGCACCGGTGCGGGATCGCCGCTCCAGTCCCAGATATTGTTGCGCACCCGGCTGTAATTGACCGTCGGGTCGTACAGCGCCCCGCCGTCGAGGCCCAGATCGCGTGCCTCGGCCTTGCCCATCGCCGCCAGCAGCGCGAAGCCCGCGACATAGGCGTCGCGTCGCGCCGACACCAGCTGCACCTGCGAATTGAGCAGTTCCTGTTCGGCGTTCAGGATGTCGAGGATGGTGCGGGTGCCGACACTGTTCTCGGCGCGAACGCCCTCCAGCGACAGGCGGTTGGCCGCGACCTGCACTTCGGACGACTGGATCACGCGCAGCGCCGACTGCCACGCGGCAAATGCCGACCGCGCATCGGACACGACCGAGCGTTCGACCTGTGTCACCTGTTCGATCGCGGCCCCTTCCAGCGCCTGCGCCCGGCGGATCTGCGCGCCGGGACGACCGCTTTGCCACAGCGGCAGGTTCATCTGCACGCCGACCTGCGCCTGACCGCCATCCTGTTGCAGCACGATGCCGTTCACCGACGCGGCCGAGCCTAAGAAACTGGTGTAGCCGCCGCCGCCGACCGCGCTGATCGTCGGCAGGCGGCTGGCGCGCGCCACGCTGACGTCGAAACCGGCGGCATCGCTGGTGCGCCGCGCCGCGATCAGCGCGGGATTGTTGGCGACCGCCACGCCGACCGCCGCATTCGGATCGACCGGCAGGTTGGGCAGCACCGGCGGCGTGTCGAGCGTCGCGGCCGGCGAACCGGTCGTCGCGACGTAATTTTCGCGGCTGCGGATCAGCGAAGCCTCGGCATTGCGCAACTGCGCCTGCGCCGAAGCCAGTCGCGCCTCCGACTGGGCGACGTCGGTGCGGGTCAGGTCGCCGACCTGGAACCGGTCCTTCGACGCCTGAAGGTTCACCTCCAGCACGCGGACATTCTGCTGGTTCAGCCGGACGATCGCCTCGTCGCGGATCACGTCGTTATAGGCGGCGACAACCAGCGTGAACACGTTCGCCTCGGTGCTGCGCAGATTGGCGCGGCCCGCATCGACCCGCGCATCGGCGGCACGGACATTGTTGCGCACCGCCCCGCCGGCGAACAGCGACTGCGATACCTGCACCTGCACGCTGCCCTGACGCGGTGCCTGGGTGAAACCACGGCTCGCGGGGGTGATGACATTCTCGATCACCGAGCTTTGCGTCGTGACCTGCGGCAGGCCCTGCGACCGTGCCAGCGGCACGCCTTCGTCGGTCGCGCGCAGGTTGGCGCGCGCACCGGTCAGCTGCGGGTTGGTGGCATAGGCGCGTGCCAGCGCCTCCCGCAGCGTCTCCGCCTGTGCCGGTCCGGCCAGCAGCGCCAGCGCCGCGACCCCGCCGATGAACTTCCCCCCCCGCATGTGCCTGTTACCTTGCGAACTGAAACGTCTTGGGCTTGGCGAAACCGGGCAGTTCGATACTGCCGAGATCGGCAAAGTCGACCAGCCCGAACCCGCCTTCGGTCCGGCGCCCCAGCGAGAGCCGGGTGACGCCGCGATCGACGATACCGGTGGTCAGCCGCCCGCCGGGGGCAAGCTGTTGCACGATCGCGTCAGGCACCGATTCGACCGCACCGTCGATGACGATCACGTCATAGGGCGCACCCTGCGCCCAGCCGGCGTTCAGCGGGCCTTCGACCACTTCGACCGACGCCTCGGCAATCGCGTCGCGCGCGGCTGCGACGAAGCTGGCATCTTCCTCCAGCGCGACGACCGACCCGGCCAGCCGGGCGAGCACGGCGGCGGCATAGCCCATCGCGGCCCCGACCAGCAGCACGCGGTCGGTCGGCCGGATTTCCGCTGCGGTCAGCAGGCGGCCGGTGATGAGCGGCGGGTTGATCTCGCGCCCACCGGGCAACGGCAGCGGTGCGTCGCGATAGGCGACTTCCGCCTGGCCGGCGGGTACGAAGCCCTCGCGCGCTACGTCGCCCATCGCGCTCACGACGCGCGGGTCGCTGACGGCGCTGGTGCGCAACTGGCTGACGACCATCGCGTGGCGCATCGCATCGAAATCGGGACGGGTCGGGATCGAATCGGTCATGGTGCAATCCTGTCGCACAACTGTTTTAGCCGCGCAACACACATCGCGCGATACGCCGCTGTCTATCGTGACCGGCGCCCGCCGCCAAGGATGCCGGCGCGTATAATTTACGCGACCACGGTTGACACCGGCGCGCGCGCCCCGCAAATGCCCGCCTCCCACCGTATCGAGGCGCGATGGCGGAGTGGTGACGCAGAGGACTGCAAATCCTTGCACCCGGGTTCGATTCCCGGTCGCGCCTCCAACGGTGGTAACGTCCTGACATTGACGGGAATGACAACGGGGCCACGGCAACATCGCCGCGACCCCGTGTCGTGCGGGACTCGCCGGGTCAGGCGGCGAACTGGTTCATGGTATTGTGCGCGCCGCCTGCCTTCAGCGCCGCTTCGCCTGCGAAATATTCCTTGTGGTCGTCGCCGATGTCCGACCCGCTCATATTCTGGTGCTTTACGCAGGTGATGCCCTGCCGGATCTCCTGCCGCTGCACCCCCTTCACATAGCCGAGCATCGCCGCGTCGCCGAAATAGTCGCGTGCCAGATTGTCGGTGCTGAGCGCGGCGGTGTGATAGGTCGGCAGGGTGATGAGATGGTGGAAGATGCCCGCCCGCGCGCTCGCATCCCGCTGGAACGTGCGGATCTTCTCGTCGGCCTCGTGCGCCAGTTCGGATGCGTCATAGTCGACGCTCATCAGCTTCGCGCGCGCATAGCCCGACACGTCGCGCCCTTCCTCCACCCAACGGTCATACACCTGCTGGCGGAAATTCAGCGTCCAGTTGAAACTGGGCGAGTTGTTATAGACCAGCTTGGCGTTCGGCACGACCTCCCGGATGCGGTCGACCATCGATGCGATCTGCTCGATATGCGGCTTCTCGGTCTCGATCCACAGCAGGTCGGCGCCGTTCTGCAGCGAGGTGATGCAGTCGAGCACGCAGCGATCCGCACCGGTTCCTTCACGGAACTGGAACAGGTTCGACGCCAGCCGCTTCGGTCGCACCAGCTGCCCGTCGCGCTCGATCACGACGTCGCCGCGCAGCGTGGTGACGTCGTCGACCGGCTCGCAATCGAGGAACGCGTTATACTGGTCGCCCAGATCGCCCTTGGCGGTCGAATAGGCGATCTGCTTGGTCAGCCCCGCCCCCAGCGAATCGGTCCGCGTGACGATGATCCCGTCATCGACGCCCAGTTCGAGGAACGCGTAGCGGCAGGCACGGACCTTCGCGAGGAAGTCTTCGTGCGGGACGGTCACCTTGCCGTCCTGATGGCCGCACTGTTTCTCGTCGCTGACCTGATTCTCGATCTGCAACGCGCAGGCACCCGCCTCGATCATCTTCTTGGCGAGGAGGTAGGTCGCCTCGGCATTGCCGAACCCCGCATCGATATCGGCGATGATCGGCACGACATGGGTTTCGAAGGTATCGATCGCGTTGCTCAGCCGCTGCGCTTCGACCGCGTTGCCCTCGGCCCGCGCCGCATCGAGATCGCGGAACAGCATCCCTAGTTCGCGCGCATCGGCCTGTTTGAGGAAGGTGTAGAGTTCGCCGATCAGCGCCGGCACGCTGGTCTTCTCATGCATCGACTGGTCGGGCAGCGGACCGAACTCGCTGCGCAGCGCCGCGACCATCCAGCCCGACAGGTACAGATACCGCCCCTTGGTCGTGCCGAAATGCTTCTTGATCGAAATGATCTTCTGCTGGGCGATGAACCCGTGCCAGCACCCCAGCGACTGGGTGTAGGCGGCCGGATCGGCGTCATAGGCCGCCATGTCGCGCCGCATGATGCCGGCGGTGTAGCGGGCGATGTCGAGTCCGGTCAGGAACCGGTTCTGCAACCGCATCCGCGCAACCGCCTCCGCGTCGATGCCGTCCCACGTTCCGCGATGCTGCTGGATCAGGGATGCGGCACGGGCCGCCTGTTCTTGATATGCCATGGTCGGTCCTTTGGTGCAGATGCCGTGCGGACGGCACGGGGCGGCCGCCGGCGACGATGCGGTCGCGCCGGCGGGTGGCCTGATAACGATGGTGGAATATGCGCGGGCCGGTCCCGCGCGACCCTCAGCCGAGGCGGCCGAGGCGGTGGTAGAGATTGGAGAATTTCGACGAACGCGGCTCTTCCGCGATCTGCCGGACATAGGCGCCGACGGCTTCCTTTAGCAGGCCGAAATCCTCGGTCGAGAAGACCGCGCGGCTGCGTTGCGGCTCATTGGTCATGCGTCACACCCTTTCGCGGGTAGCGAACCGTTCGCCACCGATGCAGGTCATGAACATGACAGAACGGCCCGCGTAAACGCACCGAACGCCCGGAACAGTGTCGCTACGTCGTCGCGAACCGGTCCGGGCGTTGTCGGGTTGTCACTTCTTTACAACGTCAGGACGCGCTACGCTCCCAGTCGGGCTTCAACACGACCTTGGTGCAGCTGTTCTGCTCGTCGTGGAACTTCTTGTAGCCCATCGGCGCATCCTCCAGCGCCATCCGGTCGGAAATCATGAAGGTCGTATCGATCTTGTCCTCCATGATCGCGCTGAGCAATCCGGGCAGGTAGCGCTGGACATGGGTCTGCCCGGTCTTGAGCGTCAGCCCCTTTTCCATGATCGATCCGAACGGGAACTTGTCGATCAGCCCGCCATAGACGCCGGGGACCGACACGCGACCACCCTTGCGACACGCGACGATCGCCTGCCGCAACGCGTGCGGCCGGTCGGTGCCGAGGAAGGTCGACGCCTTGATCTGGTCGACGATATTGTCGACGAACATGCCGTGGCTCTCAAGCCCGACGCTGTCGATCACTGCATCGGGGCCGATCCCCCCGGTCATCGTCATCAGCGCGTCGTAGATGTCGGTTTCCTCGAAATTGAGCACCTCCGCCCCCAACCCTTTGGCCAGCGCCAGCCGGTGCGGGAAGTGATCGATCGCGATGACGCGGTGCGCACCCATCAGCAGCGCCGACTGGATCGCAAACAGCCCGACCGGGCCACAGCCCCACACTGCGACGATATCGCCATCCTCGATATCGGCATTCTCCGCCGCCATCCATCCGGTCGGCAGAATGTCGGATAGGAACAGCACCTTCTCGTCCTCGACGCCGTCGGGGATCACGATCGGCCCGACATCGCTGAACGGCACGCGGACATATTCTGCCTGCCCGCCGGGATAGCCGCCGGTCATGTGGCTGTATCCGAACAGCGCCGACCCGACCTGCCCCCACAGTTCCTGGGCGATGTCCTGATTGTCGGCCGGGTTGCCATTGTCGCAGCCGGAATATTGCTGCTTCGAACAATGATAGCAGCTGCCGCACGCGATGACGAAGGGCACGACGACCCGCTGCCCCTTCTTCAGCGTCGATTTCGGTCCGGTTTCGACTACCTCGCCCATGAATTCATGGCCGAGGATGTCGCCCGCCTTCATCGTCGGGATATAGCCGTCATAGAGATGCAGGTCGGACCCGCAGATCGCGGTCGACGTGATCTTGATGATCGCATCGCGCGGGTTGATGATCTCCGGATCGGGAACGGTATCGACGCGAACGTCGTGCTTGCCGTGCCAGGTAAGTGCGCGCATCGCCGGCTCCTTCCTTCTTAAGACTTGGGTTCGCGGTTGGGCGGCGTGGTCGTCGCGATCTCGCCGGTTTCCATCAGCTGCTTGAAACGGCGCAGGTCGCGCCGCGCCTGGATCGCCGGTTCCTGCTGCGTCACCTTCGCGACCAGCTTGCCGACGATGCCGGCGGGCGGCGAATAGGCGATCATCGCCGTCACCACCGTGCCGCGCGTGGGACCGGCATCGGTAAAGGACACCCAGCCGCTGTTCGGCACATCGCCATGCTCGGCGCGCCAGCCGATGCGCTGGTCGGGCACATCCTCGGTCACGATGGCATCCCATTCATAGGTGCCGTTGGGACCGGCCACACGCCAGTGCGATCGCCCGCGGTCGACCACCTCGATCCCCTCGACGTTCAACATGAAGCTGGCGAGGTTCCCGAAGTCGCGCCAATAGGCATAGAGGTCGGATGCCGGGCGATTGATCGTCACCGCGACGCCCGATACCGACGATTCGCCTTCCGGCGCCGCGCGGCCGCGCTCCTGTCGGTCTTTCGAGGTAAAGGCGGGTCCGTCGTCCCGCTCGATATCGCCGGGCAGTTCGGCTTGGGCCATGGCCATGCTCTCCCGTCCGCCGGACCAGCGGCCCGGCTGATTGATCCATGATAAGCTATTGATCGAACGATATTTTCCGTTCGAAGCATCCCCAACCTACGGGTCGACGGGCTGTTCCATGGCCGCACAGGCTTTTGCGGTCGAAAGCGCCGGATTTGCAGACGGGCCGCATCGCGCTACACGCCGCGCCATGCACGGTGCCCCCCTCACGCTCCACAATTCGCTGACGCGCAGCACGCAGCGTTTCGAACCGCTCGATCCGGCAAAGGGCGTGCGCGTCTATTCCTGCGGGCCGACGGTCTACAACTACGCCCATATCGGCAATCTGCGCGCCTATGTGTTCACCGACACATTGAGCCGCGTGCTCCGGTGGAAGGGCTATCCGCTCACCCATGTCATCAACATCACCGATGTCGGCCATCTGACGTCGGACGCGGATGCCGGCGACGACAAGATGGAAGCCGCGGCCAAGGCGCGCGCCGAGTCGATCTGGGACATCGCCGCCCATTATACGCAGGCGTTCAAGGGCAATCTGCGCGACCTCAACATCGACGATCCGACCCGCTGGTCGGTCGCGACCGATCATATCGCGGAAATGATCGCGTTTGCCGAACGGATCGCGCCGGACCATTGCTACGAGATCGACAGCGGCCTCTATTTCGACAGCACCTCCGTCCCGCACTACGGCGCGCTCGCGGGCGGGCAGGACGATGCCGGCGAAGGCCGGATCGATCCGGTCGCTGGCAAGCGCCATCCGCAGGACTTCGCGATCTGGCGCAAGACGCCTGCGGGCGAGAGCCGGCAAATGGAATGGGACTCGCCATGGGGAAAGGGGGCGCCCGGCTGGCACCTCGAATGCTCGGTGATGAGCATCAAATATCTGGGCGCGCCGTTCGACATCCATACCGGCGGCATCGACCATCGCGAGATCCACCACCCGAACGAGATTGCCCAGAATCAGGCTTATTGCGGCTGCGCCGACAGCGGTGCCGCCTTCTGGATGCACAACAACTTCCTCGTCGAACGCTCAGGGAAAATGTCGAAGTCGAAGGGCGACTTCACCACGCTCCGGACGCTGATCGACGGCGGCGTGCACCCGCTCGCCTATCGGTTGATGTGCTTGTCGGCGCAGTATCGCTCGGAACTGGAGTTTTCGGCGGACAATCTGCTGGCGGCGCTGACGCGGTTGAAGCGGCTGGTGATGACCGTCGCCGCGCTGCGCTCCCGGGCGGACGGCGAAGGCGACGCGGCGAAGGCGTCGGCCTATCGCGAGCAGCTCGATGCGGCGGTGTCCGACGACCTCAACACCCCGCGCGCGCTGCCGGTGCTCGACGAACTGCTGGCGGACAAGAAGCTGGCACCGACCGATCGCCTGACCGCGCTAGCCGATTTCGACGCGGTTCTCGGCCTCGACCTGGCCACCCTCGACCGTGCCGACCTGCGCGTCCGCCCCGCCGATGTGACGATCGACGCGGAAACGATCGAGGCACGGCTGGCCGATCGCAAGGAAGCGCGCATTGCGAAGGACTTTGCGAAGAGCGACGCGATCCGTGACGAACTCATGGCTGCGGGGGTGGAGGTCATGGACGGCGATCCGCTCGGCTGGGACTGGCGCCCGACGCTGGCCTAGCAACCCGTCTCCCCGGCCTTGGGCCGGGGTCCCGCTTCTTCTTCTACGGGCAATGGAAAGCGGGACCCTGGATCACGTCCGGGGTGACGGCCATTATACCGTCCGGCGCTTGATCGACCCGCGCTAACCCCTTGCTCCCGGCCCCGCTTCGCCTTCATACCCCTGCCCGCGAATCATCGGGGGTCGATATGCGGGGACAGGTGCTGGGCGTTGATCGGAACGGACGCGAAGGGCGTATCGCCGGCGACGATGGGCAGCGTTACTGGTTCGAACCCGACGACTGGTCCGACCGGATCGGCCCGGCAGTCGGCGCACAGGTCGATTTCGAGGTCTCGAACGGTCGCGCGCTGCGCATCTACCATGTCCCCGGCACCGTGGCGCCCCGTCCGGCCGCCGATCCGACGCGCCACCGTCCGCGCAAGGACAAGGTCGCCGCCGCGCTCCTCGCCTTCTTCCTCGGCATTTTCGGCGTGCATCGCTTCTATCTGGGCAAGGTCGGCTCGGGCATCGCAATGCTGGTGCTTACCTGCACGCTCGTCGGCATCTTCGTGACCAGCATCTGGTCGCTGATCGACTTCATCCGCTACCTCGTCATGGACAATGAGGAATTCCATCAGCGCTATGGCTGATTCCATCAGCGCTATGGCTGATCGAAGCGGTCGATCGGGGCGATGAACCTTTCCTTCATTGCGCGAACGGTCCGTTTCGCGCATGGGAATTGCCCGAACCGACTTTGATGGAACCTGCCATGGCCGCAATCTGGGCCCCCGACAGCTGGAAGCACGCCGAAGCACGCCAGCTCCCAACTTATCCCGATGCGCAGGCGCTCGACGCCGCGACCGCGCAGCTCGCCAGCTATCCGCCGCTCGTCTTTGCCGGCGAAGCGCGCAACCTGACCGCCGAACTGGCACAGGTGGCGGAGGGGAAGGCGTTCCTGCTGCAGGGCGGCGATTGCGCCGAAAGCTTTGCCGAGTTCCATCCCAACTATATCCGCGACACCTTCCGCGTCATCCTCCAGATGGCGGTGGTGCTGACCTTCGCGTCGAAGCTGCCGACGGTGAAGGTCGGCCGCATGGCGGGTCAGTTCGCCAAGCCGCGCTCGGCCGATACCGAGACGGTCGATGGCGTCGAACTGCCCAGCTATCGAGGCGACAATATCAACGACATCGCTTTCACCGCGGAAGGTCGCGTACCCGATCCGCAGCGGATGATCCGGGCCTATTCTCAGGCAGCGGCGACGCTGAACCTGCTGCGCGCCTTCGCGACCGGCGGCTATGCGAACCTGCATCAGGTGCATCGCTGGACCCACGACTTCATGGGCCGCTCCCCCTGGGCAAAGAAGTATGCCGACGTCGCCGACCGGATCGGCGAGGCACTGGACTTCATGGCGGCCTGCGGCATCGATGCCGACAGCGTGCCGCAGCTCAAGGCGACCAGCTTCTACACCAGCCATGAAGCGCTGCTGCTCCCGTACGAACAGGCGCTGACCCGGCAGGATTCGCTGACCGGCGACTGGTACGACACCTCGGCCCATTTCCTGTGGATCGGCGACCGCACCCGTTTCGACGGATCGGCGCATGTCGAATTCCTGCGCGGCATCGGCAATCCGATCGGCATCAAGTGCGGCCCGACGCTGGAGCCGGACGCGCTGCTCCGCATGCTCGACACGCTCAATCCGAACCGTATTGCCGGGCGGATGACCCTGATTACCCGCTACGGCCACGACAAGATCGAAGCCGGCCTGCCCAAGCTGGTCCGCGCGGTCCAGCGTGAAGGGCATAAGGTGGTGTGGTCGTGCGATCCGATGCACGGCAACACGGTCAAGGCGACGACCGGCTACAAGACCCGCCCGTTCGACCGCATCCTCGCCGAAGTCCGCGGCTTCTTCGCGGTGCACCGCGCCGAGGGCAGCCATGCCGGCGGTATCCATGCGGAAATGACCGGGCAGAACGTCACCGAATGCACCGGCGGCGCGATTGCGGTCACCGAACAGGCGCTCGCCGACCGCTACCACACCCATTGCGACCCGCGCCTCAACGCCGGGCAGAGCCTTGAACTGGCATTCCTGCTGGCCGAGATGCTCAACGACGAAATGGCGGAGCGGCGCAAGGTCGCGGCGTAACGCCTGGGTAAGGACGGGACGACCGCCCTTACCGCCCCTAGAGTTTGATCCATCTAAGCTGAAGCGTAGCCGCTGTTGCGGAGGTAGTTGGCGCATTCGTGTGGAGGGAAAGCGTCGAGAAGCGAGCCGATCTGCTTCCATGTCGCCTCGACCGATCGGGTGTTGGCCTTGCGGAGCAGCGTCTTGAGCTTGGCGAAGACCTGCTCGATGGGATTGAGGTCGGGCGAGTAGGGCGGCAGGAACAGGAGCCTGGCGCCGACGGAGCGGATGAGCTGGCGGACGGCCTTGCCCTTGTGGCTACCGAGATTGTCCATGACGACGATGTCGCCGGGCGAAAGGGTAGGCAGCAGGAACTGCGCGACATAGGCGGCAAAGCTCTCGCCGTTGATGGGGCCGTCGAGCACGAGCGGCGCGTCGATGCGATCATGCCGGAGCGCCGCCAGGAAGGTGAGTGTGCGCCAATGACCGTGCGGCACCTTGTCGACCAGCGGCAGGCCACGGGCACACCAGCCGCGCAGGCGCGTCATGTTGGTCTTGGCCCAGGTTTCGTCGATGAAGACGAGGCGCCTGGGATCGATCCGGCCCTGATACTTGCGCCATTGTGCGCGACGTCTGGCGATCACGGGCCGATCCTGCTCGCGGGCGATCAGCGTCTTTTTTTGAACGTGATCCCGGCCTCGCGCACGATCCGCCACACCGAACCGTAGCTCGTCACCACGCCGCGCTCGCTCAATTCCGCCACCAGCCCGCGCAGCGTCACGTCCGGCTTGACCGCCAGCCGCTCCAGCAGCCACTCACGTTCAGCGGCCAGCGAACGCGGCTGCTTGCGTCCCAGCGGTCGCGCCGCGGCGCTGCCCGTCGCCCGACGTCGTTGCGACCACTTCACCGCACTCGCCACGCTGACGCCGAACAATTCGGCCGTTGCCCGGCACGACCGGCCACCCACAACCGATGCCGCTACCCGCTCACGTAGATCATCCGAATAGGCTCGACCCACACCTGCCGACCTCCGCACGGCAAGCAGCTTGAATCAGACTTCCTGCGCCTTGTGAATCCCCAATCGATTCCGCTCAGATGACTCAAACTCTAACGCCAGATCGTCACCCCAGCGCAGGCTGGGGTCTCCCGGTGGCAGCACGCGGCAGGAACCGCAAGAGATTCCGGCCTGCGCCAGGGTGACGGGTTGGGCGACGTTACGCCAACCCCGCCAGCACCTTGTCGACGGTAACCGGGTACTCCCGCACCCGCACGCCGCAGGCGTTGTACACCGCATTGGCGATCGCAGCGCCGACGCCGCAAATGCCCAGCTCGCCCACCCCCTTCGCCTTCATCGGCGACGAATAGGGGTCTTCCTCGTCGAGGAACACGACCTCCTGATGCGGAATGTCGGCATGGGTCGGCACATGATATTCGGCCAGGTCGTGGTTGATGAACCCGCCCAGCCGCGGATCGACCACCAGTTCCTCGGTCAGCGCCGCGCCGACGCCCATCGTCATCGCGCCCAATATCTGGCTGCGCGCGGCCTTCGGGTTCAGGATGCGCCCCGCCGCGAACACGCCCAGCATCCGGCGCACGCGAACCTCGGCGGTATCGGCATCGACTCCGACCTCGACGAAATGCGCGCCGAACGTCGCCTGCACGAACTTCTTCGTCAGGTCGCCGAACTCGATCCGGTCCTCGACCTCGATCCCCGCGCCGCCCGCCGCTTCGCCCAACGTGACCGACTTGTTGCCCGACCACACCCGCCCCTCGGCAAAGCGCGCGGTGGCCGGGTCGAACCCGACCGCCTCGGCAATCCGGTCACGCAAGCCGACGCACGCGGCATAGACCCCGGCCGTCGAACTGTTCGCACCGAACTGGCCACCCGACCCGGCGGAAACGGGGAAGCCCGACTCCCCCAGCCGGACGGTAACCTGGTCCAGCTCGACCCCCAGCATCTCGGCGGCGGTCTGCGCGAGGATCGTGTAGCTGCCGGTGCCGATGTCGGTCATGTCGGTGGTTACCGTCACCCGTCCGTCGCCGCCGATCCCGACCCGCGCCGCCGACTTCAACGTCATGTTGCCGCGATACGCCGCCGCCATCCCCATGCCCACCAGCCAGCGCCCGTCGCGCCGCTGTCCCGGCACCGGATTGCGTTCGCGCCAGCCGAAACGCTCCGCCCCCTCGCGCAGGCACCCGATCAGGTCGCGATGCGAAAACCTCCGCTCGGGCTTTTCGGGATCGACCTGCGTATCGTTGAGCACCCGCAGCTCGACCGGGTCCAGCTTCAGCTGTTCGGCAAGCTCGTCCATCGCCGCCTCGATCGCCATCATGCCCACCGCTTCGCCCGGCGCGCGCATCGCGCTCGATTCGGGCAGGTTCAGCTCGGCCAGCCATTCGACCACCCGCCGGTTGGGCGCGGCGTAGAGCTGCCGCGTCTGCGATCCCGCCCCCTCCGGACTGCCGCCGGGCAGGTCGCCCGACCAGCTCTCATGCGCGATCGCCTGCAACCGCCCGTCCGTTGTTGCGCCAAGCCGCAACCGCTGGATCGTCGCCGACCGATGGGTCGTGTTGTTGAACATCTGAGGGCGCGTCAGCACGACCTTGACCGGCCTCCCGACATGGCGCGCAGCGACGGCGGCCAGGACCGCATCGGCACGCACCCACAGCTTGCCGCCGAAGCCACCACCGACATGATGCGCGACGATCCGCACCTTCTCCTTCGACATCTTCAGGATCTTGGCCATGTCGCGCGCCGCCCAGTCGACCATCTGGTTCGCGGTCCACAGCGTTAGCGCGTCGCCCTCCCATGCCGCGATCGATGCATAAGGCTCCACCATCGCATGGGCATGATCGGGCGTGGTATAGGTCGCATCGACCTGCACCGGCGCATAGGCAAAGGCCCGGTCGAAATCGCCATGCCCGTTCGACCGGAACGGCTTGTCCGCGCCGCGCTCGGCGGCCTGTTGCAGGTCGAACGCTCCGTCCTCCGCCGCATAGTCGATCCGAACCAGCCTTGACGCCGCGCGAGCCGCCTCGAAGCTGTCGGCCACGACCAGCGCCGCCGCCTGCCCCAGCTGATCGACTTGCGGCCCGGCCAGCATCGGCACCTTGTGATCGTCGCCGATCCCCAGCGGCCCGGCATTCTCATGCGTCACCACCGTCAGCACGCCCGGCGCGGCCAGCGCGTCGCTCATATCGATCGAAACGATCCGCCCGGTGGCGATCGTCGTACCGACCACCACGCCATAGACCTGCCCCGGCACCGCGAACTCGGCGGCATAGGTCGCCCGTCCGCTGACCTTCAGCCGCCCTTCGATCCGGTCGGTCGGCCGGCCCAGTACCCGCATCGCATCGGTCGGATTGGCGCCGGCGGCTTCGGTGAACTTCATCACGCTACTTCCTCACTTCCGGCCGAACAGCTTTTCGATGTCGCCATGCGCCAGCTTGATCCACGTCGGGCGGCCATGGTTGCACTGGCCCGAATGCGGCGTCACTTCCATCTCGCGCAGCAGGGCGTTCATCTCGACCACCGACAACACCCGCCCCGCGCGAACCGATCCGTGACAGGCCATCGTCGCCGCAACGTGATCGATCCGTTCCTTGAGCGACAGCGCCGCATCATGCGCCCGGATTTCGTCGGCAAGGTCGGTGACGAGGCCGATCACATCGCCCTGCCCCAGCATCGCAGGGACGGCACGTACCAGCATCGCGCGCGGACCGAACCGCTCCAGCTCCAGCCCGAACTCGGCCAGTTCCTCCGCCTTGTCCTCCAGCGCGTCGCACGCGACCTCGTCCAGTTCGACCACTTCGGGGATCAGCAGCGCCTGCCGCGCCACCCCGCCCGTCGCCATCGCGGCGCGCATCCGCTCCAGCACCAGCCGTTCGTGTGCGGCATGCTGATCGACGAGCACCAGCCCGTCCTCCGCCTCCGCGACGATATAGGTCCGCGCGACCTGCCCCCGCGCCGCGCCTAGCGGAAACTGCGTCGAGGCCGGCGGCGGTTCGACGGCGACTTCGGCGCGGGCTTGGGGCGGCGGTGCGAAGAAGGTTGGACGCCTGTCGTGAAAGGCGAAGCCCGGCGACACGCTCGTCTCGGCAAGCGGCGCCAAGGGCATCGCCGGAACCGCTATCGGTGCGACCGGCTCGGTCGTCCATGCCGCCATCGCATCGGTGGCGGGGCGCTGCACCGCGCGGAACCCCGCCTCGTCGAGTGCCCGCCGCAACCCGCCGACGATCAGCCCGCGAGCCGCCGCCGGATCACGAAACCGCACCTCGGTCTTGGCCGGATGGACGTTGACGTCGATGAGGTCGGGATCGACGTCGAGGAACAGCGCGACCACCGCATGCCGGTCGCGCGCCAGCATCTCGGCATAGGCGCCACGCACCGCGCCCGCCAGCAGCCGGTCCTTTACCGGCCGGCCGTTGACGAACAGATATTGATGGTCCGCGACGCCGCGGTGAAAGGTCGGCAGCCCGGCCACCCCGCCCAGCCGCATCCCTTCGCGTTCCCAGTCCAGCCCGACCGAGTTCATCGCCAGCGCGCGATCGGTCAGCGCCGCGACGCGTTCCGGCCGTGATTCGCCGGCCTGCACCCCAAGCACCCGCCGCCCGTCATGCTCCAGCGTGAAGGCGATGTCCGGCCGCGCCATCGCGAGCCGCCGCACCTGATCGACACAGGCCGCGAATTCCGACCGGGGCGAGCGCAGAAACTTGCGCCGCGCCGGCACGCGGGCGAACAGTCCCTCGACCCGGATGCGCGTGCCCGGCGGCACGGCGGCGGGGCGATCCTCGACCACGTCGCCATTGTCGACGCTGCGCAGCCAGCCCTCTGCACCGGCGGGCCGGCTCTCGATCGACAGGCGCGCGACGCTCGCGATCGACGGCAACGCTTCGCCGCGAAAACCCAACGTCGTGACCGCCTCGATCCGGTCGTCGGGCAGCTTGGACGTCGCATGCCGCTCCAGTGCCAGCGCCATGTCGGCCGGTCCCATACCGCAGCCATCGTCGCTAACCTCGATCAAATCGATGCCCCCGCCGGCCAGGCGGACCAGGATGCGCCCGGCGCCGGCGTCGATGGCGTTCTCGACCAGTTCTTTCAGCGCGGAAGCAGGGCGTTCCACCACTTCCCCCGCAGCGATGCGGTTGACTAGATGCTCGGGCAGACGGCGTATTGACATGGGGGTCGCTCTAGCCCAAGCGGCGCCATCCCGCGACCCGCTTCCGCCATCTGGCAGCCGACTGGAACCCCGGTCGGACGGGTCGAGGTACAAGCTGCGAACCGCCGCGTGGGGCAACGCGGACAAGGACGGAAGTATCGATGGCCTTCTCGCGTTTCTTCAAGTTCATGTCGCATGATATGGCGATCGACCTCGGCACCGCCAATACGGTGGTGTATCTGCGCGGTCGCGGTGTCGTGCTGAACGAACCGTCGGTCGTGGCGGTCGAGACGCTGAACGGCGTGAAGCGGGTGAAGGCGGTCGGCGACGACGCCAAGCTGATGATGGGCAAGACCCCGGGTTCGATCGAGGCGATTCGCCCGATGCGCGACGGCGTGATCGCCGATCTCGACGTCGCCGAACAGATGATCAAGCACTTCATCCAGAAGGTGCACGGCCAGCGCCGCTTCATCCGCTGGCCGCAGATCGTGATCTGCGTGCCGTCGGGTTCGACCAGCGTCGAACGCCGCGCGATCCGCGACGCCGCATCGAACGCCGGTGCGTCGCAGGTGTGGCTGATCGAAGAACCGATGGCCGCTGCGATCGGCGCCGACATGCCGGTCACCGAACCGATCGGATCGATGGTCGTCGACATCGGCGGCGGCACGACCGAAGTTGCGGTCCTCTCGCTGCGCGGTCTCGCCTATTCGACCTCGGTCCGCGTCGGCGGCGACAAGATGGACGAAGCGATCGTCAGCTATGTCCGCCGCAACCACAACCTGCTGATCGGCGAAGCCACTGCCGAGCGGATCAAGCAGGAAGTCGGCACGGCCAAGCCGCCGGCCGACGGCATCGGCACGTTGATCTACGTAAAGGGTCGCGACCTCGTGAACGGGGTGCCGAAGGAAATTCAGATCAATCAGGGCCAGATCGCCGAAGCGCTGTCGGAACCGGTCGCCGCCATCGTCGAGGGGGTGCGCATCGCGCTGGAAAACACTGCACCCGAACTGGCCGCCGACATCGTCGACCAGGGCATCGTGCTGACCGGCGGTGGCGCGCTGCTGCAGGGCATCGACGAAGTGCTGCGCGACGAAACCGGCCTGCCGGTGACGGTTGCCGAAGACCCGCTGACCTGCGTAGCGCTCGGCACCGGTCGCGCGCTGGAGGATCCGATCTACAAGGGCGTTCTGCTCGCCGTCTGACATAGGGGTCCGGGGGCATGGCGCCGCCACGCAACCAACGTCCGGGGTTTTCCAGGCGGGCGCAATATACGGTGTTCGCGGGCTATGTGCTGGCGGCGAGCGGCGCGCTCGTCGGTGCGATCCTGCTGCTGATCTCGATCATCGACCCCCGCGCCTTCTCCGCGCTGCGCGGTGCGGTGCGGGAGGCGACGACCCCTATTTCCTCCGGCGCCGATTGGGTGTGGGACGGCGTCGCTTCGGTGCCGAAGGGCATTGGCGACTATTTCGGCGCGGTGTCGGAAAACCGTCGCCTGCGCGCCCGTGAGGAGGCCACGCGCCGCTATCTGATGCAGGCGCGGCTGCTCAATCGCGAGAATGCACGGCTGCGCACGCTGCTGACCCTGCGCGACCGCTCGGCCGCGCCGGTCGTGTCCGCGCGACTGGTCAACAGCTCGGCCAGCAGCACCCGGCGCTTCGCCACCCTCAACGCCGGATCGCGACAGGGCGTGTTGCGCGGACAGCCGGTGCGCGGTCCCAACGGCCTGATCGGCCGGGTGGTCGAAACCAGCCCTAACACGGCCAGCGTCCTGCTCATCATCGATCCCGAAAGCATCGTGCCTGTCCGCCGCACCCGCGACGGACTGTCGGCGATCGTCGCGGGCCTGGGCAACGGCATGGTCGAGGTCCGGACCGCCGGCATCGTCAACGCGCCGCTGCTGGCGGGCGACGTGTTCGTCACCTCGGGCACCGGCGGCATCTACCCGCCGGGTGTGCCCGTAGCGCGCGTAGCTCGCAGCCAGCGCGACGTGGCACCCGCGCGCGTCTTCGCCGAACCCGACGGGCTGGACTTCGCACTGGTCGAGCGCGCCTTCCTCCCCGCCCCGGTCCCCCGCCCGACCCCCAGCGCTACGCCGACGCCCAAGCCTGCCGCCGAATGAAGCTGCTCGGCCCCGATGACGACCGCTCCGAACGCGTCCTGACGCGCAAGGCGGTCGCGAGCATCCTTGCCGGATCGCTGGTCACGCTGCTGCCGGTCGTGGCGACAGTGCCGTTCCTGCCGCCGTTCGGGCTGTTGATGTTCCTCGGCTGGCGTTTGCTGCGCCCCGGCGCACTGCCCGTCTGGGCCGCGGCACCGCTCGGCCTGTTCGACGATCTGGTGAGCGGTCAGCCGCTGGGCAGCGCGGTGCTGTTGTGGCAACTTTGTTCGTTGATGCTCGATCTGGTCGATACCCGTCTCGTTACCCGTGATTTCTGGCAGGACTGGCTGCTCGCCGGCGGCTCGCTCGCCGTCTGTCTGGTTGCCGGCCGCGCCTTCGCCACCAGCCTGTCGGCGCATGTCGATACGGTACTTTTGTTTCAGATCGTCGTCTCGATAGCGTTGTTCCCGGCCGCCACACGGCTATGTACGGCACTTGGTGGTAGCGAGGATGAATGAGCAGGATCGTCACCGAAGCCGCACAGGCTTTCAGCTTTTCCCGGCGGGCGATGGTGCTCGGCGGGGCGCAGGTGGCGGTGGGCGTCGTGCTGGCCGGGCGGATGGCATGGCTGTCGGTTGCCGAGAACGAACGCTATAACCTCCTCGCCGAAAGCAACCGCGTCAACCTGACGATGATCCCGCCGCGCCGCGGGTGGATCATCGATCGCCATGGTGCGCCGATCGCGAACAATCGCACCGACTTCCGCGTCGACCTGATCCCCGACCGGCTGGAGGATCGCGACCGCGTGTTGGGCGAACTGCGTCAGCTGCTGGCGCTCACGCCCGAGGACATGGCGCGGATCCAGACCGATCTGAAGCGCGCCGGCAACTTCACGCCGGTGCAGGTGGCGGAAAATCTCGACTGGGAACGGTTCGCGGCGGTCAGCGTCCGCCTGCCCGAACTTCCCGGCGTGCAACCGACGCGCGGCTTTTCACGCAGCTATCCGCCGGGTGCATCGGTCGCCCATCTCACCGGCTATGTCGGCGCGGCGACCGCCGAACAGTTCAAGGAAACGCGCGACCCGTTGATGGTCACACCGGGTTTCAAACTCGGCAAGGATGGCCTTGAAAAGACGCTGGAATCCCAGCTGCGCGGGGCGGCGGGCGCCAAGCGGGTCGAGGTGACGGCGCGCGGTCAGATCGTCCGCGAACTCGACACCCGTCCCGACAAGCAGGGACGCAATGTCCGCCTGACCATCGATCTCGGGCTACAGGAATATGCGGCGCGGCGGTTGGGTCCGAACTCCGGGTCGGCGGTCGTGATGGACGCCGTCACCGGCGACGTGCTGGCGATGGTGTCGATGCCGGCTTACGACCCGAACAGCTTTTCGGACGGTATCGGCCGGCTCGAATGGAAGATGCTGTCGGGCGACGACCATATTCCGCTGATGAACAAGACGCTGCAGGGCCTGTATCCGCCGGGATCGACGGTGAAGCCGATGCATGGCCTCGCCATCATGCGCGCGGGCATCGATCCGCATCGCCGCGTCAGCTGCTCGGGCGTGCTTCAGGTCGGCACCGGACGCTTTCACTGCCACAAGCGTGGTGGCCATGGTCCGCTCGACCTGATCGGGGCGGTCGCGCAGAGCTGCGACATCTATTTCTACACCATGGCCCGCGAACTGGGCTATGACGCGTTCGCGACCACGGTTCGACAGATGGGACTGGGGCAGAAATTCGAGCTGCCGTTCCAGTCGCAACGTTATGGCACCGTGCCGGATAGCGCGTGGAAACTCCGGAAATACAAGCAGAAATGGACGGTGGCGGACTCGGTCAACGCCTCGATCGGCCAAGGCTATGTGCTTAGCAATCCGTTGCAGTTGGCGGTGATGGCGGCGCGCCTCGCGCAGGGTCGCGAAGTCGTGCCGCGCCTCCTGCTCGACACCGCGCACAAGCCGGCACCGTCGATGGGCATCGATCCGGAGATGCTGGAGACGGTGCACCGCGCGACCTGGGCCGTGGTCAATGGCGGCGGCACCGCCGGGCGATCGCGCTTTCAGGGTCTGCCGGCGGGCATCGAACTCGCCGGCAAGACCGGTACCGCGCAGGTCCGCCGCATCACCTTGGCGGAACGCCGCACCGGCGTGCTCGGCGACAGCGCGATACCGTTCCGGATGCGCGACCACTCGCTGTTCATCGGCTATGCCCCGGCCGCCGCGCCGCGCTACGCCGTGTCGGTGGTGCTGGAGCATTCGGGCCATATCTACACCGCCGCACCGATCGCCAGCGACATCCTGTCGTGGCTGTTCGACCGCGACAAGGCGATGGCGCGGCTCGAACCGCTGGAACGCGAATGGGGCGGCGATGTCCAGACGCGGATGGACGCGCAGTGGAAGGCGTTCGAGGCCGAACAGACCGCGCCGGTCACCACGGTTCCCGCAACCCCCGCCG
Organism: Sphingomonas paucimobilis; assembly: GCA_036946325.1. Lineage (GTDB taxonomy): Bacteria > Pseudomonadota > Alphaproteobacteria > Sphingomonadales > Sphingomonadaceae > Sphingomonas > Sphingomonas paucimobilis_A. The sequence goes on from JAQIJL010000001.1 coordinate 977,154, forward strand.
ACGTCGAAGGCGCGACCAGCAACGTGGTCGACACCGCCGCCAACCAAAGCGCGCCCGACACGGCAGTCGCCCAATCCAATGAAACCGAACGGACCGAATGAAGCGCATCAACCAGACGACCTCGCACGGGCTGGGCTTCGTTCCGGCGCCGCTGGCGAAGCTGCCATGGCGCGTCCTGTTCCTGCTGCTCGCGATCGGCGGGTTCGGGCTGGTGGTCCTGTTCTCGGCCGCCGGTGGCAGCGTCCAGCCCTGGGCCTCGCGGCAAGGGCTTGCCTTCGCCATTTTCCTGCTGGCCGCCATCGGCATCTCACGCATCCGCATGAGCTTCTGGCAGGGGATCTCCCTGCCCGCCTACGCCGTCATCACGGTCATGCTGGTGCTGGTCGAACTGGTCGGCGCGGTGAAGGGTGGGTCGCAGCGCTGGCTCGACCTCGGCTTCATCCGGGTACAGCCGTCCGAATTCATGAAGCCCGCCATCGTGCTGGCCCTAGCGCGCTTCTACGACCTGCTGCCGGCCGGTGAGATACGACGCTTCGGCGCGGTCTGGCCAGCGGCCGCGATGCTCGGCTTCCCGGTCATACTGGTCATGCTGCAACCCGATCTAGGCACCGCCCTGATGATCACGGCAGGCGGCCTGACGGTAATGTTCCTCGCCGGTCTGCCGCTGCGACTATTCGTTGGCGGCGCGCTCGGTGTGGCCATTGCCGCGCCGCTTGCCTTCAACTTCCTGCTGCACGAATATCAGAAGAACCGCGTCCTGATCTTCCTCAATCCCGAAAGCGACCCGCTTGGCACCGGCTATCACATCAGCCAGTCGAAGATCGCGATCGGTTCGGGCGGCATCTTCGGCAAGGGGTTCCTGCACGGCACCCAGAGCCATCTCGACTATCTGCCGGAGGGACACACCGACTTCGTCTTCGCGACCATGGCGGAAGAATGGGGGCTGATTGGCGGCGTGCTGCTCATCACCGCCTTCATTCTGCTGGTGCGCTGGGGGGTAGGCGTCGGCGTGCGTGCGGAGGGGCGTTTCTCGAAGCTGGTCGCCGGCGGGCTTGCCACGACCATCTTCTTCTACGTCGCGATCAACCTCGGCATGGTCATGGGACTGGCTCCGGTGGTCGGCATCCCCCTGCCCCTCGTCAGCTATGGCGGATCGGCGCAGATGACGGTGCTCGGCTGCATCGGCATTCTGATGGCGATCGACCGGGAAAACCGTGACCGCGTGCGGTTCTGACGCTAATTTTCACGAATGTGAAAAATAGGGTTTGCGCCGGGCGAAAGGTTCGCTAAAGGCGCCGCTCCAACGGCGGATCGGCCAGCCCGGCCCGCCCCATCGCCCAGGCGACGGACGCATAGCTCAGTTGGTAGAGCAGCTGACTCTTAATCAGCGGGTCCTTGGTTCGAGCCCAAGTGCGTCCACCACCTGTCCAGCGAATGGACGCATAGCTCAGTTGGTAGAGCAGCTGACTCTTAATCAGCGGGTCCTTGGTTCGAGCCCAAGTGCGTCCACCATTCTCCTCCGATAGCTTACAGCGTACCGCTCCGGTTGTTCGGCGTGGATCTCGATCATCAGCCATTTCGGCATTGTCCGATACCGGAACCGCCCCTCGGCTTCACCAACCCCCGTCCCGATCGTGGAAAAACAAAAAGGCGGCAGCCCGACCGGGCCACCGCCTTTCCGCATTCCACGGGATCGGCCGGCGCGCTCGCGCGCCTGCCCCCGTCGATCAGAACCGCACCTTGACCGTACCGCGATACGACTGGTTGCGGATGTCGCGTTCGATCGTCGTATCGGCTGCGACCGAGAATTCGACCTTGTCGCTCCCGAACGCGAAGCCGCCGCCGACCTCGCCCCATTCGTCGTCTCGGCTGGGCAACGCGAAGGCGACGCTCGGCCCGATGCCATTGGCGAAGTTGGCGGTGAAGAATGCCGCGCGATCCTCAAACTCCCGGACATAATAGGCCGAGGCGAACGGACGGAAGCCGCCGAACGCACCGTCCAGCACCGCGCCGGCGCGGCCCTGCAGGCTGGTGTAATTGTCCGCATCGTAGCGCAGCGCCGGACCGCCGCCGGTTTCGACCGTCGGGGTGAAGCCCAGCTGGCTGGCACGGACCGCGACGCGCGGGCCGATATGCAGCTGGTCGGTGCCGAACAGATAGCCCGCGCCGACCTCCGCCGACAGCGCCAGCGCATTGTCGCGGGCGCGCAGCGTGAAGGGCGTGGTGCCCAGCGTCACGTTGCGGCTGGTGCGTGCCTGATACACGCCCGCACCGAACTGTGCGTCGACCGTGACGCCCATCGGCACCTGCACCTTGCCGTACAGCGTCCCCTGGATCAGCTCGCCCCGCGCCTGTTGGCCGAAGCGCTGTTGACCGTCGACGTCGCTGTACGACAGGCCGAAGCCGAGCACGGCGGTATCCGACAGCGCCTTTTCGACACCGCCCGCGATATAGAAGCCGTCGAACTCGTCACGCCCGCTCGCCGGGTTCGTACCCGGCATTCCCGGCGCGCTGCCGCGGATATAGCCGCCCGCAAGGAACGCGCTGGCATCGTCGGGCAGCACGCCTTCGCGGATCGACGTGACCGAGGCATCGGTCTGCGCCGCGACGCCCATGGTCGGCGCCATCACCGCACCGACGACCACGTCGCTCGGCCGGCCCATCACCGCCAGCGTCCCGCCCAACGGCTGTGCCGGATCGATCGCCGCCAGTCGTTCGCGGTAGAAGCGGGCGACATTGTCCAGCGCCACCGTGCCGATCGAACGCTTGGTCGTCTCGGTGCGCGGGGCCAGCCCTTCCAGCGACGCCTGGATACCTGCCTGGCTCTGCAGGTCGAGGATGCCATAGGCGCCCGACAGCGCCGAATAGTTGCTGCGATTCTGGTCGAGCAACTGGGCATAGGCGGTCTGCACCGGCGTCTGGGCGACGACGCTGGCATAGCTGCCGGCATCGATTCGCGCGGTGACGCTGTTGGCGGTGTAGCTCAGCACCGGACGCAGGATCGCGCTCAGCGCCCCCGGCTGGGCAAACCGGCCGCGGATTTCGCCCGCGGCGGTCAGGATGGTATAGCTGTCGTTGTAGCGGATCGTGCTGCCCGCCACCGGGTTGAACAGGACCGATCCGCCGATGCTGGCCAGACCGTCGGTAGTGCCGTTGCGCACCAGCGCGATCCGGTCCGACGCGCCATTGTTGCCTATGTCGATCGCCAGCTGCGTGCCGGATGCCAGGATCAGGTTGCCGCCGATGGTCAGCGTGCCGATCGTCCCGATGGTACCCGGCGCGATCGTTCCGCTGACGCTAGTCAGGAAGCGGGAATCGACCCGGCCCGAACCGCTGAGCAGCCCGCCCAGCAGGAAATAATCCCCGCCGGTCGCGACGCGGCCGTCGACGATCGTCTGGCCGTTCAACTGGTTGATCTCGATGAGGCTGGTGAGCGAGCCGGTGCTGGTGACGTTCAGCCGTGCCTGGCTGTTGGCGATCGACAGCCGATCGATGGTGACGGCGGTGTCCAGCGTCGTCGTACCCGCGGCGCCGAGCGTCACGTCGAAGTAACGCCCGACGATGCCCGATGCCTTCACCGGATTGGTGTTGTTGGGCACGAAGTTGGTCGCACCCGGCAGACCGTTGGCCAGCGTCGCCGCGGCACGCGCTACGGCGGCGGGACCGCGGTCGACCGGGTCCTGCGCGACCGCCACACCGTTCTGGTAATAGATGCCGGTCGCCAAATCCTTGCAGATCGAGCTGGACGCGCTTTCGAAGCACAGCTGCCCGAAATCCCCGCCCGATCCGGCTTCACCCTGACCGGCGGTGGTCGGCACGCCGTTCACCAGCTTGCCGTTCTGGATCACCTGATAGCTGGGATCGAGTTCGGTCTGCCAATGGGTCGCGTCGGTCCACTTCGCATCGCCCGCCTTCGCGCTGACATAGCGATAGGGGTTCGATGCGACGATATAGTCCCAATAGAGATAGAGCGGCTGATAGAAGGACGTCGTGCCATAGGACGACGATGGCTGCGCGTTGTAATAGCGAGTGCCGCCCGACAGCACGCCGAGCACGACCGGCTTGCTGTACGTCTTGTCGAGGATCAGCGGACCGCCCGAATCGCCGCCGGCGGTGATGCCTTCGTTGGGAAGCGCATTGTCCTTGAACAGGTTGAAGTCGAACGGGCTGGCCGACGACGTACCGCGACGCGGATCGTCGAGGTCGGTCATGTAGAGATTCTGGTTCAGCGTGCGCGACGTGTCGCCGTACAGGAACAGGTCGACATCGCTGAGCGAGGTCAGCGCGCCCAGATAATTCTCGGCAACGCGGCGGCGGAAATCGATCCCGCCGGTATCGCCGTTCAGCCCGGTGCCGTTACGGCCATAGCCGGTGATGACGACGTGATAGCCGGTGCCGGTGGCGTTGTTGATCGACGCAGGCGCGGGCAGCGCGGAGAACAGCAGCGCCCATGCCGGGATGCCGACCGCCGGGGTGTCCAGCGTCGCGATGGCGACGTCGGCCTGCAGGAAGCCGCGATTTTCGGGCTTCAGCGAGTCGGTCAGGTACGTCACCTGATTGACGTTGAACATCGCGTTGGACGGGGTCGAACGGAACGCGGTTACCCCGGTCGTCGCGTTGCCGAACAGCCAGTCGCGCACGCCCTGCAGGTTGTCGGCCTTGAAGCCGAACGCCATCTGCGTGTTGCCGGTTTCGGTGCCGTAAGCGCTCGCCGGGCTGGTGTTCATGCAATGCGCGGCCGTGATGACCATGCGCGGGTTGACCAACGTGCCGGTGCACAGGCTGAGGCTGCCGCCGCCACGGTTGATGAACATCTGGCCGACGCCGGTGATGTCGTTCGGGTCGCGTGCGGAAGTCGGCGTGCCGGGCGGGTTGATGACCACCTGCGGCTCATGGACCGACGCGCCGCCAGGCATGACGCCGGCGGGCGCGATGCCCAACGGAGCAACGCTGACAGGGAAACTGCCGATCGGCGCGACGCTGATCGGCGCGGCCGAGATAGTCCCGGAATGCGGTGCGTGCACGGATTCGGTCGGACGATCCTGCGCCTGTGCCTGCACGGCGAACGGCATCACCGATGTGAGCAACGCGCAACGAGCCATCCGGCGAAAAGCCGCCGATCGACGCTGTACCATGTAACCTCCCCTGTACCTCGAACGGCAAGAAAAACGCCGTGATCGTGGCATCCTATGCTTTGTCCGAAACCTGTCAATTCATGGTGATGGGTATCGATCATCAATAATTCGGAAAGCGCGACCTGTTGCAAAGCGGCATCATAGGTCCATCCCGTGACCAAAAGTTCATGTGCCGCTCACCGCGCCGCCCTGCCCGCTCCCCTAACGCGGCGACACGGGCCGTATCGTGCGGCCGGCACAGTCTGTTGAGGTCGCCGCACCGTGAGCAAGCCCATCTTCTTCGATCCCACCGGCCGGCGCGGCGTCTGGGCACGGCGCGGGGTCGCGCTGCTGATCCTCGCGGTGGTGCTGGCGGCGATCGCCTTTGCCACGACACTGGTGCTGACGCCGCGCACGCTGGGCATGCCGCTGCCTTTCGCACGGCGCCATGGCGAGGCGTTCGCACCGCGTGGCGATGGCCTCGCCAAGCATGGCCGCTGGCTGCCGCGCACCACGGCGCCGACGCCGGGATCACCGCTCACCATCGGCTTCTACGTCCCCGATACGGCGGGCGGGCTGTCGTCGCTGCAACGGCACATGGCCGGTCTCGACTGGGTGGTGCCGGCGTTCGTCACCGTCGTCGGCCAGCAGGTGCATGCCATCGACGATCCCCGCCTCGCCCAATTGATGGCGGCAACGCGCCACGCGCCCAAGGTCCTGCCGATGGTCCAGAACCTGACCGACGAGAATTGGGATGGCGTCGGCGCCGCCCGCATGTTGGCCGACCCGACCGCCCGCGCGGCGCTCGTCAAGCAACTGTCCGGCTATGTACAGATGCACCACGCTTCCGGTCTCGTGATGGACTATGAAAGCCTGCCCGCCGCCGCCGTCGTACGCTATCCGGCTTTCCTCGCCCAGCTGCACGCGGCCCTGCCGAAGGGTGCGATCCTCGCCGTCACCGCCCCGGCGGGCGATCCCGACTGGCGGCTGGCCGATGTCGCCCGTGCAACCGACCGGGTGATGCTGATGGCCTATGACGAGCATTGGGAAAGCGGCACGCCCGGCCCGATCGCTTCGCAGCCCTGGTTCGTCGATCAGGTCGAACAGGCGATTCACCAGGTTGGGCGCGACAAGCTGGTCGTGGCGCTCGGCAGCTATGCCTATGACTGGCACGATGGCGGTGCCGATGCGCTGTCGATCGAGGAAGCATGGCTTGCTGCGCATGATTCGTCGGCGCAGATCGGCTTCGATCGGTCGAGCGGCAATGCCGGCTTCACCTATGACGACGAACGCGGCAGCCGGCATCAGGTGTGGATGCTCGACGCCGCGACCAGCTGGAACGAACTGGCCGCGCTGCGCCGCATGGGCATCGACGACGTCGCCTTGTGGCGGCTGGGCAGCGAGGATGCCGGCATCTGGAACGACCTCGCCGCCTTCCGTACCGCGGACAAGGTCCCGCGGCTCGGCCGGTTGCAAAGCGCGGTCAATGTCGATGTCGAAGGATCGGGAGAGGTGCTGCGCATCACGAGCCGCCCGACCGATGGCCAGCGGGCGCTGCACTTCGACCGCGACGGCATGATCGCCGACGAACGCTACGCCGCCCTCCCCACCCCTTATGTCGTCCAGCGCACCGGCAGCGCCGACCCGAAGGCGATCGCGCTGACCTTCGACGATGGTCCGGATGCGACGTGGACCCCGCCGATCCTCGACGCGCTGGAAAAGGCCGGCGTACCCGCTACCTTCTTCGTCGTCGGTGAAAACGCGCTCGAACATCCGGGGCTGTTGCAGCGGATCGTGGCCGACGGCGACGAGATCGGCAACCACAGCTATACCCATCCCAACCTCGCCACCACCGGCGAGCGCACGACCAAACTGGAACTGAACGCCACGCAGCGACTGATCCAGGCCTATACCGGGCGGTCGACGACGCTGTTCCGTGCGCCCTATTTCGGCGATGCCGAACCGACGACGATGGACGAAATCGCGCCCGCGCTGCTGGCGCAGGATCTGGGCTATACCGTGGTCGGGCTGCACGTCGATCCGAACGACTGGCAGCGGCCCGGCACCGACGCCATCGTGCGACAAGTGGTCGAACAGGTGGAGGACGCCAGCGCCGACAGTTCGCGCAACGTCGTCCTGCTGCACGATGGCGGCGGCGACCGGCAGCAGACCGTCGAGGCCCTGCCGCGGATCATAGCGATCCTGAAAGCCAAGGGCTATCATTTCGTCACGGCGTCGCAGCTCGTCGGCGTGCCGCGCGCAGTCGCGATGCCGGCGGCGACCGGACGCGATCTGGCGGCGGTTCGCACCGATGTCGCGATTTTCATCGTGCTGGCGGCGATTGCGGTCGGCCTCGCCTGGCTGTTCTACCTCGCCATCGGCCTCGGCATGGCGCGCGCGGTGCTGATGGCGGCGCTGGCATGGTTCCAGTCGCGGCGCGAGCGGCCGACGCCGCCCGATCATCACCCGAGCGTCTCGGTCATCATTCCAGCGTATAACGAAGAGCGCGTGATCGCCGAGTCGGTCGCGCGGGTGCTGGCCAGCGACTATCCGGGGCTGCAGGTGATCGTCGCCGATGACGGGTCGAGGGACGCGACCAGCGCCGTCGTCCGCGACCGCTTCGCCGCCGACCCACGGGTCACGCTGCTGACGCTCGTAAATGGTGGCAAGGCGGCGGCGCTCAACCGCGCGCTGCTGCAGGCAACGGGCGAGGTCATCATCGCCCTCGACGCCGATACCCAGTTCGAACCGACGACCATCGCCCGGCTGGCGCGCTGGTTCGCCGATCCGAAGCTCGGCGCGGTGGCGGGCGATGCGCGCGTCGGCAACCGGGTGAATCTCGTCACACGCTGGCAGGCGGTCGAGTACATCACCGCGCAGAATCTCGAACGCCGCGCGCTGGCCGGGTTCGACGCGATTATTGTCGTACCGGGCGCGGTCGGCGCATGGCGGCGCGCAGCCCTCGATGCGGTCGGCGGCTATCCGGAGGACACGCTGGCCGAGGATCAGGACCTGACCATCGCCATCCAGCGTGCCGGCTGGCGCGTCACCTACGACCCGCGCGCCGTCGCATGGACCGAAGCGCCCGAAAGCTTCAAGGCGCTGGCCAAGCAACGCTATCGCTGGGCGTTCGGCACGCTGCAATGCCTGTGGAAGCACCGCCGCGTGCTAATGACCGGCAAGCCCGGCGGTCTCGCCCGGATCGGCCTGCCACAGGCATGGCTGTTCCAGATCTTCTTCGCGGCGATCTCTCCGCTGATCGATCTGGCGCTGGTCCTGTCGATCGTCGGCACGGCGGTCCGCGTCGCGCAGCATGGCTGGGCGCAGACCAGCGGCGATGTCGGACAGATGGGGCTGTACTGGCTGTGCTTCACCGCGATCGACGTGGCGTGCGGCTGGGTCGCATACCGGCTGGACGGCAACAACGCCCGCTATCCGGCACATCTGCTGGTCGCACAACGGCTGGTGTACCGGCAGATCATGTACTGGGTCGTGCTGCGCGCCATCGCGTCGGCGATCGGCGGGTTCGTGGTCGGCTGGGGCAAGCTGGAGCGCAGCGGGCGGGTGGAGGCGGCCTGACCGCCGCCCGCCCGGTCAGAACGGTATCTTCAGCCGCGCCATCAATCGCGGAATCGTGATACCGCTGCCCAGCGCCGCGCTTTCGCCCTCGACCGCCGCCCTGGCATCGCCGAAGACCCGCATTTCCGCTCGCGCCGGCCTGTCAGGCGGAGCGGGCGGGGCATTCAGGCGATAGCGGCGGCTGTCACGCTCGCCACACACGACAATCTCGCCATCCCCCTCGGCCTTGCCGCATTTCGGTTCGCCGGACAGCGGCGTCAGGTCGATCCGCACGGGCGGTTCGGTGCCCGCCTGCACCAGCAGCAACAGCGACCACATCGTCCGTCTCCTTCCGGTCGAGGAATGTCGGCGCGAAATACGGCACGGCAAAGGCAGGTTTCTACCGCGCGATCGTCATCCGTGCGACCAGTCCCGGTGCGTTGTCGCCCAGTTCCAGCGTGCCGCCATGCAGATGCGCAACGGCAGCGACCAGCGGCAGGCCCAACCCCGCCCCGCTTTCCGTCCGCGCCGCGTCCAACCGCCCGAACCGGCGCAGCGCATCGCTGCGCCGGTCGGGCGGGATACCCGGACCGTCATCGGCGATTGTGATCGCTGCCTCCGCGGCCACCGCCGCAACACTCACCTGGATTACACCAGCCCCATATTTCAACGCGTTATCGATCAGATTTGCCACCGCCTGTCCGATCATCTCGCGATTGGCGGGCACGGTGATGCCCCCGCCATTCCCGACCCGGATCGCAAGCCCCCGGTCTTCGGCAAGCGGTTCGAACATGTCGGCGACATCGGCAACCAGCGCGGACAGGTCGACCGGCTGGAACGCCTCGCGCCCGATCCCCGCCTCGGCCCGGGTGATACGCAGCGCGGTGTCGAGCATGCCGAGCAGCCGGTCACCCTCCTCCATCGCGCGCAGCACCGCCACGCGTCCCTCCTCGCTTTCCGACGCTGCCAGCGCGCGTTCCAGCGTCGCGCGCAGCCGGGTCAGCGGTGAGCGCAAATCATGCGCCAGCCCATCGGTCGCCAGCTTCAATTCGCCGACCAGCATCGCGATCCGGTCGAGCATGGCGTTGACCGAGCGGCCCAGCGCCTCGAACGCGTCGTTCCCGCCGTCCAGCGCCACCCGCCGGTCGAGATCGCCCGCCGTCACCGCCGCCACCGTCTGCACCGTCCGCCCCAGCCGCGCCGCGATCAGCCGTGCCGCCGCCCAACCGGCCAGCCCGGCCAGCAAGAGCGCGACCAGCATCGCCGCCACCATCGCCGCCTCCATCGCGCCGACGAACGCCAGTTCGCCCTCGATTACATGGCCGGTCAGCAGCCGCGTACCGTCGGGCAGGACCGTACCGATCACCCGCATCGCCTCCGGCTCGGCCCGCGCCACGCGAAAGATTTCGATGGTCGATGGCGGCCCGATGACGACATTCGGCGGCCATGCCGCGACATTGCCCGCCAGCACGCGGCCATCGCGGCGGATCACCAGCGCCACCGATTGCGGCCGGTCGCTGCGGTCCAGCCGTGCCTCGGCCACGCGCACCAGACGGTCGACGCCGCCCGACGCCCATCCGTCCAACAAAGTCGCGCGCAGCCGCCCCGCCTCTTCGGTGGCGTTCGCGGTCAGCTGCTTCTCGGTAATCGACCGGACGGTCAGCAGCACCACCGCCGACCCGGCGATCTGCAAGGCGAACACCAGCGCGGCGAAGCGCAACGTCGCCGACCGGCTCCACCGGATCAGGCTTCGGCCCCCAGCTTGTAGCCCGATCCGCGCACCGTATGCAGCAGCCGGCGTTCCTCGCCCTCGTCGATCTTGCGCCGCAGCCGGCTGATATGCACGTCGGTCACGTTGCTGCCGGGATCGAAATGATAGTCCCACACGCCCTCCAGCAACATGGTGCGGGTCACCACCTGTCCGGCATGGCGCAGCAGATATTCGAGCAGGCGAAACTCGCGCGGTTGCAGGTCGATCGTCCGCGCCCCCCGCCGCACGCGCCGGGCGAGCAGGTCCATCTCCAGATCGTCGCAGGTGAGCTTCGTCTCGACCGCCGGACCGCCCGCCTGTTGCCGCCGGGTCAGCAGCCGGACGCGGGCGAGAAGTTCGGCGAAGACGAACGGCTTGGTCAGATAATCGTCGGCCCCTTGCGTCAGTCCGGCGACCCGGTCGTCGGGCGTCCCCATCGCCGACAGGATCAGCACCGGCGTCGCGACCCCGGCGGCACGCATCGCCGCGACCGCCGCCATGCCATCCATCTGCGGCAGCATCCGGTCCATCACGATACAGTCATAGCCGCCGTCGATGGCGTGGAACAGGCCGTCACGGCCATTGGCGGCGCGATCTACCACGAAGCCCGCCTCGGTCAGCCCCTTGGCGACATAGCTCGCGGTTTGTTCATCGTCGTCGACGATCAGGATCTTCACCTTGGCCCTCCGTTGGCCGATGCAATAACAGCGTCCTTGCGCCCGCGTCACCCCTCGCCGCGACGTGCAGCCGCGTGACCGAACCGGCTTCGGCACGGGCGAACGTGTCGGGCGTCGGCGCGTCCCGTCCGTCGACCCGGTCGATCACATCGCCGACCCGCAGCCCCGCGGTGGCCGCAGGACCACCGGTTTCGAGGCTGGTGACGATCAACCCGGCGGGCGCGTCGGTGCTGGCGAACGTCGCGCCGGCCGCCGTGACCGCGACCGGCCCACTCGCGAGCACATCCGACCCGACAAGCGCAACCGCCAGCCCGACCAGACCGCTCAGCGCGATCCAGCGTACCGACATCCCCGACATCCGCCCGATCCTGCGCATCGGCACCTCCTTCGCCACCGACCTACCGGATCGCCCGCGCCCGGCGGATGGGCGGCGCATGAAGTTCCCGTCATCTTCGCGACCGCGATGGTTGACATGCGCGTGGCGGCGTGGAGGAGATGCGCCCCATGAAATCCCCGCGATCGCGTCCGTCCCGGCGCATCACCATCGTCGATGTCGCGCGCCATGCGGCGGTGTCGACGAAAACCGTGTCCCGCGTGCTGAACGGCGAACCGCACGTGACCGATGCGGTGCGCGACCGGGTGCGCGAAGCGGTGCGCGAACTCGACTATCATCCCAACATCATGGCGCAGGGGCTGGCGCGGCAACGGTCGTACCTGATCGGGCTGGTCTATGAAAATCCATCGCCCAGCTATGGCGTCGACCTGCAGATGGGCGTGCTCGACCGGTTGCGCGGCGAACGTTACCGGCTGGTCGTGCTGCCGGTCCGCTCGGTCAACGACCATGCCGACGAAGTGGTCGGCCTCCTGCGATCCGCCGCGATCGACGGCGTGGTGCTGGCGCCCCCGGCATCGGACAGCCGCCGCATCCTCGACGAGCTGGTCGGGATCGGCATGCCGTTCGCGCGCATATCGCCCACCCGGTTCGACGACATCGTGCCGGGCGTCGTCGTCGACGACGTCGTCGCCGCGGCCGAGGTCGCCTCCGCCGTGCTGGCGCAGGGCCATCGCCGCATCGGCATCATCAAGGGCGATCCAACCCATGCCGCCAGCAGCGCGCGGATGACCGGCTATGCCGACGCCTTTGCCGCCGCCCGCGTGGAGATCGATCCGACCCGCGTCATCGACGGGCTGTTCACCTTCGATTCGGGTTTCGCCGCCGCGCGGACATTGCTCGACCGGCCCGACCGGCCGACCGCGATCCTCGCGCAGAATGACGACATGGCGGTCGGCGCGCTGATGGCGGCGCGAGAAGTCGGCATCGACGTGCCGCGCGACCTGTCGATCGTCGGCTTCGACGATTCGGAAATCGCCCGCATCACCTGGCCGCGTATCACCACCATGCGCCAGCCGGTGTTCGACATGGCGGTCAGCGCGACGTCGCTGCTGCTCGATCAGCTGGCCGGCACGCCCGTTCCGGCGACGATCGCACACGAACATCGTCTTATCCTTCGGGAATCGATCGCGCCTCCGCCCGACGCTGGGGGGTAGCGTCGGGGCACGACAAACAATACAGCACGCACAATCGCCATGCCGGTCGGCCTCGATCGACATGGCAGAGGAGAGGTCCGGGTCGTTCCGCCCTTCGTGGAACGGGGCCGCCAGGGTTTAAGGGAACCGGTAGATGACCGACGAGACACAGATGGTTGAAGCCCTCGACGCGCGGGCACGCCGACGCGAGGAACGCCGGGACTTCTTCCGTGCCTTTGGCGCAGTGGCGGCGGTTGGCGGCGGCCTTGCGCTGACCTCGTGCGGCGGGAACGACGACGCCACGCCGACCCCGACGCCCGCACCCACGCCGACGCCCTCCTCGACCAACTCCAGCGGGTTCACCGACCTCGACGTGCTGAACTTCGCGCTGAACCTCGAATATCTCGAGGCGCAATTCTATGCCTTTGCCGCCAACGGCACCGGCCTCGCCTCGACGCTGCTGACCGGCAGCGGCACCGCCGGCACCGTCACCGGCGGCAGGAAGGCCAATCTGAGCGACCCGATCGTCGCCAACTATGCGCGCGAGATCGCGCAGGACGAACTGGCGCACGTCGAATTCCTGCGCAATGCGCTCGGCACCGGTGCGATCGCGATGCCGAACCTCGACATCAGCGCGACCGCGACCAGCGCCTTTTCGAACGCCGCGCGTGCCGCCGGCCTGATCGGTACCGGCGCGACGTTCGATCCCTATGAGAATGAAGACAATTTCCTGCTCGCCGCCTTCCTGTTCGAGGATGTCGGCGTCACCGCCTATCGCGGCGCAATCGGCGTCTTCGCCAACGCCCTGATCCGGCAGACGGCATCGGGCATCCTCGCCGCCGAATCCTATCACGCTGCGATGATCCGGTCGGCGCTCTACATGCGCGGGCTGACCACCCCGACGCTGATCGATTCGTCCGAAGCGATCTCGAACGCGCGCGACGGCCTCGACGGCGCCAGCGACATCGATCAGGGCGTGCGTCCGATCGGCGACCAGTCGAACATCATGCCGTTCGATCCCAATACCGGCCTGCCCTATGGCCGCACTACCGGACAGGTGCTCAACATCGCCTATCTGAACCGGAACGCCGTCACGGCGGGCGGTTTCTTCCCCGCCGGCGTCAACGGCGCCATCAAGACCAGCGCGGCGAACTGAGCCTTTCGGGAGCGACCCAGATGACCAACGAATCGATCCTGTCGGTGTTCGACACCAACGATAGCCGTCGCGCCGATCGCCGCGATTTCCTGCGCAGCGCGGGCAGCGTTTCGGCCGTGGTGGCCGGCGCGTCGCTGCTGGCGGCCTGTGGCGGCAACAACGGCAACGCGGCGCCGACGCCGACCCCCACCCCGACCGCGACGACGTCGCCCACGCCGACGCCATCCTCGACGCCGCTGACCGACGCCGACGTGCTGAACTTCGCGCTGAACCTCGCCTATCTGGAGGCGCAGTATTTCAGCGTGGTCACCACCGGCGCTGGCCTGCCCGCCAACCTGCTGACCGGAACCGGCACCGCCGGGACCGCCAGCGGCGGGCGCCAGCGCGTGTTTGCCGACCCTGTCATCGGCCAGTTCGCGCGCGAGATCGCAGCCGATACCCGCGCGCACGTCTCTCTGCTGCGCGGCGTGATCGGAACGCCGGTCATCGCCCAGCCGGCGATCGACCTCGGCGTCACCGCGACCAGCGCCTTTTCGAACCTCGCCCGCACGGCGGGGCTGATCACCGGTGCGGCGGCGACCTATGACGTCTATGCCAGCGACGAGCAGGTCATGCTCGGCGCGTTCGTGTTCGCCGATCTGGCCGTCACCGCCTATCGCGGCATCGCCGCCGGCGTGACCGGCGCGACGTTCATCGACGCGATCGCAGGGATGGTTTCGGCGAAGGCCTATCATGCCGGCCTGATCCGCGCCGCGCTGTATCGCAAGGGCATTGCGACCCCGGCGATCCTCGACGCGACCGAAGCCTTGTCGAAGGCGCGGGACGATTTCGACGGCGCCAACGACATCGATCAGGGCGTGAAGCCGGTAAACAATGCCTCGAACATCGTTCCGACCGATGGCAGCGGCCTGACCTTCACCCGCCTGCCCGCGGCGGCGCTGAACATCCTCTATCTGACCCGCGCGTCGGTCTCGGTCGGCGGTTTCTTCCCCGCGGGGGTCAATGGCGCGCTGAAGACCAGCAACGCCGTTTAAACGCACAGTTACGGGAGCGTATCGCATGGCCCCTCCGACCAGCGCCGACGCTCCCGAGCGGCGCCCCAGCCTGCCGGGATCGTTCCGGACTGTACCCGTTCCGGCGGGTGCCGGGCAATTCTGGCGCAAGCTGGGCGCCTTTGCCGGCCCCGGCTATCTCGTCGCGGTCGGCTATATGGACCCGGGCAACTGGGCGACCGACATCGCCGGCGGGTCGGCGTTCGGCTATACCTTGCTGTCGGTCATCCTGCTGTCGAACATCATGGCGATGGTGCTCCAGTCGCTGTCCGCCAAGCTCGGCATCGTCACCGGCCTCGATCTGGCGCAGGCGTGTCGCGAATATTATCCCTCGCCGATCCGCTGGATCCTGTGGGTGCTGTGCGAACTGGCGATCATCGCCTGTGATCTGGCGGAGGTCATCGGCACCGCCATCGCCCTGCAATTGCTGTTCGGCATACCGCTGGTCTGGGGCGTATGCATCACCGCGGTCGACGTGATGCTGATCCTGCTGCTCCAGCAATATGGCTTCCGCAAGCTGGAGGCGTTCATCGTCGCGCTGCTGCTGGTCATCGCCGGCTGTTTCGCGGTCGAGCTGTTCCTGGCGCAACCGTCGCTCGCCGCGATTGCGGGCGGGTTATTGCCGACGCCCGAGATCGTGACCAATCCGGCGATGCTCTACATCGCGATCGGCATTCTCGGCGCGACGGTGATGCCGCATAATCTCTACCTCCATTCGTCGATCGTACAGACCCGCAGCTTCGACCGGACGCCGGAGGGGCGGCGCGAGGCGGTGAAGCTCGCGACGATCGACAGTTCGGTTGCGCTGATGCTGGCGCTGTTCATCAACGGGTCGATCCTGATCCTTGCCGCCGCGACCTTCCACACCGCCGGGCGGACCGACGTGGCGGAAATCCAGGACGCCTATCAGCTGCTGACGCCGATGCTGGGCGCCGGGGCCGCCAGCATCCTGTTCGCGGTCGCGCTGCTCGCCTCGGGCCAGAATTCGACGATCACCGGCACCCTTGCCGGCCAGATCGTGATGGAGGGCTTCCTCAACATCCGCCTTCCCGCGTGGCTGCGCCGGATCGTCACCCGCCTCATCGCGATCATTCCCGCCGTCGTCGTCGCCAGTCTCTATGGCGAAAGCGGCACCGCGCAACTTCTGATCGCCAGCCAGGTCGTGCTGAGCCTGCAACTGCCCTTCGCCGTCTATCCGCTGGTCCGCTTCACCGGCGACCGGGGCAAGATGGGCGAATTCGCCAACCGCCCGATCCTCGCGCTGTCGGCATGGACGATCTGCGCGGCGGTGATCGTACTGAACTCGGTCCTGCTCTATCAGGTCGCAACCGGCTGACGTTCCTGCTTCGCCGAACCGGCATTTTGAACGTCGACGCGAACGTCCGCGCACATGGTATCGCATAAGGTTCTGTAACGTAACGATACTCAGCCGTTTCGAACTTCGACGCGTCAGAACCTTCGTCAACTTTCACGGCTGGACAGTAATTACAGTTGCGCTATGAAACTCATATGGCGCTTCCTTCCTTGTTCGACAGGCTGACGATCCCGGTCATCGGGTCGCCGCTGTTCATCATCTCCGGCCCCGATCTGGTCATTGCCCAGTGCAAGGCCGGGATCGTCGGCTCCTTCCCGGCGCTGAACGCCCGGCCGCAGGCGCAGCTCGACGAATGGCTGCACCGGATTACCGAGGAACTGGCGGCGCACGACCGCGCCAACCCGGACCGCCCGGCCGCACCGTTCGCGGTCAACCAAATCGTCCACCGCTCCAACGACCGGCTGGAGGCGGACCTGACGACCTGCGCGAAGTGGAAGGTGCCGATCGTCATCACCTCGCTCGGCGCGCGCGAGGACCTGAATACCGCCGTCCATGGCTGGGGCGGGATCACGCTCCACGACGTCATCGACGACCGCTTCGCGCACAAGGCGGTGGAGAAGGGCGCCGACGGCCTGATCCTCGTCTGCACCGGAGCAGGCGGCCATGCCGGGCGGCTGAACCCCTTCGCCTTCACGCAGGAGGTCCGCCAGTGGTTCGACGGACCGCTGGCATTGTCGGGCGCGATCGCCAATGGCGGTGCGGTGCTGGCGGCGCAGGCCGCGGGCGCCGACCTCGCCTATGTCGGCTCGCCCTTCATCGCGACGACCGAAGCCAATGCGGTCGCAGCGTACAAGCAGGGGGTGGTGGACGGCCGTGCGGGCGACATCGTCTACAGCAACCTGTTCACCGGCGTGCACGGCAATTATCTGCGCGCCTCGATCGTCGCCGCCGGCCTTGATCCCGACGCGCTGCCCGACAGCGACGCCTCGGCGATGAATTTCAGCTCTGGCGCGAAAGCGTGGAAAGACATCTGGGGCGCCGGACAGGGGATCGGCGCGGTCGATGCCGTGGTGCCCGCCGCCGATCGCATCGCGCGCATGGCGGAGGAGTATCGCGCCGCCCGCGCCCGCCTGTCGCTATAGCTGCATCGCCAGCCGCTCGAACATCGCCCGCGCCGGGCTGGCCGGTGGCGGGCTGGTCTTCGACCGTTCGATCCGTTCGACCCGCCGATACAGGTCGAGGCTGGCGAGGATCAGCGCCTGCGTGCCCCCCGGCATCGTCTCCAGCACGTCATCCTCGGTGACCGGCGACGTGGCCAGCGCCCGCAGCGGATCGTCGCCCAGATCGGCGTCCATCTCCCCCGCATCGATCGCGCGCTGGGTCAGCAGCCACGCGATGACATGCATCAGCCGCGTCGTGATCTTGAGCGATTCGCACGACAGCACGACCCGCGCCATCGGGTCGAGCGGCGCGCGCTCCGCCTGACCCGCATCGTTGAAATAGGATCGCGCTTCGTCGGCCAGCAACATGGCTTCGACATAAAGCGAATCGATCAGTCGGCGATGAACGTCCGCCCCGTGTCCGGCTGGTTCCATGCGCCGTAGGATGCCATGCCCGGCGGCGGGACGACAAGCGCCCGATAGCGCCCGACCGTCCCTGAACGAACCAACCGGGCCGTCAGGCGATGATGTCGGGGATCAGCTGGTCCTCGATGACCGCGATCTCGTCGCGTAGCCGCAGCTTGCGCCGCTTCAGCCGGGCGAGCTGCAACTGGTCGACCTGCGCGGCCATGCCGAGTGCCGCGATCGCATCGTCGAGGTCGCGATGCTCGATCCGCAGCAGCCCCAGACGCTGTTCAAGGTCCGATTCGTCCATTGCGACCCACTCTCGCTCCGCGCCCCGCCGCTGGCAACGGCCCGTCGGTCATTTTTGCACGCCGTGTCGAAAAAGCCGCCATGGGCATGGCGACAATCGCGGACGGCTGTGTTCTATTCATTCCCCCAACAGCCAAGCAGGAGGATGCAACGATGCAGTCTGCCCACCTCACCGCCCTCGAAACGAAGCATGCGACGCTCGATCGTCAGATCGCCGCCGAAACGCAGCGCCCTTCCCCCGATCAGGCCGTGCTGTCCTCGCTGAAGAAGCGCAAGCTGATGGTGAAGCAGGAGATGACGTCGCTGTAACGCGATGACCTGCGCGGGGTCGGGATCGGCCCCGCGCCTTGTCGTGCGCTCAATCCTCGCGCGATACCTTTTCCTGACGCTCGTGGCGGCTCTGCGCCTCGACCGTCATCGTCGCGATCGGGCGGGCTTCCAGCCGGCCCAGCGCGATCGGCTCGCCGGTAACTTCGCAATAGCCATATTCGCCATCGTCGATCCGGCGCAACGCCGCCTCGATCTTGGCGATCAGCTTTCGCTGGCGATCGCGGGTGCGCAGTTCGATCGAGAAATCGGTTTCGCTCGATGCGCGGTCGGTCAGGTCGGCTTCGCGCAGCGATTCGTTTTGGAGATGCGCCAGCGTATCCTGCGCCTCGCGGTGGATCGCGTCCTTCCATGCCAGCAGCTTTGCGCGGAAATAAGCCTGCTGGCGGGGGTTCATGAACGGCTCGTCCGCATGGGGACGATATCCGGTGCCATCGTCGTTCGCCGGCGGCGGTGGCATGTCGAGAGGTTGTTTCGTGTCGCTCAAAACCGTGGCCATCCCCATTCTCCACCCAGGGGCGTCCCTCGTCGAAGCCCGCGGGGTCGCCCTCTCTTGTCCCGCGCGCCTATATCGAGCGGGGGGCGGCTCCACAAGCGCTGAGGAACACGGGACATTGTTCCCGCCATTTGTCCAACGGGTCCGTAACGTACCACTGTCGCGCTTCGTCCCTTTACGGTACGTTAACCGTGCCGAAGTGCTGGCGTGACGCGCGTTTCAGAAATATGACCCCGTCGATAAGGTCACAGGCGCTTGAACTTTACGGTTTCTTTCGCCTTCGTGATGCAGGACAGGCCGACGCGAGCCTTTCGGGTGCGTAGTCGGGGTTCTTTGGGAAGAGTGGTGCTGCATGTCGGTAAAGATGGCATTGGCGAAACTGTGCGCATGTGCCTGCGGTGGCGCCGTCATCGGCGGTGGCGCGGTGCACGTCGCCGAATCGTCGCAAAATCGTCAAATCACGAAGCGGGCGATTACCAAGCGCGTCATTACGAAGCGGGTCGCAGCCCGCCCCGCGCCCAAGCGAATCGTCAAGCGCGTCGTCACGCGGACCAAGACGGTCTGCGCACCGACCGTCGTGACCGTCGCCAGCCAAGCGGACCCGGTGCCGCTGCCCCCGGCCTTTGCCAGCGCGGACATGCCGGCGATGTCGGGCGGCGGCTTCGGCCCCGGACCGGTGCTGGTCGGCGGGACCGGCGGCGGCGGGATCGGTGGCGGCTTCTTCGCCGGCGGCTTCTTCGGCGGCGGCGGATCGGGCGGGTCGAGCGGGATCGTCGTATCGTCGACCTCCAGCACCAGCGGCTCCACCTCCACCTCGGCGGGCGGTTCGTCGACCAGCACCGGCGGCGTGTCGAGCACCAGCAGCACGTCGTCCGCGTCGGGCGGCAGCAGCGGCAACGTCTCCACCTCGTCCAGCGGCAACGTGTCGACGTCGTCGAGCGGGAATGTGTCGACGTCCACGTCGTCGAGCGGCAACGTCTCCACCTCGACCTCGTCGAGCGGCAATGTTTCGACTTCGACGTCGACCTCGTCCAGCGGCAACGTGTCGACCAGCACCTCATCGGCTTCGTCTGCCTCGACCAGCGCGTCGACGTCGTCCGCTTCCTCGACCTCGTCCTCGTCCAACGGTGACACGCCCCCGGGTCCGCCGACGCCGGTTCCGGCCCCGCCGATGCTGCTGCTGTTCGGTGGCGCCGCCGCCGCGCTGGTCCTGCGCAAGCGGTTCGCGCGCAAGTCGACCAGCGACGCCGCCTGATCGCAAAACCCGGACGGCAAAACGGGCCGCGTGGAACCCCCACGCGGCCCGTTTTTACGTCAAACCCGTTCCGTTCAGGCGTTGGCGAGCAGCTTCTCGATCTGGTCGACCGGGTGGCCGGTCAGGTCCTTGTCGAGTTCGCCGGCCAGCTTGTCGCTGACCGCCTTGTGATAATGCTTGCGCATCTCGCCCAGCGTCTTGGGCGGGGCGACGACGATCAGCGACTCGAACTCGTTGGCCAATGCGCGCTTGCGCAGCAGTTCGGCGGCTTCGGCGGCGAACCGGTCCTCGGCCTGCTGGTGGAAATCGACCTCGCCCATCGTGCCGCCGGTGGTCGACGATGCCTGCCCTGCCGCATCGGTCTTCTGGTGCCGGTCGGCCGGGTTCGCCTGCAACTTCTGATCCTCGACGATCAGGTTCGGCATGTCCGCATCGCCTTCGTTGCGGAAGAACAGCATCTTGCGCCCGTCCGCGATCAATACGCAGGCGTCGTGAGGAATCCGCATCGTCCATCTCCTTGGTGACTGTCCGGGCGAATGAACGCGCCGACGGGCGGGGCGGTTGCGGCTTGCATGGCTCGGTCTGCCTCGCCATAGCCCCGCCATGCACGACATTCGCCTGATCCGCGACGATCCCGCCGCCTTCGATGCCGCCCTTGCCCGCCGGGGGCTCGACCCGCGATCGGCCGAGATCGTGGCGCTCGACGAACGCCGTCGCGCGCTGCTGACCGAAGTGCAGGTGGCGCAGGCCCGCCGCAACGAAGCGTCGAAGGCGATCGGCGCGGCCAAGGCGAAGCGCGACGAGGAAACCGCCGCCGCGCTGATGGCCGAAGTCGCGACGCTCAAGGAACGGATGCCCGCCATCGAGGCGGAGGAAGCCGAGCTTGGCAAGGAACTGAACACGACGCTGGCGTCGATCCCGAACCTGCCGCTGGCCGATGTGCCGGCGGGCGCGGACGAGGACGGCAATGTCGTCGAAAAGACGGTCGGCGACCCGACCGCCTTCGGCTTCGAACCGGCCGAGCATGACGCGATCGGCCCGGCCATCGGGCTGGACTTCGAAACCGGGGTCAAGCTGTCCGGCGCCCGCTTCACTCTGGTCCGCGGCGCCGCCGCCAAGCTGCACCGCGCGCTCGGCCAGTTCATGCTCGACACGCTGACCGGCATCCATGGCTATGAGGAAGTCGTACCGCCGGTGCTGGTGCGCGACGACGCGCTGTACGGCACCGGACAGCTGCCGAAATTCGCCGAGGATCTGTTCCGGACGACCGGCGACCACTGGCTGATCCCGACCGCCGAGGTTTCGCTGACCAACATCGTCGCGGGCGAGATCCTCGCCGAGCGCGAACTGCCGCTGCGCTTCACCGCGCTCACCATGTGCTTCCGGTCGGAGGCCGGCGCCGCCGGGCGCGACACGCGCGGCTTCATCCGCCAGCACCAGTTCGAAAAGGCCGAGATGGTGTCGATCACGACGCCCGATCAGTCGGACGCCGAACATGAACGCATGACGCAGGCCGCCGAGGACATCCTCAACCGCCTCGTCCTGCCGTTCCGTCGGATGAAGCTGTGCACCGGCGACATGGGCTTTTCGGCGGCGCGGACCTACGACCTCGAGGTATGGCTGCCCGGCCAGCAGCGCTATCGCGAGATTTCGAGCTGCTCGACCTGCACCGATTTCCAGGCGCGCCGGATGAACGCGCGCTACCGGCCGGAGGGGGAGAAGGCGACGCGCTTCGTCCACACCCTCAACGGATCGGGCCTCGCCGTCGGCCGGACGCTGGTCGCGGTGCTGGAAAACTACCAGCAGGCCGACGGATCGGTCGTCGTCCCCGAAGCGCTGCGCCGCTATGTCGGACAGGATGTGCTGACGCCCGCCGGCTGACGGCTTTTCGGATACGACCGGGATGGTTAAGGTCGTATCCGGGATGGGACGCAAGGGGGCAGCGATGGGGTTCGCAAAACGGAGCGCGGCGGCGCTGATCGTCATGGGCGCGGCCAGCGGGTGCATTCCCGCTTCGCCCGGCTACGACCCCGCTCCCGCCTCACCCCAGGCGCCGCCCGTCGCCGCCCCCGGCACGCCCGCGCCTACCAAGCCGGAGGGTGACGGCGTCACCGCTTTGCCCTCCCCGCCGCCCGCATGGGAGGCACGCCGCGTCGTCGCCAATGCCCGCAATATCGGCGAGGGCAGCTATGTCGTCCGACCCGGCGACACGCTGCGCGGCATCGCCAACAGCACCGGTGCCGGATCGGAAGCGATCGCGCGCGCCAACAACCTGCCCGCGCCCTTCACCATCCGCGCCGGACAGCGCCTGACCATCCCCGGCGGTCGCTATCATATGGTGCATGAGGGCGAGACGGGGATCGCGATCGCCCGCGCCTATGGCGTCGACTGGTCGCAGGTCGTCACCGTCAATGCGCTCAGCGAACCCTATATCCTGCGCACCGGCCAGCGCATCCTGATCCCCGGCGACGCGATCCCGCGCTCGGCCGCCGAGCGCGCCGCCGCGTTCCGGCTCGATATCGACGACATCCTGACCGGCGGCGAACCGGCGATCAAGCCGAACGAGAAGCCCGCGGTCGCGGTCACCTCGCCGCGGCGCGTGCTTCCCTCCACCGCCGCCATCGCCGCACCGGCAACGACACCCGGCACCTTCGCCTGGCCGGTGGACGGCCGCCTGTTCAAGCGCTTCGGCGCGGGTGCCAGCGGCGAACGGAACGACGGCATCAAGATCGCGGTGCCGGTGGACACCCCGATCGGCGCGGCGGCCGACGGCACCGTCGCCTATGTCGGGACCGGCGTGCCCGGCCTTGGCGGCGTCGTCATCGTCCGTCATGGCGGCGGGCTGACCACCGTCTATGGCCATGCCAGCCAGTTGCTCGTCCAGCGCGGACAGGCGGTGAAGAAGGGGCAGAAGATCGCGCTGTCGGGCGATTCGGGCTTTGCCGACCGGCCGATGGTCCATTTCGAAATGCGCGCCGGTCGCACGCCCGTCGATCCGCTGACCCGGTTGCCGCGTCGGTGAAGACGACCGCCCGGCGGGCGATCCTGCGGCAGTCGTCGTCGCTGCCGGTCTGGGCGTCGATCCTGTGGCGGGTCGTCGCGGTGCTGGCGCTGGTCGGCATCGCCATCGGCGTCCACTGGTTCGACCGCGAAGGCCTGCGCGACAATTATGACGGGTCGGTCAGCTTCATCGACGTCATCTACTTCACGATGATCTCGATCACGACGACCGGCTATGGCGACATCGCGCCGGTCACCGAACGCGCGCGACTTTTCGATGCGCTGATCGTTTCGCCGATCCGGGTGTTCGTCGTGCTGCTGTTCATCGGCACGACCTATCAATTCGTCCTTCGGCGCAGTTGGGAGCGTTGGCGCATGGCGCTGTTGCAGGAAAAACTTTCCGGACACATTGTCGTCGCCGGCTTCGGCAAAACCGGCTCCGAAGCAGTCGACGAACTGATCGCGCGGGGCGAGGATACCCGCCGCATCGTGGTCATCGATCCGGCACAGGCGAATCTGGACGCGGCACAGAAGCTCGGCTGCATCGTGATGCAGGCCGACGCCACCCGCGACGCGACTCTGAACGATGTCTGCGTCGTAAAGGCCCGCGCGCTGATCGTCGCGACCGGACGCGACGACACGTCGATTCTGGTGACGCTGACCGCACGCCACCTGGCCCCCGACCTGACGATCAGCGTGATCGTCAAGGCGGAGGACAATGAATTTCCGGCGCGTGCCGCCGGGGCGACGACCGTCATCAACCCGGTCAGCTTCGCCGGATTGCTGCTCGCCGGATCGTGTCGCGGCCCGCACGTCGCCGACTATATGCTCGATCTGGCGTCGATCGACGGAGCGGTGGCGCTGTCCGAACGGCCGGTCGCGGTGCACGAGGTCGGCCAGCCGCTGTCGGCGATCACCACCGGTCTCGGCCTGCGCATCTATAGGCAGGGCAGTAAGATTCGGTTCGACAGCGCCGAAGCCCGCAACCTGCAACCCGGCGACACGATCGTCGAAGTGGTGACCCGATAATGCCCGATGCCGCCCGCCTGTGGCCGATCGTCCTGCTGATCGCCTCGAACATCTTCATGACCTTCGCGTGGTACGGCCATCTGAAGCACAAGGGCGCGCCCCTGTTCTTCGTGATCGTCGTCAGCTGGGGCATCGCCTTTTTCGAATATTGCCTCGCCGTGCCCGCCAACCGTATCGGGTCGCAGGTCTATTCGGCGGCGCAGCTGAAGGGCATGCAGGAGGTCATTACCCTCACCGTCTTCGCGATCTTCTCGGTCGCGTATCTGGGGCAGAAGATCACGGTCAACCACATGATCGGTTTCACCCTGATCGCCGGGGGCGCCTTCTTCCTGTTCCGGCAATAGGTTCCCCCCACCCCCTATCATTTTTCGCCAAAATCGCTATGTGCGCGGCGATCATGGCAACTCGTCTTCCTTCGCCCCCCCGTGTCGGGATGGTTTCGCTCGGCTGTCCCAAGAATCTGGTCGACAGCGAACGCATCCTGACCAAGCTGCGCAGCGACGGCTATCAGATGTCGCCCGACTATGCCGGCGCCGACGTCGTGCTGGTCAACACCTGCGGCTTCCTCGATTCCGCCAAGGAAGAGTCGCTGGAAGCCATCGGCGAGGCGATTGCGGAGAACGGCCGCGTGATCGTCACGGGCTGTATGGGGCAGGAGGCGGAGACGATCCGCGCCCGCTTCCCGCAGGTGCTGGCCGTCACCGGCGCACACCAGTACGAACAGGTGGTCGAGGCCGTACACGAAGCCGCGCCGCCCATCCCCTCACCCTTCGTCGATCTGGTGCCCGAAAGCGGGCTGAAGCTGACGCCGCGCCATTACAGCTATCTCAAGATTTCCGAGGGTTGCAACCACCGCTGCTCCTTCTGCATCATCCCGTCGATCCGCGGCGACCTCGTCAGCCGCCGCCCCGACGCGATCCTGCGCGAGGCGGAGAAACTGGTCGCGGCCGGCACGAAGGAACTGCTGGTCATCAGCCAGGACACTTCGGCCTACGGCATCGACATCCGCCGCGAACCGCGTGCGTGGAAGGGCCGCGAGGTCGTGCCGCACATGACCGATCTCGCCCGCGAACTCGGGGCGATCACGCCATGGGTGCGGCTGCACTATGTCTATCCCTACCCCCATGTCGACAGCGTCATCCCGTTGATGGCGAAGGGGCTGGTGCTCCCCTATCTCGACATCCCGTTCCAGCACGCATCGCCCAACGTCCTGAAGGCGATGAAGCGCCCGGCGAACGACGCCAAGGTGCTCGAACGCCTGCGCGGCTGGCGTGAGGTCTGCCCGGACATCGCGATCCGCTCGTCTTTCGTCGTCGGCTTTCCCGGTGAGACCGAGGCGGACTTCCAATATCTGCTCGACTGGCTCGACGAAGCACAGCTCGACCGCGTCGGCGCGTTCCGCTTCGAACCCGTTGAGGGCGCGGCCGCCAACGCCCTGCCCGATGCGGTGCCGGAGGAGGTCAAGGAAGAACGCTACGCCCGGATCATGGAAAAGACCGCCGCGATCTCGGCCGCGAAGCTCGCCGCCAAGATCGGCCGGACGATCGACGTCATCATCGACGAAGTCGGCGAAGAAGGCGGCGCGACCGGCCGCAGCACCGCCGACGCTCCGGGGATCGACGGCGAAGTCTTCCTGCGCGACGCCGGTCATCTGGCGCAGGGTGACATCGTGAAGGTCGAAGTCGAGGAAGCCGACGAACACGACCTGTACGGCGTGCCGCTAGCCTGAAATCCTCCCCGGCACGGGGAGGGGGGCCGCCGCCAAGCGGTGGTGGAGGGGGATGGCCGGCAGCGAACCGCCTGTGGAAGCCACCCACCAGCCGGTGGCTGCCCCCCCCCCCCTGCCGGGGAGGATTGCGTTTTCTCCTCGCCACCTCCACGATCACAGCCATGACACCGACGATCGTCGCCGACCGCGGGCAGGACGCCCGCACCATCCACCTGATCCCCGCCGCCGCTTTCGACGCATGGCTCGCGTCGCAGCCGCCGCGCGTCCGCGGCGCTGCAACCGCTCAGCGCCTGACCGCAAAGCCCGGCAAGACCGCGACCCTGCCCGGCGAACAGCCCGACACATGGTCGGTCGCCACCATCGTCGCCGACCCGGCGAAGCTTTCCACCTGGGATTTAGCGCACCTTCCCGCGCAGCTTCCGCCCGGCAGCTACCGCCTCGCCAGCGGCACCCCGGGCGCCGCAAAACTTGGCTGGGCCACCGCGCAATATCACTTCACTCGCTACCGCAAGGCGGAGGACGACGCCCCCCGCATCCTCCTGTCGCGTGACCCGGCGCAGATCGACGAAGCGCTGCGACAGGTCGCCGCGACCGCCCGCGTCCGCGACCTCGTCAACACCGCCGCCGCCGACCTCGGCCCCGCCGAACTCGCAGCGGAAGCAAGGGCGCTCGGCGAAGCGCACAGTGCGACCGTCACCGTCACCACCGGCCGCGACCTCGAAACCGGCTATCCGATGATCCACGCGGTCGGCAAGGCCGCCGCAAAGGGCCGCGAACCGCGCCTGATCGAACTGGTCTGGGGCAACCCCACGCACCCCAAAGTCGCGCTGGTCGGCAAGGGCGTATGCTTCGACAGCGGCGGCCTCGACATCAAGCCATCGGCCGGCATGCGCCTCATGAAGAAGGACATGGGCGGGGCGGCACATGCGCTGGCGCTGGCCGGGCTGGTGATGGAAACGCACCTGCCCGTTCGCCTCCACCTCCTCATCCCCGCGGTCGAAAACAGCGTGTCGGGCGACGCGTTCCGCCCCGGTGACGTGCTGAACAGCCGCAAGGGGCTGACGGTCGAGAATACCAATACCGATGCGGAGGGACGCCTAATCCTCGGCGACGCACTGGCCCGAGCCTGCGAGGAATCGGCCGAGCTGCTGATCGACTTCGCGACGCTGACCGGTGCCGCGCGCGTTGCGCTGGGGCCGGACCTGCCCGCGACGTTCGCCAATGACGAAGCCCTCGCCGCCGACCTGCTCGCCGCGGGTACTGCCGAGGGCGACCCGTTGTGGCGGATGCCGCTATGGGACGGTTATGACGATCTGCTGAAGTCCGACATCGCCGACATGGTCAATGCGCCGGAGGGCGGCATGGCCGGCGCGGTCACCGCCGCGCTGTTCCTGCGCCGTTTCGTGACGCCCGGCACAGTGTGGGCACATCTCGACACCTTCGCGTGGCGCGCGTCGGCGAAACCGGGTCGGGCCAAGGGCGGTGAAGCATACGGCCTGCGCGCGGCGTGGCGATTGCTGAAGGATCGGTATTCGAGACCGTAAAATCCTCCCTAGCACGGGGAGGGGAACCAGCCGCAGGCTGGTGGACGGGGGCTTCCGCAAGGGATGCGCTGCTTGGACATCCCCCTCCACCATCGCTTCGCGGCGGTCCCCCTCCCCGTGCCGGGGAGGACCTATGCCGCCTCGGCCGCATCGGTCGTCCATCCCAGATGCGGCAACGCGATCGATCGCTTCCCCGCCAGATCGATCCGACACACCAGCAAGTCACGCCCCTCGATATAGGCCAGCATGCGCTTCACCCGGCCAAGCGAACTGGTGCCATAGGTCCGCGCGATTTCCGCATCGCTGGGGCACGGCCGCCCTTCCCGCGCCGCCCGCGCGATCAGCATGAACGCGCCGAGCATATCGTCGGGCAGCACATCGGCGATCGCCAGCGCCTGCGCCCATTCCGCGTCCGGCGCGTCGTATATCCCGGCGCGCGCGCACGCCAGCCGCCGGGTGAAGGCGGGCAGGTCCAGCGGCGGGCGCGGCAAGCCGACCATCCGGCACCGAACGTCGAAATCCTGATACAGCACCGCCGCCGCGCGCTGCTGCTCGCCCTCATCCTCGACCAGCGCCCGCAGCACCTCGGCGACGATGCTGTCGGTCTCGTCCGCGCTGCGTTCGGGCAGGTCGGGCGCGACGCTCGGCCGGGACGGCGCGGCGATCGCCGCCTCGACCGCCTCGGGCGGTGCGACATGGCGGATCGGCGGGCCGAGCGGCAGCATCGCCTCGACCGGGGCCAGCAACAAATCCTTGATGTCGGCGACCGGCGCGGTCGGCAGCGGAGTCAGCTTGGGACTCCCGCTCCGCGCCGAGGTCTGCACCGGCCCGATCTTGATCGACAGCGGCCGCCGCGACACCGCCGGTCCCAGCGCGAGGAAATGCCCACGCTGCAAATCGCGGATCGCCTCCGCCTGCCGCCGCTCCATGCCCAGCAGGTCGGCGGCGCGCGCCATGTCGATGTCGAGAAAGGTCCGGCCCATCAGGAAGTTCGACGCTTCAGCCGCGACGTTCTTGGCGAGCTTCGCCAGCCGCTGCGTCGCGATCACGCCGGCCAGCCCGCGCTTGCGCCCGCGACACATCAAATTGGTCATCGCCGATAGCGAGGCACGGCGCACTTCCTCGACCACCTCGCCGCCGCCCGCCGGTGCGAACAGCTGCGCCTCGTCGACCACGACCAAAGCGGGATACCAATGCTCGCGCGGCGCATCGAACAGCGCGTTCAGGAACGCGGCCGCACATTTCATCTGCCCCTCGGCTTCGAGGCCCTCGAGGCTCAGCACCACCGACGCACGATGTTCCCGTGCGCGCGTCGCAAATTTCGCGACCTCGCGCTCGCTATGGTCGGCGGCCTCAATTACGACATGGCCATATGCCCCGGCGAGCGTCACGAAATCGCCTTCGGGATCGATCACCACCTGCTGCACATGGCCGGCGCTGCGTTCGAGCAACCGGCGCAGCAAATGCGACTTTCCCGACCCCGAATTGCCCTGCACCAGCAGGCGGGTGGCCAATAATTCTTCGAGATCAAGGGGAACGGTCTTGCCCGCCGGGTCCGTCCCCATATCGACGTTCACGGTCATCGCGGGTCTTTAGGCGGTGGGGGCGTCCCGGGGCAAGCGGTTGCATCGCCGCCCGTCGCACGCCATGCCAATGCCGGGTCGGGGAGGAACGCCATGCGGTTCGACATACGCTATGCCGCGCTGACGCTGGTGCTGCTGGTGCTGGAGATCGCCATCGCGCTGTTCGTCCGCGACGCGATCATCCGCCCCTATGTCGGCGACGCGCTGGCGGTGGTGCTCGTCTATACCGGGCTGCGCACGATCACGCGATTGAGCGTGGTGCCGGCCACCGTGCTGGCCCTGCTGACCGCTTTCGTGATCGAGTTCGCCCAATATGTCCGCCTGCTCGACCATATCGGCCTGTCGGGCAATCGCTGGGCGCGGACCATTTTGGGCAGCGGGTTCGATCCGCAGGATTTCGTCGCCTATACCGCAGGCGCCGTCATCGTCCTCCTGACCGAGCGTTACCGCCGCGCATCCCGCGCCGCAGCCGGCACCCGGACGGTCAGGTCGCCCAGCGACTCGTCCAGCACGATCTGACACGCCAGCCGACTGGTCGCGACCGCACCCTCGGCGAAATCCAGCATGTCCTCCTCCTCCTCGCTCGCCGGGGGCAGACGCAAAAAATCCGCCGGATCGACGATGATGTGACAGGTCGAACACGCCATCTGCCCGCCGCATGTTCCCTCCAGCGGCAGATCATAGGCCTGCGCCAGATCGAGCAGCCGGTCGCCCGACGCGCCCCGTGCCTCCTCGACCCGGCCATCGGCACGCACGAAGCGAACGATCATCGCTGCCCCCGCGCCGCGCGGTCGATCGCCCGCAATGCCTGCACCAGTTCCTCCTCCTGCGTATAGCGTCCGAACCCGATCCGGATCGACGACCGTGCCTCGCGCTCGGTAAGGCCCAGCGCGCGCAGCACATGACTGCTCCGCCCCGATCCGCTGGAACAGGCCGAACCGGCGGAAAAGGCGATGTCGCGGCACTCGCTCATCAACCTTGCAACGTCCAGCCCGTCCATCCGCACGTTCAGATTGCCGCGCCAGC
The DNA here is from genome assembly GCA_036946325.1 of Sphingomonas paucimobilis. Lineage (GTDB taxonomy): Bacteria > Pseudomonadota > Alphaproteobacteria > Sphingomonadales > Sphingomonadaceae > Sphingomonas > Sphingomonas paucimobilis_A. The sequence goes on from JAQIJL010000001.1 coordinate 1,007,166, forward strand.
GCTCGTCCTCGCTGCCGTTCAAGACCCAGTCCGGTCCCGACAATATCCCTCGCGCCACCCGCCACAGCCGCTGCGCCCGCGCCCGGTCGTCATCGGACAGCAACGTCGCCGCGACCCCGAAGCCGACGCACAGCGCCGGGCTGAGCGTACCCGAACGGATACCGCCTTCCTGCCCACCGCCATGCAGGATCGCCGCCGGTTCGCACCCATCGCGAACCCACAGCGCGCCGACCCCCTTCGGACCATGGACCTTGTGCGCCGACACCGCGATCAGGTCGCAGGCGTCGACCGGCAAGTCGACCCGGCCGAACCCCTGCACCGCGTCGCAGAACATCACCGCCCCCGCCGCCCGCGCCAGTTCGCCGAGCCACGCGATCGGCTGCAACACGCCGATCTCGTTATTGGCCAGCATCGCCGCGACGATGGCGGTGCGCCCGTCGATCGCCGCTGCAGCCGCCGCGCGGTCGACCAGCCCGTCCCTGCCGACGGGCAACACCACGACCTCCGCACCCAACGCCTGCACGGTGTCGAGAACGCAGGCATGTTCGGTAGCGATCGTCACCACATTGGGCCGCTCGGCCCGCATCCGCGCGAACGTACCGGTGATCGCCCAGTTCGCCGCCTCGGTCGCACCGCTCGTGAAGAACAGCCGTCCACCCGTCACACCCAGCGCCGCCGCAACCTGGCCCCGCGCGACCTCCACCGCTGCCTTGGCCCGGCGCCCTTCCCGATGCGGTGAATGGGGGTTGGCGTGCTGGTCGCGCAGCCACGGCACCATCCCCTCGAACGCTTCGGGCGCAAGCGGCGTCGTCGCCTGATAGTCGAGATAGGTCACGCCATCGCCTTCCACGCCGCCGCGAACCGTTCGACGTCGGCGGCGGTCGTCGTCCAGCCGAAGCTGACGCGGATCACCTCGCTTGCCGCCTTGGCATCGATCCCCATCGCGGTCAGGACATGGCTGGTCTTGAGCGTTCCCGACGAACAGGCGCTCCCCGCCGACACCGCAAAGCCGGCGGAATCGAACCGCATCAACTGCGCCGCCGCCGACCGCCCCGGCATCCGATAGGCGGCGATCGTCGCGATCCGCGGCGACGTGTCGGCAATGATCGCGCCGCCATTCCCGCGCACCACCTCGTCGAGTTCGCGTCGCAGCATCGCCGCCCGATCGAACCACTCGCGCGGTGCCTCCAGCGCGGCGGCAAAGCCCAGTGCTCCCGGCAAATTCTCCGTACCCCCGCGATAGCCCTGCTCCTGCCCGCCGGTCGGCGTCAGCAGCGCGAAATCGCGCACCAGCAGCGCGCCGATCCCCGGCGGCCCGCCCAGCTTGTGCGCCGACACCACGATCAGGTCGGCGGGCGGCAAGGGCAGCTTGCCCGCACTTTGCGAACAGTCGGCAACCAGTACCCCGGCTCTCGCCGCCACGCCATCCAGCGGTTGCAACACGCCGGTTTCGCTATTGGCCGACTGCACGGCGACCCGTCGATCCGGCACGCCGGAAACGTCGACCAGTCCGTCCGCGCTCACCGCCAGCCGCTGGCGTCCGGCCACCCGCAGCACCGCGTCATGCTCGACGCTGGTCGCTACCGCGTCCCGTCCGCCAAGCGCAATCGCCAGCGCCTCGCTCGCCCCGCTGGTCAGGATGACGTCGCCATCCCAGCCCAGCGCCTTGGCGATCCGCGCCCGCGCATCCTCCAGCGCCCGACGGGCCGCCCGCCCCTCGGCATGCGGGCTGGACGGATTGGCCCAGCGCGCCATTCCTTCGGTGACGGCAGCGGCGGCTTCGGGCCGCATCGGGGTGGTCGCGGCATGGTCGAGATAGATGCGGGTCGTCAAAACACTTCCGTTCCGATTGCGTCCGCCTATATAGCCGCCAACACCCGTCGCGCCATCCGCGCGCCCAGATCATAACAGGACGTCCCATGCCCGAAGTCATCTTCCCCGGTCCCGAAGGTCGACTGGAGGGCCGGTTCGCCCCGGCACCGCGCCCGCGCGCGCCCGTCGCGATGATCTTGCACCCGCATCCTTCGTCGGGCGGCACGATGAACAACCGCATCGTGCAGGAACTCTACAAGACGTTCCAGCGCCGCGGTTTCGCGACGCTGCGCTTCAATTTCCGCGGCGTCGGCAAGAGCCAGGGCACCTTCGACAATGGCGTCGGCGAGCTGTCGGATGCTGCGTCGGCGCTCGACTGGGTGCAGAGCTTCCATCCCGAAGCGCAGACGACTTGGATCGCCGGCGTCAGCTTCGGCGCGTGGATCGGCATGCAGCTGCTGATGCGCCGCCCGGAAATCCGCGGCTTCATCTCGATCGCGCCGCCGGCCAACATGTACGACTTTACCTTCCTCGCGCCGTGCCCTTCCTCGGGCATCATCATTCAGGGCGACGCGGACGAGGTCGTGACCCCGGCCGCCACGCAGAAGCTGGTCGACAAGCTGCGCACGCAGCGCCACATCACGATCCATCACGACACGATTCCGGGCGCCAACCACTTCTTCCAGAACGAGATGCCCGAATTGATGGGCAGCGTGGACAAGTATCTGGACATGCGGCTGGACCCGAACTCGCCGATTAAGTGAGGCTGGCACGGGCGGATTAGCGACGCTAATCCGCGCCTCGCGCGCCAGCCCGGCCTGCGGCGCGCCCAGTGCCGACCGACGACGCGGCTCCGCCGCGTCGCCCCGCCCGCCACACCATCATTTATCCAGCTTGCCATATTGAATGGCAGGCATAGGATGGCGCATCCTCATCCGAACGGACGAAACCGCCATGCTGACCGCCCTCCTTCTCGCCACCGCGCTTCAGGCGGCGCCCGCCCAGCCGGTCGCGGCACCCGAAAAGCCGAAGGCCGAAAAGAAGATCTGCCGTCGCGACACCGCGACCGGATCGATCATGTCGATGCGCATCTGCCGCACACCGACCGAATGGTCGCAGGTCGACGCCGCCGCTGCCGACGTCACCGCCGAAGCGCTGCGCCAGCGGGCCAATGCCGGGACGTCCATGGTGTCCAGCCGCGACGGTTCCTGATCCCGTCACCCGGACTGCGGCATAAGCCGCACCCCGCCGGCCTCGATCCGGCCTGACGCTTCTCCTCAGACCGGATGCGGTGAGAAGGGCGGCTGAGCGCTGCGGCCGATCCCTGCCTTCCTGCCCGCCGCGCGTCCGTGCACCCTACACCGTCCAGATCGCCACATTGCCGATCATCACGACGGCGCACACCAGCATCAACACCCCGTTGCGCCGTTCGCCCCGCGCGATCATCCGCACGCCGAACACGACCAGCAGCACCGCGACCAGCATCAGGATCGCGAGCAGCGTACCCGCCGGCCCCTGCGTCATGCCGCCAGCACCCTGGCATACTCCGCAGCGTCGACATTGCCGCCCGACACCAGCACCAGCGTCCCCGGCGCTACCGCCACCCGCTTCGACAGGATCGCCGCCAGCGCGACCGCGCCCCCCGGCTCGACCACGCTGCGCAGACGCCGCATCGCCCAGCGTTGGGCTTCCGCGATCTCGGCTTCGCTGACCGGGACCCCGGTCGCTCCGCGTCGCGACAGCACATCGAACGTCCGCTCCGCCACCCGCGTCGTCTGGAGCGCGTCGCAGGCGGTCGGCGGCGGCGCATCGCCCACCGGCTCGATCCACCCCGCCTCCAGGCTGCGGCGCATATCGTCCCACCCTTCCGGCTCGACCGTGACGATCTCCGCCTCGGGCAGCGCGAGCGCGAGACCGGCGGCCAGCCCGCCGCCGCCGCACGGCACCACGACCCGCACCGGTGCCGGAAGCCCCGCCGCCGCCATCTGCGCCACTGCCTCGATCCCCGCCGATCCCTGCCCCTCGATCACCCATGCATCGTCGAAGCTCGGCACCAGCGTCGCACCGCGCGCATGCGCCAGGTGCGCGGCGATCTTCTCGCGACTCTCGGTCGCGCGGTCATAGCGGACGACCTCCGCCCCCAGCGCCATCGTCGCCGACAGCTTGGCGGCGGGCGCATCGGCGGGCATCACGATGGTCGCTGCGATTCCCAGCCGCTTCGCCGCCCAGGCAACGCCCTGCGCATGATTGCCGGACGAGAAGGCGACCACGCCCCGCGCCCGCGATTCGTCGCTCAGCGCGGTCAATCGGTGCCACGCACCCCGCAATTTGAACGCCCCGATCGGCTGCAACGATTCCATCTTGAACGCCACTGCCAAGCCATTGATTTCCCTGATTATCAACGGCGAAGCCGGCAGGATGTCGGCGATCTTCGCGGCAGCGTCGCGAACCCCGGCGCGGGTGGGTTGTCGCATTATCGTCATAAATTGCACTTTCTGCCGCACAGACACTTTACATCAAGGTTTCGGGGTCATAGATCGCGCCTCCGCTGCCCCATGGGACTTCCAACCGCAAGGCAGCTTTTGTCACCGTATGCCGAAAGGCAATTGGAGGTCCCTTGAATTGGCCAAGCACTATAGCGCGCTGGGGCTAGCTGCCCCCTTTATCGCCCGTAGCTCCTCGTTCGAGCGCGGGATCGACATTGCAGAGCGCCGACCGGTCGAACCGGTCACGCTCGTTCGCCCGCACGCCGCAGCGCGCGCAGCCCGATTCTTCGTCGAGAAGTTTCCGGGGCGCTCGATGTATGCGGTAAAGGCGAATCCGTCGCCCGACCTGCTCCGTGTCCTGTGGGACAACGGCATCGTCCACTATGACACCGCGTCGATCGGCGAGGTTCGTCTGGTGAAGTCGACGCTGCCGGACGCGACCTGCCACTTCATGCACCCGATCAAGGCGCCGGAAGCGATTGCCGAAGCTTATTTCGAGCATGGCGTCCGTACCTTCTCGCTCGACAGCATGGACGAACTGCACAAGATCGTCGCCGCTACCGAGGGCGCGACCGACCTGACGCTGTGCGTGCGGATGCGCGTGTCGTCGGAATATGCGAAGCTCTCGCTCGGGTCGAAGTTCGGTGTGGCGCAGGGTGAGGCAAAGGATCTGCTGATCGCGACCCGCCAGGTCGCCGATGCGCTCGGCATCTGCTTCCATGTCGGCAGCCAGACCATGTCGCCCGACGCCTATGCCAATGCGATGGAGCGCGTCCGCGCCGCCATTGTCGAAGCGGGCGTCACCGTCGACGTGATCGATGTCGGTGGCGGTTTCCCGTCGCGCTATCCCGGCATGACCCCGCCGCCGCTGGAGCGTTTCTTCGAAACGATCCACCGCGCGTTCGAAAGCCTGCCGATCAGCTATTCGGCCGAACTCTGGGCCGAACCGGGCCGGTCGCTGTGCGCCGAATATGCGTCGGTGGTCGTCCGGGTCGAACACCGCCGCGGGTCGGAGCTGTTCATCAACGACGGCGCCTATGGCTCGCTGTTCGATGCCGCGCATATCGGCTGGAAATATCCGGTGCAGCTGCTGCGGCAGCCGGAATCGGACGCCCGCGACATGGACTTCAGCTTCTGGGGTCCGACCTGCGACGATATCGACCAGATGCAGGGTCCGTTCCCGCTTCCGGCCGATACCCGCAGCGGCGATTATTTCGAGATCGGCATGCTCGGCGCCTATGGCTCGGCCATGCGCACCGCGTTCAACGGCTTCGGCAACGGCGAAACCGTCGTGACCGACGACGAGCCGATGGAGTCGATGTATATCGAACTCGATGTCGTTCCGGCGTTCGTTTCGAACAACGTCGTCAAGCTGTAACGCCACCATCCTAACCAGCCATCTCCCCCCTTCCCGCACTTACGCAGGAGGGGCCGGGGGTGGGCTTTGCATCGCTTTGCCGCTATGCGACCGCCATCGGCTCCTCCCGCGCTTTGTGGGCAGGAGGCCAAACCGGGTTTCCGCGTCCCCATAACGACGACGGCTTATCGATGATGATGGGACCATCATGACCGACACGACGATCAACGACACCCGCAAGGCCGAACTGCTTTCGACCACCGTCGAGCATGTCGACATCACCAAGTTCGACGCCCGCCCGATCATCGATGCCATGGGCAAGATGAGCTTCACCAGCCGCGACCTCGCGCGCGCCACCCGCATCTACAATCAGATGCTGGAGGACAAGGACTGCTCGATCTTCCTCGTGATCGCAGGGTCGACCTCGGCCGGCGGCTGCATGGACCTGTACGCCGAACTGCTGCGCTCGAACATGATCGACGGCGTCGTCGCGACCGGCGCGTCGATCGTCGACATGGATTTCTTCGAAGGGCTTGGCCACAAGCATTATCAGGCGCTGGAAATCCCCGACGACAACACGCTGCGTTCGCTCTACATCGACCGCATCTACGACACCTATATCGACGAAGAGCAGCTGCAGGATTGCGACCATACGATCGGCAAGATCGCGGATTCGCTGGAGCCGAAGGCCTATTCGTCGCGCGCCTTCATCCGCGAAATGGGCAAGTATCTGTCGGAGCACGGCAAGAAGGAAAACAGCCTCGTCAAGCTCGCCTACGAGCATGACGTGCCGATCTTCTGCCCGGCCTTCGTCGACAGCTCGGCCGGCTTCGGTCTGGTCAAGCACCAGGTCGACCGCGCGAAGGAAGGCAAGCCGTACATGGTGCTCGACGCCATTGCCGACTTCCGCGAACTGACCGACATCAAGATCAAGGCGGGCACCACCGGCCTGCTGATGATCGGCGGCGGCGTGCCGAAGAACTTCATCCAGGACACCGTCGTCTGCGCCGAAATCCTCGGTCACGACGATGTCGAGATGCACAAATACGCGGTGCAGATCACCGTCGCCGACGTGCGCGACGGCGCCTGCTCCTCGTCGACGCTGAAGGAAGCGGCGAGCTGGGGCAAGGTCGACACCGCGCTCGAACAGATGGTGTTCGCCGAAGCCGGTTCGGTTATGCCGCTGCTGGCCTCGGACGCCTACCACCGCGGTGCATGGAAGGACCGCGCCAAGCGCGCCTTCGGCAAGATGTTCGACTGATCCGTCGGCGCGTCGCTGGACAAGCAAACGGCGGGGGAGCGATCCCCCGCCGTTTTTTTTTGTGCGCGACGTTTCCGGGCAAGGATCCCACCTGCCCGGAACCGTCGCCCCAGCGCAGGCTGGGGCCTCAAGCGGCCCTTGTCCCACGCCATCACCGGGACGCGCCAGCCTGCTGGGGCGACGTTTGCCGGCTGAGGGAAGAGCGCAAGCCCCCCTACGGCTTGACCCCATAACGGGCATATTGCCGGTCGATCGTCGGATTCATCCGCCGCGCCAGCGCCAGCTCGCCTGCCGCATCCGCGTCGCGCTGCATCGCCTTCAGCACAGCGGCGCGGACATAGCGGCTGGCGGCCATATCGGGATTGGCGGCCAGCACCGTGTCCAGATCGGCGAGTGCCTCGGGATACCGTCCCATCCGATACCAGACCAGTGCGCGGCTATCGAGCGCGGCCAGCGTGTCGTCGCTCAGCTCGATCGCCTTGGTGCAATCCTTCAGCGCGGTATCGAGCATGACGTTTCGCGTGCCCTTGGTCCAGCACCGCCCGTTCAGCAGCGTCGGCGATCCCGGCTTCTCGGCGATCAGCGTATCGTAGAGCGCTACCGCTTCCCCGGGATCGCCGAATTCACCGATTACGCTCGCCTTCATCTGGCGCAGGAACGACCGCGACTCCCCGCCCAGCGCGATCCGTTCGTCGAGCAGCGCGACGGCGCCCTTCAGATCGCCGGTCTCCGCACGCGTCTGCACGACCTGCGCGATCGCGCCGTTGGCCGACGGGTCGAGCGCCCTCGCCCGTTCGGCATCCGCCAGCGCCTTGGCCGGATCGCCGAGATTGAACTGGGCGTAGGACCGCTGGAGATACAGCTCGACGCTCGGCTCCTTGGCGATCACCTTGTCCAAATCGGCCAGCGCACCGCGATAATTGCCGATGCCCGATTCGAACGCCGCCCGGCTCTGATAACCGCTCATCTCGTCGGGATCGGCGGCGATCGCCTTGCCGAAGATGGCGCGGATCGCCTGCACCTGGCTCGACTTGGCGAGCGCGGCGTCGTCCAGCGTCCAGCGGCGCGGCGTGTCGACCGGGGCCACGACACGCGGGACATTGGCCTTGGCGGTCGCCACCGCGTCGCGTTCGACCGCGATCCGCGCCGCCGGCACTTCGGTGCCCGCCGCATCGAAGCGTTCGTCCATGCTGAGCGTCCCGCCCGCCAGCCGCGTCGTCCGCTTCACGACATATCCCGCCAGCCGCTGATCGGCGTCGGGCGTACCCTCCAGCGTAAAGCCCCGTCCACCATCGGGCAGTTTGACGCGGACGTGCCGTTCGACGCCGAACGGCGGCGGTGCCGCGACCGGGATGCTGGTCCAGTCGGGCCGACTGCGATCGGGCGCAAAATTCAGCTCGCCCAGCGCACCGCCCAGCGACCGCTTGCGCCGCCGGTCCTCCATGCCCCAGCTGGTGTTTACCACGCCCTTTGCCCGCACGACGACATCGCCGCTCGCCGGGTCGGGCGTGATCGTGCCTTCGCCGAACTGCCCCTCGCCGACCGCCTGTTGCAGGATGGTGGAGATCAGCTCGTGCTGTTCCTTCGGCCCGATCTGGCTCCTGGCCGCGCGCAACTGGGCCGCCATCTGGCCATGCGTCACCATCGTCACCTCGACCGGGCTGGGCAGGTCGACCGCCGCGCTCTCATCGGCGTCGATCGTCACGCTCGCGATCGGGCGGGCATTGGGGTGCGTCTCGATCCGCATCGGCGCCGCGCCGGCAGCGCGGATCGGCAGGACATAGCCGACCCCCGGCGTATCGCGAATGTCGGGCAGGCGCGCATTGTTGCCGGTGCCGTCCAGCCACAGCACCTCGCCACCGATCGTCGCGCGCACGAACACATGGTTGAACGCCGCCGCGCTAGGCAACCGTTCCGGCACCGCATCGCCCAGCCCGACATTGGCGACGACCGGCTCCGCCTCGATCCCCATCGCGTGGAGCATCGCCAGCAGCATCAGCGTCTTCGCCTTGCAGTCGCCGTAGCGAACTTCCCACGTTTTTACAGGCGCTTGGGGCAGATAGTTACCACCATCCATCCCGACCGCCAGGTAGCGGATCTTGCCCTGGACCAGTTCCAGCGCGCGCTGCGCCCGGCCGATCGGCGTCGCCTCCGCCTTCTCGATCGCCGCGACCTCGCCCGCCAGCGCGCCGCCCGGCGCGATCAGGCCGTCGGTCTTGTAGAGCGGCGCAAAGGTCCGCGACACATCGGCCCAGTCGGCAAAGCTCGCCACCTCGATCAACGGCGGATGGCGATAGCGTGCCGGCGCATCCTCCGGCATGTCCTTGGGTTTGACCACCGGCAGCGCGAAGCTCAGTTCGGTCAGGTCGCCCTTGCGCACCGGCGTCGCCGTCACGCCATCCGCGAGCAGCTTGTATTTCGGCGCGCTGTCGTTCGGCCATAGATAGCGTACCCGCCCGGCCCCGATGCGCAGCGGCAGCGCGGGCAGCGGCACCACGTCCTGCACCCGTCCGCCCAGCGCCGGATCGCGCCCGGAGACCGAGAAGCGCAGGTCGAGCAGATCGCCGACCTCCAGCCCCTCGACCGCCATCGTCGCCGTCAGGATGCCGGTCAGTTCGCGCTGCTCCAGCGCCTGTTCGCGGCGCAGCACGGTGAACTTCTGGCCCTTCGCCAGCAAATCGATCTTCTGGTCGCCACGCAGGATCGTCAGTCCGTGCACGATCAGGTCGCCCTTGTCCGGCGCCCAGGGAAGCGTCAGCGTCGCCGCCTGCGACAACATCTCCGCGCTCGCGATCCGGGTGCGCTGATGGACATAGGAGGTCAGCTTGTCGCCATCGATCCGCTTCTGGAAATCGAGCAGGACCAGCGGCGGCAATTCGTCGACCGGCCCTGTGGGAATGGCGGGCGGCGCGCTGACCCAGGCAGGTGCCGGTTGATAGAGCGGCGTCTCGCTCGCCCAGGCAAGCGCCGGCAACCCCGCCGCCGCCAGAGCGACAGCCTCCACCACCACGAAACGCTTCACGCAACATCCCCCTGTTCCCGCCGGCCCCCGCCGACCACACAAGGTCTATCGCCCCGCCGCCGATTGTCGAGCGCTTTAGGCCGTCACCGGCTTTTCCTGTGCCGGCAGTGTCGTTACGCTGCGGAAAACAAACGGGGGAGTGGAGCGGATGATCGACCGGCGGACCATCTTGGGTGCGGCCATGGCATTACCGGTGGCGGCAAAGGCCGGCGCGCAGCCCGCCGCCCGTCGCGCGCTCGCCGGCGAACGCCTCACCCCGTGGCCCCCGCGCGAACATTTCCGCCTGTGGCCCGGCCGGGCGCCCGGCGCTCGCCCGACCCTGCCGACCTATGCCCCGTCGATGAACGGGCGGCCCGACATGCGTGAGCTATGGCTGCGCGGCGTCGCCGATCCGGTCGTCGGCGTGTTTCGCCCGGCAAGGCCCAACGGCACCGCCGTCCTGTCGATCCCCGGCGGCGGCTATGGCTTCGTCTCAATCGAGAATGAAGGGATCGACGTCGCCAGGGCGCTGACCCCTGTCGGCATCACCGTCTTCGCGCTCGCCTATCGCCTGCCCGGCGAAGGCTGGGACAATCAGCAGGACGTCCCGTTGCAGGATGCGCAACGCGCCATGCGCCTGATCCGCGCCAATGCCGCGCGCTATGGCATCGATCCGGCCAAGCTCGGCATTTGCGGCTTTTCGGCCGGCGGGCACCTCGCCGGATCGCTGACCATCGCCCATGACGATCCGGTCTATGCCGCCATCGACGCCGCCGACCGGCAATCGGCGCGACCGGCGTTCAGCGGCCTCGTCTACCCGGTCACCAATATCGCGGCGATGAACCGCGGCGGCCCCGGCCAGCCCGACGGCCCGATGACCGTCTATCGCCGCTACGATATCCCGGCGCGGGTAACAGCGCAGACCCCGCCCATCTTACTCGCCCATTCGGTCGACGATCCCGTCGTCCCGCTCGACCAGTCGCTCGAAATGCTCGCCGCTTGCCGCCGGGCGAAAGTGCCGGTCGAGGCGCATCTGTTCGAGAAGGGCGGCCATGGCTGGGGCGCGCTGCATTCGCCGATCGACAGCCCGCAGCGGCTCTGGACCGACCTGTTCCGCCGCTGGATCGGGGAGCACGTATAGGACTGTCCTACAGACCCGATTTCCGCTTACGTCACCCCAGCGCAGGCTGGGGTCTCTCGCGGCTCCTGCATCACCCTGTACCGGGAGGCCCCAGCCTGCGCCGGGGTGACGCTATTTGACAGAGTGAAACGCAGTTTGACAGGGTACGAGGCCCGCCGCACGAAACGCGCACGAGTGTGAACTTAGTGAACTTTGGGCCTATCCGAACAGCCGGCGGGCACTACGCTCCAGCATCACGAGCTGCCACAAGGTCCGGCCATGCTCGGCCCGGCCTGACCGATGCTCGGCCGCCAGCCGCTCGACGAACAAAGGGTCGAACCACGTCGCCAGCACCGGCGATCGCGCCAGCCCCGCCGCCTCATCGGCCAAAGCCCCCCGGAACCACGCGCTGACCGGCGTCACAAACCCCATTTTCGGCCGGTAGAGGATTTCGCGCGGCAGCCACGGCTCCAGCGCCTTCTTCATCAGCCACTTGCCCTCACCGCCGCGGAGCCGCAGCTTCGCCGGCAACGTCGCGCAGAACTCGATCAGCCGATGGTCGAGCAACGGCTCGCGCGCCTCCAGCGCCACCGCCATGCTCGTCCGGTCGACCTTGGTCAGGATGTCGCCGGGCAGCCAGTGCCGGAAATCGGCATATTGCGCCCGGTCCAGCGCATCGCGCCCCGGCGCTTGCCGCATCGCCGCGACATAGCGTTCCTCGCCACGATAGCCGCCCAGCTCTCGCGCCATCGCCTGCCCGTACAGCCCCTGCCGCACCGCGGGCGTCGTCACCCCCACCGCCTGCGCATAGGCTTCGTCGCCATCCTGCGCGAGCGCCAGCAGCGTGGTCTTGGCGCGGAACGGGCGCGGCGCCCAGTCGGCCTTGGGATAGACATCGCCCAGCGCCCCGAACACCGGTTCCCGCAACCCCGGTGGCAACAGCGCCCGCACCCGCTCCTCCGCCGCGTGGAATTTGTACCGGCGATACCCGGCCAGCGCCTCGTCGGCACCATCGCCCGACAGCGCGACCGTCACCCGTTCACGCGCCAATGCGCATACCTGATAGGTCGCCAGCGCCGACGCATCGGCAAAGGGTTCGTCGAACGCATCGACCAGCGTGTCGATCAGCCCGAAATCGTCGGAGCGCACCGTCAGCACCGCATGGTCGGTCGCAAAGCGCTTCGCCACCAGCCCGGCGGGGCCGCGTTCGTCATGGCCCGCTTCCTCGAACCCGATGGTGCAGGTCCGGACCGGCGACTTGCTCGTCTCCGCCATCAGCGCGACGACCGCCGACGAATCGACCCCGCCCGACAGGAACGCGCCCAGCGGCACATCGGCGACCATCCGCGACCGCACGCCCTCGCGCATCCGCCCGATCAGTTCGGCCTGCAGGTCACGCGCGCTGCCCTTGGCACGCTTCGAAAAGTCGACGTCCCACCACCGGACCGGCTGCGGCACGCCCCGCCCGCGCTCGATCAGCAGGAAATGGCCGGCGGGCAGCTTCTTCACCCCCGCGACGATACAGGCGTCGTCGGGCACATAGCCCAGCGCCATATAATCCTCGATCGCCGCCGCATCGGGCGTCCGCCGCACCAGCGGGTGCGCCAGCAGCCCCTTCAGCTCCGACGCGAACGCGACCGCGCCATCGCCCAGTTCGACATAGTGGAGCGGCTTCACCCCCATCCGGTCGCGCGCGAGGAACAGCGCCTGCCGCCCCGCATCATGGATCGCAAAGGCGAACATCCCGTTCAGGCGCGCCAGCATGTCCGGCCCCCATGCCGCCCAGGCGTGCAGCAGCACCTCGGTATCGCCCTGCGTCCGGAACACCGCACCCGTCGCCTGCAATTCGGCGCGCAGCTCGGCGAAGTTGTAGATTTCGCCGTTGAAGGTGATGACGACCTGTTCGCCGGGCAGCGCCATTGGCTGCGGACTGCCCGCGACATCGATGATCGACAACCGCCGATGGCCGAGGCCGACGCCCGGCGCGGTCCACACCCCCGACCCGTCGGGGCCGCGATGCGCCTGCACATCGGTCATCGCCACGATCCGCGCCGGATCGACCGGCTTGGGCTGGGCGCTGTGGTAGAGACCGGCGATCCCGCACATCCTACCGCATCCCCGCCGCACGGTCCGCGATCGCGTCGACCGGCCCCGCCGCGCGCAGGAAGTCGGCGATCGCCTCCCGTGGCTCCTGCCCGTCCCTGCGCGCCGACAGCAGCACCGCGACACCGCGCTGCGGCCCACCGAGCAGCTTCGCCTTCAGCGTCTCCAGCTTCACCCGGTCCGCGCTGCCGGTGGTCACCGATCCGATGCGATACCAGGTCGCGACCTCGCGCTCGACCGGGCCGGGCGCGGCCATGCGCAGCGACGCGCTGCCGGCGATCGGCGCGGTGTCGGCAATCCGCACCCAGCGGTCGTTCTCGCGGATCGCGCCTGTTCCGAACCCTACCAATTCATGTCCCTCGCCCTGCGAACCATAGAGTGCGACGACCATGTCGACGCTGCGCCCCTGCGCGTCGCCATAGCGCCCGATCAGGAAATGGTCAGCGCCCGGAAAATTCGGAACCCATGGCTCACCATCCACCGCGACCCGCTGCCATCCGGGCACCTGCGGCAATTCGATGCGCGCCGGCAGCACCTGCGCCCGCCGGTCGACGATCCAGCCCCACCCGGCAAAGCCGACCGCGACCGCCAGCACCGCCGCTGCGGCAAGCGAGCGGTCCGCCATACGCATCGGCATCGCCTGCACGCTCGCCACGTCGAACCACGGCGCATCGGGATCGCGGTCGAACCAGCGCCAGCCGAGCGCCAGCACCCCCGCCATCGTCAACGCGAAGAATACCCAGCCATAGACGATATGGTCGAAACCGGTCGCCGCCTCGACCGAGGTCAGATGCGCGGCATAGATCGTCCCCGCCGCCCGCACGCCATTGGCCAGCACCGGCACGACCAGCGCCATTACCATAAACGCCATCCGCCGTGCCCAAGCGACGTAACAGACATTGGCGACCAGCGCGCCATAGGCGACCATGGCGATGACGAACTTCGACCCCGAACACGCCTCCGCCACCTCGAAATAGCCGTTGGGGATGGTGATCAGCACGCCATCGACCGCTGCCGGTACGCCGAGCAGGTGGAGCAAAGGCATCGTCAGCGAAACGGTCGCCGATTGCAGCCACGGCTCCAGAAAGTCGCCGAACGGCACGAGGAACACCATATAGGCCAACGGAAAGGCGATGCCCCGCGCCACCCGCGCGCCAAGCAGCGTGATGACCGCCCCCTGCAACATCGCGACCAGCCCGACATGCCGGAACAGCGCCACCGCCGCCGCCTCACCGATCAGCCATACCGCCCCGCCACCCGCGACGACGGTCAGCCCCGGCCACCATGCCTGCGGGGTCAATTGCGTCAGTTCCCGCCGCCGCTGCCACACCAGCCAGCCGATAATCGGCCCGACGAACAGGCAATGGCCATAGGTGGTCGAATTCCACCAGATGTCCGCCATATCGACCGCATCGCGGTGAAAGATCGCCAGCAACGCTCCCCAGACGCCGCCCAGCGCCAGCAACGTTCGCCGCCATGCCGGGTCCGCCGCCGCCACGGGCCGGTCGAGCGCCACGCTACTCATGCCAGCCCCAGCAGTCCGGCCAGCGGGGCCAGCCGGGCATCCCAGCCATAGCGCTCGACCGTCCGCGCCCGCGCTGCCCGACCCAGCGTGTTCGCTGCAACCGGATCGGCCAGCAGCTCCCTGATCTCACCCGCAAACCCCGGCGCATCACCTGCGACCCTGATCGTGCCGCGATGGTCGATCCCCTCGGCAGCGGAAGTCGAAGCGACCACCGGCCGCGCCATCGCCATCGCCTCCAGCACCTTGTTCTGGATGCCGCGCGCCAGCAGCAACGGCGCCACGACCACGGCCGCCGCCGCGATCCACCCGCGCACGTCGGCGACCTCGCCAGTCACGACCACCCGCTCGCTCTCCAGCGCCCGCACCGCCGCGGTCGGGCTTCGTCCGACGATCGCGAAGCGAGCTTCCGGCACCAACGGCAGCACCTCGCCAGCAAACCAGCGCACCGCATCGATATTGGGGCGGTAATCCATCTGGCCGGTGAACACGATCAGCGGCCACGCCTGTTCGACCGGCACCGCGTCCGCCGGATCGAAGAACGCCGTATCGATCCCATTCTCGATCGCGACCACCCGCTCGGCGCCCGACGTCCGCCGGAACAGCTCCGCCTCCGCCTCACTCACCAGCAACGACGCCCGCGCCCGCCCCGCAACCCGACGCTCGAACGCCGCCAGCTTCACCGCCTCGCGCCGCATCATCCAGCGCATCGGCCCCCGCGCGTCGTCGGCATAGGCTGCGAACTTCGCCGAATCCATGTCGACGAAATCCATCACTACGGCCAAATCGACCGGCACATACTGCGCCATCTGCCCCGAATAGACATAGACCGCATCATAGCGCCGCGCCGCCAGCAGCTCCGCGACGACCGACCGCATCGCCGGACTGTCGAACGCCGCCTCCGACACCGTCCGCCCGGTCGCCAGCGCCTCGAGCGCCGCCCGCGCATTGCCCTTGGTCCGCCGCAGCACCCGCACGCTCGCGCACCAATGTCCCAGCGCCGCCTCATGCCCCATGTCGCGCGGATCATCGGCGAAGGTCGCCAGATGCACCCGACCCAGCCCGCTCAGGTGCCGCAGCACATGATGGCTGCGCACCTTGTCGCCACGGTCGGGGGGATAGGGGACACGATGGGCGAGGAACAGGATGTCGCTCACCCCAGCCCCTTCGCGATGAACGGCCCGATGCGATTGGCGATGGCGACCGGCAGCTTCTGCCACGCCGCGATCTTCAACCGGTATTTGGGGTTGAGCGGGCTGGCATCGCGCGGCGCGGCGCCATCCGCCGTCCAGGTCGGATAGCCCAGCGGCGTGCCGACGAACCCCCAATTCTTCTTGTACGCCGCCGGCCCGGTGCCGACCTTCGACCGTCCGAAATCGAACGCGGAGCATCCCTTGGTCCGGGCATGGCGCATCAATTCGAAATACATCCGCTCATTGGCGCGCAGCCCCCGCGCCGCCGCCGTACCACCACCCCAATAGGGATAGACCGTGCCCCGCCAATAGACCGACAGCACGCTCGCCACCGCGATACCACCATGCCGCACGGTCAGCACATCGGCATCCTCGCCGAACCGCCGGATCACCTCGGCGAACAGCGACCGCGGAAACACCGGCGTACCCAGATTACGCACCGACGTCCCATAGAGGAGGAAATGCTCCGTCAGCGCCGCCCGGTCGCGCCCGATGGCGATCTCGAACGGCTCGGCCAGCGCCTTGCGCACATCGGCGCGCTGCTTGCGCGGGATCGCCAGCAATTCGGCATCGTCATCCGCCGCCAGCGGCCGTACGAACCCCAGATAGCGGGTATCGTCCCACGTCCAGCCCGACCCTTCGATCGGCACGCCGCCGCGCATCTCAATCGTCGGACAGCGCAGTTCCCGCGCGACCTCGACGGCCGCCGCTGCCAGCGCCTCGCCCGACGCCGGATCGGTCGCCAGCACCCCGCCGCCAACCCCGAACCCGGTCGACACCAACGCCGCGCCGAACAAGGGCGAGCGGACATGCGTCAGCGGCACGATGCCGTTCAGCGTGCCCCCGTCTTCGGCCAGCAGCATCCGGAAATCCTGTCCGCACCCCGCCGCCGTAGCCTCACCCCATGCGGGCAAGTGGAACGGCGTCCCCCCGGGATGCGCCGCGACGAACGCCTCGACCGCCGCCCGTTCCCCCGGATCGGCCAGTTCGGCCCGCCGCACCGCGATCACAGCGAACCCGCGCGCTCGGCGACGATCCGGTCGGCCCGGCCCCATGCATGGTTGGCCATCAGCCGTTCGAGCTTCCCCGCCATCGCCCCCAGCCGCGAATAATGCCGTACCTTCGACTTCAACGGTGCATTCTTCACGCGCGGCTGGCCGGGATCGATCTCCCACGGATGGAAATAGAACATCGCCGGATGTGCCTCGGCCCGGTTGCTGCGCACCACCGCATCCTCGACCACCCGGTTCGGCAACAGGCGAAAGAACCCGCCCCCCGCCGACACTTCGCGCCCCAGCACTTTCGCCAGCGTGATCGGCCATTCGATCAGGTCGCTGCCCGCAACCGGCCGGTGCAGCACGCGCGGCGCATCGGTCCAGCCATAATGGTCATGGGCGAGCGGCGCTACGGACGAGGAATAGGCATAGCCTTCCTCCGCCAGCACGCTGTGCGCCCATGGCGTCCGCCGGTCGATCGAGAAGCTCGGCGCGCGGTATCCCGTGACCGCCTGCCCCCCGGCATCCTCCAGCGCCGCCTTCGCCTGCGCCAGATCGGCGCGGAACTCCTCGGCGGTAAAGGTGAAGACCCGCTTGTGATCCCAGCCATGGCTCGCCAGCTCATGCCCGCCAGCGACGATCCGCCGCATCAGCGCCGGAAAGCGATGCGCGACCCAGCCGAGCGTGAAGAAGGTCGCCTGCACGCCGCTGGCAGCGAACAGGTCGAGCACCGCGTCGGTATTCGCCTCCACCCGGCATTCGAGCGAGTCCCACTCGCCCCGGTCGATGACCGTCTCGAACGCGCCGACCTGGAACCAGTCCTCGACATCGACCGACATCGCGTTGCGCATCGACGGCACGATCCGCTCAGCCGGCGGCGCGGATCGACGACAGGTCGGGGCGGCGCTGTTCGCCTTCCACCCAGTCGACCAGCAGCGTCAGCACCCGGCGCAGCGCCGCATCCTGTTCCTCCAGCCGTTCCTCCAGCGCCGCGATCCGCGCAACCAGCGCGTCGCGATCGGCCATATTCGAGGGGGCGGCAGCTTCCTCGACGACCGGCGTCGGCCATCCCGCGACATCGACCACCGACAGATGGATCGGGCGCGGCGGCATCGGCGGTGGCGGCGGGGTCATCGGCAACGGGTCGGCATCGACGACCGGCGTCGCCTCGGCGACCGGCGCCACCTCGACCCGCACCGGCGTCGCCGGCTCGGGGCTGGTGGCGCCCATGCCGTCGCCGTCCATATCCTCGATCACCTGTTCGACATCCAGCGACCCGAACTGCTCGATCCCTTCGATCGCGCCATAGAGCAGCACGCGGCTGGCCAGCTGGTTCAGCCGACGCGGCACGCCGCCCGACCAGCGGTGCAGCGCCGCCATCGCATCCATGCTGAAGCTCGGCGTGCCGTTCCACCCGACGACGCCCAGCCGGTGCTCCAGATACGGCCCCACCTCCTCGACGCCCATCGGGTCGAGGTGATGCATCGCGATCACCCGCTGGCGCAATTGCTCCAGCCGGTCCGATCCGTGCAGCCGCTGGCGAAATTCCGGCTGGCCCAGCAGGAAAATCTGCAACAGCGCATAGCCCCCGGCCTGAAAGTTCGACAGCATGCGCAATTCTTCAATCGACCCGACCGGCAGCGACTGCGCCTCGTCGATCACCAGCAGCGTGCGCCGCCCCGACCGCGCGACATTGTGCAAGCCCCGTTCGATCGCGGTCAGCAGCTGCGCCTTGGTCAGCCCGTCATGGTCGACGTCCAGCCCGGCCGCGACCAGCCGCAGCAGGTCATCCGCCTCGATCTGCGTCGTGACGATGCGGATGACGTTCAGCCGTTCGGGATCGATCGTCTGCATCAGGTGGCCGAGCAACGTCGTCTTGCCCGTCCCCGGATCGCCGGTAATGACGATGAAGCCCTCGCCCTGGCTCAACCCATAGCCCAGATACGCCATCGCCTTGCGATGGGTGGCGGTGTCGAACCAGAACGCCGGATCGGGCGTCAACTGGAACGGGCGACCGGTCAGGCCATAATGATTGTCGTACATCATCGTCTCCAATGGAGGGCTTGTACCCGCCAATCGGTTGAATGTTCGTTTATAATAACGGGTTTTCGTGCGAACCGCTCCTGCCTTGTAGAGGTTGCGGCCCGACCCGATTCTTCGTCACCTTGGGCTTGAGCCGGGGTCCCGCTTCTTCTTCTGCGTTCCCCGCGAGCGAAAGACGCGCTAGAACCGGAAGCCCACCGCCAGCAACGCCTGCGCGATCAAATCCGACTGGCTGCGTTCGACATCGAACCCGTACACCCCGGCCGTCAAGCTGCCATAGGCCCGCCCGAAGCTGCGATAATAGCCGCCCTGCGCGCCGCCGCCCCATGCGTCCAGCCCGCCTTCGATCCCGCTGGCGAAGTAATTCGCATACAGGTCCGCGCTGACCGACGACCGGCTGTCGAGCGCCCACTGGCCGAAGCCCTGGACATAATAGCTCTCGTCGCGCGTGCGATAGATGACCGCACCCGGCACCGGCGGGATATAATAGGCCCGGCTGGCATAGCCCGCGCCCAGCCCCAGCCGGGTCGGTCCGCGCGTGATCGAATAGACCGCATCGATACCGCGTGCACGGAACGTCGCTGCGCTCACCGACTGGAATACCGGCGTCAGGCAGCCGCCGGCGTTCGACGTCCCCTCGGGCGTCACGCCACCGCCGAACACGCATCCGCCATAGCGCGCGCCGAACGGGTCCTCGCCGCCGATATAGTTGATCGGCAGCTGCGACAGCGATCCGGTCAATTGCCGCCCGAACGTCGTCACGCTGTCATAGACGCCGACCTGCAACGCCGATGCCGGGCTGACCTGCCATTGCAGCGACCCGGTATAGCTCATCGATCCATAGCGCCGCCCCAGCCGTGCCTGCAGCGCGGTGCGCGGGGACGGCCGCCACAACACGCCGGCGTCCCAGATGATGCCGTCGGTGTCGTACGCGATGCGTGGCGCCGAAGCCGGATCGGTCACGAACCGTCCCGCCCCGTCGACGACCGGAATATTCTGCGCATCGAGCAGCGGATCGCGCTGCGTCACCTCGATCTTTTCGTACCCGACGCCACCGACCGCGGCGAGCGTCGGCGTGATCGGCAGCACCGCGTCGACCCGGCCGTACGCGCCCTCGAACTTCTGATCGAGTTGCCCCGCATCCTCGCGCAGCCACGCGCCCGACACGGTAAAACCGATCGGCAGCAGCGTGCCCGCACGCGTACCCGCGCTACCCATCACCAGATGGCTGGTCGCCTCGTCATAATAGTCCAACCGCCGCTGCCCCGGCGCAAGGTTGACGACGCCCGGCGTCTCCGCCTTCACATAGCCGAACTGATAGGTGCCGTTGACCGCGAAGGGTCCCACCCGCGTATTGACGCTCGGCCCGGCATAGAGGCCGTACACCTGCGCGGTGTTGACGTTGCTGGCGTTCACCAGCGGCCCGAACCCGCCGCCGCGCGTATCGCCCTGCGCCCGGGTGGCGATCGCGCCGCCTTCCAGATTCAGCCAGCGGGTGATCTGCACATTGGCGCGCGCCAGACCCGAATGAACGTCGCCGCTGCCGAAATTATCGCCCCAGTCGATCAGCCGCTGATACTGATAATTCGCCTGGACCTGCACCCGCTGCGTCGTGATCGTCGCATCCACCCCGGCGGTCAGCTGGGTATAGGTGACGACGTCGCCATCGTTCAGATCGGCGAGCAGCACCTGCCCCGCCTCGACATAGGGCGATATCTCGACGCGCTGCGCCAGCGCCGGGCTAGCCGACGCCGCCACCGCTACCGGCAGGGCCAGCCAGCGCATCATTCCTGCTCCTGTCCGTAATAGCCGAACCGCGCCCCCTCCGCGCGATAGGTCGTGGCGTTCAACAACAGCTGAATGTCGTCGCATCCGTCGAGCAGCGCCACCGCCTCGCGCAGGTCCGATTCGCTGCTGCGATCGGCGCGGACGACCAGCACCGTCTGCCCGACCAGCGACGCCAGCACCGATGCCGGCGATGCGGCGAGCGCCGGGGGCGAATCGAAGATGACGATCCGGTCGGGATCGGCGGTCAGCAACCGCTCCATCACGTCCTGCGCATGGTCGCTGCGCAGCAATTCGGTATCGGCATGGGTCCGCTTGCCCGCCGGCAGCACCGACAGCTGCGGCACGTCGGTCGGGATCACCAGCGCTTCGACATCGATCGCCGGATCGCCCAGCGCGTCGAGCAGCCCCTGTCCTGCGGGCAGGCCCAGCCGGTCGAGAATGTCGGGCTTCGGAAAATCGGCATCGACCAGCAGAATCTGCAGGTCGCGCTCGGCCGCCAGCGACAGCGCGAGGTTGATCGCGCAAAAGGTCTTGCCGTCGCCCGGCTGCGCCGAACACACCAGCACCATGCGCGCTGCCTGCGGGTCGCGCTTCTCGATATCGGCGGCGGTGGTCAGCAGCTGGCGCTTCACCAGCCGGAACTCCTCGGCCAGCGCGGTGACCGGACCGCCGGGCACCAGCATCCCCGCCTCGGCCAGCATCTCGCGATCGATCCGCGCGGGATCGACCGGGCGGATGCGTGCCGGCGGCATCTTGCGCGCGGGTGCCCTCGCCGTCGGCAACGCGACGGGCGGGGCGGGTGGCAAGTCGGGGATGACGACCGGCGGCAGCTCGGGCTTCGGCCCCAGCTGCCAACGATCCGCCGCGCGCTCCAGCAACGACGCGCGCATGGCCCGGTGCGATTGGTCGTTCACCTTGTCATCCCCACTCACGCCACCAGCCCGCGCTGGGCGAATTCCAACCCCAGCAGCAGCACGAATGCCCCTACCAGCGCCCCGGCACCACCCGCGAACAGCTTCAACCGCCGCTTGCGTGTCTCGCGCACCGCATCGGTCACCACCTCGCCGATCGCACCCAATACCGGCATCCCGCTGATCTTTTCCAGCTTCTGTGCGGTGGCGAAGCTCGTCTTCAACCGGCTGAGCGCGAACGCGATAGCGACACCCGCACCGATCCCGACGACCAGCACGCCCAGCAGCAGTAGCGGCCGGTTCGGCGCGGTGGGCTTGCTCGGCTGGGTCGGCGGGTCGATGACGTTGAACTTCACAGCATCGGTGTCGGTCTGCACGCTGCTGCGCAGCCGCACCTGTTCGCGGTCCTGAAACAGCGCGTCATATTGCTGCTTGAGCGACGCGATGTCGCGGTCCAGCTGCGACTGCTGCGCCGCCGCCTGCGGATCGGCCGAAATCTTCGCCTGCAACCCGTTCAGCTGGCTTTCGATCTGGCCCTTGCGCTGCTGCAGTTCGGCTACCCGCGCCTGCCGGTCGGCCTGCGTCGCGCGCAGCTGCAGGTAGAAGGGGTTGGGCGACGCAGCCGTCCCGCCGCTGACACCGCCACCTTCGCCCCGCGCCGCCGCCCGTGCCGACGACAGCTGGCGGTTCAGCGCCACCATATCGGGATGCTGGTCGGTCCAGCCGCGGCTGCGCCCCTCGGCAATCTGCCCCTCGATCGCATTCAGCCGCGCGCGCGCCGGCCCGACCATCGCCGTCCCCGCCGTCCCCGGCAGCGTCGCGGCCGTGCCTGCCATCTGTGCATTGGCCGCGCTCAGGCTCGACTGCGCCGCCGCGAGATCGCCATCGATCTGCGCCAGTTCGCTACGCGCATTCGACATGCGGTCGTCGAGCGACCCGGTGCCGGGCAGCATCGCCATATATTGCGCCTGGAACGCCTGCCGCCGCGCCTCGGCATCGGCCAGCTGCTTCTGCCGCTGCGCCAGCTGCTGGTCGAGGAAGCGCAGCGACTGCACCGTCGCGTCGCGATCGCTGGCAAGGTTGTCCTGCACGAAGATGTCGATCATCTTCTGCACGACCTCGCGCGCGACCTTCGGATTGCCCGAGGTCGCCGAAATCTCGAACAGATTGTCCTGCTGCTGCGTCAGCTTGATCGCATTCTGCAACGACGCGATCCGGTCGCCGACATCGCGGTCGTTGGCGACCGTTTCGTTCAGCGACGTGCCCCGCACCACCTTTTCCAGGTTCACCGCCGACGTCAGCGTCTGGCGGATGCGGTCGATATTCTTCGCCTGATCGTTCTGCGCGACCGCCGCCTCGGCACCCGGCAGCACCTGCCGCATCTGCACCATGACCCGCGCGGTCGACTGATAGCTGTTCGGGATCTGGCTCACCGCCAGCCACCCGGCGAGGCACACCACCCACGCCACCGCCAGCGCGATCCAGCGCCGCTGCCAGATCGCGTGCAGGATCAGCTTCAGCTCGTCATACAGCCCGTCCATCTCAGAACATGCTCTCTGGGATGATGATGACGTCGCCCGGCTGCAACTTCACGTTCGCGCTGGCGTCACCGTTCTTGAGCAGGCTGGAGATGCGTAAGGCAAATTCCGACTGCTTGCCCGTCGTCCGGTCGTACCGCACCAGCCGCGCGCGATTGCCCGACGCATATTGGTTGAGGCCGCCCACCGCGATCATCGCGTCGAGCAGCGTCATGTTGGCGCGATAGGGCAGCGAGGCGGGCTTTTCGGTCGCCCCCACCACGCGCACCTGCTGGCTGAACGTGCCCGAGAAATTCTCGACGATCACCGAAACCAGCGGGTCCTTCACATATTCGCCCAGCGCCAGTTTCAGATCGTCGGCCAGCATCGCTGGCGTCTTGCCGGTAGCGGGCATGTCGTTGATCAGCGGGGTGGTGATCCGTCCGTCGGGGCGCACCTGCACCTTGGTCGACAGTTCGGGATTGCGCCACACGAAGATGCTCAGCTGATCGAGCGGCCCGATGACATAGGCCTCGCCCGGCGCTTCCTTCGCCTGCACGAACGGCGCTGGCGGCAATTCAGGACGCGTCGTCCCTCCGGCGCAGCCGCCCAGCAGCGCCGCCAGTGCCACACCTGTGCCCAAACCATGCCTGCGACGCATTACAATACCTCGTTCCGAACGAGCGCAGCCGCATCGGGACTGCGCAGGACTGCCCCTGCTATGCTGTCAAAGGGGTAAAGATAGGGTTGAGTATAGAGGCAATTCCCGCAAGGCGCACCATTACGGGATTCCAGCGGCTTATTCGCCGGGCCCGACGAACAGTTCGCGCGCCGGCGGATGGCCCAGAAACGCCGCGGGACTGGCCGTCGCGCCATAGGCGCCCGCCTGGAACAGCACGATCGTATCGCCCACCGCAACCTCAGGCAATGCCACCCGGTCGGCCAGCCGGTCGAGCGGCGTACACAGGCACCCGACGACCGACGCCGTCATCACCGGCGCAGCGTTCATCCGCTCGGCCACCGCCACCGGATAATTGCGCCGCACCACCGTCCCGAAATTACCGCTCGCCGCCAGCTGGTGGTGCAGCCCGCCATCGACCACGACGAAGGTCTCGCCCCCGCTCTCCTTCACATCAACCACGCGGGTGCAATACACCCCGGCCTCGCCCACCAGCCACCGGCCCAGCTCAACCGCAAAGCCGGTTTCCGCCAGCACCTTGGCCCGGCGGTCCAGCGCCTCGCCCAGCGCCTGTCCGACGCCCTCGACATCCACGGCCACGTCGCCCGCGAAATAGGGGATGCCGAAGCCGCCGCCCAGATTGACGAACGCCGGCACCGCGCCCGCTTCCTCGGCCAGCCGCCCGGCCAGCGCCAGCGTCGCCGCCTGCGCCTCGATGATCGCCGCGCTGTCCAGCGTCTGCGACCCGGCAAAGATATGGAAACCGTGCCAATCCGCCCCGACCGCGACCAGCCGCCGCACCAGCGCCGGCACCCGCACCGCATCCACGCCGAACGGCGACGCACGCCCGCCCATCCGCATCCCCGACCCGCGCAATTCGAAATCCGGGTTCACCCGCACGGCAATGCGGGGCGCTAAACCTAAGCGATCGCCAGTTGCCAGCGCTCGCTCAGCCTCGCCCTCCGATTCGACGTGCAGCGTGGCACCCGCCGTGATCGCCGCCGCCAGTTCGTCGTCGCGCTTCCCCGGCCCGGCAAAGCTGATCGCCGCCGCCGGCTTCACCGCCAGCGCCATCGCCAGTTCGCCGCCCGACGCCACGTCCAGTCCGTCGACCAACGCCGCCATCGCCGCGAGCACGTGCGGGTGCGGATTAGCCTTGATCGCATAATGCACCCGGACCTCGCCCGGCAAAGCCGCCCGCAACCGCGCCACCCGCGCCGCCATCGCTCCACCGTCATACAGGAACGCCGGCGTATCCCCCGCCTGTTCCAGCAACTCGGCAAAATCCACCCCGCCGACCGCCAGCCGCGACTGCCGGGCAAAGGCGGAAGGGATCGGCCCGACCGGCTTCACGACCCCACCGCCTGCTCGGCCAGCGCCCGCACCGCCACCCGGTCCAGCTTGCCGTTCGCGTTACGCGGCAACGCCTCGACCCAGACATAGTGCGAAGGCTGCTGAAAACTCGGCAGGTCGCGCCGCAGCCGCGCCCGCACCAGCGCTTCGGCATCCGCCACCAGCCCCCGAGCCACCACCGTGATCGCCTGCCCCTGCCGTTCGTCGGGCAGTCCGACCGCGACCGCCTCCGCCACTTCGCCGCCCGCCAGCACCGCTTCCTCCACTTCCGTAGGGCTGATCCGGTTGCCCGCCACCTTCATCATCTCGTCATTGCGCCCGACGAAGCGCAGCAGCCCGTCCGCGCCCAACGCCACCGTATCGCCGGACCACACCGCCATTCCGCCGCTGTCCATCCACGCGGGCGCCGGCCGGAACCGTGCTGCCGTCCGATCGGCATCCTGCCAATAGCCCTGGGCCACCAGCGGTCCGGCATGGACCAGCTCGCCCGGCTCCCCCGGATCGGCGCGACTGCCATCGGCGCGCACCACCGCCACCTCGGCAAAGGGGATCGCCGATCCGATCGCATCGGGGTTCACATCGATCAACGCGGGGTCGAGATAGGTCGACCGGAACGCCTCGGTCAGTCCGTACATCGCATAGAGATCGGCGCCCGCAAACCGCGCCCGCAACGCCCGCACCATACGCGGCGTCAGCGCCCCGCCCGAATTGGTCAGCCGCTTCAACCGCGCGGCGGTCTCGACCGGCCAGTCGGCCTCCAACAACTGCGTCCACAAAGGTGGCACGCCCGCCAGCGTCGTCACCTCGAACCGCTCGACCGCCTTCACCACGTCGCGCGCGGTCAGGTAATCGAGCGGCACCACCGCGCCCCCCGCCGCCCAGGTCGAGAATAGCTGGTTCTGCCCATAATCGAAGCTGAGCGGCAGCACCGCCAGCACCCGATCATCGGCCGACAATTTCAGGTATCGCGCGACCGATACAGCCCCCAACCACAAATTGGCATGGCTCAGCATCACCCCCTTGGGCCGCCCGGTCGACCCGGAGGTGTAGAGGATCGCCGCCAGAGCACGGGAATCATAATCCTGGGGTCTGACAGGATCGCCGTCCGGCGCATCAGTCAACACCCGGCACCTCTCCGGCACATCGCCCGGTTCCAGCGCCGCCATCCGAGCCGCCTGAGTCACCAGCACCGCCGCACCGCTGTCCGATAGGATATGGGCAACCTGCGCCCGTTTCAGCGCCGGATTGACCGGCACATGCACCAACCCCGCCCGCGCCGCCGCCAACGGCATCAGGCACGCCGTCCGCGTCTTCGGCAACCACGTCGCCACTCGCGCTCCGGGTTCGAGGCCAAACGTCGCCAGCCCCCCCGCCATCCGCGCCACCGCCGCCTCCAGCGCGGCAAAGGTCAGCACACCCTCCCGGTCGATCAACGCGGCAGCGTCGGACGCACCCAACGCAGGCAAATGATCGATCGTCCGGGCAGGCGGAATGTCCATCGCCGCGTCGTAGCGCCGATCGAAAGGCAGATACAGGGGGGCGACGCATCGACCGAAGCACAACCTCACCCCACCCACCAACGTCACCCCGGGCGTGACCCGGGGTCCCGCTTCTTCCGCCTCCGCCGCCAACCAGAAGAGCGGGAACCCGGATCAACTCCGGGGTAACGGAGGTAGCGAACGTCACGCCCCGCTTGGCAGCACCCGCAACACCCCCTAAACCGCCCTCAAACAGGGGAGTTCATACGTGGTCCAGACAGGTTCGGGTTCGATCGAGGAAACCGTCCGC
Source organism: Sphingomonas paucimobilis (assembly GCA_036946325.1). Classification (GTDB taxonomy): domain Bacteria; phylum Pseudomonadota; class Alphaproteobacteria; order Sphingomonadales; family Sphingomonadaceae; genus Sphingomonas; species Sphingomonas paucimobilis_A. The sequence continues at coordinate 1,034,095 of JAQIJL010000001.1, forward strand.
GCGGTGTTGCGCGACGTGCTCGGCCTGTCCGACGAACGGGCGGCGGCGTTCGACGACGCGACCCCGCTGTTCGGCGCCCTCCCCGAACTCGATTCGATGGCCGTCGCCGGTGTCCTGACCGAGATGGAGGACCGGCTCGGCATCCTGATCGAGGATGACGATATCGACGGCGACACGCTGGAGAGTTTCGGGTCGCTCGTCGCCTTCGCCCGCGCCAAGGTTCCCGCTTGATCGACCGCTACCACTGGCCCGGCGGGCATGAGGCGCTGTGGCGCTTCGGTCCCGATACCGGTCCGGTCGTGGTCCTGCTGCTGCCCCCTTTCGAGGAAGCGAACCGCACCCGCACCTTCGCGGTAGGCCTGCTGCGCGCACTCGCCGCGCGCGGCGTCGCCTCGATCCTGCCCGACCTGCCCGGACAGGGGGAGAGCCTGCTCCCGACCGAAGCCGCGACGCTGGCCGACTGGCGCGCCGCCGTCTGCGCGCTGGTCACCGCCATAGATCGACCGGTCATCGGCGCGGCGATCCGCGCCGGAGCCTTGCTGGAGTGCGACGCGGACCTTGCCGGTCGCTGGCACCTCTCGCCCCAGTCCGGCGCAGCATTGGTCCGCGAACTCGGCCGCATCGTCAGCGGGTTAGACCGCAGCGCCGCGATCGTCGAAATTGCCGGCAACCGCATCGCGACCGCGCTGCTGGACGAACTCGACACGGCTACCCCGTGCGACACCCATCCCCGCCGCGTCGTCCGCCTCGGCACCGATCCGAAGGACGCCGACCTGCGCGTCGACGCCGCGCCGCTGTGGCGACGGGCGGAACCGGGCGACGACCCCGCGCTGGCCGACCAGCTCGCCGACGACCTCGCCGCATGGAGCCGCGCATGCGTCGGCTGGTGACCTTCCCCTGCATGGACGAAACGCTAGCAGGTACGCTCGACGCCGCGCCGGGCACGACGGGTTTGCTGATCGTATCGGGCGGCAACGAACTGCGCATCGGCGCGCATCGCGGCATGGCGCTGCTCGCCGCCGCGATCGCTGCCGCCGGCTATCCGGTCCTGCGCTTCGACCGGCGTGGCATCGGCGATTCGACCGGCCGCAATCAGGGCTTCCGTTCCAGCGCTCCTGACATCGCCGCCGCTGCTGCCGCCTTACGCGAACATACCGGCATCACGCGGATGGTGGCATTCGGCAATTGCGACGCGGCGACCGCGCTGGCGCTGTTCCATGAAGACGCCGGGATCGACCGTCTGGTCCTCGCAAACCCCTGGATCGTCGAGCCTTTGAATGACCTGCCACCCCCCCGCCGCGATCCGCGCAACCTATGCCGCGCGGCTGTCCTCGCCGGCCGAATGGCGCCGCCTGCTGACCAGCGGTGTGAACTTTCGCCGCCTCGCGCAAGGTTTGGCGGTTTTGGCGAAGCGCCGCCCGGCCCAAACCGAACTGACCCGCGCCTTCGCCGCCGCGCTCGGGTCCGGCGTGCCGGTCGACATCCTGCTGGCGAGCGGCGACCACACCGCCATCGCCTTTCGCGACGCGTGGCGGCAGCCTGCCGCCCTGCACCACCGCGACAGCGACAGCCACAGCTTCGCCCGCCCCGGCGACGCCGACTGGCTCCGCGACCGACTGCTGGACGTTCTCAGTCGAGATTAGGCCGCAGCCAGCGTTCCGCCTGTTCGACGCTCACGCCCCGCCGCATGGCATAGTCCTCCAACTGGTCCCGCCCGATCCGCGCTACCCCGAAATAGGCGCTGTCGGGATGCCCGAAATAGAAGCCCGAAACCGCCGCCGTCGGCAGCATCGCAAAGCTGTCGGTCAACGTGATGCCAGTGGCTTGGGTCGCGCCCAGCATGTCGAACAGGATCGGCTTCTGGCTATGGTCCGGGCACGCCGGATAGCCCGGCGCCGGTCGAATCCCGCGATATTGCTCGCGGATGATCGCCTCGTTGGTCAGCTGCTCGTCGGGCGCATAGCCCCACAGGTCGGTGCGGACATGATGGTGCAGCCGCTCGGCAAATGCCTCGGCCAGACGGTCCGCCAGCGCCTTCAGCAGGATATTCTGATAATCGTCGTTATCCGCCTTGAACCGCGCGATATGCGGGTCGATCCCGTGGATGCCGACCGCAAAGCCGCCCATCCAGTCGCCCGCCGGATCGACGAAATCGGCTAGGCACATATTCGCCCGCCCCTCGCGCTTCTTCACCTGCTGGCGCAGGAACGGCATGCGGATCGCGTGGGTGGCATGGGTCGTCTGCATCGGCGTCGCAAAGTCGTGCGGCACGCCCGACAGCGGCGACACCCGTCCCGCCTCCATCGCCGGTTCCAACTGCTCGGCCGGCACGTCGAGGATCACATCGTCCCCGTCGCGCTGGCAATGCCACAGCGCCGCAACCCCCCGCGCGGTCAGCCATTTCTCCGCGATGATCCGGTCCAGCATCGCCTGCGCATCGGCATAGAGCGACGTCGCGCTCTCGCCCACGATCTCGTCGGTCAGGATCGCGGGGAAATTGCCGGCCAGCTCCCATGCGCGGAAGAACGGCGTCCAGTCGATATAGTCGCGCAGGTCGGCAAGGTCCCAGTCGTCGAACACATGCCGCCCGGGCTTGTTCGGCGCCGCCGGCTTCTGCGCGAAATCGGTCACGAACCCATTGGCCCGTGCCTCGGCGATGGGGGCAAGGTCGCTCTGCCCCTTGCCCGCCCGCGCGATCCGCACCGCCTCGTAATCGGCGGCAACCTGTTCGACATAGGCGTCGCGCCCGGTCTCGCTGACCAACGTCGTCGCCACGCCCACCGCGCGGCTGGCGTCGAGGACATGGACGATCGGCCCGTCATAGGCGGGCGAGATGCGCAGCGCCGTATGCACCTTCGACGTCGTCGCCCCGCCGATCAGCAGCGGCATAGTCATGCCGGCACGCTTCATCTCCTCGGCAACGGTGACCATCTCGTCCAGCGAAGGCGTGATCAGGCCGGACAAGCCGATCATATCGGCGTCGTTCTCGTTCGCGGCTTCGAGGATTTTCGTCCACGGCACCATCACGCCCAGATCGACCACATCGAAGCCGTTGCACTGGAGCACGACGCCGACGATGTTCTTGCCGATATCATGCACGTCGCCCTTGACGGTCGCCATGATGATCTTGCCCTTGCCCTTGGCGCCCGGCTCCTTAGCGGCCTCAATGAACGGCAGCAGGTGCGCCACCGCCTTCTTCATCACCCGCGCCGACTTGACTACCTGCGGCAGAAACATTTTCCCCGACCCGAACAAGTCACCGACGACGTTCATCCCGTCCATCAGCGGCCCCTCGATCACCTCGATCGGACGCGCGAATTGCTGGCGGCATTCCTCGGTATCGTCGACGACATGCGCGTCGATGCCCTTGACCAGCGCATATTCCAGCCGCTTGACGACCGGCAGGGAGCGCCATTCGGCGGCAGCCTTTTCGGCGACCGCATCGGTACCCTTGTACTTTTCCGCCAGCGCGATCAGCCGCTCGGTCGCATCCGGATCGCGGTTGAGGATGACGTCCTCGCACGCCGTCCGCAACTCGGCATCGATCGTGTCGTACACGTCGAGCTGCCCGGCATTGACGATGCCCATGTCCATCCCGGCCGGAATGGCGTGGTACAGGAAGATCGAATGCATCGCGCGACGCACCGGCTCGTTGCCGCGAAAGCTGAACGACAGGTTCGATAGCCCGCCCGAGATATGACAATGCGGGCAGCGCGCCTTGATCTCGCGGCACGCCTCGATGAAGTCGACGCCGTAATTATTGTGCTCCTCGATCCCCGTCGCCACCGCGAAGATATTGGGGTCGAAAATGATGTCCTCCGGCGGAAAGCCGATCGTCATCAGCAGGTCATAGGCGCGCGAGCATATCTCGACCTTGCGATCCCTGGTATCCGCCTGTCCGACCTCGTCGAACGCCATGACGACGACCGCCGCGCCATAGTTCATGCAGATGCGGGCATGGTGCAGGAACTGTTCCTCGCCCTCCTTCATGCTGATCGAATTGACGATCGGCTTGCCCGACACGCATTTGAGGCCGGCTTCGATCACGTCCCATTTCGAACTGTCGACCATTACCGGGATACGGGCGATATCCGGTTCGGCCTGAATCAGCTTCAGGAAGGTCGTCATCGCGTGATGCGCGTCGAGCAGCCCTTCGTCCATGTTGACGTCGAGGACCTGCGCCCCGCTTTCGACCTGTTGCAGCGCGACCTCGACCGCGGCGGCATAGTCGCCCGCCATCACCAGCTTCTTGAAGCGGGCCGATCCGGTCACGTTGGTGCGTTCGCCGATATTGACGAAGTTGGTCGAGGCGTTGGTCATGGAGGTTTCTCAAATCCTCCCCGCTCGGCGGGGAGGGGGACCATGCGCGAGCATGGTGGAGGGGGGTCTCCACAAACGAAACTGTTGCGATGGCGGAGACCCCCCTCCACCATCCTGCGGATGGTCCCCCTCCCCGTGCCGGGGAGGATCTGATGCCCTCTCCCGGCGGCGGCCCTTACCCCGCCATCGTGAACGGTTCCAGCCCGGCAAGCCGCGTCTGCACCGGCACGCCCGGCACCTTGCGCGGGGCGACGCCCTTCACGCGATCGGCCATCGCCTTGATATGCGCCGGCGTCGATCCGCAGCAGCCGCCGAGCACGTTGACCTGCCCATGATCGGCCCAGTCCCCGACCAGTGCCGCCGTCGTCGCCGGCGCTTCGTCATAGGCACCCAGTTCGTTGGGCAGGCCGGCATTGGGATAGACCATGATAAGCGTGTCGCAGATGTCGCTTAGCGTCTTCACATGGGGGCGCAGCTGCTCCGCACCGAACGAACAGTTCAGCCCGATCGTCACCGGCTTCGCATGGCGGATCGCATGCCAGAACGCCTCGACCGTATGGCCCGACAGGTTGCGACCCGACAGGTCGGTCAGCGTCATCGACAACATGATCGGCAGATCGCGACCCAGCGCCTGCCCCGCCTCGATCGCGGCCAGCACCCCAGCCTTGGCGTTCAGCGTATCGAACACCGTCTCGATCAGCACGAAGTCGATCCCGCCGGTCACCAGTGCATCGATCTGGTCGCGATACACGCCCTTCAAATAGTCGAAGTCGATCTCGCGATAGCCCGGATCGTTCACGTCCGGCGACAGCGACAGCGTCTTGTTCGTCGGCCCGATCGCCCCCGCCACGAAGCGCGGCCGCCCGTCGCGTGCGGCATAGTCGTCGGCCAGCCGCCGGGCGATCCGCGCGCTTTCGATGTTGATGTCGGCGACCAGCGCCTCGGCACCATAATCGGCCTGGCTGATCAGGTTCGCGCTGAACGTGTTGGTCGACACGATGTCCGACCCTGCGTCCAGATAGGCGCGGGTGATCGTTTCCGGCACCTCCGGCCTGGTGATCGCCAAGATGTCGTTATTGCCCTTCTGGTCGTGACCGAGCGTCAGCGTGCCGGCATAATCGGCCTCGGACAGTTTCCAGTTCTGGATTTCGGTGCCGAACGCGCCGTCGGTGATGAGGACGCGTTGCGCAGCTTCGGCGTTCAACCGTTCGCGGGCGGTGGTCATATCGTGTTTCCCGAGCCTTTGGTTCAGGCCGCCGCAGCGACCGGCTTGCGCGTAGGCCGCAACCCCATCAGGTGGCAGATGGCATAGGACAGTTCGGCGCGGTTGAGCGTGTAGAAATGGAAATCGCGTACCCCGCCCGCGTACAGCTTGCGGCACATTTCGGCAGCGACCGTCGCCGCGACCAGCGCGCGGGCGCCGGGGTGATCGTCCAACCCTTCGAACAGGCGATCCATCCATGCCGGAATCGCCGCCCCGCACATGCCGGCGAACTTGCGCACCTGCGCGACGTTCGACACCGGCAGGATGCCCGGCACCAGATCGGCGTTGATGCCGGCAGCCGCCGCCGCATCGCGGAAGCGGAAGAAGGCTTCGGGGGTGAAGAAGAACTGCGTGATCGCGCGGGTCGCGCCCGCATCGATCTTACGCTTCAGATTGTCGAGGTCGGCGACTTGATGCTCCGAGTCCGGGTGGCATTCGGGATAGGCGGCGACCGAGATTTCGAACGGGTGCAGCTTCTGCAAGCCGGCCACCAGTGCCGCCGCATTCGCATAGCCGTCGGGATGGGCGACGAACTTCTGCCCCATGGTCGGCGGATCGCCGCGTAGCGCGACGATGTGACGCACGCCGGCGGCCCAATATTCCTGCGCGACCTGATCGATCTCCGCACGGCTTGCTTCGACGCAGGTCAGATGCGCGGCGGCGGGCATCGACGTTTCGCGAGCGATGCGAGCAACGGTCGCGTGCGTCCGCTCGCGCGTCGATCCACCAGCGCCATAGGTGACGCTGACGAATTTCGGCCCGAGCGGCTCCAGCGCCCGCACCGTTTCCCACAACGCCGCTTCCATCTTCTCGGTCTTGGGCGGGAAGAATTCGAAACTGACCGCGCAGTCGCCGGCCAGATCGGCGAACAGCGGCGCATCGAGCGCGCGGCGCGCCTCTTCGAGATCGGAAATCGTTGGAGTCATGCCGCCTTCACCTCTTGTACGTCATAGGCACGCCGCGCCATCCACAGCTTGACCGTCAGTTCGCCGCCACCCAGCGTCTCGATCGACGCCGGGGCCAGCCCGGCGTCCGCAAACCATCCGCGCATCTGTTCGTCCGAAAAACCGAGCCGGGCATGGGCGTCGCGCACGCGCAATTCCTCGCGCTGATGCGGCGCGAAATCACAGATCAGCAGCCGCCCGCCTGGTCGCAGCACCCGCGCCGCTTCGGCAATGGCCGCGCCCGGATGCTGCACGAAATGCAGCACATGGTGCAGGACCGCCGCATCCGCCGTACCGCTCTCCAAGGGCAACGCTTGAATATCCGCTTGCCGTAGCTCGGCATGGTCCAGCCCGCGCTCGGTCAGCTTGGCGCGGGCGAGCCGCAGCATCTCCGACGACCGGTCGATGCCGATCGCCTGCTTCGCCTGCGGCCCGAACAACTCCAGCATCCGTCCGGTACCGGTGCCGATATCGACCAGCAGCCCGATACGTCCGGAACCCAGCGTGGCCAGCATCGCCCGCTCGACCTGCTCCTCGGCAACGTGCAGCGAGCGGATGGCGTCCCATTCGCCGGCATGCGCCTCGAACCACGCAGCGGCAGCCGCGGCACGGTCGGCCCGGACCTCGGCCAGTCGCGCGCCATCGGCTTCCCGCCATGGATCGTCGCTCGCGGCCCAGGCGTCTAGCGCGTCCAGCAGCGGCGCAACGACCGCGGACTGGCCCAGCGCGACGAACACCCAGCTGCCTTCCTTGCGACGAACCGTCAGCCCGGCATCGCACAGAATCTTTATGTGGCGACTGACGCGCGGCTGGCTTTGTTCGAGCACCTGCGCCAGTTCGCCGACTGACAACTCCATTGACCTCAACAGCCCCAATACCCGCAAGCGGGTCGCGTCGCTCGCCGCGCGCAATATATCGAGGGCCGGTGCCATGCGCACTGATATAAAGAAATCTTTATATCACGTCAATCAGCGAAACCGTGCGACCAGTCGAGCGGGCAAAATGCAACTGCGCCAGCGCTGATGCGTTTGGCGCCCGATCATAACGGAAGGGAAACCGCCATGAAGAAGTTCATTCTGCTGCCGCTCGCCGCCGCCGCATTCTCGATCGGCGCCTGCAGCCAGAAGGCGCAGAACGAAACCGGCGAGGCGGCCGATGCCGTTGCCGCCGACGTGAACGCGACGATGGGCGAAGCCGTCGACGATGTGCAGGCCGCCGGCGACCGTGCCTTCGGCGCCGCCGAAAACGCCGCCGACCGTGCAGGCGAAAAGATCGACAACGCCACCGATCGCGCCGGTGCGGCGATCGAACGCGGCGCGGCGCGTGCCGATGCGGCGGCGGACAATGCGCAGCGTGAAGCCGGTGAAGAACTGGAACAGGCCGGCCGCGACATGCAGCGCTGATCCTTTTCGGTTAGGAAACAAGGCCGTGTCCCGACGCAACGGGACGCGGCCTTTTTCGTTTGGAGACCATCGATGCGCCCTGCTCTTGCCCTTGCCGCCCTGTTTCTCGCCGGATGCAGCGGGTCCGACGACCGGTCCGCACCGGGCGGCGTGACGCAGGACGAGGCGGCGGCGCTGAACGATGCCGCCGCCATGCTCGACAATGCCGCGCTCGACGCCAACGCCATCGCCCCCGATCCGAAGGAACGACCATGACCGATCTTCCCCGCCGCACCATCGGCGCGACCGACCTCGAAACGCCGCCGCTCATCCTAGGTGGCAATGTGTTCGGCTGGACGATCGACCGCGATACCAGCTTCCGCATCCTCGACGCGTTCGTCGATCTGGGTGGCACGATGATCGACACCGCCGACGTCTATTCGGCATGGGTCGACGGCCATCGCGGCGGGGAATCCGAAACGATCATCGGCGAATGGCTGCGCCACTCGGGCAAGCGCGACCGGGTGCTCCTCGCGACCAAGGTCGGCATGCTGCCCGGCGAAGGGGGCGAGAAGCTGGCGCCGGCCCGCATCGCCGCTGCGGCGGAGGCGTCACTCGGCCGACTCGGCACCGATCATATCGACCTCTACTACGCCCATCAGGACGACGAGGACACGCCACAGGCCGACTATCTGGCGGCATTCAGCCGGCTGATCGATGCTGGCAAGGTTCGCGTACTGGGCGCGTCCAACTTCGGCGCGATGCGGCTGAAATCGGCACTCGACCTGGCCACGGCGGAGGGCCTGCCGCGCTTCCACGCGCTCCAGCCTGAATATAATCTGGTCAGCCGCCGCAAATATGAGGGCGAACTGCAAAATCTCTGCGTCGAGCATAATATCGGCGCGGCACCCTATTACGGTCTCGCTTCGGGCTTTCTGACCGGCAAATATCGTTCCACCGACGACCTGTCGAAGAGCGTCCGGGGCGGCGGCATGGCCAAGCTGCTAGAGGGCAAGGGCGCGGCCGTTCTCGCGGCAATGGACTCGGTAGCGGCGGAAACCGGCGCGACGCTACCCCAGATCGCGCTGGCATGGCTGGCGGCTCAGGAAGGCGTGACCGCGCCGATCGCCAGCGCCACCAGCGTGGAACAATTGGAGGAACTGGTCGGCGCATGGCGGCTCGACCTCACCACCGATCAGCTTGGGCGCCTGACTGACGCGGGCGCGTGAACGGAATGGCCGGGCGCCCCGCCCGGCCGCGCCTCACTCGGCGGCTTCGGCCACTTCGGCGAATTCCGCCGCTTGCAGGAATCGCTCCGCATCCAGCGCTGCCATACAGCCGGTGCCGGCGGCGGTGACGGCCTGGCGATACACCTTGTCCATCACGTCGCCGCAGGCGAACACGCCCGGAACACTGGTTCGCGTCGATCCGGTCTTGACCGCGATATAGCCGTCATCGTCGAGCGCCAGATGGCCGCGGAACAGCTCGGTCGCCGGATGGTGCCCGATCGCGACGAAGCCGCCATCGACGTCCAGCATCGACAGTTCGCCGGTCACCGTATCCTTCAGTTCGATCCCGACCAGCCCATGCGGATCGCCACCGCCGACGAAGCGCTCGACCTGTTTGTTCCACAGTACGCTGATCTTGTCGCTGGCGAACAGCCGCTGTTGCAGGATGCGTTCGGCGCGGAAGCTGTCGCGGCGATGGATGATGGTGACGTCGTCGCTGTGGTTGGTCAGGTACAGCGCTTCCTCGACCGCGGTATTGCCGCCACCGATCACCGCCACCTTTTTGCCGCGATAGAAGAACCCGTCACAGGTTGCGCAGGCCGACACGCCCTTGCCCTTCAGCAGTTCCTCGCTGTCGAGACCCAGCCAGCGCGCCTGCGCACCGGTGGCGATTACCAGAACTTCGCCTTCATAAACGTCGCCGCTGTCACCGGTCAGGCGGAACGGACGACGGGTAAGGTCGACGTCGACGATCGTGTCCCACATCATGCGCGTGCCGACATGCTCGGCCTGCGCCTGCATCTCACCCATCAGCCATGGCCCTTGCACGACGTCGCGGAAGCCCGGGTAGTTTTCGACGTCCGTGGTCGTCATCAACTGGCCGCCGGGTTGGATGCCCTGCACCACGATCGGCTCCATCCCGGCACGCGCGCCATAAATGGCAGCGGAAAGGCCTGCCGGTCCCGAACCGAGGACGAGCATACGGGTGTGGTGCGTGACAGCCATGAGATCAAATTCCGTTCGAAGCGAGCGGCACGTCTATGCCGGTCGCGGGGTCGAACGCAACATGGGGAACGTCAGGTACGGCGCAAGTCTGCCTACAGGACGAACGCAAGGATCATGGCCCATAGCGGAAGCGCCAGCAAAAGGCCGAAGAACAGCCCGCTGAGGTTCGGCGGACGATCCTGCTCGCCGCGAAGGGGCGCAGGACGGATGGGGGCAACGATCGGCATGGCGGCTATCCTCTCTCGCTGATGTCGTTAACCAACAACGATCGAGAGGCCGGGAAGTTCGATCAAGCTGAACGGAACATGAAGGATATGCGCCGTGCACTGCGGCACGCGTGCCATGGCGGGTGGTAGCGAAGGAGGGATTTGAACCCCCGACCCCAGGATTATGATTCCCGTGCTCTAACCAACTGAGCTACTTCGCCCCGCCGCTTCCCCATCGGGGAGGCGGCCCTATACGAAGGTGAAACGTTGGGGTCAAGCGAACATGTGTCGGGAAAATGATTGCCACGGGCCGCCACGGTACCACCAGCTCGCCAAACCCGCGATTTTCAGCGGCCGAGGTGCGAATCCGCTCGACAATTGGGCCAGTAAAGCCTTGGAGGCAGCGGGTTCGACCTTGTTCTGAATCGTGACATGCGGACGCCATCCGGCGCGGTCTTGTGGCGTCAGCATCGGCGCGAACGCGTCGGCGAGTTCGGCACGCAAGGATTCGAGGTCGGGCGATTCGATGCGATAGGCCACGCCCCGGCCGAGGTTCATCAACCCGCCGACCCGGGCGAACGGTGCGGGCACGCCGCGCGTCAGGGCGTTCAGCCGCTGTTTCAGTTCCGCCCCCAATTCCGGTGCGAGATGGTGGAACATCGTGCAATGCGCCGCCAGCACGTTGCGCTCGGGCGGGAAATAGGCGCGGCGCTGCCGTTCGAACCACGCCTGATCCTCATGCCCGAACAAGGCGGTCACGATGATCGGGGCGGGTTCGGGCGGGATCAAATCTCCACCTGGCTGCCGAGTTCGACGACCCGGTTGGTCGGCAGGCGGAAAAACTCCATCGCGCTTTCCGAATTCTGCAGCATCCACGCGAACAGCTTTTCGCGCCAGATCCGCATCCCCGGCCGCGACGACGGCAGCAAGGTCTGCCGCGCCAGAAAGAAGCTGGTGTCCATCATCCGGAAGTCACCGCCGCAGCAGCCGACTTCCTTGAGCGCACCGGGCACGTCGGGGTCCTGCATGAAGCCGAACTTCAGGATCATGCGGTGGAAGCCCTGCCCCAGATCCTCGTTCTTCGTCCGCAGATCGGGGTCGACATAGGGCGTGTCGGCGATCTTGACCGTCAGCAGGATGACGCGTTCGTGCAGCACCTTGTTGTGCTTGAGGTTGTGGAGCAGCGCATGCGGCACGCCGTCGGGCGTCGAAGTCATGAACACGGCGGTGCCGGGCACGCGGGTCGCGCTGCTGGCGGCCGACTGGATGAAGACCTTGATCGGCATCGCGGCCTCGCGCATCCGCTCGATCATCAGCTTGCGGCCCTTGGCCCAGGTCGTGAGCAGGACGAAGACGACGATGCCGACCAGCAGCGGGAACCACCCGCCATCGGGCACCTTGGTCAGGTTCGACGCGAAATAGGCGCCGTCGATGCACAGGAACATCGCCATGAACGCAGCGACCGCCGCGACCGGCCAGTTCCACACCCGCTTGATGAGCACCGCGATCATGCAGGTGCTGATGAACATCGTGCCGGTCACCGCGATGCCGTAGGCGGCGGCGAGGTTCGACGATTCCTGAAAGCCGAAGATCAGCAGCAGCACCATCACCAGCAGCGCCCAGTTGACGGCCGGAATGTAGATCTGGCCCGCCGCATCGGCACTGGTATGTTCGATCCGCAGGCGCGGCATGAGGCCGAGCTGCACCGCCTGCTGGACGACCGAGAAGGCGCCGGTAATCACCGCCTGGCTGGCGATGATCGTCGCCAGCGTCGCGAGGATGACGAGCGGGAGGCGGAAATCCTCCGATGCCATGAAGAAGAACGGGTTGGATGCCGCATCGGGATTTTCGAGGAGCAGCGCCCCTTGTCCCAGATAGTTCAGCATCAGCGCCGGGAAGACGACATACAACCACGCGACCGAGATCGGCCGGCGCCCGAAATGGCCCATATCGGCGTACAGCGCCTCCGCGCCGGTCACCGCCAGCACGACCGATCCGAGCGCCAAAAACGCCATGATGCCGTCCTGCGCGAAGAACCGCACGGCCCAGATCGGGTTCAGCGCCTGGAAAATGTCCGGCCGTTCGAGGATGTTGAGGACGCCCAAGAATACCAACGTCGCGAAATATGCGATCATGATCGGCCCGAACAGCCGCCCGACGCTGGCCGTACCGACCGCCTGCAACCAGAACAGCCCGATCATGATGACCACCGCGATCGGGATGACGAACGGATCGAAGCCGGCATTGACCGTCGCCAGCCCCTCGACCGCCGACAGCACCGACACGGCGGGCGTGATCATGCAGTCGCCGAAGAACAGCGCGGTCGCCAGTACGCCGAGGATGACGAGGCTGGCGGTCCAGCGCCCGCCGCCGCTCTTGCGCTGGATCAGCGCCAGCAGCGCGAGGCTGCCGCCTTCGCCGTTATTGTCGGCGCGCATGATGATGAAGACGTATTTCAGCGTCACGATCAGCATCAGCGACCAGAAGACGAGACTGACCACGCCGAAGATGTTCAGCTGGTCGACCGGCAGCCGGTGGTGGCCGACGAACGTCTCCTTCATCGCATAGAGCGGCGAGGTGCCGATATCGCCATAGACGATGCCGAGCGCGCCCAGCGACAGCTTGGCGAGCGACTGGCGCGGCCCGTGATGGCTCGCGCCCGTGTCGGGCAGATCGGTGGCTTCGGACGAAGCCTCTCGGGAGAATATCACGGGCGCGGGAACCGCGCCGAAGTGGCAACGAGTTTGGTCATGTCGACCGCGTCCCAGTGGTTCAAGGCCGGGCCGTTAGCACGCGCAATATGGGTGTGCAATCGTCCGCTCTGCACGCTGGCGGCTGCATCGGAGATGAACGGCGTGGCGGTGCCGGTTTCGGCGATGTTGCGGCGGTGGCAAGAGGTCGGCGCGCGTCCGGGGTACGACAGGCAGCCTATAGCCAGACGTCCCCTCAGCCTTGAGCGGAGGTGACGCTGCTATTTCCGACGTTGAGAGAAGCGTCACCCCGGCGCAAGGCCGGGGTGATGAGGAAGTCAGTTCGCCAGCAGCGCGCGAATCGCAGCCAGCGCTTCGTCGCCCTTGCTGCCATCCGGACCACCGCCCTGCGCCATGTCCGGGCGACCGCCGCCGCCCTGCCCGCCAAGCGCCGCGACCGCCGCCTTGACCAGATCGACCGCGCTGATGCGGCCGGTCAGGTCGCTCGACACGCCGACGCCGACCGAAGCACGCCCGTCATTGACCGCGACCAGCGCGACGACGCCCGAGGGAGCCCGCGCACGGGCTTCGTCGATCGTGCCGCGCAGCGCCTTCGCGTCGAGGCCGTCGATCACCTGCCCGAGGAACGCGATGTCGCCGACCTGTTCGGGACCGGCCGGCGCCGCACCGGCCCCGCCGCCCATTGCGAGCGCCTTCTTGGCCTCGGCCAGCTCGCGCTCCAGTCGGCGACGCTCCTCGACCAGCTGCGCGACACGCGCGGGTACTTCGTCGGGGGTCGCCTTCAGCGCGGAGGCGGCCTCGCGCAGCTTCGCGTCACGGTTGCCGAGCCATTGCCGTGCGGCTTCACCGGTCAGCGCCTCGACGCGGCGGACGCCCGACGACACGGCGCCTTCGGACACGATCTTGAACAGGCCGATTTCGCCCAGCGCATTGACGTGGGTGCCGCCGCACAATTCGATCGAATAGGTGCCTTGCCGGTCCTGCCCCATCGAAACGACGCGGACCTCATCGCCGTACTTCTCGCCGAACAGCGCCATCGCGCCCATCGCGATCGCGTCGTCGGGGGTCATCAGCCGGGTGGTAACGCTGCCATTGCCGCGCACCTGCGCGTTCACATCCGCCTCGACCGACGCGAGCGCGTCGGCGGCGATCGGCGAGGGTTGCGAGAAGTCGAAGCGCAGCCGCTCGGGCGCGACCATCGATCCCTTCTGCGCGACATGGGTGCCGAGCCGTTCGCGCAGCGCCTCGTGCAACAGGTGCGTCGCCGAGTGGTTCGCGCGGATCTGCGCGCGGCGCGCGGTATCGAGGGTCAGCGCGACGCTGTCGCCGACCTTGAGCGTGCCCGCGGCGATCGTCGCGACATGGGCGTGGAGCTTGCCGAGCTGCTTGGCGGTGTCGGTGACCATCGCCTTGAACCCGGTATCGGTCGTCATAGTGCCGGCATCGCCGACCTGACCGCCGCTTTCGGCATAGAACGGCGTCTGGTTGGTAAGGACCAGCACTTCGTCGCCCGCCGCCGCCGATTCAACGCGCGCGCCGTCCTTGACGATCGCGACGACCTGCCCCTCGCCCGCCTCGACCGAATAGCCGATGAACTCGGTCGCGCCGGCGCTTTCCAGCACGTCGAACCAGACATCGTCGGAAGCCTTGGCGCCCGACCCCTTCCATGCGGCACGTGCGGCGCGCTTCTGCTCGGCCATCGCCGCGTCGAAGCCGGCCCGGTCGACGCCGAACCCTTGCGCGCGCAACGCGTCCTCGGTCAGGTCATACGGGAAGCCATAGGTGTCGTAGAGCTTGAAAGCGGTTTCGCCGGCCAGCGTCGCGCCGTCGGCAAAGCCGGCGGTGGCTTCGTCCAGCAGTTTCAGCCCCTTGTCGAGCGTGCGGCGGAACTGGGTCTCTTCCTGTTGCAGCGTCGCTTCGATCAGCGGCTGCGCGCGGACTAGTTCGGGATAGGCCGCACCCATTTCGGACACGAGCGAGCCGACCAGCCGATGCATCAACGGGTCCTTGGCGCCCAGCAGATGCGCATGGCGCATGGCGCGGCGCATAATGCGGCGCAGGACATAGCCACGGCCTTCGTTCGCCGGCAGCACGCCGTCAGCGACGAGGAACCCCGAGGCGCGCAGGTGATCGGCGATGACGCGGTGGCTGGCCTGGGTCGCGCCTTCGGCGCGGGTGCCGGTCAGTTCGCACGAGGCGGCGATCAGCGCCTTGAAGGTGTCGGTATCGTAATTGTCCGACACGCCCTGCATCACCGCCGCGATGCGTTCGAGTCCCATGCCGGTGTCGATCGACTTCTTGGGCAGTTCGCCGACGATCTCGTTCGCGTCCTGCTCGAACTGCATGAACACGAGGTTCCAAATTTCGACGAACCGGTCGCCGTCCTCGTCCGGCGAACCGGGAGGGCCGCCGCGGATATGCTCGCCATGATCGTAGAAGATTTCCGAGCAGGGACCGCATGGGCCGCTGTCGCCCATCGCCCAGAAATTGTCCTTGGTCGGGATGCGGATGATCTTGTGATCGGGCAGGCCGGCGATCTTCTTCCACAGCGCGAACGCTTCGTCGTCGGTGTGATAGACGGTCGCCGTCAGCTTTTCCGGTGCCAGGCCCCAGTCGCGCGTCAGCAGCGTCCAGGCGTTCAGGATCGCCTGTTCCTTAAAATAATCACCGAACGAGAAATTGCCGAGCATTTCGAAGAAGGTGTGGTGGCGCGCGGTATAGCCGACATTGTCGAGGTCGTTGTGCTTGCCGCCCGCGCGGACGCATTTCTGCGACGAGGTCGCCGTCACATAGGGCCGCGTTTCGAGGCCGGTGAACACGTTCTTGAACGGCACCATGCCCGCATTGACGAACATCAGCGTCGGGTCGTTCTGCGGAACGAGCGGTGCCGACGGCACGCGGGCATGGCCGGCCTTCTCGAAAAAGTCGAGGAACGAGCGGCGCACATCGTTGGTCGAGGTCATGTCGGCTCGATACGCAGGCACGCGCGACTTGCCAAGATGTCCGAATGGACGGGGGTTGACCCGGACGAAACATTCCCCTCCCTTTGCGCGCAAACGAACAGGGACGACGCATGGCCAAGCGGCTTACGACTTTCATTCTCATCGCGCTGGTAGGCGGCCTCGTGCTCGGGTGGGCGCTGAACGCCGGTCTGGACGATGGCGGCGGCAGCGGCACGGCGACGTTGAAGAGCATCGCTTATTATCTGTCCGCCGTGACGACCGTGTTCCTGCGGCTGATCAAGATGATCATCGCGCCGTTGGTCTTCTCCACGCTGGTCGTCGGCATCGCGCATATGGGCGACAGTGCGTCGCTGGGCCGGGTCGGCCTGCGCTCGTTCGGATGGTTCGTGATGGCGAGCTTCATTTCGCTGATGCTCGGGTTGATGCTGGTGAACCTGTTGCAGCCCGGCGTCGGCCTCGGCCTGCCGGTGCCGCCGGTCACCGCCGATAGCGGCGTCGTGAAGCCTGCGTTCGATTTCGTGAAGTTCGTCGGCCATATCTTCCCCGCCTCGGGGATCGAGGCGATGGCGACCAACGAAATCCTGCAGATCGTCATCTTCTCGCTGTTCATCGGCGTCGCGCTGACGGCGGTCGGCGAGAAGGGCGCGCCGCTGGTGCGCGCACTGGAGGGCCTGGTCGCGGTGATGTTGCAGGTCACCGATTACGTCATGCGCTTCGCGCCGTTCGCAGTGTTCGCGGCGGTGACGGCGACGCTGGCGGAGCGCGGTCCGGGGATCATCGGCGACCTCGCCTATTTCATGGGCAGCTTCTATCTCGGCCTCGCCACGCTGTGGACGGTGCTGATCGGCATCGCCTTCGCCATCATCGGCCCGCGGGTAAAGATGCTGCTGCGCTATCTGCGCGATCCGATCCTCCTGGGCTTTTCGACCGCGTCGTCAGAGGCCGCCTATCCGCGCACATTGGAAGCGCTCGACCGGTTCGGCGTGCCGCCGCGCATCGCCAGCTTCGTGCTGCCGCTCGGCTATTCGTTCAACCTCGACGGGTCGATGATGTACATGACGTTCGCCTCGATCTTCATCGCTCAGGCGTACGGCATCGATCTGAGCTGGGGACAGATGTTCCTGATGCTGGTGGTGCTGATGGTCACGTCGAAGGGGATCGCCGGCGTGCCGCGCGCCAGCCTGGTGGTGATCGCCGCGACGCTCGGCATGTTCAACATTCCCGAAGCCGGGCTGCTGCTGATCCTAGCCATCGACCATTTCCTCGACATGGGCCGCACCGCCACCAACGTCGTCGGCAATGCGATCGCCGCCAGCGTGATCGCCAAATGGGAAGGCGGGTTCGATCCGCCCGAATCGCCGGAGATCACGCCGCTGCCGACGCCGTCGGGCGAGCCGCGCACCGACGTGCCCGACAGCTTCCGTGACATGGGCGGGCCGCCGCCTGCGGGGCAGTAATGGAGAGCCGCGAGGCGGACCGCCCCGCCCCGCCGGCAAGCGGCCCGACCTATACCAGCTATTTGCGGCTCGACCGGCTGCTGACCTCGCAGGAGCCGCTGTCGGACACGCATGACGAGTTGCTGTTCATCGTCATCCATCAGGCATCCGAACTGTGGATCAAGCTGTGCCTGCACGAGCTGGAGGCGGCGCGGCAGGCGCTGATCGCCGACCGGCTGGGCAGCGCGTTCAAGATGATGGCGCGCGTCGCCCGCGTGCAGCAGCAGCTGATCCAGAGCTGGGAGGTGCTGGCGACGATCACCCCGGCCGATTATTCGGCGATGCGGGGGAAGCTGGGCGGCAGTTCGGGGTTCCAGTCGGTGCAGTATCGGCTGCTCGAATATATGCTGGGCGCCAAGAAGGCCGGGATGCTGGCCGCGCATGAGGGCGACCCGCAAGCGCAGGCGGTGCTGACCGAGGCGCTCGAACGCACCAGCCTCTATGACGAGGCACTGCGCCTGCTCGCCCGGCGCGGGTTCGACATCCCCGGCAGCCTGCTGGAGCGCGACTTCACCCAACCCTATGTGGCATCGCCTGAGGTCGAGGCGGCGTGGAAGGCGGTGTATGAAGACCCCGACCGCTGGTGGGACCTGTACGAACTGGCGGAAAAGCTGGTCGACCTCGAATATCGCGTCCAGCTGTGGCGGTTCGGCCATCTGAAGACGATCGAGCGGATCATCGGCTTCAAGCGCGGCACCGGCGGCACGGCCGGCGTCCCCTATCTCGCGAAGGTGATCGACGACGTGTTCTTCCCCGAATTGCTCGCCGTGCGGGTGGCGTTGTGAGGTCGCTGGCCGAGGCCGAGGCGCGGGATGCCGCCGATCCGTTGCGCGGCTTTCGGGAGCGGTTCGCGTTGCCCGAGGGCGTGATCTATCTCGACGGCAATTCGTTGGGTGCGCTGCCGAAGTCGACGCCGGCGAGGTTGCAGGCGGTGGCGGTCGAGGAATGGGGTCGGGGACTGATCCGCAGCTGGAACGCGCATGACTGGGTCGGTGCGGGGCGGCGCGTCGGCACGAAGATCGCGCCGTTCATCGGGGCGCGGCCGCATGAGGTGGTCGTCGCCGATTCGACCTCGGCCAACCTCTACAAATTGCTGGTCGCGGCGGTAAAGGCGCAGGGCCGGCGGCGGACGATCCTGTCGGAGCCAGGCAATTTTCCAACCGACCTGTACATGGCCGACGGCGCGGCGTGGAGCGTCGGCGATGCGCGGGTGAAGACGGTGCCGGTAACCGGGATCGTCGATGCGATCGACGACGATGTCGCGGTCGTGCTGTTGACGCATGTCCATTACAAGAGCGGTGCGATGCTCGACATGGCCGCGATCACCGCCGCCGCGCAGGCCAAGGGTGCGCTCGTGCTGTGGGACCTGAGCCACAGCGTCGGCGCGGTGCCGGTCGATCTTAACGGCTGCAACGCCGATCTGGCGGTGGGCTGCGGCTATAAATATCTGAACGGCGGGCCGGGTGCGCCAGCCTTCCTGTATGTGGCGGAGCGGCATCAGGCGGCGCTCAGGTCGCCGCTGTCGGGCTGGTTCGGTCATGCCGCGCCGTTCGACTTCGGCGACGCCTATGCGCCCGCGGCGGACATCGGCCGGTTCCAGTGCGGCACCCCGCCGATCCTCGGGATCGCCGCGCTGGAGGAAGGGATCGCGCAATTCGACGGCGTCGATCGCGCGGCGCTGTTCGCCAAGTCTCAGGACTTGGGCGATGCCTGCATCGAATTGATGGAGGCGCATTGCCCCGACATGGAACTGGTATCGCCGCGTGATGCGCGCGCGCGGGGCAGTCACGTCTCATTCCGGCACGCCCAGGCCTATGCGATCTGTCAGGCGCTGATCGATCGCGGGGTCATCGGCGATTTCCGGGCGCCCGATGTGCTGCGACTGGGGTTCGCCCCCCTTTACATTGGCTTTGCCGATCTGTGGCGGGCGGTTGCGATCCTCGCCGAACTATTGCGCGACGGGAGTTGGGACGCGCCGCGATATCATGCGCGCAACGCGGTGACCTGACGGAACGAATTGAGAACGCGGCAGTTGGTGGCCGCGAAAGGAACTGCCATGACCGACCATGCCAATCCCAAGAGCGAACCCTTTTCGAACGCCGAGAAGGACCCGGACGACTGGACGACCGGTGACGAGAAGATGACCGGCGCGCAGGCATCCTATCTCAAGACGCTGAGCGAGGAAGCGGGCGAGCCGTTCGATGACGGCCTGACGAAGGCGGAGGCGTCGAAGGCGATCGATGCGCTGCAGGAAAAGACCGGGCGCGGGGCGAACTAGGCTCCAGACTCAATCAGCACCAGAAGGTGATGGTTGCGGCGATAAAGACGCCGGCCATGTAATTGGCGGCGAGCTTGTCGTAGCGAGTGGCGATGCGTCGCCAGTCTTTGAGCCGGCACCAAAGTCGCTCGACGAGATTTCGGGTGCGGTAGACGTCGCGATCGTAGGGGATCGGCATTTTGCGGCTGCGGGTCGGCGGGATGACGACCTCGGCCCCTTGGTCCTGGACGGCGGCGCGGATAGCGTTGCTGTCGTAGCCACGGTCGGCGATCAGCCGGTCGAACCGGCCTGCCGCCGCTTCGATCAGCGCGGGCGCCATCGTCATGTCGGAGGTGTTGCCGGGCGAGATCAGCAGAACGCGCGGGCGTCCCGCTGCGTCGGTCAGTCCGTGGATCTTGCTGGTGCGGCCACCGCGCGAGGTGCCGATCCCTTGGAGGAAGGCCCCCCTTTTGCGCCTGCCGCCGAACGCTGGACCTTGATGCTGGTCGAGTCGATCGCGACTGATCCCCACGCCCCGCTATATCCCGTCATCGCTTCAAACACCGCAAACCACACACCCTGCCGGCTCCATCGGTGGAAGCGGTTGTAGATGGTCGTGTACGGCCCGTACTCGGGTGGACAGGTCCGCCAAGGCGCCCCGATCCGCAGCATATGCACGATGCCGGAGATCACCCGCCGGTCGTCTACCCGATGCGCCCCGCTCCGGCCTCGCGGCAGAAGCGGCTCGATCTTCGCCCATTCCGCATCGCTCAACCACGTCAGCTGCCGCGCCATTGTCGCCTCCACCCAAGTGGATGCCTTGAATCAGCGAACCAGCCCACTCGCAAGCTGATTAAGTACGGACCCTAGGGCCCAGACTCATTCAGAGCCAGAAAGCTAGGGCGGTTGCCAAGGCGACGCCTGAGAGGAAGTTGGCGGCGAGCTTATCGTAGCGGGTGGCGACGCGGCGGAAGTCCTTGAGGCGACAAAAGGCGTTCTCGATTAGGTGGCGGCCAGCGTAGCGCTGCTTGTCATAGCGGATGGTGCGCTTGCGGTTGCGCCGGCCGGGGATGACCGGGATAGCGCCGGCGTCGCGGGCCAGGCAGCGGAGCCGGTCGGCGTCGTAGCCCTTGTCACCGAGCAGGTAGCGCATGCGCCCGGCCCGTTCGAGAAGGGCCGGCGCGGCTTTCACGTCGCTGACATTGCCGGGCGTCAGCATCAACGCATAGGGGCGGCCGATGACGTCGGTGAGCGCGTGGACCTTGGTCGTCCAGCCGCCACGCGAGCGGCCGATTGCTTGGTGCGAGCGCCCCCTTTTGCGCCGAATGCCGCCCGCTGCGCCTTCACGTACGTGCTGTCGATAGCCGTGTTTTTCGTCACTGCACCGGTATCCACCAGCGCGTCCAGCAGCTTGAGCCAGAAGCCCCGGTGCGACCAGCGATTGAACCGGTTGTAGACCGTCGTCGACGGGCCATACTCCGCCGGGCAGTCGCACCAGCGGCAGCCGACCTTCAGCACATGCAGGATGCCCGAGATCACTCGTCGGTCGTCTACCCGGCGCGCTCCCGGCTGGTTCTTCGGCAGGTGCGGCTCGATCGCTGCCCATGCTTCGTCCGACAACCAGAACAGCGCCATGCCTAGCCTCCCGTGACCACACCCGCACTCAATCAGGGAAGCCGGTCAGCCTCAAGCCGCTGATTGGGTTTGAGCCCTAGGCCGTATCGACATTCAGCGTAGCCAGATCATGGCAGCCGCGAGGTGGACGAAGCCGATGAAGTGGATGGTGCGACGGTCGTATCGGGTGGCGAAGCGGCGGAAATGCTTGAGGTGACCAAAGCATCTCTCGATCTGGTTGCGATGCTTGTAGATGCCTGCATCGTGCGGGATGGCGACCTTGCGGTTGCGCCTGGACGGGATCACCGCCTCGGCGTGCATCGCCTTGATCTGGCTACGCAAGTCGTTGCCATCATACGCCTTGTCGGCGAGTACCGCTTTGCCGCGCTGACCTTCGAGCAAGGCAGGTGCCGAGGCGATGTCACTGGCTTGTCCCGGCGTGATGCGGAACCGCAAGGGCCGGCCAAACGTGTCGGCGAGCATGTGGATCTTGGTGGTCAGTCCACCTCGGGAACGCCCCAGCGCCTGATCCTTGGCCCCCCTTTTCCGGTCGCCGCCTGCTGATGGGCGCGAACGATCGTACTGTCGATCATCAGATACTGGTTGTCCCGGTCGGCGGTCAGCGCCTCGAACACCCGCTCCCAGACCCCAGCGTGACACCAGCGGCTGAAACGCCGGTGCACCGTTTTCCACTTGCCATAGCGCTCCGGAAGGTCGCACCAATGGGCGCCAGAGCGCAGCACCCACAGACATCCGTTCACGAACAGGCGATTATCCGCGCCTGTCCGGCCAGGATCAGCCGTCTTGCCCGGAACCAGCGAGGCAATTCGCAACCATTGCGCCTCGCTCAACTCGTATCGCTTGATCCCCATTATCCGCTCCACGTCCGACATGGATGCCTATGAATCAGCCTTCACGCCGTTTGGGAATCCTGAATGTCGATCCGGCCTAGGCTTCGTCGCTTCCCTTTCCCTCCCTACCCCTCCCGTTTGCTTCGAGCGGAGGTTCGAGCTTGTCGAGAACCGTAGTCGAGAAGGCTTGGTCTCGACCCACGCGTTCTCGACAGGCGCTTCTCGACAGGCTCGAAGCTGCTCGAACCGAACGGAGCGGAATTAGCCTGTAGTATGAGTAGAGCCGGCTATTGCGCCGGCCGCATCGCCATCAGCCGGTCGAGCAGGACCAGCCGGGTCGCGAGATCGACACGGTAGGATGCGTTACGCGGCGTTCGCTTTAGCGCCGCGAGCCAGGCTCGCTTCGCCCCCGGCAGGTCGCCGGTCTGGATCAGCGCCATGCCATAATAGAAATACGGCCCCGGATGGTCCGGCGCCTTGGCGATGCCCTGCGCAAAGGCCGTTCTGGCCGCAGGCGACAGCACCTTCCCGCCGTCATGCGCAAGGATCGCGGTGCCGAGCCGGGTCCATAGCCGTCCGCTGTTCGGGGCACCTTGCAACCCACCCAGCACCGCGTTCACCGCCGCCTGCGTCGCGCCGGCCCGGCCGAGGCCGTCGGCGGCAACGGCATAGGCATAGTCGTAGGTGAAGCGGCCCCAGATCGCGTCGCGCAGATCGTCGGCGGCAAGGTCGACCGGCGCGCTCACCCGCTCGGCCGCGCGCGGTGTACCGGGCAACCCCGGCCGTCCCTGCCAAGCATAGCCGGCCGCGCCCAGCATCAGCGCCGCACCGACGAAACCCCAAAGCGGCTTGGCGACACGGGCGACGACCAGCAGCGCGAAGCTGCCGATCAGCAGCGCGGCAAGGATCAGCCAACCGTTCATCGTCGTCCCCGCTTCAGGCTGCGCCGTGCCACGACCACGCCGATGCCGAGCAGCAGCAGCGGCGTCGCCCACAACACACCGGTGGCGGGCGACAGCGGCGGATCATAGCTGACATAGTCGCCATAGCGTTCGATCAGCCAGTCGCGGACATGGTCGGGCCGTTCGCCCGCCGCGATCCGCTGGCGGACCAGCGCACGCATATCGGCGGCCATGTCGGCATCGCTGTCGGCGATCGACTGGCCCTGACAGACGAGGCAGCGCAGCGTTTCCATCAGTGCCTTGGCCGATCGTTCCTGCGTCGCATCGGGCAGTTGCGTGTCGGCGAGCGCGGGCGACGGCACGTTGGATTGTGCCGATGCGGGACCGCCCAGCAGCAGCATCAGGGGTAGCAGGCCCCTCATCGCGCGGCCTTCAGCCTGGCGAGCAGGACCGGCACGTCCTCGTCGCGGATCGCACCGATATGCTGGTGGGCGATGCGGCCCTGCCCATCGATGACGAAGGTTTCGGGCACGCCCGACGATCCGAGCGCGAGTTGCACCGAACTGTTCCGGTCGTCGCCGATCGCGGCATAGGGGTCGCCATAATCGTTGAGAAAGGCGGCGACCTTGTCCGGCGTGTCGCGGATCGCGATCGCGTCGATCGCCGCGCCGGCCTTGGCGAGTTTGGCGAGCTGCGGCGCTTCGGCGGCGCACGGCACGCACCAGCTGCCGAACACGTTGAGCAGGCGCGGTTCACCGGTGCGGAAGGCGGCGGTGGTCAGGCCGGGCTTGGTCGGGACGGCGGGGGCAAGGGTGAAGGTCGGCAACAGCTGACCGATCAGGCGCGAACGCACCTGCCGGTCGGGTTCCTGCGGCAACATCCATGCGAACAGTCCGGCGATGGCGACGAACGCCAGCAGCGGCATCCAGAGCAGACGGCGCTTCACCGCGCCCTCCGCCGCCGCACGCGACCGATTAGCGAGATAAACCCGCCCAGCGCGATTAGGCCGCCGCCGGCCCAGATGAGCGTCACGAACGGCTTCCACCACAGCCGCAGCTGCCGCCGCCCGCCGACATCGTCGCGGCCGAGCACGGCGTAGAGCTGCCCGTCCCAATAGGTCGCCAGCGCCGCCTCGCTCGTCTCGGTCGGCGGATTGGCGAAGAAACGCTGTTCGGGCCGCATCACGAACGCCCCGCCCGCGCCGCGCGTGACGGCCAGGCGCCCCTGCACCGCCGACCAATTGTCGCCGACGACCGGCTTGATTCCGTCGAACCGAACGTCGAACGGTCCGACCTGATGATGCTCGCCCGGCGCGGCAGCGACCAGCCGTTCCTGCGTAAACGCGCTGTCGCTCGCCATGCCGGCAAGGCTTACCGCAATGCCCAGATGCGCGACGACCATCCCCCAGATCGGCAGCGGCGTACGCCACGGACTGCGCCCCACCAGCGGCAGGATGCTGGCGACCAACAGCCCGGCGGCCAGCGCAAGGCCGAACTTCGGCAGCCAGCCGCCGTCGACGAACAGGACCGCCGCGATCAGCACGACCAGCGTAACCCCGCCCGGCACCGCGATCCGGCGCAGCACTACCCCGCCCCGATCCCGCCGCCACCGCAGCAGCGGCCCTACCGCCATGCCGGCGACCAGCAGCAGCGCGATCGGCCCGGCGGCACGATTGAAGAAGGGCGGCCCGACCGACAACTGCACGCCGAACGCCTCTGCCACCAACGGATAGAGCGTCCCGATCAGCACGATGCCGAGGATGACCGACAGCAGCAGGTTGTTGAGAACCAGCCCGCCCTCACGGCTGACCGGCTCGAACAACGCCCCTTGCCGCACCGTGCCGACGCGGAACGCGAACAGCGCCAGCGCGCCACCGATATAGAGGATCAGCAGCGCGAGGATGAACCCGCCGCGCGTCGGGTCGACCGCAAAGGCATGGACGCTGGTCAAAATGCCCGATCGCACCAGAAACGTGCCGACCATCGACATGGAAAAGGCGACGACCGACAACATGATCGTCCACGCCCGCAGCCCGTCGCGCGTCGCCAGCACCGTCACCGAATGGAGCAGCGCGGTCGCCGCCAGCCATGGCATCAGCGACGCATTCTCGACCGGGTCCCAGAACCACCAGCCACCCCAGCCCAGCTCGTAATAGGCCCAATAGCTGCCCGCGGTGATGCCGATGGTCAGGAAGATCCATGCGCCCAGCACCCAGGGCCGCATCGCCCGGGCGAAATCGCGCCCGACATCGCGGGTGATCAGCGCACCGACCGCGAAGGAGAAAGCGACCGACAGCCCGACATAGCCGAGATAGAGCGTCGGCGGATGGAAGGCGAGGCCGGGGTCCTGCAACAGCGGGTTCAGGCCCAATCCATCCCGCGGCGCGATCGACAGGCGGGCGAAGGGATTGGAGGCGAACAGCAGGAACGCATAGAAGCCGGCCGCAATCGCCGCCTGTGCCGCCAGCGTCGCGGCATGGGTCCGCCTCGCCAGCAGCCGCTCGAACAGCGCGATACCGGCACCGGCCAGCGCCAGCACCGTGACCCACAGCAGCATCGACCCTTCGTGGTTGCCCCAGGTCGCGGCGATCTTGTACAGCATCGGCTTGGCCGAATGGCTGTTCTCCGCGACCAGCAGCACCGACAGGTCGGTCCGCGCGAACAGCGCGATCAGCGCCGCGAAGGCACCGCCTGCCAGCAGCCCCTGCGCGACCGCCACCGGCCGCACCGCCGCCAGCAAGTCGCGCACGATAACCGGCGGTTCTTCTTCCCGCGAGCTTAGCGCGATCGCCGCCATTGCCAGTTGCAGCAACGCCATCGCCGCCGCCAGCCACAGGGCGGCAAGACCAGCCTCGGCAATCATTGGGCGTGATCGCTCATTGGGCGATGCTCTCGCTCTTGTGCATCTTGCCCGCGACCTGTGGCGGCATGTAGCGCTCGTCATGCTTGGCGAGCAGATTGTCGGCGACGAACCCCCCGCCTGCCACGAACCGTCCCTCCGCCACGACACCCGAGCCTTCGCGGAACAGGTCGGGGACGATGCCGGCGAAGCGTACGGGCACGCTCGCCTTGCCGTCGGTCACGGTGAAGTTAATCGTGACACCATCGCTCGCACGCCGGACCGATCCGGCCGCGACCATGCCGCCCAGCCGCACCGGCTTGTCGATCGGCGCGGCGGCGGCGTCGGCGGGCGCGTAGAAGAACGCCGCTTCCTCGCCCAGCGCCGACATGGCGAGCAGCACCGCGCCGACGATCGCGACCACCGCCAGCAGCGCCAGCGTCATGCGTTGCCGTTTCGGACTCATCCCCGCTCCGCGCGGCGCATCGCCACCCATGACGCGATGGTGATCGCGGCGATCCCGCCCAGCGTCACGCCATAGGCCGCCGCGATAAAAGCCCAATGATTCATGCTGCCGCCCGCCGGCGCATCCGCGCCTCCGCCTTGATCCGCGCCAGATCGGTCCGCATCCGCATCAGCACGATCCCGCCGAACAACAGGCTCGCGCCCCCGGCGGTGAAGAATAGCGGCCACAGGATCGTCGGGTCGATCGTCGATTTGGTCAGCGTAATGCTCGGCCCCTGATGCAGCGTCCGCCACCACAGCACCGAATAGCGGATGACCGGCAGCAACGCTGTCCCGGCGATCCCGAACAGCGCCGGAATACGCCCGTCGCCATCGCGATCCGCATCGGCGCGGGCGAGCGCCAGATAGGCGAGATAGACGAAGAACAGCAGCAGCATCGATGTCAGCCGCCCGTCCCATTGCCACCACGTCCCCCAGGTCGGCCGCCCCCAGATCGACCCGGTCATCAGGCAGAGTGCGGTGAACAGCGCGCCGGGCAGCGCGATCGCGCGCGCCGCGACGGCGGCCAGCGGATGCCGCCACACCAGATAGACGATGCTGGCGATGGCGAGGCTCGACCAGCCACCCATGCCCAGCCACGCGGCGGGCACATGGACGTAGAGGATTCGGACGCTCTCGCCCTGCAGATAGTCGGCCGGGGTCCGGGTCAGTCCCGCCCAGCAACCGAACGCGAACAACGCCAGCCCCGCCCCCGTCAGTATCGGGGTCAGCGGGCGGGCGATCGCAAGGAATCGTCGTGGATTGGCAAGGGCGTGAAGGCTCGGCACGGTCGCGCCCTGTCTATGCAAGGCGCGGGCAAACGGCAATGCGGATCGCGTCGTAGCGGCGACGACAGGGATCGAAGCATGTCGGTTCGCATTGCGTTACATGCGAACGCGTGGAAAGTGAGTGCCATGACGACCCTATCGAGCGACATTGCCGACAACCCCGCCGCCGTTGCCCAAGGCGGCGAGAACCGATTGCTGGCCGCATTGACAGCGCCGGACCGCGCCCTGCTGGCGCCGGACCTCGAACGGGTCTCGGTCGCGGTGGGCGACACGTTGCTAAGCGTGGGTCAGCCGATCAACTATGTCTACTTCCTCGAAGGGGGCATCGCCGCCGTGCTGGAGGTCATCGACGGCGAACGGCAGCATGCGGTCGGACTGCTGGGTACGGACGGCTATGTCGGCTGGCCGCTGCTGCTGGGCGACGACCGGTCGCCGCACGACGTCGTGCTGCGCGCCGAACCGGGTACGGCGCTGCGGATACCGGCGGCCAGCCTGCTCTCGGCGGTCGAGCGTAGCGAAACGCTCCGTGCCGCGCTGCTGCGCTTCATTCAGGTTTTCCTGATCCAGATGGGCCGGACGGTGGTGTCCGCGCTGTCGCATCCGGTCGAACGACGGCTGGCACGCTGGATCCTGCTGTACCACGACCGGGTCCGCGGCGACGAAATTTCGATGACGCATGAGGAATTTCGGCTGATGCTGGCCGTTCGGCGCAGCAGCATCACCGACGCGCTGCATCGGCTGGAGGAAACGCTCGCCATCAAATCGGTCCGTGGCCGGGTGATCGTCCGCGACCGCGAGAAGCTGCTGGAAATGGCGGCGATGACCTATGGCGCGCCCGAAGAAGCCTATCAGCGGCTGGTCTGCACCCCCGGCAATTGAACGAAGGCGGCGTCCCGATACCGGAACGCCGCCCGTTCGTCAGTTCGCCGCGCTCGAGCGGATCGTGCCGTTGACGCCGTTCGGGAAGAACCCGCCCGCCGTCCGCGCCGTCCGGTCGAGATAGACGATGTTGAGCACCTGACCCGGCGTACGGCTGAACGCGATGCCGCTGCCGTCGGTGGGCACGATGTTCGACGCGGTGGCGTTGCCGCTGCCGGTCGCACGAATGCCCTGATCGAGATCGCTGCTGCCGTCGAGGCTGTCGCGCGCGGTCGAAATGGCTTCGGTCGCGTCGATCAGCGCGGGCGTCGCCACGCCCTTGCGGTACAGCACCGTACGCACGAGGCCGGCATGATAGGCCTCGGCCGCATGGATGCCCGCTGCCGCTTCGAGGAACGTCTTGTTGCTGATGAAGCCGACCGCGCCCTTATAGGCCGTGACGCCGACATCCTCGAAGATGAACGCGCCGAGCAGGAAGTTCTCGTCATTGGCATAGACGTCGAACGCCGCACCTGCGCCGATCAGCCCCGCGGCACGCGCCGCGTTCGAAAAGGCGCTGGTCGCCGTCACGCCGATGTCGATCGCCGGCTGCGCCACCGCCGCCGACCCCAGCGCGGTGCGCAGGAAGTTGACGTGCGCGATCTCGTCCGCCGCGATTTCGCGGGCATAGCGGGCCACCAGCGGATCGGTGAAAGTCACCTGCCGCCCGCCGGTGACGGCCCCTTGCGTACCCGTACCGCTCAGGCTGCTGTTGGGCAGGCCCGCACCGGTCGCGGCGAAGGAGTAGAACTGCGCCTCGAGATATTCGAGGTTCAGCGCGAAGTTCAGCACGTCGGCATCGGTCAGCGCGGTCGTTGCCGTCGGGGTCGGCGTCGGGGTCGGCGTGGGCGTCCCGTCGATGAAGCCGCCGCCGCTGTCGCTGCACGCGGCCAGTACCGACGCGCCCGCCGTAGCGATGGCGGCACCGCCGGCATAGCGCATGAACTCGCGACGCGCGTTGCGCCGCTGATCGCAGGCTTCGAGGACCTGCAGGATCGGATCGTTTTGCATGATGTCTCTCCCGAGGTTCAGTTGGCGGCGCTGGCGCGGATGGTGCCGTTCACCCCGTTGGGGAAGAAGCCGCCGCCATTCACCTGTGCCCGGTTGAGATAGACGATGTTGAGCGTCTGTCCGGCGGAGCGGCTGAAGGCGATGGCGTTGGCGTCGAGCGGCGCGATGTTGCTGGCGTTCGGATTGCTCGACAGCGGGGACAGCCCTTGGTCGAGATCGGTCGCGCCGTCGAGGCTGTCGCGCGCGTTCGAAATCGCGTCGGTTGCCTGGATCAGCTGAGCCGAGGGCGTTGCAATGCCCTTGGCATAGAGCGTCGTGCGCACGATCGCGGCGTGATAGGCCTCGACCGCGAGGATGCCAGCGGCGGCTTCGAGGAAGGTCTTGCTGGTCAGCAGCGGTGCCGCACCCTTATAGGCGGTGACGCCGACATCCTCGAAGATGAACGCGCCGAGCAGGAAATTCTCGTCGCTGGCATAGGGGTCGAACGACGCGCCCGCGCCGATCAGGCCGGCCGCACGCGCGGCGGCGGAGAATGCGCCGTTCGCCGATGCGCTGATGTCGATCGCCGGCTGCGAGACCGCCGCGCTGCCCAGCGCCGTGCGAAGAAATTCGACATGGGCGCGTTCGTCTGCCGCGATCTCACGGGCATATTGCGCGACCAGGGGATCGGAGAAGGTGACCTGACGGCCGCCGGTGACCGCGCCCTGCGTACCGGTCCCGGTCAAAATGCTGTTCGGCAACCCGCTGCCGAACGCCGCAAAATAATAGAATTGCGCTTCGAGATATTCGAGATTCAGCGCGAAGTTCAGGACGTCCGCATCGGTCGGCGCGCTCTGCGCCTGCGCCTCGCCGGACTGTGCCATAACAAAAGCGGCGCTGCCAACTGCCGCAGCGCCGCCCAGCATCTTGAAGAAATCGCGCCGTTCCTCCCGGCGCTTCGCCCGCGCATCGAACGCGTGCGTTACTAACATTTGCTCGTCCATGACACCGTCTCCCTGGATCGTTGTCACGACCTAACGAAGCGAAGATGCGGAACGATGCGTGGAAAAGACGCATGTACGGTTCCGTACAGGGAACCCCGGGTGACTGGATCGCTCCAGATCTTGCAGGCAAAAGATGCGAAATGGCTTTCGCAGTGAATATCGATCGCGTGGGCGAAGCGTGTACTTCCCTGCCCACGACCGACAACAGGTTGTTGGGCGCCATGCGTTCCGACACGCGCCGTAAACTGGCGTCGGTGGCAAGTCGCGTGACGTTGCAACCGGGCGATATTCTTACGCGCAGCGGCGAACCGATCGACCGCCTGGTCTTTCCGGAAGGCGCACCGGCGATGCTGTCGCTGTCGACCGGCGGATCGTCGCAGGATGTCGGAATGATCGGGCGCGACGGCGTCGTCGGCTGGTCGCGGCTGTTCAGCGATCAACCGACCCCGTTTACCGCGCGCGCGCATATCCAGGCGGGCAGCGCGATCGTCATTCCCGCCACCGCCGTCGTCGAGGCGGCGAACGAAGACAGTGCGCTGCTGAAAGCGATATTGAGCTTCGGTCAGCGTTTCTCCATGCAGATCGCGCGGACGCTGGCATCGGCGCTGCGGGACGTGCCCGAACGGCGCATCGCCCGGCTGCTGCTGATGATCGACGACCGGATCGACGGCGACACCATGTCCGTCACCCATGCCTCGATCGCCGCCACGCTGAACCTGCGCCGCGCGACCGTCACCGATTGCCTCCACATCCTTGAGGGCGAGCATATGGTGCGCTGTTCGCGCGGGCGGATCGTGATGCGCGACCGTGCCGCGCTGGAGGCCCGCGCCGGCCTCGCCTATGTGTCCGACGACGGGCTGGACTGATCGGGCGTTACTGGCCGCGCACCGATTTCAGGTCGATGCCCAGCCGCTGCACCTTGTAGTAGAAAGTCTTGCGCGGGATGCCGAGGCGTTCGATCGCCGCGCCGATTTCGCCGCCGGCCGCCGCGATCGCCGACAGGATCGCCTCGCGTTCGAACGCCGCGATCCGCTCGGGCAGCGGCCGGGTCGCGTCGCTGCCGCCATCGACCGCCGCAGACCCCTCCAGCCCCAGCACGAACCGGTCGGCGAAATGCGCAAGCTCGCGGACATTGCCCGGCCAGTCGTGCCGCGCCAGCAGGTCGCGCGCGGCATGGGTGAGCGGCGGCACCTCGCGCCGCAGCCGCCGCGCCGACAGGTCGACCAGATGCGCGAACAGCAGCGGCACATCGTCGCGCCGTTCGCGTAACGGCGGCATGCGCAGCCGCACGGCGGCAAGGCGATAGAGCAATGCCGGCGCAATCGCGTCCACCCCGCGCTGCGCCTCCTCCACCGCCGTCGCGATGACGCGGATGTCGACCGGCACCACGTCGCGGCTCCCACGGATCGCCCGGTCCTCGATCATCTGGGTCAACCGCCCCTGCAGGCTGCGCGACGCCTGATCGATATCGTCCAGGAACAGCGTCCCGCGCTGCGCTCCGACGATGCCGCGATCGCCGACGCTCGCGAACAATTCATCCTCGATCGCCGGTCCCGGCAGCGCCGCGCAGGCGATCGCGACGAAGCGATGCCGCGCACGCCGCCCGGCGCGATGTATCGCGCGGGCGAGCAATTCCTTTCCGGTCCCCGTCTCCCCCTCGATCAGCAGGTCGATATCGGCATCGGCCAGCACCGGGATCATCTCGCGCAGCCGGGCGATGGCGGGCGACCGCCCCACCAGCACCGTATCGTCGCCGCTCGCCGCCTCCGCCCGCAGCCGGCGATTGTCGAGCGCGAGCGATCGCGCCGCCATCGCGCGCGTGGCGGCGGCGATCAGCGCATCGGGGTTGAACGGCTTGGACAGGAAATCCCACGCCCCGTTCTTGATCGCGTCGACGGCGGTTTCGACATCGGCATGGCCGGTGACCAGCACGACCGGCAGCGTCGGATCGCATTCGCGTAAGGACCGGAACAACTCGATCCCCGACATTTGCGGCATCCGCACGTCGGTAACGACGATCCCGTCGAAATTGGCGTCGATCGCCAGCAACGCGGGCGGCGCGGCGGGAAAGGCGACGACATCGAACCCGGCAAGCGTCAGCAACTGCGCGGTCGATACGCGCAGATCGTCGTCATCCTCGACCAGCGCGACCCGGCCGGCGCGAACGGTGCCCGCAGCGCTCATGGCACGCGCCGCAGCGTCAAGGCGAACCGCGCGCCGCGTTCGGACGGCAGCAGCCGCAACGTGCCGCCAAGGTCGGTCATGATATCCTGCGCAATCACCAGTCCCAGCCCCAGCCCGCTTTCGCGACTGGTAACGAACGGGGTGAAGATCCGTTCGGCGACATCCGGGTGGATACCGGGACCATTGTCCGCGACGATCAGCGACACGGTCTGCGGCTCGATCCCCAGTTCGATCGAAATCTGCGGGTCGGGCGTCGCGGCCAGTGCTTCGGTCGCATTCTGCAACAGGTTGACGAGCACCTGTTCCAGCCGGACCCGGCCCGCCACGACGATCAGGTCGTCGGGGATCGGCGGAACGACGAACGTCACGTCGGACAGGCGTTCCTTCAGAATCAGCCGCGCGCCGTCGATCACCTCCGCCAGCCGGATCGGGCCGATCGTGCCGCTGCCCTTGCGCGCAAAGCCGCGCAGTTCGGCCGTCACCAGCCCGATCCGGTCGGTCAGGCGGGCGATCGCGCCCAGATTGTCGTCGACCGCACGGGCGTCGCCGCGCGTGAGCAACTGGCGCGCCGCGGCGACATAGTTGCGGATCGCAGCGACGGGTTGCGCGGTCTCGTGCGCGACGCTGGCCGTGATCTGCCCCAGCGCGGCCAGCCGGTTGGCCTGTCGCAACCCTTCGCGCAGTTCCGCCGCGCGCGCTTCGGCGGCGATCCGTTCCTCGATCTCGCTGCGCAATTCGCCGGTCCGGTCGGCGACCGCCGCCTCCAGTTCGACGGTGCGCATCGCCCGGCGGCGCGAGCGTTCCCGCAGTCCCCATAGCGCGCCGATCAGCGCCAGCGTCACCGCCGCCGCCGCCAGCGCGCTGGTCCGCACCGCGCTGCCGATCGTCGGCGGCAGCGGCATGGCCAGATGCACCTGCCAGCCCTCGTCGCCCGGCTGCGTCGCCGCATGTTGCAGCGTCCGCCGCTGCCCGTTCAGCCGCAGCGCATCGTCGAGGATCGCAAAGGGCGGCATCTTCAGCGCCGCCACGCCGCTATCGGCGCGGACGGCAGCCGCCACGGACGGCGCGATCCGCCGCGTGGTCGCGAACCGCCAGCGCGGCTCGCTGGAGATCAGCACCACGCCCGCCGCATCGGTAACGAAGGTGATGCCGCCCGCCGCCCGCCATTCGCTCTCGATCCGGTCGAATTCCAGCTTCACCACCACCACGCCCCCATCGGCGGTCCGGCGGCTGAGATAGAGGCCGGGGCGATGGCTGACCGTGCCCAGCGCGAATTGCGTGCCGGCACCCGTCCGCACCGCATCGCGATAATAGCGGCGGAAATTATAGTTGTTGCCGACGAAGCTCTGCGGATCGTCCCAGTTGCTGGCCGCGATCGCAAGGCCGCCGCGCCCGATGACATAGATCACGCTGGCCGAGGTCGTCTGCGCCAGCGCGGCCAGCTTCCGGTCGAGCGTGCGCCGGGCCGCATCGCCGCCCCGCACCGCCGCGACGACGTCCCGGTCGTCGGACAGCGCCAGCGGCAGCAGGCGGAACCGCGCGATCTCGCTGGTCAGCAGCACCTGTCGCAGGCGCGCGTCGCTTTCGATCTTGGCGAGCGATTCGGCCAGCGCCCGACGCTCGACGACCCGCCCGACCAGCGCGGCCATGGCGACGCTGAGCAGCAGGCCGCCCAATATCCATCCAATCCACCAGGTCCGGTCGAGGCTGCGCATCGGCGCCTTGTACAGAGCGGGACCGGCCATGTGCAATATTCTGCACTTCCGACTTTCGTCGTGGCAGGAATCTACGCAAATTCGGCATCGTTAAAAACATATACCGTTGTTTTTCAATGCTTTAACCGATTTGATTGCAATCAGGACAAGCTGGATTGCGTGCGGTTAAATCGTCCCCGGAGCGCCAACCGCCGCGAAGAGTCGGGCCGGGCGCGAACAGAGGATGAAAGGTCGCCGCATGATACTTGCCACCGACACCGCGCACCCGCCCGTGCCGCCAGCCGCGAAGCCGTGGTACCAGCATCTGTATGTCCAGGTGCTGATCGCCATCGTGGCGGGCGTCCTGCTCGGCCATTTCTACCCCTCGACCGGCGAAGCGCTCA
Source organism: Sphingomonas paucimobilis (assembly GCA_036946325.1). Taxonomy (GTDB): domain Bacteria; phylum Pseudomonadota; class Alphaproteobacteria; order Sphingomonadales; family Sphingomonadaceae; genus Sphingomonas; species Sphingomonas paucimobilis_A. Next base: position 1,068,563 of record JAQIJL010000001.1, read on the forward strand.
AGCCGATCGGCGATGCCTTCATCAAGCTGGTGAAGATGATCATCGCGCCGGTCATCTTCCTGACGATCGTCACCGGCATCGCCGGGATGCGCGATCTCGCCAGCGTCGGCCGCGTCGCGGGCAAGGCGTTCGCCTATTTCCTGACCTTCTCGACGCTCGCGCTCATCATCGGCATGATCGTCGGCAATGTCGTCCAGCCGGGTGCGGGCCTCAACATCGATCCCTCGACGCTCGATACGTCGAAGGTCGCCGAATATGCCGAAAAGGCGCATGATTCGACGATCACCGGCTTCCTGACCGGGATCATCCCCGACACGTTCCTCTCGGCCCTGACCGAGGGCAACATCCTCCAGACGCTGTTCGTCGCAATCCTGTTCGGCATCGGCCTCGCCATGATCGGCGACAAGGGCGAACGGGTGCTCGACGCGCTGAACGACATCTCGGTCGCCTTCTTCAAGGTCGTCGCGATCGTCATGAAGGCGGCGCCGATCGGTGCGTTCGGTGCGATGGCGTTCACCATCGGCAAATATGGCATCGGCACGCTGTTCAGCCTCGCCGCGCTGGTCGGCACCTTCTACCTGACCGCCTTCCTGTTCGTGACGGTGGTGCTGGGTGCGGTCGCGCATTTCTGCGGCTTCTCGATCTTCAAGCTGATCTCGTACCTGAAGGCCGAACTGCTGCTGGTGCTCGGCACCTCGTCGTCGGAAAGCGCCCTGCCGTCGCTGATCGAGAAGATGGAGCGTGCCGGCATCCCGAAGTCGATCGTCGGCCTGGTGGTCCCGACCGGCTATTCGTTCAACCTCGACGGCACCAACATCTACATGACCATGGCCGCGCTGTTCATCGCCCAAGCGTGCAACGTGGAACTGACCATCAGCCAGCAGATCCTGCTGCTCGCGGTCGCGATGCTGTCGTCGAAGGGCGCGGCGGGCGTGACCGGCGCAGGGTTCATCACCCTTGCCGCCACCCTGTCGATCGTCCCCACGGTCCCGGTCGCCGGCATGGCGCTGATCCTCGGCGTCGACCGCTTCATGAGCGAATGCCGGAGTCTCACGAACTTCATCGGTAACGCGGTGGCAACCGTTGTCGTCGCAAAGTGGGAAGGCAAGCTCGACAAGCACCAGTTCGACGAGGCTCTGGCCGGTCGCAGCGTGCGCGTCGATCAGATGCCCGAAGGCGCAGTTCCCGCCGAGTAATCCCCGAAGGAACCGTCCCGGACGCCCGTCCGGGACGGTTCCAGCCGACACACGCCCGCTTGGGCGGACAAAGGTACGCCAAGATGAAGACCCTGTTGCGGCTGTGTGCCGCCGCCCCGATCGTCGCCTCGACCATCGCTCCCACCATCGCCGCCGAACCCGCCGCGATCGCCCCCACGACGACCACCGTCGCCGCCCAGATCGCCGACCGGGGGAATGCCCGCCCGGCGGCGCAGGAATATCCGACCGCCGGTGTCGGCGACGGCGTGACCGCCGGCGGCTACAACCAGTCACGCTGGGCGGAGGACTGGACGAAGTTTCGGGATCCCAAGAAGCGCGACGACATTCTCGACCGGCTGAAATATATCCCGATCGGTGGCGACGACGTCTATCTGACGCTGTCGGGCGAATTCCGCGCACGGGTCAACCTGACCACCAATCCCAACCTGCGCGACCGCGAGGCGCAGCGGCAGGACATCTTCCGCCTCGTCGGCGGTGCCGACCTGCATCTGGGCGACCATGTCCGGCTGTACGGCGAACTGGCCCATGCCGGCATGTCGGGCCGCAATCTGGGCGTGAAGGCGGGACAGCTGCACAACGACCTCGTCGTGCAGCAGAGCTTCGTCGACGTGACCGGAACGATCGCCGGTGCCGATGTCGGCGTGCGCTATGGTCGGCAGACCTTTGCCGACGGTCCGAACCTGATGGTCGTGCCGCGCGACAACAACACCATCTTCTTCGTCTATAACGGCGTGCGTGCGTGGGCGAAGGGCGACACGATCCGCGGCGACGTGTTCGATTTCAAGACGACCCGGCTGGGCGTCGGTGGTACCAGCGACGACATCGTCGACGACAATCGCCGCTTTTCGGGCGGCACCGCCGGCTTCGTCCTGCCCAAGACGCTGCTGGGCGGATCGAACCTGTATTTCGATCCCTTCTTCTGGCGGCTGCGCAACAGCAACGCGACCTGGGGCACGCGCACGACCGAGGAAGTCCGCAAATTCTACGGTCTGCACCTTTATGGCGATACCGGGCCGATCAACCTCGACTGGACGGTCAACTATCAGGGCGGCGAGTTCGACAACCGCCCGATCTCCGCATGGCTGGTCCTGCTCCAGCAAACCTACAAGGTCGGCAAGTCGAAGACCGCGCCGCGCGTCGGCTTCCACTTCGACTATGCCAGTGGCGGCGGCGCCTATGGCAACGGCACGCTCAAGACCTCGCTCGCGCCGTTCGGCAACAACATCTATTACAGCTATCAGCTGTACGCCACGCCAACCAACCTGATCGCGTTCGCGCCCAGCGTTCAGTTCCAGCCGACGTCGAAGCTGCGTATCGCCGCCGAATATCAGCTGTCGTGGCGCGACAGCCTGAACGACGCGGTCTATCGCGCCAACGGACAGGCATTTGCCGGCACGCAGTTGGGCAATTCGCGCAAGATTGCGGACACGATCCGGTTCCAGGCGATCTACCCGATCAGCCCGCGGGTCAGTCTCACCGCGCGCTACGAGCATCTGATCGCCGGTCCGGCGCTGACCGACGCCAACTACAAAAGCTCGGACTTCCTCGCCGGCTGGATCAGCTTCCGCTTCTAGTTCCTAGAGCCAACTCGCGCCCCGGCGGAACCCCCGCCGGGGCGCTTCCTTGTTTCCGATACCGAAGGGTTCGCCCATGTCCCCCGCCGCCCATGCCGCCGCGCGCGCACTCCTCGCCGATCCGCTGACCAACAAGGGCACCGCCTTCACCGAAGCCGAGCGCGACCAATGGGGGCTGCACGGGCTACTCCCGCCGCATGTCGGCACGCTCGACAGCCAGATCGAACGGCGCCAGCGGGCGCTGGCGGGTATGCCCGACGATTTCCACCGCTACAGCTTCCTGCGCGAATTGCAGGATTCGAACGAAATCCTGTTCCACGCCATGGTGCAGCGCGACCTGCCCGCCATGCTGCCGCTGGTCTATACCCCGACCGTCGGCGAAGGGTGCGAACGCTTCAGCGAGATCTGGCGGCGGCCGCGCGGGCTGTTCTTGTCATGGCCCAACCGCCACCGCATCGCCGAAATTCTGGGCGATCCGGCACTCGACCGGGTGAAGGTGATCGTCGTCAGCGACGGCGAACGCATCCTCGGTCTGGGCGATCAGGGCGCCGGCGGCATGGGCATCCCCATCGGCAAGCTGGCGCTCTACACCGCCTGTGCCGGCATCCACCCGTCGGAAGTGCTGCCGATCCTCCTCGACGTCGGCACTGACAATGCCGAACGCCGCGACGACCCGCTCTATATCGGCTGGCGCCACCCGCGCATCCGCGGTCCGGAATATGACGCGTTCGTCGAGGACTTCGTAACCGCGGTCGCCGACCGCTTCCCCGGTGTCCTCCTCCAGTGGGAGGACTTTGCGGGCCATAACGCCTATAAACTATTGGAGCGCTATCGCGACCGCCTGCTCAGCTTCAACGACGATATTCAGGGCACCGCCGCGACGGCGGTCGGGACGTTGCTGTCCGCCATCGGCCGGACCGGCGCGCCGCTCGCCGAGCAGCGGATTATATTGTTCGGTGCCGGTGCCGCCGGCTGCGGCATCGCCGATATGCTGGTGCAGGCGTTGCAGGCCGATGGCCTCGACGCCGAACAGGCACACGGACGCATCTGGGCGGTCGACCGCAACGGCCTGATCCTGTCCGACATGGACGACCTGTCGTCCGGACAGCGCAGCTATGCCCGCGATCCGGCCGAGGTGGAGGGCTGGACCCGCACCGCGCATGGCGAGATCGACCTGTTCGACACCGTCGCCAACGTCCGCCCGACCGTCCTGATCGGCGCGTCGGGCCAGCATGGCGCGTTCAGCGAAGCGGTCGTCCGCACCATGGCGGGGTCGGTCGAGCAGCCGGTCATCTTCCCGCTGTCGAACCCGGTCTCGCGCGCGGAAGCGCACCCCACGGACCTCGCACGGTGGAGCGCGGGACGCGCGCTGATCGGCACCGGCAGCCCGTTCGGCATTGCCGGCGTCACCCAGGTCAACAACGTCTACATCTTTCCCGGCGTCGGTTTGGGCGCACTGGCGGCGCAGGCGCGAACCATCACCGACGGAATGTTCATGGCCGCCGCCCGCGCGTTGGGCGCGATGGGGGGCGAGGACACGCTGCTGCCGCCGATCGAGCGGCTGCGCGACGTCGCACTCGACATCGCCGTGGTGGTCGCGGCGCAGGCGGTTGCCGACGGCGTTGCCGCCCCCGATGTGGCGATCGACCGCGACTCGATTGCGGCGCAGATGTGGCACCCGGCCTATTGACGCCTACCCCGAATCGGGAACCATCGACGCTCGCAAAGTCTTTCTGACTGCTGTCAATCCTGTCCAGCATGGGTTCAGCCGAATCCCGGCAGGACAGGAGCAGAGAGGAAGCGATCATGAAGCAGTTGATGAACATTTTCGCCGGTATCGGCCTGACCATCGCCGGCCTGACCGCCGTTCCCGCCGTGGCGGACGCCCAGCCGGGCCGTCACGCGCATCGTGACCATGGCCCGCGTGCGCATCACGACCATCGCCGCTGGGACGACCGCCGCCATTGGGACAATCGTCGTGGCTGGAACGACCGGCGCGGCTGGGACAATCGCCGCGCGTGGAACGACCGTCGCCGTTGGGACGATCGCCGTCGCTGGGACGGGCGGCGCGGCGACCGCTACGGCTATCGCGGCGAACGGGTCATCCCCGGCTGGTCGCGCGAAGCCGCCGCGCAGGGTGTCCAGTATCGCGGCCCGTGCCGCTACGTGATCCGCAACGGTCGCCGCGTCTGCGGTTGATCGATCCGACCCCTTCCGGCACCTTCGCCGGGAGGGGTTATTTCTTGGGCGTGACCCACACCGATACCGGCACCACGACCTTGCCGGGCGCAGGCTTGCCGACATCGACCCGGTCCGCAGTGACCAGTTCCCCGGTTTCGAGATTGAACGAGGCCCAGGGCTTCGGCATCCGGCCGAAGGTCATCTTCTGGATCGGCTGGCCGGTGGTCGAATTCATGATGGTGGCAATGACAGGCATAAGCGGGCGACTAGCCGCCGCCCCGCCCCGCTGTCCAGCCCCTCAGAACCGCAGGTCCCATCCCAGCGTGAACGTCCGCCCACGTCCGGCGAAGAACGCGAAATTGTCGTTCGGCAGGCGGGTATCGCTGTTATAGTCGATATAGAAGCGATCGAAGATATTCTGCGCGCTGAGCGACAGTCCGCCGAACTTCGTCTGATAGCGGATCGACGCATCGGTCACGTCATACCCTTCGAAATTATTGTCCGGACTGGGGTTCGCCTTCCCCCGGAAATTGCGCGACAGATAGAATTGCGTCTGCACGCGAGCGGTCAACGCCCCGGTCACGAGATCGGCGGCAAGGTTCAGCCGGTCCGGCGAGATGTTGGTGCCGTCCAGATCGGTATCGACCACGCCATCGGGCGGGCTGCGGTCGCTGTCGTAGCGGCCGAGAATATGGGCATAGCCGGTCGAGACGCGCAGCCCGGGCAGCGGCGCCCGGACGGCAAGGTTCACCTCCAGCCCCTGAATCTCGACCCGCTGGCGCTGCACCTCGAAAATGCCGTTGCCCTGTGCGATCAGCAGCTGCCCGCGGTCGCTCGACGACCAGAAATAGGTCGCGCCGGCATCCAGCGGCCCCCGCTTCACCTCGACCCCGACCTCGCGATTGTTCGACACGACCGGCTGGATGTCGAGGAAATCGTCCAGCCGCACGCCCGGCGTCGATATGGCGCGGGTGATCCGCCCGATATCCGCCATGGTGAACCCCTGTGCATAGCTGGCATAGGCGCGGACGCCGGTCAGCGGCTCGACGATCAGCCCGCCGTTGAACAGCACGTCGCTGAACTTCGGCGTACCGCCCGTGACCGCCACGCCACCAAAGGTTGCCGGCCGGTTGTTGACCGCGGTAGTCGAGGCGAGCGTGCGGAAATCGTCGATGCGGACCTGCACATTCTCCCATCGCGCGCCACCTGCAAGGCGGACCAGCCCGTTCGCCAGCTTCAGATTGCCCTGCACGAACGGCGCCAGGCTGCGGAAATCGGCGGGCGGCACCCAGATGCGGTTCGTCGCGATCAGTCGCTGTTCGGTCTTGTCGAACAACGCGTCGAATCCGATCGTCGCGACCAGCGCCTCGAACCCCGGGACGGCGCGTTCGTAGCTGGCCTTGCCGCCGAGCTTGCGCGAGCGGTTTTCCGACTGGTCGAACAACGTCCCCACCGGCGCGATCGCCGGGTCCTGAAACGTCGGCTGGATCGCGACTTCGCCGCCGAACGTGTCATGGGTGCGGTTGAAGAATAGTTGCGTGACGAGGTTCCCGCCCAGCACATCGGTATCGGTGTAGGATAGCGACAGCGCCTCGGCCCGGTTGGCAGCGGGCTTGCCCGGCGGATTGCCCCGTATCGCGCTGGTCGGCAGGCCGGTGCGGCGATTGCCGGCGATTGCCAGATAATCGCCGTCACCCTTCAATTCGAACCGGTTGGCGATCAGGTCGAGCCGCCCGGTCGCGCCGACCTCCATTCCCAGCCGCGCGAAGAAATCGGTCGCGCGCGAATCCTGCGTCTCGCCCTGGGTCAGGTTGATGCCGATCCGCCGATCCTGCGCATCGTAGAACGCGCCGCGCCGTTCGTAGCTGGCGCCGATGGTAGCATCGAACCGCCCCGCTTTCGACTGGACCAGCCCGGCGACCTTGCCGCCGAAGCCGTCGCGCTCGAACCCGTCCGATGCGGTGCCCTGCACCAGCGCGCGGCCGCTTACGCCTTCCTGTCGCGGCGCGCCGACCGTCACCTGGTTGACGATACCGCCGGTCCCGCCGACGCCCTGCAACGCATTCGATCCGTAAATCAGCTCGACGCGGTCGATGAAGAAGCCGTCGATGGTGAAGCCGTCGCGGCTGCCGTCGCGCAGCGGCGTGGTCTGTGGAATGCCGTTGATCGCATAGAGCGGCGAACGCCCGCGCAGCGTTTCGCCTGCCCCGGACAATTTGCCGCGGGTCGGCGAGAAACTGGGGGTCAGCGTCGCGACGGCATCGGTGATGCTGCCCGAAATCGCGATCTGCTGGTCGATCGCCTGCTTGTCGATCAGGTCGATCGTCAGCGGCAGGGCGTTGGGCGGCAGGATCGTCCGTGCGGCGGTGATGACGATTTCGTCGTCATTCTCGACGGTCGTCGTACTGGCCTGCTCCGCATCCTTCGTCTGCGCCGCCGCCGGCAACGCCAGCACCGCCAACGTCGCCACCCCTGCCAGCAGCCGCCACCCCCGTTCCCCCACGCATTGTCATTTCCCTCGCGTAATATTGACCCTTACCGAGCGGCCCGCTAACGCGATCCATTATCAATATCAAGTCAACCGAGCACGCCGCATGACCCGGAACATCCTGTTTCAGATTCACTGGTTCCTCGGCATTACCGCCGGGCTGGTGCTGGCGGTCATGGGCGTGACCGGCGCGGCGATCAGTTTCGAACCGGAGATATTGGCGGCACTCAACCGCGACCGCCCCGTCGCGGCGACCACGGCGCGGCTGACCGGACCGGAACTGATCGCGCAGGTCCTGCGCCAGCGGCCCGATGCGGAGATCGGCCGGCTGATCGTGCCCGGCGTTCCGGGCGAGCTGACGAGCGTCACCTACCGCCTGAAAGGATCGAAGGACCGCCATTTCGAACGCCTCGATCCCTATGACGGCACCCTGTTGGGCGAGCCGCGCGGCGGCGCGACGATCGACGTTCTGGAAGACCTGCACCGCTGGCTGGCGCTGCCCGGTGGCGGCAACGGCATCGGTCGCCAGATTACCGGCTTTTCCGCGATCGCGCTGATCTATTTCGCGCTGTCCGGCCTGTATCTGCGTTGGCCGCGGCGGCCGCTCGACTGGCGCAACTGGTTCGTCCTCGGTCTGCGCAAGACCGGGCGCAATCTCTACCGGATGCTGCACGCGGTGATCGGCGGCTGGGTGCTGATCTTCTACCTCATCAGCGGCTTTACCGGCCTGTGGTGGTCCTATGACTGGTATCGGCAGGGAGTGCGCGCGCTGCTGGTTGCCGAGGCGCCGGTCGAGAAGCGTAGCGTGCCGAAGGACGTCGCCATCGATCCGACGCGCGCCTGGGACGGTTTCGTCCGGGCCACAAACGGCCGCGACTATGAGCGCGTCAGCCTCATCGTGCGCGACTATGGCGAGGTGCAGTTCCGCGCGAAGCTGCCCGATGCGCGCCACGACCGGGTCAGCGACGAACTGACGATCGACGGAACGAGCGGCGCGGTGATCGCCGACAAACCCTATGCCGCGCGGCCGCTGGGCGAGGATATCGTGACCAGCATCTTCGAACTGCATCGCGGTGCCTATTTCGGGATGATCGGCCGGATCGCGATGATGCTGGCCAGCCTGACCATGCCGCTGTTCACCATCACCGGCTTCCTGCTCTATTTCGCACGGCGACGACGCAAGGCGGCACTGGCCCAGGTCGTCCCGGACCCGTCCGCTCCACCGGTCGATACCGCCATGACGCTGGTCGCCTATGCCAGCCAGACGGGTTCGGCCGAACGCATCGCCCGGCTGACCGCCGCGGCCCTCCCCGATGCCGCCGCCTTGCCCATCGCATCGCTCGACCCGGACAGATTGTCGCGCGCCAGCCGATTGTTCGTCGTCGCCAGCACCTATGGCGAAGGCGAGCCGCCCGACAATGCCCGCGCCTTTGCCCGGACGATGGAGCGCGATGGCCCCGACCTGTCGCATCTCGACTATGCGGTGATGGCGCTGGGCGACCGGGAATATGTCGAATTCTGCGCCTTCGGCCACCGGGTCGACCGCTGGCTGCACGATCATGGCGCCACCCGCCTGTTCGACGCGGTGGAGGCGGACGGCAACGACGCCGATGCGCAGCGCCAGTGGCAGCAGCAGCTCGCCGGTCTGGGCGCGCGGACCGATCAGCCCGACTGGGCGCCCGCCGCGATGGAGGATTGGCGGCTGGTCGAGCGCCGCCTGCTCAACCCGGGCAGCGCCGGGGGCGAGGCTTGGCTCGTGACGCTGGAGCCGGTCGACGGCGCAGCCGACTGGATGCCGGGCGACATCCTCGAAATCCTGCCGCAGCAGGACGTACGCCGCGTCGACGCCTGTCTGCGCACCTCCGGCTTGCCCGACACGCCGGAGAACCGCACGATGCTGATGACCAGCATCCTGCCGACCGATATGCCGGACGTCGCCACGCTGAAGCCGGTCGGCCACCGCGAATATTCGATCGCGTCGATCGCCGCGTCGGGCCGGGTCGAATTGATCGTTCGCCGGTGCACGGCGGCGGATGGGTATGACGGACTGGGATCGGGCTGGCTGTGCCGCGGTGCGCCGGTCGGCGGCATCGTACAGGCACGGGTCCGGTCGAACCCGGCCTTCCATCCACCGGCGAGCCACGACGTCCCGCTGATCCTGATCGGCAACGGCACCGGTTTGGCCGGGCTTGTCGCGCATCTGCGCCACCGTGCCGCACAGGGCGGCGCCCCGGCCCACCTGTATTGGGGCGAGCGGCATCCGGCGCATGACGACCTCCTCGCCGACGAACGGCAGGCGCTGCTGGCCGACCATGTGCTGGCGAACCAGCAGGTCGCGTGGTCGCGCCGGCCGGGTGGCCCTCGCTACGTACAGGATGCCGTCACCGCCGATGCCGACCGCATTCGCGCGGCGATCGACGCCGGATCGGCGATCTATGTCTGCGGCAGCGTGCAGGGCATGGCGCCCGGCGTCCATGCGGCGCTCGCCGACATCCTCGGCGAACCGCTGCTGGAGGACATGCTCGGCGACGGCCGCTATCGCCGGGACATCTACTGACCGGCGCTCCCGGTCAGTGGCGGTGTTCGCGGCGCAGCTGGTAGCGTCCGTCGGCATAGTCGTCGAACAGACCCCGGATCGCGGGATGATCGACCGGCTCCTCGCTGTCGTCGACGATCAGGTTCTGCTGGCTGACATAGGCGACATAGCTCGCCTCCGCATTCTCGGCGAGCAGGTGGTAGAAGGGCTGGTCCTTGCGTGGGCGGACGTCGGCGGGAATCGATTCATACCATTCGTCGCTGTTGGCGAAGACCGGATCGATGTCGAACACGACTCCGCGGAAATCGAACAGCCGGTGGCGCACGACCTCCCCGATCGAGAAGCGGGCATGGGCGATGGGCGGCAACGGCGTGCCGAGGTCGAGAAGCAGGGCGGAAGGGGCCTTCATGCAAAATAATCTAGGGTCGATGTGCGATTGCAGCAAGGATGCGCTTGCACATCCGGATTCCGTGCGCTAACGGACCGCCCTCGCTGACCAACGTGCCGCGTCAAACACGGCATATGAGCGGAAAACCTCTGCGGAGAGGTGGCAGAGTGGTCGATTGTACCGCACTCGAAATGCGGCGTGCCTTTACGGGTACCGAGGGTTCGAATCCCTCCCTCTCCGCCAACGCGTCGTACCAGCAGCGCTGGTACGGTTCTATTTTCGATTTACGTCAACGGCTTACGCTCGGCGCGAGCGTCTATAGACGCGCAACGCGCTCTGTATATCGTTCCGATGCCAATGCGGGCGTCTCTGTTTTCAAAAAGCGAACCCGCAGAACAATCCAGAATTCGCTGCTTCGACCCAGAAACGGTCATTCCGGACGCGCCGCGCGCTTCCCAACTTCTGCCATTCGTTCATTAAGGCTTACCGGGCGATCCTTTCGTCTAAAAAACGATTGGAGATAATTTCTCCGACCCAACTGAGCGCCTGAGCGGGGCGGCAACCGTTCATCGCTGGAACGATTCAAGTCGACTCATCTCGATTAATCCATCGAATAGCCAACAGCACGTTTCGCCGCATGAAACAGCGGATCGTTCACGCCTGCGGCCACGAGCAGGTTCACGTCATCTATGGCCTTGATGCGCAGGCTGCTCGTAAGGCGCTGACGGCGCACCGCCCTATCCCGGACCTGCTTCATCGTCAGTAAACAGGCTGAGCAGGCGCGAACGACTGCTGCGAACGAGGTAGCAATCGCGCATCTCAACTTGCCGGAGCTGACTGGTAGTGACTACCAAATCGGTTGGGCTACCACCATCCGTGTAAGTAGGCTCGTGGCGCTGACACTTGATCCAGTCGCGTCCGCCGACGCCGATTGCGCGATCTGCCTACAGATCAACGACGCCAAATGGTGGATTGGCCACCGCATCCTGTCGCTTGGGGAGTTCCTCGCCAAGGCACGTGACGCATGCACACATGCGCATGCGTCACGCAATCTGCGAAATCAGGTTCAAGCCACATAAATGCGCGGCGTCGGCTCTCTTACAAGTGAGCCATGACCTGTGGCCGTAGTAGGATACAGCAATTGGCCCCGTTATAATGGCCACCCATAAGCTATCACTTGGCTCGACCGCGTTATATAGCGGCTATCCGTCCATGTACCGCTTCACCGTAGTCGGGCAAGATTATACCTCATAGATGAGTGGAGAACGCAGTTTCACTATTCTGTTCATTGTACTCAGTGAAAGGCGCACCCCAAGGGCTGCAAAATCATACTTGCCCCAGCCTATGAAATCGGGCCCAACTCTTCTAAAGTTACACTCCACTGCCCACCGACCAAATTTACCTGGTAAAGGTTTGTTTGCGCGCTGACATTCCCCTCGTAATATCCACCCCGAATCAGGCATTCGGAAGCGGAACAAGACGCTGTCGTCGTCCTGAACATCAACGCCCGCTGCTGGGTATGCCGGTCGTAGACGCCCTGACCGTCGACGCGGACGTCGCAGGCGGAAGCCGGTTTTACCTTTGCATTGTCACGCAGCGCAGCAGTCACCTGCCGTGTCGTATCCTCGTTGCCGGCATCGATGCAATAGGTGCTAGCATTCTGCTTCAGGCTGGAAGCATTGTCGGCGAACAACTTGTTGAAGACCGCTACCTGCGCCGCAATCGGTGCCGATGTACGCGCCGCGTGATGCTCCATTCCATTTCCACCGCGATCCGCCGTGCAGGCCGAGAGTAGGATCGCACCCATCGCTGCAGATATGCCGAAGCGTAGTTCGTAGATCATCGTATGCCTTTCCCGTTTGCGCTTCTCGCGGACTGTGACGTAGCCCCGCGGGCCAATCCTTGGTGGGACGTCACTTTTTTACGGTAGCCGGTCACACGGTCCATCCCGGAAACCGGAACGTCGAGATCCAATAACCCTCCAGCCAAGGGTTCGACTGGGCAACTACGTCTATGTAGACACGCCTTGAACGGACCTCCCATGCGCTTTCGTCCCGCACTCCATCGCGAAACGTCACCGCGTTCGCTGCGCTCCTACCCGATCCGTCGCGGACCTCCGTCGGTGCATGGCAAAAGACTAGACGTTTTCCGAGGGACAACACAGCCGCCCTTCTCCCACAGGATCGTATCCACTAGAACCGCGCCATTTTCGAAATGGAATCCGTCTCCTGCCATGTCAGTCACCGGGCTAGAACACGCGTATATCCAGAATCGTGACGCGCTGGTTCGCTTCCTGCGGGTCCGAGGAGCAGGGGAATCCGCAGAAGATATTGTAAACGACCTGTGGATACGGGTTTCCGAGCGCACCGATCAGCATATCGCAAACCCGCTGGCGTATCTGTACCGCGCTGCCGACATGATGATGATCGACCGCTATCGATCGCATCGCCAAGCTGCGTTGCGCGAACAGGCATGGGAGGACGACCGGCAGAGCCTCGGCTCGATGACACCGGGGCCGGAGCGGGAAGTGAGTGCGCGGCAGGCAATCGCACGAGCCGATGCGACGCTGCGCTCGCTGGGCGATCGCAAGGCCGCAATCTTCCGGCGAGCACGGATCGACGGGATATCGCAGCGGGAGATTGCGGAGGAGTTCGGCGTAAGCCTCAGCACCGTGGAAAGCGACCTACGCGAAGCGGTGCGAGCATTGATAAAGCTTAAGGGGCAATTGTGATGCCGAACCATCCCAACAGTTCGTCGGACGACGAAGCACTTGACTGGGCGCTGCGCATGGCCGAACCAGATGCCGACTGGGCAGCGTTCACTACGTGGCTGGAGACTGCACCGGATCACGCCCGTCGATACGACCGCGCCGTTCTGGCGCTGGAGGATACGGCCAGCATCGTTGCGATGGTCCCGGTCGCGGTTCCGACCGCCGCGAACGACGATGACATCGCCACCCGTGCCGTACATCGATCGCAACGGGGCTGGCTAGGCATGGCGCTGGCCGCATCGATCGTCGGCGCCATCGGCATAGGGCTCTGGACAGAACGGAACCAATCGTACGTGATCGCAACTGTCGCGGGCGAACAGCGCACGGTTGCGCTGGCCGATGGGAGCAGTATCGAACTGTCGGGCGGGTCGAGCATCGTGCTCGACCGCGCAGCACCAAGGGTCGCCCGTCTGCAAACGGGGGACGCGCTGTTCCGAGTCCATCACGATGCCGACCATCCGTTCCGCGTCGATGCCGGCGGCCTAGCCCTGAGCGATCTTGGTACCGTCTTCGACGTACGGATGTCCGGCTCGCGCGTGCGGGTGGCGGTTGCCGAGGGTGCGGTGATGGTCGATCCGGAGGGGGCCGCAGTCCGTATCGACCCCGGTCAGGCGATCGTCGCCGAAGGCGACAGGCTACGCCGAGAAACCACGGACGTGTCGGAGGTCGGAGCGTGGAGCAGGGGCCGGCTGGCCTATGCCGGTGCGCTGCTGGAGGACGTCGCCGCGGACCTGTCGCGTCATCTGGGCGTTAGGATCGCCGTGGCACCCGCCGTCCGGAAGCGCCGGTTTTACGGCACGCTGGAGATCGGACCGCTGCGCCGCGATCCGGCGATGATCGGCGCGTTGCTCGACGTGACGGCGCGGCGCACGACCGATGGCTGGCGGCTGGAAGCCCGCCGATGAAGCATGTCGCGGCGGGTGTGTCCGCTTTGCTGCTGTCCGGAACCGCGGCCCCTGCGCAGGCACAGGCGTTGCCGGTCGACCTGCCAGCGGGCAGTCTGGGCGAACAGGTGGCGGCGCTCGGGCGCGCGGCGCGCGTCAGCATCGTCGTGCCCGATCCGCAGCTATGGTCGCGGCGGATGCCGGCGCTGCGCGGACGGATGACCATCGCCACCGCGCTGAGCCGGGTCGCCGCGCGCGCGCATGCCAGCGTCGAGCCGATAGGGTCGAGCGGATGGCGACTGCGCGTCGCCCCGCCGCGCCCCGCTGTTCGCAGGCAACCCCGCCCCCGGCCCAAACCGGCGGCGCCTCCGCCGCCGTCCGGCACCGACGAGATCGTTGTGACCGCCAGCAAGCGGGACACCACCCGCGATCATTTCCCCGGTCAGGTCGAACGGGTCGCCGGCGCGGAACTCGAACGCGGCGGCGCAGGCGGCACCGACCGCCTGGTCCAGCGACTGACCAGCGTCACCTCGACCTATCTGGGGGCGGGCCGCAACAAGCTGTTCATTCGCGGGATCGCCGATTCCAGCTTCACTGGCCCCACCCAGGCGACGGTCGGGCAATATTATGGCGACCTCCGCCTCAGCTACAACGCGCCCGACCCCGACCTGCGCCTGTCCGACCTCGCGGCGGTCGAGGTGCTGGAGGGGCCGCAGGGGACGCTATACGGCGCGGGGTCACTGGGCGGGATCATCCGGCTGGTGCCCAATCCGGTCGATACCGACACGCTCGCCGGATCGGTCACGGTCGGGTCGTCGGCGACGACGTACGGACAACCCGGCACCGATACGCAGGCGATGGTGAACCTGCCGCTGTCGCCCGGTCGACTGGCGGTACGCATCATCGCCAACGCGTCGATCGACGGGGGCTATATCGACAAGCCGCTGCTTGGCCGTGCCGACGTCAACCGGACGCGGATCATGGGCGGCCGCGCGACAGCGCATCTAGCCCTTGCCCCCGACTGGACCGTCGAGGTGATCGGCATCGGCCAGCGTATCCGCGGTGCGGACAGCCAATATGCCGACCGCGACGGCCCGACGCTCGAACGCCGCGCAGCGGTGACCGAGGGGTTCCGCACCGATTACGCGCAAGGCCAGTTCGTCCTGTCGGGCCGGATCGGCGACGTGCTGGTCCGGTCGACGACCGGTATTACCGCCCATGACCTGCTGGAGCGATACGACGCCACGCCGTCCGGCGGCCAACCCCGGCTATTCACGCAGGCGAACCGCACGCGCATGCAGGCGAACGAAACGCGGGCATGGCGCACCCGCGGCGACGGGTCGGGCTGGCTGGTCGGCGCAAGCTATGTCCACAACGCGACGAACCTTACCCGCCGCCTCGGCCCCCTCGGCGCGCCTGCCGCCGCCACCGGGGTGGTGAACACCGTCACCGAATGGACCGCCTATGGCGAAACCAGCCTGCGCCCGTTCGAGCCGTTGCTGCTGACCGGTGGGGTTCGGGCCACGCGTTCCGAACTGGACGGCCGGGCGGCGGACGTGTCGGCGCTCGTGGCCGATTCCCGCAGCAACGAGGTATCGAACCGTGCGCAGACCGTCGTGCTGCCCGCTATATCGGCGCTGCTCGACGTCGCCCCGCAGCTCAAGCTGTTCGCCCGCTATCAGCAAGGGTTCCGTC
This sequence comes from Sphingomonas paucimobilis, assembly GCA_036946325.1. Lineage (GTDB taxonomy): Bacteria > Pseudomonadota > Alphaproteobacteria > Sphingomonadales > Sphingomonadaceae > Sphingomonas > Sphingomonas paucimobilis_A. Next base: position 1,084,296 of record JAQIJL010000001.1, read on the forward strand.
CCGGCGGTCTCGCGATCGAGAGCGATTTCGTCCGGCAATTCCGCAACGATCGCGTCGCGACGATCGAACTGGGCGCACGGCACGTTTCCTCCACCTTCGATGTCGCTTTCACGGTGGCCCGCGCGGCGTGGAGCGATATTCAGGCCGATTTCATCGACGGAACCGGACTGCCCAGCACCGCGAACATCGGCGATGGTCGTGTCTGGACGATCAACACCGTCGTCGGCGTTCGTCCGTTGGCGGCATTGCGCCTCGAAAGCGCCGTTGCGTACAACGACGGTCGCATCGACGAACCGTCGAACAACCTGCTTGCCTTGGCGCGAGCAGATGCACCGGGCGCCGAACCGGCCGATCTGCGGCAACTGGTACTGGCGCGCCTGAGCCAGATCCCGAACATCGCGAAGATAACCGCGCGCACCGGTGCGGTATTTCAGCGGAGCCTGCGCGACGGCGAGCTGACCGTCGACGGCTGGCTGCGCTATGTCGGCTCGTCGCGGCTAGGGGTCGGGCCGGTCCTCGGGCAGCGACAGGGAAGCTATCTCGATACCGAGCTGAACATGCGGATGTCGTTCGCTCGGATCGGCGTCAGCATCGGCGTCAGCAACCTGCTGGACACGCGGGGCAATCGCTTCGCGCTCGGCACTCCGTTCACGACCGGGCGCGATCAGGTCACGCCACTGCGCCCGCGCACGCTGCGCATCGGAATCGACACGCGGTTCTGACCGGAAAATGGCTGAGGCCGAACCCGGCGATCGAAATCGCCAAGGTTGGCGCCTGCCTGCTCCGTCTAAGGGTTGATGCGTATCGATCCGATCAGACTGCCAGCCTCCAGGTCCGTGCCGCTTCCCGTCCTGCTCGACGTCACGCGTCTGGTCGAATTGCGATGGAACGCGCGGCAGCCCAATGGCATTGACCGGGTCTGCCTCGCCTATCTGCGGCAGTTCGCCCATCGCGCGCAGGCGGTGGTCCAGCACCGCGGCGTTGTCCGCATCGCCGATGCGATCACGTCCCGGCGATTGTTCTCGCTGCTCGTCGACGATGCCGGGACCTGCGCCCGGGTCCGCGCCCGGATCACCGGCCATATTGGCTGGATGCTCGCCGCCCCGCAGCAGCCGGTGCGCGGCAGCCTCTATCTGAACGTCAGCCACACCGACTACGACCTTCCCACACATGCCCGCTGGATCGCGCGGCACGGATTGCGCGCCATCTATCTGGTCCATGACCTGATCCCGCTCACCCATGCCGAACATTGCCGTCCGCATGCCGTTCGGCGGCATACGGGCCGGGTGAACGGGGCGTTGCGCTACGGCGCCGGGATCATCGTCGGCAGCAGGGCGGTGGAATCCGACCTCAAGGTTTATGCCCGTCGCGCGCAGATGCCGTTGCCGTCGCTGGTCTGCGCTCCATTGGCGGGTGCCGAACTGCGCGGCAGCGGCCCGGCGACCGCTCCCGGCGACTATTTCCTGTGCGTCGGCACGATCGAAAGCCGCAAGAACCACGCATTGCTGGTGCGTATCTGGGAGCGCCTGCGCACACGGTTCGGCGCATCCGCGCCCCGGCTGAAGATCGTCGGGCGGTGGGGTAGCGGGGTAGCGGCGCTGCGCGGATCATTGGCCGCATCGGGCGGCATGAATGGTCTGATCGAGGTTGTCGAACAATGCGACGATGCCGCGCTGGCACCGCTGATGCTGGGTGCGCGTGCGGTGTTGATGCCGACGCTGGCCGAAGGGTTCGGTCTGCCGATGGCCGAGGCGTTGGCGTTGGGCGTGCCAGTGATCGCCAGCGACCTGCCCTGTTTCCATGAGGTCGGGCAAGGCATTCCGTATTTGCTCAACCCGAACGATATCGACGCATGGGAAGCGCGAATCGCCGCGTTCGATCGTGCGGCGGCGCAGCGGCAGCGCCATGTCGATGCGCTGCTTGCCTATCGACCGACGACATGGACGTCGCATTTCGACTGCGTAGAGTCGTGGCTGCACAGCATCGCCGCACTGCCGTCGCACCACGCGCCACCCGGCGCGCGGACGTGGACGCCGGTTTCGGTGGTGTCCGACAGCCGCCCTGTCCTCTGAGATCGGAAAGCCTTTCGTGTCGTTGCGTATCCCCCGTCTCTCGCCGCTGTTCGTCGCCATCGTGGTGCTGCCGACCATCGTCGCCATCCTCTACTTCGCGCTGTTCGCCAGCGACGTTTTCGTATCGGAAGCGCGCTTCGTCGTGCGCAGCCCCACCCGCGCCGCAGTCACGTCACTGGGCCAGATGCTGAGCGGCAGCGGCCTGGGCGGCGCGACCGAGGAAAGCAACGCCGTGGTGGAATATCTCGGATCGCGTGCCGCGGTCGAAGATGCGAACCGCGACGGGCTGTTGATGCGGGCCTATGGCGCCCCATCGGTGTTCGCGCTCGATCGCTTCGGCGGCATCCTGTCGCCCAATCGCGAACGGCTGTTCAACTATTATCTGGGCAAGGTCGAGGTCGAACCCGATACGACGACACAAGTCCTGCACTTGCAGGTCAGCGCCTTTACCCCCGAACAGGCGCGTGCGATCGCCGACCGGCTGTTGCAGCGGTCCGAAGCGCTGGTGAACCGCCTGTCGACCCGCGCCCGCGATGATGCCCTCGCCGTCGCCGAGAACGACGCCCGCGTGGCGCAGGAGCGTGCGCGCGACGCCGCAGTCCGCCTTGCCGCCTATCGCAACCGGGCCGGCATCATCGATCCCGAAAAGGAGGCCGAGGCACGGCTGACCGGGATCGGACGGCTCGAAGACGAACTGGTATCGGTCCGGACCCAGCTGCAGCAGATGGAGGCGTTCACCCCGGAGGCGACGCAGATCCCCTATCTGCGCACGCAGGTCGCCACCCTGACCCGTGAAATCGCACAGCGACGCTCGGCGGTCGCGGGGGGGCGCAATTCGCTGTCCGCCGCCACCGCGCGGTATCAGGTGTTGCAGCTCGACAGCGAGCTGGCGGGCAAGCAGCTCGCCGCGACGCTGGTATCGTTGCAGGATGCCCATGCCGAGGCCCGGCGCAAGCGAGCCTATGTCGAACGGATCGCCCCGCCCAGCCTGCCCGACCACCCGCTCCGCCCACGCCGGATCGGCGGAGTGCTGGCGGTGTTGGTGCTGGGGCTGCTTGCCTGGGGTATCGCGTCGATGCTGCTGGCCGGCGTGCGCGAGCATCGAGAGGGATGAGCGTGCTTCCGCATACCCCGGCCGGCAGTTTCGCCGTGCAGCGGCGCGTCCTGTCGGCGCTGCTGCTGCGCGAGATGCTGACGCGCTATGGCCGGCACAATATCGGGTTCCTGTGGCTGTTCGTCGAGCCGATGCTGTTCACGCTCGGCGTCGCCGCGCTGTGGACCGCCAGCAAGGCATATCACGGCAGCGACCTGCCCATCGTCGCCTTCGCGCTTACCGGCTATTCCAGCGTGCTGTTGTGGCGAAATATGCCGGGGCGCTGCATCGGCGCGCTGTGGAACAACCTGTCGCTGCTGTATCACCGCAACATCCGCGTGCTGGACATCTACCTCGCGCGCGTATTGCTGGAATTCGGCGGCGCGACGATCTCGTTCACCGGCCTTGCGGTCGCGTTCATCGTGCTCGGCTGGATCGCCCCGCCGCGCAACATCCTCGAGGTCGTCGGCGGCTGGCTGCTCATCGCGTGGTTCGGCGCGGCACTGGCCATCACCCTGGGCGCGCTCAGCCATCAGAGCGAGCTGGTCGACAAGTTGTGGCACCCGGCATCCTACATCATCTTCCCACTCTCGGGCGCGGCCTTCCTCGTCGATGCACTCCCCGCCGCCGCCCAGAAATACGTCCTCTACATCCCGATGGTGCATGGCACGGAGATCGTGCGCGAAGGCTTTTTCGGCAGCCGCATCCACGCGCATTACCACCTCGGCTATGTCCTGCCCTTCTGCCTCGTGCTGACCTTCGTCGCGCTGGGCACGACGCAATGGGTCGCGCGGCGGGTGGTGCCCGAATGATCCGGCTCACCGATGTGCGCAAGGTATACCGGACCCGGTCGGGCGACAATGTCGTGCTCGACGGCGTAGGTTTCGACCTGCATCGCGGCGAACGGCTGGGCATCCTCGGACGCAACGGCGCAGGCAAGTCGACGATGGTCCGCCTCATCAGCGGCGCGGAGCGGCCGACCGCCGGGTGGGTCGAGCGCGGCATGTCGGTGTCCTGGCCGCTGGCGTTCGGCGGCGCGTTCCAGCCGACGCTGACCGGCATCGACAATATCCGATTCATCAGCCGCATCTATGCGCAGGATTTTCAGCGCAACCTCGCCTTCGTCGCCGACTTCTCCGAATTGGGCGCGTATCTTCGCGAACCGGTGCGGACCTATTCGTCGGGAATGCGCGCGCGGCTCGCCTTCGCCATTTCGATGATTATCGAATTTGACTGTTTCCTGATCGATGAGATCGGTGCCGTCGGCGACGCGCGGTTCCACGATCGCTGCAACCACGAACTGTTCGGCAAGCGTGGCGACCGGGCGATGGTGCTGATCTCGCACGATCCCGGCTATCTGCGCGACCATTGCAACCGGTTCGCGCTACTGCATGGCGGCCGCCTTTCGCTGTTCGATGATTTCGATGTGGCGTACGACCGGTTCCGCGAAGTCATCGGCCTTGCCGCCGCACCCTCGACCGACCGCGTCGCCGTGACCGACCGCACCGCGCTGATCGAGGTATCGCAGCATCGCGCGCTCGGCGACGATCGCTTCCGCCTGCTGGTGAACGAAGGCGACTGGAACCGCGACGCGCGGCAATGGGACGTGGCCGAAGCGCGTTATGCGGCGGCACTGGCACTACACCCGTGCCAGCGATCCTATTGGGTACAGCACGCCCACGTCGCCAAGGAGGCGGGCGACTTTGCCCGCGCCGAACTGTCGTACCGTACCGCCTGCGCGCTGGGCGAACCGGCAGCCGATGTTGCCGAGCACTCACGCTTCGTCATTGCCCGTGGTGGCGACGAACCTGCCGCATGGCCGATCCATCCTTATCGCAAGGGACCGGCCGCGACGCAGGTGCCGGGCCGCCCCGACGTCGAGGCGCTGGCATGGTTGCTATGGGGCACGCGCCCCGGCGATGCCGAGCTGCTCCACTTGCTGCGCCGCCATGCCACCTGCGACGCACTGGCCGAAGCGATGGTTCGCGACCCGCGCTTTACCGCATCGCTTGGCCCATCGGACCGGACGGAAATGGTACACGACGAAATCCTGCGGGTCCTCGCGTTCGAGCATCTGCCGCCTGACGCAGGCAGCACGCAGATCGATCGGCTGGCGTCGGCCCCCGCCCCCTGGCTTGTTGCCGCGGCAGTAGGCGTGTTCCGCGACTGGCCCGCGACGCAAAAGGCGCTGCACGCATGAAGCATATCCTGATCGACGGCTATAATCTGAGTCTGGAGAAGGGCACGGGGGTCGCCACCTATGCCCGCAATCTCAGCCTGGAGATCGGACGGATCGGCCATCGCACCTCGGTTCTGTATGGCAGCAGCGGCGTCCGCGCGCGCGATCCGCTGCTACAGGAAATCGGGTTCTTTGACGGCGAGGCCCACGTACGGCGCAGCCGCCTGCGTGACGCGCTGGGCATCGTGTCGCCGCGTGCGGCCCGCGCCGCAGCGGTGCCGGTCAGCGGGAGAGTGGTGACGCGGCAGTTCGACGCTCGTCTGCCGCATCATGACGCACTGTACAACGCCGACAACGTCTTTCGCCGCGCGCATGGCCGCTTCCACGCATGGGGCAGCAGTACGCCGGTCGACCTCCCGGTCAGGCCCGACATCGCGCATTGGACCTATCCGCTGCCGGTGCATGTGCGCGGTGCAGCGAACCTCTATACGCTGCATGATCTGGTCCCTTTGCGGCTGCCCTACACCACGCTCGACAACAAGCGGCGCTATCTGGCGCTGATCCGGCGGATCGCGCGGACGGCCGATCATATCGTCACCGTGTCCGAATGCTCGCGCCGCGACATCATCGACTTGATCGGCCTAGCGCCGGATCGCGTGACCAACACCTATCAATCGGTCGACATTCCGGCGCGCTACCGCACGATGCCCGAGGAACAGGTCGTCCGTGAGGTCGAGGGGGCATTGGGTGTCGGGTTCAAAGGCTATTTCGTGTTTTGGGGATCGATCGAACCGAAGAAGAACATCGGCCGCATGATCGAAGCCTATCTGGCGAGCGGCGTAGCCACGCCGCTGGTCATTGTCGGCGCACAGGCGTGGCGCGCGGAAGGTGAGCTACGCATGCTGGATGCGCTAAAGGGTGACCGGAAGGCCAAGGGCGACACGCGGCGCGCCCGGGTCATCCAACTGCCCTATGCTCCGTTCGGCCTGCTGGTCAGCCTGATCCGCGGCGCCAAGGCCGCGCTGTTCCCGTCGCTCTACGAAGGGTTCGGACTGCCGGTGCTGGAGGCGATGCTGCTCGGCACGCCGGTCCTGTGTTCGGACACTGCATCGCTGCCCGAGGTGGCGGGCGATGCCGCGCTGTGCGTCGATCCCTATGACACCGCTGCGATCGCGGCGGCGCTCCGGATGCTCGATGCCGATACCGGGCTGCGCGACGATCTGGTCCGCCGCGGCACCGACCGCGCCGCGCTCTTTTCCCCCGAACGCTACCGCACGCGCCTTGCCGCGCTGTACGAAAGGTTTTGACGATGCACACTCTAGCGCCCGCTGGCTGTACGCTGCTCGCCGCCCTTGTCCTGTCCGGTTGTACGACGATGAGCGCCTCCGGTCCTTCGTCCAAGGCGATCCGGCGAGCGGCCACGCCCGATCGTCCCGCGCCGGGCATCAGCATCGTCACGCTGGACGACGACAGCGCCCGCCGCACCGCCGCTTTCGCCCGTCAGCAGCGCTTCGCCGATGTGTTCGGTTCGACGGCACCGACCGGAACGACGATCGGGGTCGGCGACGTCCTCGACATCGCGATCTGGGAAGCGCCCCCCGCCGCGCTGTTCGGCACCTCCGCACCGGGCGCGGCGATCGGCACCTCGCTGGCACAGAACGCGGGCATTCCGCAACAGACGGTCGGCGAGGACGGCATCGTCGCCATCCCCTTCGTCGGCAACGTCGCCGTGCGCGGCCGAACCCCGCGTGAGATCGCGGCGACGATCGTTGCGCGCCTCGCTGGCCGGGCCCATGCCCCGCAGGCCGTGGTCCGCATCGCGCAGAACGAAAGCCGTACTGCGACCGTGATGGGTGAGGTCGGCGCGACCCGCCGCATCCCCCTCACCCCGCGCGGTGAACGGCTGCTCGATGCGCTGGCCGCAGCCGGTGGGTCGCGACAGAACGTGGCGAAGACCACCATCCAGATGATGCGCGCCGGCCATACCGCCGCCATGCCGCTCGACGCGATCGTCCGCGATCCGGCGCAGAACGTCGTGCTGGCGCCGGGCGACGTCATCACCGCCGTGTTCCAGCCGTACAGCTTTGTGGCACTGGGCGCGGTTGGACAGAATGCGGAAGTGCCGTTCGAAGGGGGCGGCATCTCGCTTGCCCAGGCGCTCGGCCGGATCGGCGGCTTGCGCGACGATCGCGCCGACGTGCGCGGCGTCTTCATCTTCCGCCTCGAAAATCCTGACGCGCTGGACCCTGCTGTCGCTCAGACCGCCAAGCGGACGGCGGACGGGCGCATTCCGACCGTCTACCGGCTCGACCTGAGCGGCGGGGCGTCCTTCTTCGCGGCGCAGGACTTCGCGGTGCACGACCGCGACGTCCTCTATGTCTCGAACGCGCCGATCGCCGATCTGCAGAAGTTCCTGAACATCGTGTCCAGCGCCGCCTTCTCCGTCACCGGCATCAACAACGCGGTGCGATGACGGGGACGCCGCCATGTCCACCATCTGCATCGATTGTCGCTATATCGGCGTGCGACCCAGCGGCATCGCGGAAGTGGTACGCGGACTGATCGACCATGCGCCGGCGCTTGCCCCCGATCTCCAATTCCTGTTGCTACGTAGTGCGGCACGGCGGGAGCCCCTGAGCGACGCACCCAACGTCCGCGAACGGATAGTGCGCCAAGCCGCCAACGGGCCGGCGACCATGTGGTGGCTGTGCGACGTAGTGGACCTGACCGGGGTCGACCTGTTCCATGCGACGTACAACACCATGCCGGCAGGGCTGAGGATGCCGTGCGTGGTGACGATCCACGACGTCATGCGACTGACGCATCCCGCATGGTGCCGGCCGGGCGTGCGGGGATGGGCAGAGAAGCATTTCTACGGACATGGCCTGCGCCGGGCGATCCGTTTGGCCGATGCGATCGCAGCGATCAGCGGTGCGACCGCATCGGCAATCGCCGCTTTTCATCCGGCCGCTCGGGCAAGGACGACGGTCACCCTGTCGGGCGTTTCCGATCATTTCCGTCCCCGACCAGTCGACCCGACGGCGCTGGCGGCACTGGGGCTCGCCCCCGGGCGCCCCTTCGTCCTTACCGTCGGTCAGGACGCCCCCTACAAGAATCATGACGGTGCCGTGCGCGGTTTCGCCGCCGCCTTCGCCGACGATCCCGGCGTCGATCTGGTGATGGTGCAGCGTCGTGGACCGGGGCGGGCAAGGCTGGAAGGGCTGGTGCGCTCGCTGCATCTCGACGGACGGGTGCGCTTCCTGTCGGCGATCGACGGCGACGCGCTGATCACGCTCTACGGTGCGGCACGGGTGCTGCTCCACCCCTCGTTCGCGGAAGGGTTCGGCAATCCGGTGGCCGAAGCGATGGCGTGCGGTTGCCCGGTCGTGACCAGCGATATTTCCGCCATGCCCGAAGTCGCGGGCGGGGCGGCGCTGTTGACCGATCCGCACGACCCCGACGCCATCGCCGGCTGCCTGCGGTCGGTGATCCGTTCGCCCGAACAGGCACGGCGGATGTGCGCTGCCGGACTGGCGCGCGCGCGTATGTTGCAATGGCGCGATTTCGCCGCAGCCAACATCGCCATCTACCGGGAGGTTCTTGCCCGCACGCCGTGAGTGCATTTTGCACCAAGGTTGGTCGGGGTCGGCTCCGTCCACATCATATCGCACCCAATCCGGACGTTCGACTTGCACGACCTCCTTCTCGTTTTCAGCAGCGCAGCGACGGCGGAATATCGCGTCGCGGGCGTCCCCGCCGCGGCTAGGGCGATCCAGGCGATCGGCACCCTGCCGCAGCGCGCCGGTATCGGCCGATGCACGATCGTCGCCGGTCCGGGCGGGGTGCCGGACGGAGCGCTGATCGACGAATGCCGCCGGCTCGCCCCGCATGTGGCGGTCGACTTCGCGACCGGCCCGGCGATCGCGCCCAACGCGACGGCCATCCGGGGCGAGCGGTTCGTCGCCGCGCTGTCACCGGTCCGCGCCGGCCGGCCGGTCGCGCCGCTGGCTGCGCTGATCGAGTCCCGTATGGCCGATACCGCGCGCCCGAACGATAGGATCGGCGACGAAGCGTCTCTGCTGCGAATGCTGGACCGAGCGGGTCGCGACATCCTCGCCGCTAGCGGCAAGGCAGGCGACGGCATCGTCTCGCGTCATCTCAACCGTCCGATCTCTCGGTCTATCAGCCGCCGACTGTTGCGGGTTCCGGGCATCACGCCGACCCATGCCAGCATGGGCACCGCCGTGCTCGGCTTCCTGATGACCCTCGCTCTGTTTCTCGGCGACGAAGCGGGATTGATCGCAGGGGCCATCCTGTTTCAGGCCGCATCGATTTTCGACGGCGTCGACGGCGAAATGGCCCGCGCGACCTGGCGCAGCACGGACGCCGGCGCCACGCTCGACAGCGTGATCGATGCCTGCACCAACCTTGCCTTTCTGATCGGTATCTCGCTCAACGTCGGCTTGACGGGGGATCAGGTCGGAGCCGCGGCGGGCGTTGTCACGTTGGCGACGTTGGGATCGGGGCTGTACCTGATCGGACGCCGCGCACGCAGCCGTGGAGAGCCGGTCAATTTCGACGGGATCAAGCACCGGCTGCGCGCGCGCGGGCGGCCGTCCTTTCTGGTGGAAGCGCTGATCCGGCTGACCATGCGCGACTTCCTTGCGCTCGCTACCGCCATGCTCGTGATCGCCGGGCTGACCCATTGGCTGCTACTCGGCTCCAGCATCGTCGCGCTTGGCTGGTTCGGCGTGACGGTCGTCACGCTTCTGCGCGATCCGGTCGAGCATGCGACCGGCGGTCCTCGTCCAGCCACCGGTCGATGACGACGATATCCATGGCCCCATCGCCGCCCGGCGGATCGCGCGATCCGCGGATCGAGGATCCGTCCAACCGCTGGGTGATCCATCCTCTTTCGCGACGGCTGCTGCCGGTTGCATTGCAGGCCGGCTGGTCGGCGAATGCGGTATCGGCTCTGGGGCTTGTTCTCGGCGGCGGGGCGGCGTTCGCCTATGGCCGGGGTACGCCCGCCTTTGCCGTCGTCGGCCTGTTACTGTCGACCGGCTGGCTGACTATGGACGGTCTGGACGGCATGGTCGCGCGGGCGACGGGAACGAGCAGCCCGCTCGGCCGCCTGATCGACGGCCTGTGCGACCATGGGGTCTTCGTACTGATCTATGTCGTGCTGGCACTTGATGTCGGGACGGTGGAGGGCTGGCTCCTTGCGCTGTCTGCCGGTGCGGCACATGCGCTCCAGTCCAGCCTGTACGAAGGCGAGCGGGCACGCTTCCATCGTCGTGCCGCAGGGATCACGCTGGTGGACACCCGGCCAAAGGCGACCTCCCCCCTGCTGCGCCTGTACGACCGGGTCGCCGATATTCCCGGCCGACATGCCGCCGGTTTCGAACGGCAGCTTTCGGCTGCACCCGATCGGGCGACCTTCGGACAGCGCTACGCCGTTGCCGCGGTCGCGCCGATGCGGTTCCTGATTTCGCAGACCGCGAACGTGCGCGTCGCTGCGATCTTCATCGCCATGCTTGCGGGCGATCCTCGCCTCTTCTGGTGGTTCGAGATCGGACCACTGTCGATCGCTGCCATCGTCGGGCTCGCATGGCACCGACGCGTCGAACGCAGCATCGCGCGTGACGCAGGCCCGGCTCGACTACAGAACCTCTCAAAGAACGGAAAGCATCATGGGTAGTATCCGCGTCGCCATCATCGGTATCGGCAATTGCGCCAGCAGCCTGGTGCAGGGGCTGGAGCATTATCGGCGCGACGCCAGCAACGATGTCGGCCTGATGCATCGTGAGATCGGCGGCTATCGCGCGACCGATATCGAGATCGTGGCGGCATGGGACGTCGACGCTCGCAAGGTCGGTCGCGACGTGGCCGATGCGATCTTTGCCAAACCGAACTGCACCACCGTCTTCTGCGACGACGTGCCGCCGACCGGCGCCATAGTGCGGATGGGCGCGGTACTCGACGGGGTGGCCGATCACATGGCGGAATATGCGGAGGATCGCACCTTCGTCATCGCGGACGCGCCGCAGCCGGACGAGGACGCCGTGGTCGCCGAACTTCGCGCGTCGGGTGCACAGGTCCTGATGAACTATCTTCCGGTCGGCAGCCGGCAGGCGACCGAATTCTACGCTGGCTGCGCGCTGCGTGCGGGCGTGGCCTTCGTCAACAACATCCCCGTGTTCATTGCGTCCGACCCCGTCTGGGCGGCCCGGTTCGAGGCGGCGGGCCTGCCGATCATCGGCGACGACATCAAGGCGCAGCTCGGCGCGACGATCGTCCACCGTGTGCTGACCGACCTGTTTGCCAAGCGCGGCGTGCAGCTCGATCGGACCTATCAGCTCAATACCGGCGGCAACACCGACTTCCTGAACATGTCGAACCACCGCCGCCTGTCCGACAAGCGCAAGTCGAAGACCGAAGCGGTGCAATCCGTCGCTGCCGAGCGCCTGAGCGACGACAATGTCCATATCGGCCCGTCGGACTATGTGCCGTGGCAGAACGACAACAAGGTCTGCTTCGTCCGGATGGAGGGGCGGCTGTTTGGCGGCGTGCCGATGAACCTCGAACTGCGGCTGTCAGTCGAGGATTCGCCCAACAGCGCTGGCGTCGCCATCGACATGATCCGTTGCGCGCGGATCGCGCTTGACCGCAAGCTGGCAGGGGTCATCGACCCGCCATCGGCCTATTTCTGCAAACATCCGCGCCAGCAGACCACCGACGACCTGGCCCATGCCGCCGTGCAGCACTTTGTAGCGGCGGCATGATCCACACCGCCGTTCTGCTGGCGGCGGGCTATGGCACGCGGCTGCGGCGACTTGCCCCGTGCAAGCCGCTATGCCGCGTTGCCGGACGGCCGCTCATCGATCACGCGCTGGGCGGCATGGCGGGGGCCGGTATCGAACGGGTCATCGTGGTGCTGGGATATGGTGCCGACTGGATCATCGAACATCTGTCGCGGGCGATACTGCCCGTCCGGGTCGAAACCGTATTCACCTCCAACCCCGATCATCCCAACGGCGTGTCACTGCAGGCCGCGGCCCCTGCCCTGGCCGGCGAAGACGCGCTGCTCGCAATGTGCGACCATCTCGTCGTTCCCGCATTGTACCGCCGACTGGCGGAACACGGCCCCGGGCGGGGAGCGACGCTTGGCATCGACCGCCGGCTCGGCCATCCGTGGGTCGATATCGACGACGTTACGCTTGTCCGGACATCAGGCTCGGCGATCGTCGATATCGGGAAGGGTTTGGGAAAAGCCGACTGCTACGACACCGGCGTGTTCGCAATCGGTCCCGCGCTGTTCGATGCGCTCAACGTTCATGATCGTCCGTCGCTTACCGATGGGATGCGGACGCTAGCAAAGGCGGGACGCGCCGGTGTGGCAGATTGTAGCGATCTCGACTGGATCGATGTAGATGATCACAAAGCTTGGTCTGCAGCAGATCTTTGGCAGCGCTCAGAGCAGGGGAAATTGACATCATCAAGGGGCAAACCAACCATCTGACCCACATGCGGCCGCTCCCAAAACCATTTGCGCTGCCAAACTTCGGACGTTCGTTCACCTTGCTCTCGGCGCTCAGCCGGTCATTCGCTTACATAAGGGCGGCGACGATCGCGCTCGTAACGGTATCACGCAATTCGCTCGTGAATCTTGTTGATCAGCTCCTTCTGCGGACCGGCTATGTCGGTGAATGAGGAACATGACTGCCGGTGCCACCCTGTAGCTGCGAGGAGCGCGCTCTTATGAAGATACGAACGAGATTCGCTGCATGGTTGGCAGGCACATCCCTGTTGATGACGGCCACTCAGCCCTCACTGGCATTTTCAGCTCGGTCCGACCTTGCAAACGCGCAGCTGGCGCTGACGATCGTCCTGAGTCCCGAAACAGACGATGGGCGGAAGGTGATCGGCATGATCGTCGAGGAACGGATCACCATGGCTGGGCCGCCGCAGCGGTTGACACTGACGGCACCCTTGCGGTTCGCTGGTATGGTGCCTGTCGGCTCCGTCGTCTCCGACTTTACCGTCACGGTTGCCGGCGAACGAGTCGGTACCAGCGTCAGCGATGTGGTCACCCCTGGCGGCCCAGCTCGACGCTGGACGAGCGACAGCGACGTGACCGGTGACGTGATCGTCCGCTATCGACTGCCGTTGGCGCCATTAGCCCAAGGTGGCCCACCCTATGGCATGAAGGCGGCCGGGCTTGGCGTCGCAGGCAACAGCGGCAGTTTGCTCGTCCTGCCGGAGCTTGCCGGTATGCGTCGATCAACCTTGCGTTGGGATCTGTCGCGCATGGTCGCCGGATCCAGAGGTGTGATCGCCGGCGGTACGGACACGCTGGTAGCCAGTGGGCCGCCTGACGCCCTGATCGACCGCTGGCTGATGGCCGGGCCGCTCGAGGCAGGGCAGAAGCGGCCCGACGATGGCTTCAATGCCTATACACTCGGTGCTCCGCCGTTCGACGCGACGGCAATGATGGCTTGGTCACGCCGGGTCTACACGGCCCTAGCGGACACCTTCGGCTACCTTGGCAAACCTCGCTACCTTCTCGCGATCCGCGCGCTCGATGCGCCGTCATTCGCGACCGGCACCGCGTCTGTGGCTAACGGCGCGAGCCTGATCACAGTAGGTTCGCCAACCTATTTGCCGGGTCAGGACGTAGAGCGGGTGAAAGGAACCATTGCTCACGAGATGACGCACAACTGGGTGGGGCAGTTCGGCGATCGATCGGCTCCCTGGTTCAACGAGGGGCTTACCGTCTACGTCTCAGCTACGCTGCCGTGCGAGGTTGGTCTACGAAAGTGGAGCGATTGCGCAAACGAAATCGGCAAATGGGCCAAGGACTATTACGGCAGCGAAGCGCGGAACTGGACCATGGAACGGATCGAGGCAACGCCCTTCGTTCGCGAGGACGTGCGGCGGGTGCCCTATGGCCGAGGCATGATGTACTTCGCCAATCTCGATGCGCAGATTCGAGCTGTCTCGAGCGGACATCGAACACTGCTGACGGCGCTACGCCCGTTATTCGAGAAGCGCCGCGCTGGCCAACCGCTGACAATGCGAGGCTGGGAGGCTTGGTTGAAGCGCGAACGAGGACCGGAAGCGGTCGCCTTGTTTCACAGCACCGTGCTGGAAGGCGGCATGATTGCGCCAGCGCCGAACGCCTTTGGCGATCGGCTGCGGGCTCGTCCGGTCCGCTCGACAAGTGGTGACCGGATCTACGACAGCTACGAGTGGCAGGCAATTTGACCCAAAATCGGCCACTCAGGTCCATTTGGTAGCTTCCCGTGACCGGACATACGTTCATCGCGGTCCGACGAGCTGATCGTATCGGCGAACCCGTCGTTTGGGGCGTGCCCGCTACGGCACCGGCATGCCCAAGCACTCACATGTCCGCTGCGGTCGGACGTACGATCACCTCATTGATGTTAACACCCTCCGGCTGCTCGATGGCATAGCGAACGGCTCGCGCGATCGCGTCCGGCGTCAGCGACTTCTTCCGCCATCCGGTCAGTGCCGCCGCAACGTCAGGATCGGTGATGTCATGACCCAGCTCGGTGGCGACCACACCCGGCGAGATCAACGTCGAGCGGACTTCGTCATGCTCCTGCCGCAGCCCTTCTGTGATGGCGCGCACGGCATGTTTGGTGGCGCAATAAACCGCGGCGGTCGGCATTACCATGTGCGCCGCGACCGAGGCGACGTTCACGACATGGCCGCTTCGCTGAGCCACGAACCGCGGCAGGACCGCAGCGATGCCGTTGAGGACGCCATGGATGTTGACGTCGACCATCCGCTTCCACTCGTCGCGCTTCAGCGCAGCGAGCGGGGAGAGCGGCATCACGCCCGCATTGTTGACCAGCACGTCGACACGTCCGAAGCGCGCTTCAGCGGCCTCCACGAACGCGTCGAAACTGGCGCCGTTGGTGACGTCGAGTTCGCGCCAGGCAACGGTCTCGCCCAGCTCCTCCGCCAGTGCCTTCAGGCGCTCTCCGCGACGCGCGCCGATAAACAGCCGGGCACCGACTGCAGCCAATTCGCGCGCAGTTGCCTCGCCAATCCCGCTCGACGCGCCGGTGATAAGGACAACCTTGTCGATATTTCCTGCCATGATGCAGTCCTTCCGTTGTGGTGACGGGACGCAGATGGGCCATCACCCACGTCGAGCGGTAGACCGATCGCCCGAATGGCTTGCGCGATCCTCCAGAATTGATGCCAGGCGCTTGCCCATAGCGCGCGAGTGGGAGAAGGATCGTCGCTATGGACCGGATCGCTCAACTCTCCGCCCTCATTGATCGACACGTTGGGGGAACAGGCATTTGCAGCACGGCGATGCCGCGTGTGTCGCTGATCCGGGCCGACGCGGCGAGCACCCCCACGCCTGCCGTCTACGAGGCCTCCCTTTGTATAATAGCCCAGGGGTCGAAGCGGGTGTCGATCGGCGAGCGCAGCGTGGTTTATGATGCGGCTCACTACCTCTTGGTCTCGGTCGACTTGCCGCTGGTCGGACATGTGCTCGACGCGAGCCCCGAACGACCCTATCTCTGCTGCAAGATCGATATAGATGCCGCAATGCTGGCCGATCTCATGGCGAGTGAGGGCGGCGGGGTGGCCCGTACGGATTTGCCGGTGCTTGGCGTCTACCCCGGAGATCCCGACCTGATCGACGCGGCATGCCGGCTGGTCGGACTGCTCGACCGACCCAACACGATCCGCGCGCTGGCACCGCTGATCGAGCGCGAAATCCTCTATCGTCTGCTGACCGGACCGCACGGTCCGATGCTTCGTCACGTTGCAACTGCTGGCAGCCATCTCAATCAGGTTAGCCGCGCGATCGCCGCCATCCGCCGGCGGTTCGATGCCCCGATCCGCATCGACGACGTCGCAGCCGAGGCCGGGATGAGCTCCTCCTCGCTTCACGCACACTTCAAGGCGATCACCCGCATGACGCCGCTGGAGTATCAGAAGCAGCTGCGGTTGCAGGAGGCCAGACGCCTGATGCTGTCAGAGGGTGCCACGGCGAATACTGCAGGCTTTGCCGTCGGCTATGAGAGCCCATCGCAATTCAGCCGAGAATATAGGCGACTGTTCGGTGCACCTCCACGTGCCGACATCGAACGGCTCCACGCTGCGCCAGCAGCGGCCATGGCGCTGTGACGATGGCTTGGGTCGCAAACCGAGCAGCGCGGCAAGCGTGGTTGACTTGCCTGTGCCGTTGCCATCGAGCGCGCGGTTATGCTGGCTTCAGGCCCGCGCAGCGAAAGGTCGTCGAGGACGCGGGCGCGCGCCTTAGCCGAGCGTCAAGCAATCCATCAGGATCGATGCGGAAACGTTCTCGGTCATGCTCATCCGTATTCAGAAGTTCAGGCCAGCCCGGACGAATACCGAGCGTCCGTTGAAGCCGAAGGGCGAGATCGCGTTGTACGGCTGAGTCCCGGCGTTGTCGGACCCGTTGGTACCGGCTGCGACGGTGGCCACGGTCGAAGCGATGTTCTCGGCCGGGTAGACGTTGAACAGATTCTGCGTGCCCGCGCTCAACCGCAAGGCCCGCGTCGCCTGCCAGGACAACTCCACGTCCGTCAGCAGCCTGGCGCCGAAGGTCTGGATGATGTCGAAGTTGGTGGCGCTGCCAGCCGAGGGAACGAGCCGCGTGTCGAACCCCGGCACCAGCGCCGCCACTTGGGCAGGCGTCCTGTTCTGGACCGCTACGGTAGACACCCTGCCGTAGCGCGTGTTTGTGACGGAGAGCGTGAACGGTCCGCGAGCATAATTGAGGTCGAGCGTCACCTTCTCGCGCGGTTGGCTGTCTGAGAAGCGGAGCTGTTGGGTGATGTCGAACAGGGGCGTCGTGATGCCGAGCGCCGCGATCGGGGCGGGTGTGCCCGCGATACGGTCGAACTTGGTCTTGTTGTAATTGCCCGCGAGCGTGCCGGTGAACCGGCTGCCATCGCCGAAGCTGTGGCGATAGTTCGTCACCAAATCGACGCCCCGTGTGTTCGTGTCGACGGCGTTGGTGAGGAACGACAGCGCAGCGAAACCCGCCTGCCCGTTGGCAGCCAAGAAGTTAGTCAGCCGCGTGTCCTGGAAGGTCGAGGAAATCGCGATGCGGTCGCGCACCTTGATCTGATAGGCATCGAGCGTGAACGTCAGCCCGCCGGCTTCGAAAACGGTGCCGACCGAGATGTTGTTCGACTTCTCCGGCTTTAGGTCGGTCGCCCCTGCCAAGCGTGCGGCAGGTGTGTCGACTGCTGCGACGCGGACGATCGCCTGCGTGCCGTTCAGGATTAGTGTGTTGGACGCGTTGAAGCCTGCCTGCGCCAGAGCGGGCGCACGGAAGCCAGTGTTGTACGATCCGCGCAGCGCCCAAGTGCCGATCAGGCCAAGCCGGCCGGCGACCTTGAAATTGGTGGTATCGCCGAAGTCGGAATAATGCTCGTGCCGCACCGCACCCGAGACGATCAGTCGATCGAACAGCTCCTTCTCTGCCTCGCCGTAGGCGGCATAGCTATGCCGGTTCAGCGAAGCGCGATCATCCGGGCCATTGCTTGGTCCAGGCTGTGACCCCACGATGGCGGGTCTGCCGGCGTTCGGGCCGTCGAGGATCGGCACGTCACCGTTGCGGTATCCGTCCGGCGAACCGGTGAAGAGCCGATAGTCCTCCTGCCGGTATTCCAGGCCGAAAGCGAGCCGCAGCGGACTGCTTTCACCGACCAGAATCTCACGGGTCAGGTCGAGGTTGCTGGTCCATTGGTAAAAGTCGCTGCCGTTGCGGTAGAAGCGGCTCGGCGATGCCGCCCCCAGCGAGACGTTGACGCTGTTTACGTAGGTCAGGTCCTGCGTGCTGACGCCGTAGACGCTCGACAGGTCCCATCCGAACCCCATGAGGTCGCTGCCGCGCACGCCGATGGCTGTCGAGAAATTCTCGATGCGGGTTTCGAGGCCGGGGCTGTAGCCGTCGGGGTAAAGAGCACGGACGGTCTCGTCCTGGCCGGCGCGGCGGAAGAGGTACTGGATGTCGCCGTCGATCCGGTTGTAGCCGCCAAAAGAGTAAATCTCGACGTCCCCGGGCGCTTTCGCGACTAAGTTGTAGAAGATCTGCTTGTTGTTGTTTGGCTGGTCGCCCTGCTGAAAGACGTTGCGGTTGAAGCCGGCTTCGCGCGGGTCGAGCGTTCCGCTCGAGGGAGTAAGCCCCACGCCTGAGCCGAAGTTGCCAGACGGCAGCACCGGGCGTCCGGCCACGTTGGTGCCGAAATACTGCTGGCGGGTGTCGGGCCGAGCACGATTGGTGCCGCCGCGATCCTGGTACGCCGCGGTCAAGCGAAACACGCCATTGGCCCCGACCGGCACGCCCACCGAAGCGCTGGCTTCATACGTGGCGCCGTCACCCTCGGTCGTGGTCAGATACGTGGCCTGCGCTCGCGTTCCGACCGACTGATCCAGAAACATGCTAATCACGCCGGAGATCGCATCTGAGCCGTACTGCGCTGCCGCACCGTCACGCAGAACCTCGATACGGGATAGCGCAAGCGACGGGATCGCGTTGAAGTCGATCGCCACGTCGCCCCGACCAATGCCGTTACTGGAGTTGAGGTCGGACGCGGTATGACGGCGCTTGCCGTTGATGAGGACCAGCAGCTCGCCGGGCCCAAGGCCGCGCAGTGAAGGCGGCTGCAGAAAGTCGCCGATGCCTGAAGCGAGCGGACGCGGTGAGCTGAAGCTGGGGACTTGGACCTTGAGCATCTGGATCAGGTCGACCCGACCGCTCTGCTGAAGATCCTCCTGTAAGATCGCGTCAACGGGCGTTGCCGAGCCGATGCGCGTCCGTCCGCCAAACCGGCTACCCGTCACAACGATGTCGCCGCCGCTGCTCGACTCGACAGCGGCTTGCGCTTCTGAGGCTAGGGTAGGGTTATTCTTCTGCTCAGCTGGCGCGGCAGCGCTGCTTTGCGCCTGGCTTGAAACCGTGCCTGCCAGACCCGCAGTAAGGCAAACCGCAGCTACCCCTAGACGCGCCGTAGTAACGTTCAATGTACTGCCCCCCTTCGGATGCGACAACCGCGCATCGCACATAACTTTAATGCGATGATACATCATCCCATGTCGGAGTTAGGGACGAGGATCAAGCTCACGTTCACCGTCGTCGATTATTAGCGCGGGCAGCAGCCCAGCCAGACCACGCTAGGGCGTGAACGTAAGGTCAAAGCGACATGTTGACCGACCACCGGCCGTCGCCGCCCGTGCATGCCGTAAGACACGCTCTCGTCAGGTGCCCTCTTTCCAGCTGATTTGCGCGGTGGCGCCCCTGACCAACGGCAGTTCTCAAGTTCAGCTCGGCGTGACCGGAACGACGAAGAATCGGTCGGGAGCAGCTGGGCAGACCCACATCCGGTCATTCACGGCCTCTTTTTGGCTCCCCACCTTCTGCCGTTCGTTCATGTGGACAGCGGAGGAGGTGCCGAGCCTCAGTCCTGCCCACTGCCCACAAGCCTCCCATATGGATGGTGTATCGGGACTGACAGTCGATCTGCTATGGACATAAGATAGAGTCAGTCGCAGCAACTGACCTGCCAAACGGCGAGCTTTTACGTTCCACGCTGATCCGAAGCGGCCATATTCCCGTCCGCGTGCGGCTTTGCTAAATAGCGGACGAGGATTTGCCAGGGGGCTTGTCCGCTCTTGGACGCCCTGATGATCCGTTCCCTGCCTGTCAGTTTCTTCGACCGGATCGTAGCTTGGTCACTCCACCTTCAGCTCCCGATCGTGGTCCGCTATCTACTCGCGGCAATCACCATCCTTGCCGTTGGCTGGGGGCGCGTCCTGTTCGTACCGGACACGTTGCCTTGGCTTCTGTTCATTCCTGCGACGATCGCCATCGCTCTGGTGGCGGGCAAAGGACCGGGACTCTTCGCAGCCCTTCTGTCGACAGCCACCGGCATCGCATCCCTCGGCACCATCGAGCACCCCACTTGGGTGCCGCGGCAGCAATGGGTGGCGGCATCCCTGTTCCTCGTCGTCATGCTCGGCATCGTCATGCTGACCGCTGAGTTGCGCGAGTCCCTGCGTCGTGCGCGACGGCTTAACGAGGAGCTTGTCGAAAGCGAGCGGCAGGCAGTCGAGCGGCAGGCGTTCCTGTCCGGCGTGCTGGCCAGCTCGACGGATTGCATCAAGGTCCTCGACCTCGACGGCAAGCTGACCTTCATGAGTGAAGGGGGGCAGCGTGTCATGGAGATCAGCGACTTCAATGAGGTCGTTGGTTGTCCATGGCCGGATTTCTGGCGGGATGCTGGCAACGCCGAAGCCAAGGCCGCGATCGAGGCGGCCAAGCGGGGTGAGGCGCGCAGCTTCATCGGCAAGGCTGACACCTATCGCGGTACGCCGAAATGGTGGCACGTCGCGGTCAGTCCGATCGCCGGACCGGACGGGCGCCCCGATCGCATCCTATCGGTCTCCCGTGACATCACCAACCTGCGCGCGAGCGAGGAGGAGCGCGACCGCTTCGTCCGACTGGCGGAGAACAGCACCGACTTCATCGGCATGGCCCGTACCGACGGCAGCGTCTTTTACGTCAACGATGCCGCCAGACGCCTCGTAGGTCTGGAAGGTGCTGACATCACCCGACTGACCATCGCCGACTTCTTTCTGCCCGAGCAGGTTGAGACTGTCATGCGCGAGGTGCTGCCTGCGGTGGACCGCGACGGCCACTGGGTCGGCGAGTTGGATTTCCGGCATTTCCGCACCGGCGAGTTGATCCCGGTCCTTTATTCTGTGTTTCCAGTCACCGACGCGACGGGAACGCTGATCGGCTACGGCACCGTGACCCGTGACTTTCGCGAGCGGCGCCGCGCCGAAGACGATATGCGCCTGATGAACGGCGAACTGGCGCATCGCCTCAAGAATGTCCTGGCGGTCGTCCAGTCGGTCGCCGCGCAGACGTTGAGAGGCATTCCCGAGGCGGAAACGGCGAGCCAGAGCCTGTCGGCGCGACTTGTCGCGCTGGGTGCCGCAACGGACGTGCTGACCGGCCGTTCATGGCGCTCTGCCGATCTGTGCGAGTTGGCGACGCGGGCCTTGTCCCCGCATGGCCGGATCGGCGAGCGCATCCTGTTGTCCGGCCCGGCGGTGACGTTGAAGCCCGAACTTACGGTCGCCTTCGCGCTCGCCCTGCACGAACTGGCGACCAACGCCGCCAAATATGGCGCGCTGTCGAATGAGACAGGCCATGTGACGCTTGCTTGGTCGATTAACGGCGACCGCGACGATGCCTCATTCGCGGTCTGCTGGCGCGAGGAGGGGGGACCGCCCGTCACGCCGCCACAGCGCAAGGGCTTCGGCTCGGTCCTGATCGAGCGCTCCTTGCGAAGCTATTTCAGCGGCAAGGCTGCAACCGACTATCGGCCGGAAGGTTTGATATTCGAACTTGAAGCGCGGCTTGGAGACGCCGCTATCGTGACCGGGAATTAAGCGTGGGTCAGAGTACGCCGATCGGCAGCAAGACGATCCTGATCGTTGAGGACGAGGCTTTGGTCAGGTTCGACCTCGTGGACTTCTTCGGCCATGCCGAATGGCGGGTTTTTGACGCGGAGAACGCGGACGAAGCCATTGCCATCCTCGACGCGCACAAGGAAATTCGGGTGGTTCTGACCGATGTGCAGATGCCGGGATCGATGGATGGTGTGAAGCTCGCACACTATATACGTGAACGCTTTCCGCCGACCGTACTCTTCGTCGTATCCGGCAACGCCCCCATCCCGGCGCATGAATTGCCTGCCCGAGCTACCTTCCTTCCCAAGCCCTTCGATCCGCATCGGCTGCTGCGTCAAATCGAAAGCATGGCGCAGGCATAATTCCCCGACGACGGCCTCATGGCGCGGCCCGGTTTCTCATTTGGGAAGCCCTGCGGGAAAGCCAGGGCAGTATGGGTCTTCCCATGCCTCACGATCTCGGCCGTTTTGCCAAAAGCTAGTCCTGATTGCGTTTTTCCGAAACGGTCCATCATACATGGGGAAACGGGACTGCGGCGAGTTTCCTGAACGGCTGGCCTCGGAATGCAGCGCCGACTCACCGAACGGCGGAGAACGGATTGAGAGCTGCCGGACAGCTTCACGGCAGTCAGGACCCAGAAGGCGACAGTCCGGGCCTTTAAACGGCATCCGCATTTCTGCCGTCCGTTCATGTAAGCTAGATCGGGTTTGTTAGCACTCGCTAGAGCGGCGGTTCCGGGAGCAGGTGATCTCCAGCCAGCACACCTGCCCCTCAGAATGTCATGAGGGTTATATGGTAAAGCGATTACAGATTGGCGGCGACCGAGAGCTAGTGCAGCCGGAGACAGCTACCGAACTGAAGTTTGTGTCGACCGAGAGCGCGCACGAGGCAGTTAACAGCTTTCTCGTTGCGTTGATGGGCTTCAGTGCGCTTGTCGATGTGTGGAGTCCACATTCGACCAGCCCAGCAACACCATGGGAGCACGGTCACTACGCCGAGCTCGGCGGGATTTTATGTGATGTAACCTTGCGCCTAGTGCCTGACCTCGTGGTTTACTCGGCTGTCCTGAATGGCATTCCGCACGAAATAAAATTTGAGCAATACGCAACGGTCCGTCAGACCGATAGCGACGGCACCGTAAAGCTGGGTGCCTTAGGTCCGTTTTTGCTAGGTATCAGTACTATGTTGGTCGTGTCATACTTCGAGACCCACAAGCAGCACCTTAACGATAAGTATGGCCCAATTGCCTCTTGGCCCACAGTTTGGCAGTTTGCTCGAATCGTAAGGAATGCGCTATCCCATGGTAACAAGATAACTATCACCGATAATAAGACGGCAACGTGGCGCGGTTTAACATATTCGGCTGTGAAGAACGGTAGAACGGTTATAACGGAGATCTATTTCCAGCCGACCTGATCGTCATGCTTCGCGAACTAGAGAATGCGTTGTAAGCTATATCGTCAGCCGCTGTGCGCGCCGACCCAGTTGCGGTCATCCACGGCCGGTTTTCACGTTCCCGATTTCTGCCATTCGTTCATGTCGGCCTTCCGGCACGGTCATCGCGTGGCGCGGTGGCCGGAAGGTCGCAGTTGCTATTGGTGTGGCACTCCGCGGGCTGGTTTGATGGTGCCAGCCGACCTCAAGCCGGCTGGAGCACTTCGTCAAATCTGCGCCAGGCCACCGTCGGTAAACAGCTCGCTGCCCGTCATGAAGCTGCTGTCTGATGATGCCAGGAAGGCAGCAGCAGCCGCGACTTCTGACGGCTCGCCAACATGTCCGATCGGCGTCGTCGCCCCCATCTCGATCATGGCATCACGGCCAACGACCTCGGCGGCAAGCTCGGTCAAAGTCGGCCCCGGTGACAGGACATTGACCCGGATACCCGTGCCCCGCAAATCCTGTGCCCAGCTGCGCGCCAGGTTGCGGACTGCCGCCTTTGAGGCGCTGTAGACGCTGAATGCCGGAGTCCCCATGACGCCTGTGGTCGAGCCTGTGAGGATGACCGAACCGCCGGCCTCCATCAGCTTTAGGCCTTTTTGAACCGTGAAGATCGTGCCCTTCACATTGACGTCGAACGTCGCGTCGACATGGTCGGGCGTGATTTCGGACAAGGGCATCAATGCCCCCGTGCCGGCATTGGCGAACAGGATATCAAGCTTGCCGTGCTCCTGCTTCACCGTGTCGTACAGCCGGTCGAGATCTCCAGCATCAGTGACCGATCCTGGGACCGCCCGTGCATTACCGCCGAGCGCCGCCACGGCAGCTTCCAGCTTATCTGCCCTGCGTCCGAACAGGTACACGAACGCCCCTTCGGCGACGAACCGCTTCGCTGACGCCAAGCCAATCCCCGTGCCACCCGCGGTAACAACAGCGATCTTCCCGTTCAGTCTGGTCATAAGTGCCTCCATTCATTGGTTGCACGCAGTTGGCTTGCGGCCTACCTAAAGACAAGTATGCACCTTTTGGTAAGTACCTATAATGTCTGAAATGCCACTGGTCGACGATCACGCCGTTGCCCCCATCGCGCCTGCCTTCACCTGCGGGCTCGACGCCACGCTCAAGGTCATCTCGGGAAAGTGGAAGCCCCTGATCCTGTACTTTTTGCTGCGCGGGCCCACCCGCTATGGGGAACTGAAGCGCGCCATCCGCGACGTCAGTGACAAGGTGCTGATTCAGCAACTCAAAGAACTAGAAGCGGACGGCGTCCTGCGCCGGAACGACTACAAGGAGGTGCCGCCGCGGGTCGACTACACGCTCACCGAGCTCGGCCAGAGCCTTGCCCAGGCGCTTGAGCCTTTATGCCAATGGGGCACCGACAATATGGTCGTAATGCAGAAGCTATTCGCTGAGCGTGACGAATGGGGGCGTGGGCGCAATTGAACGGCAGGCCATTGGACCTGACTAGATGAGCATCGCACCCATCGCTTCTGGATCAGCCTGACCCACATCCGGTCATCCGCGGCTTATTTTCACCTTCCCGCATTCAGTCATTCGTTCACCTCAGCAGTTGCAATCAGCCAAGGCAGGCATGTGCCCCCGGCGGGCCGCCGCCTTTCCCAAAAACGATGGTGAAAAGAGAATGCGCTGACCTTCTCGAAATATCTCATAGACGGGATATCGGGAAAGCCCGCATCGCTCAGTGGGATGCCCCGCTGGACATGCCGCTCAAAGTCCGCCAGCATTCAGGACTGGATTGCTTGATCCGCATCTCTTGAACGCTGACCCGGTTTAGCCCTTGGGGAAGGTAGCGGATCGTGCGCTTCACCCCGTTATCGTCGACCAGCAGACCGTAGGGAACGACGGCGTTGTCCGTCTCGCCCTCGGTGCGCTCAAGGATCTTCATGCCGTTTCGTAAGCCTGCCACATACGCCGGGAGACGTCGATCAACCCCCGTCGCGATATTGCCGGCAGCGGCGGTCGCTTCCGCATCAAATCCTCGCGAAAACGAGGGGCGCTGTTCAGTCACGATCGTGGCACATGGTCCAAAGGTATTGGCAGGGAGCAGGATCGGCTCTCCGCTGGCCAAGTAACGGGTCTCATCAGTAGCGATGTCCAACCCGCTACGCTTCGCCAGTCGACGAAAGAGGTCCGTTGCATGATCGTTGGATGTACGAGCGGCGGCCAGTTGTGCGTGCATCACCGCGTCGAGGTTGGCTCGCCCACCACTCGCGTCTAGCAGTCTCCGGTTCCAGATCGCAGCCAGGAGCGCGCCCCGCTGATAGGCGAGCTTCTGCGCCGCGTCATTTTCCCAGAACGCCGTAGCCGCCTGCGCGCCGGAAAGGGTTCGCACCGGTGACCCTGCGTAAGTCGCCAGCATCTCGTTCCACTGTGCCGCGAAATCCGCCGGTGATATCAGGCTGGCACGCACCATCAGCGCCCGAGCGTAATAATCAGTGAAGCCCTCGCTGAACCAGTAATGCGCGGGCCGAGTCTCCCGATCGTCGGGCATGGTGCCGAGGCGAGCGGGGTTCCATGTGTGAAAATACTCGTGCGCGAGCAGCCACTTCATGCGGTAGAGAGGAGTGCGCTGATCGATCCAGAGCGCGAACGCATCGCCTCGCCCCGTACCGCCGAGGCTCATCACCGTTGGATCGCCGACAATGGGAGCCGCTGTCACCAGAAAGGGTGCGCGCCGGTCCGTCCGCCAGAAAGCGCGCTCGACAGCGATGACCTTGCGGGCAAGGCCGTTCAACTGCTCCGGTGTGAAGGCGTAGCTCCCGATCGTCGCGACGCGCACGCCCGATCCGTCGCGGGCTGGAAAGGTTCGCAGCTCACGGCCGCCTATGACAATGCTTTCCAGCGCATCGGCGACGGTGCCGGGTCGCAGCGCGCGACGGCTCGCGCCGGCAAGGTGCTCAAGATCGGAGGCGAAGCCGATCCCCGGTGCGCCTACCCAATCGAAGGTTGCAGGTGCCCCTTCCCGCCCGCCGGGAAAGCCGAACAGCGCATTCCCGGCAGCGTAGAACCAGCGCGGGCGGACGACGGGACGTGCCTGGTCGCTGTCTTCAACCGTCGGGTCGTGATCGTAGGCGGATACCACCCGGTATGTGACGGTCAGCTTTGCGCCGGGCGCGGCGCGGATACGCCAGTGACCGTCGTCACGCTGTTCGACGGCGGTCGCGCCCGCGACCTTGAGATCGCGCGTCCATTGCCAAAGACGGCGCTCGCCATTCCATCCGTCATCCCATCGGAAGTCAGTGGCTCCGGAAGGGTCGGCGCGGAAGCTGACCTGCACCCGCAAAGACGTGAGATTGCCTCCCGCTACTTGGGGAGCCAATGTGTAATGTATTGCCTCTGGAACGACCGGTGGAGCGGCGGCAGACGACAACGTAAGGGCGGCGAAGCTCAGAACTATGCGCATGTCGCGACCGTAACGATCATCGATCTTTCTTGAAACCTTGTTGAACGCGGTCATAGAAAGACAAACGCCCATTTTAATCACCGCACCTTGCAACCGGGAGCGGAGGTCGCCCCATTTGCCGCGGTACTGATCGCGGATACGGGATCGGCTATCGAAGCGAGCTCGGGCGCTTCGACACGCAGATGCTCCGTGCCGCTGCCCCACTGCCGACGCCACCATTTGTTTCCGGATCGCGCGTCGGTTTGCGGCAATATCGCGCGCGCGTAGCGCAACAGTTCATCGACTGGGATCAGGCTGCGGCTATCGACAAGTGCGTGAGAGAGGTCTTTCGCTATGTCGACGTTCGGCACCCCTGACATTCCTGCTGCACGATGTTCTAGGTCGGACAGGAGGTTCTGCTTGGCAGTGGACCATTCGCTCTCAGTGAAACCGGAGGCGTTAAGCGGGCAGGTCGTCTTCTTCAGACTTGCGACCGCCTCCCGCCATTTGTCGCCAGCAAAACTGTCCCAAAGCATGATCTGGCGCTGACCTTGCTCACCGTTCTCGATAAACATGCCGACCTTGCCAGCCGGGCTTCCGGGCTGGAGCGTATTGAGCCGGTCGTTCACGGCGCGCGTGACCAGGAGATCCATTACCTCCGCTCGCGCCTGACGATCCCGTGACGAGGGAGGCGCTGGAGTCGGCATGACGACGGTTACCAACGCGAATCGACGTCCCTGCGGGAGCGCAGAATAGCTGACCGGGCGGATGCGGTCACGTTGGAACATCGGAAAAGGCTTCTGGCGAGGCGTAGGCTGTGACGGCTTCCAGTCGCCGAAACGCTTCTCGATCAGTGCCCTTGCCTCATCAGCCTTCACGTTGCCGACAACGACGATCATCATGTTCTCAGGGCGGTACAAGCGATGATACAGCGCGCGGATGGTATCGACACTCGCGGTAGGCACATCAGCCGAGTTTTGTGCCTCAATCACATCGTTCGGAGACCCCGGCGCTATCGCCGCGATATAGCTCGCGTAAATATCGTTGCCGAGTTTCTTTTCCGCCATTTCCCGCATGACCTCGGTCCGGGAAACGTCGACGGCATCGGCACGTAGGGTCATCCCGGTGGCCGCATCACTGAATAGAGCCAGCAAGGCGTCCAGATCGCCGGAGGCTGTAGTTCGGGTGGAGAGATAGTAGTTTGTCTCTCGCCACGACGTAGAGCCCGCATTCGGCGCCGGTAGCGTTAGCGGCATGCCAATACGCTTCAGGTGGTCGAAGTCATCCGGCGCGCCGGTTACCGGGCTATGAAATACGATATGCTCAATCAGATGCGCCAGCCCTCGCTCGCCGGGGCGACGCTCGGCAATGAAGCCGCCTTCGTTCCGCATCAGCACCGCGATACCCGGCTCGCTGCCATGTCGAGGAAGGACCGCGTAGCGAACGCCGTTGCTAAGGCGACCGACTACCGGAGTTTCCCAATCGGATAGCTGGTTAGCGGGAGGTGCTATGGGACTATCTAAAGCCGGTGCCCGATCAGCAACAACGCCGGACAGCAGAAGGGTTGAAACGGAAAGAACGATCGAGCGATTCCATACTCGGCTGTACCAGCGATTTTGCAATGCCTGCTCCGATACCGTTTCATTGTCCGCGTCAGCTCGCAGATCGACCCGACCGCAACCTATGTTGCGACACATTGCGGCAGCAGGGTGACACGCAATGAAGAGCAGCGCCCTGTCTCTTTCTCAAAAGGGAACCTCCAACGGGACAACAAAGGCAGGGTCGGTCTAAGATGCGTCCAGCTTGAGCCGTTTTCCCAAAACCAGTTCCCGATTGCATTTTCCCGGAACGGTTCGTCGGACACGGAGAAACGCGGCTGCCTAGCGTTGTTGAAACGGCCGTTTTAGGAGAATATCCGGCCAATCTACCGAGCGGCCGGAAATATGTTCGAGGGCGCTTGGCAGCTGTGCGCCTGAGACGTCTCAGAATGCGCCATTCAGAATGGCCCAAGCTCTCCCTCGGAACGGCCATTCGTTCATTTGCTCCGCTAGATGGTTCGGATCACCAACGCTGGCGTTACGAGAAACTGTCCAGCCATCTACCAAGGCTTACCGCATTGAGGAGATAATAGCTGCAGTCCGGCCTCGCAGTGACGCTCACCAGTCCGGCCTCGCAGTGACGCTCATCAACATGCCGCTACTTGAACGTGAGTGCCTATCGTGTGCGCCAGCCCGGGAGGCGCTGCCAATCACCAGTGACGTTCGCGGGGAAAACCCCTCGCGATCAGAGACGGGTTCGCGATGACGAGGCCACTGCCGAACACTATCGCATCCTCGACGAACCCAGTCCCCGTCTGCCCGAAGCGTCGCATGGCCGATTTGCGCGCGGCGAGTCCGACGTAGGAGGAGGCGAGCGCTGCTGCCACAGCAATTGCGGCACCGAGGACTCGGCGATCACGCGGCGCGAGCGCGGCGCTAGCATACGCGGCGGTAATACTGCGGACCGCCAGACCGACGAACATCGTGCGGTCAGGCGCGGTCTTCATCTTATCGCCAGCCATCTCGGCCGCTGCGAAGGCGGCGGCGCCGGCCGCTATGACCGGGTTCAGCATCAGCTTCTGGAGCGGCAGTTCGACCGGCACCTCCTCACGCCGCGTCGCAGTGGCAATCACTGCCAACGGCGTAATGCCGCGTTGGCCGGCAACGAGGCCGATGACGAAGGATCGTAACATGAAATGTTCTCCGAAGAAGGCGGCATGAGGACGTCGGCTCCATGGACGCTCGTCCACTAAATTGCGTTCCACAGCCGACCGTCACGTCTTCGGTAAGGCGAAAGCCAGGGTGTAGTCGCCATAGCGCGTGCCAAGGGCGCCATGACCTCCGGCCGTGATAATGACATATTGCCGCCCGTCGTGCCCACGATAGGTCATCGGCGTCGCCTGCGCACCGGCGGGCAGCCGTGCCTTCCATACCACCTCGCCCGTATTAAGGTCGTACGCACGCAGATACTGGTCCGTCGTCGCGCCGATGAAGGCAAGCCCGCCCGCAGTGATGATCGACCCACCAAGATTGGGGACGCCGGTCTTGATCGGCACACCCAGGTGCGATCCGAACAGCCCGGTATCGCGGGCGGTGCCCAGCACCTTCTTCCACAAGACACGCTTGGTCTTGAGGTCGACCGCGGTCAGATGCCCCCATGGTGGCGCAACGCACGGTGCCCCAAAGATACCGACCCACGCTTTCACTACCGCGACATAGGGCGTGTTGTACTGGGTCTGGAGCTGCGCCTGCATGGCGTTCTCGCCGCCCTGCTTTTGCTTCATCATCGGCGCGACACGCGGATCGTCGCGGCGCATCAGCCATAGTTTGAACGGCATCTCCATCGTGTTGACGGTCATGATGCCGCGCACCGGATCGACCGCCGCGCCACCCCAATCGGTGACGCCGTCGAAGGCAGGGTGCCCGATGATCGGCTTCAGCCCCATCGGTTGGTAGATACCGGTCCCCTGCGCACGGCGGATGTCGATGCGGCAAAAGAGCTGATCGATCGGTGTCGCACCCCAGGTGGCGACCTCGCTTGGCGCGGGCGGGGTGAAGCTGGGCATGCCGGTCGAGAAAGGCTGGGTCGGCGAGACGCGGACACCCGGCGTGGCACCGTCGGTGCGCACTCGCTGCTCCGTGATCGCTGCAATTGGTACGCCGGTCAGGCGGTTCAGGAAGAACACCTGTCCCATCTTCGTCGTCTGAATCAGGGCCGGGATTACCTGCCCGTTAGCAGCGCGATAGTCGAACAGCGACGGACCGATCGGCAGATCCATGTCCCACATGTCGCGATGCACAAGCTGCCGCGTCCAGCGCAGCTTGCCGGTCGCGACGTCCAGCGCGACGATCGACGAGCCGAAGCGGTCGTCGAACGGCCGGCGATAGCCGATCCAGTAATCGGGCGACGCGTTGCCCGTGCCAAGGTAAACTAGACCATTGGCCGCATCGGCGGTGATGGCACCCCAGACGTTCGGCGTGCCGCGCGTGTAGGTCTGTCCCTCTGGCAGCGGCGCGATCGCATCCGGTGAACGGCCGACGTCCCATGCCCAGATCGGGGCGCCCGACACCGGGTCATATGCGCGCACGACACCCGACGGGATATCGCGGTTGACGTTGTCGATGATTCGTTCGCCGATGATGAGGCGGTTGTTCACCACTACCGGCGGGGTCGTACCGATCTGATCGGACGGCCTCGACGTACCCATATTGGCACGCAGGTCGATCGCTCCGCCATTGGCAAAGCTGGGACACGGCCTCCCGGTATCCGCATCGAGCGCGACAAGTCGAGCGTTGAACGTCGGCGCAAAGATGCGGCGTGGGCACGGTGTTCCTGCCGGTGCCTCGAAATACGTTACGCCGCGGCAGACCAGGTAGTTGTTGCCCTCGACCTTCGCATCCTCGTGCCAGCTCCACATGGTCTTGCCGGTGGTGGCGTCGATCGCTTGGACGAAGGAATGCGGCGTGCACGTATAGAGCATGTTGCCGATATGGATCGGCGTCGCCTCGGAATGATATTCGCGCTTGTGTTCCTTAGTCTCGGCTTCCATCGGCAGGTCGCCTGTGCGCTGGGTCCAAGCGAGTTCAAGACGACCCACATTTTGCGGCGTGATATCGCCGAGTGAACCGCACCGGGTTTGCCGGAGGCTCCAACTCCTGAGAAGGTGGAGCCAGGATGAGCAAGACGACGAACAAGTTTGCACCGGAAGTCCGCGGTCGTGCGGTGCGGATGGTGACCGATCACGAGCCCGATTATCCTTCCCGCTGGGCGGCGGTGGTGTCGATCGCGGAGAAGATTGGCTGCGCACCGCAGACGCTGCATGAGTGGGTAAAGAAGACTGAGGTCGACAGCGGCAAGCGTGCTGGTGTCCCGACCGAGGTAGCAGACAAGATGAAGGCATTGGAGCGCGAGGTCCGCGAGCTGCGCCAGGCCAATGAGATTCTGCGCAAGGCGTCGGCGTATTTTGCCCAGGCGGAGCTCGACCGCCCGTTCAAGCGATGATCGCGTTCATCGATGATCACCGCGATGCCTATGGGGTCGAGCCGATCTGCCGTGTTCTGCCGATCGCCCCATCCACCTATCACGAGCGGGTCGCGCAGCGACAGGATCCGACGCGCCTGTCGGCGCGGGCACGTCAGGATGCAGTCCTCAAGCCCGAGGTCGCGCGCGTGTTCGCCGAGAACTTCTCGGTCTACGGCGTCCGCAAGGTCTGGCGGCAGATGATGCGAGAAGGCTTTCCGATCGCGCGCTGCACGGTCGCGCGGCTGATGCGCGAGATGGGCTTGGCAGGGGTGATCCGGGGCAAGCCGGTGCGCACGACGATCAGCGACAAGGCCGCACCGTGCCCGCTCGATCACGTCAATCGCAGGTTCTACGCACCAGCACCGAACATGCTGTGGGTGTCAGACTTCACCTATGTCGCGACCTGGGCGGGGTTCGTCTACGTCGCCTTCGTCATCGACACTTACGCCAGGCGGATCGTTGGCTGGCGGGCCAGCAGGACGGCGCATGCCAGCTTCGTCCTCGATGCCCTGGAACAGGCGCTTCACGATCGCCGGCCGACCCATCGGGGCGGCCTCATCCATCATAGCGACCGCGGATCGCAATATGTGTCCATCAAGTACACCGAGCGCCTCGCCGAAGCCGGGATCGAGCCGTCGGTCGGCAGCGTCGGCGACAGCTACGACAACGCTTTAGCTGAGACGATCAACGGCCTCTACAAGGCAGAGGTGATCCACCGGCGAGGACCGTGGCGCAGCTTCGAAGCGGTAGAGTACGCGACCCTCGAATGGGTCGACTGGTTCAACCATCGTCGGCTGCTGGAGCCCATCGGCAACATCCCGCCTGCCGAAGCCGAAGCGCAATATTATGCTGCCGCACGCAATCTCGATATGGCGGCATAACTCACAACCCAACGCCTCCGGCAGACCCGGTGCGGTTCATCCATACCCTTCCCGCTTATCGAACCTGTTGCCGAGGCGGAGCGTTCGGGCCACATTCCTTAAATGAAGCTGCCGCTTATACTTTCCATGTTTCTTCCCCGGAAGCGCACAACCGAGGAAGATGCGCGACGGGCCATGATCGCCTGCGGCATCAATCCGGATGATATCGCGTGGACGGTTGGTGTTGACGGTTCGTTCGCGTTTGGCCGTGATCATCCCCACGACGAAGCCCCGACAGATGAGCAGATTGAGCGTCTAGTCGATTGGACGGTGCGAAAACGCATCAAGCTCAAATTGATCGCTTGGGAAAGTACCTCGGCCTGACAGCATTTGCGCATCAGGGGCGGTGCCCGTCGAGGCGGACGCCCAGACCCTCGCAATCGCTCAGCCCAACGAAGACACCGACAGCCGCATTCGAAGACGTCGCCCCCGACTATCCCGCCCGCAACTATGAGAGTGGCGTAGACCGCATCCAGGCATCGGCCTCATCGTAATCTAGGAACGTCCGGCAGTTGGGTGCGGTCAGGTAGCGCTCGGTCTGCAATTTTCCCAAGCTGGACGCTGCCACCGCTGCGATCGGGGCCTTGGTCAACATCAGGGCCTTGGGCATCATTCCAGCCAGTGCGTCGATAACGGAAGCTGGCTGAATGGGGGCGTTCCGCAGATCGACCATTGTGTAGAATGGGCCGTGGCGGAGCCGAATGGCTGTACCCTTAGCGATGAGTTCCGCTGCAAACTTCGCGGCCAAACCCGCCGGCCAGAAGCCGTACGAGGTGATTTCGAGCGTGCGGTTCGGAATGTCATATTGGATGTCGTACTTGGCGCTACCGGTATTCATGTGACGGCTTAGCCCCCGACTTTGGAGTAGACAGCTTGTAACGCCGGGCGGAGCGCGATCTCTTCGAGCCGAACCCGATCCTCGACGCCCCTTGCGACACGTGCCGAAGCGTCACGATACCCGGTCCAGTCCTTCCTGATTTGATCTAGCGTCCACGTTGCGAGATAGCGGCTTACCCGACCCCTCCGATCCGCAAGGTCGCGATCAAGATTCGCGATTGTTTCTGCTATCCCCGGCAGGTTTTCTCGCAGCAGAAGAGGGTAAACTTCGTGCTGCAGATACCTAGATCTCTTCATACTAACCGCCATCAGGTCGTGACGTGCGTGGCTGAGCTGTCCGATGTCAGGAACGGACGATCGGCAGAGAGCGCGAATGGTGCCGAGTTTTTGGCGTAGCACGGCATAATGTTGGTCAAGCTGCTCGATCATGGTGTCCGACCCAAAGGAGCGGACGGGATATCTGCGTCGGCGTGACGATTCGTTAATTCTAACTGCTCGGTACGGGCTGCTCCCCAAAAAGCGCGGTGACGACGGACGCCCCGTCCGCCGCGCATCCGTTAGCGGCGAAGACTCCCTCCGACGTCGTTGCATCACTGTCGCGGAAATGCGCGACTTGGGAAAGGGCGCTGTCGGGTGATACCCGCTCCATACCCGCAGTTACTCGTTCGATGGATGTCTTATCCGGGCATCGCGGATTGGGTGGCTGGGTCGTGTCCGCCAAGCCTTCGAACCAACCGTTACCGCTGAATATAAGACGTATTTGACGTATATGCATATTGCGTCTAACGGTTGGGCATGAACGAAGCCGAATTTCTAGCAGGTTACGAACCTGCATCCTTCGCTGCCGTTGCGGTGACAGTCGACGTCGTACCGCTGACATTCCATGAGGACCGCTTGCGACTACTGGCCGTACGGCGAGCGGTGCACCCGAAACGGGGGCGGCTCGCGCTACCGGGTACGTTCGTACGCGCTGACGAAACGCTCGATGTCACCGCGCACCGTGCGCTTCGCGAGAAAGCAGGGTTCAATACGCAAGTCGAACAGTTCGGGGCGTTCGGCGCACTGACGCGCGATCCGCGCATGCGGATCATCAGCGTGGCCTACATGGCCTTAACTACGTTCGATCAGATCGAACCGATTTTGGATGAAGATCGAGCGTTGCTGGCGCTTGATGGCGGTGTCGCCCGCGGGACAAATGGCCGCAAGGTTTCCTTGGCATTCGATCACGCTGAGATTGTCGAAACAGCGCTAGGTGTCCTGCGCCGTGATCTCGACAGCACCGCCTTCTCCTTCGGCCTTTTGCCGCCGGCCTTTTCGCTACGCGAGTTGCAGCGGGTGCATGAAGCGATCCGCGGACAACCGTTGAACAAGCCGGCGTTCCGCAAACGGTTGGTCGAAAGCGGGCGTATCGAACCAACCGGGATGCGCGAGACCGACAAGGGCTACCGGCCGGCAGAACTGTATCGCGTGCGGGGAACGGACAATGCGTAACATACTGCGTACCAGCGAGAGCCATCCGCTCCACATCGCGACAATATCCGCAGGCCCCGGCCTCGGAAGGATCGGACTCACATTCTGTCCGGGGAAGAAGCAGGCGTCGGCGCTCACCGGAGCATGGAACCGTGATGTCGATCTCGATGTACGGACAGTTGCCGAATGGGGCGCTGCCACCGTCGTAACCCTGATCGAACCGCATGAGTTCGACTTGCTGCAAGTCGAGGGTCTTGGCGACGCCATTCGCGCCCAACATATGGATTGGCTGCACCTGCCCATCCCTGACGTATCGACGCCTGGCGCTGCGTTCGAAGCAGCTTGGTTGAAAGTCGGCCCCGAACTTCGCTCGCGTGTCTGCGCTGGCTTCGACGTGCTTGTGCACTGCAAGGGCGGGTTGGGCCGAGCGGGCATGATCGCAGCGCGACTCCTGATCGATCTTCGGGTGGACCCAGCTCAGGCAATGACTTCCGTTCGTGCAGTCAGGCCCGGTGCGATCGAAACGAGCGCTCAGGAGGAGTATGTTCTCCGCCTCCATCCGCTGCCGCCTACTTCGCCAGACGTAGGGTCAGCAGCAAGGCTCGATCGGGCGATCGGTGCGCTCGTCGGCCTAGCAGTCGGCGATGCGGTTGGCACGACGCTCGAGTTTACGCGCCGGGACCAAATGCCGGCACTAACCGATATGGTCGGCGCGGGACCGTTCAGCCTCAAACCAGGACAATGGACTGACGATACCGCGATGGCGTTGGCGCTCGCGGACAGCCTCATTTCGAACGCGAAGTTTGATGAAGTAGACCTGATGGAGCGCTTCGTTCGTTGGCACCGAGATGGCGACTATTCGTGCACGGGACGCTGCTTCGACATCGGCGTCACGACGCGCCAAGCGCTTTCCCGCTTCGAACGAGACGGCAATCCGGTTGTCGGTGCCACCGACCCGCACACCGCCGGCAACGGCTCGCTGATGCGCCTGGCGCCGGTCGCTATTGCTGCATGGAATGACATCAAACAGCGCCACGATCTGGCTGAACGGCAGAGCCGGACAACGCACGGTGCCAAAGAAGCGGTCGATGCGTGCATCGCCTACTCGGATCTGATCGCCGAAGCAGTTGCTGGCTCACCGCGCGATACCATCCTCGCACCACGTGGCTCCGGCCTTGCCCCTTCGGTCGCCGCTGTTCTCGCCGGGAGTTGGCGTGGCAAAGCGCGAAGCGCGATACAATCATCGGGCTATGTACTACATTCGTTGGAAGCGGCGCTATGGTGTGTCGCCCGTACGGGCGATTTCGGCAGTGCGATGTTGCTCGCAGCCAATCTCGGCGATGATGCAGACACCACTGCGGCCATCACCGGCCAGCTCGCTGGTGCGCTTTACGGTTATGAAGCGATACCCGTCGCATGGCGATCAAAGCTCGCATGGCACGATCGTCTGGTAGCGGCGGCAACGGCGCTGCACGCATGAGCAAGTGCACGTCGGCGGACTGGCAGGCATTGTTCGGCACTGAAGCGCCACAACGCCTGCCGGCGATTGTGGAACAAGCGATCGGTTGGCAACAGCAGATTCTGTTGCATGGAGATATCCCAGCAGCGGTCGCACGTGATTTGAAAGTCGTGGCTGGTGAAGTCGCCGCTGCGCGGTCGAAGGAAGCATCAACTGCCCTACCTTTCGCGCATCAACTTCCAGCGAATAGCGCATCACGCACTGCTCATACCCGAAACGCCGTAGCCCAAGCCGGTCGGTCGGCATTGCCGACCGCTTCCAGCCAGTTGCAGCCCGGAACCCGCCTCGTCAAAGCGCATGGTGGTCGCAACCACGTCGTTCAGGTCACCGCCAACGGGTTTGATTACGAAGGCCAGCAGTTCGCATCGTTATCGGCTATAGCCCGGCATATTACCGGTACGCATTGGAACGGCCTGCTGTTCTTCGGGCTTCGCCAGCGTAAGACCTATCCCAGGCGTGCCCATGGCTAAGCCGGTGCGTTGTGCAATCTATACCCGTAAATCGAGTGAGGAAGGGCTCGAACAGTCCTTCAACTCGCTGCATGCGCAGCGCGAGGCTTGTGAAGCCTATATCCTTTCACAGAAGCATGAAGGCTGGACGCTGGTGCAAACCGCGTTCGACGACGGCGGTTTCTCGGGCGGTTCGATGGACCGCCCTGCCCTCAAGGCGCTGCTCGGCGAGGTCGAACAGGACAATATCGACATCATCGTCGTCTACAAGGTCGACCGGCTGACCCGCAGCCTCGCCGACTTTGCCAAGATGGTCGACCGCTTCGATGCCCGATCGGTTTCGTTCGTCAGCGTCACACAGGCGTTCAACACCACGACCAGCATGGGGCGACTGACGCTGAACGTGCTGCTCTCGTTTGCTCAATTCGAGCGTGAGGTGACCGGCGAACGCATTCGCGACAAGATCGCCGCGTCCAAGGCCAAGGGCATGTGGATGGGCGGCATGGTACCGCTAGGGTACGATGTCGTCGACCGGCAGTTGGTGATCAACGAGCCGGAAGCCGAGCATGTGCGTACGTTGTTCAAGCTCTACGCTGAGCACCGTGCTGCCGACTTGGTCGTATCGCTCGCACAAGCGCAGGGCATCCGTGGCAAGCATCGCGGTAAGGTCGAAACCAACAGCGCCATAACCCGTGGCTCGTTGTATCGGATCCTCGCGAACCCGGTTTATGCAGGCGAGATCGGTCACAAGGGCAAGCGATATCCCGGCCAGCACAATGCCATCATCGATCTGCCGCTGTTCGAGGCAGTCCAGTCGATCCTCGCGGGCAACCGGCGCAAGGCGCAGGGCACCACCAGCTCGCGTAGCCATGCGCTTGGTGGAAAGGTGTACGACCCGACCGGCACGTTGCTGACCGCGACCCATACCCGGAAGGGCAATGTAAAGTACCGATACTACGCAAACGACGCGCTTCGCTTGCCGGCAGATCAGTTGGAAGCAACTGTCGCGAGTTCCCTCGCCGAACGCCTGGCAACGCCAGGCAGTGTAGCCGCACTACTTCCCGACCTCGCACTGCTCACAGCCGATGTTCTCGAGCAGGCGGCGGATCTGGGTCGCCGGCTCGGCACGGGATCGTCAGTCGAGCATGGAAGCGTCCTGGCTTCGCTTGTTGCGAAGGTCGTGGTGCGCAGCGACGACTGCGTCGTAACCCTGGAACCTACCGCGTTCGGCTTGGCAGGTACCATGCTGGACGTTATCGTCCCCGTGGCTCTGGTTCGCCGTAAGTCGAAGCTCAAGTTGATCGTTCACGGCGAGCAGCCCCCTGCCCCCGACCGCAGCCTGATAGAGATGGTGGCGCAGGCGCGCAGCTGGTTCGAGTTGTTGCGTTCCGGCGAAGTCACGACGCTGGTGGAGATCGCCGACCGATATGGGTTGAGCGACAGCTATGTCCGCAACGTGCTGCCTGCAGCTTTCCTTGCACCCGACATTGTCACCCGCATTGTCGAAGGCCGCCAACCGCCGTCATTGACGGTTCGCAAGCTGCGCGAGTTGCTCCCCCTGCCCGCTTCATGGGATGAGCAGCGCGCGCTGCTGGACGCATAAACCGACGCGTTTGCGTCGTTTTCGCTTGCGTCGCAGCCAGCGTCAGACGATCTAGAACCCGCTCCCGAGATACGCGGGAGCGGGGCGTGGAAACCTCTCCAAACAGACTCGGTCGCGAAGCAATTCGAGGCCGGGTGGCATGCGCGTATGTCCAGTCGGCTTCGGTCGATAAAGGCGCATGCGCCTGACTGTTTGGCAGGTTTCCAACATCCGGCTTCGGCCGCCGCCCCGAGAGGAACATAGGGGTGGCAACGAGCGAAGCCGTACCACCCCGTAACAGGGGGGTGAAACATGCCATCAACGGCAATGCGATACATGCAGATCCTGCCGGCAATGCTGCTGGTCACGGGATGTGCCACGACCAACAAAATCCTGCGCAAGGAACCCGAAGAGGTGTTCCGCGTCGCCACGTCACCCGACGAGGTCGTGAAGTGCCTCGAGGTGAACAACAACAAGCGAGCGATCGAGCGTGCTGACGGTGCTCGCGTCGTACGGATCCGCAATGGCTATGGCGGTGTCGAACGAGCGTTTTCGGTCTATCCCGAAGGAACGGGCAGCCGCATCGAAGTTCGCAAGGACTTCCTTGGCGGTCAGTTCATCCGCTGGCGTTCTTGCGTTGGCCTTCACGACGAACGCTAACCTCGCCTGCCTCAAACCCGTAATTCAGGACACCATGTATGCGCCCACGCGTCTTTAATCCGAACCGATATGCCGCAATATATGAGAACCCGACCAACGGTTGGCGTGAAGCTGCGCCAAAACTTGCCTGGCTGTGGATGTTCCTGTTCGGCGTCTTCTACATGGCCGCCCGCAGCCTGTGGCGGCCGCTGATCGTATCGATGCTGATTCTGATGGCCACGTCCTTCATCATGTGGCCGCTCCTGATCTTCGTCGCTCCGGTCGTCTGGGTCGCGACCGCTGCACAGGCGCAAAGCCTTATCCGGGCACGCTACATGCGCATGGGCTGGAGCGAGATCGATCCCTATGAGCAGAGCGGGATCACATACTAAGCACAGTACAAAGGCGAATAGCGCATCACGCACCAACTGGGAGAGAATACGCTGCCAGATGTGGTCGCCTTCACCGATTTTCGGAGTACGCTCATATAGCGCCGTGTTTGATTTGGCGCATCAATCCCCATGCACCCAAAACGGCCGCCTTCAATTCCCGTCTCCCAACAAAGGGGTGCTGAGGGGTGGCACTGAAAACAAAGGATTTTCCAAGGGGTGCATGTCGCAATCAGGCCTGCATTTCCGGAATTTTTTGAGGGGTGCATCAAAAAAGCGCAATTTTTGGCCTACAGGTCACTGTAATTGCTTGATTATTTTGCACCCCTCGGCTGCTTTGCATGACCGAAAACGTTGACCATCCTCTTGGTTCGGGAAGCTCTGCTTCGGCCTGCAAGGCTGAAAAATGCGGCCAGAATGTGCGTGATGCACCTTTCCGGCGGCAATTGCTTGGCCGCTCCCATATGCAACGCAGCGACAAGCCCGATCGTTTTTCAACTCACGGCAACGGTCCAATTTTGCTGATACAGTCCCTGGCGACAGCCTATCCGGCGCGAGTCACGCTGCATCTCCCCCCTCCCCACTGCTCAATATATTCCGCGAGCGAACCCGCTTTCGAAATGCAGCAAGCTGTCAGTTTCTGCTTCCCAGCTACCAGTTATGTTAAAGCGGAAGCGCCTGTCCGGCACACGGCGAGGCTGGCTACCAAGGGCTGAAACGAGCTCCTGCAAACGTTCCAGCTTCGCGTTATAGGTCTTCTGACGCATCCTGAATGGACGTCCATCGCCGATTTCAGATTCCAACTCTTTCAGTTCCATCGTGATACGGACCGGACGATCGAGCAAGGCTGACTTGTTGCGAAAGCCAAAACATCTCGAACAACGCCAGAAGCTGTCGCAGTACACTACAATATTTATACGTTGACCACACCGCTCGCATATATTAAAGTATTGTCGGTTTCCATATCCGGTGAACTCGCTAGCCATCTCTAATTCGACTTCAGCGGTCGAACCTTCGCAGTATGGCAGGTCTTGGATACGAGGCTTAAGGGTTAACCGTTGTTCGGTTTCCCATTCGAAACGCAGCGTCCCGATGGCATGACCATCATGGTTGCGCCACAGGAGAATTGGACGCTCGGTGTCCAATCTCGCATTCACTTGGGATATTAAGACGCGGGGGTATGCCTCGCTGAACCGCGGC
Source organism: Sphingomonas paucimobilis (assembly GCA_036946325.1). Lineage (GTDB taxonomy): Bacteria > Pseudomonadota > Alphaproteobacteria > Sphingomonadales > Sphingomonadaceae > Sphingomonas > Sphingomonas paucimobilis_A. Next base: position 1,125,046 of record JAQIJL010000001.1, read on the forward strand.
TGATCCGGCTCATGCTCATGCATGGCGCTTCCTTTTTTTTATATAGGTTCGATGTAAAGGCCGTACGGAAAACTCCAAAACGCCGGGGTTTGAGCCCCAATATCGCTTTGGTAGCGGGGGGTGCAATAGACGGTTTCGAACCCGACGCCGTCCTCCGCCACTTACCAGTTACCGCGAACAAGCCGGCGGCCCGCCACCGGGACCCAGCACTAGCGCTTGCGCGACGCTTCGGCACGCGCCAAGCAGCCGCGATGCGTATCGCGCTTTATGAACCCGAAATCGCGGGCAATGTCGGGGCCGTCATGCGGCTGGGGGCCTGTCTGGGCGTGGCGGTCGACCTGATCGAGCCGCTGGGCTTCGCATGGGACGACCGCCGGGTGCGCCGGACCGCGATGGACTATATCGACCATGTGTCGGTCACCCGCCATGCCGACTTCGCCGCGTTTCGTGCGGTGCGCGCAGGCAGCCGGCTGGTGCTCTTCACGACCAAGTCGACGCAGTCCGCCTACGAGTTCCGCTTCGAGCCGGACGATGTGCTGTTGTTCGGCAAGGAAAGCGCGGGCGTGCCGCAGGCGGTGGCCGATGCCTGCGACGCCGGCCTGCGCCTGCCGATCCGCGCGGAGGTGCGCTCGATGAACCTCGCCACCGCCGCCGCACTCGCATTGGGCGAAGGACTTCGCCAGACGGGCGCCCTGCCCCGCTAAGGAAAGGGCGCCCGTGGTCCTCAGCCGAGAACGGCGCCGCCCAGATGGCGCCACTCGACTACCTGCTGCGTCTGTTCGCCTAGGCCGGCGATGCCGAGCGTCATCGTGTCGCCGGCCTTCAGATAGATCGACTGCGGCTTCTTTCCTTCGCCCACACCCGGCGGCGTACCGGTGATCATCAGGTCACCGGGATAGAGCGTGATATATTCGCTGACGTACGCGATCAGTTCGGCCACGTCGAAGATCATCGTGCGCGTATTGCCGGTCTGCATCCGCTCGCCATTGACGTCGAGGAACATGGCCAGGTCCTGCGGGTCGGCGATCTCGTCCGGCGTGACCAGCCACGGGCCGACCGGGCAGAAGCTGTCATGCCCCTTCCCCTTCGACCATTGCGTGCCGCGCTGCTTCTGGTTGAAGCGTTCCGACACGTCGTTGGCGATGGTGAAGCCCGCGATATGCGACAGCGCGTCTTCTTTCGCGACATAGCGCGCGGTCTTGCCGATCACGACGGCCAGCTCGACCTCCCAATCGGTATGGGTCGATCCCTTGGGCAGCATCACCTCGTCGTTCGGGCCGGTCAGCGCCGACAGCGGCTTCATGAACATCATCGGTTCCGTAGGCACCGGCAGGTTCGATTCGGCCGCGTGATCGGCATAGTTCAGCCCGATCGCGACGATCTTGCCGATGCCCTTCACCGGCACGCCGTAGCGGGGATCGCCCTCGACCACCGGCAGCGCGGCGATGTCGACCGACAGGTCGCGGATCGTGTCGACGGTGATGTCGTCGACCACCCCCGACAGGTCGCGGATGCGGCCATCGGTGTCGACGATGCCCGGCTTTTCCGCGCCCCGATTGCCATAGCGACAGAATTTCATGCGACGTCTCCCAAGCATTGCGGCGACCGCCCGGGCGCCGGTTCGTTGCTTCCCCTCGCGATGTGCCCCGGATACGTCAAGCGGTGACGACGCCTCTCGACGCATAAGCCGCGGCCCGCCATGCTGGCGGCATCATGACGATCAGCGGCAAGGGGCAAAGATGACGACCGGACCGGGCACCATGCTGGGCCGCCGCGCCCTGATCGGCGGCGGCATCGCGACTGGCATCGCCGCGTCGCTGCCGGCCGGGGCGGCACCGGTCCTGCGCTTTCGCCCGATCTGGCCAAGCGGACCGCCGGGCAGCGCCGCCGTGCATGCGGTGGAACAGGAGGTTCCGCGATCGGCGACCGGCCCGGCGGACGACACCGCCTTCGTCCATGTCCGCACGCCCGGCCTGCTCCATGCCCTGCCCGCCCGGCCCAATGGCGCGGCGATCCTGCTGATCCCGGGCGGTGGGTATCGCCGGGTCGCGATCGGCCATGCCGGGCGCGACATGCTGCGTTTCTTCGCCGACCGCGGCTATCTCGCCTATCTCCTCAAATATCGGCTGCCCGGCGATGGCTGGGCGGCCGGACCGGATGCGCCGTTGCAGGACGCACAGCGCGCGCTGCGGATCATCCGGGCGGAGGCGATGGCGACCGGGGTCGACCGGGACCGGATCGGCGTCATGGGCTTTTCGGCGGGTGGCCATCTGGCGGCGATGCTCGCCAATCGCGGCGATGCGTCCTATCGCCCGGCGGACGGGATCGATGCCCAGCCGCTGGGCGTCCGCGCCGCCGGCTTGCTCTATCCGGTGGCGCTGATGGGGGTTTCGGGGACCCACCGGGCCTCGCAGGACGAACTGGTCGGACGTAACGCCACCCCCGAACAGGCCGCGCGCTACCGCAGCGACGCGCGCATCACCTCGGCAAGCCCGCCGACCTTTCTGACGCATGCGATGGACGACCGGATCGTCGCCGTCGACAATACGCTGGCATTGCTCGCCGCGCTGCGCCGGGCGCGGGTCGCGACGGAAGCCTATCTCCCCGAACTCGGCGGCCATGGCTTCGGCGTGCTGCGCGATGGCCGGCCCGCCCCCTGGACCGCGCTGTTCCTCGAATGGGCGAAGCGTCACGGGTTGTAAGCTTTTGCATGTAACCGGAACGACGCCGGGCACGCATACGTATTGCGCGTGACAAGCGGTCGACATTCGATACTGTCGTCCGCGCCCCGTCGTTGAGGAACCAGCGTGACCCAGCCTGCCCTAGCCGCCGTTGCCCCGACCACGCCGCCCCTCGCCGATGCGATCCTCGACACGTTGATCCACCGGATCGGCAAGGATGCGCAGGCCGCGTTGCCGCATGACTGGCTGGCGGCGACGATCCTGACGGTGCGCAACGACATCATCGAACGCTGGATGGCGTCGAGCAAGCAGGCGCATGCGGCGGGTGCCAAGCGGGTCTATTATCTCAGCCTCGAATTCCTGATCGGCCGGCTGCTGCGCGACGCGATCGCGAACCTGTCGCGGACCGACGAGGTGCGCGACGCGCTGGCGTCGCTGGGCGTCGACCTATCCGATCTGGAGGGCGAGGAGCCGGACGCAGCACTCGGCAATGGCGGTCTCGGCCGGCTGGCGGCATGCTTCATGGAAAGCCTCGCCAGCCTCGACCTGCCCGCCTATGGCTATGGCATCCGTTATGTTAACGGCATGTTCCGGCAGCGGATAGACAACGGATGGCAGGTGGAGCTGCCCGAAACCTGGCTGCGCCACGGCAATCCGTGGGAGTTCGAGCGGCGTGAAAGCGCCTATCGCATCGGCTTCGGCGGCGAGGTCGTCGGCGACGAGAATGGCGACTGCCACTGGATGCCGAGCGAGAGCGTCGAGGCGGTCGCGGTCGATACGCCGGTGATCGGCTGGCGCGGCGCACGTGTGAATACGTTGCGCCTATGGACCGCCCGCGCGCGCGATCCGATCCGACTCGACCGCTTCAATGCCGGCGATCACGAAGGCGCGCTGGCCGCGTCGGTCCGCGCCGAAACATTGGTCCGCGTGCTGTACCCGGCGGACTCGACACCGGCCGGGCAGGAACTGCGGCTGCGGCAGGAATATTTCTTCTCCTCCGCCTCGATCCAGGACATCGTCCGCCGCCACGTCCAGTATTTCGGCGACATCCGCACCCTGCCCGACAAGGCCGCAATCCAGCTGAACGACACCCATCCGGCGGTGTCGGTTGCCGAACTGATGCGCATCCTGATCGACGACCATGCGCTCGATTTCGATGGCGCGTGGGCGATTACGAAGGCGACGTTCGGCTATACCAACCACACGCTCCTGCCCGAAGCGCTGGAAAGCTGGCCGCTGCCGCTGTTCGAACGCCTGCTGCCGCGCCACATGCAGCTGGTCTATGCGATCAACGCCAAGGTGCTGCGCGAGGCCCGGGCGCAGGGGCAGGATGATGGCGCGATCGCCGCGATCAGCCTGATCGACGAAGGGGGCGAGCGGCGGGTGCGGATGGCGAACCTCGCCTTTGCCGGCAGCCACAGCGTCAACGGCGTCGCCGCGCTGCACACCGACCTGATGAAGCAGACGGTGTTCGCCGATCTGCACCGGCTCTATCCCGACCGGATCAACAACAAGACCAACGGCATCACCCCGCGCCGCTGGCTGTTCGAAAGCAATCCGGGACTGACCGCGCTGATCCGCGAGGCGATCGGCGACGGATTCCTCGACGACGCGACCAAGCTGGCCGAACTGAAGCCCTTTGCCGCCGACGCCGCGTTCCGCGAGAAATTCGAGAGCGTGAAGCGCGCCAACAAGGTCCGCCTGTCGCAGCATCTGCGCGAGGTGATGGGCGTCCGGCTCGATCCCGACGCGATGTTCGACGTGCAGGTGAAGCGCATCCACGAATATAAGCGCCAGCTGCTGAACCTGCTGGAGACGGTCGCACTCTACGACCAGATCCGCAGCCAGCCGGACAAGGACTGGACGCCCCGCGTGAAACTGTTCGCGGGCAAGGCGGCGTCGAGCTATCACAACGCCAAGCTCATCATCAAACTCGCCAACGACGTCGCGCGGCGGATCAATGCCGATCCGGCGGTGCGCGGGCTGCTGCGCGTGGCGTTCGTGCCCAATTACAACGTCTCGCTCGCCGAACTCATCATGCCGGCCGCCGACCTGTCCGAACAGATCAGCACGGCGGGGATGGAGGCATCGGGCACCGGCAATATGAAGCTGGCGCTCAACGGTGCGCTGACCATCGGCACGTTGGACGGCGCGAATGTCGAAATCCGCGACCATATCGGCGCGGACGACATCGTCATCTTCGGCCTGACCGCCGACGAAGTCGCCGAAAAGCGCGCCAGCGGCTATAATCCGCGCGACGCGATCGCCGCGTCGAAGGAGCTGCAACAGGCACTCTCCGCCATCAAGGGCGGAGTGTTCAGCCATGACGATCCGGGCCGCTATGCCGGGCTGATCGACGGGCTGGAGAATAGCGACTGGTTCCTGTGCTGCGCCGATTTCGACAGCTATGCGCAGGCGCAGCGGCAGGTCGATACCCGCTGGGCCGACCGCGCGGCGTGGAACGCCAGCGCGATCCGCAATGTCGGCGGCGTCGGCTGGTTCTCGTCCGACCGCACCATCGGCGAATATGCGCGCGACATCTGGAAGGTGATGTGACCCCCGGCGACGACGCCATCGCCGCGCTGCTCGGCGGGCGTCATGCCGATCCCTTTTCGCTGCTCGGCCCCCATGCCGGACCGGCCGGTACGTTCGTACGGGCATGGCTGCCCGGCGCGCAGAAGGTGCTGGCCCATGACCTGTCGGGCAGGGTGCTGGGCGAATTGAAGCCGGTCGGCGACGGCATCGTCGAGGGCGTGATCGACGCCCCGCCGCAGCCGCTCTGGTATTATGCCCGTGGCGGCGGCGGCGAATGGTGGGTGAAGGACCCGTACAGCTTCGGCCCGGTGCTTGGCCCCACCGACGATTTCCTGCTGGCGGAGGGCACGCATCAGCGCCTCCACGACAAATTGGGCGCGCATCCGATCCGGCACGAAGGCGCCGACGGCATGCACTTCGCCGTCTGGGCGCCCAATGCGCAGGTCGTCAGCGTCGTCGGCGACTGGAACATGTGGGACGCCAAACGCCACCCGATGCGGCGGCGGAGCGATGTCGGCGTGTGGGAAATCTTCCTCCCCGATGTCGGCCCCGGACAGGCATACAAGTTCGCGATCGTCGGAGCGGACGGCGAACGCCTGCCGCTGAAAGCCGACCCGTTCGCGTTCGAAAGCGAGCTGCGCCCGGCCACCGCGTCGCGCACCGCCGCCCCGCTCGACCATGACTGGCGCGACGCGGCGCATCGCGACCATTGGGCCTCGGTCGATCCGCGCCGCGTGCCGATTGCGATCTACGAAGTCCATGCCGGCAGCTGGCAGCGCGGCGACGATGGCTGGTTCCTGCCATGGGACCAGCTGGCCGACCGGCTGATCCCTTACGTCGTCGACTTGGGGTTTACCCATATCGAATTTCTGCCGATCAGCGAGCATCCCTACGATCCGTCCTGGGGGTATCAGACGACCGGCCTCTACGCCCCCTCGGCCAGGTTCGGCGATCCGGCCGGCTTCGCGCGCTTCGTCGACGGCGCACACAAGGCGGGCGTGGGCGTGCTGCTCGACTGGGTGCCGGCGCATTTCCCGACCGACGCGCATGGCCTCGCCCGCTTCGACGGCACCGCCCTCTACGAACATGAAGACCCGCGGCTGGGCTTCCACCCCGACTGGAACACCGCCATCTATAATTTCGGGCGGCGGGAGGTGTCGCAGTTCCTGGTGAACAACGCGCTGTTCTGGGCCGAGCGCTATCATGTCGACGGTCTGCGCGTCGATGCGGTCGCGTCGATGCTGTACCGCGACTATTCGCGCAAGGACGGCGAATGGATCCCGAACGACGCGGGCGGGCGGGAGAATTGGGAGGCGGTCGAGTTCCTGCGCGCCGCCAACCGCGCGGTCTATCGCGACCATCCCGGCTTCTTCACCATCGCCGAGGAATCGACCTCCTGGCCCGGCGTATCGAAGCCCGCGCATGAAGGGGGTCTGGGCTTCGGGTTCAAATGGAACATGGGCTTCATGCACGACACGCTCGCCTATATGGCGCGCGAGCCGGTGCATCGCTCGCACCATCACGACGAAATCACCTTCGGCCTTACCTACGCCTTCAGCGAGAATTTCGTCCTGCCTTTGAGCCATGACGAAGTGGTGCATGGCAAGGGGGCGCTGCTGACCAAGATGGCCGGCGACGACTGGCAGAAATTCGCCAATCTGCGTGCCTATTACGCGCTGATGTGGGGCTATCCGGGCAAGAAGCTGCTGTTCATGGGGCAGGAATTCGCCCAGCGCCGCGAATGGTCGGAGGAGCGCGCGCTCGACTGGGAGCTGATGGAAGCGCCCGCGCATCGCGGCGTCGCCACGCTGATCCGCGACCTCAACCGGCTCTACCGCGACACGCCCGCGCTGCATGCGCGCGATTGCGAGGGTGACGGCTTCCATTGGGCGGTGGTCGACGATGCCGCCAATTCGGTCTTCGCATGGGAACGCCGCGCGCCGGGCGAGCCGCCGGTGCTGGTCGTCAGCAACCTGACGCCGGTGGTCCGCGAAGGCTACCGGGTGCCGGTCTCCGTCGATGGCGCCTGGCGTGAAATGCTGAACAGCGACGCCGCCCTCTATGGCGGCAGCGGGATCGGCAATCTGGGCGAGGTTACCGCCACCGACGGCGCGGTCGTGCTGACCCTGCCGCCGCTGGCGACGATGTGGTTCGAAGCTAAAGCATAATACAGGGGAGAGTGCTGCGTGGAGAGGCGAGGACAACCATTGGCGCGCGATGCCATGGCCTATGTATTGGCAGGAGGCCGGGGCAGCCGCCTGTTCGAGATGACCGACACCCGCGCCAAGCCGGCGGTCTATTTCGGCGGCAAGAGCCGGATCATCGACTTCGCGCTGTCGAACGCGATCAATTCGGGCATCCGCCGCATCGGCGTGGCGACGCAGTACAAGGCGCACAGCCTGATCCGTCACCTCCAGCGCGGCTGGAACTTCCTGCGCCCCGAGCGCAACGAGAGCTTCGACATCCTGCCGGCCAGCCAGCGGATCAGCGAGTTTCAATGGTATGAAGGGACCGCCGACGCGGTGTTCCAGAATATCGACATCATCCAGAGCTATGGTCCCGAATATATGGTCATCCTTGCGGGCGACCATATCTACAAGATGGACTATGAACTCATGCTCCAGCAGCATGTCGACACCGGCGCCGACGTGACCGTCGCCTGCATGGAGGTGCCGCGGGCCGAGGCGTCCGGCTTCGGCGTGATGCATGTCGATGCGACCGACCGGATCATCGATTTCGTCGAGAAACCGGCCGACCCGCCCGCGATCCCCGGCCATCCCGACATGGCGCTCGCCAGCCTCGGCATCTACGTCTTCCGTACCGCCTTGCTGTTCGAACAGCTGCGCCGCGATGCCGATGCGGCGGGATCGAGCCGCGATTTCGGCAAGGACCTGATCCCGTGGCTGGTCGAACACGGCCATGCGCAGGCGCACCGCTTCTCCTCGTCCTGCGTGCGCAGCCCGGAAGAGCCGCGTGCCTATTGGCGCGACGTCGGCACGGTCGACGCCTATTGGGAGGCCAATATCGACCTGACCGATGTCGTACCGCAACTCGACCTGTACGATCGCAGCTGGCCGCTCTGGACCTATTCGGAGATCACCCCGCCCGCGAAGTTCGTCCACGACATCGACGGTCGGCGCGGCAGCGCGGTGTCCAGCCTCGTCGCGGGCGACTGCATCGTATCGGGATCGACCGTGCATCGCAGCCTGCTGAGCACCGGCGTCCGCGCGCACAGCTATAGCTGCGTCGACGAATCGGTGATCCTGCCGATGACCCGGATCGGCCGGAATGCCCGGCTGACGCGCTGCGTGGTCGATGCCGGGGTGACCATTCCCGACGGGCTGGTGGTGGGCGAGGACCCGTTGCTCGATGGCCACCGCTTCCGCCGGACGGATCGCGGGATTTGCCTGATCACCCAACCGATGATCGACCGGCTGGGCGGATGATGAAGGCAACCCAAATCCTCCCCGCCGTGCGGGGAGGGGGACCATGCGCAGCATGGTGGAGGGGCGTCGCCCCATACGGAACGCTCGCGTCCGCGGCCCCGCCCCTCCACCGTCCTTCGGACGGTCCCCCTCCCCGCATAGCGGGGAGGAGCTAGACCATGCGCGTCCTGTCCGTCGCGTCCGAAGCCTATCCGCTCGTCAAGACCGGCGGTCTCGCCGATGTCGTCGGCGCCCTTCCCGCCGCGCTCGCCCCGCACGGGATCGAGACGACGACCCTGCTGCCGGGCTACCCCTCGGTCGTGAAATCGCTCGGCCGCACGAAGCCGCTCCATCGCTGGGACGATCTGCTCGGCACGCCCGCCCGGTTGCTCGGCGGCAGGATCGACGGCCACCCGTTGCTGGTCCTCGACGCCCCCGCCCTCTTCGCGCGCGACGGCGGCCCCTATGCCGATGCGACCGGCCGCGACTGGGACGATAACTGGCGGCGCTTCGCGGCACTCGGCCGGGCGGCGGCAGACCTTGCGGCGCAGTTCGACCTGATCCACGCCCATGACTGGCAGGGCGCTATGGCCCCGGCCTATCTCCGCTACGACGGCGCGCGGGTGCCGAGCGTCCTGACGATCCACAACATCGCCTTTCAGGGCCGCTACGACGCCGCCGTCTTCGCCGGTCTCGGCCTGCCCGAAACGGCCTATGCGCTCGACGGCGTCGAATATTATGGCGGCGTCGGGCTGCTGAAAGCCGGCCTCGCCTCGACGCAGGCGATCACCACCGTCTCGCCCAGCTATGCCGAGGAAATCCGGCATGGCGAATTCGGCATGGGGCTGGAGGGCTTGATCGAGGCCCGCCGCGACCGGGTGAGCGGTATCGTCAACGGCATCGATCCGGCCATCTGGTCCCCTGAAACCGACACGGCGCTCCCCGCCCGCTACACCGCCCGCACCCTGTCCCGCCGCCGCGCGAACAAGCGCGCGATCGAACGCGCCTTCGGCCTCGATGCCGATGACGGCCCGATCTTCATCGTGGTCAGCCGCCTGACGTGGCAGAAGGGCATGGACGTGCTCGCCGGGCAACTCGACGCACTGGTCGCGATGGGCGGACGGCTGGCATTGCTCGGATCGGGTGACGCCGCGCTCGAACAGGCGTTCGTCGCCGCCGCCAGCCGCCATACCGGCCGCATCGGGGTGCGGATCGGCTATGACGAGGCGCTGTCGCACCTGTTGCAGGGCGGCGGCGATGCGATCCTGATCCCGTCGCGCTTCGAACCGTGCGGCCTGACCCAGCTTTATGGCCTCGCTTATGGCTGCGTGCCCGTGGTCGCGCGGACGGGCGGCCTCGCCGACACCGTCATCGACGCCAACGAAGCCGCCGTCGCAGCCGGCGTCGCGACCGGTATCCAGTTCGCGGCGGTCACCCCCGGCGGCCTGTTACAGGCGCTGCGCCGGACGATGGCGCTCTATGCGCAGCCCGATCGCTGGACGACGATGCAGAAGCAGGGAATGCGCGCCGACTTTTCGTGGACGCGCAGCGGCGCGCGCTATGCCGAATTGTACCGCAGCCTGCTGCCCGCATGACGCCCGGCGCCAGCGCGATCCCCGGCGGCACCCGCTTCGCCGTCCGCGCGCGCGATGCGGCGAGGGTGTGGCTGTGCCTGTTCGACGGCGAAGCCGAACGCCGCGTGGCGATAACGCGCGACGGCGACTGGTTCGTTGTGGAGGTTCCCGGCGTCGGCCCCGGCCAACGCTATGGCTACCGTGCTAAGGGCGAATGGGCACCCGATGCCGGCCGCTGGTTCGATTCCGCAAAGCTGCTGGTCGACCCCTATGCCGTCGAACTCGACCGCCGCTTCGTCCATGACGCCACCCTGACCCGGTTCGGCGCGGACACGGCGCCCATCGTCCCCCGCGCGATCGTACCCGCGCTCTCCGCCCCGGCCCCGATCGAACGCCCCCGGATCGATCCCGCCCGTCCGATCTACGAACTGAACGTCCGCGCCTTCACCATTCAGCATCCCGCCATTCCGGAGGCACAACGCGGCACGATCGCCGCCCTCGCCCATCCGGCGATCATCACGCATCTCCAAAAGCTCGGCATCGGCACCATCGAACTCATGCCGATCGTCGCGTGGATCGACGAACGCCACCTCCCGCCGCTCGGCCTGCGCAATGCGTGGGGCTATAATCCGGTCGTGCCGATGGCGATCGACCCCGGCCTCGCGCCGGGCGGCGTCGCCGAGCTACGCGATACCGTCGCCGCGCTGCATGATGCGGGGATCGGCGTCATCCTCGACCTCGTGTTCAACCATAGCGGGGAAAGCGACCGCGACGGACCGGTCCTGTCGCTGCGCGGGCTGGACAACCGATCCTACGCGCACGCCCCGGACGGCAGCCTGATCAACGACACCGGCACCGGCAACACGCTCGACGCGGGCGATGCCGGGGTCCGCGACCTCATCCTCGCCTCGCTGCGGCATTTCGCGGCACTGGGCGTCGATGGCTTTCGTTTCGACCTCGCGCCCGTCATCGCCCGCTCGCCCGGCTTCGATCGCGAGGCGCCGATCTTCGCCGCGATCGCCGCCGATCCGCTGCTCAGGCAAAAGGTGATGATCGCCGAGCCATGGGACATCGGCCCGGGAGGTTATCAGCTCGGCAATTTTCCGTCCGACTGGCTGGAATGGAACGACCGCTACCGCGACGATGTCCGCCGGTTCTGGCGCGGCGACGGCAGCGCAGCCCGACTGGCGACGCGGCTGATGGGATCGGCCGACATTTTCGGGTCGGTGACGCGCAGCGTGAACTTCCTCGCCGCGCATGACGGCTTCACCCTCGCCGACCTCGTCTCGCATCTCGACCGCCACAACCATGCCAATGGCGAGGATAATCGCGACGGCCATGGCGAGAACCTCTCCTGGAACCACGGCGTCGAGGGACCAACCGACGACCCCGCCGTCACCGCTGCGCGCGCGGCCGATCTACACGCCCTGCTCGCCACCCTGTTCGCGACACGCGGCTATATCCAGCTGACCGCCGGCGACGAATTCGGCCGGTCGCAGCGCGGCAACAACAATGCCTATGCGCAGGATAATGCGATCACCTGGGTCGACTGGACCGCGCGCGACACCGCGTTGGAAGAGCATGTCGCAGCCCTCGCCGCATGGCGTCGCGACCGCCCGGCCGTGTTCGACACCGATGTGCCGCAGCAGGCGACATGGCTGACGCTCGACGGTGAAGCGATGACGCCCGGCGATTGGGAAGCGCCCGACTGCCCCGGCTTCGAACTGCACCTGCCGGGCGCGACGATCCGGATCGACCGCCCCGCCCGGACGGTCACGCTGGGATAGGCTCGCGCACCCGCAACATCGCCACCGCCGCCAGAGCCATCACCGTCGCGGCGACCAGCATCGTCGCGGCCGGCTGGGTCGGAAACCACGTCTTGATGACGCCGCCCATCACCGTCGCGACGATCAGCTGCGGCAGGACGATGAAGAAGTTGAAGATGCCCATATACACGCCCAGCTTGCGCTGCGGCAGCGCGTTGGCGAGCAGCACATAGGGCATGGTCAGCACCGACGCCCATACGATGCCGATGCCGATCATCGGCGCGATCATGCCCAGCCGGCTGTGCGTCAGATAGATGCCGATATAGGCCGCCGCGCCGACCGCCAAGCACAGCATATGCGTCCGCGCCGCGCCGATCGCCCGCGCTAATACCGGCAGGGTGAACGCCGCGACCGCCGCGACGCCCGAATAGATCGCGAACAACACGCCAACCCAGCTTCCGGCCTGATTATACCCGTCCGACGCCGGATCGACCGTGCCCCATACCTGCTGCGCGATGACCGGCGTGGTATAGACCCACATGATGATCAGCGCGCCCCAGGTGAAGAACTGCACCAGCGCCAGCCGCCGCATCGTGTCGGGCATGGTGGCAAGGTCGCCGATGATGTGGCTCAGCACATTGTCGCCGCGTCCGGCGCGCACCATCGCCGCCGACACTATCTGCGCCACGCCGTACAGTGCGATGCCGGCCGCTACGAAATAAGCTTCGCGCCCGCTTTCCAGCGCGCCGCTCGCCTCCGCCCAAGCGATCAGCGCGGCGACGACGGCACCGCCGACGATCCATAGCGGCCCGCGCGTCGGCACGATCATCGGCGCGGCATCGTCGGCCTCGGCCTGCTCCTCGCCGAACGCCGCCATCTCCTCGGGGCTGTATTCGCGGACGGTCAGCACCGTCCACAGCACCGCGATCAGCAGCATGACGCCGCCGAAATAGAAACCGTAGCGCACCGCGTCGGGCACCTGGCCCGCAGGCGCCGCGTTGCTGACGCCGAACATATTTTCCAGCACATAGGGCGCGATGCTGGCGACGACCGCACCCGCGCCGATGAACCACGTCTGGAACGCATAGCCCGCCGGGCGTTGCTTCGGCGCCAGCATGTCGCCGACGAACGCGCGGAACGGTTCCATCGATACGTTCAGCGACGCATCGAGGATCCATAGCGTAATTGCCGCCGCCAGAATGCCCGGCGAATTGGGCATGAAGAACAGTGCGCAGGTGCACAGGATCGCGCCGATCAGGAAATAAGGCCGCCTGCGCCCCAGCCGCCCCCATGTCCGGTCGGAATAATGGCCGATCAGCGGCTGGACCAGCAGCCCGGTCAGCGGCGCGGCGATCCACATCAGCCCCAGCTGATCGATCGGCGTGCCGAGCGACTGGAAGATGCGGCTGGCATTCGCATTTTGCAGCGCGAAGCCGATCTGGATGCCGAAGAAACCGAACGAGATGTTCCAGAGCTGGGCGAAGCCGAGCGTCGGGCGGGTCTGCATTGTAATCCTCCCCATATCATGGGGAGGGGGACCGTCCGTAGGACGGTGGAGGGGGATAGCCCCACACGCCACCGCTGCGTTCGGGGCTATCCCCCTCCACCACCGCCTTCGGCGGCGGTCCCCCTCCCCGCGGAGCGGGGAGGATCGTTACTTCCGCTTCGGTGCCACGAACCGGATCGCTTCGCCACCGCCGGGTGCCAGCGCGATCGTCATCGTGTCGCCCTTCTTCACCTGCCGCTGTTCGATGGTGATCGAATGGCGCGCATCGGTACGGTAATCCGCCCCCGGCCCATCGCGATAGATTTCGGCGGTATAGGTCTTGCCCGCATCGAGGAAGTCGAGCTTGACCGTGCTGCTGCGCGCTTCCTCGTCGCCCACCGCGCCCAGATACCAGTCGTTGCTGCCCGCCGCCTTGCGCGCGATCGTCGCATAGTCGCCGACCTCGCCGTTCAGCACGCGGGTGTCGGACCAGTCGGTCGGCACGTCGCGGATGAACTTGAACGCCGCCGGATAGCGCGCGTAATTCTCGGGCGTATCGGCCGCCATCACGACCGGCGAATAGAGCACGACATAGAGTGCCAGCTGCTTGGCGATGGTCGACTGGATCGCGCTGCCGTTGCTGCCCGACAGGCTCAGCACGCCCGGCGTAAAATCCATCGGCCCGCCCAGAAACTGGGTGAAGACCATGTTGGCCTCATGCTCGGGCGGGTTCTTGCCGCCCTCCCACGCATTATATTCCATGCCCCGACCGCCCTCGCGGCTCAGCCAGTTGGGATAGGTGCGGCGCAGGCCCGTGTCCTTGACCGGCTCATGGGCATCGATCGATACCTTGTAGCGGGCGGCGGCGTTCAGGACGCGCTGATGATGGTTCACCATCCACTGCCCCTCATGCCATTCGCGATGCTTCGATCCGTCGGCATCGACCCGCTCGATCTGGCCGGCATCGGTGACATAGCCGGTCTTGACCACCCGCTCGCCATGATCGGCCGCCCATTTGAACGCGCTGTCGAGCTGGCGATCGTAATTGCTGACCGATCCGCCGGTTTCGTGATGGCCGATCAGCCGCACACCCTTCGACTTCGCATAGGCCGCCAGCGCCGCCGCATCGAAATCCTCGGTCGGCTGGCTGAAGTTCATGTCATTGCCATTGCCGAACCAGTCGCCGTCCCAACCGACATTCCATCCCTCGACCAGCACGCCCTGAATGCCGTTGGCGGCGGCGAAGTCGATGTAGCGGCGCACGTTCGCCGTGGTCGCGCCGTGCTTCGGCCCGCGCGCCCAGCTCCAGTCGCCCTTGATCATGTTCCACCAAACGCCGACGAACTTGCCCGGCTGAATCCAGCTTGCCGTATCGCCCAGCTTGTTCGGCTCGTTGAGGTTCAGCCCGATGCGGCTGGCGGCATAGAGGCCGGCGGCATCGTCGGCGATGGCGATCGTCCGCCACGGGGTCGAGAAACCGGCGGCACGCGTCACCTTGGGACCGTTCGATCCGGGCGTCAGCACCGCGCGGAACGTCGTCCCCTCGGCCCGCGCAAGGTTCATCGCCGAATAGTCGGTCAGCGCCGCTTCATGGATCGCGACGTGACGCCCGCTGGCGAGCTTCACCGTCATCACCGTCTGCGCGGTGCCGACCGCGTCCAGCGGCGTCTTGTTGTAGAGATATTCCTCGCGATTCCATTCGAACGCCGGCTTCCACCATGCTGTGCCCGGCTCGGCAAAGGCGAACTGGGTCAGCTCGTCGGCGATGTTGGCCGTCGTCAGATTGGTCTGTTTCGGCAGCGTGTAGCGAAAGCCGACGCCATCATCGAACAGGCGGAAGGTCACCGCCATCTCGCGCTTCAGGTTCTTCGCCTCGCGGAACGTCACCGTCAGTTCGGTATGGTTGTCGCGGATCGTCTTCCATTCGCCGAACGGCTGGGTCCAGCTCGTATCCGACCGGTCTCGCTTGGTACCGGCCAGCGTCAGCCCGCGTTCGATCTTCGGCGCGTCGGTGAACAGGAAGCCCAGCTTGCTGTCGTTCAGCACCGCCCGGCCGTCCTTCGCCACCGAATAGCTCGGCCGCCCTTCGTTATCGAGGCTGACCGCCACCGTCAGCTTGCCGTCGGGCGACGCCGCGCGCGCCACGACTTCGGCAAAGGCGGGCGAGGCCATCGCAGTCACGCCGGCCAGCGCCAGCGCCCATTTCATCATCCTCATCGCCTTCTCCTTTTTCTTCGCGAGCCTCCCCTCCGTTCGTCCTGAGTAGCCACTGAGCTTGTCGAAGGGGCGTATCGAAGGAACACCATGGCTGCTTCGATACGCGTCTTCGACTTCGCTCAGCCGCTACTAAGCACCAACGGGCGGGGGAGGCCGCATCCGATTCAGTCGCGAACCGCGACCAGCGCCGCGAACGGGCCGAACCGGTCCCCGTCCACATCGCCGATGGTTTCGATCGCGCGCATGCCCTCGCCCCCGGCGAAGCGCGCCGGCGCATCGGACAGGTTGAACACGCAGCGCATCCGCTGCCCGTCCAGTTCGCGCTCGAACGCGAAGATCGCATCCGACGCCTCGACGATCGTCATGCTGCCCGACCGCAGCGCCGGATGCGCATTGCGCAGCGCGATCACCTTCCGGGTGAAATTCAGCAGCGACGCCGTGTCGTTCGCCTGTCGGTCGACCGCCAGCGCCCGATGCGCCTGACCGGTCGGCAGCCACGGCTTGCCCGCACCGAAGCCCAGATTCTCGGCATCGGCCGACCACGGCATCGGCGTACGCGCGCCGTCGCGCGACAGCGTCAGCGGCCAGTTGGCGATCGCCTCCGGGTCCTGCAAATCCTCGAACGCGATCTCCACCTGTGGCAGGCCCAGTTCCTCGCCATTATATAGGAAGATGTTGCCGCGCAGACAGGCGAGCAGCAGCATCTTGATCCGCCCGAACGCGCCGGCCTGCGCGGGGTCGGTCAGCCAGCGCGACACCGCACGCGGCGCGTCATGGTTCTCGAACGCCCAGCTCGGCCACGGCGCATCCTCGCCCCAGGTCTCGAACGCATCGCGCAAGGTTCGCGGCGACAGTTCGGGGGCATAGAGAAAGTCGAAGCCATAGGCGGTGTTCAGCCGCCGATCGCCTTCGCAGAACAGCTTCATCTCGCGCGTCGCGTCGTCGCCGCCGATCTCCGCCACGGTAAAGCGATCGCCATAGCTGTCGAGCAGGACGCGGACGCGTTCGAGGAATGCCGGAATGTCCGGATGCCCCTGATTGTACAGCTTGCGCTGGAAATCGAACGGCCGGGTCCGCGTCTTGCCGTTGCTCGGCATCGGCGGATTGTCGCGCAACTCGGGGTCGTGCATCGCGAAGTTGATCGCATCCAGCCGGAACCCGTCGACGCCGCGGTCGAGCCAGAAGCGCGCGGTATCGAGCAACGCTTCCTGCAATTCCGCATTATGCCCGTGCAGCTGCGGCTGTTCCTTCAGGAAATTGTGCAGATAATATTGTCCGCGCCGCGCGTCCCATGTCCATGCCGGGCCGCCGAATACCGACTGCCAGTTGCTTGGCGGTGAGCCATCCGGCTTGGCATCGGCCCAGACATACCAGTCGGCCTTGGGGTTGGTGCGGCTCGACCGGCTCTCCACGAACCACGGATGTTCGTCGCTGGTATGCGACCAGACCTGATCGATGATGATGCGCAGGCCCAGCGCATGCGCCTTCGCGATCAGTGCATCGAAATCGGCGAGTGTGCCGAAGATCGGGTCGACATCGCAATAGTTCGCAACGTCATAGCCGAAATCCTTCATCGGCGATGTGAAGAACGGCGATAGCCAGATCGCGTCGACGCCCAGCGACGCGACATGGTCGAGATGCGCGGTGATACCGGGCAGGTCGCCGATCCCGTCACCATTGCTGTCGGCGAAGCTGCGCGGATAGATTTGATAGATGGTCGCACCATGCCACCATGGACGGGCGGCGGCAGGTTCGGGGGCGATCGCCCGGGCGGCAGCGTCGGTCATTATCGGGTCTCCGCGGCGCATACCGCATAGCCAAAAGCGGGAAGGGTCAGGCGGATCGCACCGGGCGCGGTCACGCTGCCGCACTTGCCGGCCAGGGCGCGGAACCGGGTCGACGCGGTCTCGACCTGCACGTTGCGGGTGATCGGCGCATCCGACGTATTGAAGGCCAGCAGCACTTCGCCGCCGCTCGCCGGGTCGAACCGCGAAATGGCGAGGAGACCCGGCTTGTCCTCCCGCGCGCGCAGCAACTGCCGCCCGCGGGTCAGTGCCGGGGTCGACGTCCGCAGCTTCGCCAGCGCCGCGATCTGTCGATAGAGCGGATGGCCGGGCGTGAAGTTGGCGGTCGCCGTGGTGGCATCGGTCCCGACCAGCTTGTTGTCGTTGTACGACGCGACCTGCGACGCGAACATGTCCTCGCGCGCGTCCTGATCGTTGCCGTCGCCGGCAAAGCCCTGCTCATCGCCCGAATAGATGGTCGGCACGCCGCGCAAGCTCAGCAGCATCGCGTTGGACAACATCACCCGCGACAGGATTTCGGCATCGCTCGCCTGCGGTCGCGCTTGGCGCAGGTAGAAGGCGAAGCGACCATTGTCGTGATTGCCGGTAAAGGTCGGCAACTGCCGCGCCATCGCCTCGCCACCGGCATAGAGCACATCGCCGTCGAACACCGTTTCGAACACATCGGTGCCCCTGGTGCCAGCGACGCTCTGCAACACCGCCTCGCGGAACGAGAAGTCGAGGACTGCCGGGAACTTGCCGGTCTTGGTCCATGCCGCGAGGCCGCCCGCGTCGAGCGAGGACAGCGCGACTTCGCCGAAGACATGGAAATTGGGGATGCCGCGCGCCTTCGCCCGCGCCTGCATCGCCGGCACGAACGCCGCCCAGAATTCCGGGTTCACGTGCCGCGCGGTATCGATGCGGTAGCCGTCGATCCCGAACCGGTCGATCCAGCCGCCGAAAATATCGATCATCCCCGCAATGACGCGCGGATTCTCGGTCATCAGATCGTCCAGCCCGACGAAATCGCCCATTTGCGAGCTTTCGTTGCTGAACGTCGTGTTGCCGCGATTATGATAATAGATCGGATCGTTCAGCCATGCCGGCACCTTCACCGACCGCTCGCCCGCCGGTACGAACGGGGTATAGGCGAAGGACGGATCGGTCAGCTTCGCGAAATTCTCGGCCGTCTGCACGCCGTCGCCGGCAAAGCCCCGGTTCTTGCCCTTCGCCGAATAGGGATAGTCCGCGCGGCTGCGATAGACGCACCCGGCCTTCCCCACGCATTCGCGATACTGGATCACGTCGGCGGTATGGTTGACGATGATGTCCATATAGACCTTCATCCCCCGTGCATGCGCCGCGTCGACCAGCGCCTTGAAATCGGCATTGGTGCCCAGATGCGGGTCGACCCGGGTAAAGTCGGTCACCCAATAGCCGTGATAGCCGGCCGACTCGTTGCCCGGACCGCCCTGCACCGCCTTGTTCCTGAAGATCGGCCCGACCCAGATCGCGGTGGCACCCAGCGACTGGATATAGGGCAGCCGCGCGGTCAGCCCTTTTAGGTCGCCGCCATGATAGAAGCCCTTGACCGTCGGATCGAAGCCGTGGACCAGCCGGTCGCCCGCCATGCCGCCGCGGTCGTTCGCGCGGTCGCCGTTTTCGAACCGGTCGGGCAGCACGAAGTAGATCACCTCATCCTCCGGCGCGCGTGCGCGGAAGTCTTGCGCAGCGGCAGCGACGGGCAGCGCGCTGGCGCCGAGGGTCAGGGCGAGGAGCAGGGATCGGATCACGCGGCAACCTTTGCGTCGGGCGCCGGGCAATGGGCGCGCAGATAATGGTCATGGGTCGGCATCCGCGCGACGGTGGCGGCGACATGTTGCGCCGAAATGTCGAGAAACTGGTCGCGGCGCGCGGCGGGCAAGGCATCGGCCAGCGGGTGATAGCCCCTGGCGACCACCCCCTGCCCGACCAGCAGCTGCAGCCATGCGACTTCGGCGAAAAGTTCATGTTCGTCGCGGACGATCCGGCCGGATTGTTCGAACAGCGCGATGCGTTCCAGCAGGCTGTCGGGCAGCGAAGTCGCGCGGCGTTCGCGCCAGAACGGCTCGTCCCGCCCGTTCAGCGCATAATGCGCGATCAGGAAGTCACGGATGCTCAGCCATTCGCGTGCCGATTGCCGGTTGAACTCCGCGATGTCGGCGGCGCGTGGTGTCGCGCCTGGCCACAGCGACAACAGCCGCGCGATCCCCGACTGGACCAGATGGATCGACGTCGATTCCAGCGGCTCCATGAACCCGGCGGCCAGCCCCAGCGCGACGCAATTGCCGATCCACGGCGCCTGCCGCCGCCCGGTCGTGAAGCGCAGCGGCCGGGGATCGCCCAGCGCCGCCCCGTCGAGATTGCCGAGCAATGTCGCGGCGGCTTCGTCATCGGACAGATGCGCGCTCGAATAGACGAGGCCATTGCCGGTCCGCTCCTGCAACGGGATGCGCCATTGCCAGCCCGCGGCGCGCGCCGTCGCGCGGGTATAGGGCGTGATCGGCTGCGCCGCCGCGCACGGCACCGCCAGCGCCCGGTCGCACGGCAGCAGCGCCGACCAGTCGTCCCAGCGGTCGCCCGCCATCCGCCCGATCAGCAGCGCGGCGAACCCTGAGCAGTCGATAAAGAAATCCGCTTCGACCCGGCGACCATCGTCCAGCGTGACACCGGCGATCAGCCCGCTCTCGCTGTCCTGCGCAACGTCGACCACGCGCCCCTCGATCCGGACGACGCCGCCGCCTTCGGCCCGCTCGCGCAGATAGGCGGCATAGCGCGCTGCATCGAAATGATAGGCCCAGGCGACACCGGACGGCGCCTGCGGGTTGCCGGCATCGCGGTCGAACCGGCCCTGCACCGCCGCCACCGCACAGCTGCTATGCGACCATAGCGACTGCGGCCGATCGCCGCCGCCCGCCGCCAGCCAGTAATGATGGAACGGCACCAGCCCGACCGCGCGGCCGATCGTGCCGAAGGCGTGGAGGTAGCGGCTGTCGGCGCCGTTCCAGCCGGCAAACTCGATGCCCAGCTTGAAACTGCCCCCGGTGCGCGCGACGAAATCATCCTCGTCGATGCCAAGATGCTGGTTGAACAGCCGCAGCTGCGGAATGGTCGCCTCGCCCACCCCGACCGTGCCGATCGCGTCGGACTCGACCAGCGTGATGTCGGTGCCCGCGGGGAGGAAGCGGGCCAGTGCCGCCGCCGCCATCCATCCGGCCGATCCGCCGCCGATGATCGCGACCCTGCGGACGGGTTCCTGATCGATCGCCATCCACGCCTCCGTCAGGTCACCCCGCCCGCCCCGTCGTGCGGGGCGGGCAAGGGCAGTGCATCAGAACCGGAACGATGCCCCGGCCAGGAAGCGCCGGCCATAGCTCTGATAGTCGATCACGGCGAGGTCGTACGCCGGATCGACGGTCGCGAAGCGTTCGTCGGTCAGGTTCTGGCCCTGCACGAACAGCGACAGTCCTTCGAGCGCGGTGCCCTTCTGGAACTCGTAACCGATCTGTGCATCGATGATCGTCTCGTCCAGCGCGCGGCGACGCTGGCGATTGCCGCCGAAGCCCGACAGTTCGCCGACGAAGGTCGACCGGTAGCGCGCCGATCCGCGGGCGCTGAAGCCCCACTTCTCGAAATACGCCGTGCCGTTGATGACCCACTTCGAATAGCCGGGGATGTCCTCGGCAGGCGCCGTCGGAGTCGGCTTGATCTGCGTCTTGGTCCACGACCCGCCACCGGTCACGCCGAACCCGTCAAGGAACGACACGAAGGTGTTGAGCGGCAACGTGGCGGCCAGTTCGACGCCATAGATGCTGCCCCCCTCGCCGTTGATCGGCACATCCGCACGGCCCAGCGTCGGGGTGCCCGCCGGCGTGCCGGTCGGGGTCGGGAAGCCCGCATAGTCGAAGGGGATCGTCTGGTTGTACACGAACGACTTCAGGTCCTTGTAGAAACCCTGCGCCGCGATGTAGCCCGACCGGCCGAAATATTTCTCCAGCGTCAGATCGAACGAATTCGACCGGATCGGGCGGAGGAACGGGTTGCCGCCGCCGCCGGTGATGATCCGTTCCGGCGGGTTATAGCCATAGCCCTGCGACACGCGCATGTCGTCCAGACGCGGCCGCTGCACCTGCCGCGCGGCACCCGCACGGATCACCCAGTCGCCGGGCATGCGCAGCGACAGGTTGAGACTGGGCAGCAGGTCCCAGTAATCCGCGCCGCGAATGGTCGGCGCCAGCGTTCCCGCCGCCGCGACCAGACCCGAGGATTTCTGTTCGGTGTTGACCGCCTGCAACCCGATATTGCCGGTCAGGACCGAACCGCCGATGTCCTGATTAATGTCCGCCTGGACATACATCGTCATCAGGTCTTCTTCGATCCGGAACGCCTTGGCCGGCACGTCGAGGCTGGTGTTCGGGATCAGCGAGTAGACACCACCCGCCAGCAGATCGCGCGGATCATAGCTCAGCATCGGCCCCAGACCCAGATAGCTGAGGCTGGTCGGCTCCTTCACATACTGGTCGGGAATGCGCAGCTGACGCAAGCCACCGCTCAGCGCCAGCAGCGCCTCGTCCGGGGTCAGCGACTTGTCGCGATCGGTATAGTTCAGGCCGACCTTCACCGCGCCGAAGAAGTTGTCCAGCTCCTTCTCGACCTCGAAGCGATATTGCGCGATCCGGTCCTTGACGATGCGATCGTTGAAATACCCCGCCTGCAGATTGGCCCCACCCCAGCCGAGCGGATCGGTCAGCAGGATCAGGTTCGGGTCCGAATAGTTCAGCGTGGGCGAGAAACGCGTGCCGGTCTCGCCGCTGGTGAAGGAAATCGTGTCCTTCGCCCCGACATTCTGGCCATAGCCGGTGCCGGCATAGCTTTCGAGGATGATCTCCTGACGATCGGTCTTCGAATAGCTGGCGTCGAGCGTCGCGTTCCAGCCGTCGTCGCCGCGCCACGCCATGTTGTAGCCGAACGAATAGAGCTTCGCCTTGCGCTCGAACGCGTCGTTGCGCACCACGCCCTCGACATTGCCGAACGTGCCCGAGGTGACGAACCCGTCGCTGTTCGCGGTCGTGTTGGTCAGCTTCACGCCATTGGGATTGGCGGCGTTGTTGAAATCCTGACCATAGCCCAGCGGCAATTCGATCCCGCGCTTGATCTGGTCGTCGTTGAAGTCCGAATAGAAGCCGTCGACCGTCACGGTCAGGTTCGGCACCGGCCGGTACTGCAACGTCCCGGAGAGACCGAGGCGCTTGAGCCGCGTCGAGGTCACATAGGACTTGGATCCGCCGATCACGCCCTGCCCGTTGAAACCGGCATAGCCCCAGGCGTTGAACTCCTGAATCTGGTACGGCTCGTCCAGATAATTGGCCGACAGCGCGACGCCGATCGTGTCGTCGGCGAACTGATCGATATAGGTGCCGTTGACACGGTAGCCCTTGTCGCGCGACCCGGCGTTCAGCTTGCCGAGATCGGCATAGGTGCCGCGCGCGCCGATCGAGATCGCCTGACGCCCATATTCGAGCGGACGCACGGTGCGCAGGTCGACCGTACCCGACAGGCCCTGCCCGACAAGGTTCGCCTGACCGGTCTTGTAGACGAGCACCTGGCTCATGATTTCGGCCGGATACTGGTCATACTCGACCGCGCGGTTGTCGCCGGTGGAGGTCTGTTCGCGGCCGTTCAGCAGTGTGGTCGAGAAGTCGGGCGCAAAACCGCGGATCGAAATCGAGTTCGACCGGCCCGACACGCGCTGCGAGGTCAGGCCCGGCAGGCGGGCGATCGATTCCGCGATCGATGCGTCGGGCAGCTTGCCGATGTCTTCGGCGCTGATCGATTCGACGACCTGATCGCGGTTCTTCTTTTCGGCGACGGCGTTTTCAAGGCTGGCGCGGAAGCCGGTGACGACGATGTCGACATCCTCTTCCACGGCCGGGGTCGCGGTCGGATCGGTCGCATCGGCCTGAACCGGCGCGGCCTGCGCGAATGCGGTGCCGGCCCCCGCCAGCAAGCCTGCGACCATCAATGCCGTGATGCTCGTCCCCCGCGCCAATTTGGCGCACGTCGACGCTTGCGATGAATACCGCATGATCCAATCCTCCCCAACGATGGTTGATTCCCCGGCTCTTTCGCCCGGTTCGTCCGTACCTTCCTATTGAAACCATTGCGGGGTGTTGAGAAGCGGACAGCATACGTATTCAGTCGCCACTTGCCCCGCCCGATGCGTCGCCGCTACACCGGCGCGAACGCCCATGGGGGGCCAGGGAAGGACAGGCATGCCGGTGGGCGACAAGCCGACCTCGTTCGACATCGCGGCGCTGGCCGGCGTGTCGCAACCGACGGTCAGCCGCGCATTGCGGGGCGACCGGACGGTCAGCGCCGCTACCCGCCTGCGGATCGAGGCGATCGCCGCGCAGCTGAACTACAAGGTCGACAAGAACGCCTCCGCCCTGCGCCGGGGCAGCACTTCGACGCTGGCCCTGCTGTTCTTCGAGGATCCTGCGCCCGACGGGTCGCGGATCAATCCCTTCTTCCTGTCGATGCTGGGGTCGATCCTCCACACCTGCGGCGCGCGCGGCTACGACCTGCTGACCTCGTTCCAGCAGCTCTCGGCCGACTGGCACGTCGATTATGAGG
Organism: Sphingomonas paucimobilis; assembly: GCA_036946325.1. Lineage (GTDB taxonomy): Bacteria > Pseudomonadota > Alphaproteobacteria > Sphingomonadales > Sphingomonadaceae > Sphingomonas > Sphingomonas paucimobilis_A. The sequence goes on from JAQIJL010000001.1 coordinate 1,149,186, forward strand.
ACAGTCGCAAGGCCGATGGCCTGATCCTGCTCGGCTATGGCGATTTCGACGATTATTCGCGCCGGCTGGATCAGCTGGTGGCGCAGGGGACGCATTTCGTCCGCTGGGGATCGGCCGATCCGGCGCATCCCGGCACCGTCATCGGCTGCGACAATTTCGGCGGCGGGCGCGATGCGGGCGAGCATCTGATCGGTCGCGGCCGGCGCAGCATCGCCTTTCTCGGCGATGCCTCCAGTCATTATCCCGAAAGCCGCGACCGCTATCGCGGCCTGACCGCCGCGTTGCAGGCGGCGGGCCTGCCGGTCGATCCGGGATTGCAGATCGATGCGCTGTCGAGCGAGGCATCGGGCTATGACGCCGCCAGCCGGTTGCTGGCGCGTGGGATCGCGTTCGACGCCATCTTCGCCGCATCGGACATGATCGCTCTGGGCGCGATGCGGGCGCTGACCGAAGCCGGTCGCAGCGTTCCCGGCGACGTCGCCATCGTCGGCTTCGACGACATCCCTGCCGCCTCGCTCGCGCAGCCGCCGCTGACCACGATCCGACAGGATTATGCGCGCGCCGGGGAGCTGCTGGTTGACATGCTCATCCGCCGCATCGACCGCCGCGAAACCACGCCGGCATTGCTCCCGCCCGAACTGGTGGTGCGCAAGTCGAGTTGAGTCAGGTTACGGCGCGCCGATCAAGGTCCGATGCCGTCATGACATTGCAACGCAAAACCCGTCACCCCGGACTTGATCCGGGGTCCCGCTTCTTCTTCTAAAATCAAGTCGAACCGGACGTCATCCCAGCGAAGGCTGGGATCTCCCGGTGACAGCACGCGGCAGGAGCCGCTTGAGGCGACAGGCTTCGCTAGGCTGAGGGTTCCGGGTGAAGGCCAAAAGCGGGACCCCGGATCAAGTCCGGGGTGACGGTGAAGGTGTAACGCTCGCCCCGTCAAACCCCGACCGAAATCTCCGCACCCGCTAAGCCCGGCACATCGACCTCGAACTGGAACAGATTCCCCGCCAGCGGCTGCGCCACCGCCTGTTCCGCATCGTGATGCTTGTTGGCGGTCGTCGCGAACACGGTCCGCCGGTCCGGTCCGCCGAACGCGATCTTGGTGATCGCATCGACCGGCATCCGAACCGTTTCCAGCAACTCGCCCTTTGGCGAATAGCGGCGAATGCCCCAGCCGGTGTACAGCCCGATCCACACGCAACCCTCGGCATCGACGGTCGGGCCGTCGGGATAGCCTTCGCTGTTCGGGATGGAGATGATCAACCGCCGGTCGGTCAGCGATCCGTCCGCCGCGACGGTGCAGGCATAGATGTGTCCGCCCAGCGTATCGACGTGATAGAGCGTGCGCCCGTCCGGGCTGACCGCCGGGCCGTTGGTGATCGCGACCGGCGGCGCGGAGGCCACCGCGCGACCGTCCGCACCCAGACGATAGATGGTACCGGTCGCGGCGCTCTCGCCATCGTCCATCGTCCCGAACCACAACCGCCCCGACGGATCGACCGTCGCGTCGTTCAGCCGGTTGCCCGGCAGATTGGGTTCGGGATCGACCAGCAGTTCGAAGCCGCCGGTGACGGGGTCGAAGCGATGCAGCCCGGTCTGCAACCCCGTGATGAACTTGCCGTCGGCCGATGGCAGCACGAATCCGCACTGTCCCGGCGCAGCCCAGCTCCGCCGCTCCCCGCTCGCCGGGTCATAACGGTGGATGCGCGGCGTCTTGATACAGCCGAACCACAATGCCTGATCCCGATCAACCCAGATCGGCCCCTCCAGCAACGGTGCCGCCAGGTCCCAGACGCTGACCGGTTCGGATTTCTGTACCTTCGTCATCCTATCGCCACCCTGCGTCCACGAAGAAGCTGTGCCCGGTTACCAGCCGCGCATCGTCGGACGCAAGGAACAGGATCATCGCCGCGACGTCGCCCGCGACCAGCCGCCCGTTCAGGCACTGCGCCTTCACGATCTCGGCCTCACCCTCCGGCGTGTACCATTTCAGCTGGCGCGGCGTGCGGACATTACCCGGAATGACGCAGACCGAACGGATGCCGTCACCACCCAGGTCGCGTGCGAAGCTCCGGGTCAGCCCTTCGATTGCCGCCTTGGCGGTTTGGTAGAGGGTCAGTTCCTCCAGCGCCAGATGCCAGCTGATCGACCCCATATTGACGATCACGCCCTTGCCGCTGGCCTTCATGCCGGGGATCACCGCCTGCGCCGCAAAGAACAAATGGCGCAGGTTCACGCCCATCCGGTTGTCCCAATAGGCTTCGTCGACCTGCTCGATGCTATGCCGGTCGTCGCTGGCGGCGTTGTTGACCAGCACGTCGAACGCGCCGCCCTCGGCGATGGCGTCGGCGATCGCCGTCTTCAACGCGGCGATGTCGGTCAGGTCGACCCGGTTGAACACCGGGGTCGGACCGACACCCGCCAAATCGTCGATCAGCTTGCGCGAATCGTCCTCGGCGATGTCGAAGAAGGTGACGTGCGCGCCCTGCCGCACGAACCCTTCGACCACGCCAGCGCCGATCCCCGACCCGCCGCCGGTGATGAGCACGCGCTTGTCGCGAAGCGAAGGAAACGAGGCGCGGGCTTCGGGCGCGATCGGGTAGGCGAAATCGTCAGGCGACATGGGTGTTTCCAGCAAAGAGGTGTCAGGCGGCGATCAGGCCGCGGCGCGCGAGGTTGCGCATCAGGTCGCGAATGCCGAACGCCCACGGTTCGGCAGCTTTCGACGTGGTGACGGTGTTGACCAACTCGCCAAGTGACGGCGTCGAAATCCGCACCACGTCGCCCGGCTTGTGGGTAAAGCCACGGCCCGGTTCGTCGCGGTCCTGCACCGGCGCGAACAGCGTGCCGAGGAACAGGACGAAGCCGTCGGGATATTGGTGTTCGGACAGCGCCTGCCGCACCAGATCCTCCGGATCGCGGCTGATTTCGCGCATCGTGCTGGTGCCGGTCAGGACATAGCCTTCCGGCCCCTCGATGCGCAGGTCGACCACCGCGTCGCGCACCGTGTCCATCGTGAAGTCGCCGTCGAACAGGCGGATGAACGGGCCGATGCCGGTCGATGCGTTATTGTCCTTCGCCTTGCCTAGCAGAAGCGCCGAGCGCCCTTCGAAATCGCGCAGATTGACGTCGTTGCCGAGCGTCGCGCCGACGACCTTGCCGTCGCTGGTGGCGACGACCACGATTTCCGGTTCGGGGTTGTTCCACGACGAATCCGACCGGATGCCGACATCGGCGCCCCAGCCGACGGTCGACAGCACCGGTGCCTTGGTGAACACCTCCGCATCGGGGCCGATCGCGACCTCCAGATATTGCGACCACATGCCCGCCTCGATCAGCGCGGCCTTCAGTTCGGCCGCCTCGCGCGACCCCGGCTTCACCGAGCGAATGCCCCCGCCGATGCGCGCTTCGAGGTCGCCGCGAATGCCCTGCGCCGCATCGGCGTCGCCGCGCGCGCGCTCCTCGATCACGCGCTCCAGCGCCGAGACGGCGAAGGTCACGCCGGCCGCCTTCACGCATTGCAGGTCGATCGGCGACAGGATCGGCGGATGGCCGCCCGAACCATCCATCAGCGACGGCGTGTCGCACACCACCGGACCATCGAGCGACCGGATATCGTCCAGCTCGAGCAGATCGGCAACGGTCGGAGCATGCGCCGATACGTCGATCACCTCGCCGCCGTTCAGCAGGACCGGCGTCGGGCCGGCGTCGAGCAGCATCCGTCCGACGAGGATCGCTTTGTCATAATCGACCGGCAGCATCCGGCTGGCATGTTCGAGGGTCATGTCCGTTTCCTCAGTGATTGTGGCGCGGCGTCGTTTCCGACGTCCGGCGATATTTGAGCGCGAGGTCGAGGACGCCGCCCTCGCCAAGCTGGCCGACCTTCTCGCGGTAGATTTCCTCCCACGGCGTCTGGCTGGCCGGAACCGGCGGGATGCCGTCACCCTTGCGGCGTGCGATTTCGGCATCGTCCACCAGCATGTCGCAGCGCCCATGGTTCAGGTCGATGCGGATCGTGTCGCCCGTCCGCAGCCATGCCAGGCCCCCGCCCACCGCGCTCTCGGGCGAGGCGTTGAGGATCGACGGGCTGTCCGACGTCCCCGACTGTCGCCCGTCGCCGATCGTCGGCAGGCTCTGGATACCACGCTGGAGCAGCGCGGCGGGCGGCTGCATGTTGGTGACCTCCGCCGATCCCGGCCAGCCGATCACGCCCGCGCCGCGAATGACGAGGATGCAATTCTCGTCGATGTCGAGCGCCGGATCGTCGATGCGGTGGTGGTAATCGTCCGACCCGTCGAACACGATCGCGCGGCCCTCGAAGCAACCCTCGTGACCCGGCCGCGACAGATAGCGTTCGCGGAAATCGGGGCCAATCACGCTGGTCTTCATGATCGCCACGTCGAACAGATTGCCCGACAGTACCAGGAAGCCCGCCTGCTCCTTGAGCGGCTGATCATAGGGCCGGATGACCTCGCGATCGGTGGCGAAGCGGTTGGCGACATTTTCGCCCAGCGTCCTGCCGGTGACGGTCGCGACATTGCCGTCGACCTTCCCCACCGCGATCAGTTCGCTCAGCACCGCCGGCACCCCGCCCGCGCGGTGAAAGCGTTCGCCGAGGAAGCGTCCGGCGGGCTGCACATCGACCAGCAGCGGCAGGTCATAGCCATAGTCCATCCAGTCGGACGGATGCAGCTCGATATCGGCATGGCGCGCCATGGCGTGGAGGTGCGGGTGCGCGTTCGACGACCCGCCGATCGCGGTGATGAGCGCGATCGCGTTCAGGAACGACTGGCGCGTCAAAATCTTGGACGGACGCAGATCGTCATATGCCATCTCGACGATCCGCCGGCCGGTCTCGTACGCAATCTGCCCGCGCTCGCGATAGGGCGCGGGGATCGCCGCGCAACCGGGCAACGACATGCCCAGCCCCTCGGCAATCGCGTTCATCGTCGACGCGGTGCCCATGGTGTTGCAATGGCCCGCCGACGGCGCCGACGCGGTCGCCGCCTCCAGAAACTCCTCCTCGGTGATCTCGCCTGCCGCCAGCTTGCGCCGCGACCGCCAGATCACCGTGCCCGACCCGACCAGATCGCCGTCATGCCAGCCGTCGAGCATCGGCCCGCCCGACAGGACGATGGCCGGAATATCGACCGTCGACGCCGCCATGATCGCCGACGGCGTCGTCTTGTCGCAGCCGGTGGTCAGCACCACCGCATCGATCGGATAGCCGTTCAGAATCTCGACCAGCCCGAGATAGGCGAGGTTGCGGTCGATCGCGGCGGTCGGCCGCCGGCAATTCTCGAAGATCGGATGCGTCGGAAATTCCATCGGAATCCCCCCCGCCGCCTCGATCCCCGCCTTCACCCGCTTGACCGTTTCCAGATGGATGCGGTTGCACGGCGTCAGGTCCGACCCCGACTGCGCGATGCCGATGATCGGCCGCCCGCTGGTCAGCTCCTTCGGCGTGATGCCGTAATTCATGAACCGTTCGAGATACAGCGCGGCCATGTCGAGACGGCCGGGCGCGGCGAACCATTCGCGCGATCGGAACGGACGGGCGGGGGTACGGGTCATCTTGTCCACTCGGTCAGAAAGAAAAATCCCCGCCCGTTACGTGACGGGCGGGGTGGAAGGTCAGCCCTGCATGTCCTCCAGCTCCTTGCCCTTCGTCTCGTGAATGAACTTCTGGACGAGGAAGAAGCTGATGACGGCGCAGATGCCGTAGAAGCTGTAGGTGATCGTCAGGCCCAGCCCGGCGGCCATAACCGGGAAACTCTGCGCGATCAGATAGTTGGCGAACCACTGGGCGAAACCGCAAATGGCCAGCGCCGATCCGCGCATCTGGTTCGGGAACATCTCGCCCAGCATGACCCACATGATCGGCCCCCAGCTGACGTTGAAGAACACGACGTACAGGTTCGCCGCCCACAGGGCGAGCGTACCGAGGTCGGCCGACAGCTGCAGCTTGCCTGCCGCGTCGAGCGTGCCGTTGTGGAAGCAATAGACCAGCGCCCACAACGTCACCGCCATGCCCGCCGATCCGATCAGCAACAGCGGCTTGCGGCCGATCTTGTCGACCAGCGCAATCGTCACGAAACATGCCGCGATCGACACGACACCCGACAGGATGTTGATCTGCAACGACTGGTCTTCGGTGAAGCCGGCCAGCTGCCACAAGGTCGCGCCATAATAGAAGATGACGTTGATGCCGACGAGCTGCTGGAACACCGCCAGCACGAGGCCCGCCCAGACGATCGGCCGGATGCCGCCCTTTACCGGGTCCATGATGTCGCGCAGGCGCGGACGATGGTCCTTGCTGAACGACGCCTCGATATCGCGGATCTTGACCGCAGCGGCAGCCGGCCCGAACAGGCGCGTCAGCACGATGCGCGCTTCGTCGAGACGCCCCTTCTGCACCAGATAGCGCGGGCTTTCCGGGATGAAGAGCAAAGCGACGAGGAACACGGCCGCCGGGATCGCCTGCATCCAGTACATCCAGCGCCACGCCTCATAGCCGCCCCACCAGATTTCGGTCGAGGCACCGGCCGCGGCGGCCAGATAATAGTTCACCACGAACGCGGCGGTCAGGCCGGTGATGATCATGATCTGCTGGATGGTCGTCATCCGCCCGCGAATATTGGCGGGCGCGACTTCGGAGATATAGGCTGGCGACAGCACCGATGCCGCGCCGACCGCCATGCCGCCCATGAAGCGGGCGACGACGAACAGCAACTGGACATGGCTGAACCCCTGGACCAGCGCGCCGACCAGAAACAGGATCGCGGCGAGCATCATCACCTTGCGGCGGCCCATCGCATCGGCCAGCTTGCCGGCCAGGAACGCACCGACGAAACAACCGATCAGCAGCGAACCGACCGTGAAACCCAGCCCCGCCTCGCTCAGCCTGAAAGCGCTTTTCAGCCCCTCCTGGGTCCCGTTCACCGCACCGCTGTCATATCCGAACAGCAAACCGCCGATCGTCGCCACCGCGACGATGGCGATGACAAGCGCGATGTTCACGCGCTCCCCGCTCGCCTCTGTCATCCCCGTCCACTCCCAAGCTCACTGCCGGCTCAGCCGGTGTGTTAGCGGTAACGGTGGCGAATTCTTATGATAAATGCAAGCGCCGCAATCGAGCGTCAAACGGATTTTACCCGAAGTCGTTTGGCGGGGCCGATCGGCTCTCCGGCATTCCAGTGCCGCTGGTGTCGAAAAGGCCCACCTCCCACCGTCACCCCGGGCTTGACCCGGGGTGACGATGAAGAAGCGAAAATTGACCGAGCCTACACCATCACCGCGGCGCCGGCCCGCACGACTCCCGCACGACCAGTTCGTGCTCCAGCACGCGGTCTTCGTCCTCACCGTCATCGTTGCCCGCCCGCCGGTCGCGCACCTGCGCCAGCAGCATTTCGACCGCCGCCTCCGCCATCGCCGCGATCGGTTGACGGATGGTGGTGATCTCCGGCCATGTCGTCGTGGCGAGCGAAGTATCGTCGAACCCGACGATGCTGACGTCCTGCGGTACATGCAGCCCGCGCCGGTGCGCGACGCTGATCGCCGCCGCCGCCATGTCGTCGTTGCTGGCAAAGATCGCGGTCGGTCGATCGCTCCGGTCGATCAGCCCTTCGGCGGCGTCGATGCCCGACCGATAAGTGAACAGTCCCTGCTCGACCGGCATGTCCGCGAGCGGCAACCCGGCCTGCTCGACCGCCGCGACGAACCCGCGCCATCGCTCCGCGCTGGCCCCGTTATTGGGATTGCCGCGCACGAAGCCGATCCGGCGATGGCCCAGGCCGATCAGATGCTCGGTCATCGCCTTGGCCGCCGCGAAATCGTCGATCCGCACCGACGACCGTCCCGGCTGCGCCATGCCGACCGCGACCGCGACCGATGGCGTACCCGCCGCGTCCAGTTCGTCCTGCACCAGCGGCGCATCGGACAGCGGCGGTGGCAGGATCACGCCCTGCACCGGTGTCGATGCGAACCGCCGCGCACCCTCCGCCTGCGCTTCGGGGCTGTCGCCGTCGCACGGCTCCAGCACCAGATGGCAACCGACCTTGCGCGCGCCTTCCAGCGCACCGATCAGGAAATGCGACAGATACGCCATCGACGGGTTGGCATAGAGCAGGCCGATCTGCGCCGCCTCGCCCGCCGCCAGGCTGCGTGCCGCGCTGTTCGGGGAATAGTTGAGCTGCTCGATCGCCGCCGTCACCGCCTCGCGGGTCGACTGGCGAACATTGGCGCCGCCGTTCACGACTCGGGACACGGTCATCGCCGATACTCCGGCGGTACGGGCAACGTCCTGAATAGTGACGCTGCCCCCGCTGCGCCGACTGGGTTTATCCATGAAAACGGTTCGCTCCTTCCATACGCTGATTATGGCGCGCCCGTCCCGATTGCAAATCGCGACCATCGGTTGACGACATGCGGCCGGCCCGATAGCTGATAGCGCTACCAAATACGGTGACGGCCGCGCCGGACGCCGAATGTCATGGGAGAGAGATCGTGACCCTAGCGTCGAAGCCCGTTCGCCTTGCGCTCGCCTGCCTGCTCGCGACCGCCGCCACCGGCACCGTCATCGCGCAGAACCGCCCTGCCCGTCCCGCCGCTGCCGAAAAGATGCTTTACAAGGATGCGTCGCAACCGGTGTCGGCCCGTGTCGAGGACCTGCTGCGCCGCATGACGCTGGAGGAAAAGGTCGCCCAGATGATCGGCATCTGGGAGAAGAAGGGCGATATCCAGGACGCGAAGGGCAATTTTTCGGCGGCCAAGGCATCGCGCGCTTTCCCCAACGGCCTCGGCCAGATCACCCGCCCGTCGGACAAGCGCGGCGTCACCGCCAGCAACAACGCCGCCGGCGTCGCCGCCGATGCGGTCAACCGCACCGCGCAGGAAACCGCCGACTATATCAACGCGGCGCAGCGCTGGGCGGTCGAACGGACCCGGCTCGGCATTCCGATGATCATGCATGAGGAGGCGCTGCACGGCTATGTCGCGCGCGGTGCGACCAGCTTCCCGCAGTCGATCGCGCTGGCCTCCTCATGGGACCCGGCATTGGTCGAGCGCGTGTTCGGTGTCGCTGCCCGCGAAATGCGCGCCCGAGGCGCGAACCTCGCGCTCGCCCCGGTGGTCGACGTCGCCCGCGATCCGCGCTGGGGCCGGATCGAGGAGACCTATGGCGAGGACCCCCATCTGGTCGGTGAAATGGGCCTTGCCGCGATTCGCGGGTTTCAGGGAACGACCCTGCCGCTTGCCCCGAACAAGGTCATGGTCACGCTCAAGCACATGACCGGCCATGGCCAGCCCGAAAACGGCACCAATGTCGGCCCGGCCAACATCTCCGAACGGACGTTGCGCGAGAATTTCTTCCCGCCGTTCCAGCGCGCGGTGACCGAACTGCCGGTGCAGGCGGTGATGGCGTCGTATAACGAGATCGACGGCATCCCCAGCCATGCGAACAAATGGCTGCTCGACGACGTGCTGCGCGGCGAATGGGGCTATAAGGGGTCGGTGGTCAGCGACTATTTCGCGATCAAGGAACTCAATACCCGCCACAAGCTGTACGGCACCGACATGGCCGCCGCCGGTCGCCGCGCGCTGGATGCCGGGGTCGACATGGAACTGCCCGATGCCGAAGGCTGGTCGACGCTGGCGCAGATGGTGAAGTCGGGTCAGGTGCCGGTGTCGCAGGTCGACAATGCCGTCCGCCGCATCCTGACCATGAAGTTCCAGATGGGGCTGTTCGAAAACCCCTATGCCGATGCCCGCACTGCCGAGGCGAAGACCGCCACGCCCGACGCGATCGCGCTCGCCCGCGAAGCCGCCGTGCGTTCGATGGTGCTGCTCAAGAACCGGAACAATCTGCTGCCGCTCGATCCGGCGAAGGTCGGCCGGATGCTGGTCGTCGGCACCCACGCCCGCGACACCCCGATCGGCGGCTATTCCGACGTGCCCAAGCATGTCGTCAGCGTGCTGGAGGGGATGCAGCAGGCCGCGCAGGGCCGCTTCTCGGTCGATTATGCCGAAGGCGTGCGCCTGACCCGCAGCCGTCAATGGGCCGCCGACAAGGTCGAACTGGTCCCGCCGGCCGAAAACGCGCCGCTGATCGAGGAAGCCGTGCGCAAGGCGGCGTCGGCCGACACCATCCTGCTGGTGCTGGGCCAGAACGAACAATTGAGCCGCGAGGCATGGGCCGACGCGCATCTGGGCGACCGGCAGAAGCTCGACCTGATCGGCGAACAGAACGAACTCGCCCGCCGCCTGTTCGCGACCGGCAAGCCGGTGGTGGTCGTGCTGCTCAACGGCGGACCGCTCGCCGCGACCTATATCGACGCGACCGCGCCGGCCATCCTCGAGGGCTGGTATCTCGGGCAGGAAACCGGCCACGCCGTTGCCGATGTCGTGCTCGGCCGCGCCAATCCGGGGGGCAAGCTCCCCGTGTCGGTGCCGCGCAGCGAGGGGCAGCTACCGGTCTTCTACAACCATAAGCCGACCTCGCGGCGCGGCTATCTGTTCGACACCACCGCCCCGCTCTACCCGTTCGGCTATGGCCTGTCCTATACCAGCTTCACCGTCGGCGCGCCGAAGCTCGCCAAGACGACGATCGGCCGCGACGAAACGGTGCGGGTATCGGTCGACGTCGCCAACACCGGCCGCCGCGCCGGGGACGAGGTCGTCCAGCTCTATGTCCGCGACGACGAAGCGACGGTGACGCGTCCCGTGCTCGAACTGAAGCATTTTCAGCGCGTTACCCTGCAGCCGGGCGAGCGCCGGACGGTCACCTTCGACCTGAGGCCGAACGACCTCGCCTTCTGGAACGTCGACAGGAAACATGTTGTCGAACCCGGTACATTCACCATCCAAACCGGCAACAGCTCCACCCAGTTGAAGACGGCAACGCTGACGGTGCGTTAATTGACTTCCCGGAATGTGCATGCTGCCGGTACGTCGATGGACCGATGTACCGGTAGTGTATCATGTCAACGTCCGTAACGTGACAGATGCTACAGGTCGTGATTTTGGCAACCGGATCATGTAGCGATGGTCTAAACGCGCTACGCTAGCTTTATCCGACGATGATCACGATACGCGATGCTCGCCTCATCGCGATACGTATTGCAAAATCGCGGGAGTACCGCTCCACTCCGACACCGTCTAAACGTTTGTGAAAAGCTAAACCCGGAACCGATCGCAAGGCCGGCTAATACAGCTACCCTATGGCAAACGATGTACTTTGCGACATGACAGGCTAGAGTCGAAATCGATCACGCTTGCACGTAGCCTGAGTGGCGGAGGTAGTTTGCGCATTCGGCGGGCTGGAAGCGTTCAAGGATGCGCTTGAGGGCTGCGAGGATGGCGTCGAAGGAGCGGGGCGCATCGTGGCGGAGCAGCGCCTTGATCTTGGCGAAGGCCTGCTCGATGGGATTGAAGTCAGGGCTGTAGGGCGGAAGGTAGAGCAGGCCCATGCCTGCATCCTCGAGGCACTGCCGGACGCCGTCGACCTTGTGGGCGGCCAGGTTGTCGCAGACCACGATGCTGCCGGGGGGCAGTTCGGGGATGAGGTGATCGGTCAGCCATTGCTGGAAGATACGGCCGGTCATAGGCGTATCGATCAGCATCGGCGCGGCGATGCCGTCGTGGCGCAGGCCGGCGACGAAGGTGGACGTCATCCAGTGTCCGTGCGGTGCCTTGCCGAGTAGCGGCTTGCCCTTGAGGCCCCAGCCGCGCAGCCGGGTCATGCTGGTGGTCGTTCCTGTTTCGTCGACAAACACCAGCGACGTGAAATCGAGCCCGGCCTGTGCGGCGCGCCAGACCTCTCGCGCGACCGCGACATCCGGCCGGTCCTGCTCAGTCGCGAAGATGGTCCTTTTTTTTGTGCCGCAGCCCCAGCTTGCGCACCATCCGCCAGACGCTCGCATAACTGACCTCGATACCGCGCCCGGCCAGCTCGCTCCTGACTTCGTCCAGCGTCAGTTCCGGAACCTCGGCCAGCCGCTCGCCGATCCAGCCCGCCTGCTCCAGCAGCTTCGAGCGCCGGTCGCCACCCATCGGCCGTGCGGTATGGCTGCTCTCGCTCCGGTAGCGACGCCACCAATTGCCCGCCGTGCTCGGTGCCACGTCGAACGCCGCGCCTACCTCCCGGCAGTTCCGGCCCGAGGCCATCGCCGCAACCACCCGCTTGCGCAGGTCATCCGAGTACGCCTTGCCCATCCATGCCAGCCTCCGATCCGGCCGCATCTTGAATCAGAAAATCACCCCCGTGTGAATCCCATGATTCAACTCGATCGAGTTCGACCCTAATATGAGCGTCGCACTACGAGCGGAACACAGCGATCAGGATGCGACTCCGGCCGGGAAGTCGTTCGTCGAACGACAGCACATCCCCGACGAGTCGCAGTCCAGCCTTGGATGCCAGATCAGCCGAAAAGGCACGGCGCAGAACTGCTCGATCGCAATATGAGAAGACATCGACACTATGCGAGGTCCGACCGACCCGGCCGCTACGACAAGCGTGCCGGGTCGGCCCGAACGAACGATCAGCGCGCGGTGAGTTGCAGCGCGGTCGGCTGGTCCAGCAGGCGCAAGCCGCGGCGAGCGACGTCATGCGAACTGGCGACCTGCGACGACGGCATCACCAGCGAGGCGTCCTTCGCGTTCAGCACGCGCAGGTAGAGATCGCGCGCTTCGGCCGGACGCTGCGTCATCGCATAGACCGCGGCCAGATTTAACAGGACTTCCGGCTCGCGGCTGCCGGCGCGGGTTTCGCGTTCCAGCGCCCGTTCGGCGGAGGTCAGGTTGCCCGCCGTGATCGCGGCGTGGGCATATTGTGCATCCTGGGCGTTCGCGCTGGTGGCGATCCCCATCACCGCCAGCGCCGAGCCAAGCAGTGCGACAGTTCCGATTCGCACGACATCATCTCCTGTTTGTTACATCGTGATGACATCAATGTTTCACTTTAAAGACGGTTGCGCAAGCGGCCCGCCAAGGCCGGGCACAAAAAAGGGCGGCCCGAAGGCCGCCCCTGATCTGCCGCGGTAACGGCCAAGCAATTCGCGGATCAGAAGTCGCCGCGATACTGCTCGTTGCCGACGAAGCCGAGCTTCGTCACGTTGGCGCGCTTGATGATCGCCAGCACGCCGTCGACCACTTCGTACCGCGCGGTCGCGTCGGGCTGGAAGTGCAGTTCGGGCTGCGGGCTCATCGCCACGGTCTGATCAAGATACTGGGTCAGCGTGACCTCGTCGACCGGCGAACCGTTCCAGAAGGTCTGGCCCTGTGCGTTGATCGTGATCTTGTTCTTTTGCGGGTCGATATTGTTCTGCGGCCGGTTGTCCGGCTGCGGAAGGTCGACCTTCACCGCGTGGCTCTGGATCGGGATGGTGATGATGAACATGATCAGGAGCACGAGCAGCACGTCGATCAACGGCGTCGTGTTCATGTCCATCATCGGTTCGTCGTCGCTGCGACCGCCACCACTCATTGCCATGTCAGGCTACTCCTATTGACGCGCGCGCGGCGTGGTGTTCGGGTCCGGTTCGGAAATGAACCCGACCTTGGTGAACCCGGCCGACTGCATCGTGTAGATCGTGCCGCCGATGCAGCGGTACGGCGTGTTCACGTCGCCACGGATGTGCACTTCGGGCAGTTCGAGGTTCGGGTTGCCGACGCCACCCTGACGGGCGACTTCGTCTTCCAGCTTCTTGACCGCACGAGTGCGCAGTTCGTCCGCCGTGACCCGGGTCAGACCCCAGTACACCGCGCACTGGCCGTCGAGACCCTGCACCGACAACGAGACGTTTTCCGGCTTGGTCGTCGTCGGTTCGAACACGACCTTCGGGACCTTGAGGCCGCTCACCTGCTGGACCACGACCGGAACCGCGATCAGGAAGATGATCAGCAGCACGAGCATGACGTCCACGAGCGGCGTGGTATTGATGTCCGAGAGGGGGGCTTCATCGCCGCCGCCGCCAACACTCATCGCCATGAGGCTATCCTATCCACTTCTACTCAATCGAACCGCCGGGACCGGTCACGGCCCCGGCGGCATCAGCACCGTGCGATCAGACGCGCGGAGCGGTCGGCACGCCACCGGCCTGGCCGGCGGTGGTGCTGCCGACTGCCGGCTTGGCGACCGGCGCCGGGCCACGGGCCGCGACGGTCGGACGAACCGCACCGTTCGAGGCGAGGTAGCCGAGCACGTCGTTCGAGAAGGCCGACAGGTCTTCCGCGATCGACTTGTTGCGACGCTGCAGCCAGTTGTAGGCGAGCACGGCCGGAACCGCGACGACCAGACCGATGGCGGTCATGATGAGCGCTTCACCGACCGGACCGGCGACGTCGCCGATGGCGGCCTGACCGGCAGCACCGATCTTCACGAGCGCGCGGTAGATGCCGACCACGGTACCGAACAGACCGACGAACGGCGAGGTCGCGCCGACGGTCGCGAGGAAGGCGAGGCCGCCGTTGAGCTTCGAGTTGATCGACGCTTCCGAACGCGCCAGCGAGCCGTGCAGCCAGTCATGCGCCTCGACCGGATCGGTCAGCTTGCCATGCTGTTCCTGCGCGGCGAGGCCGTCGTCGACGATCTGGCGATAGGCCGAGTTCTTGTCGAGCTTCGCGGCGCCTTCACGCAGCGAGTTCGACTGCCAGAACGTGGCGCGAACGCGCTTCGCCTGGTTCATGATCTTCTGCTGTTCGAACAGCTTGGTGAAGAGGATGTAGAACGAGCCGACCGACATGATGACCAGGATACCCAGCGTGCCGAACGCGATCGCGCCGCCCTGCTGAAGCGCTTCCCAGAAGCCGAAGTTCGGAGCCCCGGCAGGCGCGCCGGCAGCAAGGATGGGGGTGAGCATCGGATAGTTTCCTTAGAGCTGATATGTTCTTGAAGAATATTGCCCCGGACCGCCCCGCGACGCGTTGGTCGCGGGACACCCGGTCTTACCGATCGGCCGGCAGCTGCCAGCGGACGCGACGGTTCGAACTCGAACGGATCGGGTTGCCGCTCTGGTCCAGCGCAGGGCTGTACCGGCCGCGACGGGTAATCGCCGAACAGGCAGCGCGATCGAGCGCGGCCGAACCGGACGACGACGTCACGCGGCAGTTTTCGACGCGGCCCTGCGTGTTGATGTCCCAGGCGATCGCCGTCACACCTTCGTCGCCGCTGTTGAGCGCGCTGGGCGGATAGTCGTCGTTGGTAATCCAGTCGGCAGGATTGCCCTTCGCACCTGCGGCCTTGCTGACCACGGGCGCAGGCGGCGCCGGCGGCGCAACCGGAGCCGGCGGCGCGGGCGGACCGGCAGTCGGAATCGGCGCGTAGGTCGGCGGCGGCGTCGTCACCGACTGGATCACCACCGGCGGCGGTGCCTGCGTACGGACGATCGGCGGCGGCGTCACGACCGGCGGCGGCGATTGCGGCTGCGGCTGTTCAGGCGGCGGCGGGGGAGGAGGAATCTCCTCGGGCGGGGGGTGGCGGTTCCTCGACGTCGAACGTCTCGGTATCCTCAGTTACCTTCTTCACATATTTGTAGGCAAGGCCGGAGATGAACGCGTACCCGATCACGACGTGGAGGATACCCACGATGATCAGCGCGACGATCCGGCCACTACCTGCTTTTTGGTCAGCGTAAGCCATTCAGCAACCAAACTCCTCTAGCCCGGTACATTGGGTCGGTCCGTCCGGCGGAAACCGGCACGCAACGACCGTCGTGTCCGGGGCTACGCGGCATTCCGGACCGCGATTGTCTATCGCGGCCTTTTCAACGACGCAAACGCTTTGTCGGACGAAACATTCGTACAATCGCGCGATTACCGAAATAAGTCTGTAACCACGGTTTTCCGCGGGTTAAGAGCAGTTGCATGAAACGCAATCCGTTCCGCGTCGCCGCATTTTCCACATTTCTGGTCGCATGTTCGCCCATTTCGGCACGTCAGGGCGTCCCGGTTTCTGTTACCGCTACCCCCGAATCGGCATCGGTTGCCTATGCCCGGCTGGCCCGATTGGCCTTGGAAAGCGACATCGTATTCGATGCGACGATTCGCTCGGTCGCGCGGATCGCACCTGCGGAAGCGCCGGGATTGGCGGCGGGTCACGTCCGTTTCTACGTCACCGCCGATGTCGGTGCGCTGGTCCGGGCCAACGGCCCCCTGCCCGCCCGCGTCGGCTATCTGGTCGACGTTCCGTTCGATCCGCGCGGGCGCGCGCCCAATCTGAAGCGGCAGCGGGTCATCGCCTTCGCCCGCGCGGTTGCCGGACGTCCCGATCAGGTACAGCTGGTGACGCCGGACGCGCAATTTGTCTGGGCGCCCGCGCTCGACCAGCGCGTCCGCGACGTGGTGCGGGAAGTCATCGCACCGGACGCGCCGCCGGCGATCACCGGCATCGGCAACGCCTTTCACGTACCCGGCACGCTGCCCGGCGAGGGCGAGACGCAAATCTTCCTCCAGACGACGACCGGCGCCCCGGTATCGCTGCTGATCCTGCGCCGGCCGGGGGAGCAGAAGCGCTGGGCCTTGTCGCTGGGCGACATCATCGACGAGGCCGGCGGCGCACCGAAGCCCGATACGCTTGCCTGGTATCGCCTCGCTTGCGGACTGCCCGATGTCCTGCCCGAATCGAGCCTGCAATCGCAGGACGCCGACAATGCGGCGATCGCGCGCGAGGATTTTGCGTTCGTGCGCGAGTCACTGGGCCGGTGCGACGACGGCCGGAACGGCTGAACCAGTATCAGCGGGCGAGGTGGACGAAGTCGCGCTCGAACGCGACCAACCCCGCTCCTCCATCGACGAACAGGATCTGCCCGGTCGATGCCGCTGCCCGGGCGAGGAACAAGACGGCATCGGCCACCTGATCGACATCGGGCAACCGCCCGAGCGGCATGAGCGCCGCCAGCCGACCGACCTGTTCGGGACTGTAATCGTCGGTTGCCAGCGTCAGCCCGGGGGCGACGCCATTGACCCTTACCTTGGGCGCCAGCGCGAGGGCGAGCGTACGAGTCGCTTCGCCCAGCGCCTGTTTGGACAGGGTGTAGGCCAGCTGGTCGCGATGTGGGTGCGCAATACGCTGGTCGAGGATGTTGACCACCGCGCTGCCGCCCCGTTCGGCCAGCATTGTCGCCAGTACGAACGGCGCCGCCGCGTTCACCGCGAAATGCCCGGCGAGGGATTCGGGCGTCGGATAATCGGCATCGTCGGCGCGAAAGCAGGACGCATTGTTGACCAGCAGATCGACCCGCCGTCCGAACTGCGCCGACACCGCCGGGATCAGGCCGCGCGTGGCGTCGGCATCGCCCAGATCGGCGGCGAAGCAGCGATATGCCGCACCGGCCGCCTCGATCGCCGCGACGACCTCCGCTTCCGGATCGACGGCATGCGACGCATGGAGCGCGACATCATAGCCCGCCTGTGCCAGCCGCGTGGCGATATGTCCGCCGAGCCGCCGGAAACTGCCGGTGACGAGCGCCAGCGGGCGGCTCACCGGCGATGCCGGACCATGGTGACGCCGATCGATTCGCCCGCTTCGGCGATGGCCAGCTTGACGATGCGGATCTTCACCCGCTGCACGCGCGGATCGGACAGGAACAGCGTGTCGACGATATGGTCGGCGACCCCTTCGATCAGGGTGAAGTGCACGCCCGGCGGCAGCGAGGTCGTCGCCGCTTCCTTCAGGTCCATATAGCTTTTCGATGCCGACAACGGCGTATCGGGCGTGAAGCGTTCGGGGCAGTCGAGGTCGACCGTCATCGAGATGCGCAGCGGTTGCGGGAGGTGGGTTTCCTCGGAGTAGATGCCCGTCAGGACATTCACCTCGACATCGTGGACTTCCAGTTGAAGCGAATCGCGCAAACGGCACCTGTCATCGAAAGGGAATATCCGCGCGATAGCAGAAGGCGGCGGGCGCGTAAGCCGCCCGGCAATCTTCGCTTGTGCCATGCCGCCGCGGCGGTACAGGCGCGTTTTCATGCCCCGATCGACTGGACCGAATTTGCCCGAGCTGTTGCCCCTTGCCTCCGTCCCCGCCGCCGATGTCGAAGCCTTGCTCGATGCCGCCTTCGGTGCCGACCGGCATGGGCGCACGGCCTATCGCGTGCGCGAAGGGCTGTCGCCGCTCGACGGCCTGAGCTTCGCGAAGGTCGAGGACGGGCGGCTCGTCGGCGCGATCCAGTGCTGGCCGGTGCAGCTCGACGGCGACGACGGCACCCCCTTGCCGCTGGTGATGGTCGGCCCGGTGGCGGTCGCACCCGACCGGCAGGGAACCGGGATCGGTCACATTTTGATGCAGCGGGCGATCGTGGCGGCGGGCGAGGACGCGCCGCTGATGCTGGTCGGCGACGCGCCTTATTATGCGCGCTTCGGCTTCACGGCGCAGCGGACCGGTGGATGGCGGCTGCCCGGCCCCTATGATCAGGCGCGGCTGCTGGCGCGCGGGAACGTTCCGGTGCGAAGCGGCATTCTCGCCCCGCGCCTGTCGCTCGTCGCCTGACCCCTTGTCGGTGGCGGGCAGAGCGAGCTAACGGATTTCCATGCCCATGCAGCCCCCCGCCGATTTCGCTTCGCTGTCGCTTGCCGAGGTCGCGCGCCTCGCCGCCAAGGCGAAGCTGCCGCCGGTCGACCGCTGGAACCCGACGCATTGCGGCGACAGCGAGATGCGGATCGCCGCCGATGGCAGCTGGTTCCATCAGAGCAGCCCGATCGCGCGGGCGGAGATGGTCCGCCTGTTCGCGACGATCCTGCGGCGCGAACCCGATGGCTCCTATGTGCTGGTGACGCCGGTCGAAAAGCTGTCGATCGCGGTGGACGACGCGCCGTTCGTCGCGGTCGAGGCGAAGCTGTCGGGCGAAGGCGATCAGGGGCGCATCGCGTTCCGGCTAAACACCGAGGAAATGGCGGTGGCCGATGCCGAGCATCCGATCCGGATCGAAGGGACGGCGGATGCCCCCCGCCCCTATCTGCGCGTTCGCGGCGGGATGGACGCGCTGATCGCGCGCGCGGTCTTCTACGAACTGGCCGAGCAACTGGTCGAAGGGCCGGACGGGCGGCGCGGGCTGTGGAGCGAGGGCACGTTCTTTCCGTTCGAACCGGCATGACGCTGGCGGAGCGGCTGCGGGCGCGGCTCGCGGCGCCCGCCGGACCGCTGCTGGTGGGGGACCTGAACGGCGAGGCGCCGACGCCCGCGCTGGGATGGCGCGCGGCGGCGGTGCTGATCGCGGTGACCGACCGCGCGGAACCGGGGGTGTTGCTGACCCAGCGGACGGGGGACCTTCGCACCCATGCCGGACAGGTGGCCTTCCCGGGCGGGAGCATCGATCCGGATGATGCGGGTGCGGTCGGCGCGGCGTTGCGCGAAGCATCGGAAGAGATCGCCCTGCCCGTCGATGCGGCAGAGGTCGTGGCGACGCTCGACCGCTATCATACGGTGACCGGGTTCGAGGTGACGCCGGTGCTTGCCGTCGTTCCCGCCGACCTGCCGCTCGTCCGCAACCCGCGTGAAGTCGACGCGATCTTCGAAGTTCCGCTCGGCTTTCTGCTCGATGCCGCCAATCATGGGCGCGGCAGCCGGTGGCATGACGGGCGTGAACGGCATTATTACGAACTGATCTTCGGCGAACGGCGCATCTGGGGTGCGACGGCGGCGATGATCGTGAACCTCGCGCAAAGACTGACATGGCCGTGAACGAACCCACCACCCTGCCTCCCGCCGACTGGATGACGCGGCCCGGCCTCGACCGGCTGGCCGCGGCGCTGGGCGCCGACGAGGGCGCGGCGCGCTATGTCGGCGGGGCGGTGCGCGATACGCTGCTGGGCATTGCCGTCGCCGATATCGATGTCGCGACGATCCATCCGCCGCAGGAGGTCGTTCGCCGGTTGCAGGCGGCGGGGATCAAGGCGATCCCGACCGGCATCGCGCATGGCACGATCACCGCCGTTGCCGACGGTACGGTGGTCGAGGTGACGACGCTGCGCCGCGACGTGACCACCGACGGGCGGCATGCCGAAGTTGCGTTCACCGACGACTGGCAGGCCGATGCCGCGCGGCGCGATTTCACGATGAACGCGCTCTACGCCGATATGGGCGGCCGCCGGCTGCACGATTATTTCGGGGGGATCACCGATCTGCGCGCCGGACGCGTGCGCTTCATCGACGACCCGCTGCGCCGGATTGCCGAGGATCATCTGCGCATCCTGCGCTTCTTCCGCTTCCTTGCGCGGTTCGGCGATGCACCCGATGCCGAAGGGCTTGCGGCCTGCATCGCGCGCGCCAACGACCTGATGGCGCTGTCGCGGGAGCGGATCGCCGACGAATTGCTCAAGCTGCTCGTTGCGCGCGATGCGGTCGGCGTGCTGCGGTTGATGGTCGACAACGCGATCTGGCAGCCGGTGCTGCCCGAACTCGACGCCGATGCCGTCGATCGGCTCGACGCGCTGGTCGCGACCGAAACCGCCGCGGGCATCGCGCCCGATCCCATCCGCCGCCTCGCCGCGCTGCTCGACGCGAACAATGCGGAGGGGGTCACCGCCCGGCTGAAACTGTCCAATGTACAGCGCAAGCGGATCGCGCTGGCGCTGGGTAACGGGACCGACAGCCCCCTCGCGCTCGGCTATCGGCTGGGCGTCGAGGGTGCGGTCGACCGGTTGCTGCTTGCCGGCGATCCGGCGGCAGCGGCGATGGTCGCCGGCTGGACCCGCCCCACCCTGCCGCTATCGGGCGGCGCCTTGGTCGAACGCGGCCTTGCGCGCGGCCCCGACGTGGCGCGGGCGCTGCGGCAGGTCGAGGATCGCTGGATCGCGGAAGGCTTTCCCGATGCGGACCGGACCGCCGAAATCTCCGATGCGGTCGTGGCTCAGGCGTTGCGCGCCAGCAGCAACGCATAGGCGGCGTCCGCATCGATCGGCCGCGAATAGAAATATCCCTGGCCGAACGCACAGCCGAGCGCGACCAACGTGTGTTCCAGCTCCTGCGTCTCGATCCCCTCCGCCGTGGTGCGGAGGCCAAGCGCCTGGGCGAGGCTCAGGATCGCGCGGACGATCGCCACCTTGTCGCGGTCGGCCAGCATGCCGGTGATGAAGCTGCGATCGATCTTGAGCTTGTCGATCGGCAGCTTCTGCAGATAGGCGAGGTTGGAATAGCCGGTGCCGAAATCGTCCATCGCGATCTGTGCGCCCATGTCTTTCAGCGCCAGCATCGTGCGCAGCGTCCGGTCGGGATCGACGACGAACGCGCTTTCGGTCAATTCGATGGTGAAGCGGTCGCCCGGTAACCGGTGCTGCGCCAGCACCTCGGCGAACATCGTCTCGACATTGTCGCGCTGCAACTGGACCGCCGACAGGTTCACCGCCATCCGCGCACCGCAATCGCCGCCGGCCATCCGGTCCCATTCGGCCAGCGTCCGCGACGCTTCGTCCATGGCCCAGCGACCGAGCGGCACGATCAGCCCCGATTCCTCCGCCACCGGAATGAAATCGACCGGCGAGATATTCTCCCCCTCCGGCGTCCGCCACCGGGCCAGCGCCTCGAAGCTGCTGATCCGCCCGTTGGACAGGTCGCAGATCGGCTGGAAGGCGAGGTGGAGTTGCCCGTCCTCCAACGCATGACGCAGCCGGGTCTCGATCGAGAACTGGCTGCGCACGATATCGAACAGATGCGGGCGATAGACTTCGGTCTGGCCGGTGCGTTTCGATCGTTTGACCGCGAACTGTGCGTGGCGGATGACGTCTTCCGCCTCCGCATCGGCATCCTCACCCAGCGCGATGCCGATCGAACAGTCGACGCGAATGGTGAAATCGGACAGCTGGAACGGCTGGATCAGCGCCTGCTGGAGCCGGGTCGCGGCGTGCAGCGCGTCGTCGGCACCATCGCGCAGGCCCAGCAGCACGGCGAATTCGTCACCACCGGTCCGGGCCAGTACGTCCGAACTGCGCAGCACGCCCTTGAACCGGCGGGCGACCGAAATCAGCAGTTCGTCGCCCGACAGCGATCCCATGCACGCATTGACGCGGCTGAACCGGTCGAGGTTGATCGCCAGCACCGCATAGCGCGCGCGGTCGCCATCCGCCACGCGCTCCTCGACCAGATCGCCGAAGCCGGTCCGGTTGGGCAGCCCGGTCAGCGAATCGGTGCTCATCTCGCGGCGCAGGCTGGTTTCGGTGCGCTGTTCGGGGGTCTGGTCGACCAGCGACATGATGCAGCGGCTCGATCCGACCGACTCCGCGCGCCGGGCCAGCGTCACGTCATAATGGCGGCTGTCGACCGCATCGCCCAGCCGCAGCGCCATGCGGCGACGGGTATCGCCGGACAGCAGGAACACCAGCACCTGATCGCCGATTTCGTGCAGCAGCGCCGCGCGGCCCTCGACAGAGGCAAAGCCCGCCGCGCGAAAGGCGAGGTTGATCGTATCGAAAACGACGTTTCCGGCATCGACCGACACGATCGCGGTCGGCACCGGCAGCAGGTCGAGGACCGGTTCGCGCGGGTCGAGCGCGAGCGCCGGCGGGGACTCGCACGCCACCACCACATGGTCGGCGAACGGAATCCTTCCCCCCTGCTCCGGGATCGGGAACGCCTGCGACCTCAATGCCGATAGGATCTGCCTGCCGAACGCCATTGCCACCGCTATGGCCGATGGAGGTTAAAAGCTTCTGAAACCGGCGGCAGGGGATTAGGTCGTATCGACATTCAGCCCTGACGGCCTGCAAACGGCGGTTTCGCGTGCTTCCGGTGCTCACGTACTGGCAGTACGCTGCGCGCCGGGTCACGCGAAACCACCGCTTTCGGCTCGTTATCTTCTGAATGTCGATACGGCCTAGAAACGATTGTCGCGCGGAAAGCCGTTGGGCGGCATCCGACCGGCGGCACCACGCGCCGCGCGCCACGGTGACAGATCGCTTTCGGTCCGCATCCGACCGGTTTCGCCGCCCATCGTCCAGTGCAGCCCGTCGGCGAAGCGTAACGTCCGCGCATCGGACAATCCGCCATCGCGGAACCGCTGCAGCTGCACGCCCTGCCCGCGCGCCATCTCCGCCAGTTCGGTCAGCGGGAACAGCACCAGCTTGCGGTTGTCACCGATCGACGCGACATAATCGTCCTCCGCCGCGATCGGCCGGACGACCTTCAGCTTCGCACCAGGACGCGGCGACATCACCTGCTTGCCCTTGCGCGTCTCGGCCAGCACATCGGCCACCCGCACCGCGAAACCACGCCCGTCGGTCGCCGCCAGCAGCAGCCGGTCGGACGTCGCAGCCCGCGACAGCCCGACGATCCGCGCATCGCCGTCGAGGTCGATCATCGCCCGCACCGGTTCGCCGAAGCCCCGCCCGCCGGGCAGCTTGTCGGCGCCCAGCGTGTAGAATCGCCCGCCATCGGTCGCCAGCAACAACTTGTCGGTGGTGTGGGCATGGAAGGCGAAGGCCGGTCCATCGCCTTCCTTGAACCGCGCGGTATCGGCCGACGCGAGATCGACATGGCCCTTGAGCGCCCGCACCCAGCCGCGCTGCGACAGGATGACGGTCAGCGGCTCGCGCTCGATCATCGCCTCGGCCGGAATTTCGCGTGCCGGGGCGGCTTCCTCGACGGTCGTCCGACGCTTGCCCAGTGGCGTTTCATGGCCATAGCGGTCGCGCATCCTGGTCAGGTCGCGCTTCATCCGGGTGCGTTGCCGCGCATCGCTGGACAGCAGCAGCGTCAGTTCGGCCTGCTCCTTCTCCAGCTTCGCCCGCTCGCCACGGATTTCCATTTCCTCCAGCTTGCGCAAGGATCGCAGCCTCATGTTGAGGATCGCTTCCGCCTGCCGGTCGCTCAGGCTGAACTCCGCGATCAGCACCGGCTTGGGTTCATCTTCGGTACGGATGATCGCGATCACCCGGTCGAGGTTCAGATACGCCGCCAGATAACCGTCGAGCAGCTCGATCCGGTCGGCGATCTTCGCGAGCCGGTGTTCGCTGCGTCGGCGCAGCACGACGAACTGGTGATCGACCCACGCCTTCAACGCCTCGCGCAGCGGCATCACGCGCGGCGTACGGTCCTTGTCCAGCACGTTGAGGTTGAGCGGCACACGCGATTCGAGGTCGGTGAGACGGAACAGCCCGTCCATCAGCACCTGCGGATCGACCGTCCGGCTGCGCGGTTCGAGGACGATGCGGATTTCCGCATCCGATTCGTCGCGGACATCGGTCAGGATCGGCAGCTTCTTGTCGTTGATCAGCGCCGCGATCTGCTCGATCAGCTTGCCCTTCTGCACGCCGTACGGAATTTCGGTGATGACGATCTGCCAGCCACCGCCCTTTTCCCGCTCGATCGCGTGGCGCGCCCGCACGCGAAAACCGCCCCGCCCGGTCGCGTAGGATTCGCGGATGGCGGCAGGCGAATCGACCACGATGCCGCCGGTCGGGAAATCCGGCCCGCGCACATGCGCCAGCACCGCCGCATCGTCTGCCTCGGGCTGGTCGACCAGTATGATCGCCGCGTCGAACAGCTCGGCGGCGTTGTGCGGCGGCACGCTGGTCGCCATGCCGACCGCGATGCCACTGGCGCCATTGGCCAGCAGGTTCGGGAACATGCCGGGGAACAGCTCCGGCTCCTGTTCCTCGCCATTATAGGTCGGGCGGAAATCGGTCGCGTCCTCGTCGAGACCGGCCATCAGGTCGATCGCGACCTGGGTCAGCCGTGCCTCGGTATAACGATAGGCGGCGGCGTTATCGCCGTCGATATTGCCGAAATTGCCCTGCCCGTCGACGAGCGGGTAGCGCAGCGCGAAATCCTGCGCGAGGCGGACCATCGCGTCATAGACCGACTGATCGCCATGGGGATGATATTTGCCGATCACGTCGCCGACGACACGCGCACATTTCTTGTACCCCGACGCCGGATCGAGCTTGAGCAGCCGCATCGCCCATAACAGGCGGCGGTGCACGGGCTTCAACCCGTCGCGGACATCGGGCAGCGACCGCGCGGTGATCGTCGACAGCGCATAGACGAGGTATCGTTCGGACAGCGCGCTGTCGAACGGTGCATCGAACACGCCGATCGGCGTCGAGGGGTCGGTCAGATCACTTGCCATCGCGGATGCGATAGCAGGGGAATGCGACCCCCGCGAGGGGCGAAATGGAACGAACCGGGATCAGGCGGCCTGCCGCCCCGGTTCGCCCTGTACCTGTGGCAGTTTTCCGTCGCACAATGCCCATACATCGGCGACGATCGCGCGCCATTCGTCGCCGTCCATTTCGATCAGTCCGAACAGGCGCATCAGGAACGCGCCTTCCATCGCCATAAAGGCAAGCCGCAGCCAGCGCCCTTCGTCGGTCGAGACGTCGATCGCATCCACCCGGTTGCGATACCAGCGCCGCACCTGCACCATGTGCTGCGGCGAATTGAGCAGCGACACCAGCAGCGTCGGCGCGCCACGCCGCGAACGGTCGTCATAGTTCGAGCCATAGGCGATATGGGCGCGGATGCGCGACACGTCGTCGTCGGGGACGGCGCCCAATTCGATCATGTGCTCGGCATATTCTTCCTGCCACCGCTCGAACATCGCGGCGATCAGCGATTCCTTGCTGCGAAAGCTGTACTGCACGCCGCCATTGGTGATGCCCATCCGTTCGGCGACGGCGGCGATCGTCAGGCCGGTCGGCCCTTTTTCCATCGTTACCGCCTCGGCGGCATCCAGCAACTTGTCACGCTCGATCGTACGAATTCTACCCACGTCACGCCCCCTGCAACTATCCTTATGGATAGCGTTGCCTTCCCCGCGTTCACCTTAACCAACCCGTCCGACGCGCACAAATTTATTATACGATATTGCGGTCCGGATTGTTGTTTTCTGTCGCCTGTTGCAGATTCTCTGCATGACGCCACCTACGCAACCCGATCGTCCATGGATTCCAATGACGTGGCCCGACCTGACCGGCCGCCCGCGCGCCGAGCCGGATCACCGGTTTCGTTACGGCGAGGACAGCCTGCAGGTCGTCGACCTGTGGCTGCCCAAGGGCGATCCGGCGCAGCGATGGCCGACCGTTCTGATGGTCCATGGCGGATGCTGGCAAAGCGCGATCGCCGACCGTCGGCTGATGGACTGGGCCGCGGCGGACCTGCGGGATCGCGGCTTCGCAGTGTGGAATATCGACTATCGCGGAGTGGATCGCGACGGGGGCGGCTATCCGGGGACGTTCCGCGATGTCGCGGCGGCGGCCGACCTGATGCGGGACCATGCCGATGCCCATCGGCTCGACCTGTCGCACGTCATTGCAGTGGGCCATTCGGCGGGCGGACACCTCGCCCTGTGGCTTGCCGCCCGTCACCGCCTGCCGGCCAGCAGCATATTGGCAGGTGGCGAGCCGTTGCCGCTGGCGCATGTCGTCAGCCTTGGCGGCCTGCCCGATCTCGCCGCGGTCGAATCGAGTCCCGACAATGGCTGCGGTACCGACGTCATTGCGCAGCTGGTTGGCGACCGTGCGGATCGCTTTACCGATACGTCGGTGCCGTGCCTGTTGCCGATCGGCGTACCCATCGACCTGCTCAACGGCCGCGAAGACCGGATCGTACCGGCGTGGATGGCGCCCCAGTTTGCCCGGACAGCGCGGGACCATGGCGACGAGGTTACCGTCCATGAGGTCGGCGATACCGGTCATGTCGAGTTGATCTCACCCGGAACGCCGGCTTGGGAATTGGTCATCGACCTGATCCGGCGGGCAGTATCTCCCGCCCGACCAATAGGAATTTGACCGCTCGTCCCATTCATGCCACATTTTCGCCTTAATTAAGGCAAAGGTGGTCCATGCGATATCGCGCTTCCTTATTCGCCCTGCTGGTCCTCGCCGGTTGCAGCAAGGCGCCCGACGACCAGTCCGAACCAGCCGCCCCCGGCGTCGACGTCACCGCCGCACCGGGTGTCGCCTTCAGCTATCGCTACGGCTTCCGCCTGCCCGCCGCCCGGATCGCATCGGTGCAGGAGGCGCACGCCGCCGCCTGCGAACGGCTCGGCATCGCGCGGTGCCGGATCACGGCGATGCGCTATACCCGCAGCGAAGATAACGACATTTCGGCGATGCTGGGCTTCTCGCTCGCCCCCGAACTCGCGCGCAGCTTCGGTCGCGACGGCATTCGCGGGGTCGAAGCGGCGGAGGGCATGCTGCTCGATTCCGAGATCACCGGCGAGGATGCCGGCGCGAAGATCGACCAACTGGCGCAGGCCCGTGACACCGCCATTGCCGACCGCGCGGCGATCGACGCGCGCAGCGGCAATACCAACCGCGAGGCCCGCGCCGAACTGGAACGGCAACGCGCAGCCGCCACCGGATCGGAACGTGAAGCCGCCGCCGCGATCGCCGAACAGCGCGCGGCTCTGGCCGCCACGCCCGTCCTGTTCGAATATCGGTCGGGCGAGGCGATCCGCAGCTTCGATCCGACATCGCCCTTCACCCGCGCCGCCGACCTGTCGGTCGCGTCGGCGCGCTGGACGATCGGCACAGCGCTCGCTCTGATCGGCCTCGCCCTGCCGCCGCTGTTGCTGGCGCTGCTCGGGCTGCTGCTGTGGCGCCGCGTCCGGCCGTTGCTGCCGCGACGCGCCACCCACGCGGGCTGATTGCACGGACGGCCCCCTTCGGCTATGCGGCGGCTTTCCGCAGGGGGCCGGACATAATCGCTCTGGCCCATGCCGTTTCGTTGAAGGGAATCGCATGGCTCGCCGCCGCCAGATCTACGAAGGCAAGGCAAAGATCCTCTATGAGGGTCCGGAGCCGGGTACGCTGATCCAGTATTTCAAGGATGACGCCACCGCCTTCAACGCCCAGAAAAAGGGCACGATCAACGGCAAGGGCGTGCTGAACAACCGGATTTCCGAGCATGTCTTTACGCTGCTCGGCAATATCGGCGTGCCGACCCACTTCATCCGCCGCCTGAACATGCGCGAACAGCTGATCCGCCAGGTCGAGATCGTGCCGATCGAGGTCGTCGTGCGCAACGTCGCCGCCGGTTCGATCAGCAAGCGGCTGGGCATCGAAGAGGGGCAGCAGCTCCCGCGCACGATCATCGAATATTATTACAAGGACGATGCGCTCGGCGATCCGATGGTATCGGACGAACACATTCTGTGCTTCGGCTGGGCGGCGCAGGACGAGCTGCACGAGATGGCCGACATGGCGATCCGCGTGAACGATTTCCTGTCGGGCCTGTTCGCCGGGATCGGCATCCGGTTGGTCGACTTCAAGCTCGAATTCGGCCGCATCTGGGACAATGATTTCAGCCGGATCATTCTGGCGGACGAAATCAGCCCCGATGGCTGCCGCCTGTGGGACATGACCACCAACGAAAAGCTCGACAAGGATCGCTTCCGTCGCGACCTCGGCGGCGAGGTGGAAGCCTATCAGGAAGTCGCACGGCGGCTGGGCCTGTTGCCGGAAGGCGCGGATTCGGCGGTGCTCGACCTCGAGACGCATCGCAAGAAGCGCGAGAAGTAAGGCCGCTGACCACTGACTGACGCTACCCCGGGCTTGACCGGCGTCCCGTTTCTTCTCGACCGAAGCGAGAAGCGGGACCCCGGGTCAAGCCCGGGGTGACGCATGTCTGGAACCGGCGTCGGATCGCTCCGACAGCCTGTTACCCCCGCGCGAACAGCGCCGGGTCGAGCGCCATGACCGCATCGGCCCCACCCTCGATCTTGCGCCGCAGCGCGCTGGCATCCGGAATGATCCGCTCGGCATAGAAGCGCGCGGTTACCCGCTTGGCCTCGATGAACGCCGGATCGCCCTCGCCCGCCGCTGCCAGCGCCTCGGCCGCCGTGAGCATCCGCATCCACATCAGGCCGGTCGCGACGATGCCCATGATGTGCATATACGAATGTGCACCCGCCCCGACATGGTTCGGATTCTGCATGCCGTTGGCCATGAACCACATGGTCGCCGCCTGCAGGTCCTTGAGACCGCGCTCCAGTCGCTCGGCGAAATCGCGCGTCGCGTCCGCCCCCTTGGCGGTCGCGATTTCCTCGGCGACGATACGGAAGAAATGCTGGATCGCGCGGCCGCCATTCTGCGCCAGCTTGCGGCCGACGAGGTCCATCGCCTGCACACCATTGGTGCCTTCGTAGATCATCGCGATCCGCGCATCGCGGACATATTGCTCCATGCCCCATTCAGCGATGTAGCCATGCCCGCCATAGACCTGCTGCGCGTTGGTCGCGACGTCATAGCCCTTGTCGGTGCCATAGCCTTTGATGACCGGCGTGAGCAGCCCGACCAGATCGTCCGCCAGCTCGCGCGCCGCCGCATCTTCGCTCATATGTGCAAGGTCGACCTGCAACGCGCCCCACAGGCACAGCGCGCGCAGCCCTTCGGTCAGCGCCTTGCCCTCCATCAGCATCCGCCGGACATCGGGGTGGACGAACAGCGTATCGGCCTTTTCGTTCGCTTCGGCCGGGCCGGTCAGCGCCCGCCCCTGCCGCCGGTCGCCGGCATAGATCACTGCATTCTGGTACGCCGTCTCGGCCACCGCCATGCCCTGCAACCCGACACCCAGCCGCGCCGCGTTCATCATGATGAACATCGCGGCAAGGCCCTTCATCTCCTCGCCGACCAGCCAGCCCTTCGCCCCGTCATAGTTCATGACGCAGGTCGAATTGGCGTGGATGCCCATCTTGTGCTCGATCGAACCACAGCTGACCGGGTTTCGATCGCCCAGCGACCCGTCCTCGTTCACCAGGAATTTCGGCACGACGAACAGCGAAATGCCCTTCGAGCTTTCCGGCGCGCCCGGCGTCTTGGCGAGGACGAGGTGGATGATGTTGTCGGTCAGGTCATGCTCGCCCGACGAAATGAAGATCTTGGTGCCGGTGATCGCCCATGATCCATCGTCGTTCGGCACGGCGCGGGTCTTGATGAGGCCCAGATCGGTGCCGCATTGCGGCTCGGTCAGGTTCATCGTGCCGCCCCATTCGCCCGACACCATCTTCGGCACGTACATCGCCTGCTGCTCGGGGCTACCCTTCACCAGCAACGCGGCGATCGCGCCATGGGTCAGCCCCGGATACATGGCGAACGCCATGTTGGCGGAGATCAGATATTCCTCGAACGCGGTCGCGACGACATGCGGCATCGCCTGCCCGCCGAACTGCTCCGGCGCCGAAAGCGTGCCCCAGCCCGATTCGACGAACTGGCGATAGGCGTCCTTGAACCCGTCCGGGGTCGTCACGCTGCCATCGGCATGGCGGGTGCAGCCCTGCTGGTCGCCCGATGCGTTCAGCGGGAACAGCACTTCGGCGACGAAGCGGCCGCCCTCTTCCAGCACCGCCTCGACCGTGTCCGGCGTCGCGTTGGCGAAACCGGGCAACGCGGCATGGTCACCGATCTTGAGCACATGGTCGAGGATGAAGCGGGTGTCGCGGACCGGCGGGGTATAGCTGGGCATGGTCAATCCTTCTCCGGGGATGCGCCCTCTGTCGGGGCGGTCTGCAAGGGGAGCGCTTCGATGGTCGTCACGAAGTCGCCGAGTTCGGCAATGGCGGCGTCGATGTCGCGCCGCTGGTTTTCGAGCAAGGCGATGCGGTCGCGGCATTTCTGCACCGTCACCTGCCGCTGCACAACGCGGCCATCGCCGATGTCGTACAGGTCGATCATCTCGCGAATTTCGGCGAGGCTGAAGCCGACCCGCTTGCCGCGCAGGATCCAGGCGAGCCGCACGCGGTCGCGCTGCGAATAGATACGGGCGAGGCCGCGCCGTTCGGGCGCGATCAGCCCCTCATCCTCGTAAAACCGCAGCGCCCGCGCGGTCACGCCATATTCGCTGCACAGGTCGGTGATCGAGAAGCGGTCGGCTTCGTTCGAATCGCTGGTCTGGGCAGGCAAAGCGTCCATAGCCGACAAGTTAGTTTACGTTGACGTGAACGTCAACCTTCGTCCGCAGCGGGTGCGGCGGGCGGACAATCGACCCGGCGCCGCGCCGGCTTGCGCTTCACCGCCGTCGTTGCGAACTCGGTGGCGTCGAGCGCACCGTCCCGCCCCTTGTCGGCGGTCGCAAACTTGGTCGTGGTCTTGGCCGCCCATTCGTCGAAGCTCAGCCGCCCGTCGCCATTGGTGTCGAGTTTTGCATACGCCTTTCGCCGCGACGCGAGATATTCGTCGCGGGTGATGCGGCCGTCCCGGTCCTTGTCGTAGCGATCGAACCGCTTCTGCTCGCGCGTACGTTGGGTCGCGGACGGCGGATCGCCGGCAAGCGGCACGTCGGCCTCCGCAGCTACCGCCGCGACCCGGGGGGGCGGCGGCACCGTCTCCGTCGCCGCATTACTGCGGAACAGGAACAGCCCCGCCGCGACCAGCGCCAGCGCCGACCCCACCCCCGCCAAGAATCGCCACATCGCCCGCTCCCCCGAAGTTCACCCCGTTACACGCCAGCGCTCACCGTCCGGCAAGCCCGAACCACATCAGCCGCGCGGCACGCTTCGGCCCGCCTTGCGGCACGCCCGCCAGTTCCAGCCGCGCCGACAGCGCCAGCATACCCAGCGCACGCGCCGCCCCGGCGAGCGATCCGGCCAGCGCATCGCGCGCCAAGGCGTCGGCCCGCGCGGCCGTCGCGGCATCGCTCTGATGCCGGGCAAGGTCGAACAATGCCCATCCCCGCCCCAGCCGTGCAGCCACCGCGACATCGCCACCCAGTATCTTCGCGGCCGTCGCGAACAACCGACCGCCGCGCTCCGTGGCAAACCGGTCGAGCGCATTATCGTCCAGCGTCTCTTCCTCGATCAGCACGTCCCACCCATTGACGATCCCGGAAACCTCCGCGCCGGTCACGCCCATTGGAAGGACATTCGCAGCGATCGCTTGCAGCACCGGCATCGCCGGCGGCGCTGCGGAGTCGAGCTCGGCCAGCTGCTCCCGCCACCATGCCAGGCGGATCTGCCCGAGCGCCGGCTGCGTCGTCGATCGCACGACGTCACCCAGCGCCGCATCCAGCGCCAGCAGCGCGGACAAGGCGGCACGGCGTCCGTCATCGGGGGCATAGGCAAGGGCCAGGTCGCGTTCGGGATCATGGTGCATCGCCGCGATCAGCCTGCCTATTAAACATCCGTCAACCCCGATCGGGCATGAAAGCCTGTGATATGCGCAGGGTGCGACTCCTGCGCCTTGGCAACTGGACTGGGCGGGGCATGGGCGGATCGGCGGGCGAACAGCATCACGGACAGGCGGGGGGGATTCTCCGCCGCCTCGCACGCGACCGTCGCGGCAATACGCTGGCGATGATGGCGATCGCGCTGGTCCCGCTGGTCGGCATGGCCGGATCGGCGATCGACACCGCCCGCGTCTATTATGTGAAGGTGCGCCTGCAACAGGCATGCGACGCCGGCGTGCTGGCCGGTCGTAAGTTCATGAATGGAACCGATTTCGACGCCAACGCCCAGCAACAGGCGCAAGCGTTCTTCCGCAACAATTTCAAGGCCGGGATGATGGGATCGCAGTCCCCGTCCTTCGTTCCGGTACGTACCGTTGAAAATCAGGTCGCCGGTACGGCCAACGCCACCGTACCGATGACGTTGATGAGGATGGCAGGCTTTGCGCCGGTCACGGTCTCCGTCGCGTGCGAGGCAAAGCTCGAAATCCCGAACCTCGACATTATGTTCGTGCTCGATACCACAGGGTCGATGGCGGATACCAATCCGGGCGATAAGGCGAACAAGATCACCGGCCTGCGCAACGCGGTCATCAATTTCTACGACACGGTCGAATCCGCGAAGAAGACGGGCACGCAGGTCCGCTATGGCGCCGTCCCCTATTCGTCCAACGTCAATGTCGGTATGTTGCTGAAGCCCGAATGGCTCGCCGACGAATGGAGCTATCAGTCGCGGATTCCCAACGGAACTTCCACGTCGACCTCCACGTCAACCGACAACGCCGACTATGTCTGGTACAAATGGAGCGGCTGGACCCGAAAGAGTGGAACGTCGGGTCAGCGGAGTTGGCGCGGGTCGAACGAAAGCTGCGTGGCGCCCGGCAATACCTATACCGAACAATGGAATAGCGATCCATGGCAGTCCGCGCCAAACAACGAATACACCCAGTTCAGCACCGTCCGCGCAAACGGCAGTACCTATTCCGCCAGCGTCTCGAACGGCGTCTGCACCGTGTACGAGAACTGGTGGGACAACGTCGTCCAGACCCGGACCGACTATTACAAGCCGAACCCGAACAAGGGCGCGACGACGACCACGACCAAGACCTATTACAACTGGGAATATCGCCCGGTAACGTATGACGTCCGGTCATTAAAGGGCAACGGCCCCACGGCCAGCGGCGGTACGATCAGCGTGCAGGTCGGCAACAACCATACGTTCCGTGACATCACCTGGAACACCGCGTCCGCCTGCATCGAGGAACGGCAGACGGTCAAGCAGAACACCTATCCCTCTATTCCGGCGGCGGCATACGACCTCGATGTCGATATGGTTCCGACTTCCGACCCGGCGACCCGATGGAAGCCCTGGCTGCCCTATCTGGTCTATGCCCGGTACTCGATCGACAACTGGCAGACGCAGACCGTAAAGACGAGTTCGAATTACCAGAACATCGGCGACTACAACGTCAACGGCAACCGCCTCGCCTATTGCCCCAGTCCGGCGCAGAAGCTCCAGGTCGTGAAACGCGGCGATCTGGTCAGCTATGTGAAGCAGTTGCAGGTCGGGGGCGGCACGTACCACGATATCGGCTTCCTATGGGGTCTGCGCCTCATATCGCCGACCGGCCTGTTCGCGACCGAGAACGCAACCGCGCCGAACGGTAGTCAGATATCCCGCCATCTGATCTTCATGACGGACGGTCAGACCGATACCGGGCGCCAGATATACGAGGCGTACGGCCTGTCCGCGCTTGACCAGCGCCGGACCAACGGGATGCCGACCGACACCCAGCAGAACGATATCGTGGCCAATCGACTGTCCGCGCTGTGCGACGTCGCGCGCCGCAAGAATATCACCGTCTGGGTCATCGCCTTCGGAACGACCCTTAGCCCGATGCTCGAACAATGCGCCGCCGGCGGCCGTGCGTTCGAAGCAAGCAACACCGCACAGCTCAACACCGCGTTCAGCAACATCGCGGCGCAGATCGCGAAGCTGCGGGTGTCGCGGTGAGGCGGTTCGCGCGCGACGAGCGCGGGGTCACGATCGTCGAGTTCGCGCTGGTCGCGCCGGTCATGCTGCTGTTGCTCATGGGTCTGTTCGACCTGTGCTACCGTGCCTATGCCCAGTCGATCCTGACCGGCGCGGTGCAGGCCGCGGGGCGGCGCGGCACGCTGGAGGGCAATTCGTCCACGACCGCCACCGCCACGCTCGATGCGGCGGTCATTCGTCAGATGCGGGCGGTGGCGAACAATCTCACTTGGACCAGCAGCCGCAAGAATTACCGCAGCTATTCCAACATCAGTGCCGAACCGTTCGACGATGCCAACCATAACGGCCGGTACGATTCCGGCGAATGCTATAGCGACATCAACAACAACAACCGTTGGGACACCGATCCCGGCAATGACGGACAGGGCGGTGCCAACGACATCACCGTCTATACGATGACCGTCACCTATCCCCGGCTGTTCCCGCTCACCGGCCTGATGGGCCTGCCGACGACACAGGCAATCAGCGCCAGCACGCGGCTGAAGAACCAGCCCTATGGCTCGCAGGCGGCGGATGCGCCCGAAACGAGGTGTGGATGATGCGGTATCGGAACTGGCTGCGCGCATTGCGGCGCGACCGTCGCGGCGTGGCGCTGATGGAATTCGCGCTGTCGTTGCCGGTCGTGCTGCCGATCGGTCTGTATGCGGTCGAACTGTCCAATTTCGGCGTGCAGCAGTTGCGCCTCAGCCAGGCGACCCTTACCCTGTCGGACAATATCTCGCGCGTGGGCGTCGACACCAACATGGCGACGCAGCAGCTTCGCGAGGTCGATGTGAACGAGGTCATCGACGGCCTGCGCCGACAGACCACGAACCTCGCGCTCACCACCAATGGGCGCGTGACCATTTCCAGCCTCGAAAAGAAAAACGGCGCGCAATGGATTCATTGGCAGCGCTGCGTCGGCCTGAAGCGCGGCGCCGGCTATGATTCCAGCTTCGGTCGCACGGACGATGGCGGCGCAGCCGGCAGTTCGTTTCGCGGCATGGGCAACCCCGCCGAACCGGTCACCGCGCCGGACGGGGCGGCGGTGATCTTCGTCGAGATCAACTACGACTATCAGCCGCTAATCTCGCCCTATTTCCTCGGAACTCGCAAGCTGCAGCAGACCGCGTCGTACATCGTCCGCGACAATCGCGAACTCGCGTCGGGGGTTACCGATCCGGAGCCGAAGGCCGAGGAACGCATGACCTGCGACCGCTACACCACCTGACCAACACCCGCTTGCAGCAACCCCGAACGAAAACAGGCTCCCTTCACGGCGAAGGGAGCCTGTTTTCGTTCAGGGCAGCCCCGCCCGGCCATCCGCCGGGCGGGGCATCACCTTATTTGTACGTAACCTTCTTCACCGCCTCGACCACCTTGTCGCTGGTGATGAGCGCCAGCTTTTCGAGGTTCGCGGCATAGGGCAGCGGCACGTCTTCGTTGGTGACGCGCAGCACCGGGGCGTCGAGGTCGTCGAAGCCCTGCTCCATGACCACCGCAGCGATTTCCGACGCGATCGAGCAGGTCGGCCAACCTTCCTCGACCACGACCAGCCGGTTGGTCTTCGTGAGCGACTTGAGCACTGTCCTGGTGTCGAGCGGGCGCAGCGTGCGCAGGTCGATCACTTCGGCATCGATGCCTTCACCGGCCAGCTTTTCGGCGGCTTCGAGCGCGAGGCCGACGCCGATCGAATAGCTGACGATGGTGACGTCCTTGCCCGGCTTCATGATCCGCGCCTTGCCGATCGGCAGGACGAAATCGTCGAGCTTGGGCACATCGAACGAACGACCGTACATCAACTCGTTTTCGAGGAAGACGACCGGATCGGTCGAGCGGATCGCCGCCTTCAACAGACCCTTCGCATCGGCCGCGTCATAGGGTGCGATCACGATCAGGCCGGGGACGCTGGCGTACCACGGACCGTAATTCTGCGAGTGCTGCGCACCCACGCGGCTCGCCGCGCCGTTCGGACCACGGAACACGATCGGGCAGCGCATCTGGCCGCCCGACATGTAGTTGGTCTTGGCCGCCGAATTGATGATGTGGTCGATCGCCTGCATGGCGAAGTTGAACGTCATGAACTCGATGACCGGCCGCAACCCACCCATCGCCGCACCGGTGCCGATGCCGGCAAAGCCGTATTCGGTGATCGGCGTGTCGATGACGCGGCGGTCGCCGAATTCGGCCAGCAGGCCCTGCGTCACCTTGTACGCGCCCTGATACTCGGCGACTTCCTCGCCCATCACGAACACGCGGTCGTCGGCGCGCATTTCCTCGGCCATCGCATCGCGCAGCGCGTCGCGGACCGTGGTCTTGACCATCTCGGTCCCTTCCGGGATCTCGGGAGCGGTCTCGCCTTCCTGATCGGCGGCGTCGAACAGCTGGCGCGCACCGGTTTCGGCGTGCTGCTGCGACGTGCCTTCCGGCGTCGGCGGGGCCTTGTCGTCGTTCTTCTCGTCGGCCTTCGGGGCCGCGGCGGCGGCATCGCCGGCACGCGCCTCGGTCGGCTGCGACGACTTCGCCGCCTCGACGTCCTCACCCTCGGCCGCGAGGATCGCGATGACCGCGCCAACCTTCACGTTATCGGTGCCCTCGGCGACGACGATCTGCGCGATCGTGCCTTCGTCGACAGCTTCGAATTCCATCGTCGCCTTGTCGGTCTCGATCTCGGCCATGATGTCGCCCGACTTGACCGTGTCGCCTTCCTTGACGAGCCACTTGGCCAGCGTGCCTTCTTCCATCGTGGGCGACAGCGCCGGCATCTTCAGTTCGATCGGCATCTCAGTAGGTCTCCACCAGCACGTCGGTGTACAGTTCATCCGGGTTCGGTTCGGGCGCGCTCTCGGCGAAGTCGGCGGCTTCGTTCACGACCTTGCGGATGTCCTGCTCGATCGTCTTCAGATCGGCTTCGGTGACGCCGGCGGCTTCCAGCTCGCGCTTCAGACCTTCGATCGGGTCGGACTTGTCGCGGACCGCCTGCACTTCGTCGCGGCTGCGATACTTGGCCGGATCGGACATCGAATGGCCGCGATAACGGTAGGTCTTCATCTCGAGGATGATCGGCCCCTTACCCGCACGGACCCATGCCAGCGCTTCCTCGGCCGCACCGCGACACGCCAGCACGTCCATGCCGTCGACCTGGATGCCCGGAATGCGGAAACTTTCGCCACGCTTGTAGAGCTGGTCTTCCGACGAAGCGCGGTTGACGCTGGTGCCCATGGCATACTGGTTGTTCTCGATCACGAAGATGATCGGGAGCTTCCACAGCTCGGCCATGTTGAACGATTCGTACACCTGGCCCTGGTTCGCTGCACCATCGCCGAAATACGCCATGCAGACGCCGCCGTCGTTCGCATATTTGTGCCCGAACGCGAGACCCGCGCCCAGCGACACCTGCGCGCCGACGATGCCGTGACCGCCATAGAATTTATGCTCGGTCGAGAACATGTGCATCGACCCGCCCTTGCCACGGCTGATGCCGGCTTCACGCCCGGTCAACTCAGCCATGATGACCTTGGGATCGATGCCATAGGCGAGCATGTGACCATGGTCGCGATAGCCGGTGATGACCGAATCCTTGCCGGATTCGAGCGCCGACTGGAGACCCACGGCGACGGCTTCCTGGCCGATATACAAGTGGCAGAAGCCACCGATCAGGCCGAGGCCGTACAATTGCCCCGCCTTCTCCTCGAAACGACGGATCAGCAGCATCTCCTTATAGAAGGAGAGCAGTTCCTCTTTCGACGCTTCGTACCGCTTTGGCTCCCCCGGCCGTTCGCGATTGGGAATGACGGGTTCGCTGGTGCGGCCTTGCGCCGGTGCTTTTGCCACGGTTCGGATGCCTCGTTCCTGAAAGGATGGGTTAGGAGCGCCGCCTATGGCGCGATTTATCCCCCCGCGCAACCGAGGGGGAACAGCTTACGCTGCGGAATCAGTCGTCCAGCCGGATTCCGCAGCGGGTCCGTGCCGCCGCTTCGCCGGTGATCGGCACGATGAATTCGTCCGGATGCGCGACGTTCAGCTTCCGCCGGACCAGTTCGTCGACCATGTCCGGGTCGGCATGACGCGGATCGAGCAGCTCGACCCGGTTGCGCAGATCGGCGCGCACCTTTTCCAGACAGGCATATTGCGCCTTCCGCACGGTCAGCTTGCGCTGATAGTCGCGATACGCCAGCACCCCGTTCGGCCCCAGCACCGCGTGATAGGCGAAGAACCCCATCACGAGGATCACCAGCGCCGGCCATCCGGCACGCTTGAGCATCTGGCGAAGGGGGGACGGTCGCGGCATCGCGCGTATGTCGTGTATAGCCGAAGCCCACGCAAGCCGTATGTAGAACCATCGGAGCCGATATGCACCTTCTCCACGATCCGACGCAGCAGACCGACCCGACCGATTTCGATACCTTCCTCAAGGTCGACATCCGCGTCGGCACGATCGTATCGGCCGAACCCTATCCGGAAGCGCGCAAGCCGGCGATCAAGCTGCTGATCGATTTCGGTCCGGTCATCGGGCAGAAGCGCTCCAGCGCGCAGATCACCGAACATTATGATTGCGCCGGGTTGGTCGGGCGTCAGGTCGCAGCGGTGGTGAATTTTCCCCCGCGCCAGATCGGCAAGTTCGTGTCGGAGGTGCTGACGCTCGGCTTCCCCGATACCGATGGCGCGGTCGTGCTGTTCGCGCCGGACCAGCGGGTGCCGGACGGCGGGCGGCTGTTCTAGGCCGGATCGGCAGTCGTTGTCCGCCGCAGCGCCAGCGCGAACAGCGCCATGCCGCCGGCGATGTTCCAGGTCAGGATGCGGTCCATGAACCACGCATGTTCGGCGCTATGTTGCCAAAACACCACCAGCCAGAGCGGCGGGACCAGTAGCGACGCGGCCAGCGCCGTCGCGCCGAACCGCCCCCCCGCTTCGGCCGAGCCGCGCAGCCGGCGATAGCCCCAGCCGCCCGCCATAAAAGCGATCAGCAGCGAGCCGAGCACGAGCAGGTGCATGCCCGAGGCCAGCCCCTCCAGCCCGGCCCAGAGATGCCCGAAAAACTCCGCGCCGCCGACCGCGGTGTCGCGCCGTGCCGCCCGTTCCAGTCCGACGCGGAACAACAGCTGGTGCTCGATCGCGCCGAGTTCTCCGGCGGGAAAGGTCGCAGCGACCAGCACAAGCTTGCAACCCATCGTCGTTACCGCCGCCACGCCATAGGCAATGGCGACGCGAACCAGCGTCCATCCGCCTGCGACGCGCTCCGACAGCGCCAACGGCACCGCACCCGTTATCATGGCAAACCCGAGCGGCAATCCGCCGGTCAGGAACTCGAACTGTACCGTCAGCGCCCCGAATATGGCTGCGCCGATCAGCAGCGCCCTTGGTCCCAGCGGTCGCTCCGCCGAACCGCGCGCAAGGAACAGCAGGAACGCGAGCACCACCAGATCGGCCGGTCCATGCCCCAGCGACTGTCCGAACGACTCCAGCCCGAACCAGCGCGCGAACACGACGAAGATCGCCAGCCAAGCCCCGGCTTCCGCGACGCGCGGCCCTTTCGCCAGCCCCATCAGCGCATAGCCGATCCCCGCGAGGATCAGGATGGTCGCCAACAGCTTGTACAGCCCACGCAGCCCCGCGACCCCCAGTTCCGGGACCAGCCACCGCGCCAGCATCGTGTGGCCGTGAAGATATTGGTGATAGAAGCGCGTCGGCGGCCGTTCCCGCCCGGATGCGAACCCGTGCAGCGTCGCACAGCTATTGTCGGTATCCACCGGGACCGACAATGGACTGATCGCCCGCAACCGGGCGGGTGCGCGGTCGTCCATCGCCTGAAACAGGATCAGGCAGTCATTATATTGATGCGTTCCGATCTCGGTATTGCCGTGCAGCCAGCTCGCCTCGGCGTCCAGCGCCCCATCGGCGAACGCTGTCAGCACCGGGTGCGCCACGGCGTTGCGGTCGACCGTCAGGCTCGCGACGTTCAGACCGTAGAAGATGCCGAAAATCGCCAGCGCGATCGCTGCCGCGACCGAAGCGGAGCGCAACGCCCCGCTCCACCATTGGCGAAGCGGCAGAGCGGAAGGTTCGCGGTCTTCGTCTCCGGCCATCCTCGACCGCTTAGCGTTTCGATGGCTACGAACCGGTTAACCAAGGGCCGTTCAGCGGCCAGCCACCTTATCCCGGCGATCGTTGCGAACGGGAAACGACGGTAGGGGATGAAGCAATGCGTATCGGGATCGCACTGGCGACGCTGTTGCTCGGCGGATGCACGCTGGCCACGATGGACGGGTTCGATGCGATCGCGCCGGAGGGCGAGCGGATCGACCTGACCGGCATCCCCGGCTGGCAGGACGGCAGCTTCCGCCTCGGCAGCGCCGAAGGCCATGTCCGCCGACGTGCGCAGGGTGCGACCCGCGAATGGGGCGACGATCCATGGGGTGAGGTCACGCAAGCGGTCGTTGCACGCACCGGCACCCTCACCTTCGACCTGTCCGGCGCCGAGGTCGACGGTCGGATCGAAGGACGCTGTCGCTACGGCCGGGTGGAGGTCCAGCAGCGTACCGGCGCGCTCAGCATCAGCGAACCGTCCCGCCCGCTGCGCCTCGCTTGCGCCTATCGCTTCGACGGGCGGGATGCTGGCGGGATGGACCTGTCGGGCGTGCTTCCCCTCGGTCCGACGCTGGCCGAACCGCGGCTGGGCACGGTCGATTTCGATCGCACCGAACTGACGATCACCTCACGCCATGACACTCCTGGCGTCCGCCATCCGCTCGAACATCCGATCGGCTATGTCGTCGCCAACGCCAGCGGACAGGTAATCGGCGCGATCGAAACGAACGGCATCGGAAGGCGTCGGCTGATCCTGCCCCGCGCGACCGGCGAACGCCGCGCGAGCGTCGCGGCGCTCGTAACCCTCGCGCTGTTCTGGGACCCCGGCGACCTCGATTGACTCGCAGCGGTGTGCGGCGATTTGCTATCGTTCGCCGTCACCCTAAGCTGAATCCGGGTGGCACAAATGGCTCTCCATGGAACCGTCACCGGCAACCCCCGCTTCATCCCGACGCGCCAATTGCCTCTGCCAAACAAAAGGGGCGCCGGTTCGCACCGACGCCCCCTTCACATCAAACAGTCCGCGATCAGCGCAGGATCGAACGCCCCGCATAGCGCGCCGCACCGGCCAGCTCTTCCTCGATACGGATCAGCTGGTTGTACTTGGCAAGCCGGTCCGAGCGCGCGAGCGACCCGGTCTTGATCTGGCCGCAGTTGGTCGCGACCGCGAGGTCGGCGATCGTGGCGTCCTCGGTCTCGCCCGAACGGTGCGACATGACCGCGGTATAGCGGTTGCGATGCGCGAGGTTCACCGCCTCCAGCGTTTCGGTCAGCGTGCCGATCTGGTTGACCTTCACCAGCAGCGAGTTGGCGAGGCCCTTGGCGAGACCCATCGCCAGCCGCTTCGGGTTGGTGACGAACAGATCGTCGCCGACCAGCTGGACCTTGTCGCCGATCTTGTCGGTCAGCGCCTTCCAGCCCTCGAAATCGTCCTCCGACATGCCGTCCTCGATCGACAGGATCGGATAGCGCGCGGCGAGATCGGCGAGGTAATCGGCCATTTCGACCGGCGACAGCGACTTGCCTTCGCCGACCATCTCGTAGCGGCCGCCCTTGAAGAATTCGGTCGCGGCGCAATCGAGCGCCAGCATCACGTCCTCGCCCGGCTTGTAGCCGGCGCGCTCGATGCTCTGCATGATGAAGTCGAGCGCATCGATCGTGCTGTTGAGCGCAGGCGCGAAACCGCCCTCATCGCCGACCGACGTGGCCAGACCCTTTTCCGACAGGCCCTTCTTGAGCGTATGGAAGATTTCCGAACCGCAACGGACCGCTTCGGCGATGCTGTCGGCACCGACCGGCATCACCATGAATTCCTGAAAATCGATCGGGTTGTCGGCATGTTCGCCGCCATTGATGATGTTCATCATCGGCACCGGCAGCAGATGCGCCGAAACGCCACCGACATAACGATAGAGCGGCAGGCCACGCGCATCCGCCGCCGCCTTCGCCACCGCCAGGCTGACGCCGAGGATCGCGTTCGCACCCAGACGGCCCTTGTTGTCAGTGCCGTCGAGCTGGATCATCGCTTCGTCGACGTCGCTCTGGTCCTCGGCATCCATGCCGATCACCGCTTCGGCAATATCGCCGTTCACCGCCTCGACCGCGGCCAGCACGCCCTTGCCCAGATAGATCGACCTGTCGCCATCGCGCTTTTCGACGGCTTCGTGCGCGCCGGTCGACGCGCCCGACGGGACCGCGGCACGACCGAAGCTGCCATCCTCCAGCAACACGTCGACCTCGACGGTCGGGTTGCCGCGGCTGTCGAGGATCTGGCGGCCATGCACCTGAATGATTGCGGTCACGTAACGACTCCTTCTATTGTCGCGCGAAGCGGCTTGGTCGCGGCCCCTCTATCCATTCGGCCCGCGACCCGCAAATCCTCTGCGCGGCACGGAACCGCCGCATCGCGACATGGTTTTTCTCCCGAAACGAAGAAAGGATTCGTTATGACCGACTTCAATCGGACCGGCACCTCGCCGACGACCAACGACAGCAGCGTCGTGCTCGATACCGACCTCGCCCCCGCCACCGGCACCGGCAGCACCACCGAAACGGCCGGTGGCGCGAAGCAGACGCTGAAGGACGAAGCGTCG
The DNA here is from genome assembly GCA_036946325.1 of Sphingomonas paucimobilis. Lineage (GTDB taxonomy): Bacteria > Pseudomonadota > Alphaproteobacteria > Sphingomonadales > Sphingomonadaceae > Sphingomonas > Sphingomonas paucimobilis_A. The sequence continues at coordinate 1,191,982 of JAQIJL010000001.1, forward strand.
AAGCTGTCGGCAAAGGCGACCGAAAAGGCGCGCGGCTTCGCCGATGAGGGCAAGGCACGGGCCACCGGCGCGCTCGACGAGTTTTCGAAGCTGATGGAAGACGCCGCCGGCACCGTCGACGAAAAGCTCGGCGAGCAGTACGGCCAGTATGCCCGTTCGGCCGCGAAGGCGATTTCGGGCTTTTCGGACGGCCTTCGCGGCAAGGAAGTCGAGGATTTGCTCGCCGACGCCAGCGATTTTGTACGCAAAAGCCCGGCGATCGCCATCGGCACCGCCGCCGCGCTCGGCTTCGTGCTGGCGCGCATCGTGAAGGCCGGGGTCGACACCGACACCACCCCGACGATCAAGGGCTGAGCCTGATCATGGGGGACGAGGGACTGGGAACGGTCGTAACCCGCGTCGTCGACGATGCCAAGGCCTATGCCCAGGCGGAAGTGACGTTGTGGAAGACGGTCGCCAGCACGCGTGGGTCGCAGGCCGGCATCGCCGCCGGCCTTGCGGTCGGCGCGGTGGTCATCGCCCTGTCGGCGGTGACGGCACTGCTGGTCGGCGCGATCCTGTCGCTACGGCCCGTAATGGGGCCGGGATGGGCGACGTTGCTGGTCGTCCTCATCGCGCTCGCCCTCGCAGGCATCCTGGCGAAGATGGCGTTGTCCGGCTTCAAGCGGGTCACCGCGCCGCTGGGAGACAGGCATTGATCCCGCCCACCCTCGCCGCCGCGCAGGCCGACGTCCTCGTCAAGCGTGCCCGGCTGAAAGCCAGCCTCGCCGAGGCGAAGCATCGCCTGTCTCCCGCCACCATCGCCTCGGGCGTCGCCGACGATCTGCGCGACAAGGCGGAGGAAGGCGTCGCCATCGTTCGCGAACGGCCCGGCGTCGTCGCCGGTGTCGCCACCGGCATCGTCGCGTTTCTCGCCCGCAAACGGATCGCCAGCCTGTTCCGCAAGGCTCCGCCACCCCCGCCGCCGCCCCTGCCCCCGACCGCCCCGAACAAGGAATAGCATCATGAGCGAACTCAAGACCGCCCCGACCGCGACCACCACCGGTACGATCGACACGATCAAGGACAAGGCTGCAACCGCCGCCCACGCCACCAGCGACGCCGCACACGACGCTGCGAAGCGCGCATCGGACGTGGCGCACGACGCCGCCCAGCGTGCGTCGGACACGATCGAGGCCAACCCGCTCGCCGTCCTCGCCGGTGGCCTCGCGCTCGGTGCCGCCCTAGGCGCTCTGCTGCCACGCACCGCGCAGGAAACCAAGGCGCTGTCGCCGCTCGGCAAGAAGCTGTCGGCCGCTGCCACCGCCGCCGCCGCGACCGCGCGCGACGTCGGCAAGGAACAGCTTGCCGCCGCACTGCCCAGCAAGGACGGTGCGAAGGAACAGCTGCGCTCGGTCTTCTCGAACGTCGTCCAAGCCGCGACCGACAGCGGGAAAAGCGCCATCAAGGGCTGATCCACACGGCCCACGGCAACTTATGGGTTGAAGGGTGCGCCCCGTTCGCTATGCGACGGGGCGTATCTTTTTTGCACTGCGGGAACCACCATGAGCAAACTCCACCTCGTCTTCGGCGGCCGCGTCACCGATCCGCGCACGCTCGACTTTGCCGACCTGAAGGCGATCGACGTCGTTGGCGTCTTCGGCGACTATGCCAGCGCCGAAAAGGCATGGCGCGCCGCCGCGCAGCGGACCGTCGACGATGCTGAAATGAAATATGTAGTGGTGCACCTCCACCGCCTGCTCGAACCGGAACTGCCGGCGGCGTAAGAACCCCTTCCGTTCGGTTCGAGCAGCTTCGAGCCTGTCGAGAACGCCCCGATCGTGGCAAAATCTTCCCGACTGCGGTTCTCGACGGGTTCGAAGCAAACGGGGAGGTGGTAAGCGAACGCAGCGGAATCCTAAGCCGCCCCGCGCCGCCCACCCCAACGCCACACCAATAGCGGCCGCAACAACACCATCCCCGCGACAAAGCCGCCGACATGCGCGGCACCGGCGATCGGCATCCCGCTGCCGGCACTCGACCAGCCGATGAACAGGTTCAGCGCGGTCCAGAACACCCCCAGCCAGATCGCATGGACGATATGCGCCGGGATCGGCCCGATCGGCTTGGCCTTGCCCCCGCCGAAGAGCAGCGCGTAGGCACCGATCAGCGCGGAAATCGCGCCGCTCGCGCCGACCATCGCCACCGGTGACGCCGGGTCGAGCAGCCATTGCGCCCCCGCCGCAAGATGGGCGCCGACCAGCAACAGGACCACAACCCCGCGCAACCCCATCGCACGCTGCGTCGGCGTACCGACGATCAGCAGCGACAACAGGTTGAAGCCCAGATGCAGCCAGCCGTCATGCACGAAGACAGCGGTCAGCGGGGTCAGCCAGAACGGCACCAGCGCCGGCACCCCCGGCTGCGCGGACAGGTCCAGCCCCGCCCGTACCGGTACGAAGCCACCGACCACCGCCGCCCAGTCGACCCGACCCGTCAGGATCAGATACGCACTGACTACAGCGATCAATCCGCCGATCGTCAGGATCGCCGGTGACGGACGCCGTTCGAACATCGCAGTTTAGATGAACTCGATCTTCGAAATCTGATAATAACGGTCGCCCGACGGCACCGTCACCTCGACATCGTCGTCGATCTTGCGACCGATCAGCGCGCGGCCCATCGGCGAATTGTACGAGATGCGACCCGACTTCGCGTCCGCTTCGGTCTGACCGACGATCTGATAGGTGATCGCCTTGTCGTCCTCGTCCAGCAGGGTCACGGTCGCGCCGAACACGACCTTGTCGCCCGACAGGTCCTTCGGATCGATCACCTGCGCGCGGGACAGCTTGTCCTCGATATCGGCGATCGACGCCTCGATCTGGCCCTGCCGTTCCTTCGCCGCATGATATTCGGCGTTTTCGGACAGGTCGCCATGCGCGCGCGCTTCCTCGATCGCATCGATGATCTGCGGCCGTTCGACCTTCAGTTGCTTGAGGTGCGCCGTCAGGCGATCATAGCCCTCTTGCAACATCGGCATCTTTTCGACCGTCGCCATCGCGCGCGCGTCCCTTTTTCTATCATTGCCCCCGCCACACGGCCGGACCCGTCAAGGCCCGGCCGCGCGCAACTTTTCGCTGATGGGGATCAGTTGTGCGATTGCGAATAATAGGACTGGAGCGGCCGCACTTCAAGGGACCGGGCGCCCAGCGCCTGAATGGCCTGCGCCACCGCGACGCTCGCCGGCGCCGTGGTGAAATAGGGCACCTTCTGCGACTGCGCCGACGCACGGATCGATTCGGAGTCCTTCAGCGACTGCCACCCTTCGGTGGTGTTGAAGATCATTGCGATATCGCCGTCGAAAATCTTGTCGACGATATGCGGACGCCCCTGCGCAACCTTGTTGACGCGTTCGACCGGCACGCCATGTTCGGTAAGATAATCGGCGGTGCCGCTGGTCGCGACGATCCGGAAGCCCAGTTCGACCAACAGTTGCACACCCGGCAGGATCACCGGCTTGTCGCTCGACTTGACCGACACGAACACCGTGCCGCTCTTGGGCAGGACGATGTTCGCGCCCATCTGCGCCTTGGCGAAGGCGGTGGCGAAATCGCTGTCGATTCCCATGACTTCGCCGGTCGACTTCATTTCCGGCGACAACACCGGATCGACGCCGGGGAAACGGCCCCACGGGAACACCGCTTCCTTGACCGCGACATGGTCGATGTCGCGATCGATCACTGGCAGATCGGCCAGCTTCTCGCCCGCCATCACCCGTGCCGCGATCTTGGCGACCGGCGTGCCGATCGCCTTGGCGACGAATGGCACGGTGCGGCTGGCGCGCGGATTGACCTCGATCAGATAGACCTTGCCGTCCTTGACCGCGAACTGGATGTTCATCAGGCCCTTGACGTTCAGCGCCTTGGCCAGCGCCACCGTCTGCCGCTCGATCTCGGCGATGACGTCGGCGGTCAGCGAATAGGGCGGCATCGAACACGCGCTGTCGCCCGAATGGACGCCCGCTTCCTCGATATGCTGCAACACGCCGACAACCACCACGTCATCGCCGTCGGCGATCGCATCGACATCGACCTCGATCGCGTCGCGCAGATACTGGTCGATCAGGACGGGCGAATCCCCCGACACCTGCACCGCGGTCTGGATATAATCGTCGAGCTGCTGGAGCGAATCGACGATCTCCATCGCGCGCCCGCCCAGCACATAGCTGGGCCGCATCAACACCGGATAACCGATCCGCTCGGCGATCACCGCCGCCTCGTCGCGGCTGCGCGCCAGGCCGTTGGCGGGCTGGAGCAGCCCCAGCGACGTGACCAGATCGGCGAACCGCTCGCGGTCTTCGGCTAGGTCGATCGAATCCGGCGTGGTACCCAAGATCGGGATACCGGCGGCTTCCAGCGCGCGGGCGAGGTTCAGCGGCGTCTGCCCGCCGAACTGCACGATCACCCCGACCAGTTCGCCCCTCGACGCTTCGACATGCAGGATCTCCAGCACGTCCTCGGCGGTCAGCGGTTCGAAATACAGCCGGTCCGACGTGTCGTAATCGGTCGACACCGTCTCCGGGTTGCAGTTGACCATGATCGTCTCATAGCCGGCATCGCTCAGCGCGAAACATGCGTGGCAGCAGCAATAATCGAACTCGATCCCCTGCCCGATCCGGTTCGGACCACCACCCAGAATGACGATCTTCCTGCGGTCCGACGGCTGGCTCTCATCCTCCGGCTCGCCAAAGGTTGGCGCTTCGTAGGTCGAATACATGTACGGCGTCTTCGCCTCGAACTCAGCGGCACAGGTATCGATCCGCTTGAACACCGGCCGCACGCCCAGCTTGTGGCGATGCTGGCGCACCTCGTCCTCGGTCACGCCGCCGGTCATCATCTTGACGACCTCGTGGATCAGACCCGATCCGCGCTGGATACCGCGTTCCATGCCGCGCAGATTGGCCGATTGCAGCGCCAGCCAAGCCAGCCGCTTGTCGGAAAAGCCCATCGCCTTCAGCTTGCGCATCCCCGCTGCGTCCTGCGGCAGACCGTTGGTGCAAACTTCGGTCTCCGCCGCGACGATTTCCGCCATGCGTTCGAGGAACCACGGATCGTACTTGGCGATGGCGTGCACTTCGGCGACGGTGAAGCCTTCGCGCAGCGCCTGCGCCGCGACCAGCAGCCGGTCCGGGGTTGCGACGGCCAGCGCCGCCTCGATCTCCGCCCGCGGCGCACCGACAAGGCGTTCGACGCTGTTGAAGCCGGACAGCCCGGTTTCGAGGCCGCGCAGCGCCTTCTGCATCGATTCATGGATGTTGCGACCGATCGCCATGACTTCGCCGACCGACTTCATCGCCGTCGACAACACCGCCTGCGACCCCTTGAACTTTTCGAAGGCGAAACGCGGAATCTTAGTGACGACATAATCGATCGTCGGCTCGAACGACGCCGGCGTCGCGCCGGTGATGTCGTTGGTGATCTCGTCGAGCGTATAGCCGACCGCCAGCTTCGCCGCGACCTTGGCGATCGGGAAGCCGGTTGCCTTCGACGCCAGCGCCGACGACCGCGACACGCGCGGGTTCATCTCGATGACGATCAGGCGGCCGTCCTTCGGATTGACCGCGAACTGTACGTTCGAACCCCCTGTTTCAACACCAATTTCCCGGAGTACCGCGATCGATGCATTGCGCATGATCTGATATTCCTTGTCGGTCAGCGTCAGCGCCGGGGCGACGGTGATCGAATCCCCGGTATGGACGCCCATCGGATCGATATTCTCGATCGAACACACGATGATGGCATTGTCCGCGCGGTCGCGGACCACCTCCATCTCATATTCCTTCCACCCGAGCAGCGATTCCTCGATCAGCACCTCGGTGGTGGGCGACGCGTCCAGCCCCTCGCGGACGATCTTCAGGAATTCGTCGCGGTTATACGCGACGCCGCCACCGGTGCCGCCCAGCGTGAACGACGGACGGATGATCGCCGGCAGCCCGACATGCTCCAGCCCGGCCAGCGCCTCCGTCTCGCTGTGCGCGATATGGCTGCGCGCGGATTCGAGGCCGATCTTGTCCATCGCGACCTTGAACTTCTGACGGTCCTCGGCCTTGTCGATCGCCTCGGCATCGGCACCGATCATCGTCACGCCGAACTTTTCGAGCGTCCCGTCCTGCGCCAGCGCCAGCGCGGTGTTCAGTGCCGTCTGCCCGCCCATCGTCGGCAGCACCGCATCGGGGCGCTCCTTCTCGATGATCTTGGCGACCACCGCCGGGGTGATCGGCTCGACATAGGTCGCGTCGGCCAGTTCCGGATCGGTCATGATCGTCGCGGGGTTGGAGTTGACGAGGACGATGCGATAGCCCTCCTCCTTCAACGCCTTGATCGCCTGCACGCCCGAATAATCGAACTCGCAAGCCTGGCCGATAACGATCGGCCCGGCGCCGATGACGAGGATGGACGAAATGTCGGTGCGTTTTGGCATCAGCGTTCGTTCTTCGTGCTAGTGGTGGTTGCGCTGGCGCTTGCGCCGAGTGTGGGGTTTACGCTTGTCAGTCGGATAGTGCGGAGCGTGCCATAGCGTGGTTCGAGCGCGCATCCCTGCTTGACCGCAGCGGTCGAGCTTTTCGCGGTCGCACCGACGCCGACGAAGGCCTTGCCCTCGGCCATCAGGATCGTCGGGCGCTCTTTGAAGTTACGACGCTCGAAATCAGCAACTCTTTGACTACCATCGCCAGCCACAACCTCCAGCGCACCGGATGCCTTGACGAACTCCGGGTTTTTGCCGCGATCACCGGCGTCGAAGACGTAGCTGGCGTCGATCTTCGACGTCAGCGCGGAAAAGCGCTGAGCGATCTCCGCGAACCGTGTGGCACAATCTGCGGTTTCGATGTTGGCGGAACAGCTGCCTAGCGCGAAAGCGCCGGCAGTAAGCAGGGATAGTGCGCGGCCAATCATCACGCCTTCATCATCCCCACGAACCGCTCGAACAGGTAGAAACTGTCCTGCGGCCCCGGGGACGCCTCGGGGTGATACTGCACGCTGAACGCGCGACCGCCGTCGACTTCGATGCCGGCGTTCGACCCGTCGAACAGCGACACATGCGTCTCCCGCACGCCCTCCGGCAGACTGTCGCGTTCGACCGCGAAGCCGTGGTTCATGCTGGTTATCTCGACCGCGCCGTCGGACAGTCGCTTGACCGGATGGTTCGCGCCGCGATGGCCCTGATGCATCTTAGTCGTGGTCGCCCCGACTGCGATTCCAAGCAACTGGTGGCCCAGACAGATGCCGAACAGCGGCTTGCCGGTGTCGAGCAGCTTGCGGATCACCGGCACGGCATATTCGCCGGTCGCCGCCGGATCGCCCGGACCGTTCGACAGGAAGATGCCGTCGGGGTTCGCTGCCATGACCTCCTCATAGGTCGCGGTCGCCGGTAGCACGGTTACTTCAGCACCCGCATGAACAAGGTTGCGGAAGATGTTGCGTTTGCTACCATAATCGATCGCGACGACATGCGGGCGCGCCTGTGACTGCGTTGCACCTTCGCCACTTTGCGGGGACAAGCTGTCGTCATAGCCCTTGCCCAGATGCCATGCCCCGCCGGCCCAGCCATAATGCGTCTCGCACGACACGGTCTTGGCAAGGTCCATGCCCTCCAGCCCCGGCCATGCCTGCGCCTGTGCCAGCAGCGCCGGAATGTCGAACTCGCCACTTGCCGAATGCGCGATCACGCCGTTCGGCGCCCCGCCCTGCCGGATGCGCCGGGTCAGCGCCCGCGTATCGATGCCCGCCAGCCCTATCCGGTTATGCCGCCCCATCCACGCATCCAGATGCTCGTTCGACCGGAAGTTCGACGGCGCGGTCACATCCTCGCGGACGATCATGCCCAGCGCGTGCGGGTCGTTCGCCTCGACGTCGTCGACGTTGGTACCGACATTGCCGATATGCGGGAAGGTGAAGGTGATGATCTGCCCGGCGAAGGAGGGATCGGTCATGATCTCCTGATAGCCGGTCATCGCGGTGTGGAAGCACACCTCGCCCACTGCTGCGCCCTCGGCCCCGAAGCCACGGCCCCACAGCACGTCGCCATTGGCAAGGACCAGAACACCCGTAGCTCCGTCGGGCATGGCGAATGGCTTGGCGTCGGCCATGATGGGCGGGCACTCCTGGGTTTATCTGATGATGTCGCTAAGCGGTGGCGGCTAGTCCCAACCCCGCCTTCCGTCAATCCTGTGATCGCGCATCGATTGCGGCTAAAGGTGATCGCTTACCCGAACGAACGACATTGGAACCCGCATGATTCGCGACACCATCAAGGACGCGCTCGTTACCGCCATGAAGGGCGGCGACAAGGAAAGCACGGCCACGATCCGCCTGATCCAGTCCGCGATCAAGAACCGCGACATCGAGGCACGCACCGGCAAGGCGCCCGACAGCGACGACGCGCTGGTGGTCGAAGTGCTGCAGAAAATGGTGAAGCAGCGCCGCGAATCGATCGAGATGTACGAAAAGGGCAATCGCCCCGAACTCGCTGCCAGCGAAGCGCGCGAAGTGACCGTCATCGAACGATTCCTGCCGCAACAGATGGACGAGGCGCAGACGGCAGCCGCGATCGAGACGATCAAGGCCGATCTGGGTGCCACCGGCATGAAGGACATGGGCCGCGTGATGGCCGAGCTGAAGTCGCGCCACGGCAGCGAGTTGGACATGAGCAAGGCGAGTGCCGCGGTGAAGGCGGCGCTGAGCTGAGCGCATAAGCGGTTGCCGTACCCGTTCCGTTCAGGGCATAAAGCGCCATGACCCTTTCCCCCCAGTTCCTCGACGAGTTGCGCACCCGCACGACCCTGTCGGCGCTGGTGGGCAAGTCGGTGAAGCTCCAGCGCTCGGGTAACGAGTATAAGGCGTGCTGCCCGTTCCATACCGAGAAGACGCCGAGCTTCTGGGTCAATGACGACAAGGGCTTCTACCACTGTTTCGGCTGCGGCGCGCATGGCGATGCCATCCGCTGGATGACGGACCAGCGGGGGCTGCCGTTCATCGACGCGGTGAAGGAACTGGCCGCCGCTGCCGGCATGGAAATGCCTGCGCAGGACGCGCGCTCTGCCCGGCAGGCGGAGCGCGCCAAGGGCCTGCACGAGTTGATGGCCGACGCGCAGAACTGGTTCGTCGACCGCCTGGGTGACGAAGGCGGTATCGCCCGCGACGCGCTGGCCAAGCGCGGGATCAAGCCCGAGACGGCGCGCGCCTTCGGCATGGGCTATGCCCCCGACGCGCGGGGGCGGCTGAAGGCCGCGCTAGCCTCGTACGGCAACCCGATGCTGGTCGAATCGGGCATGCTGATTTCGGTCGAGGGCAAGGAGCCGTACGACCGGTTCCGCGGGCGGCTGATGATCCCGATCCGGGATGCGCGCGGACGGACGATCGCGTTCGGCGGGCGCATCCTCGGCGATGGCGAACCGAAATATCTGAACTCGCCGGAAACCCCGCTCTTCGACAAGGGGCGCACCCTCTACAATATCGACCGGGCGCAGACCGCCGCGCGCAAGTCGAAGCGCGTCATCGCGGTCGAGGGCTATATGGACGTCATCGCGCTGGCACAGGCCGGCTTCGATGAGGTCGTCGCCCCGCTCGGCACCGCGCTGACCGAGCATCAGCTCGAACGGCTGTGGCGCATGGCGGATTGCCCGATCCTGTGCTTCGACGGTGATGCGGCCGGGATCAAGGCGGCACGGCGCGCTGCCGAACGGGCGCTGCCGCTGCTGCAGCCGGGCAAGAGCATTTCGATCGTGACCATTCCCGACGGCATGGACCCCGACGATCTGGTCCGCGCCGAAGGAGCGCAGGCGTTCGAGGATTTGCTCGCGCGTCGCGAATCGCTGTCCGATTTCCTGTGGCGGCTGGAACTGGCGACCTTGCCGCCGGGGGCCGGCCCCGACGAGCGCGCCGCGTTCGAGCATGAACTTGCGCGCCTCGCCGGCACGATCACTCATGAAGGCATTCGCCGCGAATATTTCCGCACCTTCAAGGACCAGTTCTTCGCGCTGTTCGGCGCGAAAGATCGCCGCCTGCGTATCGTCGCCAACGACATGGCGGCGGCGGCGGACGTCAAGGAAGTCGACCTCGTCTTCGCCTTTCAGCGCGCGGTGCTGATGGGACTGATGCAGCATGTAGACGTGCTGACCCGCCATTGCGAACTGATCGCGCAGCTGCCGATCAAGAACCAGCAGCTGCTGCGCTGGCGCAACCACCTGATCGACCTTGCGATCTATCGCAACGACCTGACCGAAAGCCTGCTGACCGATACCATTGCCGCCGACCGGCAACTGGTCGACACGGTCCGCCGGAACAAGGAAACCGATCTCGCCTTCAGCTTCTGGCTGCGCGGCATCGATCCGGCGGTCGCAGAAACCGACCTGTTGCGGGTGATTCAGATCCTGGTCGACGAACAGGCGTGCCGACGTGCCGAAAACGCCGCCGCCGAACGCTGTCGGCAGGATACGACCGAGCGGACCTTCGCCGAATATCAGCAGGCCCGGTCCGATCATGCCGCGGTGCAGGCGCGGATTCGCGACTGGATGGAGGAACTGGACGAGGCGGCTTGATCCCCCTTCGCCCCGCTCCCATATCGCGACCATAGAATTGCCCGAAATCCACCCGTCGCACGCCGGATTGCACGCTGATTGCTTGCAAATCGCGCTGGCTCGGACAAAGACGACGGGTAAAATCGCGCGAACGACGCGCTGCGTGAAATTTCTTGAGGGTTATTGATGGCCAAGGCGAATGGTGGCGGCGACGACACGATCGATACCGGCGACGCGCCGCTGATCGACCTGAACGAAGGGTCGATCAAGAAGCTGGTCGCTCGCGCCAAGAAGCGCGGCTACATCACCGTCGACCAGCTGAACGAAATGCTGCCGCAGGATCAGATGACCTCGGAGCAGATCGAGGACATCATGTCGGCGCTGAACGACATGGGCGTTAACGTCGTCGAGAATGAGGACGCGGGCGAGGACGGCGAAGGCGAGGAACGCGCCAAGCAGGACGAGGACGGCGACGACGATTCGTCGGCCGATCAGGACGATGCGTCCGCCGCGTTCGAACCGGTCAAGAAGAAGGAAACCGTCGACCGGACCGACGATCCGGTCCGCATGTACCTGCGCGAAATGGGCGCGGTCGAGCTGCTCAGCCGCGAGGGCGAAATCGCCATCGCCAAGCGGATCGAGGCCGGTCGCGACACGATGATCTTCGGCCTGTGCGAATCGCCGATCACCTTCAACGCGATCATCGGCTGGTCGACCGCGCTGAACGAAGGCACGATGCAGCTGCGCGAGATTCTCGATCTCGACGCGATGCTGTCGAAGGACCCGGCGCCGGAATCGCTGTCCGACGACGAGGACGCCGACGATAACGGCGAAATCTCTTCGAAGAACGCCGGTCCCAGCTTCAAGGAAGAGGAAGAGCCGGAGGAAGCATCGGCCGACGAGGACGAGGACGGCGAACGCCGTGCGCCGCGTCCGAGCGACGATGACGACGAGGACAACACTCTCAGCCTCGCGCAGATGGAAGAACAGCTCAAGCCACAGGCTTTGGAGAAGTTCGCCAACATCACCGCGATCTTCAAGAAGTTCTCGAAGATGCAGTCGCAGCGTCTGGACGCGATGGCGGCCGGCGACGGGCTGAACGCAGCCGAGGAGCGCAAGTATCAGAAGCTCCGCGAGGAACTGACGGCCGAGGTCGAAAGCGTCCAGTTCCATCAGGCGAAGATCGAATATCTGGTCGATCAGCTCTATGCCTATAACCGTCGCCTGACCGCGCTCGGCGGGCAGATGCTGCGTCTGGCGGAGCGTCACAAGGTGCCGCGCAAGGCATTCCTCGACAGCTATGTCGATCACGAGCTGGACGAACAGTGGCTGGTGTCGGTCGCGTCGATCGACAAGAAGTGGAAGGCGTTCGCCGAGAACGAAGGCGCCGCCGTCGACCGCATCCGCACCGAAATCGCCGAGATCGCGCAGCAGACCGGCATGGCGCTCAGCGAATTTCGCCGCATCGTCAACATGGTGCAGAAGGGCGAGCGCGAGGCACGGATCGCCAAGAAGGAAATGGTCGAGGCCAATCTGCGTCTCGTCATCTCCATCGCCAAGAAATACACCAATCGCGGGCTGCAATTCCTCGACCTGATCCAGGAGGGGAATATCGGGCTGATGAAGGCGGTCGATAAGTTCGAATATCGCCGCGGCTACAAGTTCAGCACCTATGCGACGTGGTGGATCCGGCAGGCGATCACCCGCTCGATCGCCGATCAGGCGCGGACGATTCGCATCCCGGTCCATATGATCGAGACGATCAACAAGCTGGTCCGCACCAGCCGCCAGTTCCTGCACGAACAGGGCCGCGAACCGACGCCGGAGGAAATGGCCGAACGGCTGTCGATGCCGCTCGAAAAGGTTCGCAAGGTGATGAAGATCGCCAAGGAACCGATCTCCCTCGAAACGCCGATCGGCGACGAGGAGGATTCGCATCTCGGCGACTTCATCGAGGACAAGAACGCGATCATCCCGGTCGATGCCGCGATCCAGGCCAATCTGAAGGAAACGGTCACCCGCGTCCTTGCTTCGCTGACGCCCCGCGAAGAACGCGTGCTGCGCATGCGCTTCGGCATCGGCATGAACACCGACCATACCCTCGAAGAGGTCGGGCAACAGTTCAGCGTGACCCGCGAACGCATCCGGCAGATCGAGGCGAAGGCGCTGCGCAAGCTCAAGCACCCCAGCCGCAGCCGTAAGATGCGCTCCTTCCTCGACCAGTAATCGACCGCCCCGGCCCTTACCAAAGCGCCGGGGCGCTTCGTTTCGGGACAGTTCCGGTCGTGTTAATCCGCCGGACATCGCGGTTAAAATGCCGGCAACCGTGTTCCTACGCGCTTGGGTTATCTATTGTCGCCATACCGCTCCCATCGAGATCATGGGAGCCGGCGGTTGATAGTGGCGATTGCGAACAGGGATGGATGCGATACCGCGGAACGTCTGTCGCGGATCGTCCGCGCCGATGGCAGCGCCGGGCATGTCGCGCCCGACCGGCTGTCGCGGAACGACGCGCTGCTGCGTGACATCGCCGACGCGCTGCACCAGCTCTGCTCGCTGCATGGTCGCCATCCGGGCGTCGTCGATCATGCCGCGCGCTGCGACGTACACCCGTCCGCCGCGCCGTGGCTGGAACAGGCGGCGGCGGCCTTTGCCGAGGAACGCGCCTATCTGATCCGCGTGTCCGCCGCCGCCGGCCCGCCGCCCGGTACGCCGGGTCAGGCGGCAGCGGAAGCGGCATTGGCAGCCCAGCGCCACGCCATCGACCTGCTGGCGCGGTCGGGGCGCCCGGGTTGCGCGCTGGGCGCGGCGATTGCGGTCACGCTCGACTGGCCGGTGATCCGCCGTTCGCTGGACGCCGCCGCGATCCGGCTGGGGCTGGAGCCGATCCCGGCCGCCCTGCCCTCCGTCGCCCAGACCTTGCGCCTGATCGACACCGTCACGGCCGAGGCACCGGTCGAACGTGCCATGACCTTCGGCCTGCAACAATTGCTCGCCCAGCATCGCGGGCTATGGGACCTGCTGCTCGCCCGGGCGGAAAGCCGCGGCTAGCGCGCGCGCGTCTTGCCGCCTAGGGTCGAGGCCATGACGACACCACCGATGCGCTTCGAGGGAACCGAGGATTATGTCGCGACCGACGACCTGAAAGTCGCGGTCAATGCGGCGGTGACGCTGCGTCGCCCGCTGCTGGTCAAGGGCGAGCCGGGTACGGGCAAGACCGTGCTGGCGCAGGAGATCGCGCGGGCGATCGGTGCGCCGCTGATCGAATGGAACGTCAAATCGACCACCCGCGCGCAGCAGGGCCTGTACGAATATGACGCGGTGGCGCGCTTGCGCGACGGGCAGCTCGGTGATCCGCGCGTCCATGACATCGCCAACTATATCCGCCGGGGAAAGCTGTGGGAGGCGTTCGTCAGCCCGACCCTGCCGGTGCTGCTGATCGACGAGGTCGACAAGGCCGATATCGAATTCCCCAACGACCTGCTCCACGAACTCGATCGCATGGCGTTCGATGTCTACGAAACCGGTGAGCGGGTGACAGCGCGCGAGCGGCCGATCGTCGTCATCACGTCCAACAACGAGAAGGAACTGCCCGACGCGTTCCTGCGCCGCTGCTTCTTCCATTACATCCGCTTCCCCGACCGGGCGACGATGCAGGCGATCCTCGACGTGCATTTTCCCGGCATCCAGACCTCGCTGGTCAATCGCGCGCTCGACCTGTTCTTCGCGGTGCGCGACACGCCAGGGTTGAAAAAGAAGCCATCGACCAGCGAGCTGATCGACTGGCTGAAGCTGCTGCTGCACGACGACATGCCGCTGGAGGTGCTGGCGTCGCACGACCCGGCCAAGGCGATTCCGCCGCTGCACGGCGCGCTGCTCAAGAACGAGGCGGACGTCATGCTGTTCGAACGGCTGGCCTTCCTGCACCGGCGCAAAGGCTGATAGCGGCGAGCCGTTGCGACGGCGCGACGATACGTGCCCGTAGCATTTCGTTAACCATGATCGCCAACCGGTCGGTCACCATCCGGAATGCACAATTGCGGGCATGTTTGGTTCGCTTGTCCGGGGCCTGTTGCTCCTCGTCTTTGCCGGTGCCGCCAGCTTCCCGCTCGGGGCGCGTTCGCTGCTCGATTATGTCGGGCAGTGCGTCCCCTTCGCGAGGGCCGCGTCGGGAGTCGAAATCTATGGCGATGCGTGGACATGGTGGGATCAGGCCAATGGCCGCTATCCTCGGGGCCACACGCCGAAAATCGGCGCCGTCCTGACCTTTGCCAAGACGTCGCGACTGCCGCTGGGCCATGTCCTCGTCATCAGCCGCGTGGTGGAACCGCGCGTGGCGATGGTAACGCACGCCAACTGGTCGCGGATCAACGGGGTACGCGGCGGCGTCGAACAGGACGTGACCGTATTCGACGTGTCGGCCAAGGGCGACTGGACGCGGGTGAAAGTCTGGTATCGGGATTCCCAAGGATTGGGCAGTTCGGTTTATCCGACCCACGGCTTCATCTATGGCCCCCGCCCCGCGACCGAACTGAGCAGCGCGGCGCCGGACTATGTCGGGTCGCTGATCGACGCCTATGCCCGCTGAAAGCGTGACGGCTGCCGATCCTGTCGGCTAGACCCTCGCCCATGGGGATGGGCATGCGCCGCGAACACTGGATCGTCGTTGCCGGCATCGCGCTGGCGGGACTGCTGCTGCGCTGCCTCGCGGCGCGGGGCGGCCTCTGGCTGGACGAGGCATGGTCGGCCGTGTTCGCGCAGGAGGTGGCGACGCCGGCCGGCGTGCTGTTCCAGATCAATCACGACAACAACCACCATCTGAATACACTGTGGTTGCAACTGGTCGGCCCGGACGCCCCGCCGCTGCTCCAGCGTACGCTGTCGATCGCCAGCGGGTCGGCGACCATCCTCGTCGCCGCTGCGATAGCCGGGCGGCGGGGTCCGGCACCCGCGATCATGGCCACGGTAGCCTTCTGCCTCGCGCCCTTCCTGTTCACCTATGGCGCGGAAGCACGGGGTTATGCGCCGATGCTGCTCGCCTGGGTCTGGGCCATCGACATCGCCGACCGCTGGCTGGCCGATCCGGTGCAAGCGAAGCCGTCGACCGCGCTGGCGATTGCGGCGTTGCTCGGGTGCCTCGCACAGGCGACGATGGTGTTCGGCCTGACGATCCTGACCTTGTGGATCTTGGCGGAGCGCTCGCGCCGCGCCGGCTGGCGGCGGGGGGTGCGCGAGACCATCGCCTTGTTCGCCCCGGCAGCAATCGTCGCCATCCTGCTGGTTGCCGTAGCATGGTTCGCCGCGAGGACGGGCGGAAGCGGGTTCCATCTCGGCAATCGCGAAGCGCATGATTGGACCAAATGGCTCGACGCGATGAACCAGCTGGCCAGGGGCATGTTCGGCTCGGCGATCATTCTCGCCCCTGTCGCCTATCTGGCGCGCGGCATCCGCGACCGATTGGCGACGCTCGCCCTGTTCGCCTGCGCCCTGCCGCTGGTCGTCGCATTGCTCGCGCTGCCGAACAGCGGAGCATCACGCTATTATGTCGTGGTCGTGCCGCCGCTCATGCTACTGACCGCGGTCGTGCTGCCGCTGGTATGGAAGCAGCGGACCGGCCGATGGCTGGCGGGCATCATTGCGCTGGCCTTCCTCGCCAACGCCGCCGTTGCCGACTTTGCCATGATCCGCAATCTCCGCGGTGACCCCGGCCGGGCGGTCGCAACGCTGACAAGGGTCTCTCCGCGCGGCGCGACGGTATCGCTCGACTATGACCGGTCGAGCGCGATCCTGATCGCCGCCGCGCGCGCACGACATTACCCGCTTACCATCGCCGGCACCCCCTGCCCGCCTTCCCGCTTCCACTTCGTCGAACGCGATGGCGACGCCCCCTTCCCCCCGCAACCGCGCTGGTGCAGTCGCGCCTATCGCGAGATCGCGCGCGGCGATCCGGTCGGTCTGTCGGGTACGCACTGGCGGTTATACGGCGCGATGCGGTAAGCCGACGCAATGTTTCATTCGTTCGTCGAAGCGCTGCGCCGCGCCGGCCTGTCGGTCGGCATCCGCGAACATCTCGTCTTGATCGACGCGATCGATCGCGGCGTCATCGAACCCACGCTCGACGCCTTCTACCACCTCGCCCGGGCGACGTTCGTGAAGGACGAAGCCATGATCGACCGGTTCGACCGCGTGTTCGGCGAAATATTCGACGGCATCGCGACACCGGCGGGGGTCGATCCGGTTGCAATCCCCGCCGACTGGCTCCGCGCGATCGCCGAACGCTACCTCTCACCCGAACAGATGGCGGAAATTGCTGCGACCGGCGGCTGGGACCAGTTGATGGAAACCCTCCGCCAGCGCCTCGCCGAGCAGGACGAGGCACATCATGGCGGATCGAAATGGATCGGCACCGGCGGGACCAGTCCGTTTGGCCATGGTGGCTACAACCCCGAAGGCATTCGCATCGGCGGCGAGAGCCGGCATCGCCGCGCGGTAAAGGTCTGGGAACAGCGCGCCTTTCGCAACCTCGACAACGACCGCGAACTAGGGACCCGCAACCTGAAGGTCGCGCTGCGCCGCCTCCGCCGTTTCGCGCGGGAGGGGAATGCCGACGAACTCGATCTCGACACCACCATCGCCGATACCGCGCGGCGTGGCTGGCTCGACGTCGCGATGCGTGCGCCCCGCCGCAATGCGGTCAAGCTGCTGCTGTTCCTCGACGTCGGCGGGTCGATGGACCCGTTCGTCGAGCAGGTGGAGGAGTTGTTCTCCGCCGCCACCGCCGAGTTTCGCCATCTCGAATTCTTCTACTTCCACAACTGCATCTACGAAGGCGTCTGGCGCGACAATCGTCGCCGCTTCGCCGAACGGCAATCGACCGCCGAACTGCTGCGCACCTATGGTCCCGACTATCGTCTGGTCGTCGTCGGCGACGCGGCGATGAGTCCGTATGAGATCGTCCAACCAGGCGGATCGGTCGAGCATCATAACGAGGAAGCGGGTGCGGTCTGGCTGCAACGGATGACCGCGCACTGGCGGTCGGCGGCATGGATCAACCCCGCCCCGCAGGCGCATTGGGACTGGACCCATTCGACCAAGCTGATCCGCGAGCTGTTCGCCGACCGGATGTATCCGCTGACGATCGACGGTCTCGAATGCGCAATGCGTGAATTGTCGCGCCGCCGCTGATCAGAAGCGATCGATCGCCCGGTGCAGCCGGCGCAATGTCGCAGCATCCCCGACCGGTGCCAGCGCCGCCTCGGCCGCCAGCGTCATCAACCGGACCGCACCGAAGCTCGCCGCGAGACCCTTCAGCCGGAACGCTGCGGCCGCCCATTGATCGCCGGTCGCGGTTTCCATGGTGGTCAACACCCGCCGGGCGCTGTCAATGAATGCCCCGCGCAGTTCGGCGATCAGCAGCGGCTCGTCGCCCACCGCCGCCGCCAGCGTCGCATCGATCGCACCGGGATCATAAGCCATGGAATCGGAATAGCGCGAACGGGGTTAACGGAGTCTTACCCGGCTGTCGCTGTCCCTTCGATCGTGATAGACGCCGGGTATGAACGGGGGTTCGATCACCGGGCTGCATCAGCATCGCCACGACGCCGACGACGGGTTCACGGCACCAGATGCCGTGGCCGACGACACGCAACACTGGCTGGCAGAGGCGTTCCCTGACGCCGAACCGATCCGCCGCAACTGGATCGGCCCTTCGCTCGCCGGCATGGCCGTCATTGCGTGGATCGGCGGGATGCTCGCGTGGAGCGCGCCCTCCCTCCCCGCGCTCGGGCCGATCGGCGTCACCTCCTTCATCGCCGCGCTGTGCGTGCCGCCGATGCTGCTCGGCATCGGCTGGCTGTTGCTGCGCCGGAACAGCCGCAGCGAAGCCCGCCGCTTCGCCGCCACCGCACAGTCGATGCGCGCCGAAGCCTTTGCGCTGGAGCAGGTGCTGGAGTCGGTCCGCCGGACCCTTGCCGAATCGCGTGCCGAAGTGGTCGAGCAAAGCGCGTCGCTGATGATGCTGGGCGACGCCGCGACCGACCGGCTGCGCGGGATCAGCGCCGATATGCGCGAACAGATCGCGGCGATCGGCGAGACCACGGCAACGCTCGACCGCATGAGCCAGACCACCGAACAGCGGCTGGCCACCGTCCTCGCGACCCTGCCGCGCGCCCATTCGGAAACGGCGGAACTGGCCACCCTGCTCGACGCGACCGGCCTGACCGCCAGCGAGCGGGTCGCGGCACTCGACGCGCAGCTCGCGAACGTCGCCCAGCGCGCGCGGGAGGCCGACGACCTTGCCGGCGGCGCGGCGCAGCGGCTGGCGGCGCATATGAACCGGATGGAGGCGACCAGCGAGAGCGCCGGCGCCCGTCTGGAAAGCGTGATCGCCACCATGTCGGGCGCAATCGACGCGGTGCTCGACCGTGCGGCGGCCGCCATCGACGAATCGCGCAAGGCGATTACCGCACAGGGCGACGCGACCATCGCGATGATCGAGGCGAACGGATCGGCGATCGAACGCGCCGGGCGCGAGGGCGCCGACCTGCTCGCCACCCGCGTCGCGCAGATCGACGGCTCGATCCGCAGCCTCGCCAGCCAGCTCGACGACCGTCGCCGTGACAGCGAAGCGTTGCTTACCCTGCTCAACGACGGCCTGTCGGGCGTGGACGAACGGTTCGACCTGCTGCGCACCACCGGCGTCGAACGTGCGCAGGCGGTGGCCGGATCGGTCGGCGCCCTGACCCAGGTCGCCGATGCGCTGGCCGAGGCGCTCGCCAATGGCGACGATACCGCCCGCCGGGTGATCGCCACGGCCGAAGAAGTACTGACCG
The DNA here is from genome assembly GCA_036946325.1 of Sphingomonas paucimobilis. Classification (GTDB taxonomy): domain Bacteria; phylum Pseudomonadota; class Alphaproteobacteria; order Sphingomonadales; family Sphingomonadaceae; genus Sphingomonas; species Sphingomonas paucimobilis_A. The sequence goes on from JAQIJL010000001.1 coordinate 1,211,368, forward strand.
CGCTCGACGCCGCCGCCCGCGAAATGGACGAGACGTTGCCCGGCGCGCTCGACCGCCTCGACGCGCGCATCGCCGATAGCCGCGCGGTGGTCGCCGGGTCGAAGCCCGAATTGCTGGCGCTGGTCACCGCCGCCGAAAGCACGCACGACGCGATCGAGGCGATTGCCGGCGTGGTGGCGATGCAGCGCGACACGCTCTCGACCGTACAGCAATCGCTGCTCGACACGCTCGACCGGGGCGCAGAACGGATCGAGGGTGTCCGCACCATCGTCGACGATACCATCGCCACCACCGTCCGCTTCGCCGAGGACGCCGCGCCTCGCCTGTCGGAGGCGATGTTGCGCATCCGCGACACCGCCGAAGCGGCCAGCGAGCAGGCTCGCGAGACGCTGGCAAAGGTTCTGCCCGACGCCGCGCGCGACCTCGAAACGCAGGGCGCCCGCGCGCTGGCCAACGCGGTCGACAATGCGGTGACCGCGCAAGTAGCCGAACTCTCGACCATCGCGAACCATGCGGTCGCTTCGGCGATCGAGGCATCGGAACGCCTGTCGCGGCAGATGCTCGACATCGCCGACACCAGCAAGCAGTTGGACGAACGCATCGCCGCAGCACGAGCCGAGCGCGAGGCGGCCGACGGCGACCAGTTCTCGCGCCGGGTATCGTTGTTGATCGAGGCGATGAACTCCGCCGCGATCGACATCGCCCGCTCGCTGTCGACCGATGTGTCGGACACGGCGTGGGCGGCCTATCTGAAGGGCGACCGCGGCGTCTTCACCCGCCGCGCCGTCCGCCTGATCGACAGCGCGCAGGCACGCGAGATCGCGATGCTCTACGATCAGGACGACGGCTTCCGCGATCAGGTCAACCGCTACATCCACGATTTCGAAGCGATGCTGCGCCATATCCTGACGCTGCGCGACGGGTCGCCGATGGGGGTGACGCTGCTGTCGTCGGACATGGGCAAGCTGTACGTCGTACTGGCGCAGGCGATCGAACGGCTGCGGAGCTGAGCCTCCGCCCCTTCTCATCCTCCCTACCCGCCCGGTTCGAGCAGCTTCGAGCCTGTCGAGAAGCGTCCGTCGAGAACGCCCCGTTTGACGCGACGCCTTCTCGACTACGGTTCTCGACAAGCTCGAACCTGCGCTCGAAACGAACGGGATAAAGGTAGAAGCAAACGGCGCGCAACGAGCTACGCGCAACGACCGCCCTCAGCGGTAGAAGTCGAGCATATCCGCGGTCACCCATCCGAACACGAAGTTCAGATAGAATAGGGCGAACAGCACGGTCGCGACGATCGTCGTGCGCCATGCCATCCGGCCGAAACTGAACCCCGCCGGCGCGCTGTCGGCCTGTCCCGGCACCGGGGGTTCGCCCGCCTCATGCGTGGTGCGAACCCCGAACGGCAGGACCAGAAACATGGCGAACACCCAGAACAGCAGGTAGATCGCCAGTGCCGACTGCCACGCCATGTTGCGTCAGGCCGGGATGATGAGGACGTCGACGACCGGCTTCTTGCCGGTCCAGCGCGTCGCGACGCGACGCACCGCCAGACGGATTGCCTCGGGCAGCTTGGACCGTTCGCGTCCCTTCGACGCCACCGCTTCCGCCGCCGCATCGACCGCTTCGTCGAGGAACGGTTCGCGGTCTTCCTCGACCGGAACACCCTGCACGCGGATCTGTGGCTCGCCGATCAGCTGCCCGCGCCGGTCGACCGCCACCGCGACCGACATGTGGCCATAGGCCGCCAGCTTGCGCCGTTCGTTGATGGTCGTCCCATCCGCCGGCAGGATCACGTCGCCGTCCAGCGCAAGCCGTCCGACCGCCGCGTTGCCGACCTTGACCGGATTACCCGGTGCCAGTCGCACGATATCGCCATTGGTCTGTACCAGCGTCTGCTTGATCCCCTGAGACAGGCCAAACCGGGCATGTTCCATCAGGTGCCGCATCTCGCCATGGACCGGCATCAGCACCTTCGGCCGCAGCCAGCCATAGAGCTTGGCAAGCTCCGGACGGCCTGGATGGCCGGAGACGTGAACATGCGCCTGCCGGTCGGTGATCATCTCGATTCCGGCGGCTGCCAGCTGGTTCTGAATGCGCCCGATCGCGACTTCGTTGCCCGGAATCTGTTTCGACGAGAAGATGACCCGGTCGCCGGCTTCGAGGCTCAGCTGGTGTTCGCGGTTCGCGATGCGGGCCAGCGCCGCGCGCTGTTCGCCCTGCCCCCCGGTCGCGATGATCAGCACCTGATCGCGCGGCAGGCGCATCGCGGTGTCGAAATCGACCGTCTGCGGGAAGTCCTTCAGATAGCCGGTGGCCTTTGCGACCTTGAGGATGCGGTCGAGCGAACGGCCCGCCACGCACACCTTGCGGTTGGTATCGCGCGCGACCTCGCCCAGCGTGTGCAGGCGTGCCGCGTTCGACGCGAAGCTGGTGACCATCACCCGCCGCCCCTGCGCCGACGAAATCTGTTCGAACAGCCCCTTGCGGACATCCGCCTCGGACCCCGACGCCTCGGTGTTAAAGACGTTGGTCGAATCGCAGACGAGCGCGAGGATGCCATCGTCACCGATCGCGGTCAGTTCCTCCGGCGTCGTCGGCGTCGCGACCATCGGTTGCGCGTCCAGCTTCCAGTCGCCCGAATGGAACACGTTGCCATGTGGCGTCGAGATGACGAGCGAAGTCGATTCCGGGATGGAATGCGCCATCGGCACGAACTTCACGCCGAACGGGCCGACGGTCACGTCGCCGCCCAGGGGAATGATCTTCAGCTTTACGCGGTCGGCAATGCCTTCCTCGTCCAGCTTGCCGCGGATAAGGCCAGCGGTGAACGGCGTCGCATAGATCGGCACACCCAGATCGGCGGCCAGATAGGGCAGCGCGCCGATATGGTCCTCATGCCCATGGGTGATCACGATGCCCAGCAGCTGGTCGCCGCGTTCCTCGATGAATTGCAGGTCGGGCAGCATCACATCGATGCCCGGATAGGCCGGGTCGGCAAAGGTCACGCCGCAATCGATCATCAGCCACTTGCCGGCGGTGCCGTACAGGTTGACGTTCATGCCGATTTCGCCCGATCCGCCGAGCGCGACGAAGAGCAGTTCTTTCTTTGGTGTCACTCAATTTCTTTCAATGCCCGCGCCCATTCGCGGGTCGGTTTGCTTCGTTACGTTGCTGTAGTGATATGGGTGCGGCGCCACAGCATCGCCAGTCCCGTGATGGTCAGGTCTTGTTCGACCTGGTCGAACACCTGCGTATGTTTCTCGAACAGGATCGCCAGACCGCCGGTGGCGATCACGCGAACCGGGCGGCCGATCTCCGCCTTCATCCGCGCGACCAGCCCCTCGATCATCGCGATATAGCCCCAATAGATGCCGATATGCATCTGGTCGGCGGTGTTGCGGCCGATCACGCTGGTCGACAGCGGTGCTTCGATCGCGATGCGGGGCAGCTTCGCCGCCGCCGTCACCAGCGCATCGAGCGACAGGTTGATCCCCGGGGCAATGATGCCGCCCTTATACGCGCCGGAATAGTCGACGACGTCGAACGTGGCCGCGGTACCGAAGTCGACGACGATCAGGTCGCCACGATGCGCAGCGTGCGCGGCAATCGCGTTGAGCGCCCGATCGGCGCCGACGGCGTGCGGCTCCTCGACATCCAGCGCGATGCCGAACGCCGCCGCGCCCCGCCCGGCGACCAGCGCCTCGACCCCGAAATATTTGATCGCCAGCACTTCGAGATTGTGGAGCGCGCGCGGCACGACCGTCCCGATGATGACGCCGGTCACTACCGACCGATCGCGGCCATCAAGCGCCAGCAACTGACTGAGCCACACGGCATATTCGTCTGCGGTGCGGCGGGGGTCGGTCGCGATGCGCCAGCGTGCGACGATCGTATCGCCGTCGACCAGCGCGAACACGATATTGGTATTGCCGGCGTCGATCGCTAGCAGCATCGAATTTCCCCGCCATGCCCGCACGGCATGCTGCGCCCTGCGGTAGAGGTTACGCCGACCGCCGACAAGCTCTGGCGGTCGGCAGCCGGTGCCGAAACGCTGCGGAACTGATCAGGCAAAGACGTCACCGGCATGTACCAGCGTGACGGCTCCGTCGCGACCGACCAACCGCAACGCCCCGTCTGCGTCCAGTCCGCCGAACGCTCCTTCGCGATCACTGCCATCGGGCAACCGGACCCGCAGGGGCGTCCCGTGCGGATGTGCCATGACCTCCCACGCGGTCCGGACGGAGCTCAGTTCGTGGTTGCGCCACCGATCCAGCCACAGGGCGAACCGTTCGCGCAGCAGTTCCAGCAACGCCGGCGGGTCGATATCGACACCTTGTTCGGCAAGGCTGGTGGTCGGGCGATCCGCCAGATGCGGGTGGCTCGCCACGTTGACGCCGAAGCCGATCACGACGGCGGTGTCGCCCCCGCGTTCGAGCAGGATGCCCGACAGTTTAGCCCCGCCGATCAATAGATCGTTGGGCCATTTGATCATCGCCTGCCCCGGTGCGACCGCCGAAATCGCTTCAGCCAAGGCAACGGCAGCGACCAGGGTCAAGGTCGGCGCGGCGGGATCGCCCGGGGCCAGACGGACGATCGTACTGGCGAACAGATTGCCCGCACCATCCGACCAGCGACGTCCGACCCGGCCGCGCCCCGAACTTTGGCGTTCGGCGCGCAGCCATATCCCTTCCGCCGCACCCGCTTCCGCTGCGGCGAGCAGGTCGGCATTGGTCGACCCCGTTTCGCCGACGACGCGAACCGTCAGAACAGCGCCCGTGCCGCTGCCAGCGACCATGCCGACAGGGGCGCGATCAGGAAGAGGCTGACCGGCGAGATCACGATCGCCGCCGCCAGCGTCAGACCCCCTTCGACCAGCGCGGGTTCGCGTCCGAAGGCCGGGGCCGGTTCGTCGAAGTACATCGTCTTGACGACGCGCAGATAATAGAAGGCACCGATCGTCGACGCGGCGATACCGATCACCGCCAGCGACAACAGCCCGGCCTGTACCGCAGCTTCGAACACCGCGTATTTGGCCCAGAAGCCGAACAGCGGCGGGATGCCGGCCAGCGAGAACATGAAGATCATCAGCGCGAAGGCGAGCGCCGGTCGCGTCCGCGACAGACCCGCAAGGCTCGCGACCGTCTCGACCGGCTGTCCGTTCTCGTCGCGCATCTGCAGGACGATCAGGAACGATCCGAGCGTCATCACGACATAAACGGCGAGGTAGAACAACACGCCCGCCACGCCCTGTGCCGATCCGGCGGCAAGACCGATCAGCGCGAAGCCGACATTGTTGATCGACGAATAGGCGAGCAGGCGCTTGATGTTCTTCTGCCCGATCGCGCCGACCGCACCCAGAATGATCGATGCGAGCGCCGCGAAGATCACGATCTGCCGCCATTCGAGGACGGCAGGCCCCATCGCTTCGACCGCGACACGCAGCGCCATCGCCATTGCGGCAACCTTCGGCGCCGAGGCGAAGAAAGCCGTGACCGGCGTCGGCGCGCCTTCATAGACGTCGGGCGTCCACATATGGAACGGCACGGCGGCGAGCTTGAACGCCAAGCCGGCGAACACGAACACCAGCCCGAACAACAGGCCCATGTTGCGGGGACCGGCATAGGCGATCGCGATGTCGTTGAACAAGGTCGTGCCGGCAAAGCCGTACACCAGGCTGACGCCGTAGAGCAGAATGCCCGAGGCAAGCGCGCCGAGGACGAAATATTTCAGGCCCGCTTCGGCCGAACGCGTGTCGCGCCGCATGAAGCTGGCGAGGACATATGCCGCGAGGCTCTGCAGTTCGAGACCGACATAGAGCAGCAGCAGGTCGGATGCCGATACCATCATGCCCATGCCACATGCCGACAACAGGATCAGCACCGGATATTCGGGCTTCAGGTCGTCCCCGCTGGTCCGCTCGAAGAAGCGTGGCGCGATGATGATCGCGACGGCCGACGCCGCATAGATCAGGACCTTGGCAAAGGCAGCGAACGCGTCGGCGCGATACATGCCATCGAACGCGGTCCCGCCGGACGATCCGTTACCGATCAGCGCGACGCCGGCGCCCGCCAGGACGAAGACCGCCGCGATGCTGACGCCGCGCGCCGCCGCCTGCTTGCCCCAGGCCGATACCAGCATCAGGACGATCGCCCCGACCGCCAGCACCAGTTCGGGCAGCGTCATCGAAAGTTGTTCGGCGTAGCTCATCAGTGCGTTTCCCCGTGCGCCGCTGCCGCGCCCGTTCCATGTTCCGCGGCCTTCGCCGCTGCCGCCGCCGGGTTACCCGGGGTCGGCCGTGAGTCCGATGGCGGCGTCGCGCGCTCGATCCGTGCGACCAGCAGGCCGACGTCCTTGCGCATCGGCGCCATGAAGCTTTCCGGATAGACGCCCATCCACAACACGACTGCCGCGATCGGCGCCAGCAGCGCCAGTTCGCGCATCGATACGTCCGGCATCGCCTTCACATCGTCGTGGACCAGATCGCCGAGTGCAATGCGTCGGTAAAGATAGAGCGAATAGGCCGCGCCGAAGATGATACCCGTGGTGCAGATCAGCGCCGCCCAGGTCGAAACCTGATAGGTGCCGGCAAGGCTCAGAAATTCGCCGACAAAGCCCGACGTACCCGGCAGACCGATCGACGCCATGGTGAACAGCAGGAAGAACACGGCATAGCGCGGCATGTTGATCGCCAGACCGCCATAGCGTGCGATTTCCCGCGTATGCAGCCGGTCATAGATGATGCCGACGCACAGGAAGAGCGCGCCCGACACCAGCCCGTGGCTGAGCATCACGATCATCGCGCCTTCGATACCCTGCTGGTTGAAGGCGAACAGCCCGATCGTGACGATCGCCATGTGCGCGACCGACGAATAGGCGATCAGCTTCTTCATGTCCGACTGCACCAGCGCGACGAGCGAGGTGTAGACGACCGCCACCGCCGACAAGCCGAGGATCAGCCACGTCAGCTGACCCGACGCCTCCGGAAACATCGGGATCGAGAAGCGGAGGAAGCCATAGCCGCCAAGCTTCAGCAACACGCCGGCCAGAATGACCGAACCGGCGGTCGGCGCCTGAACGTGCGCGTCGGGCAACCACGTATGGACCGGCCACATCGGCATCTTCACCGCGAACGAGGCGAAGAACGCCAGCCACAGCCATGTCTGGACATGCGCCGGGAAGTCATAGGCCATCAGCGTCGGGATGTCCGACGTACCCGCCGTCTGGACCATGTAGATCATCGCGATCAGCATGAGCAGCGAGCCGAGCAGCGTGTACAGGAAGAACTTGTACGATGCGTAGATGCGGTTGGCCCCGCCCCAGATGCCGATGATGAGGTACATCGGGATCAGGCCGGCTTCGAAGAAGACGTAGAACAGCAGCAGATCCTGCGCAGCGAAGGTGCCGATCATCAGCACTTCGACGGTCAGGAACAGCGCCATATATTCGGGCACGCGATTGGTGACCGACTTCCACGACGCACCGATGCAGATCGGCATCAGGAACACGCTGAGCATGATCAGCATCAGCGCGAAGCCGTCGATGCCGAGCGCATAGCGGAACACGCCGAAATCGCCCAGCGCCGGCGCCTCGACGAACTGCCACTGCGCGCCGCCGATATCGTAATTCGCCCAGAGCAGCACGCCCAGCGCGAAATTGACCAGCGTGGCGACCAGCGCGGTCCAGCGCGCTCCATTCGCCGATACGAACAGACACAGCATCGCTGCGACTGCCGGCACCAGCAGCATCACCGACAGGATCGGGAAGCCGTTCACGAGTTATTCCCCCGAACCAATTGCTTGAAACCGGGCATCACGACGCGATCGCCCAAGTAACCGCCGCCGTCAGGCCGATCAGCATGACGAAGGCATAGGTGTAGAGATAGCCGGTCTGCATCCGCACCGCTAGGCGGCTCGACAGCCCGACCAGCGTCGCCGATCCGTCGGGACCGAAGCGGTTGATCGTCTGTTCGTCGCCACGCTTCCAGAAGAAGCGACCGAGCGCGAAGGCCGGGCGGACGAAGAGCAGGTGATACAACTCGTCGAAATACCATTTGCGCAGCAGGAAGCGGTGCAGGACGCGGAAGGTCTCCGCGATGCCGGCTGCCGTCCCAGGCCGCATGATATAGACGTAGAGCGCGCTCACGAACCCGATCGCCATGACGATCGTCGCCGCCAGCTTCACCATGATCGGCACGCCATGCATTTCGTGCATGAGGTGTTCGTTGAAGAACAGGCTGCCCTTCCAGAACGTCTCGCCCGCCTCCGGTTCGATGAACCAGTGGTGGAAGACGTATCCGGCCGCCACCGCACCGACCGTCAGCACGATCAGCGGGATCAGCATCGGTAACGGGCTTTCGTGCGGATGATAGCCCGCGGTACCTTCGACGACATCGCTCGCATGCGCGTCGTGCGTCGAGGGAGCATGGCCCGAATCTTCCGCCGCCGGCGGAGCCGGATGGCTGCCGTCATCATGGCCATGACCATGCGTTTCGTGATGGTCGCCATGATGCCCATGGGCGTCATGCACCGCGTGCTGGATATGCTCCGACCCGGCCCAGCGCGGCGTGCCGAAGAAGGTCAGGAACATCAGCCGCCACGAATAGAAGCTGGTCAGCAGCGCGGCGAAGGTTCCCACATAGAAGGCGCCGTAGCCGCCGGGGCCTGCTGCCCAGGCCGCTTCGAGGATCGCGTCCTTCGAATGATAGCCGGCAAAGCCGCCCACGCCATAGATGCCGACACCGGTGATCGCCAGCGTACCCGCCATCATCGCCCAGAAGGTCAGCGGGATATGCTTCCGCAGACCGCCATAGAAGCGCATGTCCTGCTCGTGGTGCATCGCATGGATGACCGAACCGGCCCCCAGGAACAGCAGCGCCTTGAAGAAGGCGTGGGTAAACAGGTGGAACATCGCCGCGCCATAGGCGCCGACGCCCGCCGCGAAGAACATGTAGCCGAGCTGCGAACAGGTCGAATAGGCGATGACCCGCTTGATGTCGGTCTGCACCAGACCGATCGTCGCGGCGAACAGACAGGTCGCGGCACCGACCGCCGTCACCACCGCCAGCGCGGTCGGCGAGGTTTCGAACATCGGCGACAGGCGGCACACCATGAACACGCCCGCCGTGACCATCGTCGCGGCGTGGATCAGCGCCGACACCGGAGTCGGGCCTTCCATCGCGTCCGGCAGCCAGGTGTGGAGACCCAGCTGCGCCGACTTGCCCATGGCCCCCACGAACAGCAGCAGGCAGAGCACCGTCATCGTATCGGCACGGAACCACAGGAAACCGATGGTCGAGCCGGCCATCGACGGCGCGGCTTCGAGGATCGCCGGGATCGAGATCGTGCCGAACACCAGATAGGTGCCGAAGATACCGAGCATGAAGCCGAGGTCGCCGACGCGGTTGACGACGAACGCCTTGATCGCCGCGGCATTGGCCGACGGCTTGCGGAACCAGAAACCGATCAGCAGGTACGACGCCAGACCGACGCCTTCCCAACCGAAGAACATCTGTACCAGATTGTTCGCGGTGACGAGCATCAGCATCGCGAAGGTGAATAGCGAGAGATAGCTAAAGAAGCGCGGCTGATCGGGATCCTCGCTCATATAGCCCCAGCTATAGAGGTGGACCAATGCCGACACGCTGGTGATGACGACCAGCATGACCGCCGTCAGCGCATCGACGCGCAGTTCCCACGCGATGTCCATGCCGCCCGACAGGATCCAGGTCGACACCGGCGTGACGCCGGCTTCGGCCGAGCCGGTCAGGAAGGGAACGAAGATCGACCACGACAGTCCCGCCGCGACGAACAGCGCCGCGGTCGTGACGATCTTTGGCAGCGCGATGCCGAACGCGCGGTTCGACAGGCCCGCGACGATCGACGCCAGCAGCGGCAGGAACACGACGATATGGATGGCGCTCACGAAAGCACCCCCGAAACCCGAAAAGCCACCGGCATCACCCCTTCATCCGGTTGACGTCGTCGACCGCGATGGAACCGCGACCACGGAAATAGATGACCATGATGGCCAGCCCGATCGCGCTTTCACCGGCGGCGACCGCCAGCACGAACATCGCGAAAATCTGACCGACCAGATCGCCCAGCTGTGCCGAGAAGGCCACGAAATTGATGTTCACCGCGAGCAGGATCAGTTCGATCGACATCAGGATGACGATCAGATTCTTCCGGTTGAGGAAGATGCCGAGCACGCCGAGCGTGAACAGGATCGCCGCGACGACCAGATAATGGGTAAGACCGATCACAGCTCGACCCCCTGCCCGATGGGCTGATTGACGTTACGGATCGCATCCTTGGCGCGACGGTTGATCTGGCGATTGATGTTCTGTGCCTTGGCATCCGCCCGCTTGCGCTGCGTCAGCACGATCGCACCGATCATTGCGACCAGCAGCACTAGCCCGACGCCTTCGAAGACGTAGAGATAGCGCGAATAGAGCAGCCGCCCGATTGCCTCGATATTCGGGATCGCAACGTCGGTCGGTGCGATCCGCTTGGCGAGATCGACCCGAGCCGCGGTCCAGGCATAGGCACCGACGACCAGCTCGACCGCAAGCAGCACGGCAAGCGCAAGGCCGGCGGGCAGATAGCGGACGAAGCCGGCGCGGAGTTCGGTGAAGTCGATGTCGAGCATCATGACCACGAACAGGAACAGCACCGCGACCGCACCGACATAGACGATGACAAGCAGCATCGCGATGAATTCGGCACCGCACAGGACCATCAGGCCGGCCGCGTTGAAAAATGCGAGGATCAGCCACAGCACCGAATGGACCGGATTGCGCGACGTGATCGTCAGCGCTGCCGATGCCACCACGATCGTGGCGAACAGATAGAAGGCGAGTGTCTGGATCACGAGCGCTGCTCTTCCCCCTGCCCGCCCCGCGTGTCGTTGCGGGACGAAACTGTAATCGAATTGCCGGCGATGCGGAGCCAGTGGCCCCCGCCGGTACGGAACATGCGCGCCATTACCGGTAGGGCGCGTCGCTCGCAAGGTTCGCGGCGATCGCGCGTTCCCAGCGGTCACCGTTCGCGAGCAGCTTGTCCTTGTGATAGATCAGCTCTTCGCGGGTTTCGGTGGCGAATTCAAAATTCGGCCCCTCGACGATCGCATCGACCGGGCATGCTTCCTGGCACAGGCCACAATAGATGCACTTGGTCATGTCGATGTCGTAGCGCGTGGTACGGCGGCTGCCGTCCTCGCGCGGTTCGGCCTCGATCGTGATCGCCAGCGCCGGGCACACCGCTTCACACAGCTTGCACGCGATGCACCGCTCTTCCCCGTTGGGATAGCGGCGCAGCGCATGTTCGCCGCGGAAGCGCGGGCTGAGCGGGTTCTTCTCATACGGGTAGTTGATCGTCGCCTTGGGCTTGAAGAAGTACCGCAGCGTCAGCGCATGGGCCTTCACGAACTCCCACAGGGTGAACGATCGGATGGTCTGGGCGATACTCATGCAGGCACTCCCACGCGCTGGAACATCAGCCAGCCCGAGATGAGGAAGACGAAGGTCAGCGACAGCGGCAGGAAGATTTTCCAGCCCAGCCGCATCAGCTGGTCGTAACGGTAGCGCGGTACCGTCGCCTTGACCCAGCTGAACACGAAGAAGAAGAAGAAGGTCTTCGCCAGGAACCAGATGATGCCCGGCACGAAGTACAGCGGCGCCCAGTCGACCGGCGGCAGCCACCCGCCCCAGAACAGCAGCGCGTTGAGCGCGCACATCAGGATGACGTTGGCATATTCGCCGAGCCAGAACAGCGCGAAGGCCATCGACGAATATTCGGTCTGATAGCCGGCGACCAGTTCCGATTCCGCTTCGGTCAGATCGAACGGCGCGCGTGCGGTTTCGGCGAGCGACGAGATCAGGAACACGACCGCCATCGGGAACAGCAGCGGATTGAAGCCGAAGCCGTTGATGAAGCCGAAGATATGCGCGCGCTGTTCGAGCACGATCGTCGTCAGGTTGAACGACCCGGCCCACAGCACGACCGAGATCAGGACGAACCCGATCGCGACTTCGTACGACACCATCTGCGCGGCGGCACGCAGCGCCGAGTAGAAGGGATATTTCGAGTTCGACGCCCAGCCCGAGATGATGACGCCGTACACGCCCAGCGACGATGCCGCGAGGATGTAGAGCAGGCCGACATTGATATCCGCGACCACGACGCCGACATCGAACGGGATGACCGCCCACACGATCAGCGCGACGGTGAAGGTGATGATCGGCGCCAGCAGGAACAGGCCGCGATTGGCCGAGGACGGCACGATCGTTTCCTGCAGGAACACCTTCAGGCCGTCGGCGAACGACTGCAGCAGGCCCAGCGGACCGACGACGTTCGGCCCCCGGCGCAGCGCCATCGCCGCCCAGATCTTGCGATCGGCATAGATGATCATGGCGACTGCCAGCATCAGCGGCAGCGCGATGACCAATATGCCGACCAAGGTCGCGACGGTCCACGCCCAGCCATAGGGCAGACCGACGGTAGTTTCGAAGAACGAGGTCACTCGGCGGCCTCCGCGAAATCCTGGCCATGGACAAGTTCGGCCGAACAACGCTGCATCGTCGGGCTGGCCCGGCAGATGGCGTTGGTCAGGTAGAAGTCGGAAACCGGATAGGCAACCTTGCCCTCGCCCTTAGCGTCGAGCGCCGGCGGGTTCCAGTCGTAACGTGCGAGACCTTCCTGTCCGAGCGCCGGCACCGCGGCGGTCATCGCGCGGCGGACGCCGGCGAAATCGTCGAACGGCAGCGTGACGCCGAGCACTTCGCCCAGCGCACGGAAGATCGTCCAGTCCTCGCGCGCATCGCCGGGCGGGAACACGGCACGGTCGCCGCGCTGCACGCGCCCTTCGAGGTTCACGTACGTACCGGACTTTTCGGCATAGCTGGCACCCGGCAGGACGATGTCCGCCGCCGCCGCGCCTTTGTCGCCGTGATGGCCGACATAGACCTTGGTGCTACCTGCGAACTGGCCGAAATCGACCTCGTCCGCGCCGAGGAAGAACACCAGCTTCGGGTTCGCCGCGACGATGTCGGCAATGCCGCCGGCCTGCGCATAGCCCAGCATCAACGCGCCCATGCGCGCCGCGGCGGTGTGGACGACGTTGAAGCCGTTCCACGTCGAACCGTCTTCGAGCGTGCGGACCAGATTGCCGTCGCGGGCGAGCTTCAACGCGGCGCCGTGACCTGCCTTCAGCGCGCCCGGACCGACGATGACCGCCGGCCGCGTGGCCGCATCGAGCGCTTCGGCCGCGCGATCGGGCAGGCCGTTCAGCAGGCCCAGATCGTCGCCCAGCCATTCGACCTTATAGGTCAGGTCGGCTTCCGGCCCGATGGCGAAAACGCGCGCGCCCTTCTTGATCGCCTTGCGGACGCGGGTGTTGATGAGCGGCGCTTCGTGGCGCAGGTCGCTGCCGACCAGCAGGATCGCGTCGGCATCCTCGATCCCGGCGATGGTCGTGTTGAACGCGACGGACCCCAAATTGGTGATGTCATAGGCCATGCCCGTCTGCCGCCCTTCGAGCAGCGACGAACCGAGCGCGTTCACCAGCGCCTTGGCGGCGAACATCGTCTCGCAATCGAGGAGGTCGCCAGCGATCGCCGCAACCGACGAACCGGCATTGACCGCCGCGATCGCCGCGAACGCCTCGTCCCATTCCGCCGCGACCAGCTTGCCGTCCTTGCGGACGAACGGCTTGTCGAGGCGACGACGGACCAGACCGTCGACGGCGTGGCGCGTCTTGTCGTGCGCCCATTCCTCGTTCACGTCCTCGTTGATGCGCGGCACGCAGCGCAGCACCTGCCGACCCCGGCTGTCGAGGCGGATGTTGGTGCCGACCGCGTCCATCACGTCGATGGCGAGCGTCTTCTTCAGCTCCCACGGACGCGCCTCGAACGCATAGGGCTTCGACGTCAGCGCGCCGACCGGGCACAGGTCGACGACATTGCCCGACAGTTCGCTGGTCACCGCCTGTTCGAGATACGAGGTGATCTGCATGTTTTCGCCGCGATAGATCGCGCCGATCTCCTCCACGCCCGCGACTTCCTCCGCAAAGCGGATGCAGCGCGTGCACTGGATGCAGCGGGTCATGACCGTCTTGACGATCGGACCCATATATTTCTCGGTGACCGCGCGCTTGTTCTCGTCATAGCGCGACTGGCCGCGACCATAGGCGACCGACTGGTCCTGCAGGTCGCATTCGCCGCCCTGATCGCAGATCGGGCAGTCGAGCGGGTGGTTGATGAGCAGGAACTCCATCACGCCTTCGCGCGCGGCCTTCACCATCGCGCTGTCGGTACGGATTTCCTGATTGTCGGCGGCGGGCAGCGCGCAGGATGCCTGCGGCTTGGGCGGCCCCGGCTTCACCTCGACCAGACACATTCGGCAATTGCCGGCGATCGACAGCCGCTCGTGATAGCAGAAGCGCGGGATTTCCTTGCCCGCCGCTTCACATGCCTGGAGGACGGTGGCACCCTGCGGCACCTCGACCTCGACCCCATCGACTTTGACCTTGGGCATCAGTTCTTCGTTCCTGCAATGCGACCCGCATCGGGGGCGGCCGCCAGCGAAAGTTTGTAGAGCGCTTCACCGACAATGCCGCGAACCATCGGCCGGCTGAGGCGAAGCGTATTGTCGGCGGTCATGCAACCGCTGAGCGCGGGGCGGATAAGGGTGAGCGCCTGGTTCTCCGCATCGCTGCCCGAACGGCTGAGCGCCAGGTCGCGCGATGCGGCGGGAGTCTTGCGCACGACGCAGTCGCCCAAACGCCGCGTAAAGACATCCACCGAGCTGGGCGTGCCATCGAACTCGTTTGCCACCGTCAGCGGCGCGACGTTCGTGATGTCCACCGCCTGCTTGCCGAATTGCCGCCGATAGCGCGCATCGAACAACGCCGCCCGCATCAGCGATGGCGACATCCGCATCTGCGTACGCAACAGCGATTCGGGCATGCACTGACCAAGCCCCAGCGCCTTGCCGGCGGCAGCCAGTCCCGGCCCGTCACTGGGCTGGCGAAACAGCTTGTCGACCTTGGCCGTGTCTGCCGAGCGTCCCGCCACGCAATCGCTGAACATCTGCATGGTTCGATTGGCCTCGATCGCCTTGGCCGGACGCATGTCGTCGCGGTTCGACTGGACGCCGACCAACGCGATCGCCAGCAGGGCCGCAGCCGATATCATTCCGCAGCTTCCTGCATCGGCAGCGAACCGCCGCCGCGCTTTTCGTTGATCCGCCGCTCGAGTTCGGGGCGGAAGTTCTTGATGAGGCCCTGGATCGGCCATGCCGCCGCGTCGCCCAGCGCGCAGATGGTGTGGCCTTCGACCTGCTTGGTCACCTGCTGCAACGTATCGATTTCCGACAGGTCGGCGTCGCCGGTGCGCAGCCGTTCCATGACGCGCCACATCCAGCCCGTACCTTCGCGGCACGGCGTGCACTGGCCGCAGCTTTCATGCTTGTAGAAGTACGACAAGCGGCTGATCGCGCGGACGACGTCGGTGGACTTGTCCATGACGATGACGGCTGCGGTGCCGAGGCCCGACCCGACCGCCTTCAACCCGTCGAAATCCATCGGCGCGTCGATGATGTGCTCGGCCTTGACCAGCGGCACCGACGATCCGCCGGGAATGACGCACAGGAGATTGTCCCAGCCACCGCGAATGCCGCCGCAATGCTTTTCGATCAGCTCGCGGAACGGAATGCTCATCGCTTCCTCGACCACGCAGGGACGGTTCACATGCCCGCTGATCTGGAAGAGCTTGGTGCCCTTGTTGTTCTCGTTACCGAAGCTCGCGAACCATTCCGGGCTGCGGCGGAGGATGGTCGGCACGACCGCGATCGATTCGACGTTGTTGACGGTCGTCGGGCAGCCATAAAGGCCGGCACCGGCCGGAAACGGCGGCTTGAGACGCGGCTGGCCCTTCTTGCCTTCGAGGCTTTCGAGCATCGCGGTCTCTTCGCCGCAAATGTATGCGCCCGCGCCACGGTGCGCGAACACGTCGAAGTCATAGCCCGAACCGCAGGCATTCTTGCCCAGCAGACCCTTGGCATAGGCTTCGGCGATCGCCGCGAACAGCGTCTCGGCCTCGCGGATATATTCGCCGCGAATGTAGATATAGGCCGCACGCGCGCGCATCGCGAAGCCGGCGACCAGCGCGCCTTCGATCAGCTTGTGCGGATCGTGGCGGATGATCTCGCGGTCCTTGCACGAACCCGGTTCGGATTCGTCGGCGTTGATCACCAGAAAGTTCGGCCGGTCGGGCTTCGGCGCCTTCGGCATGAACGACCATTTGGTGCCGGTCGGGAAGCCTGCCCCGCCGCGCCCGCGCAGGCCCGATGCCTTGATCCGATCGATGATCGTATCCGGCCCCAGCTGCAACAGCGCCTTGGTATTGTCCCAGTCGCCGCGCATCACGGCTGCATCGAGGTTCCACGACTGGAACCCGTACACGTTGGTGAAGATGCGATCCTTGTCGGCCAGCATCCTTATCGTCCCTTCCCGATCGCCTTTTCGGCGATGAAATATACGGCAACCATCGCCGCGATGCCGATGGCGACGCCGATGAGCTTCAAGGCGCCGACGAACAGTTCGAGCGCGATCCACAACACGACGATCCCGACCAGGACCGCGATCAACAGGCTGCCCAGCGCCCTCACGCGACCGAACCTTGGGCGTTGCCCCATTCGGGCCGGTAATCGTGGTTCTCGGTCATCATCGCTACCAGATTGGTCGGCTCGCCGACCGGTTCGACGGTGTGGCGGCCCGGCTCCTGCGTACCCGGCTTCGGCGTTTCGCCCTTGCCCAGCGCCTCTAGGATCGCTGTCATGCGATCATAGTCGAGATCTTCGTAATTATCGTCGTTGATCTGGACCATCGGCGCCGACGCGCAATTGCCCATGCACTCGACCTCGGTCAGCGTGAACAGGCCGTCGGGCGTGGTCTTGCCCTTCATCAGGCCGCGGTTCTTGCAAGCGGCGAAGACATCGTCCGACCCGCGCAGCATGCACGGCGTCGTGCCGCACACCTGCACATGATAGCGACCGACCGGCGCGAGGTTGAACATCGTGTAGAAGGTCGCGACCTCGTACACCCGCATATAGGCCATGCCCAGTTCGCGGGCGATGAATTCGATCACCGGCACCGGGAGCCAACCCTGGGTATGCGTTTCCGCCCCCACCTGACGCTGCGCCAGATCGAGGAACGGAATGGTGCACGACTGCTGCCGGCCTTCGGGATAGCGCGCGACGATCTCGCGCGCCTTTTCGGCATTGGCCGGCGTCCAGGCGAAATCGCCCCAGCGCGCGCGGACTTCGGCTTCGTCGGGGATGTTGGGGGCGTCGGCCATCAGCGAATGAACTCCACGCGGCTGACCTTGTCGCCGCTGAACGAATAGACGGTCATCACGTCGAACGGCTCGGCATCGGCCGAGCGGCGGACGCGTTCGTGCAGCACGACGCGCTCACCCAGTTCGAACGACTGCAGCACTTCGGCATGGTTCTGCGGAAATTCGGCAAAGACCGCCACCATTCCGCTTTCCACGCCCGCGCGCCCGTCGCGCACGACGGCACCACGATATTGCGCCTCGCAGCCGTCATCGGCGAAGAACGCGGCATAGCCCGCCGCGTCGCGCGCATTATAGCGCTCCA
Organism: Sphingomonas paucimobilis; assembly: GCA_036946325.1. GTDB lineage: Bacteria > Pseudomonadota > Alphaproteobacteria > Sphingomonadales > Sphingomonadaceae > Sphingomonas > Sphingomonas paucimobilis_A. The sequence continues at coordinate 1,229,022 of JAQIJL010000001.1, forward strand.
TCATCGCCGTCACGGTGTCGAGGCGGCTCACCGGTCGCACTCCCCGAACACGATGTCCATCGCGCCCAGAATGGCTGTGATGTCGGCGAGCATGTGCCCCTTCGCCATGAAGTCCATCGCCTGGAGGTGGCTGAACGCGGTCGGGCGGATCTTCACGCGGTACGGCTTGTTGCTGCCGTCGGACACCATGTAGATGCCGAATTCGCCCTTGGGGCTTTCGGTCGCGACATAGACTTCGCCGGCAGGCACGTGGAAGCCTTCGGTGTACAGCTTGAAGTGATGGATCAGCGCTTCCATCGACTGCTTCATCTCGCCGCGCTTGGGCGGCACGACCTTGCGGTCGGACGACGCGATCGGCCCTTCGGGCATCTGCGCCAGACACTGCTTCATGATGCGGGCCGACTGCCACACTTCCTCGACGCGGACCATGAACCGGTCATAGCAGTCGCCGCGCGTGCCGACCGGCACGTCGAACTCGACCCGGTCATAGGCATCGTAAGGCTGCGCCTTGCGAATATCCCACGGGATGCCCGCGCCACGGATCATCGGACCCGAGAAACCCCAACGGACCGCGTCTTCGCGACTGACGATGGCGATGTCGACGTTGCGCTGCTTGAAGATGCGGTTTTCGGCAACCATGCTGATCGCATCGCCGAACAGACGCGGCAGGCGGGTGTCGAGCCATTCCGCGATGTCGGTCAGCAGTTTGAGCGGCACGTCCTGATGGACGCCGCCCGGCCGCAGGTAATTATGGTGCATCCGCGCGCCGGACATGCGCTCGAAAAAGCCCATACAGTCTTCGCGGATCTCGAACATCCACAGGTTCGGCGTCATCGCGCCGACGTCCATCACGTGCGAACCGAGGTTCAGCATGTGGTTGCAGATGCGGGTCAGCTCCGCAAAGAACACGCGCAGATATTGCGCGCGCAGCGGCACTTCGATGTCGAGCAGCTTTTCGACCGCCAGCACATAGCTGTGCTCCATGCACAGCGGCGAGCAGTAATCGAGGCGATCCATGTAGGGGAGCGCCTGCTGATAGGTCTTGTACTCGATCAGCTTTTCGGTGCCACGATGGAGCAGGCCGACATGGGGGTCGATCCGTTCGACGATCTCGCCGTCCAGTTCGGTGACGAGACGGAGCACGCCGTGGGCCGCGGGATGCTGCGGGCCGAAGTTGATCGTGTAGTTCTGAATCTCGACATCGCCGGCCGTGGGGTTGGCGGCGTCGATCTGATGGTCGTAATCGGCCATTACTTGTCCTCCACCGGCGGCTTGCCCGCGTCGGGCGACGGCACGTCGGGATCGACCGGCTTCGATTCGGGCTGGTTGCCCGGATGCGGCTTGCCGGCACCCGAGTCAGCCGTGCTGTCAGTCGTCTTGGGCTTGTCCACCTTCGGCTCGGCGGCCTTGACGTTGTCGTCGGCGCGCTTGACCTGATCGGAGGTTACCGGCGTCGGCGCGCCCGGCGCCGTTCCGACGGCCGGCTTCGGCTCGGCGGCCTTTTCGTCGCCCGGCAGGACGTACTCGGCGCCTTCCCATGGACTCATGAAGTCGAAGGTGCGGAAATCCTGCGCCAGCTTCACCGGCTCATAGACCACACGCTTGGCTTCTTCCGAATAGCGCATCTCGACATAGCCGGTCAGCGGGAAGTCCTTGCGCAGCGGATGGCCCCGAAAGCCGTAATCGGTCAGGATGCGACGCAGGTCGGGATTGCCGGTGAACAGCACGCCGTACATGTCGTACACTTCGCGCTCGAGCCAGCCGGCATTGTACCAGATGCCCGTCACCGACGGCACCGGCTGTTCCTCGTCGGTCGTCACGCGCACGCGGATGCGATGGTTCCGGGTCATCGACAGCAGGTGATAGACGACGTCGAACCGCTCCGGACGCTCCGGATAGTCGACGCCGGCGATCTCCGCCAGCATCTCGTATTTGAGGCCGGGCGTGTCGCGCAGCGTTTCCATCGCGATGACCAGACGGTCGCGATCGACGGTCAGCGAAACCTCGCCGACCTTGTCCTGCGCGTCGAGCAGCATGTCGCCGAGCGCGCCGGTCGCCGCGTCGATGATCCCGTCATTGGGCGCGTGGCGGGGTGCGGGCGCCCTCACCGTTCGATGCTCCCCGAACGGCGGATCTTCCGCTGCAACTGCATCACGCCATAGAGCAGCGCTTCGGCGGTCGGCGGGCAACCGGGAACATAGATGTCGACCGGCACCACGCGATCGCAACCGCGCACGACACTGTAGCTATAATGGTAATAGCCGCCGCCATTGGCGCAGCTGCCCATCGAGATGACGTATTTCGGCTCCGACATCTGGTCGTACACGCGACGCAGCGCCGGTGCCATCTTGTTGCACAGCGTGCCGGCGACGATCATCACGTCCGACTGGCGCGGGGATGCGCGCGGCGCGGCACCGAAGCGCTCCATGTCGTAGCGCGGCATGTTGACGTGGATCATTTCCACCGCGCAGCAGGCGAGGCCGAACGTCATCCACCACAGCGAACCGGTGCGCGCCCACTGGAACAGGTCCTCGGTCGAGGTGACCAGAAAGCCCTTGTCGGTCAGTTCGCCGTTCAGGTCGTTGAAGAAACCCTGATCGGGCGCCTGCACCGGCACGCCGGCGGCGTTACCCGCGCCAAAGCCGTGCGGCGGCGTCGTGAGTTCTACTCCCATTCGAGAGCTCCCATCTTCCAAGCATATACGAGGCCGAGTGCCAGTTCGCCGATGAAGATCATCATCGAGACCCACGCGGTCCAGCCGAGGTCGAACACCGTGACTGCCCAGGGATATAGGAACGCGGCTTCGAGATCGAAGAGGATGAACAGGATGGCGACCAGATAGAAGCGGACGTCATACTGGCTGCGCGAATCCTCGAACGCGGGAAAGCCGCATTCATATTCGGTCAGCTTTTCCGGCGTCGGCTTGTGCGCGCCGGTGAAACGCGATGCCACCATGGGCAACACGACGAAGGCCGTCGACAGCACCAGGGCGACGCCCAGGAACATCAGGATCGGCAGATATTGCGACAGGTCGACCAAGGTGGGGTCTCTCGCGGTTGCGGTAAGAATGGAGCCGGCTTTAGGACGATGGCGTTGGGGCATCAAGGGCGGAACAGGATGAGAATCACTCGCAATTCCCCGACTTTCCGCGCTATGCCGGGGCGGCGTTGACCGTGCGGGAAGGCTGCGGTCGTCGATGAGGGGGAAATCGATGCGGATCTGGGCGAAACTAACCATCATCGCGGGCGCCGTCGTCGCGCAGCCGGCCGCCGCGCAGAATGTCGACGCGACCAAGCCGGAAACGGTGGTCACCGCGCTGCGCGAGGCGGGGTACCGCGCGGTGCTGACCAAGGACGATAGCGGCGATCCGCTGGTGAAGAGCGGCGCGGCGGGGGTCGACTTCTCGGTCTATTTCTACAATTGCACCGACAACAAGGCGTGCAAGACGGTGCAGTTCCATGCCGGGTTCGTGAAGAAGGGCGTGACGCTCGACACGATCAACAAGTGGAACGCCACGCACCGGTTCGCGCGAGGTTACCTCGACGACGAGAAGGACCCGCGAATCGAGATGGACGTCGATCTGGACGAGGGCGGCCTGTCGGGCGCGCTGTTCAAGGCGAACCTGGCGACGTGGGAGTCGCTGCTGGGCGAATATCAGAAGGCGATCGACTTCTGAACGCCGTGGTTGGCGGCAAAACGCCGCCACCCGACCGGATCAGCGCAGCGCGCCCGCGACCAGCTTGTGGAGGCGGGTCTGGATCTGTTCGTTGCTGGCCAGCACCTCGCCCTTTTCATAGGCACGGTCGGCACCGCGATAGTCGGTGACGAAGCCGCCCGCTTCCTTCACCAGCAGCATGCCGGCCGCGATGTCCCACTTCTTCAGCCCCGATTCCCAGAAGCCGTCGAACCGCCCTGCCGCGACATAGGCGAGGTCGAGCGCGGCCGAACCGAAGCGGCGGATGCCGGCGACCTCCGGGGCGACCGCACCGAAGATGCGGGTCCATTCGGTGAAATTGCCGTGGCCGAGGAACGGGATGCCGGTGGCGATCAGCGCCTCCGACAGGTCGCGCCGCGACGATACGCGCAGCCGCTGCCCCTGCAACCATGCCCCGCGGCCTTTCTCCGCCCAGAAGCCTTCGTCGGTGATCGGGTTATAGACCATCGCCGTGGTGATCTCGCGCTTGCCGCCGACGCCGTTGGGCTCCTCGACCGCCACCGAGATCGAGAAATGCGGGATGCCGTGCAGGAAGTTGGTGGTGCCATCCAGCGGATCGACGATCCAGCGCGGCTTGGTCGGGTCGCCGGCGATCTCGCCACCCTCCTCCAGCAGCATGCCCCAGTCGGGACGCGCCTTGCGCAGTTCCTCGACCAGCGTTTCCTCGGCGCGCTTGTCGGCCATCGACACGAAGTCCGCCGGCCCCTTGCGGCTGACCTGGAGATGCTGGACCTCGCCGAAGTCGCGGCGCAGGCGCGGGCCGGTCTTGCGGACGGCGCGTTCGAGGACGGTGATGAGGCCGGACTGGGCGGACATTTCTTTTATTCCTATGACTTCGTTGCAGCGACACGGGCAAAGCCCGTGTCGTCGGTCGCGGCTACGCGCGCCGGCCGGGCTTGCGGATCGGGGAGATAGCTACGCTATCCCCTCTCGTCCGCTGCGCCTTAATCCGCCCTTCGGACGTAAGTCTGCTCGTAAACATCAACAACGATGCGCGTCCCCGAAGCGATATGCGGCGGGACCATCACGCGGACGCCGTTGTCGAGCACGGCGGGCTTGTAGGACGACGACGCCGTCTGACCCTTCACCACCGCGTCGGCCTCGACGATCGTCGCTTCGATCGTGTCGGGCAGCTGGACGCTGATCGCTTCGTCGTCGTACATTTCCATGACGACGTCCATGCCGTCCTGCAGGAACGCGGCGGCATCGCCGAGCAGGTCGCGGGCCAGCGTCACCTGGTCATAGGTGATCTTGTCCATGAAGACGAGCGTGTCGCCTTCGGGATACAGGAACTGGAAGTCCTTCGTATCGAGGCGGATGCGCTCGACCGTCTCGGCCGAACGGAAGCGGACATTGTTCTTGCGGCCGTCGCGCAGGTTCTTCATTTCGACCTGCATATAGGCGCCGCCCTTGCCCGGCTGCGTATGCTGGATCTTGACCGCGCGCCAGATACCGCCTTCATATTCGATGATGTTGCCGGGGCGAATGTCGACGCCGCTGATCTTCATGACGAACCATACCTGTTGGAAAGAGCGAAGCTGCGCCCTTACCGCTCCGCCCGTCCGCGGGCAAGCAGCGGATAGGGGTTGATCGCCCGGCCTTTATACCATGGCTCGTCGGGGTTCAGCCGTTCGACGCCGAAATGCAGGTGGAAATTGCCCGCCCCGGCATTGCCGGTGTCGCCGACCGCGCCGATCGGATCGCCGGCCCGGACCGCCGCGCCTTCGCGCAGCGTCGGAGCATAGGCGGCGAGATGGGCGTAATAATAGGACAGCCGCCGGTCGGGCGAGCGGACATAGGCCGTCACCCCGCCGCCGCCATTGCTGTAGAACAGCTTTTCGACCGTGCCGGGCGCGGCGGCGACGACGGGCGCGCCGGCGGGGGCGATGATGTCGACGCCGCTATGCCGCCGTTCGCCGCCGGCACGCGGTTCGCCGAAGCTGTCGCGGATGGTCGACCAGCCGACCCCGCGTACCGGCAGGACCAGCTGGCCCGAGGGTGGCCGTTCGGCCAGCCGGGTCGGCGCGTCGGCAAAGGCCCGCACCGGCGGCGCGGACGACCCGCCGAAATCGACCAGCAACGCCATCAACCCGCCCGCCAGTACGAAGACCGCGAGAAACGCCCAGCCGATCCGGTTCACCCCCTGCCCCCGTTATGGCTGGAAGGTCGCCGGCGTGCCGGGCTTCACCATCAGCGACAGCCGGGCGGCATCCCAGTTGGTCAGGCGGATGCAGCCATTGCTCTCGGTCTTCCCGATATTCTCCGGCTCGGGCGTGCCGTGGATGCCGTAATGTTCCTTGGACAGGTCGATCCAGACCACGCCGACCGGATTGTTCGGGCCGGGGGGCACGATCTCCTTGCTGTCCGACTTGTCGGCATGGCGCAGGATCGCCGGATTATATTGCCAGTCGGGATTGGCGGCGACGCCCTGAATCTTCCATTCGCCGATCGGCAGCGGGTCGTGCGCCGACCCCATGGTGGCGGGGAACTGGGCGAGGATCTTGTCGCCCCGGTACGCGCGCAGCCATCCTTCGGATTCGTCGACGACCACGCGGTCCGCCGGCGGCTGGTTGGCGTCGACGTTCAGATTGGCGAGCGTCTGGCGATAGTCGCCCGACCATGTGTCGGCATAGCTGCGCGACGACGGCAGGACATTGGGGAAGACGACGCGAGTGCCGGGGCGGAGCATCGTCTCACGGCTGTTGAGCGCGACCAGCGTGGCGGGGGTCGTATGGAACATCTCGGCCAGCTTTTCGAGCGGCGAGCGATAGCCGATCGTGGTCAGCTTCGCCTGATCGGCATAATCCTTGGGAATCGGGTTGGTGTACGGTCCGGCCAGCGCGCGTTCGGACAGGGTGAGCGTCACCGTTGCGGGGCGCATGTTCGGATTGAGCGCGCGGGTGGTCGCGGCATCGAGCCTGCCGGTCACCGGCAGGCCGCGCGCGGTCTGGAACCCGCGCAGGGCTTGCTTGAACAGCGCGCTGTCCTTGCCGTCGATCACGCCGGTCGTGAAGCCGTGCCGGTCGAGCAGTACCTGCGCGTGCAGGATATTCCGATCGATCGCGGGCGCCTGCGGCGCGGGTGCGGGCGCCTGTGCCACCGCCACGCCGCTCGCCAGAAGTGCCGCCCAGGCCAGTCGCTTCATACACCATCCCCAACATCGTTGAGGGTGGATAACGACCGGATGCGGCGGCGGTTTCCCTATTTGCCGAGAACCGCCGCGAACGCCTGCACCGCCGCCGCCTCGTCGCCATTCCATACCGCACCCGACACGGCGAGGAAGTCAGCACCGGCGCGGACCAGTTCGGGGGCGTTGGCGGGCGTGATGCCGCCGATCGCGACACAGGGCAGTTCGAAGACGGTCGACCACCACGACAGCAGCACCGGGTCGGCGACATGCGCGACCTGCTTGGTGGTCGTCGGATAGAAGGCACCGAAGGCGACATAGTCCGCGCCGGCCTCGCCCGCTTCCATGGCGAGGTGGCGGCTGTCATGGACGGTCACGCCGATCTGGACATTGGGGCCGAGCACGTCGCGCGCCTCCCGCGCGTCGCCATCCTCCTGCCCCAGATGGACGCCATCGGCACCCAGCCGCTTGGTCAGGCTGATGCTGTCGTTGACGATGAAGGCGACGTCGCGGTCGGCGCAAATCTTCTGGAGCGGTTCGGCCAGCCGCGCGGCGGCGTGCTGGTCGATGTCCTTCACCCGGAACTGGAACGCGGCGACCGGCCCGGCGTCGAGCGCGCGGGCGAGCCGGTCGGGGAAGCCGCCGGTCACGTCGAGCGGCGAGATCAGGTAGAGCTGGCACGGCGGGCGGCGCACGTCGCGGACGAACTGCGTCGCGAAATCGGGTGACAGTGGGCCGAGCGGGTCTTCGTTCAGGGTCATGCCGCCTTCCCTGCCCCAGCGACGCGGCGGGTGGAAGGGTTTCGCGGGGTCAAAGTTCACTAAGTTCACACTCGCACGCATTTTGCGCGCACAGTTGCGAGTGACTATCAATAGTAGGTAGGGTGGAAGAAGAAGAAGCGGGACCCCGGGTCAAGCCCGGGGTGACGTGGGGCGGGGCGGCTACGATGACAAAGAGCATCGGACGTCGGAGCGCCCGATGCCCTTTTGCCATGCCTGGGAGCATGTAGGAAAGCGTTACGCCGCGAGCAGCGCCTTCTGCGTCGAGGCGCAATGGATTTCGTCGATGGCGTCGCCCAGCGCCTGGTCGAACTCGGCATCGCTCATCTGCTGGCGCAGGTCGGAGAGCAACGCGCGGCTGAAGCTGGCGATGATGCCAGGGTTCTTCGCCAGTTCGGCACAGGCCTCGGTCCGGCTGAACCCACCCGACAGCGCGACGACGCGCAGCACGCGGGGATGGTCGACCAGCGGCTGGAACAGGCCGGGTTTGGCCGGGAGCGACAGCTTGAGCATCACCTTGTCGTCGCCGGTCATGGCATCGAGCGCCTTGAGGGTTTCGTCGAGGAGGATCTGGTCGGCCTCGGCGCGCTCGGCGCTCTTGATGTTCACTTCCGGTTCGATGATCGGCATCAGTCCGGCGGCGATCACCTGCGCGGCGACCTCGAACTGCTGCTTGACGACGGCGGCGATACCCTGCGGGTTGGCAAGGTTGATGACCGAGCGTTCCTTGGTGCCGAAGATGCCGAGCTTCGCCGCGCGGGCGAGCAGGTCGTTCAGGCCGGGCATCGGCTTCATCAGCTGCACGCCATCGGCTTCGTCTTCCAGACCCTTGTCGATCTTGAGGAAGGGCACGACGCCCTTGTCGGCCAGCGCCTGCGGCACCGGCTTGCCACCGGCCTGCCCTTCCATGGTGCGTTCGAACAGGATCGCACCGATCACCTTGTCGCCGGTGAAGGCGGGCGAGAGGATGATGCGGGCGCGCATGTCGTGGATCAGGCCGAACATTTCCTCGTCCGAACCCCATGCGCCCTCCTCGACTCCATAGCCCTTCAGCGCCTTCGGCGTCGAACCGCCGCTCTGATCGAGCGCGGCGATGAACCCTTGTCCGTCGGCAATCTTTGCAGTCATGTCAGCGGTGTTCATGATCGACCCCTTGGGTTTTGGAATAGCGTCAGAGCGCGAGCCAGCGCCGGAGCGCCTGGTCCACCTGCTCCATCGAGGTGGCGTCCGCCTGCCCCAGCACGCGCACCACGCGGCTGCGGCGCAGCGTCTTGATCTTGTCGACCTGCGCCTCGCTTTCGACGGAGATGCCGGTCGTGTCGGAGGCGGGAAACGGCACGCGGAACAGCGTTTCGCCGCCGGTCAGGCTGGTCATCGGCACGAGCGTCACCGAGGCATGCGCTTCGTTGAACAGGTCGGATTGCACGACCAGAAAGGGGCGGCGCTTCACCGCGAGGTCGCCCGGCCCCTCGACCAGGACGATCATGCCACGCCTTATCTCCACCGGCCGTCCTCCGCCTCGACACGGTCGAAAAAGGCCCAGTCGGCGCCGTCGTCGCGCGCGGCGGCGCGTTCGGACTGGCGGCGGGCTTCGGCACGAAAGGCTTCGTCGTGGAGTTCGACATAGCGGCGCACGGCATCGCGGGCGATGTCGCTTTTGGACCGCCCTTGCGAGCGGGCGACGTTGGCGAGCCGCTCTTCCAGTTCCGTGTCGAGTCGTACTCCCAGCAACGCCCTACCCTTCGTTTAACGTGTTGAACGGGTAGCGGGGGTTTGGGGCGGGATCAAGCGGGATGTTAGGTTTGCGGGCGTGAAAAAGTCCTGCCGCCACGCCCGGACCGTCGAGCAGTTGCGCCGCATATGCACGTCACCCCAGCGCAGGCTGGGGTCTCCCGATGGGGCAGGTCTCGCCAGCCAATGGGGAGACCCCAGCCTGCGCTGGGGTGACGGTTGAATGGTGGGCGTCGGTGGGTTCAGCGGATCAGCGCGGCGACGCCGGGCAGTTCCTTGCCTTCCATCCATTCGAGGAACGCACCGCCCGCGGTCGAGATGAAGCTGAACTGGTCGCTGACCCCCGCCTGGTTGAGCGCGGCGACGGTATCGCCGCCGCCGGCGACCGACACCAGCGAGCCGTCGGCGGTCAGCGCCGCTGCGGTCTTCGCCAGCGAGACGGTGGCGACGTCGAACGGCGGGGTTTCGAACGCGCCCATCGGGCCGTTCCATACGAGCGTACGGCAGTTCTTGAGCACATCGCCCAACGCCTCGGTCGCGGCGGGGCCGACGTCGAGGATCATTTCGTCGGCGGCGACTTCATGGACGTTGACGGTGCGCGTGGCGGGGTTCGGCTTGAACTCCGTCGCGACGACGACGTCATAGGGCAGATGGATGGTGCAGCCGGCCTTGTCCGCCGCGTCGAAGATTTCGTCCGCCGTCCCGGTCAGATCGTGCTCGCACAGCGACTTGCCGACATCGACGCCGCGCGCGGCGAGGAAGGTGTTGGCCATGCCGCCGCCGATGATGAGGTGGTCAACCTGTCCCACCAGATGCTTGAGCACGTCGAGCTTCGACGACACCTTGGCGCCGCCGACCACCGCCGCGACGGGGTGTTGCGGGTTGCCGAGCGCCTTGTCGAGCGCGTCGAGTTCGGCCTCCATCTGCCGCCCGGCAAAGGCGGGGAGCTTGTGCGCCAGCCCCTCGGTCGAGGCATGGGCGCGGTGCGCGGCCGAAAAGGCGTCGTTGACATAATAGTCGCCGAGCGCCGCGATGGTTTCAACGAGTTGCGGGTCGTTCTTCTCTTCGCCCGCGAAGAAGCGGGTGTTCTCCAGCACGGCGATGTCGCCCGGCTGCATGGTGCGCACGGCTTCGGCGGCACCGGTCCAGTCGACGAAACGGACTTCGCGGCCGAGCACGTCGGACAGCGGCCTGGTGACCGGCGCCAGCGACATGGTCGGGTCGGGCTGCCCCTTGGGACGGCCGAAATGGGCGAGGATCAGGACGATCGCGCCGCGATCCGCCAGTTCGGTAACGGTGCCGATGGTGGCGCGCAGGCGGGTGTCGTCGGTAACGGCGCCATCGGCCATCGGCACGTTCAGGTCCTCGCGGACCAGCACGCGCTTGCCGGTGAGGTCGCCCATGTCGTCGAGCGTCTTGAAGTTACGGCTCATGTCAGTTCCCCTGATGGCCACCCGTTCGTCCTGAGTAGCCATTGAGCAACGTCGAAATGGCGTATCGAAGGACCGCTGCTTCGATACGGGCCTTCGACAAGCTCAGTCCCTACTCAGCACCAACGGGGGGTTTGGTTTCAATTCGTATCGTGTCGCCGACGCTGATCCGGCCGCCCTCGATCACCTGCGCCAGCGCACCGCCGCGCCAGTCGGGCGTCAGCGCGTCGCGCAGGCCCTCGGCGATCGTCTCCATGCGGCTGCACGGATCGCATTCCTTGGTGATTTCCAGCAGCACCTCGCCGACGCGGATGCGCACACCCAGCGTCTGCGGCAGGTCGAAATCCTCGACCAGCAGGTTCGCGCGGCGTTCCCACCATGGCAGTTCGTGGCCGATGAGCGTCATCGCCTGCGCCCAGTCGCCGACTTCCATCAGCGACACCTGCCGCTTGTTGCGGCCGGGTTTCAGCGCGCCGCGAAAGTCGCCGTCCAATCCGGTTTCGACGGTGACGCGCACCGTCTGCACCAGTTCGATCGGCCCGCGCGAAAAGGCGTGGCGGGCGATCCCCCTCAGAACACCGCCCGCCACCGGGATCAGCCCAGCTTCGCCATGGCGGTCGCGGTGTCGACCATGCGGTTCGAGAAGCCCCATTCATTATCGTACCACGACACGACGCGGACCAGCTTGCCGTCGAGCACGGCGGTCTCGAGGCTGTCGACGGTCGACGATGCGGGGGTGTGGACGATGTCGATCGACACGAGCGGTTCGTCCGAGAACACCAGCACGCCCTTGAGCGGACCCGATTCCGACGCCGCCTTCAGGATCGAATTGACTTCGTCCTTCGTCGTGTCGCGCTTCGGGGTGAAGGTCAGGTCGACGAGGCTGCCGTCCGGCACGGGCACGCGAACCGCCGAACCGTCGAGCTTGCCCTTCAGTTCGGGCAGCACTTCACCGACCGCGCGCGCGGCGCCGGTGGTGGTCGGGATCATCGACATGGCGGCGGCACGGGCGCGGCGCAGATCGGGGTGGATCTGGTCGAGGATCTTCTGGTCGTTGGTATAGGCGTGGATCGTGGTCATCAGGCCGCGTTCGATGCCGATGGCGTCGTTCAGCACCTTGGCGACCGGGGCCAGGCAGTTGGTGGTGCACGAGGCGTTCGACACGATGGTGTGGCCGGCTTCGAGCTTGTCGTGGTTGACGCCGTACACGACGGTCAGGTCGACATTCTTGCCCGGGGCCGAGATCAGCACGCGCTTGGCGCCGGCGTCGATATGCTTCTGGCAGCTGTCGCGGTCGGTGAAGAAGCCGGTGCATTCGAGGACCAGCTCGACGCCCAGTTCCTTGTGTGGCAGGTTGGCCGGGTCACGCTCTGCCGTGACGCGGATGCGCTTGCCGTCGATGACCAGATCGTCGCCTTCGGCGGCGACGTCGCCCGGATATTTGCCATGCACCGAATCGCGGCTGAACAGCCACGCGTTCGACTTGGCGTCGGCGAGGTCGTTGATCGTCACCAGCTCCAGCCCGCTGTCGGGCCGTTCGAGGATCGCGCGCGCCACCAGACGGCCGATGCGTCCGAACCCGTTGATCGCTACCTTCGTCATGTCCTCGTCTCCCTTAATTCGCGAGCCGCGCCAGCACCTTCGCGGTGATGGCATCGGCGGTGAGGCCGAAATGTTCGTAGAGCTTGTCCGCCGGGGCCGATGCGCCGAACCGGTCGATGCCGAAGCGCAGGCCGTCGACCATGGTGTAGCGTTCCCAGCCGATGGTCGTGCCGGCCTCGATCGAGACGCGCAGGATGTCGTCGGGGCGGGCGTGCGGCAGGACGTCCTCGCGATACGCGGCGTCCTGCGCATCGAAGCGCGACCAGCAGGGCATCGACACGACATCGGCACCGATGCCCTTGGCCTCGAGCTGCTGCGCGACGCCGATGGCGATCTCCACCTCCGAACCGGTCGCGATCAGGATGACGCGGCGGTCGGCTTCGGCGGTCTTGAGGCGATAGGCACCCTTGGCGCTGCGGTTCTCGCTCGCTTCGGTGCGCAGCTGCGGCAGGTTCTGGCGCGAGAGAGCGAGCAGCGACGGACCGTCGCGACGCTGTACCGCCAGTTCCCAGCACTCCGCCGTCTCGACCGCATCGGCGGGGCGATAGACGTCGAGGCCGGGGATGATGCGCAGGCTCATCACATGCTCGATCGGCTGGTGGGTCGGGCCGTCTTCGCCCAACCCGATCGAATCATGGGTCATGACATAGACGACGCCGGCATCTTGCAGCGCCGACAGACGGATCGCGGGCCGCGCATAGTCGGCGAACACGAGGAAGGTGCCGCCATAGGCCAGCACGCCGCCATGCAGCGCCATGCCGTTCATCGCCGCCGACATGCCGAATTCGCGGATGCCGTAATGGATGTAGCGACCCGAATAATCCTCGGCCGTCAGCGCGACCTGCGCCTTGGTCTGGGTATTGTTCGACGGCGTGAGGTCAGCCGAGCCGCCGACCGTTTCGGGCAGGGAAGCGTTGATCGCTTCGAGCGCCAGCGACGAAGCGACGCGGGTCGCGATCTTCTTAGGCTCGGCGATCAGGCCGTCGATATGGGCCTTGAGCGACCAGCCGTCGGGCAGCTTGTTGGCCATGCGGCGTTCGAACTCGGCGCGGTCGGCATGAGCCGACAGGCGGGTGTTCCAGCCGGCATGAACCGAGGCCCCACGCGCGCCGATTGCCTTCCACGCGTCGGTCAGGGCTTCGGGCAGGTGGAAGGCTTCATGTTCCCACAGCAAGGCGGCGCGGGTGGCGAGGATTTCCTCGGCACCCAGCGGCGAGCCGTGCACCTTGTGGCTACCGCCCTTGTTCGGGGCGCCCTTGCCGATGACGGTGCGGCAGCGGACCAGCGACGGGCGCGGGTCGGCGGCGGCTTCGGCGAGCGCGCGTTCGATGTCGGCGAAGTCGTGGCCGTCGCAGGCGACGACGTGCCAGCCGGTCGCGGCGTAGCGGGCCGAAACGTCCTCGCTGGTCGACAGGTCGGTCGAGCCGTCGATGGTGATGCGGTTGTCGTCCCACAGGACGTTCAGGCGACCGAGCTTGAGGTGACCGGCAAGGCCGATCGCCTCATGGTTGATGCCTTCCATCAGGCAGCCGTCGCCGGCGATCACCCAGGTGCGGTGGTCGACCAGATCGTCGCCGAACACGGTGTTCAGATGCCGCTCCGCCGTCGCCATGCCGACCGCCATGGCGAGACCCTGCCCCAGCGGACCGGTGGTGCATTCGATGCCGGGCAGTTCGAAATTCTCCGGATGGCCGGCGCAGGGGCTGCCCAGCTTGCGGAAGTTCGCGATGTCCCCGATGGTGGGCTTCGCATAGCCGGACAGGTGGAGGAGCGAATAGATCAGCATCGATCCATGGCCCGCCGACAGGACGAACCGGTCGCGATCCGCCCAGTCCGGATCGGCAGGGTCGAACTTCAGGAATTTCGACCAGAGGACGGTGGCGACATCGGCCATGCCCATCGGCATGCCGGGATGCCCCGAATTGGCGGCCTCCACCGCGTCCATCGACAAAACGCGGATGGCGTTGGCGAGTTCGAGCTGGGATATGGTCACGCGCACTCCTGTTGGGCGCCGATAGGGTCGCGCGAGCCTTTGGAACCGTCGCGCCGATCAGTCAACCGCCAAACCCGAGGTTTGTTTAACATGTTTAGCAAGGATCGATACCTTCGATGAGCGACACCCCCCATGCCGCCGCCATCGCGCGGATCGACCGGGCGCTGGAGCGGATCGAACGCGCGGCCACGGCCCAGCGCGAAACGACTCGCGCGCTGGCGTCGCGCCACGGCGCGCTGCGATCGCGGATCGGTGATGCGATCGGCGCGCTGGATGCGGTGATCGCGCGCGAAGCGGACGCCGACTGATGGGCCAGATCACGCTGACCATCGCCGGGCGCAATCATCAGGTCGGCTGCCGCGACGGCGAGGAGCCGAAGCTGCGCGCGCTGGGCGCGATGCTCGACCGCCATGCATCGACGGTGCAGCACGCGTCGGGCGGATCGTCGGAGCGGACCCTGCTCTACGTCGCGCTGATTCTGGCGGACCAGCTGGCCGAACGGGAAACGGCTCCGGCACCGGACATGACCGCCGATGTGCTGGAGCGGATCGCCGAACGGCTGGAGGCGGTCGCTTCTGCCCTTGAGGACCGGCCCGCCGACGCCTAAATAGGACGCGGCGGGACTGCCCGGTGCGAGCCATGCATAATCCCTGAGGCTATTTCTTCATCCATGGGGGTTGTCCCTGCGCAGATCCTGGTCTGACGTACATGATCCCCACCTGACGTACCGTGCGTCAGTGGATAACGCGGCAAACGGCCCATGGTGGTTCCGCCACACCCCCTTCCCATGATCGACAAGCCCGGTCTGCGCCGCACATTGCGCGCGCGGCGGCGTAGCTTTGCCGCGACCTGTCCGCCGCTGCCTGCCCCGTCGCGGCAGGTGATCGAGGCGCTGTGTCCTGGCGTCATCGTCGCCAGCTATGTGCCGGTCGGCGGGGAAGCCGACCCCGCGCTGTTCGACGCAGCGGTTGTTGCAGCCGGCGGCGTCCTGGCGTGGCCGGTGGTGGTCGATCGGGAATCGCCGATCACCTTCCATATTGGATCGCCCGACAGGATGACCGACGGCCCCTATGGGTTGCGCCAGCCGATCGCGACGGAAGGCGGCGTGGTGCCCGACATCATCCTGACCCCGCTGGTCGGGTTCGATTCGCGCTGCAACCGGCTGGGCCAGGGGGCGGGCCATTACGACCGGGCGTTCGCGCGCTGGCCCGACGCGCTGCGAATCGGTATCGCGTGGTCGGTGCAGCAGGTCGATGCCCTGCCCCGCGATCCGTGGGACGTGCCGCTGCACATGATCGTCACCGAAACCGAAGTCTTCTTGCCGGGAGTGCCCAAGTGAACGAACCGACCTGGCGCAAACCCGCGGGCGTGCTGGCGATCCTGCTGATGCTGACGCTGTGGGCGATCGGCGTCGCGATGCTGTCGCCGGTGGTCGGCGGCTGGCACTGGGTGTTGCAGCTCGTCTTCTACGTCGCGGCGGGCATCGCATGGCTATGGGTGCTGCCGATGCGGCGGATGCTGGCATGGATGGAAACGGGCCGCTGGCGGTAGCGCCGATCCGTGAAGGATGGCGCGAGTGACGGGGCTCGAACCCGCGACCTCCGGCGTGACAGGCCGGCGCTCTAACCAACTGAGCTACACCCGCTCTCTAGCGAGGAGGCGGCGTGTAGGGTAGCGAATCGCCGGTGTAAAGTGGCTTCTTTGCCGGCGATGCGAAAAGCGTCATTCGGCGATCGTGGCGGTCAGCCGCAGCCCGAGGACCAGCACATTGCCGAACGTCGGGTTCAGCCCCGGCGCGACGACATATTGGACATGCGGCTGCACCCCCAGCCAGTCGGTCGCGGCGATGCGGTGGTTGAGTTCGATCACCGCCTCTCCCCGCGCCGGGGTGCCGACCTGGCTGCGCACGATCGCGCGACCGGCGCTGCCGCCCCCCGTATAGGCGATGGCGACGCCGCTATCGTCGCGCGGCCGGGAGGGGAACAGCCCGCGCCACACGAATCCCAGCGACGAGAAGCCGCCGAAGATATTCGCCCGGTCGCTGGCGACGCCCAGCCGGAAGAAGCCGCGCATCCCGCGCGTGCGGTCGCCGGCCAACTGCGCTTCGCCGCGTACATAGAGGCCGTTGCTTCGCACCTGGCGGATGACGGCCGCACCGGTGGCGGCGTCGAACCGGTCGTCGCTGCGCGCGGTATAGGCCCAGCCGCCGCCGAGCAGGCGGACCACGCCCAGTTCGGCATCCGCCTCCCCGATCAGCAGCGCGCCGTCGCCCCCGGCGATGCCGATCCAGTCGCGGCGCGGGCGGGCGGGATCGTTGGGCACACCGTCCGCCGCGGCGGCGCGCAGCGTGACGCGATCGCCGAGCTTCACCTGTCCGCGCAGGGCGAGGCCGGTGCTGGGGAAGGTCGACGGGCCGTTGCGCCCCGACGCGCCAAGCTCCGTCCCCATGCCGAACGCGCTGTTGACGAACAGCAGCGAGGTTTGAAGCGCGTCGAATTCGCTGTTCACGTCGTACAGTCCGGCCTTGACCGACCAGCGGTCGTCGGGGCCGCGATGTTCGACCCAGCCCTCCAGCACGCGCAGCAGCGGGACGCCGGCCTCGATGCTCGACACGATCTGCCCGTCGCCGATCAGATCGCCGCTGAAGCTGGTGCCGTCATTGTAGAAGACGTGGAGCAGCGCGGTCGTGCGCGGCACGCCGGCGAGCGTGTCGAGATCGGCGCTGGCAATGGCGCTGACATTGTTGATCCAGCGGGTGCCGCGCCGCATTCCCCCCGACACCGACGACAGGATGTCGCCGGTATAGGCCAGTTGCAGGACCAGCGGGTCGCGCGCCCCGATCTCCGGCAGTTCGACATTGCCGGGGGCGCGTTCGACGCTGGGCGCGGCGACCTGGGCCGCTGCGGGCGTGGCGATGCCTGCCGCCAGCAACGCCGCCATCGCCACCCTGCCCCACGTCATCCGCACATCGTCGTCCAGCTTCGGCATCCATCGGCCCATACCGCATGCGCCGTTACAGACTTCTTGCCGCCTTGCAGAGAGGGGGCGGCAGGGTTGACCATGGCGTCGGGCGCGGGACATGCTGCCGGTCCGCCAGGGGACATGCCATGTATCAGCGTTTTGCCGACATCATCGACGCCGTGACCACGATCCGGCACGACATCCACGCCCATCCCGAACTGGCCTATGCCGAGCACCGCACCGCTGCGCTGGTCGCCGAACAGCTGGCGGCCGCCGGGCTGCGGGTGACGACGGGAATTGGCGGGACCGGGGTGGTCGGTACGCTCGGCCATGGGCGGCCGGGACCTGCACTGGGGCTGCGCGCCGATATGGATGCGCTGCCGTTCCACGAAGAGGGATCGCCGGCCTATGCCAGCACGACGCCCGGCGTATTCCACGGCTGCGGCCATGACGGGCATACCGCGATCCTGATCGGCGCGGCGCGGCATCTGGCGTCGCTACCGCCGTTCGACGGTGCGATCCATTTCATCTTCCAGCCGGCCGAAGAGGGCCATGCCGGCGCGCGGGCGATGATCGAGGACGGGCTGTTCGAGCGTTTCCCGTGCGACTATGTCTTCGCGCTGCATAACTGGCCCGATCTGCAGGCAGGCGAGGTGCAGACGCGACCCGGGCCGATCATGGCGGCGGCCGACAAGTTCGAGATCGCGATCCATGGCAAGGGCGGCCATGCCGCGCAGCCGCACACCACGCCCGATGCGGTGCTGGCCGCCGCGCAGCTGGTGACGCAGCTCAACACCATCGTCGCGCGTCGCGTGCCGCCGACCCGCTCCGCCATATTGTCGGTCACGCAGATCGCGGGCGGGCTGACGCATAATGTCATCCCGGCCGAGGTGCGGCTGGTCGGCACGGTGCGCACCTTCGACGCACAGGCGCAGGAGATCGTCGAGGCGGCGATCCGGTCGATGGCGGAAGGGATCGGCATCGCCAGCGATACGCGGGTCGAGGTGCGCTATACCCGCTATTACCCGGCAACGATCAACGATGCGGGCGCCGCGGCGATCGCGCTGGCGGCGGCGGCGGATGCCGGCCTGCCCCATGGCGAGGCGCCCGATCCGGCGTTCACGTCGGAGGACTTTTCGTTCATGCTGCAGGCCTGTCCGGGCGCCTATGTATGGCTGGGACAGGCGCGCGCGGACGGTGAGAATGCCGCGCTCCACCATCCGCGCTACGACTTCAACGACGCGATCATCGGGCCGGGTATTGCGTGGCTCTCGGCGGTAGCGGCGCGGGTGTTGGCGATGCCGGACGCTGGTCGTGTCGAGGGGCGCTGGTGACCGCATTCCTCTACGCCGCGGCGCCGGAGCGCGGGCGGGTCTGGGCGGGGATGATCGCGCAGGCGCTGCCCGAGCTGGAGGTGCGGCTGTCGCCCGATATCGGCGATCCGGCGGATGTCCGCTACCTTGCGGCGTGGACGCTGCCGCCGGGATTGATCGAGACGCTGCCGAACCTCGAAGTCCTGTTTTCGATCGGTGCGGGGGTCGACCAGCTGGATCTCAGCCAGATCCCGGCGCGTGTTACCGTCGTGCGGCTGATCGAACCGAACCTCGCCGCCGCGATGGCCGAATATGTCGTGATGACGGTGCTGGCGCTGCACCGCGACCTGTACGCCTATGCCGATCAGCAGCGCGACCGGCTGTGGCGGCAGTTGCCGCAGCTTCCGGGGGGCGAGCGTCGGGTCGGGATCGCCGGGCTGGGGCAGATGGGGGCGGCGGCGCTGGCCGCGCTCGCGCCGTTCGGCTTTGCGCTGTCGGGCTGGAGCCGGTCGCCGCGGGAGGTGCCGGGGGTGGCATGTTTCCACGGGGCGGATGGATTGCGCGCCTTTGCCTCGCAGACCGACATTCTGGTCAACCTGCTCCCCCTCACCGCCGAAACGCGCGGCATATTGGGCGAGGAACTGTTCGCGCACATGCCGCAGGGCGCGGCGATCGTCAGCGCCGGGCGCGGCGGGCATCTCGATGCAGCAGCGTTGATCGCGGCGCTGGACAGCGGGCGGCTGTCGCGCGCGATCCTCGACGTGACGCCGGTCGAGCCGTTGCCGGCGGGCGATCCGCTCTGGACGCATCCGCGCGTCGTGCTGACGCCGCATGTGGCGGCGACGACCGACAATGACGGATCGGGCAAGGCGGTGATCGCCAATCTGCGCCGCCATCTGGCGGGCGAGCCGATGATCGGCATCGTCGAGCGTGATCGGGGATATTGAGGCGCTGTGGCGGCATCCAATATGATGCGCCATGGCGCGAGTGACGGGGCTCGAACCCGCGACCTCCGGCGTGACAGGCCGGCGCTCTAACCAACTGAGCTACACCCGCTCTCTAGCGAGGAGGCGGCCTTTACGGAGCCGCGCCGGGGCTGTCAACGCCGCTATTGCCATTTGTCGCATTTCGTTGCGGCGGCGGCACGTCCTGCACCAGCGTGCCGTGTTCGAACAGGAAGCCGGCAATGTCGGGCTTGCCCGCGCCTTTCAGCACCGTCTGGATGATGATGAGCAGCGGAACGGCAAGCAACGCGCCGGGCGTCCCCCAGACCCAGCCCCAGAAGCTGAGCGTGATGAGGATCATCAACGGGTTGATGGTCAGGCGGTGTCCGACGACCAGCGGGGTGATGACGTTCGCCTCGACCAGATGCGCGCCGACCATGATCGCGGCCGGCAGCAACGCCCACCAGATATCGGTGAAGGTCATCAGCCCGCCGACCGCCAGCAGCAGCGCCGCGAAGATCGGCCCGAGATAGGGCACATAGTTCAGCAGCGCGACGATGCCGCCCCACATCAACGGCGTCGGCATGCCGATATACCATAAGGCCGCCGCGACGATGACGCCGAGCATCAGGTTGATGAGCGTGATCGTGCCGAGATAGGCCGAGGTGTCGTCGACGACGTTCTGGATCACGCGCGCGGTCGCCATCGCCCCGCCGAAGCTGCTGCGCCCGGTGATCGCCGCGCGGCGCAAATTGGTCCAGCCGGCGAGGAAGAAGTAGATGACGAGGATCGCGAAGAACATCTCCAGCAGCGCCGACGGGGCCGATGTCGTGACGAGGTCGAGCAACGACTGTGGCGGGGCGACGCTGGTCGCGGTCTGCTTGGCCGGCGCGGTCGCGACGTTCGCGATCAGGCCGTTCACGAATTTTTCGAGGCTGGCGTAGAAATCGATCAGCGGTGCGACATTCTGCTGCACGCGGTCGATCCGGTCGGGCAAGATCTGCGCCCAGCCCCACGCCGGCACGACGATCGACGCCAGCGCGCCATTGGCGACGATCAGGAACAGCATCACGCAGAAGAACGCCGCCAGCGGCGCGGGCACGCGGTGACGCTCCTGCCATTCGAGCAAAGGAACCAACGCGATGGCGATGACGATCGCGGCGGTCAGCGGCAGGAAGAAACGTGCGCCCGCCTGCAATGCGAAGGGCAGCGCCAGCACCAGCCCGACGCCGGCGATCAGCGTCAGCGCGGCCAGCAACCGGTCGCGACGCAATTCCTCGGTCGGGGCGTCGACCACCGCATCGACCGGATCGGACGGCGGAGTCGCAGCGGTTCCGGTCGCGCCTGCGCGATCGACCGGCGCGGGCGAAGCGGTGGATTCGGATGCGGAATCTGCCATGGAATCAGTCTAGCCCCCCTGGCGATACCCGCCAATGACGGCGTAACGCATGGGATCGGGATTCGCGCCATGAACGGCGGCGCCACTTTTGCTCTGCGGTCGCGACGAAGCGGGATCGCGGGATGACGATCCGGTTTGTCGTCGGTCCGTCGCTAGAGCATGATGACTTCAGGCATACCCGTTCGTCCTGAGTAGCCACTGAGCTTGTCGAAGGGGCGTATCGAAGGACTGCTAACCAAGTGCTGCGATACCGGTCTTCGACAAGCTCAGCCCCTACTCAGCACGAACGGGTAGAGTTCATGTCATCAGAATCTAAATATCGTCGGGCGTCGGGGCGTGATCGACCGCCCTGCGCATCATCCTGAGCGCCTGCCCGAGCGCCGCGATGCGGACCGCGCCGCGACCGATATTGCCGTAATGGCATTCGGCGGTCGCGACCGGTCCGTCGCGCAGCGCACAGGCGAAGTGAACCAGCCCGGCTTCGTCGCCCGGCGCCCCCTCCCCTGCAAAGCCGGTGACCGCCAGCGCGATATCGGCGTCTGAACCGCGCAGCGCGCCGCGCGCCATCGCTTCGGCGACGTCGCGACTGACCGCGCCGCAATCGTCGAGCATCGCGCGGTCGACGCCGAGCAGTTCGCATTTCGCCGCTTCGCTATAGACCACGAAGCCGCGGTCGAAGGCATGCGACGCGCCCTCGACATCGGTCAGCAGCGCCGCGAGCATCCCTCCGGTGCAGCTTTCGGCCGTGGCGAGGGTGATGTCGGCGGCGCAAGCGGCCTCCAGCAGGTCGGCCGCCGCCCGTTCGACCGCGTCGGGCAAGGCGGGAGCCAGCGTCTCGGTCATGCGGTGCCGTTCTTGCGGCGGGTTTCCCAGCCCTTCTTGGCAGCGGCGGAGCGGTCGGCGGCGGGACGCTTGGCCGCTGCCTTGCCGCCGCGACGTGCCGAACCATGGCTGTCTGACGTGCCGCGCCCCGAACCGGACTTGTTGCCGCCGCCCGAATCCTTGTTCACCGTCGCCCAGGCGCGGGCTTCGGCTTCCTTCTCCGGCACGCCGCGCGCTTCATAGCCCTGCTCAATATGCTCGGCCTTGCGCTTTTGCTTGTCGGTATAGCTGCTCTTGTCGCCGCGCGGCATGCGAACCCTCCATCACAACGGACGAAGGGTCGAACGATCAACGACTTAGGCCGGTTTCATGCCGACAGGATCGAAGTGTATAACGCATGATAACGCTCGGCCATCGCCTCCACCGAAAAGCGTTCGGCGACGATCCGGCGGCAGTCTGTGCGGTCGATCTCCCCGATCCGGTCGATCGCGGCGATGGCTTCGTCGAGGGTGTCGACGAGGAAGCCGTTGACGCCATGTTCGATCAGTTCGGGCATCGATCCGCGATTATAGGCGATCACCGGCGTGCCGCAGGCCATCGCCTCCACGACCGACAGGCCGAAGGGTTCGTCGAAGCCGATCAGGTGGAGCAAAGCGCGGGAGCCGCCCAGCAGATCGGTCCGCGCCGTGCCGCCGACCGCGCGATGATAGACGATGCGGTCGCCGTCGATATGCGGCTCGACCTCCTCGCGCCAGTATCGGTCGTCCTGCACGATGCCGGCCATATGGAGGCGGCGGCCGCTGGCCTGCGCGGCGGCGATGGCGGCGGCCGCACCCTTGTCCGGATGCATCCGGCCGAAGAACAGCAGGTCGTCGCTGCCCCTTGCATCGAACGGGAAGTCGTCGAGCGGGATGCCGTGATGGATCGTCGCGGCATAGCGCAGCGACAGATGGCGGTCGGCATCGCTGATCGCGACATAGTGCACGCGGTCCTGATAGGGCGCGTACATCGGCAGGATGCGGTCGGACGAAAAGCCGTGGATGGTGGTGACCATCGGCGTATCGACCAGCCCGGAAAAGGCATGGGCCGGGAAATCGGCCTGATTATGGATCAGGTCGAACTCGCCGGCGCGTTCGAACACATGGGCGAGGTGCGCGAACTCCCACACCTTAGCGTCGATCGACGGGTCCTCGCTATACGGGGCGGGTACGACGCCCGCCAAGGTCGCAGCGGTGATGCTGTCCTGGGTCGCGAACAAGGTCACGTCGACCCCGCGCGCGACGAGCGCCTCGGTCAACAGGCTGGTGACCAGTTCCCACGGGCCATAGTGGCGCGGCGGCGTGCGCCACGCGATCGGGGCAATCATCGCGATACGCATCAGTCGACTTTCAGAATCAGGCCCTCGGCAGGGCGCAGGCAGATGGGGTCGGCGGCGTCATGCGTCGACAGGACGACCTGTCCCGGTTCGACGGCGATCGGTGCGGGTCGGTCGGACAGGTTGAGGACGATGCGATAGGCGCCGCGACGATAGGTGAGGACGTCACCTTCCGCACGGACATCGTCGATCGGACCGGTCGCCAGCGCGGGGGTCGCACGGCGCAGTGCCAGCAGGCGGCGGTAGAAGCCGAGCATCGACGCCGGGTCCTCCGCCTGCGCGGCGACGTTGAACGGCAGATGGGCGGGATCGATCGGCAGCCACGGATCGCCGGTGGTAAAGCCGCCGTCCGCGTCCCATGGCAGCGGGGTACGCACCGGATCGCGGCCGAGACCGAGACCGGGTTCGCGCAATTCGCGCGGGTCCTGCACCTTGTCCGCCGGCACCTGCGCATCGCTCAGGCTGAGTTCGTCGCCTTGATACAGCGTCGGCGTGCCGCGCAGCGTCAGCAGCAGCATCGCCGCCACTCGCGCCTGTTGCGTGCCGACGCGGGTCGCGATGCGGGGGCGATCGTGGTTGCCGAGCACCCAGTTGGGCCAGCCGCCCTCGGGCAATGCCGCTTCATAGTCGACGATGCGGGCGGCGAGTTCGGCGGCGTCCCACTTCGCCTCGATCAGCTGGAAATTGAACGGCAGGTGGACGCCGGGTGCTTCTTCCGTGCCGTAATAGGTCATCAGCTTCGGGATCGGCAGATAGATTTCGCCGACGAGCACCGCGCCGAATTCATCCGCCTGTCGCCGCATCGCGGTGCCGATGGCGTGAACCTCGGGCTGATCGGTCGAATGAAGCTGCAACACGCGGTGCATGTCGCCCATGCCTTCGCGGAAATCCGGGTTAAGCGGATTGTCAGGAAAGTCGGCATGCTTGATCATGTGCCACTGCACATCGATGCGGAAGCCGTCGACGCCGCGATCGAACCAGAAGCGCATCGCCGCCAGCATCGCGGCCTGCACTTCCGGGTTGCGCCAGTTCAGGTCGGGTTGTTCGGGCAGGAAGGCGCGCGAATAATATTGGCCGGTCGCGGGGTCGAGCGTCCATGCCGGGCCGCCGAAATCGCTGATCCAGTTGTTGGGCGGCCCGCCATCCGCAGCCGGATCGCGCCAGATATACCAGTCGCGCTTCGGATTATCGCGCGAAGAACGGCTCTCGACGAACCATGGATGCCGGTCCGAGCTGTGGTTCGGCACGAAGTCGAGCAGGACGCGGATGCCGGCGGCATGCGCCTTTGCCAGCAGCGCGTCGAAATCGGCGAGCGTGCCGAAACGCGGATCGATGCCGGTATAGTCCGCCACGTCATAGCCGAAATCGGCCATTGGTGACGGATAGATCGGCGAAATCCAGATCGCGTCGATGCCGAGATCGACCAGATAGTCGAGCCGGTCGGCGATCCCGTTCAGGTCGCCGATCCCGTCGCCATCGCTATCGGCGAAGGAGCGCGGGTAGATTTGATAGATGGTGGCGGCCTGCCACCATGGTTGCGCGGATGAAACGATCGTCACGCACCGACAAGCCGCCAGCGGGCAAAGGGTTCCGCCTTATTCGAACTCCATGATGACCGCATCGACCGCGAGGCTGTCGCCGGCAGTGTGCGCAATGCGGGCGACGGTGCCGGGGCGTTCGGCGCGCAGGATGTTCTCCATCTTCATCGCCTCGACCACCGCCAGCGGCTGTCCGGCCTCGACCTTTTGCCCCTCGGCCACTTCGACGCGGGTCAGCAGGCCGGGCATCGGGCACAGCAGGAAGCGCGACAGGTCGGGCGGGATCTTTTCGATCATGTGCCGGGTAAGGTCCGCGACATGCGGCGGCAGGACGCGGACATGATGGGTAGCGCCGCGTGCGGTCAGTTTCCACCCGCCGATGGCGCGAGCGACACGGACGGCGAGTTCGCTGTCGTCGATCCGCGCGACGACGACGCGCTGCGACGGGCGCCAGTGCATCACGACGTCCAGCGGCACGTCGCCGTCGATATTGACCAGCAGCCCGCCGTCATAGCCGTCTACGCAGACTTCGAAGCGATGCTCGCCGATGGTAACGATGCGTTCGGTCGAGGGGGCCGGGCGCGTGCCGAGCTGGCCGTCGATCGAACGGACGCGGTGCGACTGTTCGAGATCGATCAGCACCGCGACCGCGGCCAGTTGCCGCAGCAATGCCGGATCGGCCGGCGCGCCGTGGAAGCCGTCGGGATATTCCTCCGCGATGAAGCCGGTGGTCAGCGCGCCGTCGCGGAAGCGGGGGTGCTGCATGATCGCGGAGAGGAAATCGATATTGTTGCCGACCCCGGCCAGTTCGAACCGGTCGAGCGCGGCGACCTGCGCGTCGATCGCCGCCTCGCGGGTCGGTGCCCAGGTGATGAGCTTGGCGATCATCGGGTCGTAGAACATGCTGACCTCGCCGCCTTCGACGACGCCGTCGTCGACACGGGTGCGGGGCGTGTCCGTCACCCCGGCCAGGGACGGGGTATCCCCGTTGGGGAATGCATCGGCCCCACCGGGAGACCCCAGCCTGCGCTGGGGTGACGCATCGGGGTGGCGCGGTGGATTGTAGCGGGTCAGGCGGCCGGTGCTCGGCAGGAAGCCGCGATAGGGGTCTTCGGCATAGACCCGGTTCTCGATCGCCCAGCCGGTGAGCTTGACGTCATCCTGGGTGAAGGCGAGTGTCTCGCCCGCCGCGACGCGGAGCATCTGTTCGACCAGATCGAGGGCGGTGATCTCTTCGGTCACCGGATGTTCAACCTGCAGGCGGGTGTTCATTTCGAGGAAATAGAAGCTCTCCCCCGTAACGTCCGCGCCGGAGACGATCAGTTCGACGGTGCCCGCCGAATAATAGCCGACCGCACGGGCCAGCGCGACCGCCTGCTCGCCCATCGCCTTGCGCATCTGCGGCGTGACGAAGGGCGATGGCGCTTCCTCGACGACCTTCTGGTGGCGGCGCTGGATCGAGCATTCGCGCTCGCCGAGATAGACGATATTGCCGTGCTGGTCGCCGAGCACCTGGATTTCGATGTGGCGCGGGCTTTCGATGAACTTTTCGATGAAGACGCGGTCGTCGCCGAAGCTGGCCAGCCCCTCGCGCTTGGTGGCCTCGAACCCTTCGCGGACGTCCTGTTCGCTCCACGCCAGGCGCATGCCCTTGCCGCCGCCGCCGGCGCTGGCCTTCATCATCACCGGATAGCCGATGTTGGTGGCGATCCGCACCGCTTCCCCGGTATCGGCGATCTCGCCCAGATAGCCGGGAACGACGTTCACCCCGGCCGCCTGGGCCAGCTTCTTCGATTCGATCTTGTCGCCCATCGCGGCGATGGCGTTCGGCGGCGGGCCGACGAATGCGATGCCGGCATCGGCGCAGGCACGCGCGAAACTCTCGCGTTCCGACAGGAAGCCATAGCCCGGATGGATGCAATCGGCGCCGGTCGCCTTCGCGGCGGCGAGGATCAGTTCGGGGACGAGATAGCTTTGCGCGGCGGGTGCCGGCCCCAGCCGGACGCTTTCATCGGCCATCATCACATGCGGCGCGCGCGCGTCGGCGTCGGAATAGACCGCGACGGTCGCGATCCCCATCCGCCTGGCGGTGCGCATCACCCGGCAGGCAATCTCGCCGCGATTGGCGACCAGAATCTTCTTGAACAAATCGCTCTCCTGTCCGCCCCGTGACTTCGGGGTCAGCATCAAATCTCGCGGCGCAGATCACGCAGTTGCTGCGCCCGTTCCTTCGTCAGTCGTTCGAGGCAGTTGGCGCGCGCCAGCGGCTGCATCGACCCGCCGGCATAGCGGCCGGCCTCCAGAACGCATTGCGTGTCGCGGAACTTCAGCCACGCCCGCTGGCTGGCAAGTGCCGCCGCGGCATAGCCGAACCCGCCGCCGCGCGACGTGTCGGCGGCGTCGTTCGCCTTCATCTTCGCATAGCTCGCCTGCCATTCGCGGGTCATCGCCGCGTCGGCGCGTTGCAGCGCGGCCTGCGCGCAACGGTTCATGTCCGCCTGCGTCGTGGCGTTGGCGCAGCCGCCCTGAGCGGCGGCGGCGGCGAGGAACAGGGTCAACAGCATGAGGATCTCCGCATCGGTTCTTCCCCAACCATCGGCGTCATCCCGAGTTTCGCCAGCAGTGCCGCGTCGGCATCGTCGCCGGCATTGCCCGCAGTGAGCAGCCGGTCGCCGGTAAAGATCGAGTTCGCCCCCGCCATGAAGCACAGGGCCTGCGTCGCGTCGGACATGCTTTCGCGGCCGGCCGACAGGCGGACCATGCTCAGCGGCATGGCGATACGGGCGACGGCGACGGTGCGGACGAATTCGATGTCGTCGAGCTTCGCGAGCGGGGTGTCGGCCAGCATGTTGCCGAGCACCGTTCCCTTGACCGGCACCAGCGCGTTGACCGGCACGCTTTCGGGATGGCGCGGCAGGGTGGCGAGCGCGTGGACGAAGCCGACGCGATCGGCGCGCGTCTCGCCCATGCCGACGATCCCGCCGCAGCAGACGTTGATCCCCGCCTCGCGGACATGCGCCAGCGTGCCCAGCCGATCGTCGAACGTCCGGGTGGTGATGACGTTGGCGTAGTTTTCGGGCGAGGTGTCGATATTGTGGTTGTAATAGTCGAGACCGGCCTGCCCCAGCCGCTGCGCCTGATCGGGCGTCAGCATGCCGAGCGTCATGCAGGTCTCCATGCCCATGGCGGCGACGCCCTCGACCATCGCGACGATCTTGTCCATGTCGCGGTCCTTGGGGTTGCGCCATGCCGCACCCATGCAGAAACGCTGCGACCCTGCCGCTTTCGCCTCGGCCGCGCTGGCGAGGACGGCGTCGACGTCCATCAGCTTTTCGGCCTTGAGCTGCGTGTCGGCGCTGGCGGATTGCGAACAATAGCCGCAATCCTCGGGGCAGCCGCCGGTCTTGATCGACAACAGCGTGCAGAGCTGGACCTGTCCGACCGCGTGGTGCGCGCGGTGGACGGTCTGGGCGCGGAACATCAGTTCGTCGAAGGGCAGGTCGAACAGGTCGGCGATTTCGGCGCGGGTCCAGTCGGTGCGTACCGACCCATCACCGTACCCCGGCGCAGGCCGGGGTCCAGTTGCGGCCGGGTTCGAAGGCGCCGCGACGTCCCCCGACTGGCCCCCGGCCTTCGCAGGGATACGGGTGGTGTCGAGAGGGGCGGCAGTCATCACATTCATTCGACGGTCTCTCCAACCGGCGGGAGGTTGTGGCCGAGCAGTTTCAGCACCTCCGCCGCGGCATGGACCAGATTGGTGCCCGGTCCGAAAATCGCCGCCACCCCTGCGTCGCGGAGCAGCGCATAATCCTGTGGCGGGATGACCCCGCCGGCAATGACGCGGATATCGCTGCGCCCGGCATCGGCCAACCGCGCGATAAGTTCGGGGATCAGCGTATTGTGCCCGGCGGCGAGGCTGGAGGCGCCGACGACATCGACCCCTTCGGCGATCGCCAGTTGCGCGGTTTCTTGCGGAGTCTGGAACAGCGGGCCGGAGACGATGTCGAAACCCAGATCGGCAAAGGCGCTGGCGACGACGTTCGCACCGCGATCATGGCCGTCCTGCCCCATCTTGGCGACCAGCATGCGCGGCCTGCGACCGAGCCGGCGTTCGACCGCGGCGACGCCTTCGCCGGCGCGCAGCCAGCCGCTGTCGTCGGCATGGGCCGGGCCGTAAATGCCCTTGACCGGCGTGACCGATACGGCGTGGCGACCGAAGGCGACCTCCATCGCCGCCGACATTTCGCCCAAAGTCGCGCGGGCGCGGGCGGCGGCGACGCACAGCGCCAGCAAATTGCCGTCGCCCCGTGCGCCATCCTGTAGTGCGGTCAGCGCCGCCTGCGTCGCGGCTTCGTCCCGCTCGGCCTTCACCTGTTCGATGCGGCGGATCTGGTCGGCCCGGACCTTGGCATTGTCGATCGAGAGGATGTCGATCGGGTCCTCCTCGGCCAGCCGGTATTTGTTGACGCCGACGATCACGTCCTCCGCCCGGTCGACGCGCGCCTGCCGGGCGGCGGCGGCGCGTTCGATATGCTCCTTGGGCAGGCCGGAATTGACGGCATCGATCATGCCGCCCGCCGCCTCGACCTCCTCGATCAGCGCCCATGCCTTGTCGGCCAGTTCCCGGGTCAGTGCCTCGACATAATAGCTGCCGCCCAAGGGATCGACGACATGGGTCATGCCGGTCTCTTCCTGAAGGATCAGCTGCGTATTGCGTGCGATGCGGGCGGAGAAGTCGGTCGGCAGCGCGACCGCTTCGTCGAGCGAGTTGGTGTGGAGCGACTGCGTACCGCCGAAGGTCGCGGCCATCGCCTCGACGGTGGTGCGGATGACGTTGTTGTACGGGTCCTGCTCGGTCAGCGACACGCCGCTGGTCTGGCAGTGGGTGCGCAGCGTCTGGCTGCGGGGCGAACCGCCGAAATCGGCGATGATCCGGCTCCACAGCGCACGCGCCGCGCGCAGCTTGGCGATCTCCATGAAGAAGTTCATGCCGATGCCGAAGAAGAAGGACAGCCGCCCGGCGAACGCGTCGATGTCCAGCCCGCGCGCCATCGCGGCGCGGACATAGGCCATGCCGTCCGCCAGCGTGAACGCCAGTTCCTGCACCGCCGTCGCCCCGGCTTCGTGCATGTGATAGCCGCTGATCGAGATGCTGTTGAAGCGCGGCATATGCTCGGCGGTGTAGGCGATGATGTCCGACACGATCCGCATCGATGGCTCGGGCGGATAGATATAGGTGTTGCGGACCATGAACTCCTTGAGGATGTCGTTCTGGATCGTGCCGGAGAGCTTGTCCGGACCGACGCCCTGTTCCTCCGCCGCGACGATGTAGAAAGCGAGGCAGGGCAGCACCGCGCCGTTCATCGTCATGCTGACCGACATGGTGTCGAGCGGAATGCCGTCGAACAGGATCTTCATGTCGTCGATCGTGTCGATCGCGACCCCGGCCTTGCCCACGTCGCCCGCCACGCGGGGGTGGTCGCTGTCATACCCGCGATGGGTGGCGAGGTCGAAGGCGACCGACAGCCCCTTCTGTCCGGCCGCGAGGTTGCGGCGGTAGAAGGCGTTCGATTCCTCGGCGGTCGAAAAGCCGGCATATTGCCGAATGGTCCATGGACGCCCGGCATACATCGACGCCTTCACGCCGCGGGTGAACGGCGCGAAGCCCGGCAGACCGGGATCGGGTGCGTCGGCGGCGGTGTAGAGCGGCTTGACCACGATCCCCTCCGGCGTGGTCCAATTGAGGTCGGCGTCCTTCACTTCGCGCGCGGCGAGCTTCTGCCAGTCTTCGAGGGTCGGGCCTGTCATCGGAGGGGTCCTACCGCCGGACGGGGGCACAAGTCGAGGCAGGTCATGTCAGGCTCCGGTAAAACGGGGAGTACGCTTGGTGAGGAAGGCGGTGCCGCCTTCGACCGCGTCGCTGGTCGCGCGGGCGGTGCGCTGGGCCTCCGCCTCGCGCGCCATCGCGGCGGGATAGTCCTGGTCGAGGGCATAGGCGAGATTGGCGCGCATCAGGCCGAGTGCGACGGTAGGTCCCGCCGCCAGCCGCCGGGCGAGCGCCATCGCTTCGTCGTCGAGCGCCGTGCCGTCGACGACGGCGTGAATCATGCCCCAGTCGAGCGCGGTGGCGGCGGGCACCCGTTCGCCGAGCATCATCATCCGCGCCGCGCGAGCGCGTCCGATCAGGCGCGGCAACATCCAGCTGGCTCCGCCATCGGGGACGAGGCCGATATTGACGAACGCCTGCAGGAAATAGGCGTCGTCGGCCGCGACGCAGAAATCGGCGGCGAGCGCGAGGCTGCACCCGATCCCCGCCGCCGCGCCGCGCACCGCGCTGACGACGGGGACCGGCAGATCGGCAATCGCCTGCAACGTCGGGTTGTAATGGTCGGTGAGCGCGGCGTGGGTCATTGCCGGGGCATCGTCGCCGCTCAATGCCGCCGTCACATCGGCGCCGGAGCAGAAAGCGCGCCCTGCCCCGCTCAGCAGCACCGCGCGCGCCCCATCAAGATTGCCGAGCGCATCGCGGATCGCATCGAACATCGCCGGTGGCGCGGCATTCAGCCGGTCGGGCCGGTCGAGCGTGATGCACAGCACGTCACCGTCGCGCGTCACCTGGATATCGCTTGCCATCGAATCGCTCTCCCGTATCTTTTGAAACGGTTTGCGAAAAGGACGCGGCGAATGCCAGCGCAAACGCAAGCGCGGCGGAGTTGCCCCCGCCGCGCGCGCCGATGCCGTAACGACAGGCTTACCAGAAAATATCATACTCGACGTCGACCACCTGGCCCGAACGGACGTCCACCAGCAGCGCGTCGTTATAATAACGCACCCAGCGATACGGCCCCCACACCTCCGGCAGGCGATAATAGAAGGGGTCGTTGATCCAGTAGTTCGATCCGAAAAGGAACGAATTCAGGCGCACCCCGACGCCGAAGCGACGATAGCCGTAGCTCCAGCCGGACGGCGCGTAATAGCGCGGCAGGCGGTACAGGCCGCGATTGAGCTGGCGATAGCGGTTCCAGTCATAGCGGTCGTCGCGCCGCCAGCCGCGATCCCACTGGCCACCGCGTTCCCAGCGATTGCCGCGATCCCAGTTGCGGTCGCCCCGATCCCAGTCGCCCCGTCCCCAGTCGCGGCCGTCGCGGCCCCAGTCCCGGTTGTCGCGATCCCAGCCGCCATTCTGCTGTTCGCGGCGCCATTGTTCGCGACGCCACTGGTCGCGGCGGTCGCGGTCGAGTTGACCACGGCCATCGGTGCGCGGCCAGTCGCGGCGCAGCGCTTCGCGGTCGATCTGCCCCTGCGCATCGCGCGGCGGCGTGCGGAAGTCGCGGTCGGGACGCGGGGTATCCGGCCGCCCCTGCCACGAACCACGGTCACCGCGATTGCCCTGTTGCCAGTCGCCGCGCATCCGTTCGGGGTCGATCTGCCCGTTGCCGTCGCGGGGCGGACGCGGCCGGTCGAAGCCGCCACGGTCGCCGCGATCCTGCCAGCGGGGGGCGTCGCCGCCACGCTGCGGTTCGGTGCGCCGTTCCTCGATCCGCGGGCGTTCGGGGCGTGGCTGCGGCGCTTCGACGCGAATGTCGTTGCGGAATTCGGCACGGGCGCCGGGCGACTCGCCGCCGGGCGAGCGTTCGATCCGCTCCCGCCCGCCGCGGGGTCCGCGAAATTCCGGTTCGGCCTGCGCCATGGCCGCCGTCGGGACCAGCGCCGACACGCTCAACAGGGCCAACAGGAAACGGCTCTTCATTGTCTGCCTCCACCGCCGGAAGTCGCCGGCTACGATGGATGCGGTTTATTACGGCTGCGATCAACCGTTGCTGAATGGCGATGACAGCCAAATGAAAGGATCGGCGCTACCTGGTCGGCGGGGTCAGCGCAGGCGTTTCGCGTGCGGCCTCTTCGCGGTCGATGCCGGGGCGCGGCGGCGGGGCGAGCGTCGCGTCGCCACGCGCAGCCGCAGCGGCCTGTCGCACCGCGTCGATCAGGCGCGGATAGATGCCGCAGCGACACAGATGGTTGAGCGCGGCGGCGATCTCCGCTTCGCCCGGGTTCCGGTTCTGGCGCAGCAGCGCGGCGGTCGCCATGACGAAGCCGGGGATACAGAAACCGCATTGCACCACCTGCGCCGCGAGGAACGCGGCCTGCACCGGGTGGCTGCGGTCGCGCGCCAGACCTTCGATAGTGGTGACGAACGTCCCCTCGAGGCTGCCGATCGTGACCTGGCACGACTTTACCGCGCGCCCGTCGACATCGACCGTGCACGCGCCGCAATGGCCGGTGCCGCAACCATATTTGGTGCCGGTCAGGTTCGATACGTCGCGGAGCGCCCAAAGCAGCGGCGTTTCCGGGTCGAGCCGATATTCCTGCGGCAGGTTGTTGACGGTGAAGCGGCTCATGCGGGCGACCTTGTAGGGGCCAATCTGCCGGGACGCCAAGTCGAAACGCGTCGTTTCCGGGGACGGGCTTGAGTCCGGCCGGTCGGCACGCGACCTGATGGACCATGACCCTCCCCACCTTGTTCGTGCCGCATGGCGGCGGTCCCTGCTTCTTCATGCACCCCGGCGAAGCGCCCGATCCGATGTGGCGGCCGATGCAGGCCTATCTGGCCGGACTGATCGATTCGCTGCCCGAACGGCCGCGCGCGATCCTGATGATTTCGGGGCATTGGGAAGCGGATCGTCCGACCGTGCATGTCGGCACGCATCCATCCTTGCTGTACGATTATTACGGCTTTCCCGAGCATACCTATCGTCTCCGCTGGGACCCGGCGGGTGCGCCGAACGTCGCGCGACGGGCAGCGGCTTTGCTGGAAGGCGCCGGATTCGCCACAGCAGAGGAGCGTGAGCGCGGCTGGGACCATGGTGTGTTCATTCCGATGATGGTCGCGGTGCCGGACGCCGATATCCCGCTTGCACAGCTCTCGCTCGATCGCTCGCTCGATCCCGCCGCGCATATCGCGATGGGGCGGGCGCTGGCGCCACTGCGCGACGAAGGCGTGCTGATCGTCGGGTCGGGCATGAGCTTCCACAATCTGCGCGCCCGTGGACCGTCGGTGACGCCGATCGCCGAGGAATGGGACGCGGCGCTGACCGCCGCCGTCACCGACCCCGATCCGGTCGTGCGGGCCGAACGGGTCGCGGCGTGGGAAGCCCTGCCGCACGCCCGCTTTGCGCACCCGGAGGCCGAGCATCTGCTGCCACTGATGGTCGCGCTGGGTGCGGGTGGCGAGGACGGCGCAGTGCGCGACTATCGCGACATCGTCATGGGCTGGGTCGTGTCGGGCTATCGCTTCGGCTGACGCAAGAATATTGCGCTCCGCCCCCTCCTGCTGGCACAAGGGCGGAAATGCCCGACCAACGGGCCAAGGAGAGACGATGCTCGAAGCACTCGAAGCGTTGGAAAAGCGCCGTGCGGCCGCCCGGGCCGGCGGCGGCGAGAAGCGGGTCGCGGCGCAGCACGCCAAGGGCAAGCTGACCGCGCGCGAACGGCTGGACGTGTTCCTCGACGAAGGATCGTTCGAGGAACTCGACATGTATGTCGAACATAACTGCGTCGATTTCGGAATGCCGGATCAGGTCATTCCGGGCGACGGCGTGGTGACCGGATCGGGCACGGTCAACGGCCGGCTGGTCTATGTCTTCAGCCAGGACTTCACCGTGTTCGGCGGGTCGCTGTCCGAACGCCATGCGCAGAAGATCTGCAAGGTCATGGACATGGCGATGAAGGTCGGCGCGCCGGTCATCGGGCTAAACGATTCGGGCGGGGCACGGATTCAGGAGGGCGTGGCGTCGCTCGGCGGCTATGCCGAAGTGTTCCAGCGCAACGTGCTGGCGTCGGGCGTGGTGCCGCAGCTCAGCCTCATCATGGGGCCGTGCGCGGGCGGTGCGGTCTATTCGCCGGCGATGACCGACTTCATCTTCATGGTGAAGGATTCGAGCTACATGTTCGTGACCGGTCCCGACGTGGTGAAGACGGTGACGAACGAGGTCGTGACGCAGGAGGAGCTGGGCGGCGCGATCACCCACACCACCAAGTCGTCGGTCGCCGATTGCGCGTTCGAGAACGACATCGAGGCGCTGCTGGCGGCGCGCGATTTCGTCGACTTCCTGCCGGCCAACAACCGGACCGGCGTGCCCGAGCGGCCGAGCGACGATCCGTGGGACCGGACGGAACCCAGCCTCGACACGCTGATCCCGCCCAGCGCCAACCACCCGTACGACATGCACGAGCTGATCGTGCGGACGCTGGACGATGGCGAGTTCTTCGAATTGCAGCCGGGACATGCCGGCAACATCATCATCGGCTTCGGCCGGATCGAGGGACGCACCGTCGGCGTGGTCGCCAACCAGCCGATGGTGCTGGCCGGGTGCCTCGACATCAATTCGTCGAAGAAGGCGGCGCGGTTCGTGCGCTTCTGCGATGCGTTCGAGATTCCGATCGTGACCTTCGTCGACGTGCCGGGCTTCCTGCCGGGTGTGGGACAGGAGCATTCGGGCATCATCAAACATGGCGCAAAGCTGCTGTTCGCCTATGCCGAGGCGACGGTGCCCAAGATCACGGTCATTACCCGCAAGGCCTATGGCGGGGCGTATGACGTGATGGCGTCGAAGCATCTGCGCGGCGACCTGAACTATGCATGGCCGACCGCCGAGATCGCGGTGATGGGGGCGAAGGGCGCGGTCGAGATCATCTTCCGGTCGAAGGACCCGGCCGAGGTCGCGGCGAGGACGGCGGAATATGAGGCGCGCTTCGCCAACCCGTTCGTCGCGGCGAGCAAGGGGTTCATCGACGAGGTGATCCTGCCGCATTCGACCCGGCGGCGGGTCGCGCTGGGGCTGCGCAAGCTGCGGAACAAAAGCCTAGAGAACCCCTGGAAGAAGCATGACAATATCCCGCTATAAGCTCCTCCCCGGTACGGGGAGGGGGACCAGCGAAGCTGGTGGAGGGGGCGTGCCCCGCAACGCGACTTTGGTGGAGCAGGGCAACCCCCTCCACCATCCTGCGGATGGTCCCCCTCCCCGTGCCGGGGAGGATTGGCTGTGACGCTAGGCCGTTTGAACCATGTCGGCGTCGCGACGCCTTCGATCGAAGCGTCGATCGCGATGTATCGCGACCTGCTGGGCGCCGAGGCGATCGGCGAGCCGTTCGACCTGCCGGCGCAGGGAGTAAAGGTCTGCTTCATCGACGCGCCCAATACGCAGATCGAGCTGATCGAGCCGTATGACGATGCATCGCCGATCGCCGGGTTCCTCGCCAAGAACCCGACGGGGGGACAGCATCACCTGTGCTTCGAGGTGGCCGATATCGGGGCGGCGGTTGCCGAGCTGACCGCTAAAGGCGCGCGAGTGCTGGGCAAACCGCGCATCGGGGCGCATGGGACGCCGATCGTCTTCGTCCATCCGCGCGACATGGGCGGGGTGCTGATCGAGTTGATGGAGACGCCGGAGCATTGAGCGTAGCCTTGGTCTTCACATCACGCCGGACCTGATCCGGGGTGACGGGTGGCTGCACCCGCCCCCTCGACACTCCTGCCGCTATCTGGTTGAACGCGATCCATGAATACGCCCGTCCGTAAAGCGCCCGGTGGCCCCTCCCCCATCCGGGCCGAATGGGGCCGGTCGGTCGAGGCGACGCTGTCCGCCGTGCCGGGTATCCGCCGGGCCAAGACCGAGGGGGCCGTCCTCTTCGCGCTGACCGATTTCCTGTCGGAGGACGAGTGCGACATGCTGATGGCGACGATCGATTCCGGTCGCCGCAAGTCGACGCTGCTCACCGCGACCAACGATCCCAATTTCCGCACCAGCGACAGCTGCGACCTCGACCGTTGGCATCCGCTGCTCCAGCCGATCGACGAGAAGATCGCGCATCTGCTGGGCATCCCCCCCGAACATGGCGAGACGATGCAGGGCCAGCGCTATGCGCCGGGGCAGCAGTTCCGGGCGCATAACGACTATTTCAACGAGAATGAGCCGTACTGGGCGTCGATGGCGGTGCAGGGCGGGCAGCGGACCTGGACGGCGATGGTCTATCTGAACGAGGTCGAGCAGGGTGGCGCGACATGGTTCCCGCAGGCCGGCGTGCGGTTCAATCCGCGGCCGGGGATGCTGGTCGCGTGGAACAACATGAACGCCGATGGCAGCCCGAACCTCGCCACGCTGCATGAGGGCATGGCGGTGGTCGAGGGCACCAAATATATCATTACGAAATGGTTTCGCGAGCGGCCGTGGACCCCGACGATCGAGCCGTGACGGCGGTCAAAGTTCACTAGGCGGCGTCTGCATTTGCAGGATTTTCATTCGAGGTAAGTTCTGATTCAAGGTTGGCAAAGGAGCCGAGCCTTGAGCAGACGCACGCTAACGGATGAGCAATGGGAGCGGATCGCTGGCTATCTCCCGGGCCGCGAGGGGACGCGCGGCCGCAGCGGCGTGGACAACCGGCTGTTCGTTGACGCGATCCTGTGGATGGCTGGAAATGCGGCGCGCTGGCGCGACCTGCCAGAGGTATTCGGCAAGTGGACAGGGGTGCATGCCCGGTTCCGACGCTGGTCGCATGCCGGTGTATGGGAACGACTGTTCCATAGCCTGGCCGATACGCCGGACTTCGAATACGTCCTCATCGACAGCACCATCTCGAAAGTCCATGCCGATGCAGCAGGCGCAAAAGGGGGGCTGAAGCTGCCGCGATCGGGCGATCTCGAGGTGGCCTGACGACCAAATTGCATGCAGCCGTCGATGCCATCGGCCTGCCGATCCGCATCCATCCGACGCCCGGCCAACGGGGCGATCGCCCCCAGGCCGAGACGTTGCTGGCTGGCTTGAAGGGCGTCGGCCACGTCATCGCCGATGCCGCTTATGACGCCGATCCGTTGCGCACCTTCATCGCCCACGACCTTGGCGCCACCGCGCAGATCAAGGCCAATCAGAGCCGAACCGCCAAACCTCCCATCGATTGGCGCCTCTACAAGGAACGCCATCAGGTCGAATGCTTCTTCAACAAGCTCAAACGCTTCCGGCGCATCGCCCTGCGCTGCGAGAAAACCATCACCGCCTTCATGGGCTTCGTTCATCTCGCGTGCGCCATGATTTGGCTGCGCTAAATGCAGACACCGCCTAGAGCATGATGACTTCAGGCATACCCGTTCGTCCTGAGTAGCCACTGAGCTTGTCGAAGGGGCGTATCGAAGGACTGCTAACCAAGTGCTTCGATACGGGTCTTCGACAAGCTCAGCCTCTACTCAGCACGAACGGGTAGAGTTCATGCCATCAGAATCTAAGTTCACACTCGCCACGATCTGATGGCGATGCGTTATCTCCCCTGTTCACCACGTCACCCCGGACCTGATCCGGGGTCCCGCTTTCTCTTAACGGTGGAGAAGAAGAAGCGGGACCCCGGGTCAAGCCCGGGGTGACGATGGTGGCTGATGGTGGGGCTGTAGGAAAGGGTGACGGGCGCTTGAGGGATCGTCCGCCCTGCCCCTTACCCCTTCTTGCGCGCCCGCTTCGGGGCCGCGGCGGCAGCGGTGTCTTCTTCCTCGTCGGGCGTTTCCTCGCCCGCTTCGGTCAGGGCTTCGCCCAAAGCGCGCAGCTTTTCCTGCTGCTTGTCCGACTTCTCGGCGATCTTGGTCGTGGCGGCGCCGAGGCGGTGGAGCAGGTCGTGGATGCGGTCGCTGTCCGGCGCGTCCTTTTCGAGCTGTTTGCGCAGCGAGGCGAGGTCGCGGAGGATGCCCTTCGCGCCCGGCACGTCGGTGTCGGCCAGCGCGGCTTCCCAATCCTCGATCATCGTCGCGCCCTTGGCGGGCTTGGTCTCGTCCAGTCCGCGATTGATCGCGTTCATCGTTCCGGCGAATTTAACGGCCATGTGAAGGCTCCTCGAACGGCAGCTGCACGCGCAGCCGCCGGACAACGAGCGAGGGCGAAACGGGGGCCGGTGAAATCCAACTATTTGTTTTTGCTCGGGTTCGGAACCTTGCGCGAACGGTGCCGTAATGGGCCGTGCATCACGACGTCACCCTAGCGCGGGCGGGGGTGACGTGCGGCTCCTGCTGCGTGCTGTCGCCGGCAGACCCCAGCCGCCGCCGGGGTGACGCTTTTGTCGAAGAGGACGCAGGAGTTCAGTCGGCGCGGATGCGGGTGCCGCTGTCGAAGCCTTCGGCCATCAGCTTCACGATCGCGTCGGCCACCCGTTCGGGCGGCTTGACCGATTGCGGGTCCTCGCCGGGATAAGCGCGCTCGCGCATCTTCGTCCGGGTGGCGCCGGGATCGACGATCGCGCTGCGGACCGGCGAGATGTTGGCCATTTCGAGGCCGTAGCTGGCGATGATATTGTCGAACGCGGCCTTCGACGCGCCGTACATGCCCCAATAGGCGCGCGGGGCGGCACCGACCGAGGAGGTGACGCCGACTACCCGCCCTGCCCGCGCAAGGCGCAGCATCGGCGAGAAGGCGGCGATCAGCGCGGCATTGGCGGTGACGTTGAGCGCCATCACCTTGTCGAACTCTTTGAGGTCGAACGACGGCACCGGCCCCAGCGTGCCCAATGCGCCGGCGTTGAGCACCAGCATGTCGAGCGCGCGCCAGCGATCGGCGATCGCCGACA
Organism: Sphingomonas paucimobilis; assembly: GCA_036946325.1. Taxonomy (GTDB): domain Bacteria; phylum Pseudomonadota; class Alphaproteobacteria; order Sphingomonadales; family Sphingomonadaceae; genus Sphingomonas; species Sphingomonas paucimobilis_A. The sequence continues at coordinate 1,268,349 of JAQIJL010000001.1, forward strand.
CCAGCTGCGGAATGGCGGTCAGGTCGTACAGATCGATCGGCGCGATGGTGGCCGAACCGCCCGCCGCGTAGATCGCATCCTCGACCTCCTCCAGCCCGCCGGTGGTGCGGGCGGTGAGGATGATATGCGCGCCCTCCGCCGCCAGCGCGACGGCGGTGGCGGCACCGATCCCCCGGCTGGCACCGGTGACGAGCGCCAGCTGGCCCTTCAGACGATCGCTCATCCGACGCGTTCGGCCAGCACCGCCAGCTGATCGACCGAGCTGGTTTCATCCTGATCGGTCAGCGGCGTCGGATAGTCGCCGGTGAAGCACGCATCGCAATATTTCGGCCGGACCGAGGTGCGGTTCGCTTCGCCGAGCGCCCGGTACAGGCCGTCGATCGAGATGAAGGCGAGGCTGTCGGCCTGGATGTAATCGGTCATGCCGCCCAGATCGAACTTGGCCGCGAGCAGCTTCGCGCGCTCGGGCGTGTCGACGCCGTAGAAGCACGAATGGCGCGTCGGCGGCGAGGCGATGCGCATGTGGACCTCGGCCGCGCCGGCATCGCGCATCATCTGCACGATCTTGAGGCTGGTCGTGCCGCGCACGATCGAATCGTCGACCAGCACGATGCGCTTGCCCTCGATCAGCTTGCGGTTGGCATTATGCTTCAGCTTCACGCCGAGATGGCGGACCTTGTCGCCCGGCTGGATGAAGGTGCGGCCGACATAATGCGAGCGGATGATGCCCAGTTCGAACGGAATGCCCGATGCCTGCGCATAGCCGATCGCAGCGGGAACGCCCGAATCGGGGACCGGGATGACCAGATCGGCCTCGACCGGGTTTTCCTGCGCCAGTTCGGCGCCGATCGCCTTGCGCACCGAATAGATCGAGCGGTCTTCGCTGATCGAATCGGGGCGCGAGAAATAGACCCATTCGAAGATGCAGGGACGCGGGGACAGCGGCGCGAACGGATGGATCGAGCGGAGTTCGCCGTTCGACACGATGACCAGCTCGCCCGGTTCGACTTCGCGGACGAACTCCGCACCGACCACGTCGAGCGCGACGGTTTCGGACGCAAAGATATAGGCGCCGTCGCCGAGCTTGCCCATCACCAGCGGCCGGATGCCGAGCGGATCGCGGCAGGCGATCATCCCCTCGGGCGTCATGCAGATCAGCGAATAGGCGCCTTCGACCTGCTTGAGCGCATCGATGAACCGGTCGAGCAACGTCCGGTAGTTGGACGTCGCGACGAGGTGGATGATGACTTCGGTATCGCTGGTCGACTGGAAGATCGATCCGGTGCGGACCAGATCCTTGCGCAGCCGCATGGCGTTGGAAAGATTGCCGTTATGCGCCACCGCGAACCCGCCCGACGCCAGTTCGGCGTATAGCGGCTGGATGTTGCGGTTCGACGTCTCGCCGGTGGTCGAATAGCGGACATGGCCGCAGGCGGTCGCGCCGGGCAGCGATTCGATCACCTCCGGCCGGTCGAAATTGCCCGCGACATGGCCCTGCGCGCGCTGGGTATGGAACATCGCCCCGTCCCAGCTGCAGATGCCGGCCGCTTCCTGGCCCCGGTGCTGGAGCGCATGGAGGCCGAGCGCCACGAGCGCCGCGGCGCCGTCTGCGCCGGAAACACCGAAGATGCCGCACTCCTCGCGCAGCTTGTCGTCGTCGAATGGATGGGTGGTGAACATAGGCCCTTCCGGGAATAAGCGTGTCACGCGGCTGCCATATAGGTAGGCTGAATCGATTTGTCGCCCTTTGATCGTCGATTGCGGCGGAACCATGTTCGGCGATAGGGGTTGCGCATGACTTCGCGCGATACCGGACTGACCCTGAATCCCAAATTCGATGCCGACGGACTGCTGACCGCGGTGTGCGTCGATGCCGCTACGGCCGAGCCGTTGATGGTGGCGCATATGAATGCCGAAGCGCTTCGTCTGACGGTCGAAACCGGTGAGGCGACCTTCTGGTCGCGGAGCAGGCAGGCGATCTGGAAGAAGGGCGAGACGTCGGGGAATGTGCTGCGCGTCGTCGAGGTGCGGATCGATTGCGATCAGGACGCTCTATGGGTGCGCTGTGAGCCGGCCGGGCCGGCATGCCATACGGGGGCGGCCAACTGCTTCTTCCGGCGGATCGAGGGCGATCGGCTGGTCCCCGTAGCATGAGGCTGTGGGCGGCCGCTGTGCTGGTGCTGGCGGGCTGTTCGCAAGGGCCGGTGCCTTCGGCTGAGCCGGACGGTGCGGCGCTGGAGCAGGCGGCGATCGCGCGCGGGGTGGTGCGCGATCCGGCGACGGCGCAGCCGGTCGGGCTATATGCGCGCGAAGGCGACCGGCTGTGCGTGACGGCCAAGCGGATCGGGGTGTTCGTCGATTATGGCGAGGGCATCGGGTGCAGCGCGCGCGGGCGCTATGCGCGGGACGGCGAGCGGTTGCGGATCGATTTCGGCAAGGACTGCGCGTTCGATGCGGCGTTCGATGGTGACGGTGTGCGGTTTCCGGGGTCGCTGCCGACCGGGTGCGAGGCGGCGTGCCGCGGCCGGGCGTCGCTGTCGGGGTTGCAGTTCGACCGGTTGAGCGACAGCGGGTCGGAAGCGGCTGCGCTGCGGGACCCCGCCGGGCGGGGGTTGTGCGGGTAGGATTTCGGCATCCGCCATCACGTCATCCCAGCGCAGGCTGGGATCTTCCGGTTGGTTGGCGTTACGTTCGACAACGGGGAGGCCCCAGCCTTCGCCGGGGCGACGGTTTGGGGCAGCTGGCGGCGGCATTCGCCGAATCGTTCAAACCCCCCGCGACGCTGCCAGCGCCCTTTCCCTCGCCTCGCGATGTTCGATGATCTTTTCCGGATAGGCCTTCGGGCGGCACCCTGCCGCGTCGGGATCGTGGATCGCCTCGTCCGACAGTTTCGCCAGTTCGGGGACCCAGCGGCGGATATAGTCGGCGGCGTCGAACTTTTCGGACTGGGTGAGCGGCGCCATGATCCGGCCGAACATGTTCGAATCGACCCCCGTGCCGGCGACCCATTGCCAGTTGACCGCATTGTTGCCGAGATCGGCATCGACCAGACAGTCCCAATACCAGCGTTCGCCCTCGCGCCAGTCGATCAGCAGATGCTTGATCAGGAACGACGCGGCGATCATCCGCACGCGATTGTGCATCCAGCCGATCTGCCACAACTGGCGCATCCCGGCGTCGACGATCGGATAGCCGGTGCGGCCCTGCTGCCAAGCCTTCAGGTCGCGCTTGGACGCGGCGTCGCTGCGCCATGGCAGCTTGTCGTAGCGCGGGCGGCCATTGGCGTCGGCATAGTCGGGCATCGACAGGATGACGCCGCTGGCGAAATCGCGCCATGCCAGTTCCTTGCGATAGGTCGTCAGGCTGTCGCCCTCCCCGTCCAGCGCCGCCCAGACCTGTCGCGGGGAAAGTTCGCCGTGATGGAGGTGCGGCGACAGGTTCGAGCTGCCGTCGATCGAGGGCAGGTTGCGGGCGGTGTCGTACTCGTCGAGGCGGGCAGCGAAGGATTTCAGCGCCTTGTGCGCGCCGTCCTCGCCCGGCTGCCATGATTTGCCGAACGCCGTCGACCAGTCGGGTTTGGTCGGGAGGAGGTTCCAGTCGGCGAGCTTGTCGGATTTCGGCCATTTGGACGGCGACGGGATGTTACGCGGCATCGGCGCCGGGTCCTCGGGCGGCAGCATCTGGTTCAGCGCCTTCCAGAAGGACGAGTAGATTTTGAACATGCCGCCCGATCCGGTGCGGACGCATTCGGGCGGGCGGAGGTGGTTGCCGTCGTGGAGGCAGAGCGCGTCGTCAAGCGCGTCCTGCGTCTTCACCCACCATGGTTCGTAATGGCGCATGGCGTGAATGCGGGTCGCGCCGGTCTCCTCCATCAGCCTGCGCAGTTCGGCGACCGCCTCGCCCCGGCGCAGGATCAGGCGCGAGTCCTTGGCGCGTAAGGAATCGTCGAACGCCGCGAGGCTGTGATGCAGCCACCAGCGTTGCGCCCCGCCGATCGCCCAATCGCCGGGGGATGCGTCGTCGAGAATATAGACCGGGATGACGTCCCCCTCTTCGATCGCGGCGAGAAGGGCGGGCTGGTCGCGCAGGCGGAGGTCCTGGCGGAGCCAGAGAAGGACGGGATCGCTCATCGCGTGGCGTTACGCTCGCGCGACGATCCCGGTTCCCTGCGCCACGGCGACGATCGAGGCGACATGACGGCGTGAGACTTCGAGCAGGTCGCCATAGCCGCCGCCCAGCGCGCTCGCGATCGGCAGGCCACGGGTCCGCGCCAATTGCCCGACCCAGCGGTCGCGTTCGTTCAGCCCGGCCTGCGTGAGCGAGAGGCGACCGAGCCGGTCGTCGGCAAAGGGATCGACCCCGGCCTGATACAGGATCAGCGACGGCGCGAAGCCGTCGACCAGCGGCACGAGCGTCGCTTCGAGCGTGGCCAGATATTCGTCGTCGCCGACCCCGTCGGGCAGCGGCACGTCCAGCGTCGACACCGCCTTTCGCGCCGGGAAGTTCTTCTCGGCATGGATCGAATAGGTGGCGAGGCCGGTGCGCCCGGCGAGCAGGGATGCGGTGCCGTCGCCCTGATGCACGTCGACATCGACCACCAGCACGCGGTCGCAGCTGCCTTCGTCGACCAGCCGGTGCGCGGCGATGGCGAGGTCGTTGAACACGCAATAGCCCGCCCCGGTATCGGCCAGCGCATGATGGCTGCCCCCGGCCGTGTTGGCGGCATAGCCCCGCTCCATCGCGACGCGCGCGGCGGCATAGGTGCCGCCCGGCACCGCCTGCGCCCGCAGTGCCATCGGCGGCGTGACCGCGAAACCGATGCGGCGTTCCTTGTGCGGCGGCACGCGCGCCTCGATGACTTCGGCGACATAGAGATCGTCGTGGACCGCCTCGATCCATGCGCGCGGCATCGGGTCGCAGCCATGCCAGTCGATCGCCTCGCCCATTTCGAGCAGCAGATCGCGGACGAGGCCGTTCTTGCCCCAGCGATAGCGGCTGCCGGGCGGGCTTTCGGCGACATAATCAGGATGGTGGATGACGGGGATCACGCCGGCACAGATAAGATGCCGACATGCCTCGCAAAAGCCACGCGGTGTCGATAGGAAGCGGCGATGGACAAGACCGCGCTCCCCTATCGGCCCTGTGCCGGCGTCATGCTGCTCAACCGCGACGGACAGGTGTTCGTCGGCCAGCGGCTCGATTCGACGCTGGAGGCGTGGCAGATGCCGCAGGGCGGGATCGACGACGGCGAAACGCCGCTCGACGCCGCGATCCGCGAACTGCGCGAGGAAACCGGCGTCCAGGCGGACAGGGTGCGGCTGATCGCGGAAGGGCCGGAGGAGCTGTTCTACGACCTGCCCGACGACATGATCGGCAAGATCTGGAAGGGCAAATGGCGCGGGCAGCGGCAGCGCTGGTTCCTGTTCGCCTTCGAAGGGTCGGACGCCGATATCGACATCCAGACGCCCGAGCCGGAATTCCGCGCGTGGCGCTGGGCCGATCCGGCCGACCTGCCGACGATGATCGTGCCGTTCAAGAAGGCGCTGTACGAACAGGTGCTCGCCGGGTTCGCCGGGCATCTGCATCGGTGAAGTGCCTCCGATCCACGATGAACCGTTCAGCCGCGGTCCACCCGATCGGTTATAGCGGGCGGTGATGCCTAACCCCGCGCTCCTCCTGCCTCTGGGCCTGTATTTCGCGGAACCGCCGCCCGAGCCGGATTTGCCGATCGAAATCCGGACGATGCTGGAAGAGGCGATGGCGTCGGGCAACGACAATGATGTTGCGACGATCGTGCGCTACGCCCGCAAGGCCTCGCCCAAACATTCGCAGAAGATCGCCGAACTGGCGTCGCACTATACGTTCGAGCGGACCGAGAAGACCGAGAAGCGGCTGCGCACCGCGTCGTTCGGCGCGCTGGTCAAGGGCCGGGCCGAAGTTGGCGGGTGGATCAACAGCGGCAATTCCGACAGCCTTGGCGTCACCGCCGTGCTCGACCTGTCACGCGAAGGCTATCGCTGGCGCCACAAGTTGAAATTGCAGGCGGATTACCAGGAAAACAACAGCATTCCGACCCGCGAACATTATCTCGCGGCGTTCGAACCGAACTACAAGGTCGACGACCGGCTGTATATTTATGGCGCCGCGCAATATGAATCGGACAAGTTCTTCGGCTATTACGACCGTTATTCGGCATCGAGCGGCGCGGGCTACACCGTCGTGGCGAAGGGACCGGTGACGCTCGACCTCGAACTGGGTCCGGCGTTCCGCTATACGTCGTTCACCACCGGCAACGCCGAACGCAACCTCGCGGCGCGCGGGTCGGTCGATTTCGACTGGCGGATGACGCCGGCACTGACACTGCGGCAGGATACGTCGGCCTATCTGCAGGACGCGAACAGCACGGTAACCAGCCTGACGGCGGTCGATGCCAAGCTGCTGGGGCCGCTGTCGGCGCGGCTGTCGTACAATATCCAGTTCGAAAGCCGGCCACCGGTCGGGCGGGTGAATACCGATACGACCGGGCGGGCGTCGCTGGTGTACGCGTTCTGAGGCAATAGCCCCGCTTCACAGAGACGTCGCCCCAGCGAAGGCTGGGGCCTCGGGCGGCGCTTGTCCCGTGCCATAACCGGGAGATCCCAGCCTTCGCCGGGATGACGCCCGGGGTGCGGAGTATCCCGAGCCACAAACGGTTCCGTTTGATACGGTATCACTCTACAACGTGCCCATGGACAGGATGACGATGGACGAACGCCGCTCGATCGAGGCGATCGATCAGGCGGCGATGCTGGCGCAGGTCGAACGATGGGTCGCGGTGAACAGCGGGACGCGCAACGTCGCGGGGCTGAACACGGTCGCGGGGATGCTGGCGGACAGTTTCGCCGCGCTGCCCGGAGAGATCACGCTGGTCGACCCCGATCCGGTAGAGACGGTCGATGCCGACGGCACGGTCCGCGCGATCGAGCATGGCCGGCATCTGCTGGTCAGCGTTCGCCCGGAGGCCCCGGTGCGGATGCTGTTCACCGGGCATATGGACACGGTATATGGCGAGACCCACGCCTTTCAGGCGATGCGTTATACCGATCCGAACACGCTGAACGGTCCCGGCGCGGCGGATATGAAGGGTGGCCTGTCGGTCATGCTGGCGGCGTTGCAAGCGGTCGAGGCAGCCGGGATCGGCGAGCGGTTCGGCTATGACGTGATGATCAATTCGGACGAGGAAACCGGGTCCTTCTCCTCCGCGCGGCTGATCGACCGGGTGGCCCGCGGCAAGGTCGCGGCCTTCACCTATGAACCCGCCTTACCCGACGGGACGCTGGCGGGCGCGCGCGGGGGGACCGGCAATTTCTCGATCGTCGTCACCGGCCGCAGCGCCCATGCCGGGCGCAATCCGGAGGACGGCCGCAACGCCGTCGTCGCCGCCGCCGACATCGCGCTCAGGCTGAATGCGGTGCGCGGGCCGCGGCTGGCGGTCAATCCCGCGCGGATCGATGGCGGCGGGCCGAACAATGTCGTGCCGGACCATGCCGTACTCCGGGTCAACTTCCGGCCGCATGGGACCGACGAGATCGAGCGCGCCCGGTCGCAGATCGACGCGGCGGTGGCGATGGTCGCCGCACAGCACGACGTGACCGTCGCGGTGCATGGCAGCTTCAACCGCCCGCCCAAGCCGATCGACGCCGGTGCCGCGAAGCTGTTCGCGCTGGTGCAGCAGGCCGGGGCCGACCTGTCGATCCCGATCGCATGGCGCGACACCGGCGGGGTGTGCGACGGCAACAATATCGCCGCCGCCGGGGTGCCGGTGATCGACACGATGGGCGTGCGCGGCGGCGCGATCCATTCGGCGGAGGAATATATGATCGTCGACAGCCTGAGCGAACGCGCCCGGCTGTCGGCGCTGGCGATTGCCCGTATCGTGGCACAGGGGGGATTGTGACGTTTCGGATCCGTGCGGCGCGCGAAAGCGACCTGAAATATCTGTACGAAATGGCGAAGCTGACCGGCGGTGGCTTCACCAACCTGCCCCCCGACCGCAACGCGCTGATGACCCGGCTGGAACGCAGCGCCGTCGCGTTCAGCCATGATGAGGATGCACCGCGCGACGAGGTGTTCGTGCTGGTGCTGGAGAATATCGACACCGGCGATGTGCGCGGCACCTGTCAGATCTTTACCAAGGTCGGGCAGCGCTGGCCCTTCTATTCCTATCGCGTCGCCACGCTGACCAAGCATAGCGAGGCGCTGGGCCGCACCTTCCGCGCCGACATCCTCAACCTCGTCAACGATCTGGAAGGGTCGAGCGAGGTCGGCGGGCTGTTCCTGCATCCCGGCGAGCGGGCCGGTGGACTGGGGCTGTTGCTCGCCCGGTCGCGCTATCTGTTCATCGCGCGGCATCGCGGGCGGTTCGCCGACCGGGTGCTGGCCGAATTGCGCGGGATCATCGACGAGGCGGGCGGATCGCCCTTCTGGGACGGGGTCGCGGGACGCTTCTTCGGCATGACGTTTCAGGATGCCGACCAGTTCAATGCGATCCACGGCAACCAGTTCATCGCCGACCTGATGCCGCGCCACCCGGTCTATATCGCGATGCTGCCCGAGGCGGCGCGCGGGGTCATCGGCCTGCCGCACCCGACCGGCCGCGCGGCGATGCGGATGCTGGAGAATGAAGGCTTTGCCTATGAGAATTACGTCGACATCTTCGACGGCGGGCCGACCATGACCGCACGGACCGACCAGATCGCCACGATCCGCGACCGGCGCGAACGGCAGGTGGTGGCGATCGGCGAAGGCGGCACGTCGTCATTGCTGTCGACCGGACGGCTGAGCGACTTCCGCGCGTGCCTAGGCGATGCGACGGTGCGCGACGACGGGATCGTGATCGATGCCGAAGCCGCGCGGGCGCTGGACGTCGCGGTCGGCGATACGGTGTCGCAGGTGGCGCGATGAGCGTGCGCGAGATCAATTTCGACGGCATCATCGGTCCCAGCCACAACTATGCCGGGCTGAGCCATGGCAATCTGGCGGCGACGCGCAATGCCGGCGAGACGTCGCGACCGCGCGCGGCGGCGTTGCAGGGGATCGCCAAGATGCGCGCGAACCTTGCGCTCGGTCTGACGCAGGGCATCCTGCTGCCGCATCCGCGTCCGGACCGGGAATGGCTGGCGTCGCTATACCTCGGACATGCCGAAGCGGCACCGCATCTGCAGGCGCAGGCATTGTCGGCATCGGCGATGTGGGCGGCCAATGCCGCGACCGTTTCCCCTGCCGAAGATAGCGGCGACGGACGCTGCCACCTGACCGTCGCCAATCTGGTGACGATGCCGCATCGCAGCCATGAATGGCCGCATACGCTGCGCCAGTTGCAGGTCGCCTTCGCGCACCCGGCGTTCACGGTCCATGGTCCCGTCCCCGCCCCGTTCGGCGACGAGGGTGCGGCCAACCATATGCGGTTGTGCGAGACACATGACGCGGCGGGGATCGAGGTCTTCGTGTATGGCGTCGCCGGTGGCCCCTTCCCGGCCCGGCAGCATCGCGACGCTTGCGAGGCCGTTGCGCGTGCCCATGGGCTGGAGGGCGATCGCACCCTGTTCGTACGGCAGTCCGATGCCGCCATTGCGGCCGGGGCGTTCCATAACGACGTCGTCGCCGTCGCAAACGAACGCGTGCTGTTCGCGCATGAACAGGCGTTCGAGGATCGCGAAAGGTTCTTCGCCGACCTGCGCCGCGCCCTGCCGTCGGTCGAGATCGTCGAGGTTCCGACCGACCGGGTCAGCCTCGCCGATGCGATCACTTCCTATCTGTTCAATGCGCAGTTGGTGACGCTGCCCGAGGGGGGCGGCATGGCGCTGATCCTGCCCGGCGAAGCGCGCGACAATCCGCGCGTGTGGACGTGGTTGCAGGAGATGGTCGCCGGCAATGGTCCGATCCGCCGGCTGGAGGTGGTCGATGTCCGCGAATCGATGGCCAATGGCGGCGGGCCGGCCTGCCTGCGGCTGCGCGTCGTGGCCGATCCGGCGACGGTCGATCCCCGCTTCCTCGTCGATGATGCCAAACTCGACCGGATAGCAACAGTAATCGAGGCGCATTGGCCGGAGACGATCGCACCCGGCGACATCGCCGATCCGGCGCTGATCGAGCGGATCGAGGCGGCGCATCGCGCGCTGCTGGAATCGCTCGACCTTGTCGGGTTAATTGACAGTTAACCATAAGCCGGGCGACTGGGGTGGCGGAAAACCGCCAATGGTACGTAATTTGCGTATTTTCGCACCATGCTGACCCGGCTCAAAAACCTGTTCACGATCAAGTCGAAGTTCGAGGCGTTCCTCGTCATCTATGGCCTGGGCGTCGGTGCGGTCGAGCGCGGTTTTCACTATATGGCGCAATATCCGGGGATCGGCGGCAAGCTGTTGTTCGCGGTCTGCCCGATCGCGGTGTTCATGGCGGGCACGCGCATCCTCGACTCCATCGACGCGGAGCGCGAGGAGCGTTAGGGCACGCCATGCCTCGCGAAATTACCGCCTATTCGAACCCGATGGTGAAGGCCGCCCGCAACCTGCGGGAGAAGCGCCATCGCCGCGACCAGCGCCGCTTCCTGGCCGAAGGCTTGCGCATCCTGACCGAAGCGCGCGAGGCGGGGTGGTTGCCGGCCGAGCTGTATTTCGCGAGCGGCGAGCAGCATCCGCTGCTGGAAACGCTGATCGAGGAGACCGAGGCATCGGGCGGCATCGCCATTTCGACCACGGTCGACATCCTGTCGAAGCTGTCGGGCAAGGATAATCCGGGGTCGGTCGTCGGCGTCTATGACGAGTTTTCGACCGAGCTGACGGGCATCAACCGGCGCAATGCGTCGCTGTGGCTGGTCGCCGAACGGCTGCGCGATCCGGGAAATCTCGGCACGATCCTGCGTACGGCCGATGCGACCGGCGCTGGCGGGTTGATCCTGATCGACGAGTGCGTCGACCCGTTTTCGGTCGAGGCCGTGCGGGCGAGCATGGGGGCGATCTTCACCGTCGCCGTCGCGCGGGCCGATTGGGCGACGTTCAGGGACTGGCTGCGCAGCGGACCGGGGACGCTGGTGGGGCTGAGCCTCGATACCGAGCATGACTATCGCGGCGCCACCTATCCCGACCCGACCTTCCTGCTGACCGGTAACGAGGCGCAGGGGATGCCGGATCACATGGCCGCCGAATGCGACCTGCTGGTGAAGATCCCGATGCTGGGCAAGGCCGACAGCCTGAACGCGGCGGTGGCGACGGCGGTGATGGCGTACACCGTGCTGGGGCAGCACCGGCCCTGAACCTTCGGGCTTGCGAAGGATTGAGCGGGGATGACCCGCCCGACCTTCGCCGCCCTGCCCGCCGCCGACATCGGCGCGCTGGATCGTCCCAGCATCGTACTGTTCGGCGCGAGCGAGGCGACGCCTTATGACGACGGCGAACCGAGCCATTCGGCCGAGGCGCCGGCCGCGATCCGCGCGGCGTCGATGGGCTTCGCGCGGCAATTGTCGCAAATCGATTTCGACCTGGGCTTCACGCCCTTTCCCGATCCGCAGGATGCGCGCGGCGTGGTGGATGTCGGAGATGTCGATACGACGCCGGAGGACGCGGCAGGCAATCGTGCGCGGATCGAGGCGACGACGCGCGCCGCGCTGAACGCCGGTGCGGTGCCGATCCTGCTGGGCGGGGATGATTCGGTCCCGATCCCGTTCGCGGCGGCGTTCGCGGATCATGGGCCGCTGACCGTCGTGCAGATCGACGCGCATGTCGATTGGGGCGACGATGTTCGCGGCGAACCGCTCGGTTACGGATCGCCGATGCGGCGGCTGGCGGAAATGCCGCATGTCACCGCCATGGTGCAGGTCGGCGTCCGTGGCCTCGGCAGCGGGGGTGCGTGGCAGATCGAGGATGCGCGGGAATGGGGCAGCAGGATCGTCACCGCCTATGACCTGATGCGGGGCGGCATCGATGCGGCGATCGCGCAGGTGCCGGCGGGCGGGGGCTATCTGGTGTCGATCGATTGCGACGGGATCGATCCGGCGGCGTTCCCGGCGGTCGCGATGCCGACGCCGGGCGGGTTGCGATATGAGGAGGTCGTGCTGCTGCTAACCGCGCTGGCGGAGAAGGGGGAGATCGCCGGCCTGGTGCTGGCGGAATATGTGCCGGCCCGCGACGATCCGCATCGGCTGTGCGCGGGAATGGCGGCGCGCATCGTCGCGGTGACGATGGGGCTGGTGCTCGGGGATAATGGGCAGGTGCCGGATCGGCCGGAGCGGTAACCGCCTAGCCTCAGTCGAAAAACCGTCACCGGCGCAGGCCGGTATATTCTTCCGCAAGCGCGCGCTGCTGTGGCGCGAGACCCCGGCCTGCACCGGGGTGACGAGATACGGCGTATGCCGCTACTCCACCACTCCTTCCGCCTCCGCCCGCTCCTCGACCGCATCCTCCGCCTGCGCGATCGCCACCGCCAGCTTGGTCAACGGGCGCGGGGATTGTTCGACGACCGGCAGCGGGTCGATGCTCTTGCCGCCGGTATCGATGTTGAGCGTCTCGAACCGCTTGGCCGAGGTCATCACCTGCGATTCGAGGCTGCCGACGAACGCGTTGTAGGCGGTGTTGGCACCTTCGAGATTCTTGCCGAGCTTGGCGACATGCTCGCCCATCTTGGCAAGGCGGGCGTGGAGTTCGCGGCCCAGCTGACCGACCTGCCGCGCTTCGCCGGCCAGCTTTTCCTGCCGCCACACCGCCGCAACGGTGCGGGCGATGGCGATCAGGTTGGTCGGCGTCGCGATCAGCACGCGGCGGTCGAATGCATAATCCCACAGCGCTGGATCATGTTCGAGCGCGGCGGCGAGGAAATGTTCGCCCGGCACGAACATGACGACATAATCGGGCGTATCCTCGAACTGCGACTGGTAGCTCTTCGCGCCCAGCGCATTGACGTGGTTCTTCATCGACGCGACGTGCGCAGTCATGAAGGCGGCGCGCTCGACCTCGTCCACCGCGCCATGCGCGTCCTGATAGGCGTTCAGCGACACCTTGGCATCGATCACCAGACTCTTGCCGCCGGGCACCTTGACGATGGCGTCGGGACGCAGGCGGCCGTCGCCATGGTCGACCGAGACCTCCATCTGGAAATCGGTATGTTCGGCGAGGCCGCAAGTCTCCAGCACGTTGCGCAGCTGCTGCTCGCCCCAGCGGCCCCGCGCCTTGGGGGCGGAGCGAAGCGCGTTGACCAGCTTCGCCGCCTCGCTCTTCACCGATTCCTGGCCGATGCGCATCGCGTCCATCAGGCCCTTGAGCGTGCCATAGGCTTCCTGCCGCTCTCCCTCGACCTTGGTCATGCTGGCTTCGTAGCGCTTCAGCGTCGCCTCGACCGGGGCCAGCAGCGCCTTCAGCTTCATTTCGTTGGTGTCGCCGGCCTGCGCGAACCGTTCGTTGGCGCGTTGCAGGAACGCCTTTTGCGCGCCGTCGAGCATGATCTGCGCGGTTTCGCGGAACTGCCCGGCCATCGCCTCGCGCGCGTCCTTGAACTCGGTCAGCCGTTCCTCGAATGCCGCCGCATTGGCCTTGAGCGCGGCATGGTCGAGCAGCAACGCGTCGCGATCGCCGCGGATTTCGGCCAGTTCCTCGCGCAGCGCCGGCACTTCCTTGGCACGTTCGGTCGCGAGCGCGAGGTCGGCGATCGCCTGTTTGAAATCGTCCTCGCGCTTGTCGCGCTCCTCGCGCAGCGACTGGGCCTGTCGGCTGCCCGTCAGCCAGCCGATCGCCAGCCCCGCGAGCAGGACGGCAGCGACGATGACGATGACAAGCGGGTCCATGCGATACTCCGGGAGGAACGGACGGAGAACCTACCCCCGCCCCGCCCGCCGGACAAGGCGAACGGGGTTCGGTTCGTCGCGTTGGAGAAGCGCATTCCCCATATCGTCGCGCCAGCGCAGGCTGGGGCCTCCCCGCTGTTTGGCGGGACAAGAGCCGCGAGAGACCCCAGCCTGCGCTGGGGTGACGTATGTTGAGATGGATTTCAGGCCGCCTTGCGCGCCTTGTTCAGCTTTTTGATGACCATGTCACGCTTCAGCCGCGAGAGGTGATCGATGAACAGCACGCCGTTCAGATGGTCCATCTCGTGCTGGAGGCAGGTCGCCATCAGCCCGTCGAGCCATTCGTCATGGTTCTCGCCCTTTTCATCCAGCCACGTGACGCGGCAGCGGGCGGGGCGGACGACGTCGGCATATTGTTCGGGGATCGACAGGCAGCCTTCCTGATAGGTCGACAGCTCGTCCGACACTTCCTCTATCACCGGATTGACGAAGGCGTGCGGCGCCTTGACCGGCTTGCCGTCCTCATCCTCTTCGTCCTGCAGGTCGATGACCAGCACGCGCTTGGGCACGGCGACCTGGATGGCGGCGAGGCCGATGCCCGGTGCGTCGTACATCGTCTCGAACATGTCGGCGATGAGGGTTTTCACCTCGTCGGTGACGCCCTCTACAGGCTCGGAGACGAGGCGGAGGCGGGGATCGGGGATTTCGATGATCGGAAGAATGGCCATAGCGGCTAGCTAGGTAGCATATTTTCGCCGGTCAAGCGACGGGGCGTCGAGCGCGCAACGCCTGTGCCAGCGTACCTTCGTCGAGATAGTCGAGTTCGCCACCGACCGGCAGGCCATGGGCAAGCTGGGTCAGGCGGACCGGATATTTCTCGATCCGCTCGGCGATATAATGAGCGGTCGTCTGTCCCTCCAGCGTGGCGTTCATCGCCAGCACGACCTCATCGATGCCCCCCGCCGCGACGCGACCGATTAGCGAATCGATGGCAAGGTCGTCGGGACGGACGCCTTCGAGCGCCGACAACCGCCCGCCCAGCACGTGGAAGCGGCCGGGGAACAGCCGCGCGCGGTCGAGCGCCCACAGGTCGGCGACCTCCTCCACCACGCACAGCGACCGGTCGTCCCGGCGCGGGTCGGTGCAGATACCGCACGGATCGGTCGTGTCGACATTGCCGCAGGTCGAACAGGTGGCGAGATTGCGCGCCACCCGGTCAAGCGCGATCAGCAGCGGGTCGAGCGCGGTCTCGCGCTTCTTGACCAGATGCAGCACCGCCCGCCGTGCCGAACGGGGGCCAAGACCGGGAAGGCGGGAGAGCGCCTGCGTCAGCGCGTCGATTTCGGGAGAGGCCATCGCAGCCAAGATAGGGGGTTGCGCGTGTCGACGCCACGGTGTCGAGAGGGAGTATGCGGATCATCTTCATGGGCACGCCGGAATTTGCGGTGCCAATCCTTCAGGCGCTGGTCGACGCGGGGCATGACGTCGTCGCCTCCTATAGCCAGCCGCCGCGTCGCGCGGGGCGTGGCAAGGCGCTGACCCCCTCCCCGGTGCATCGGCTGGCCGAGTCGCTGGGGATCGAGGTGCGGACGCCAGAGACGTTGCGCGATCCGGTGGTGCAGGCGGAGTTCGTCGCGCTGGACGCCGATGTGGCGGTGGTGGCGGCCTATGGGTTGCTGTTGCCGCGCGCGGTGCTGGATGCGCCGCGGCTTGGGTGTCTGAACGTCCATGGGTCGCTGCTGCCGCGCTGGCGGGGGGCGGCGCCGATCCAGCGCGCGATCCTTGCCGGCGATGCCGAAACGGGCGTCGGGATCATGCAGATGGCGGCGGGGATGGATACCGGTCCGGTGCGGCTGGAGGGGCGGACGCCGGTTGCGGGCAAGACGGCCGGTGAACTGGCGATCGAGCTGAGCGCGATGGGCGCGCGGCTGATGCTGGAGGTGCTGGCCGATCCCGATGTCTATCCGCCGGTCGAACAACCAAGCACGGGCGTGACCCACGCCGCCAAGATCGACAAGGCGGAGGCGCGGCTGCGCTTCGATGGCAGCGCGGCAGATGCTGAGCGGCAGGTGCGGGCGTTCAATCCGGCGCCGGGCGCGTTCTTCGAGGTGCAGGGCGAGCGGATCAAGATACTGTCGGCTCGGGTCGATGCGGCGGCCGGTGGTGCGGCGCCGGGAACGGTCGTCGGTGACGCGCTGGAGATCGCCTGTGCGGACGGGGTGTTCGTGCCGTCGCAGGTGCAGCGGGCCGGGCGCGGGGTGACTTCGGCGGAGGAAATGCTGCGCGGCTTCGCGATCCCGAAGGATACGCGCATCGCATGACCCGGTTCGCATTGACGGTCGAATATGACGGACGACCGTTCGTCGGCTGGCAGCGTCAGTCCGAAGGGGCGAGCGTACAGGGTTCGATCGAACGCGCGCTGTTCGAGGTGACCGGCGAGCGCGCGGCGGTCCATGCCGCCGGGCGCACCGATGCCGGGGTCCATGCGACGGGCATGCGCGCGCATGTCGATGTGGTGAAGGCGATCGATCCGTTCCGGTTGATGCAGGCGCTGAACGCCCGGCTACGGCCCGATCCGGTGGCGATCCTCGATTGCGAAGTGGTGCCGGACGACTGGCATGCGCGCTTTTCCTGCCTCGGCCGCGCCTATATCTATCGCATCGTGTGCCGCCGGGCGCCGCTGACCCACGAACTGGGGCTGGCGTGGCGCGTGCCGCAGCCGCTGGATGCCGGGGCGATGGGCGAGGCGGCGGCGCGGCTGGTCGGGCGGCACGACTTCACCACTTTTCGCTCCGCCCATTGCCAAGCGGACAGCCCGATGCGGACGCTCGACCGGCTGGCAGTGGAGCGCGACGGCGACCGGATCAGCATCCACGCCGCCGCGCGGTCGTTCCTGCATCATCAGGTGCGCTCGATGGTCGGGTGCCTGGCGATGGTCGGACAGGGCAAGCGGACGCCGCACGATCTGGCCGACATCCTTGCGGCGCGGGACCGGGCGGCGCTGTGGCTGAATGCGCCGCCCGACGGGCTGTATTTCGTCGGCGCCAGTTATCCGGCGTGACCGCCAAAGTTCACTAAGTTCACACTCGTGCGCAGTTCGCGGTCGTGCCGATACGGCCCATCTGCGCGCCATCGATCGTGCATGGCAGACGGGGCGACGGTAGGAAAGTCAGCGCACCAGCCGCGCGACCAGTTCGACATGGGTCGACCAGCGGAATTGCCCGACCGGCTGGACCCAGTCGATGCGGTAGCCCGCCTGCACCAACATCTTGGCATCGCGCGCGAAGCTGCTGGGATTGCACGAAACATAGGCGATGACCGGCACCTTTGCCGCGGCCAGCGCCGCCGCCTGCTCGCGCGCGCCTGCCCGCGGCGGGTCGAGGATCACCGCATCGAACCGGTCGAGTTCGGCCGGGGTCAGCGGACGGCGAAACAGGTCGCGATGATCGGCGACGACCGGACGGCCGGCGCGGGCGGCGGCGAGCTTTAGCGCCATGATCGCCTCGCGCCCCGCCTCTCCCGCATAGGTCCGCGTCTTGTCCCCCCGCGACAGGGTGAAGGTGCCGAGGCCGGCGAAGAGGTCGGCGACGATATTTGCGCCTGCGACGGCTTCGTCGACCGCCGCGATCAGCGCCGCTTCGCCGTCGCCGGTCGCCTGCAGGAAGCTGCCCGGCGGGAACGGGACCGGAACGCCGCCGAGCGTGACGGTCACCGGTTCGGGTTCCCAGCGTGCCTCCGCCCCCATGCCGTCGTCGATCGACAGCCGGGCAAGCCGCTGGTCCTGCGCAAAGGCGGTCAGCGCCTCGGCAGCGGCCAGTCCTTCGGCGATCTGGCCGATGATAAGGACGTCGACGCCCTGATCGACGCGCGCCAGATGCACGTCGGCGCGCGACCGGTCCTTGAGCGCGGTCGCCAGCAACCAGCGCAGCGGGGCGATGGCGGCGAAGAGTTCGGGGAGGAGAACATGGCATTCGCGCAAATCGACGATGCGGTGGCTGCCGCTTTCGGTGAAACCCAGCGTCACCTGTTTGCCGCGCCGGTCGGCGTGGAGCGTCGCACGGCGGCGGGTATGCGGCGCGGACAGGATCGCCGGGCGGACGAGGGCGTCGAGCGACTGCGACGCCAGCGCGCCGCGCACCCGATCGGCGACGAAGTCTGCTTCGCTGGCCAGGTCGAGATGCTGGAGCTGGCACCCGCCGCAGGTCGGGAAATGGCGGCAGGGTGGTTCGGCATGGTGCGGGCCGAACGCGATCGAGCCATCGGGCAGCAGCCGGTCGCCGGGGGCCGCGAAGGGGACGTGAACGCCATCGCCGGTCACGCCTTCGCCCCGCGCGGCAACGCGGACGATCACATCGTCGTCGGTCAGCGACATTCGGCGAACGCCTGTACCAGATGGTCGATCAGCGCATCGGCGACGAACGCCGGCCCGGCCAACCGCGCGGCACGGCCGTGCAGCCACACCGCCTCCGCCGCCGCGCGATCGCCGCCGGGACGCAGCCGCGCCGCGAGGATGCCCGCCAGCACGTCGCCGCTGCCGGCGGTCGACAGCCACGAGGGTGCCTGGGGAGAGACGGTCACGGTGCCGTCGGGGGAAGCGATCACGGTATCGGGGCCTTTGTGGACGATGGTGGCGCGCGCCTGTAGCGCAGCTTGGGTCGTCCGGTCGATCTTGTTGCCGATTCCCTTGCCGAACATCCGGTCGAACTCGCCACCATGCGGCGTCAGGAAGGTCGGTGCGGTCCGCGCGGCGATGCGATCGACGCCCGCTTCGCCGAGCAGCGAGATGGCGTCGCCATCGATTACGAGTGGCGCGGTGCAGGCGAGCGCGGCGTCGATCAGCCGGCGGGCGGCATCGTCCCGACCAAGACCCGGCCCGATCAGGACCGCCGCCAGCCGTTCGTCCGCCAGCAACGCCTGCGGATCGTCCAACGGTCGCCGGACCAGCGCATCGGGGCCGCCCTGCCCGCCCTCGTCACCGGCAAGCACGACATAGCCTGCCCCGGCCGACAGGGCGGCATGGGCCGCCAGTCGTGCCGCGCCGGGCATCGCGCCGGCCAGCACCGTGACAAGGCCCCGGCTATATTTGTGCGCGTCGCGTGCCGGTGGCGAGAGGACGGGTCGTGCGATGCTGCGAGGCGAGTCAGGCAGATCGATGCCGAGATCGGCGAGCAGGACATGCCCCATGCGCGAAGCATCCGGTCCGGTGACATGCGCCGGCTTCAACGCCCCGAGCGCGACGGTGCAATTGGCGCGGCCCGCGCCGGCGAACTGCCGGGCGGCATCGGCGTCGATCCCGCTTGGCAGGTCGATGGCGATGACGAACGCGTCCCGGGTCAGGCGTTCCAGCTGGTCGGCAATCTCGGGCGACAAGGGTCGCGACAGCCCGATGCCGAACAGGCCGTCGACCACCACGGGACGCTCCGTCGCGTTATCGAGGGTGGTTACGGCATCGCCCCATGCCGCGCGCATGCGTGCCGCCGCACCTTCGTCGCGTCCCGGCAACGCAGCCACCGCTACGTCGCCACCCCATTGCCGTAAATATTCAGCGCAAACAAAGGCATCACCGCCATTGTTTCCACCGCCTGCGAGCACAAGAACCGGACGACCAAGCGCCATGCGGCGGACTTCGCGCGCGACGGCCATCCCGGCACGCTCCATCAGCGCATCCTGCGTAACGCCGGACGCAAAGGCAGTCTCTTCCGCCGCGCGCATCTCGGCGCTGCGCAGGATGGGCGCATCGGCCGGGAACAGGGTCATCGCGCGACGGGACCGACCGTCGCCGGCAGACGATAGCGCGCGCCGCCGATCGCGACCTCGATCCGGTTGTCGCCGACCACCGTCACCTTCGCCACTTCGGACCCGTCGGCCGCGACGACTCCGCGTCCATCATTGGCGATGCGCAACCGGTGGAAGCCGCCATCGCTCTGGCGGAGCGTCAGCAGCGTGCCGTCCCGATCGGCGGTCCGCTCGATCGTGCAATCCGCTGCCAGTTGGGCGGCGGGGTTGGCGGCGCATTCGATCCGGCCGGCATCGTCGGCGGCCGCCCGCTGTTCCGCCTCGATATTGGCGAGTATTGCCGCGTCGGGCTTCGGGTCGCACCCCGCCAGCAGCAGGAGGGCGGCAAGGGCGAGGCGTGGGTCGAATCCGGTCATGGCGGATCGATACCACAGCCATCGCGAACCGTATCCCCGCGCATAGGGGGATACGGTTGCAGGTGGTTCAGATATCGGCGTAGACGTGCCGTTCGGCCTTCGCCCCCGGATGGGTTACCGCACCCTGATAGGCGGGGCCGACCGTCTTCGAATAGCGCCACAGCGCGCCCGCCTGATAGTCGTTGACCCGCGGCTGCCACTTGGCGCGCCGCTCCGCGAGCACGTCGGGCGCGACGTCGAGGTCGATCGTTCCGGCATCGGCGTCGATGGTAATGATGTCGCCATCCTCGACCAGCGCGATCGGGCCGCCTTCGGCCGCTTCGGGACCGACATGGCCGATGCAGAAGCCGCGCGTACCGCCCGAGAAACGCCCGTCGGTGATGAGCGCCACGCTTTCGCCCATGCCCAAGCCATAGAGCGCGGCGGTGGTCGACAGCATTTCGCGCATGCCCGGACCGCCCTTCGGCCCTTCGTAGCGGATGACGAGGACGGTGCCGTCCTTGATCTCGCGCTTCTCGACCGCGGCGAAGGCGTCTTCCTCGCAGTCAAACACGCGGGCGGTGCCGGTGAACTGCAACCGCTTCATCCCCGCGACCTTCACGATCGCGCCATCGGGCGCCAGCGTCCCGCGCAGGCCGACGACGCCGCCGGTCGGCGTGATCGGCGTCTTGACGTCGTATATGACCTTCTGGTCGGGGTTCCACGTCACTTCGTCGATATTCTCGCCCAGCGTCTTGCCGGTGACGGTCATGCAACTCCCGTCGAGCAGGTCGTTCGCCAGCATCGTCTTCATCAGCATGTAGACGCCGCCGGCCTCGTACATGTCCTTGGCGACATATTTGCCACCGGGCTTGAGGTCCGCAACGTAAGGCGTTGATTTGAAAGCCTCCGCGACATCGAACAGGTCGAAATCAATCCCGGCCTCGTTCGCCATCGACGGCAAATGCAGCGCGGCGTTGGTCGAGCCGCCGGTCGCGGCGACGACGCGCGCGGCGTTGATGAACGCGGCGCGGGTGGCGATGTCGCGCGGACGCAGGTTCAGGCGGACCAGCTCCATGACCTGCTTGCCCGCCGCGATCGCGATCTCCTCGCGGCTGCGATAGGGCGCGGGCACCATGTTCGAATTGGGCAGCGACAGGCCGATCGCTTCGCCGACGCACGCCATGGTGTTGGCGGTGAACTGGCCCCCGCACGCGCCGTGGCCGGGACAGGCGACCTTTTCCAGCGCGGTCAGGTCGTGCAGCGGACAGGTGCCGGCGGCATAACGGCCGACCGCTTCGAACACATCGACCACGGTGACGTCGCGATCCTCGAACCGGCCGGGCAGGATCGACCCGCCATAAACGAAGATCGACGGCACGTTCAGCCGCAGCATCGCCATCATCATGCCCGGCAGCGACTTGTCGCAGCCGGCAAAGCCGACCAGCGCGTCGTAGCAATGGCCGCGCACCGACAATTCGACCGAGTCCGCAATGACTTCGCGGCTGACCAGCGAGGATTTCATCCCCTGATGGCCCATGGCGATGCCGTCGGTCACGGTGATGGTGTTGAACCGGCGCGGCATGCCGCCGCCCGCCACCACGCCTTCGCGCGCGGCATCGGCCTGGAAATCGAGCGTCGTGTTGCACGGCGCGCTGTCATTGCCTGCGGAAGCGAGCGCGACGAACGGCTTGGCGATATCCTCTTCGGCGATCCCCATCGCGT
This sequence comes from Sphingomonas paucimobilis, assembly GCA_036946325.1. Taxonomy (GTDB): domain Bacteria; phylum Pseudomonadota; class Alphaproteobacteria; order Sphingomonadales; family Sphingomonadaceae; genus Sphingomonas; species Sphingomonas paucimobilis_A. Next base: position 1,290,018 of record JAQIJL010000001.1, read on the forward strand.
AATAATAGCTGCGATGCGGCGCGCGTTCGGGGCCAACGGAAACGTGGCGGCTGGGCAGCCGCGATTTGTCGAAAGGCTGGGTCATGGCGACAGCCTATTGCGCGGACGGTCGCTCCAGCGCAAGTCCATTGCGCACTGCGGCGATCAGGTCGGCCAGAATGGCGCAGCAGCGGGCAACACCGGCCGCATCGGCGATCAGGTCGTTGCGGACTTCGACCGAGAGCGACGGAATGCCCTGCCCCTCTGCATGACGGTTCAGCGTCGCGTTGAGAATACGACCCGAATAGGGTTGCTGATCGCCGGTCGGGATACCCTGTGCGCGCAAGAAGTCGATCGCGATGCGGGCGGCGCGGTCGTCGCGGCCGTAGAGGATGCCGGCTTCCCAAGGACGCGGGTCGCCGCCGATTTCCAGTTGTGGCGTGAAGCTGTGGATCGCGACGATCAAGCGCGGGCGGTCGCGGCGGACCTGTTCGCGGATCGCGCGGTGATAGGGCGCGTGGAAGCGGGCGATGCGATCCGCACGGTCGGCGCCGACATTGGCCGGAATGGCGTGACCGTCGGAGACTGCGGGGATCAGGCCGGGATGGTCGCTCTGTCGGTGGAGGTCGATCACCAGTCGCGACACGGTGCCGAGGATCGCGGGTGCGTCCAACTGCGCGGAGAGCGCATGGGTCAGCGGCCCCGCGCCGATGTCCACGCCGACATGCAGCGACAGCAGATGCGGCGGGATGGCGATGTCGTCGGGCACCCAGGCCGAGGCGTGGTCGCACAGCAGCAACAGGCCGCTGTCGGTTCCGGGAAGAATTTCGGCGGTGGTCATTCAATATTCCGGCGGTCGGCGGTCGCGAAAGGCGGCCAGCCCCTCGCCCAGTTCGTCGCCGCCGAACGCCGCATCGAACCGGGCTTCGCCGCCCGGAGCACCATCGATGGCGAGCTTCAGGCCGCGTACCGCGCCGGGAGCGTTGGTTGCGATCCGCGCGGCAAGGGATTTTCCCGCAGCCAGTGCATCGTCCGCGCGCCGATGGGCGAGGCCGATGGCGCGCGCTTCGTCGGCGTCGATCGCATCGCCGGTGTAGAGCAGCCGGGCCGCCTGCCCGCGCCCGACCGCCGCGATCAGACGCGCGACATCGGCCGGCGGATAGAGGATGCCGAGCCGCGCCGGCGGCACCGCGAAGCGGGCGCCGTCGCCGGCGACGATCAGGTCGCATGCCAGTGCCAGCGCGACCGCTGCGCCGAAGCAGCCGCCGTCGATGGCGGCGATGACCGGCATCGGCAGGCGGGCCACGCCCTCGATCGCGGCGGACAGGCTTTCGCGGAACACCGCTCGGCGTGCGGGATCGCGGCGCAGTTCGGCGAACTCGGCAATGTCGGCACCGGCGGAGAAGATGCCCGGCTTGCGCGAGGCGATGAGGACGACGCGCGCGTCCGATGTCGCCAGACGGCCGACCGCAGCGGCGAGCGCCTGCCACCCGGCGATCGGCAAGGCGTTGCGGGCGCTGCCCCGCGCGATCCACAGGGTCGCGACCGCGCCGTCACGCGTGCAGTCGATCATCGAGGGAAAGTGGGCGGCGTCCGAAGAGACCGCCCACGGACGATCCGCTCCCGGCGATTGATCCGCAGTCGCGCCATCGCAAGCATCGCGCCAGTCGGCCGCTCCTCCGGGCGAAGCTGCTGCCTGTGCCGGATCGGGACGGTCGTGTGTCACGCCAGTGCCGTTTCGAGACACCACCAGCCCGGCTGCGCGGCGTGAATCGTGGCGGCGGCCGACGCGCGATCCTCCTCCCGGTCGAACAATGCGAAGCAGGTTGCGCCCGATCCCGACATGCGCGCGAGCCGCAAGCCCTGCGCGCCGTTCAGCATATCGAGCACCGCATCGATTGCCGGGGCAAGCGCCCGCGCGGGCGGTTCGAGATCGTTGCGGCCGTCGAGTGCGATGGCCAGCGCATCGCCCTCCGGCAGCGGTCCGCGATCGATCCGGTCCCACCCTGCGAAGACGGCGGCGGTCGACACGCCGACGCCGGGGTTCACCAACAGCACCGGCAGCGGCGGCACCTCGATCGGCGTCAGTCGTTCGCCGCGCCCGCGCCCGATCATCGTCCGCCCGGCAAGGCAGGCGGGCACGTCAGATCCCAGTTCAGTCGCGATCGCCATCAATTGCGGATCGTCGATCGCCACGCCCGTAAGCGTCGCCATGCCGCGCAGCGTCGCGGCGGCGTCGGCCGATCCGCCGCCGATGCCCGACGCCACCGGCAGATGCTTGTCGAGGACGATCGACAGCGGATCGCCCGCGCCGAACACGTTGCGAAACGCGTCGCGGGCGCGGGTGACGAGGTTGTCGCCTTCCCCGCTCAACCCGCTGGCGAACGGGCCGATGATCGCGAACCCGTCGCGATCGGCCGGCGTCAGGCGGACGCTGTCGCCGTCGCGGACGAACACGAACAGCGTTTCGAGTTCATGATAGCCGTCGTCACGCCGGGCGCGGACGTGCAGGGCGAGGTTCAGCTTGGCGGGTGCGGATTCGACGATCATCGCGCTCAGCGATGCGACGAAGCCGGGCCGTTCGCAAGCTTCGTCGCCAGCCGCGCCGCGTCCGCGCCGGTGGCGGACAGCGCAGCCGCGCTCCACGCATAGCGCGCTTCGACCCGGCGACCGGCCGCCCAGTACACGTCGCCGAGATGTTCGTTGATCTCGACATCGTCAGGCGCCTGCCGCACCGCGCCCTCGATCAGCGGCAGCGCGGCGGTCAGCTTGCCGGCGCGAAACCGCGCCCAGCCGAGCGAATCGGCGATCGCCGGGTCTTTCGGCGCAAGGGCGTGGGCGCGCTCCAGCATCCGCGTCGCCTCCGCGACATTCTCGCCGCGATCGACCTGCGCATAGCCGAGATAGTTGAGCGCCGTCGGCTCCTGCGGCGCGAGTTCCACCGCACGGCACAGCATCGGCAGCGCGCCCGCCCAGTCGCCCGACCGGTCGAGTGCTGCGCCGCGTTGCAGATACAGGGTCCAGTCCGCCGCCGGCCCGGCCTGTGCCAGCGCCCGCGCATAGAGTTGCGCCGCCTCGGCCGGCTGGTTCGATTCGAGCAGCAGATCGGCATAACGACGCAGGCTGGGAGTCGATGCATTGCGCTGGCCCGCCTGTTCGCGTGCCAGCGCCAGCGCGCCCGGCAGGTCGCCCGCGCGCTGGAGAATGACGATGCCGAGCGCATTGGCGCTGCTGGCGAAGGGGTCGCTCGCCGGGATCGACGCCAGCGTCGTGCGCGCCTCCGCCACCGCATCGTCGCGGGCGAGTGCGTCGGCCAGGGCAATGCGCGCGCGGGAATAATCGGGGTCGAGCAGCAGCGCGGATCGGCTGAGCATGATGACGAGCGCCTCGGTCCCTTCGGCCGACAGGTCGCCGGCCATGCGCGCGAACAGGCGCGACACGCCGAACCGCGCGTCCCCTTTGCTCCCCCGCCCCAGCGTCTCGGCAGCGCGGGTCAGGACCGGATCGTTGCCTGCCAGCAGCGCGCGGGCGGTGTCGCGCTGTCCGGCGCGGGAAAGCAGTTGCGCGGCGTTCAGGCGGAAATCGGCATCGCCGCCGGTCGCCGACAGCAAGGCACGCGTGGCGGCGACGCCCTCCGTCGTCTGTCCGGTCGCCAGCAGGCGTAGCGCGGCGTTTTCGGCGGCATAGCGACGCGGGATCGCGCCGATATCGGCGGTGGCGATCGGCGCGGACAACTCGACCCAACTGGCCAGCAGCGGCGCCAGGAAACCGAGCGGCGATTCGGCAAGCCGGTCGAGCGCTGCACGCTGGCCCTTCACATCGCGGGCGACGACCGCGTCGCTGAACGCAAGAATGTCGAGGTCGGGCGGTGCGACATCGGCGGCACGCAACACGGCACCGGCACGACGGGCCAGCGGCAAATCGCCTGCCGCCAGCGCCTGCCGCAACGCTCGCACCGCGATGACCGGATCGGACGGCTCCGCCGCGAGGGCCATCGCATAGCCCTGCGCGGCGAGGGTAACGTGGCCCTCCGCATCGGCGGCTCGGGCCTTCACATAGGCAGTCAACGGGGCGACAGGCACGGTGGGCACCGCCGACGCCGGTGTCGCCACCAGCGCCGCCACGATCAATCCCAGACTACATGTTCGGATAATTCGGTCCTCCGCCGCCTTCCGGCACGACCCAGTTGATGTTCTGCGTCGGGTCCTTGATGTCGCACGTCTTGCAGTGGACGCAGTTCTGCGCGTTGATGACGAATTTCGGGCTATCCGTCTCTGCGCCCACGATTTCATATACGCCCGCCGGGCAATAACGTTGCGCGGGTTCGTCATAGAGCGGCAGGTCGTATTCGACCGGCACATCGGGGTCCTTCAGCGTCAGGTGGACCGGCTGGTCCTCCTCGTGATTGGTGTTCGACAGGAACACCGACGACAGCCGGTCGAAGCTGAGCACGCCGTCAGGCTTGGGATAGGCGATCGGCTTCACCTGATCCTTGCGCCACAGGCTTTCGTGATCGGGATGGTGACCCATGGTGAAGGGCATGCGCAGCCCCCAATGCTCCGCCCACATCGTCGCGTTGGCGATGCCCGACCCGACGAAATCGCCGTACTTCTTGACCAGCGGCACGACGTTGCGGACCGTGCGCAGCTCCTCATAGACCCAGCTCGCCTCGTAGGCGGCGGTATAGGCGGTGAGTTCGTCGCCGGTACGGCCGTCGCGCACCGCGGCGAAGGCGGCTTCGGCGGCCATCATGCCCGACTTCATCGCGGTATGGATGCCCTTGATCCGCGGCACGTTCAGGAAGCCCGCCGAACAGCCGACCAGCACGCCGCCGGGGAAGGTGAGCTTCGGCACCGACTGCCACCCGCCATCGTTGATCGCACGCGCGCCATAGGACACGCGCTTGCCGCCCTTCAGGATCGCGGCGATCGCGGGATGCGTCTTCCACCGCTGCATTTCGTGGAACGGCGAGAGGTACGGGTTGGAATAGTTGAGCCAGGTGACGAAGCCCAAGGCGACCTGCCCGTTCGCCTGATGATACAGGAACCCGCCGCCGTTCGACCCACGTGTCTCGCTGAGCGGCCAGCCCTGGGTATGGATCACGCGGCCGGGCACGTGGTTTTCCGCCGGAATGTCCCACAATTCCTTGATGCCCAGACCATAGACCTGCGGCTGGCTGTCGCGCGCAAGGTCGAAGGTGCGGATGATCTGCTTCGACAGGTGGCCGCGCACCCCTTCGGCAAAGAAGGTGTATTTTGCGTGGAGTTCGAGGCCCGGCTGCCAGTCGGGCTTGCGCGTGCCATCGCGGGCGATGCCCATATCGCCGGTCGCGACGCCCTTCACCGAACCGTCCTCGTTGTAGAGGATTTCCGCCGCCGCGAAGCCCGGGAAGATCTCGACGCCTAGCCCCTCGGCCTGTTCGGCGAGCCAGCGACACATATTGCCGAGCGAGCCGGTATAGGTGCCCGTATTCTGCATGAACGGCGGCAGGATGCGGTGCGATACCTCGCTGCTGCCGGTCTCCGACAACAGCCAGTGGTGATTTTCGGTCACCGGCACTTCGGCCATCGGGCAGCCCATCGTCCGCCATTCGGGCAGCAATTCGTCCATCGCGCGCGGATCGAACACCGCACCCGACAGGATATGGGCGCCGACCTCAGACCCCTTTTCCAGCACGCACACAGCGAGTTCCCCGCCGCTGTCGGCCGCCATCTGCTTCAGCCGGATCGCCGCGGACAGGCCGGCAGGCCCCGCGCCGACGATCACGACGTCATAGGGCATCGATTCCCGTTCGCTCATTGCATCATCCTCTCGAGGGCCAGCCGCCCCCCATGTCGTCGCGTGAGGGCAACGCCCTGTCCTTGCCAACGATTTGGGCAGATTGACGGGGAGGTCAACCCAGTGCCTTAAAGGCGCCATGGGGGCGGAACAGCATATTCAGTGGCAGGACGCGGCGGCGAGCGCGCTCGAATGGTGGAGCGACGCCGGTGTCGACACGCTGGTCGAGGACGAACTGCGCGACTGGTTCGCCGCCCCTGTCCCCCCGGTCCGCCCGCTTGCCGTAACGTCTGCGCCCGTCGCCGACCTGCCGCCCGATACCCTGGAAGCCTTCGTTGCATGGCGGATGGGCGATGCGGTGCCGGAGGCGTCGTGGAATGCCGTACGGGTGCCGGTCGCCGCACAAAAAAATCCGTCGCTGATGATCCTGACCGACCTGCCCGAGCCGGATGATTCGGGCGAAGCGGGCTGGATGACCGGTCCGGTCGGCATGTTGCTCGACCGGATGCTGGCCGCGATCGGCGAGGTTCGCGAGGGCGTAGTCATCGCCGGCATCGCCCATGCCCGGCCGCTGACCGGCCGGATGCCTGCCGATGCGCAGCCGGTGCTGGAAGACCTTGCCCGCCGCCTCGTCACCCTCGTCGCGCCGCAGCGATTGCTGCTGTTCGGCGCGGAGCCGTGCCGTGCGCTGCTCGGCCCCGATGGGCAGCGCGGTGGTTTACGCACCCTTAACCATGACGGCCTAGCCTGTCCCACGATCGCCACGTTCCACCCGCGCTTCCTGTTGGAGCGGCCCCTGGCCAAGGCGGAAACATGGCGGCACCTGCAGTTGCTTATCAGGGAACCGACCGCGTGAAACTCAACCCACTCGTGTTCGCGGCGCTGATGCTGCCCGCCCTTCCCACCGCCGCGCTTGCCGACGAAGCGCCCAGCCGCGGCGCTGCCGTTGCCGTTGCCGAGGCGCGCGTGCCCCAGCAATTGTCGCCCGAGGATCGCGACGCCTATTCTCAGGTTTTCGCCGCCATCCGTGGCGGACGCTGGGCCGATGCCCAGCTGCGGCTCGATGCGATGAAGCCGGGTCCGCTCCACGCCGTCGCCCGCGCCGAACTCTATACCGCCAAGGGATCGCCCAAGGTCGAACTGCCGCAGCTGATGGCGGTGCTGGGTGAAGCCCCCGACCTGCCCCAAGCGCCCGACCTTGCCCGCCTCGCCAAGTTGCGCGGGGCCAGCGCCCTGCCCGAACTGCCGACGCCGCAGCGGCTGGTATGGTTCGATGCCGCGCCGGTCCGCGTCCGCGCCAAGGCCGCGCGCAGCGATGCCGCCGCCGCGCAGCTGCTCGACGCGATGAAGCCCTATGTGAAGGCCGATGACGGCGCCGCTGCCGAGGCACTGATCGCGACCCGCGCCGGGGACCTGACACCCGAAGCACTGACCGAGATGCGCGGGCGGGTCGCGTGGATCTATTTCGTGGCGGGCGACGACACCAATGCCCGCCGTCTCGCCGCCGTTGCGCAGCAGGGACAGGGCGACTGGACCGCGCAGGCCGACTGGACGCAGGGTCTGGCGGCATGGCGGCAGCAGGACTGCACCGGCGCGCAGGCCGCGTTCGCCAGCGTCGCGCAGCGGGCCGGCGATACCGAATTGCGCTCGGCCGGTCTCTATTGGGCGACCCGCGCCGACATCGCCTGCGGTCGCCCCGACCTCGTACAGGCACGGCTCCAGACCGCCGCGCAATATGGCGAAACCTATTACGGGCTGCTTGCCCGGCAGGCGCTGGGCCTGATCGAGGGCGCCGACGGCACTGCCCGGGCGCCCGCGACCGAGGACTGGCGCGCGCTGGAGCGGCGGTCGAACGTGAAGGTCGCTGCGGCCCTCACCGAAATTGGCGAAGGCGCGCTGGCCGACAAGCTGCTGCGCCATCAGGCGCGGATTGGCGGCGCCGGTGACTATGCCGCGCTGACCCGGCTGTGCGGGTCGCTGAACCTGCCCGCGACCCAATTGTGGTTGTCGCATAACGGCCCGCAGGGCGCCCGCCCGCTGGTCGAGGCACGCTATCCTGCGCCGGACTGGACGCCCGAGGGCGGCTGGCGCGTCGACAAGGCGCTGGTGTTCGCCCACACCTTGCAGGAATCGCGCTTCGATGCCGGCGTCGTCAGCCCGGCGGGCGCCACCGGCCTGATGCAGATCCGCCCCGGCGCACTGACCGATTATGCGCGGGCGCATGGGCTGAACCTCGAAAAGTCGGCGCTGTCGAAGCCGCAGGTCAACATGGCGGTCGGGCAAAGCTATCTGGAGCAGCTGCGCGACCGGCCGTTCACCGGCGGGCTGCTGCCCAAGGTCATCGCCGCGTACAATGCCGGGCCGACTCCGGTGGAGGCATGGAACGTCCAGCTCAAGGACGGTGGCGACCCGCTGCTCTACATCGAATCGATCCCTTATTGGGAAACCCGCGGCTACGTCATGACCGTGCTGCGCAACTACTGGATGTACGAGAAGCAGGCGGGCAAGGCGTCGGCCAGCCGCGCTGCGCTGGCGCAGGGCATGTGGCCGAAATTCCCCGGTCTGCCCGGTGCCGCCGCCGTGCGCGTGAAGAGCGGCGCGCAGACGCGGGTGGCCGATGCCAATTGACGAAAGCCGGCCGTTCGTGCCGGTGCGGATCGCGGTGCTGACGGTATCGGACACGCGCGGATTGGCGGAGGATCGCTCCGGCGACACGCTCGTCGCGCGGATCGAGAATGCCGGCCATATCCTCGCGGATCGGGCGATCGTGCGCGACGATATCGACACGATCGTCGCCCGGCTGCACGGCTGGATCGACGACGACGGCATCGATTGCGTCATCACCACCGGCGGCACCGGCGTGACCGGGCGCGACGTGACGCCCGAAGCGGTCGAGCGGGTCGCGACGAAGATGATCCCCGGCTTCGGCGAACTGTTCCGTTGGCAAAGCTATGCCAAGATCGGCACTTCCACCATCCAGTCGCGCGCCACCGCCTGTGTTGCGCGCGGCACCTATATCTTCGCGCTGCCCGGATCGACCGGCGCGGTGAAGGACGGGTGGGACGGCATCCTGCGCGAACAGTTGAACATCCGCCACCGCCCCTGCAACTTCGTCGAACTGATGCCCCGCCTGCTGGAGCGATAGGTTACTCGGCCACCATCGCCGCCAGCACATGGCCGTCGGGATCGCGGAAATGGAACCGGCGCCCGCCGGGAAAGGCGAAGATCGGCTGGACGACCACCCCGCCGGCCGCCTCCACCGCTGCCAGCGTCGCGTCGAGATCGTCGACCTGGATGACCGGCAGCATCACGGTCAGCGTCGTATCGGCGTCCAGCCCCAGATCGGTATCGCCGCTGGTCGTCGCGGCATAGTCCGGCCCGTAATCGGTGAACCGCCACCCCAGCGCCGCCGCATAGAATTGCTTGGCCGTACCGGTCGAACCGACCGGAAGTTCGAGATAGTTCAGCCGTGCCATGGCACCTCCCCGTTCCACGTTTGTTCGAACTTTAGCCATTGGGTTGCCGGGATCAAGCAGTATCCGACGCCGAACCATGCAAAGGTATGAGAGGAGCATACCGAACGTCGGTTGACCGGTTGCAGTGCAGCAAATAGCTTGACCTGGATCAAGTTTCGCCTGTGTTCGCCGGGCCTAAACGGCGCGGTCATCCGGATCAGGAGTGCCCCATGCAGAACCCGTCGATCCCGCCGGCGGCGGACATGCTCGCCCCGTTCGGACAGGCCGCCGGATCGTCGCTGCTGGACTGGTTGCCGATCCTCCTCTTCCTCGGCATCGCGCTGGTCCTGTCATTCGGGTTCGTCGTCCTGCCGATGATCGTGTCGCGGTTCACCGGCACCCACAAGCCGACGCCCGAGAAGCTGACCGAATATGAATGCGGATTTCCCGCGTTCGAAGACACGCGTTCGCAGTTCGACGTCCGCTTCTACCGCGTCGCGCTGCTGTTCATCATCATGGATGTCGAGGCGGCATTCCTCTACCCTTGGGCCGTCAGCGTCTTCGATCTCGGCTGGGCCGCATGGATCGGGATGATGATCTTCCTGCTGATCCTGACCGTCGGCTTCGCCTATGAATGGGCGATGGGCGTACTCGAATGGGAATGAGCTTCGCCGCCCGACGAGCGTAGCCCCGAACCGAAGCGTCAGGCGTTGCAAGTTTGTTCGCAATATGTTCTCTGGCCGCCATGGACAAGATGGTCGGCAGGGGAGCAACCGGGAACGCGACGAGCAGACGCTTCAACCTGCCCGAACGCGAAGCCGATGGCGACTGGCTGGACGAGCGGGCAAGCGTCGACGGCGAACCGGCGCGGGTTCGCACGACGGTCACCGGTCTCACGCCCCGGACGATCATCAGCTACAACCGATCGCCGGACATCCCCTTCGACCGCAGCATCAACGCCTATGCCGGCTGCGAGCATGGCTGCATCTATTGTTTCGCGCGGCCGACCCACGCCTATCACGACCTGTCGCCGGGGCTGGATTTCGAAACCCGGCTGTTCGCCAAGCCCGATGCGGCGACGCTGTTGCGGGCGGAACTGGCCAGGCCGGGCTATGTCGTCCGCCCGATCGCGATGGGGACCAACACCGACCCCTATCAGCCGATCGAACGCGACTGGCGGATCACGCGCGACTGTATCGGCGTACTGGCGGAGACGAACCATCCGCTGACCATCACCACCAAGTCCGACCGGGTGGTGCGCGACATCGACCTGCTCGTCCCGATGGCGGCGAAGGGACTGGTCAGCGTCACCCTATCGGTGACCTCGCTCGATCCGAAGATCGCCCGCACGCTGGAGCCGCGCGCACCGCATCCGGAAAAGCGGCTCGCGGCGGTGGCGGCACTGGCGGCGGCGGGGTTGCCGGTGTTCGTGTCGATCTCCCCGGTCATTCCCGCGATCACCGATCACGAGGTCGAGCATCTGATCGAACGGGCGGCGCAGGCCGGGGCGAAGGGGGCCTATTTCCTGCCGGTGCGCCTGCCGCACGAGGTCGCACCGCTGTTCCGCGCATGGCTGGAAACGCATTTTCCCGACCGGGCGGGCAAGGTGATGGCGATCGTCCGGTCGCTGCGCGGCGGGCGCGACAATGATCCGGGCTTTCATTCGCGGATGCGGGGGCAAGGCGTGTGGGGACAGTTGCTCGCCACCCGTTTCGCCATCGCGTGCCGCCGCCACGGCCTGAACGGCGGTCATCCCCGGCTGCGCTGCGACCTGTTCCGCCCGCCGGCCGGGGCGCAGGGCGAGTTGTTCATCTGAGCGACGGAACCGTTGTCGTATCGCAACGTATTCGAGACGACGACAAACGGGGACAAGACGATGACGATACGTTTCCTGACCGCCGCGATGCTAACCGCCGCGACCATTTCCGCGCCGGTCATGGCGCAGACCCGCTCGATTTCGCAAAGCGACCGGGCGCAGGGCGCGCAGGCCAATCCGCAGCTGCTGGCGCAGTTCGGCGGCAAATATTCGGGGCCGCAATCGGCCTATGTCGAGCGCGTCGGCAAGAAGGTGGCGGTCCAGTCCGGCCTGTCGAACGCCAGCGGTGACTTTACCGTCGCGTTGCTGAACTCACCCGTCGAAAACGCCTTCGCCATCCCCGGCGGCTATGTCTATATCACGCGGCAGTTGCTGGCGCTGATGAACAGCGAGGCGGAGCTGGCGGCGGTGATGGGCCATGAGGTCGGCCATGTCGCCGCGCGCCACAGCAATTCGCGCAACACGCGCTCGACGCTCGGTAATCTGGGCGCGACCTTGCTGGGCGCCGTGACCGGCAGCGATCTGGTCAGCCGGATCGCCGGGGTCGGATCGCAGCTCTACACCCTCTCCTACAGCCGCAATCAGGAATATCAGGCCGACCAGTTCGGCGTGCGCTATGCAACGGCGGCAGGCTATGCGCCGTCGGGCATGGCCGATGCGCTCGTCCAGCTGAACGAGGCGCAGGCGCTGTCCGCACAGACCAGCGGACGCGGCGCCAATGCGGTGCCGACGTGGATGAGCACCCATCCCAATGGCGCCGAGCGCGTCCGCCGCGCCCGCGCACTGGCGCAGCAGGCGGGCGGCGCAACCACCCAGCCGGTGCAGGATACGACCTATCTGCGGATGCTCGACGGGTTGCGTTATGACGACGACCCCGCGCAGGGCGTGATCGACGGCACGACCTTCCGCCACCCCGCCATGCGCATCCGCTTCACCGCGCCTAGCGGCTATGCGTTGCAGAACGGGACCGATGCGGTGACGATCGCCGGCCAGGGCGGACAGGCCGAGTTCCGCATGGGACCGGCGGGCGACCCGGCAAGCTTCGTGCGGCAGCGGCTGGCATCGCTTGGCGCGCGTACCGCGGCCGAACCACAGACGACGCGGATCAACGGCACCGAGGCCGCGATCGCAACGGTCCGCGCCAATGCCAACAACCAGGCGGTCGACCTGACGATCGTCGCCTATCGCTATCCGTCTGCCACCTATTATTTCCAGATCGTCACGCCGACCGGGCGCGGGATCGGCCCGTTCGAATCGCTGCTCGACAGCTTCGGCACGCTGACCCAGGCAGAGGCGAACGCGATCGTCGGCAAGCGCATCCGCATCGCCACGGTCCGGGCCGGCGACACGGTCGATTCGCTCAGCCGGCAAATGGCCTATCCCGATTTCCAGCGGGACCGGTTCCTCACGCTCAACGGGCTGGAGGACGGCGCGCGGCTGGTGCCTGGGCAGTTGGTGAAGCTGGTCGTTCGCGGCTGACCCCTTTGCGCCGCCCGTTCGCCATGCGAAGGGCGGCGCATGGCCAGTCATGACGTCATCATATTGGGCGCCGGCGGCGCGGGGCTGTTCTGTGCCGGCATTGCCGCGCGCCGGGGCAGGCGCGTCGCCGTGCTCGACCATGCGCCGGAGCCGGGGCGCAAGATCGTCATTTCAGGTGGCGGACGCTGCAACTTCACCAATGTCGGGGCGAGCTGGGACCGATACGTCTCCGCCAATCCGCAATTCGCGCGGTCGGCGCTGGGGCGCTACACCGCGCAGGACTTTATCGCGCTGGTCGACGCGCATGGCATTGCGTGGCACGAAAAGACGCTGGGACAGCTGTTCTGCGACGGATCGGCGCGGCAGATCGTGGCGATGTTGCTGACCGAGGCCGGGGGCGCCGAGATCGCACTGGGTCAGCCGATCCGCGACGTGACCCATGCGGACGGCATGTTCGCCGTCGTCCATGGCGACCGCACCCTCACGGCACCGGCGCTGGTCGTCGCGACCGGCGGCCCCTCGATCCCGAAACTCGGCGCGACCGGTTTTGCCTATGATCTGGCCAAGCGCTTCGGCCTAAAGCTGGTCGAGCCGCGCCCGGCATTGGTACCGCTGACCCTGCCCCCCGACGATGCGCTGTTCCGCGAATTGTCGGGCGTCGCGACCGAAGTCGTTGCGGGGGCGGGCAAGGCGAAGTTTCGCGAGGCGGCACTGTTCACCCATCGTGGGCTATCGGGTCCGGCAATCCTGCAGGCATCCTCCTATTGGCGACACCGCGAACCGGTGACGATCGACTTCGTGCCCGACCGGTCGAGCGGGTGGCTGACCGAATTGAAGCGCGCGCGGCCGCGCATCGGCCTGCGCTCGGCACTCGGATCGGCCCTGCCCGACCGGCTGGCGGAGGCGCTGGCGGCGAAGCTCGACTGCCCGGGCGAACTCGGCAACCAACGCGACGCGACGCTCAGCCAGATCGAACAACGGCTGGCCGGGTGGCAATTCCATCCGAACGGCACCGAGGGCTTCGCCAAGGCCGAAGTAACGGTCGGCGGCGTCGCGACCGATAGCCTCAACCAGAAGACGATGGCGGCCAAGCACCTGCCGGGCCTGCACGTCATCGGCGAGGCGGTCGACGTCACCGGCTGGCTCGGCGGCTATAATTTCCAATGGGCGTGGTCGAGCGGCTGGGCGGCGGGACAGGCGGTGTGAACCGCAAGGCGTCCTTTCCGCCGGTCGTCGACATGTCGACACGCGTGCTGATCCTCGGCAGCCTTCCGGGGGACGCGTCGCTGGCGGCGGGGCGGTACTATGCGCATCCGCAGAACCAGTTCTGGCGGCTGCTATCGCCGGTAGTGGGGGTCGACCTGCCTGCGCTTGCCTATGACAAAAGACTGGCGGCGCTAACGGCGGCGGGGATCGGCCTGTGGGATGTCGTCGCCAGCGCTACCCGCCCCGGCAGCAGCGATGCCGCGATTCGCGACGCAACCGCGAACGATGTCGCGGCGCTGATCGCTACCCTGCCGGAACTGCGGCTGGTGGCGTTCAATGGCGCGACGGCGGCGAAGGCCGGACGGGCGTCGGTGCATGGGGTCGAGACGCTGGCCCTGCCGTCGAGCAGCCCGCTCCACACGGTCGGCGTCGCGGCGAAGCAACCGGCATGGTTGGGAATCGCGGCCTATCTACCGGATCGGCCCGTCTAATTAGCCGGCAGTTCCACAGGATCATGGTGCCATACCTTCCGCCGGCTAATTCGGCACTGCCGCGACGCTCGCCGGTTGCAATCGCCCCGCCCCCTGCCGCATAGCATCGCCCATGTCCGACGAACGCGATGTTTCCACCCTGTCCTTCGAAGACGCGCTGCGCGAACTCGAAACCATCGTCAGCCGGCTGGAAACGGGTCAGGAAGATTTGCAGACCGCGATCGACCTGTATGCGCGGGGCGACCTGCTCCGTGCACAATGCGCCGCGCGGCTCGACGCGGCGCAGGCGCGGATCGAGGCGATCCGGGTCGATGCCGAAGGGCGCGCCACCACCCAGCCGTTCGACGCACAATAATGGCGACCGTCGCGCCGCCGGTGTCGCTGAACGCCGCCCTTCGCGAAATCTCGGCAGAGATGGATCGCCAGTTCGACGCCCTGCTGCCGATCCCCGACGATCCCCGCGCGAACCTGTACCGTGCGATGCGCCATGCCGCGATCGGCGGCGGCAAGCGGCTGCGGCCGTTGCTGGTGTTCGCCACCGCGCGGCTGTTCAATGTCGAGCGTATCCGCGCCGCCCGCGCCTCGCTCGCGATCGAATGCATCCATGTCTACAGCCTGATCCATGACGATCTGCCCGCCATGGACGACGACGACATGCGTCGCGGCAAGCCGACGGTGCACAAGGCGTATGACGAAGCGACCGCGATTTTAGCGGGCGACTGCCTGCACGCGCTGGCGTTCGAAATCCTGTCGCACGAAGCGACCCATCCCGATCCGCATGTCCGCATCGAACTGATCGCCGACCTCGCCCACGCTTCCGGCCCGTCGGGCATGGCAGGGGGTCAGGCGATGGATCTGGAAGCGGAGGAAACCAGTTTCGACCTGAACACCGTCACCCGGTTGCAGGCGATGAAGACCGGCGCGCTGATCGCCTGTTCGGTCGAGGCGGGCGCGATCCTCGGTCGCGTATCGGCCGAACAGCGCACCTCGCTGCGCGGCTATGCCCGCGACATCGGCCTCGCCTTCCAGATCGCCGACGACATCCTCGATGTAGAGGGCGACGAGGCATCGGTCGGCAAGGCACTGCGCAAGGATGGCGAGGCGGGCAAGGAGACGTTCCTGTCGCTGCTCGGCCTCGACCGCGCCCGCGAACAGGCACGGCGGCTCGTCGAGCAGTCGATCGAGCATCTGCGCGACTTCGGCCCCGAAGCCGACCTGCTGCGCGCCATCGCCCGCTATGTGCTGGAGCGCGACCGGTGAGGATCGGCGTCTATCCCGGCACCTTCGATCCGATCACCCGCGGCCATATGGACATCATCCGGCGCGGGGCGAAGCTGGTCGACCGGCTGGTCATCGGCGTGACGACCAATCCGTCGAAGTCTCCGATGTTCACGCTCGACGAACGGCTGGCTATGGTCGAGCGCGAAGTGGCGGATGTCGATGGCGATATTCAGGTCGTGGCGTTCGACGCGCTGTTGATGACCTTTGCCGAACGGCAGGGGGCGAGCGTGATCGTGCGGGGGCTGCGGGCCGTCGCCGACTTCGAATATGAATATCAGATGGCGGGCATGAACCAGCAGTTGAACGACCGGATCGAAACGGTCTTCCTGATGGCCGATGTCTCGCTGCAGCCGATCGCGTCGCGGCTGGTCAAGGAAATCGCGATGTATGGCGGGTCGATCGCCAGGTTCGTGTCGCCGGCGGTATGTGACGATGTTGTCGCCCGGGTGGAGAAGCTAGGCCGCAAGGGGGATTAACCCCGCCGTCGCCACCACCAGGTCAGACCGCCGAGCAGGAGGATCGCGATCCCGCCGCCGGCCAGCACCTGCCACGACGGCAGCCAGCGACCGATCAACTCGCTCAGCCCGTGCCCGAACCAATAGCCGATCGACACGAAGGTCGTCGCCCAGAGCAGCGCCGCCGATGCGTTGAGCAGCATGAAGCGCGCCAGCGGCAACTGCGTCGTGCCGATCGCGACCGGGCTGACGGTGCGCAGCCCGTAGAGAAAGCGAAAGGCGAAGACGAACAGCGTCGGATGCCGCTCGAACGCAGCGAGTGCGCGGGCGAAGGAAGGCTTGGCGCTCCAGCGCCGAACGCGGGGATGGTCGCGGAACCTGCGTCCGGCGGCGAAGAACAGCTGATCCGAAAGGAAGGAGCCGATCGCCGCGGCAAGGATCGCGCCGAGAAAGGGCAGCGTTCCCCGCTGAACCATGATCCCGCCAAGGATCACGACCGTCTCGCCCTCCATTCCTGCACCGAGCAGCAGCGCTCCGAGGCCGTAGCGGGCAATCAGCGCCTCGATCGTCACGGGTGGATTTTCCGCATCGCACCATCGTACAGGCAAGCGGCCGGGGGTAAAGCCGCACGCGCCCCTTTCTTGCCTGCGCACCACCCGCTAGACACCGGCGATGCTCGCTCCTCCCCTTCCCTCGCGCGCCCGTCCCGGCGCAGTCGCCCGCTGGCTGTGGTGGGTCGCCGCGCTGATCGTCGCGATGGTCGTGATCGGCGGGATCACGCGGCTGACCGAATCCGGCCTGTCGATCACCGAATGGAAGCCGCTGTCGGGCACGCTTCCCCCGCTGAACGCCGAACAATGGGAAGCGGAGTTCGCCAACTATCGCAGGATTCCGGAATATCAGCTGCTGAACCAGGGCATGACGCTGGCGCAGTTCAAGGGCATCTTCTTCTGGGAATATCTCCATCGCCTGCTCGCCCGGCTGGTCGGGGTCGCCTTTGCCGTGCCGCTGGCGTGGTTCTGGATTCGCGGCGCATTGCCGCGCGGATATAAGGGCCGGTTGCTGGCGCTGCTGGCGCTGGGCGGGTTCCAGGGGGCGATCGGCTGGTGGATGGTGGCGTCGGGCCTGTCGGTGCGGACCGACGTGTCGCATATCCGCCTGTCGGTGCATCTGCTCAACGCGCTGCTGATCCTGGGCGGGACGGTGTGGACCGCGCTCGACCTGCGCGAGCTGGCGGCGGATCGCTATGCCCGTCCGGCGCGCCTTACCCCGGTCGGCATCGTCGCCCTGCTGATATTGTTCGTGCAACTGTTGTTCGGCGCATGGGTCGCCGGGCTGAACGCCGGGCTGGTTACCGACCAGTGGCCGCTGATGAACGGGCGCTTCTTTCCCGCAGACGAATGGCGGATGCGTAGCACCCTCGATGCGATCGTCAACGATCCCTATGTCGTTCACTTCATCCATCGCTGGTGGGCATGGGTCGCGGTCGCTGCCCTGATCCTGCTCGCCCGGGCGGCGAAACGCGCCGGTCACCCCAAGGTCGCCCGCGCGATCCACATCACCTTCGGCGTCCAGATCCTGCTGGGCATCAGCACGGTGATGACCGGCGTGCGGATCGAAGTGGCGGCGCTGCATCAACTGGTCGGCGCACTGCTCCTGATCGCCACGACCTGGGGTGCCCACGCCACCGGGCGGCGCTGATGCTGCTGCCGCCGCCGGCACCGGCCGTCGAAGCCGCGATGGCGACCGGTTTCGCGCCGGCGCTCGATACTGACTATCGCTACCATATCGAGCAGGAGCGCGACGAAGCGGGCGTCGTCAGGCGCTACGCCACCGACCGCACCGTCCGGTTCCGACGCACGCCCACCGGCCTGACTGCCGAGATGACGATCGATTCGGTCGCGGGCGGCCTGTCCGATGGTCCGGGCGCGATGTTCGAGCGCGCTTTCGCCACGTTGAAGGGGCGACCGATCGTCTATCGACTGTCTGACCACGGCGAAGTGACCGGCGTGGTGGACCGCGAAACGCTGTGGACGGTGCTGATCGATGCCGTGGGCGCCCAGGCGGACGGCGATCCCGTCCGGCAGGCCATGCTGCAGAAGCTGACCGCGCCGCTGCGCGCGCTGCCCGAGCGGCAGCAGATAGCGATGCTCGGTTCGATGCTGACCACGCTGCTTGCGCCCGACGTCGTGCGTCGCGGCGTCGTGCCGCAACGCGAGGTCCGCCAGCGCGCCACTCCGCCCTATGACGGCGGATCGGACGTGACCGGGACCGAACGCATCCATGCCGAGGGAAACGCACTGGTCGAGGAACAGCGGCTGTCCGGTGACGTCGTGGCGCGGGGCGGCGGGGCCAGCGGCCGGCGGACCAGCACGATCATCCGTCGCGTCGACACGCGAAGCGGCATGATCCTGAGCCAGCAGACGATCGTCCGTATCGACAGCGACAAGGCGACCTCCATCGCAACCACCCGCATCACGCAGCGAGCACGATAAGGTATTTAGATACCCGTCAGCAAAGCCGCACTTTGCTTGACTTTTCGCGTGTCGTTCGGCAATTGCCCGGCGTTCGCACCGCTCCGGTTCGGGGCGGGCGCGTGTTAACTCCGAAAGGTCCAACGCCCATGAAGGCGCTCATGAAGACCACCAAGTCGGCCAAGCCGCACGAGGTGGAGAAGAAGTGGCATATCGTCGATGCCGACGGCCTGGTGGTCGGTCGCGCTGCGTCGATCATCGCCAACGTGCTGCGCGGCAAGCACAAGACGTCGTTCACCCCGCACGTCGATTGCGGTGACAATGTCGTCGTGATCAATGCCGACAAGATCCGCTTCACCTCGAACAAGGCGAAGACGAAGACCTATTACAAGCACACCGGCTATGCCGGCGGCATCAAGGCGGTCACCGCCGAGAAGGTCCTCGAAGGTCGTTTCCCCGAGCGCGTCCTCGAAAAGGCCGTCGAGCGGATGATCCCGCGCGGCCCGCTGGGTCGTCAGCAGATGCGCAACCTGCGCATCTTCAAGGGTGCCGAGCATCCGCACGAAGCGCAGAACCCCGAGGTTCTCGACATCGCGGGCATGAACCGCAAGAACAAGGTGGGCGCATAATGTCCGACAACCGCCAGTCCCTTTCCGACCTCGCGAACCTGACCGGTCAGCAGGCACCGGCCGCTGCCGCGCCGCAGGCGTCGGACCGCCAAGCCGATGGCGCCGAAGCGCCCGCCGCTCCGGTCGAAGCACCGCGTCCGACCACCCCGCTGCGTGCGCAGGAAATCGACCAGTACGGTCGCGCCTATGCCACCGGCCGCCGCAAGGACGCCGTTGCGCGTGTCTGGCTGAAGCCGGGTTCGGGCAAGATCACGATCAACGGTCGCGATCAGGAAGTGTATTTCGCGCGTCCGACGCTGCGTCTCGTCATCAACCAGCCGTTCGGCGTCGCCGACCGCAATGGTCAGTATGACGTGATCTGCACTGTCAAGGGCGGTGGCCTGTCGGGTCAGGCCGGCGCGGTCAAGCATGGCATCAGCCAGGCGCTGACCCGCTACGAGCCGATCCTGCGCGCGCCGGTCAAGGCCGCCGGGTTCCTGACCCGCGACAGCCGCGCGGTCGAGCGCAAGAAGTACGGCAAGGCGAAGGCCCGCCGCAGCTTCCAGTTCTCGAAGCGCTAATCGCTTTTTGGCACGCACGGGAGCCGAGAAAGTTCCCGTTTGCGGCCAGTCGCGGTCGATTTGGGGCGGTCCGGTATCGGGCCGCCCTTTTCGTTCGTGGCGTAACGGTATAGCGAGAGCCGGTCCGCACGCTGGCGGAACAACCCAAGAGACGCCATGACCTCGCGTGCCAAGACTTCGCTGCTGCCGCTTGCCGATTCGGACCTTTGGCCGGACGAACTGCGCCGCAGCCTGTCGGACAAGCTTTTCACCATCGCCTTCGGCGCGATCCAGTGGCCATGGCTGCTGCGCAGCCTGTCGGGCGGCAAGAAGGCCGACAAGGCGCGGTTGATGGCCGATCTGGGCCTTGCGCCCGACGCCCTGCCCAATCTGGGCAGCTGGAAGGCAGATACCGGCTACCTCTCGCTGATCGTCGAACGCATCGCCGCCAGCCGTCCGCGCACCGTCGTCGAGCTGGGCACCGGGGCGTCGAGCCTTGTCACCGGCGCCGCACTGGCCAAGCATGGCGGCGGGCAACTCATCAGCTTCGACCAGCATGCCGGCTTCGTCGACGCGACGCGCGAGTGGCTGACCGAACATGGCATCAACGCCGACCTGCGTGCCGCGCCGCTGGTCGCGGCACCCGGCGACTGGCCGGGCGTATGGTATGATATCGATGCCCTGCCCGATCAGGTCGACCTGCTGCTGATCGACGGGCCACCCTGGACGATCCACCCTTATGTACGCGGTGCGGCCGAAACGCTGTTCGACCGGCTGCCGGTCGGCGGGGTCGTGATGCTGGACGACGGTGCGCGTCCGGGCGAACGGGTCGTCGCCCAGCGCTGGCGTCGCCGTTGGCCGAACTTCCGGTTCGAACTGGTCAATCGCGGGACCAAGGGCACGCTGATCGGACAGCGGCTGTCGTAAATTCCGGCTTGCCGTCACCCCGGATCGAGTCCGGGGTGACAAGGGGGTAGTTGCCGATCAGTCGGCCTGCTCGGTCACCGGTTCGTCCGACACGCCCATCTTGCGCGCGATCGTCTCGAACTGCCCGTTCTCGATCCGTATCTCGTTGAACGACGGCGGATCGGCGCGGGTGCGGGTCGACAGGGTGCCGGCGCCGATCATCCGCAACCGGCCGGCGGCAGTGCGATAGGGGAAATCGAACGGGTCGTGGACATGACCCGACAGCACCGCATGCGCGCCCGCAGCGACCACGGCGTCCAGCGCCACCATGCCGCCCTGCGTCTCCCCGCTCGACTTCGTACCGACATCGATCAGCGGATGGTGCGCGGCGATGAAGATCAGGTCGCCCTTCGGCACCTTGCGCATCAGTTCCAGCGTCCGCGCCAGCGCCTTGTCGCCGACATAGCCCTTCGACCAGTCCCAGCGAAACTGGAACCGCGCGGTCGTCTTGAGCGGCACGATCGCCACCCCATCGATCTCCAGCGGCCGTTCGATCATTCGCTCCAGCCGGCGGTAGCGCTTGTAGGGCCGCACGAACCGCGCGAACAAATTATAGAGCGGCAGGTCGTGATTGCCGACCTCGACCGTCACCGGCCGGCCGAGGCTTTCCAGCCATTCCGCCGCCGCCTCGAACTCGGCGGTGCGCGCCCGCATCGTCAGGTCGCCGGTCATGATGATCGCGTCGGGCTGTTCGCGCCGCACCGCCTCGCCGAACCATGCGATCGCCGCCTTGTCCTCCGCGCCGAAATGGACGTCGCTGACATGGAACAGGCGGATCATGCGGCACTCCCGGCTATGGACTAACCGGGCAACGCACGAAGGCGGTCAGCGCTCCGAACGGATCGCCAGCGCCGTGCCGCCGCCCAGTGCCGCAACCATCGCCAGCACCACGAACACCGCGCCCAGCCCCGCCCCCGCCGGCACCAGCGCGGCCAGCAGCGGCGGCACGCATGCCGGCAGGGTATTGGTGAGGTTGAGCACCGCAAGGTCGCGCCCGCGCGTC
The DNA here is from genome assembly GCA_036946325.1 of Sphingomonas paucimobilis. GTDB lineage: Bacteria > Pseudomonadota > Alphaproteobacteria > Sphingomonadales > Sphingomonadaceae > Sphingomonas > Sphingomonas paucimobilis_A. The sequence continues at coordinate 1,311,569 of JAQIJL010000001.1, forward strand.
TCGGGCGAGGGCAGCATCTGCATCGCCAGTGCGGAATGGAGCGCAAGGAACACCGACAGCCCGGTCTGCGCAATGCCATAGCCGACCACCGCGCCGATGAAACCGGGCGCCATCGCCATGCCGACCAGCCCCGCGATCACGAGCAGCGTCGCGCCGCCGAGGAACGGTTTGCGCCCGCCCACCCGGTCCGACCAGCGCCCGGCGACGATCGTCGCGACCACGACCACCGCGGTGACGACCGCCATCGCCTGCGCCACCGGACCCACCGCATCGCCGCTGCCGTGCCAGCGGTCGGCGAAATGGAAAAAGGCATAGGCGGTCAGTCCGTTGCCGGCGACCTGCATCGCAAGGCGCGCGATCCATGCCCGCGCCAGATCGCTGCGCACGACGGCTGCCGGCGCGACCGGCGCAGGCGTCATACTACCGCCCGCCCCGCGTTCGCGCGCGAACAGCAGGAACGGTACGATCATGAGTGCCGCCAGCACGACATTGGCGGCGAAACGCGCACCCTCGGTCGCGAACAACGGCGCGGTGACGGCGGCGGCGGACAACATGCCGATCGGATGCGAAATGCCGAGCAGCCCCGATATGCGCCCCTTTTGGGCATCGGGCACTTCGTCGGCCATCACCGCGACCATCGGCGCGAACATCAGGTTGAGCGCGACCTGCCAGAAGGCGATGGCGATCAGCAGCGCGGTCCGGTCCCCCGCGCGGTGGATCGCGGCAAAGGCGAGCGCCAGCAGCATCAGCCCGGCCGCGATCGGCAGGCGGCGGCTGCGGGTCCGGCGCCAATGCCAGTCGCTCAGCCAGCCGGCGGCGATATTGGCGAAACTCGCGACGACAGCGCCGCCCAACACCGTCCAACCCAGCAACGCGACCCGGTTCGCCGGATCGATCGCGTTCACCTTGACCTGCAACAGGATCGACACGAACGGCATGAACGCGACGAACAGCCCGCAATAGGCGAGCGTATAGAGCGGCACGAAACCGCGCGCGGGCGCGGCGGCGGGCGGTATCAACGCCCCGCGACCCGGCGCAGCGCCGCGATCAACTGACCGATCGTATAGGGCTTGTGCAGCAGCTCGAACCCCATCGTGCCGTGCCGGACGATTACGTCGCTATAGCCGCTGGTGAGCAGCACCGGCAGGTTCGGATGGCGATCGCGCAGCCGCGCCGCCAGTTCGACGCCGTCGATGCCCGGCATCATCACGTCGGAGAACACGATGTCGAACCCGTCCGGTCGCCCTTCCAGCATCGCCAGCGCGGCCTGACCGTCGACCACATGTTCGGGCACGAACCCCTGCGCCTCCAGCGCCTGGGTCGTGGTGGTGCCGACCGCGACATTGTCCTCGACCACCAGCACGCGCAGGCCGTTCCCGGCGAGCGCTACCGGCACGTCCCGGTGTAGCGTCTCCGTCCGTTCGGGCGAGGTCACCTGCGGCAGATACAGGGCGAATTCGGTATGCCCCGGCACGCTGCGCGCGCGGACTTCGCCGCCCGACTGCTTGGCGAAGCCGAACACCTGGCTCAGCCCCAGACCGGTGCCCTTGCCCAGTTCCTTGGTGGTGAAGAAGGGTTCGAAGATGCGGGTCAGCGTCTCGTCGTCGATGCCGCTGCCTGTATCGCCGACGGTGATGACGACGAAATGCCCCGGTAGTGCCGGCGCGCCCGGTCCGGCGGGGATGCCGTCGACCCGGTCGACCGACAGGGTCAGGCATCCCTCGCCCTGCATCGCGTCGCGCGCATTGGCGGCGAAGTTGACGATGGCGGTGTCGAACTGGTTCGGATCGGCATCGACGAACACCGGCACGTCGCATGGACGGATCGCGACCTCGATCCGCGACCCCGCGAGCGTGCGCACGATGTCGCCGAGATTGGCCACGGCCTGGTTCACGTCGAACACCGCCGGCTGCAACGCGGAACGCCGGGCGAAGGCGAGCAACTGCCCGGTCAACTTGGCCGCGCGGTCGACCGTATCGCTGATCGCCGCCAGATAGCGTTCGCGCCGTTCGTCGGTGAGCGTCGGTTGGCGCAGCAGATCGACCGAGGACCGCACGATGGTCAACAAATTGTTGAAGTCGTGCGCCACCCCGCCGGTCAGCTGGCCGATCGCCTCCATCTTCTGGCTTTGGCGAAGCGCGTCCTGCGCGGTCACCAGCGCCTTGGTCCGGTCGACGACCTGCTCCTCCAGCGACTCCGCCAGCGCAGCCAGCTCGCGTTCGGCGCGGCGCCGTTCGGTGGCGGCGCGGGTACGTTCGGCGACCTCGCGGACGAAGGCGATCTCGTCGTCGCGCCACACCCGCGGTTCGCCATGGTTGGTGTAGATCAGCGCGACCAGCCCGCCCAGTTCGGTCAGCGGCATGTTGATGAACGCGCGGGCGTTGATCCCCTCCAGCTGCGCGGCGGTATCCGTCGTGCGCGGGTCCAGCCGGGCATCCTCGACGATCGCCGTCTCGCCGCGCTTCAGATCGTCGATATAGCTGCCATAGTCGCGGAAGTTCAACACACCCGCGAGGCTGCGGACGCCCGGCGCGTTCCAGTCGCGCTCGATCGTGATCGTCTCCGCCGCGCGATCGACCAGGCCATAGCCAACCCGGTCGACGCCCAGTGCCTCGCCGATGATCCGCGCGGCGGTGACCCCCATGTCGACCGGGTCGTCGAGCAGGCGGAGCGCGTCGTTCAGCTCGGCCATGGCGGCGCGCATCCGCTCCAGCCGCTTGTAGACGGTGACGTCGATCGACACGCCGGTCAGGCGGACGACGTCGCCATTGGCGTCGAGCGTCGGCTGGCCCCGGCTGGCGATCCAGCGGATATCGCCGTCGCCGGGACGAATGCGAACCTCGATCTCCAACGATTCTCCCGCGAAGCTCGCCTCGATCGCGGTGACCGCCGCCACCCGGTCGTCGGGATGCAGGATCGCCGACACTTCTGCGGTAGAGGGCGGATAGTCGGGATCGAAACCGAAATTCGTCCGGCAGATCGCCGACATGGTCAGTTGCCGCGTCGCGCGGTCGAACGACCAGGTGCCGAACCGCCCCGCTTCCAGCGCGAACAGCATTTCGCGTTCACGCTCCTCCTGTTCGCGGAAGCGCCCGGCCAGTTCCGCGAGCAACGCGGCATTGGTCGATTCCAGCCCGTCCAGCCGCGCGCGTTCGAGCGTGACGTCGAGCTGGCTGGCGAAGAAATAGGCGAGCTTGCCATCGGCGTCGTGCACCGGCGCCAGCAGCAGTCGGTTCCAGAACGGCGTACCGTCCGACCGATAGTTGCGGATGTCGATCTCGATCGACTGCACCGCCGTCACCGCATCGCGAATCTGCGCGACCGTCGCCGGGTCGGTATCCTCGCCCTGCAGGAAGCGGCAGTTGCGCCCGATGATCGCATCACGGGCGTAGCCGGTCAGGCGGCAGAACGCGTCGTTGACGAACACCACCGGATTGTCGGGCAGGCGCGGATCGGTGATGAGCATCGGCATCCGCGTCGCGCGCACCGCAGCGACGAACGGGTCGGTCCCGCCGTCCTTCCCGGCGATTTCCAGCGCGATCCGGCGGCTGTCGCTGGCCGCCTGTCCGCTCGTGTCGCCGCCCTGTCCCACGTCGCCTCGCATCCGTCATGGAACGTGGAGCCTGCGCGGCCGTTCCCCCGTCCCCGCTATGCTTGGCTTAACGTCGGACGTCCAGTCCGCCTGTGAGGAAAGCGTCGATATCTGCTTGACGGAACAGGCTGAAATCGCCCGGAAGCGAGTGTTTGAGCGCGGCGACGGCAAGACCCCAGCTGGCGGCGGTCGCCTCGTCCCGGCCCGACATCAGCGCATGGAGGACGCCGCTGGCAAAGGCGTCGCCGCCGCCGATCCGGTCGACGATGCCGGAGATGGCGACTTCCCCGGTCTGTACCGAACCCTCCGGCGTATCGATCCGCGCCGACAGGCGGTGGCGGTCGGCATCGTCGACATGCCGCGCGGTGGAAGCGATGTGCTTCAGGTTCGGGAAGACCGCAAACGCGGCCTCGGCCGCTTCGCGCCGGCGATCCTCGCCATCGCCCGAAAACTCCCGGCCGAGCAGCAGCGACACGTCGCGGTGGTTGCCGAACAACAGGTCGGCCATGCCGACCAGCCGGGTCAGCACGCCGCGCGGATCGCTGTCCCATGCCTCCCACAGCCGCGCGCGGTAATTGCCATCGAACGAGACGGTCAGCCCCTTGGCGCGGGCCGCTTCGGCAGCGGCAATGGCGGCCTGTGCGGTCGCGTGACCCAGCGCCGGGGTGATGCCCGACAGGTGCAGCTGGGTACAACCCTCGAGCAAAGCATCCCAGTCCCATGCCGCTGCCGGTGCGGTCGCGAAGCTCGATCCGGCGCGGTCATAGACGATGTCGGACGCACGCAGTCCGGCGCCAGGACTGAGGAAATACAGCCCCATCCGCCCGTCGCGAATCTTGACGCGCGAACAGTCGACGCCCTGCGCGCGGATGGCGGCGACGGCGCCGCGCCCCAGCGGGTTGTCGGGCACCGCGCTGACCATCGCGGTGGCATGCCCGAGGCTCGCCAGCCCCACTGCGACATTCGCCTCCGCTCCGCCGACATGGACGTCGAACCGCCCGGTCTGCAGCAGCAACTCGCGCCCCGGTGCGGTCAGGCGCAGCAGCAATTCGCCGAAGCACAGGATCATCGCGCGAGCCAGCCGCCATCGACCGCAAGGATATGCCCCTGCACATAGGCCGCCGCATCGGAGGCGAGGAACACCGCCGCCCCGCCCAAATCGGCCGGATCGCCCCAGCGTCCCGCCGGGATGCGGTCGACGATCGCGGTATTGCGCACAGGATCCGCCTGCAACGCGGCGGTGTTGTTGGTCGCGATATAGCCCGGCGCGATGGCGTTGACGGTGACGCCGTGCTTCGCCCATTCGTTCGCCAGCAGCTTGGTGAGGCCACCGATGCCCGACTTGGATGCGGTATAGCTCGGTACGCGCACCCCGCCCTGAAAGGTCAGCATCGAGGCGATGTTGATGATCCGCCCCTGCCGTTGCGCGATCATGTGGCGGCCGGCGGCCTGCGAGAGGAAGAACACCGATTTGAGGTTGGTGTCGACCACCGCGTCCCAATCCTCCTCGGTAAAGTCGACCGCGTCGGCGCGGCGGATGATGCCGGCATTGTTGACGAGGATGTCGAGGCGACCGAGCTTCTCGAGCGTCTCCGACACCACCCGCTCTACGTGCGCGATGGTCGAAAGATCGGCGGAGACGATCTCCGCCCGGCGGCCGAGCGCACGCACCCGTTCGGCGGTATCGGTCGCAGGCGTACGCCCGATCAGCGCGACATCGGCACCGGCCGCGGCCAGCGCGACGGCGATCGCCTGACCGATGCCGGTATTGGCGCCGGTGACGGCTGCGACCCGGCCAGACAGATCGAAGGGATTGGTCATGACGTACGCTCCGCTCACGCCAGCTGGCAGATGTCGAGCACCTTCATGTCGGTATAGTCCTGATTCTCACCCGCCATCGCCCAGATGAAGGCATAGGCACGGGTGCCCGACCCCATATGCACCGACCAGGGCGGCGAGATCACCGCTTCCTCATTGCCCATGACGATGTGGCGCATCGCTTCGCCCTCGCCCATGTAATGGAACACCTTGTCGTTGTCGGTCGGCAGTTCGAAGTAGAAATATATCTCGCTGCGACGTTCGTGAATGTGCGGCGGCATCGTGTTCCACACGCTGCCGGGCTTGAGCACGGTCAGGCCCATCACCAGCTGCGCCGAATCGCACACGCCGGGGATGACCAGCTGATAGATGGTCCGCTCGTTCGATTCCTCGAGGCTGCCGCGCTCCAGCGCATTGGCGTCGGCGATGCCGAGCTTGCGGGTCTGGAAGCCCTTATGCGCCGGGCAGGACGCGATGTAGAAGCGCGCACCCTTGCCGCCGAACTCGACATCGCTCGCGCCCATCGTGACGTAGACGCAGTCCTTGTTGCCCAGCGTGAAGGTTTCGCCGTCGACGGTCAGCGTGCCCTCGACCGCACCGACATTGACCACCGCCATCTCTCGGCGTTCCAGGAAGGGATGCCCTTCCGCCGACTTCGGCTCGGTCTGCGCGGGCAGCTTCACCGGCACATCGCCCACCGCGACCCCGCCGATCACGAACCGGTCGGCATGGGTGTAGTTCAGCACGCACTCGCCCTCGCGGAACAACCCGTCGATCAGGTAGCGATCCCGAAGCTCCTCGTTCGACACGCATTCCATCATGTCGGGGTGCGTGGCATAATAGGTGCGGTCGAACATCGCTCTCTCCTGATGGTAACCGGTATCAGGCGATGATGCGCCGACGCCGATAATCTTTTCTCTGCTTGCCCGCTCTTCTACCGACGATACCCGCCGTCGTCGACCCCTCTTTGACACCGGTTTCCCGCTCGACCTGCGCAGAGGCTTTGCGAGCGGCGACGTTCCGGCCTAAGTCGCGTGACATGCAACCGCTCGACCCCCAGCAACAATCCGCCCGTACCTGGTTCGAATCGCTGCGCGACCGCATTTGCGCCGCGTTCGAAGCGGTCGAGCGCGAAGCCGGATCGGATGCCCGCTTCACCTACACTCCATGGGACCGGGTCGATCCGTCGGGCGCGCCCGGCGGCGGCGGCGTGCGCGGCGTCATGAAGGGCAAGGTGTTCGAGAAAGTCGGCGTGAACGTTTCGACCGTCGGTGGCACGTTCGAGGGGGAATTCGCCAAGTCGATCCATGGTGCGGCGGAGGACCCCCGCTTTTTCGCGACCGGAATCAGCCTTGTCGCGCATATGGCCAATCCGCATGTGCCCGCGGTGCATATGAACACCCGCTTCCTCGTGACGACGAAGCGCTGGTTCGGCGGCGGAGCCGACCTGAACCCGCCCATCCCCTATGCCGACGACACCGCCGATTTCCATGCGGCGATGCAGGCCGCGTGCGACGCCCATGACACGACACATTATCCGAAGTTCAAGCAATGGGCCGACGATTATTTCTACATCCCGCACCGGGGCGTGCACCGTGGCGTGGGCGGCATCTTCTACGACCATCTCGGCAACGACTGGGACGCCGATTTCGCCTTCACCCGCGACGTGGGCGAGGCGTTCCTGTCGATCTATCCGCAACTGGTCCGCCGTCGCATGGGTATGCCGTTCGACGAAGCGGACAAGGCGCGGCAGCTGGAATGGCGTGGCCGCTATGCCGAGTTCAACCTCGTCTATGATCGCGGCACGCTGTTCGGCCTGAAGACCGGCGGCAATATCGACGCCATCCTGATGAGCCTGCCGCCGCTGGCGACCTGGAGTTGATTGTGTGGGGCTGATCCCGGTCAAGCCGGGCGAGGTCGCGACGATCGTCACCTCGCTGGAAATGCTGGAGCGGCCGCGTCCGGCACCGCTGCCGCCCTCGCCGCTACGGCTGGTGCGGTGGGAACGGCCGGGGATCGAGCGCTATCGCACGCTGTTCCGGCGAGTCGGCGGACCGTGGCTGTGGTTCTCGCGCCTCGTAATGGACGACGACCGGCTGACCGCGATCCTCCATGACGATTCCGTCCGCATCTGGGCGGTGGTCGACCGGGCCGGGATCGAGGTCGGGATGCTCGAACTCGATTTCCGCACGGCGGTGGAATGCGAACTGTCCTATGTCGGGCTGGTACCCGAGTTGGCCGGACAAGGTCATGGCCGCTGGTTGATGGCGCGTGCGTTGGCGATGGCTTGGGCGAAGGATGTTCAACGGGTGTGGGTGCATACCTGCACGCTCGACCATCCCGGGGCGCTGGCATTCTATCGCCGTTCGGGGTTCGTGCCCTACCAGCGCACGATCGAAACCTTTGCCGACCCGCGCATCGCCGGAGTCCTCCCCGACGATTGCGGCGCCCATTACCCCTTGCTGGCGAGCCGGCGGTAGATCGTCGCCTGCACCAGCGTAAACGCGGTTGCCGCTGCCATCGATATGGCTGAAACAGCTACCGCCACTATCGCCGCCGTCACGGGATTACGCCCCCCGGCCGAGGCTGCAACGGCGATACTTTGCAACAAGTTCTGCAGGAAAAACGCGCCGAAGTTGATGAGCGCCCAAATCGACAGCAGTTGCAGCACCAGTCCACGCGTCAGGTCCAATGCCCGACTGATCGCATCGCCGAAACGCCGCTCCGGCTCTCCCAGCAGCACGGGCTGGACCAGCATGGTACGACCGATCACGTACAACCCGGGCAAAATGAAGAGCAATATCCCCCCGGCCATGGCAATGTAGACCAGCGTCGTCGCCGCGACGAGCACCGGCAGTCGCCGCAGGACGATCCGTAGCGCTTCGCCCACCGTTGGCCGGGCCGGATCGAGCAACAGGGCCAACAGGACGGCGATGCCGATTAGGTCGGCAATCACCTTGAACGCCAATAGCGGCGCATTCTCGATCAAACGGGACTGTATCTCGGCAAGCACCGCCTGATCGTCGGGCGCTCCGGCCTGCGCCAACGCAACGTCCATGCGGGAAAACAATGCCAGCGCCAGATTGGGCAGGAAGAAGAACACGCCCGCGACCGCGGCGATCACGTCGCGGTCGCGCTTCCAGATTTCCAGCGCCTCGTGACAGGCCGCGGCGACGTTCAGCTTCATGCGAAGACGGCCGCGTCATCCTGCTGGCCGACGACCTCGCGGTACAGCTTGCCGACGAACGCGCTCTGGTACAGCGCCAGCGCCGCGCTGACCGCCGCCACCGCAAAGGCACCGGCGATGATCGCCGGCGACAGGCCGGTGGTGCTGCCGGTGAACAGCCCGAAGATGCCGCCGACCACGAACTGCGCTGCCGACACGGCAACCCCGGCGACGATGGCGTAGAGGATCAGCACGCCGATCAGCTTCAGCGTCATGCCGCGGGTGAGTGCGAACGCCCGGCCGATCGCGCCGATGCCCCGCCGCTCATGCGCGACGACGGCATTGATCGGCAGCAGCCGTGCCGATACCCACAACAGGAACAGCGCCAGCGCGAAGAAATATAGCAGCGCCACGCCGAGCTTGGCGAATTCCGACGGCTGCGGCGGCACGCCGTTCATCACCGACGTGAAGTCGAACCCGCTGGCCACCGCCAGCACGACACCGGGGATCGCCAGCACCGCCAGGATCGCTATCAGCACGATGCTGACCCCGATCATCGGCAGGAAGCGAGTCTTCGCCAGCGACAGCGCGACGCGGTGCTGTTCCTGCCCGTTGGGCTGCGCCGAAAAGGCGATCAGGTAGAGCGTGCCCCATAGCGACACGGCTGCGGTCACCAGCGACAACAGACCCAGCGCCGCCGCCATTCCGCCGGTCGCGTCGGCACGAATGCCGTTCAGGCTGCCGCTCAGCGCCGGCACCGCGAATTGCGTCACCAGCAGCACCGGCATCAGTTCGCCGGCATGGTCGCGCACGAAATCCACGGCGCGGTCCCAGATCGTCCCGATCTTTGCCATCGTTGCACTTGCTCCCCTTTTATCCGATGGACGCTGTACCCATCCTGATCCTGAATGAAAATGGCCCCTGACCCCCACGTCCCGCCCATCGCGACCGCGCAGCGGATCGAATGGCGCCCCGAAACCGGACAGATCGACTACCCCCATGCGCTGGCGACCATGGAGGCCCGCGCGACCGCGATCGCCGACGGCAAGGCGGACGAGATGATCTGGCTGCTGGAGCACCCGCCGCTCTACACCGCGGGGACCAGCGCCGATCCGGCCGAACTGCTCGACCCGCGCTTTCCGGTCCATGCCGCCGGGCGTGGCGGGCGCTATACCTATCACGGGCCGGGCCAGCGGATCGGCTATCTGATGCTCGACCTGACCCGGCGCGGACGGGACGTGCGTCGTTTCGTCCATGCGGTTGAGTCGTGGGTGATCGGTGCGCTGGGGACCTTCGACATCCATGCCTATGCCGTGCCCGACCGGATTGGCATCTGGACGTCCGATAGCGGCACCGAGGCGAAGATCGGCGCGATCGGCGTACGGGTACGGCGATGGGCGACCCTACACGGATTTTCGGTCAATCTGGCCCCAGATTTGTCACATTTCGGGGGCATCGTCCCGTGTGGGATCGCCGAATTTCCCGTGACCAGCGCAGCGGCGCTCGGAAAGACGGTCGACCCCGCGATGTTCGACGCAGCGCTCGCCGCCGGTTTGCCGGCTTTTCTGGACGGGCTGTACCCCCCTGCGAAAGAGGCTTGAGGGGACGCATCCCTTCGACTAATGTCCAGCGCGGATTGGGTATTAACGGCAAAAGAAACGCCGCCTATCCATAGCTTAGGGAGCTTACCATGCGTGCATTCTCGAAGATCCTGACCGGTTCGATCATCGCCGGCGCGGCGCTGGCGCTGTCGGCTTGCGGCGGCAACACCGAAACCACCGCCGACAACGCGACCATCACCGACCTGAACTCGACCGACATGATGGACGGCACGATGTCGGACAACATGACCGCCGTTGACGGCGCCATGGGCAACGACACCATGATGATGTCGAACGACACCATGATGATGTCGAACGACACCATGATGTCGAACGAAGCCGGCATGACCAACGCCATGTAATCAGCCGTTTTCGGCTATTCTGGCGAAGGGCCGTCCGGGCGACCGGGCGGCCCTTTTCGTTGGAGTCCCCGCCCGGGCGGATTGTTACGGTCCCGTGCGGCGAAACGTGTGGCGATGATGCAAGTTGGGGCTTGGGTCGTCACGAAAAACGCCTTAACCATCGCTGCCTGCCCTGGCGCCAAGTCTGCGCCGTGAAAGGAAGAGATGAGCGTAGTGCGTACCCTGGTCCTGGCCGCTGCCGCCGCCCTGACCGTCGCGGCATCCCCCGCGTCGGCCCAATTTTTCTTCAAGCCCTTCGATCTGGAGGGGCCGCGCGTGACCGGTGAGGAACCGGGCATCACGACGCAGGCGCTGCCCGGTGCCACGCCGGCCGAACGGCGCGCGGCGGTGTTGTGGAATCTGCGCTCGGCGCTGAACGTCGCCGCGCTGCAATGTCAGTTCGAACCGACGATGCTGACGCTCAACAACTACAACGCCATGCTGTTCGACCATGCCGACGAGCTGAAGGACAGCTATGCCGCGCTCGACAAATATTTCGACCGCACCACCGGTTCGCTGAAGGCGGGCCAGACCGCGCTCGACCAGTTCGGTACGCGCGTCTATTCCAGCTTCTCGACGGTGTCGGCGCAGCTCGGCTTCTGCCAGGCCGCCAACGAGATCGGGCAGGAAGCCTTGTTCGTGCCGCGCGGCTATCTGGGCGAGTTCGCCGAGCTGCGGATGCGCAAGCTGCGCAATTCGCTGGTCCCTTATGGCGAGCAGCAGTTCACGCGGCAGATCCCGTATATGCGCCCGGCACGGCTGTACCAGTTCGAAAACCCGAAATGCTGGCGCAAGGGTATCTGGCAGCCGAAGAAATGCGGTGCGTTCCCGACCTGAACCGCCTTTCCAAAAAAAAGCGCGGGGTCGCCGGAACCAAGGATAGGGCTTGCCGTTATCAACCTCGGATAGCGATCTTATGCCCCCCCGCTCTCGCTATCCGCTAAAAGGACCCGGTAGGCGCAAACCCTCCCCCCCCCCGGTAGTGCCACCGGGTCCATATACTGGTTTCACCTAAGCGACCCGTCGGCCCCAAAGCCGGCGGGTCGCTTTTTGCGCGCCATCCCGTTCCCGTGCCGGAACGAATATTTTCGTCAAACATTCATTCGCCGGAGCGAGCCAGTCTCGCGAAAACCGGAGATGAACATGCGTAAGATCCTGAGCCTTGCCGTCGTGGCCGGCGCCCTCGCCATCAGCGCCTGCAACACCGTCGAAGGTGTCGGCCGTGACGTTTCGTCGGCGGGCAATGCGGTTTCCGGCGCGGCGCGCGACACCAAGTAATTCAGCGGACATAACGTCCCGACGAAAAGGGCGGCCCGGAACCTCCGGACCGCCCTTTTTTGTTCGGCGCCACCCAGGACGTCGTCAGACGGCTTCTTCTTCCGCCGCGTCGGGATCGCGCTTCGCGCGACGCTTCTCGGTGAACCAGATCGCGATCAGCGCCAGTTCGTAGAGCAGGATCAGCGGCACCGCGAGCAGGAACTGCGACCCGATGTCCGGCGGGGTCGCCACGGCGGCAATCGCGAACGCCGCGACGATCGCGTAGCGTCGCGCCCCGACCAGCTGCTTGCGGGTGACGATCCCCGCCAGTTCCAGCAGCATCAGCAGCACCGGCAGCAGGAAGGCGAGACCGAAGGCGAACAGGAACTGCATCACGAACGAGAGATAATTCTCGATCGACGGCAATGCCTCCTGTTCGACGCCGCCCAGATTGCCCTGATAACCCAGCAGGAAATGCAGCGCGACCGGGATGGTGACGTAATAGGCCAGCGCGGCACCGGCGATGAACAGCACCGGCGTCGCCAGCAGGAACGGGAACAGCGCGCGCTTTTCGTTGCGGTACAGCCCCGGCGCCACGAACTGCCACAGCTGGTTGGCGATCACCGGGAAGGACAGCATCATCGCGGCGAAGAACGCGACCTTGATCTGGACGAAGAACGCTTCGAAAATCTGCGTGAAGATCACGCGCTTCTGCCCGGCCGCCAGCAGCGGCTTGAGCAGGAACGTCAGTATCTGGTGCGAGAAATAGAAGCAGACCGCGAAACACGCCGCGACCGCCACCGCCGAATAGAGCAGGCGGCGGCGCAGTTCGATCAGGTGATCGAGCAACGGGGCTTGGCTGTCGTCGATATCGTTCATGACGGTGCCTTGCCATCGGCGGCGGGCGGCTGGTCGCCGGGCGCCTCACGCAGTTCGGGTTGCTCGACCATTACCGCCGGCTGATCGTCGGGGACGGTCGGTGCCGGATCATGGACCGGCGGCGGTGGCGACGGTGCATCGATCGGATGCACCGCCGTCGGCGGATCGGCGGGATGCTCCCGCATGATCCGGGCGTTTTCCTCCGCCCACTTCTTTTCCATCTCCGCCAACTCGGCCTCACGCACCATCGTGTCGAAACCGGAGCGGAACTGACGCGCGACGCCACGCGCCTTGCCGACCCACAGGCCGACGATACGCATGGCTTTCGGCAAATCCTTGGGACCGATGACGACCAGCGCGACCAGCGCGACGACCATCAATTCGGTGGGAGCGATATCGAACATCGGCGCTCGGGGTCAGGCGGGCGCCAAGGCCCGCCAGGGAAAGGAACTCAGCGGTCGCCGTGCGGACGGTCGGCATCGCGCACGGGGTCGCGGTGCACCGGGTCGCGCGGGGCCGGATCGTGATCATAGGCGGTGTCGAGCGGACGCTGCTCCAGCCGTTCGCGCGGACGTGCCGGGGGCGGCGGAACATCGTCGTCCTCCGCCATGCCTTTCTTGAAACTCTTCAATCCCTTGGCAACGTCGCCCATCATGTCGGAAAACCGACCCTTGCCAAACAGCAGCAGTATGGCGACGCCGACGATAAGCCAGTGCCAAATGCTAAGACCACCCATCGTCTACACTCCAAGCGAAACGGATCGTTGCGGCTCACTTAGTCGCTATCGTCGCCGCTTTCCAGCACGCTTGCAAAGGCATCGTCGATTGGTTCGAGCAGCCCGGCCGCGCGCAGGTCGTCGATTCCGGGCAGGTCGCGGCGGCTGTTCAGGCCGAAATGGTCGAGAAAGCCCTGCGTCGTTGCGTACGTCAGCGGACGTCCCGGCACCTCCCGCCTGCCCGCCGGCCGCACCCACCCGGCGGCGAGCAGGACGTCGATCGTCCCCTTGGAAATCTGCACGCCCCGGATCGATTCGATATCCGCGCGGGTCGCCGGCTCATGATAGGCGATGATCGACAGCGTCTCGATCGCCGCGCGCGACAGGCGGCGCGATTCGTCGCGGTCGCGGCGCAGGAAATGGGCGAGGTCGGGCGCGGTCTCGAAATGCCAATGCTCGCCCCGCCGGACGAGGCCGAAGCCGCGCCCGGCATGATCCGCCTCGATCGTGGCGAGCGCGCCGCGGACATCGCCGTCGCCGACATAGGCCGCGATCATCGCGACGGTCATCGGCGTCTCGCTGGCGAACAGCACCGCCTCCACCGCACGGACGAACGGGTCGGTCATGCGATCCGCCGGATGTCGATCGGCCCGAACGGCGCATCCTGCCGGATCGCCACCCGCCCCTGCCGCGCCAGTTCGAGCGTCGCGAGAAAGGTGGAGGCGAGCGCCGAGCGCCGATAGCGCTCCTCCGCATCGCCGGGCAGGAGGGCGGCGATCGACGTCCAGTCGATCCGGGTGCCGAGCATCGCCTCGACCCGCTCGATCGCGACCTCCAGCGTCATCACCGGCCGCGTCGCGACGACATGGAGCACCGGCCGGGTCCGCGCGCTGATCCGGCCATAGGCTTCGATCAGGTCGTAGAGGCCCGCATCCCACCGCGCCTTGCGCACGACGTTCAGCCCTTCGGGGTCGCCGCGCAGGAACACGTCACGGCCGATCCGGTCGCGCGCCAGCAATCGCGCGCCCGCCTCCCGCATCGCGTCGAGCCGTTCGAGCCGCAGCTGCAGCCGTAGCGCCAGTTCTTCGGGATCGGGGTCCATTTCGGGTTCGCGGGGCAGCAGCAGCGCCGATTTCAGATAGGCGAGCCACGCCGCCATCACCAGCCAATCGGCAGCGAGTTCGAGCCGCAGCGCCGCCGCCCGGTCGATCCAGCGCAGATATTGCTCGACGAGCGCGAGGATCGAGATGCGGCGCAGATCGACCTTCTGCGTCCGGGCGAGCGCCAGCAACAGGTCGAGCGGCCCTTCCCACCCGTCCAGTTCGATCGTCAGTACCGGCGCATCGGCGTCCATCCGGCGACCCTACCGGGCCGGGCGGCGATCCGTCACCGATATTCGTGCGTCACGTCCTGATGCATGCCGCGCAGCCGGACGGCGCGGCCCTTCTCGATGTCCGGAACCGCGACGACGCGGAGCCAGCGCAGCGGCTGGCCGGGGGCGTCGACCGCGGTATCGATCGTAAAGCCCCGATGATGACGGATGGCGTGGTTGCGCAGCCGCTCGACCGCCGAGCGCGATTCGGGGCGATACAGCGACAGGACCAGCGCGCGGACCGGGGCGACGCCGCGCGACAGGCCGAACAGCGCGAAGGTCGAATCGGACCAGGTCAGCCGGTCCGTCGTCAGGTCGCAGGAAAACAGACCGTCGCCGGCCAGTCCGGCGCTGTAGCCGACGTCCAGCAGCCCTTCGGACAGGCGCAGCCCCCGTTCGAAGATCGGCCAGCTGTGATGCAGTGGCAATGGCTCGGTCGGCAGCATCTTCCGGTTCCCAGACGGCGGGCACGGACAGGATAATGCTGCGTGGTTAAGAACCGATAACGACCTTAAACCAGTGCAAGCAGCCGGTCGCGCGTGTCGACCAGTTCGGCCATCGACACCGGGCTGGCGACACCGATCCCCGCCATCGCCCGGTCGAGCCGCGCGCGCGATACCGGGCCGATGTCGCCCAGGCGATCCGCAATCGCTTCCATCTCGTCCATCCGCGCCCAGCAGTCGAGCACGACGTCGCACCCGGCGGCGATCGCATCCGCCGCCTTGTCCGCCGGTGCGCCGCTCAGCGCCTTCATGTCGATGTCATCGGTCATCAGCAGCCCGTCGAAGCCGATCCGGCCACGGATGATGTCGCGGATGACCGTGGGCGACAGCGTCGCCGGCCAGTCGGCGTCCCACGCCTCGAACACGACATGGGCCGTCATCGCCATCGGCGCGGACGCCAGCGTGGCGAAGGGCGCGATATCCTGTTCCAGCGCATCGGCAGACGCGGACACGCGCGGCAGTTCGAGATGGCTGTCGACCGTCGCACGGCCGTGGCCCGGCATATGCTTGACGATGCCGACGACGCCGGCTGCCGCCAACCCGTCCAGCGTCGCGCGCCCCAGCGCTGCGACCTGCATCGGGTCCGCACCGAAGCTGCGGTCGCCGATCGCGCCGGTCATGTCGGGCTGCGCCACGTCCAGCAGCGGCGTCGCATCGACCGTAACGCCGACCTCCGCCAGCATGACGCCCAGCGCCTGGCCATTGGCCTTTGCCGCGGCAATGGCGGACGACGGCGCGCGATCGTACAGCGCGGCGAACGCCGACGGCGCGGGAAAGGCCGGCCAGACCGGCGGCTGCATCCGCGCGACGCGCCCGCCTTCCTGATCGATCAGGACGGCCAGGTCCGCGCGTCCCGACAAGTTGCGCAACGAATCGGTCAGCGCCCGCATCTGGTCGCGGTCGACGCAGTTGCGACCGAACAGGATATAGCCGAGCGGATCGGCCGCGCGGAACAGCGCGGCCTCGTCGGCGGTAAGGGTTGGGCCGGACAGGCCGAAAATGACGGGCTTCATGGGGTGAGCGCTACCGCAGCCACCGGACCGCGGCAACCGGGGTATGTCACCGGGCTATGAAGCAATTCTCTCCGGCCAGTTTCAGCTTGCCGCACAGGTCCGACGCCTGGTTCGCGCTGCCGGCATTCACCCGCAGGCGATAGACGGTCTTGCCCTTCACTTCCGCCGCCTGCACCGATTTGCCGAGCGGAGCGAGATAGGCGAAGCGGCGCGACAACTGGTTCCACGCGGTGTTCGCCACGCCCTCGCTGGGGAAGGAGCCGAGCTGCACGACCGAGCCACCGGCCCCCGCCGCCGTCTCGACCGGGGCGGCGGCGGCAGGCGCACGCGCCTCCAGCCGTGCGGTGGTCGTCGGCACGGCCGTCGCCACCCGTCCGGTGCCGCTGCTGGTCGGACCAGCCGTCGGTGCGGCGGCGCGGCCCTGGATCGGCGCTTCGGGAACGGCGTTCAGGTTGACCGACGCGTTGCCGCCCGTCGCCCCCTCGCTGGTCGCGATGGCGGTGTCGCTGTCGCCGGTCACGCGCATGCCGTCCGCTTCCTGCGGGCGGGTCTTGTACGGTCCCTCCGGCGCGGCGATCAGGTCGCCGGTGCCGCTGGCGGTCGGCGCGCCGCGATGGCGGAGCAGCGCGAACGCGATCGTCCCGACCATCAGCAATCCGATCAGCACGATCAACACCGTGCGCCAGATCGGACGCGCGGGTTCCGGCTCCGGCTCCGCGCTTTCCAGCCAGGGCAGGCGTTCGTGGTCGGGATCGCCGGATGCGATCATGTCCGCCATTACTTCATCTCCTCGACCGCCTCGACGCCCATGATGGCGAGGCCGTTGCGGATAATCTGCCCGATCGCGCGGGCGAGGAAAAGCCGCGCCTGCGTCAGCGCGGGGTCATCGACCTGAAGGTACCGACGGGACGGATCGTCATTGCCCAGATTCCATGCCGCATGGAACTCGGCTGCCAGATCATAGAGATAGAAGGCGATCCGGTGCGGTTCGCGCGCCGCCGCCGCGCTTTCGACGACGCGCGGAAACTGCGCCGCGCGCTTCACCAGCGCCAGTTCGACCGTATCGAGACGGGACAGATCGGCCTGTGCGTCCTCCGCAATTCCCGCCTCCGCCGCGCGCCGGACCAGCGAGTGAACGCGGGCATGGGCGTACTGCACATAGAAGACCGGATTGTCCTTCGACGCCTCCACCACCTTGGCGAAGTCGAAGTCCATCTGCGCATCGGCCTTGCGCGTCAGCATGGTGAAGCGGACGACGTCCTTGCCGACTTCGTTGACGACATCGGCCAGCGTCACGAAATTGCCGGCGCGCTTCGACATCTTGACCGGTTCGCCGCCGCGCAACAGGCGCACCATCTGCACCAGCTTCACGTCGAAGCGGGTCTTGCCCTCGGTCAGCGCCTGCACCGCCGCGACGATCCGCTTGACGGTGCCGGCATGGTCCGCCCCCCAGATGTCGATCAGCTGGTCGGCGCCCTCGGCCTTCTGGAAATGATAGGCGAGGTCGGCGCCGAAATAGGTCCAGCTGCCGTCCGACTTCCTGATCGGGCGATCCTGATCGTCGCCGAACTTCGTCGAGCGGAACAGGGGCAGTTCGACCGGCTCCCAGTCGTCGGGCAACTCGCCCTTCGGTGCTTCGAGGACGCCGTCATAGATCAGGTCGCGTTCGCGCAGCCATGCCTCGGCCGTCTCGGGCTTGCCGGCGGCTTGCAGTTCGGCTTCGGACGAGAAGACGTCGTGATGGATGCCGAGCAGTTGCAGGTCGGCGCGGATCATCTCCAGCATCGCCGCGACCGTCTTGGTCCGGAACACCGTCAGCCATTCCTCCTCGGGCGCATCGACATAGCGGTCGCCATATTCGGCGGCGAGCGCCTGCCCCACCGGCACCAGATAGTCGCCGGGATACAGCCCTTCCGGAATCGTGATCGTCTCGCCCAGCGCCTCGCGGTAGCGCAGATGCGCCGAGCGGGCGAGGACGGCGACCTGCCCGCCGGCATCGTTGACATAATATTCGCGGATGACGCGCGCGCCGTTCCATTCGAGCAGGCTGGCCAGCGCGTCGCCGACCACCGCGCCGCGGCAATGGCCCATATGCATCGGGCCGGTCGGGTTGGCCGAGACATATTCGATGTTCACCACCTGCCCCGCACCGGTGGCCGATCGGCCATAGTCGTTGCCGGCATCGGCGATCGCCGTCAGTTCCCCGCGCCACGTATCGTCGGTCAGCGTCAGGTTGATGAAGCCGGGGCCGGCGACCGACGCGCTCGCCACTTCGGGAAGGCCGGCGAGTTCGGCGACCAGCAATTCGGCCAGCGCGCGCGGGTTGGTCCTGGCGGGCTTGGCCAGCACCATCGCGGCATTGGTCGACAGGTCGCCATGCGTGGTATCGCGCGGTGGTTCGACCGTGATCGCGCGTCGCTCCAGCCCCGCCGGCAGGTCGCCACGGGCGACGAGCGTGTCGAGCGCGCGGTCGAGATGGGCGAAGAAACGGGGGTACAGCGTCATGGCGGTTCCGGTCGGTTGATCCAAACGCGCCGCTTAGCCGATACCGCCGCCCCTGCAAAGGATCACGCCCGGATCAGTCCCGCAACCGGACGCCGGCCCGTGCCGCCGGGAAACAGCGTCGCCATGGTCCGCCCCGGATCGATGCCGAAATGCCCGGCGACCGCGCCGGCGATCAGCGCGTCGAGATCGGTGGTAGGGGTCAGGTCGCGATCCTCGTACAGTCTGGTCAGGCCCGGCCAGTCGGCGACGACGCGCTTGCCGATGACCGTCCCGCCCAGCAGCATCGTCGCGGTCGCCGTGCCGTGATCGGTGCCGCCGGTGCCGTTGATCCGGGCGGTGCGGCCGAACTCGGTCGCGACCAGCACCAGCGTCTGGCCCCAAGCCGGGCCGAGGCCGGTCTTGAGCGCAGCCACCATCGCGTCGAGCGCCTTCAGCTGGGTGTTCAGTCGCCCGCGTTGCCCGGCATGGGTGTCCCAGCCGCCGGTTTCGATCATCGCGATCCGCGCGCCGTCCGCCGGAGCGAGCAGCCGTGCCGCCAGCGCGCCGGTCGCGGCGGCATTGCGACCGGCCTCGCCGCCCGCCTCCTGCGCCAATTGCCGGGTCTGCATCGCCTGCGCCCAGAGCGCGTGGAGCTGGGCGTCCCCGGCATAGAGCTGCGTCACGCGGCTCATCAGGTCGCCCGACGCATCGGGCAGTGCGGAGGGTGCGTAGGAGGCGACCTCCTGCGTGCCCCGCAGCGCCAGCGGCACCGTGGCGGCGACGGCAAGGGCGCGCGCGGTGTCGCGGGGCAGCAGCGTCAGCAGCCGGTTGAGCCAGCCGTCGCGCACGGCGTAGGCGGCCGCCCCGCCGGTCTCCAGCACATTCTGCCCGTCGAAATGCGAGCGATCACGATAGGGTGAGGCGACCGCATGGGCGAACAATGCTTCGCCGCCATCGTACAGCCCGGCCATGCCGGCGAGTGCCGGATGCAGCGCGAACATCGCGTCCAGCTTGCGCGCCGCCGCCGCATCCTCGGCCCAGGCGCCGCGCAGGGGCGCGAAGCCCGGATCGCCGGTCGGCATCAGCATGGCGAGACCGTCCGCCGCCCCGCGCTGGATGATGAACACGAAGCGCCGGTCGGTCGCGGCGCGGGCATAGGCGAGGCGCGGGGCGAAGGCGGTGGACAGGACGCCCATGCCGCCGATCAGGAAGTTCCGCCGGTCGGTCATGGCTTATCTCCGCAGGAACTGGGGGGCGACGAACAGCAGCGCGAGGCCCTGTGCCGGGCTTTCGGCGCGCGCGATCGCGGCGGCCGTCGCGGGGGCGAGGCTGTCGGGGAACAGTCGCGCGGCGAGTGCGCGCGGATCGGGGGGTTCGCGCAATCGTCCGACGAGGCGCTCCGCTGCCTCGACCCGGCGCATCAGCGCATCGGGTCCGGCCCAGCTGGCGGCGATGTCGTCGAACCCGATCGGCTGGCCCGGCCGCCAGATCGGCTGACCCAACTGGGCGAAGAGGTTGACCAGCCCCCGCCCCTCGCCCGCCGGCGCATCGATGGCGCGCAGCGTCGCGACGGTCCAGTCCCATGGCGTGCGGAACTTGGCCGGAGCGGGCGTCCAGCCTTCGGGGGCGGCGATCAGCGCGCGATAGATGGTCGGCAGGTCGCCGCGCGACGACAGGAACGCCTGCTCGACCCGCGTGACGGCGGCGGGCGGCGGATCGTCGGCAATGAAATGGCGGACCAGTTTCGTCGCGACATGCTTCGCGGTCGCCGGATGGACCGCGAGATCGGCGAGCATTGCCGCCGACTGGCCGGCCCCGCCCTCGGCATAATGTTTGCCGAGAATCTGGCGCGCGCCCGGCTGGTGCAGCGCGGGGGCGAACACCGCTTCGCCCGGCTGGCCCGGCATAACCCGCGCCCCGCCCCGCCCCAGCCCCGCCACCGTCCAGCCGGTCAGCGCGCGGGCCAGTTCGGTGACGTCGCCCTGCGCATAGCCGGTGCGGACGCCCAGCGTGTGCAGCTCCAGTATCTCGCGCGCCAGATTCTCGTTCAGCCCGGCGCGACCGCCCATCCGGCGCTGGCCGAACGGGCTGTCGGGGCCGACCGACTGCGCCTGATCGAGATAGAGCAGCATCGCCGGATGTTGTTCGACCGCGCGCAGCAGGTCGTGGAACCGGCCGAGAACGTTCGGGCGGATCGCGTCGAATTCGAACGCGGCGGCAAGGCCCGTTACCGCCAGCTTGTCGGCGGACACCGCGAAATGGTTCGACCAGAAATGGGTCAGGCGTTCGACGAACGGCGTGTCGCTCGCTACCGCCGCCGCGGTCCGGGCCGCCACACCGTCGAGGTAGAATTGTCGGATACCCCGCCGGATCCGCGCCGCACGGTTGTCCGGCGGATCGGCCGCCATCGGCATGGTCGCGGTGGCAGTCCCGGCCTCCGCCTTTGCCGCGCGGCGCTCCTGCCGGACCATGCGCAGTTCGGCCTGCGCCTGCGCGACCGCCTGCCCGGCGACTCCGGTCGTCGCGATACCCGCCAATGCCGGCGGACGCGGGTTCCAGCGGTCGAACTGGTCGACCAGCCAGCGTTTCGGGTCGGCGGGCGGCGCCGCATCGCCGCGCGCGCCCAGCCCGAACCGGTTCCATGCAATCTCCGCAAGCGCCATCGCCCACGACTCCACTGCCAATCTCGAAGCGCGAGGGGGCGCCCGACTTGTCGCAGAGTTATGCCAGCGGCGTCAGAATCCGTCGGGCAGGTCGATCGGGCCGACGACCTGCCGGTAGCTGCGCACCGCGAACCGGTCGGTCATGCCGGCGATATAGTCGGCGATGTGACGGCTGCGCGCCGGCTCCGCCTCCGGCAGCGTCTCGCGCCAGCCATCGTGCATCGCCGAGGGATCGGCGTGATAGGCCGAAAACAAGCCGGCCACGACCGTCTCCGCCATCGCCGCCGCCGCCAGCTGGCGCGGATGATGGTAGAGATTGGCGTACATGAAGCGCTTGAGCGTCCGCTCGGCCTCCGCCATGTCGGGCGAGAAATGGGCGAGGCACTGGCCCGCGGCGCGGACATCGGCGACCGTCTCCACCCCGGACGCGCCGACGCGGCGCCGGGTCTCGGCGATCAGGTCGTTGACCATCGATCCGATCTGCGACCGGGTGAGTTCGCCGACCAGCCGCCCAGCCGGCACATCGAGGAAGCGTGCGCGAACGGCATCCCATCCGGTAGCGACGAACGGTACTTCGAGCAGCTGGTCGAGCGTCAACAGCCCGGCGCGCAGACCGTCGTCGATGTCGTGATTGTCATAGGCGATGTCGTCGGCGATCGCCGCGATCTGCGCCTCCAGCGACGGCCATTCGTTCAGGCGCAGGCCGTGCGCCGCATCCGCCTCCGCCAGCGCCCAGCCGGGGGTCGGGATAGGCCCGTTATGCTTGGCCAGCCCCTCCAGCGTGTCCCACGTCAGGTTCAGCCCGCGCCAGCGCGGATAGGGGCTGTCGAGCCAGGTCAGCGTGCGCAGCGTCTGGCCATTATGGTCGAAGCCGCCATGGGTGGCCATCGCCGCCTCCAGCGCATCCTCGCCGGCATGGCCGAACGGCGGGTGGCCGATGTCGTGCGCAAGACACAATGCCTCGGTCAGATCCTCGTTCAGGCCGAGCGTGCGGGCGACGGCGCGGCCGATCTGCGCAACCTCGAGGCTATGGGTCAGCCGGACGCGGAAATGGTCGCCGTCCGGTGCCATGAACACCTGCGTCTTGTGACGCAGGCGGCGGAAGCTGATCGAATGGATGATGCGGTCGCGGTCGCGCTGGAACGCGTCGCGCGGCCCCCGCGTCGCGTCGCCCGGTTCGGGGTGGAGCCGCCCGCCATGCGCCTGCGGATCGGCGGCATAGGGTGCCCTCACTTGACCGGGACCCGCGCGACCTTCTGCCCCGCCTCGCTGGTGAAGGTGAACGCCTGCACCCCCGATTTGCGCAACGTGTTGACGAAGTCCTGCGCCTCCGCATCGCTCTTGAACGGGCCGGTCAGCAGACGGTTGGTCGCGCGCAGCGGCGTGGTCCATGCCTGCTTGCCCTTCAGCGCCGGCGCCTTGCCCGCCATGATGCCCCATGCGGCGGGCAGGCCGGCGACATTGGCGCCGCCCGCGACCTGCACCCAATGGCGTTCCGGATCGGCGCGCTTGATCTGGGCAAGGCGCGCGGCTTCGGCGGCTTCCGCCTTCTTCTCGTCGGCGATCCGCTTGGCTTCGGCGGCCTTCCTGGCGGTGGCGGCACGGGCGGCGGCGAGCTTCTTGGCCTCGGCGGCCTCCGCAGCGCGGGCGGTGGCTTCGCGCGCCTCTGCGGCGCGGCGCGCGGTCTCTGCTTCGGCTGCCAGCGCGGTGCTGCTGGGCGGCGCCGCGACAGGCGCCGGCGGCGGGCCGACGCCGAGTTCCGATGCCGGGATGTCGAGGTTGCGGATGATGCGGGCGAGGACGTCGTCGTTCGACGGCGTGCGGGCGGCGACCGTCGCCGCGGCGCTGGAAACCGCGGGAGTCGCGGTGGTCGGAGCGACGCTGGCAACCTCGACCGGCGCAGCGGGCGGCAGGGTCGGCGCGGTTTCCGCCGGGCGATCGACGATCGTTACCGGGACCGGGGCGCTGGCGACCTGCACCGGCGCGCGCGCGGCCTGTTCGGCGCGGTCGCGGGCGGCGAGCGCTTCGGCGGCGACGCGGCGTTCCTCGGCCTGACGCGCGGCGACGCGTTGCGCCTCGACCCGGGTCGCTTCGGCGACGCGGGCCTGCTCGGCTTGCTGCGCGGCGAGTTGCTGCCGCTGGGCGAGCGCCGCGCGGCGGGCGGCTTCGTCGGCGCGGGCCTGGGCGAGTTGCTGGGCTTGCGCATCGGCGGCGCGGCGGGCGGCGTCGGCCTGCGCCCGTTGCGCCGCCTGCGCCTGACGCTGCCGTTCGGCACGACGTTCGGCCATGGTCGGTGCGCGGGTGACGGCGCGCGCGGTTGTGACGGGTGCGGCAGGCGTGGCGGAGGCCAGCGCGACCGGCGGCGCGGTGCGGACCGGGGCGGGCAGCGGCGGGGCGAGCCGGGCATCGGCCAGCCGCTCCGGGCTGGGCGCCAAACGGCCGTAATGGACCGCGAAGGCCCGGTCCGCGCCGGCCAGCTGCGGCAGGCGACGGAAGAAGGGCGACAGGCTGGCCGAGAAGCCGGGCAGCATGCTGGCGGTGATCTTGTCCGCACCCGCCGCGTCGCCCGACATGGCGAGGACGAAGGCGCGCACCCGCCATGCGGCACGGTCGCCCTTTTGCAGCAGCGGGTTCAGCACCGCGGTCGATTCGGTCAGGTTGCCGTCGATGCCGAGCGACAAGGCGAGACGGCGGGTGAGTTCGTCGTCCTCCCCGGCCCGCAGCGCCTGCCGATAATCCGCCTGTGCCAGCGATCCCCGGCCGAGCAGGTCATAGGCAAGACCGCGTTCGGCGAGGTACGGGGTCATCGACACGCCGGCACGCTCGGCCGAGGCGAACATCGCCAGCGCCTCGCCCGGCCGCTCCATCGTCACCAGCGAGATGCCCCGCGCGGCGCGGATGCGGGGATCGTTGGGGGCGACCTTCTCCGCCCGCGCGAGGAACTGCATCGCCGCGTCGGTATCGCCGAGCTTGCCCGAGAGCCGTCCCGCTTCGATCAGCGCCGATACGTCGTTGGGGCTGCGGCCGAGGATGCGCATCTGTTCGGACAGGCGGTCGGCATTGGGGGTCAGCGGCTGGACGATCGCACCGGGCTGCGCCAGCGCCGGCAGCGGCGAGACGGTGGCGAGCAGCAGTGTGACGGCGCGGAGCATGTTGGACTGGGTCATGGGCCGGTCCGCTTAACCATGTGGCGGCTGAACGGGGAATGTTCGAAGGCCGGTCGCGGCGGTGAAGCGAGTGGTGGTGGCGATGAAGCGAGCCAGCAGGGTCCAAAGTTCACTAAGTTCACACTCGTGCGCGTTTCGTGTGTCGTTCGGTTCTTTGGTTTTGGGCGCCGGGGGTCGAGGAACGGGAAGCGGCAGGCTGGCAGGGTTCGGACGGGTAGGAAAGTGGTTTCCGCCCATGTCCAACGTGGTGGTCGTAACCCGCCGCCGCACACGCACGTCACCCCGGACTTGATCCGGGGTCCCGCTTTCTTTCTCCGTCGAAGCAGAAGAAGAAGCGGGACCCCGGGTCAAGCCCGGAGTGACGTTTGGTGATGGTGGCTGATAGCCGCCCGGTCCTGCCGGGCGACGACCGTTACTGGTTGTTCTGACGGTGCAGGAAGCGCGGGATGTCGAGCGGTTCCTTGGCATCGTCGGAGCCGCGTGCGGGCGCGCGGCCGGCATTGGCCATGCGTTCGAACAGCGTACCGCCCGGCTTGCGCGCCGGGGCCGCTTCCTCGCGCGGGGCTTCGGCCGGGGCGTCCGGGGTCAGCCAGCGGCGGCGGCCGTCGTTCGACGATGCGCCGAAGTCGCTCGCCGGGGTCGGCGCGGGCATCGGGGCTGCGGCCTGTTCCGCCCCCAGCACCAGTTCATCCTCGTCCTGCGCCGCGGCGGGCGGGGTGTCGTAGGTCGAATGCGGCACGACGCGTTCCGACGCCGAAGGCTGGCTCACGCCCTGCGGGAAGCGGTCCATCGGGGCGGGTGCCGGCGCTTCGTCCAGATGCTCGGCAGCGGCACCGCTCGGCGCGACCGGCGCAGCGGCGGGTGCCGTCGGTGCGGCCGGACGGCGCGGCGCGTTGAACGAGAAGGCGCGGGTCGGTTCGGCCTGTGCCGGCTGCGGTGCGGCCTGCGACGGAGCTTCGTCCTCGATGCCGGTCGCGACGACCGAGACGCGGATCTTCCCTTCCAGTTCGGTGTTGAACGCCGAACCCCAGATGATGTTGGCGTCGTCGTCGACCAGCTCGCGGATGTGGTTGGCGGCTTCGTCGACTTCGAGCAGGCGCATGTCGTCGCCGCCGGTGATCGACACGATCACGCCCTTGGCGCCGTTCAGCGACACGCCGTCGAGCAGCGGGTTCGCGATCGCCTGCTGCGCGGCTTCGATGGCGCGGTTGTCGCCCTCGGCCTCGCCGGTGCCCATCATCGCCTTGCCCATTTCCTGCATCACCGACCGCACGTCGGCGAAGTCGAGGTTGATGAGGCCGGGCATGACCATCAGGTCGGTGATGCCGCGCACACCCTGCTGCAACACTTCGTCAGCCATTTCAAAGGCTTGCTTGAAGGTCGTGTTGGCGTTCGCGATCAGGAACAGATTCTGGTTCGGGATGACGATCAGCGTGTCGACGTACTTCTGCAGTTCCTCGATCCCGGCCTCCGCCGACTTCGCGCGGCGCTTGCCCTCGAACGCGAAGGGACGGGTCACGACGCCGACGGTCAGGATGCCCATCTCACGCGCGGCCTTGGCGATCACGGGAGCCGCGCCGGTGCCGGTGCCGCCGCCCATGCCGGCGGCGATGAAGCACATATGCGCGCCTTCAAGCGACTTCTGTACCTGCTCGATCGTTTCCTCGGCCGCGGCGCGACCGATTTCGGGGCGGCTGCCGGCACCCAACCCTTGCGTGATCTTCGCACCCAGCTGGATACGCTGCGGCGCTTCCGACTGCTTCAATGCCTGCGCGTCGGTGTTCGCGACGAGGAACTCGACCCCCTGCACCTCGGCACGGATCATGTTCGCGATCGCGTTGCCGCCGGCCCCGCCGACGCCGATCACGGTGATGCGCGGGGTCAGTTCGTCGACGTCGGGTGCCAGAAATTCGATGCTCATACTCGGTCTCCCTGTCCCGGCCGGCACCGGGCGCGTAATTCGATAGGCGGTTGTGCATCAAGCCGAAGGACGATCCTAGCCCCTCCACCCGGCCTGATGGTAATAAATCGTCAATAGTTGGCGCGGAATGCGGTCAACAGACGCTGGAACAGCGCGCCCGTGCTGGGGCGCGACACCATTTGCTGGGTCGGCTGCAACGCACGCAGGTCGACCGGGTTCGATGCGGCGAACATGGCGAGGCCGGCGAGCGTCGCGAATCCGGGTCCCGAATGCGCGTCGGGCAGCGCGGCGAGGCCCCGCGCGCGACCGACCCGGACCGGACGGCCCAGCGCCTGCTGCGCATAGTCGGCGATCCCTTTCAACTCCGCCCCGCCGCCGGTCAGCACGACCTGCCGCCCGACCGGATCGTCGAAGTTCAACCGGCGCAGTTCCTTGGAGATTTCGGCGACCAGCCGGTCGAGCCGCTGGCGGATGACCGAGATCAGCTGCGCGCGGGTGATGCGCGTACCCTCGGCATCCTCGTCCGCGCGGACCGGGGCGACGTCGATCATGTCGTGATTGTCGCGCGGGGACATGTTGGCCGAGCCGTAGAAGCATTTCAGCCGCTCGGCCTGGGCGCGGTTGGTGCCGAAGGCCGAAGCCACATCGTCGGTGATGTCGCTGGCGCCCATCGCGATCGAGGCGAGGCCGGTCAGCACGCCATTGGCGAAGACCGAAACGTTGGTGATGCCCGCGCCGATCTCGACCAGCGCGACGCCCAGTTCGCGCTCCTCCTCCGACAGGCAGGCAAGGCCGGTGGCGACCGGAGCGGCGACGATCGACTTCGTTTCGAGATGGGCCGAGCGGACGCACAGGTCGAGGTTGCGAACCGGCGAGCCTTCGGTCGCGACGACGTGGATTTCGACGCCGAGGCGGTCGGCGTGGAGGCCCTTCGGTTCCTTCACCCCGCCGAGACCGTCGAGCGTGTAGCGCATCGGTTGCGCGTGCAGCACCATGCGCTGCCCGGGATCGATCGCGTTGCGACCGGCCTTCAACAGCGCATCGATGTCCGACTGTTCGACGCGGTGGCCGCCGAGGTCGACCTCCAGCTTGACGATGTCGGACACGAGGCCGCCGGCCGAGAAACTGACCCACACATCCTCGATATTGAAGCCGGCGATGCGTTCGGCCTGCTCGACCGCTTCGCGGACCGCCGTCTCGGTCGCCTTCATGTCGGCGATATAGCCGCGCTTGACGCCGCGGCTCTCGCGCTGGCCGGTGCCGAGCACGGTCAGTTCGCCGCCCTCGCCCGGCTTCGCGATCAGCGCGGACACTTTCGACGTGCCGATGTCGAGCGCGGTGATGATCCCTTCCGGTGCTACCTTCGCCATGGTCCTGCCCCCTGTCAGTCGCCTTCGACCGGTGTCGCGGTCGACGCGGCATTGCCCTGTTCGCTGCCGTCATCACCGTCATTCGGTGTCGCATGCTTCATCCGCACAACCAGCTTGGTCGGATCGCGCAGGTCGAACCGGTCATAGCCCTTGCCGAGCAGGCCGAGCGTCCCGTCGAGCTGTGCGAACTTCACCAGCGCGCGTGCCGATTCCTTCTCGCCTTCGGGCAGGACCAGCCGCTCGCCGGTCTGGAACAGGATGTCCCAGCGGCGATTGCCGACCCATACCGCCGCCTTCACCACCGGTTTGAGGGCGGGGGCGGCGGCCATCAGCTTGCGATAGGCCGGTTCCTGCGCATTGGCACCGTCGCCGATCACGAGCGGCAGGCGCGGCATCCTGTTGGGCTGCACGCCGTCGAGGAGCACGCCGCCCTCGTCGATCAACATCAGCTGCCCCTTGTTCTGCCAGACGGCGGCGGGGTCGCGTTCGACCACATCGACCACCAGCGTATCGGGCAGCCGGCGCGAGACGCGGGCGTCGGCGATCCAGCCATAATCCAGCAGCTTCTGCCGCGTGGCGTCGAGATCGACCAGCGGCATCGCGCGCGAGCGCTGATCGAGCGCGACGGCATAGACCGAGGTCGCGTCCATCCGCTTGAGGCCGGTCACCTCGATCTGTTCGACGCGGAAACCCGCCGCGCCGACTGCTTCGGCCGCGGCGACGCCGATCGCGCCGAACAGGCCGAACCAGTTGGCGAGCGCGAGCGCGATGGCACCGGCGCCGGCGGTCAGGCTCCAGCCGACGATGCGACGCGCGGTCGCCGCCCCGCCGGGGAGCGCGGCGACGGCCTGATCGAGGACCGAGGCGCGCACCGGGCGCTTGGCCTGGACGCGGCGCTTGGGCTTGACGGTGCGGGTCTGGACGACGCGCTTGCCGGTCTGGGTCATCGCATCGCCTCTTCCACGATCCAGCCGACAAGGGCTTCGTAGCTCATGCCGACATGGCGTGCCTGTTCGGGAACGAGGCTCAAGGGGGTCATGCCGGGCTGGGTATTGGTTTCGAGGACGAACAACCCGTCGATGCCGCGCTCGTCGTCCCAGCGGAAATCGGTGCGCGATGCGCCCTTGCACCCCAGCACGCGGTGGGCGGTGACGGCATAGGCCATGCACGCCTGCGCGATGTCGTCGGGGATGTCGGCGGGGCAGACATGCTCGGTCAGGCCGTCGGTATATTTGCTGTCGTAATCGTAGAAGCCGCTCTTGGGCTTCAGTTCGGTCACGCCCAATGCGCGGTCGCCAAGGACGGCGGTGGTCAGTTCGCGGCCGCGGATGAAGGGTTCGGCGAGGAGTTCGTCGAATTCCTGCCACGGACCTTTCGAGGCTTGCGCGATCGGGTTGCCGTAATTGCTGTCGTCGGTGACGATGGCGACGCCGACCGAGGAGCCTTCGCTGACCGGCTTGAGGACGTACGGGCGCGGGAGCGGGTCACGCTCGAACAGTTCGGCGGTCTTGACGATGCGCCCGCCGGGCATGGGAACGCCGGCGGGGACCAGCGCGTGCTTGGTCAGCACCTTGTCGATCGCGATGACCGAGGTGGCGAGGCCGCTATGGGTGTAGCGCAGCCCCATCAGGTCCATCATGCCCTGCACCGTGCCGTCCTCACCCGGCGAGCCGTGCAGCGCGTTGAAGACGAGATCGGGCTTAGCTTCGGTCAGCCGCGCGGCGATGTTGCGGTCCATGTCGATGCGCGTGACCTTGTGCCCCAGCGATTCGAGCGCGGTCGCGACGCCGACGCCGGACATGAGCGAGACTTCGCGTTCCGACGACCAGCCGCCCATGAGGACGACGATGTGCAGGGGGTCGGTCACGCGGTCGGTTCCTTCGGCAATTCACGATATCCGTTTGCTTCGAGCGCAGGGTCGAGCCTGTCGAGACCCGCAGTCGAGAAGTCGGTGGTTGTGGCACGCGCGTTCTCGACGGACGCTTCTCGACTGCGCTCGAAGCTGCTCGAACCGAACGGTAGGGATGCAGGAAGGTCGGTCACGCCACCCCCACCCGCTGGATTTCCCATTCGAGCGTCACGCCCGATTGCGCCAGCACCTTCGCCCGGACTTCCTCGCCCAATGCCTCGATATCGGCGCTGGTGGCGTTTCCGGTGTTCAGCAGGAAATTGCAGTGCTTTTCCGACACCTGCGCGTCGCCCCGTGCCAGGCCCCGGCAACCGGCCGCATCGACCAGCGCCCATGCCTTGTGGCCGTCGGGGTTCTTGAAGGTCGAACCGCCGGTCTTCGAGCGCAGCGGTTGCGACGCTTCGCGCGCGACGGCGATGCGGTCCATTTCGGTCTGGATCGCCTGAGGCTCGCCCCGTTCGCCGCGGAAGGTGGCGGACACCACGATCGCGCCATCGGGCAGGTCGCTGTGGCGATAGCGGTAGTTGAGGTCGGTCAGCGACAGCTTCACCAGCGAACCGTCGCGGGTCACCACCTGCGCCTCGACCAGCACGTCCGCCACCTCGCGGCCATAGGCGCCGCCGTTCATCCGCACGAAGCCGCCGACCGTGCCGGGGATCGAGCGCAGGAATTCGACTCCGGCGACGCCCGCGTCGCGCGCGGTCGAGGAGACGAGGATACCGCTCGCCCCGCCGCCGCAGGTGAGCGTCAGGCCAACGGCCGCGACCTTGGCGAACGGCTTGCCGAGGCGCACGACGACACCGGGCACGCCGCCATCGCGGACGATCAGGTTGGAGCCTAGCCCCAGCCCCATCACCGGCACCGACGCGTCGAGTGCGCGGAGGAAGTCGCAGAGATCGTCCGTGTCGGCCGGCTCGAACAGCCACTCTGCCGAACCGCCCGCCTTGAACCAGACGAGCGGGGCGAGCGGGGCGTTCGCGGTCAGTTTGCCACGGACCGGCGGCAGGGTCATTTTCCGCTGCCCCAGAAGCGCGCCCACGCCGTCCATGCCTCTGCCTGCGCATCGGCGATCTGCTGGCCGACTTGCGCCATGTCGCGCGTTTCGGCGGTGTCGAGCAGCTTCTTCGCCGCGTCGAGCTGCGCCTGTTGTGCGCGCAGGATTTCGCGCTGCATCTCGATCGCGGTGGAGAACCAGTCGCTCATGCGAGCTTGCTCCCGATTGCGGCGGGCAGGCCGGCGGCGATCTTGGTGATGTCACCGGCGCCGAGGCAGACGATAAGGTCGCCGTCCTGTCCTTCTGCGGCGAGCGCGGTGGCGAGCGCGTCCTTGTCCGCCGCGACCTGTGCCGAACGATGGCCGCGCAGGCGGATGCCGTCGACCAGCGCCTCGGCGCTCACCCCTTCGACCGGAGCTTCGCCGGCGGCATAGACCGGCAGGACATGGACCGCATCGGCGTCGTTGAACGCCTGTGCGAACTCGTCCATCAGCGCGCCGAGACGCGAATAGCGGTGCGGCTGGACCACGGCGATGACCCGGCCGCCGGTCGCTTCGCGCGCCGCCGACAGCACCGCGCGTATTTCGACCGGGTGGTGGCCGTAATCGTCGATCACGGTCATGCCGGCGACGTCGCCGACGCGGGTGAAGCGGCGCTTCACGCCGCCGAACTTGGCGAAGCCCTGCGCGATG
This sequence comes from Sphingomonas paucimobilis, assembly GCA_036946325.1. Classification (GTDB taxonomy): domain Bacteria; phylum Pseudomonadota; class Alphaproteobacteria; order Sphingomonadales; family Sphingomonadaceae; genus Sphingomonas; species Sphingomonas paucimobilis_A. Next base: position 1,343,086 of record JAQIJL010000001.1, read on the forward strand.
GTCGCGTCGTCGAGGCCCAGTTCGACCGCGACGGCGATCGCCGCCAGCGCGTTCTGGACATTGTGGCGGCCAGCCATTGGCAGGTGGATGCCCTCGATGACGCGCGTCTGGCCGTCGCGGTCGCGAACCACGCAGTCGAAACGGTTGCCGTCGCGCCCCGCCGTCACCTCGACGCCGCGCACATCCGCTTGGGCCGCAAAGCCGTAGGTAACGATGCGGCGGTCGCGGATGCGCGGGATCAGCGCCTGCACTTCCGGGTGGTCGAGGCACAGCACCGCCGCGCCGTAGAAGGGCACATTCTCGATGAATTCGACATAGGCGTCCTTGGCCCGGTCGAAGCTGCCATAATGGTCGAGATGTTCGGGATCGATGTTGGTGACGACCGCATAGGTGCCGTCCAGCCGCAGGAAGCTGCCGTCGCTCTCGTCGGCCTCGACCACCATCCAGTCCGAGGCGCCCAGCCGGGCGTTCGAACCATAGCTGTTGATGATGCCGCCATTGATGACGGTCGGATCGACGCCGCCGGCATCGAGCAAGGCCGCGATCAGCGAGGTCGTGGTCGTCTTGCCATGCGTGCCCGCGACCGCAACGGTCGATTTCAGCCGCATCAGTTCGGCGAGCATTTCCGCGCGGCGCACCACCGGGATGCGCTTCGCCAGCGCATGGTCGCGCTCCGGATTGCCGGGCTTGATCGCGGTCGAGGTGACGACGACCGCCACACCCTCCACATTCTCCGCCTTGTGGCCGATATGCACGTCGATGCCACGCGCGCGCAGGCCATCGACGACATAGCCCTCGGCTACGTCCGATCCCTGCACCTTATAGCCGAGATTGTGCATCACCTCGGCAATGCCCGACATACCGATGCCGCCGATGCCGACGAAATGGATCGTGCCGATATCGGTCGCGACACCCTTCACGCAAATGCCTCCTTCTGTCGTTTGGCGGGGGCGATCTTGCCCACTTTCGCCTTGGGTGCGTCGATGCTCTCGACCAGATCGGCGAGGTCGCGGACGGCGAACGGCCGGCCGCAGCTGCGCGCGCGCGCCGCCGCATTGGCGAGGGCGGCGGGGTCGAGGCCGAGCTTCTGAATCTGCTTGGCCAGTTCGGGCGCGTTGAACTGCGTCTGCGCGATCGAGCGCGCGCCGCCAGCGGCCACGATTTCGCGGCAATTGGCGGTCTGATGGTCGTCGGTCGCGCCGGGCAGCGGCACGAGGATCGCGGGACGACCGGCAGCGGTCAGCTCGGCGATGGTCGACGCACCGGCACGGGCGATGACGACATGGCTCCATGCCAGCCGGTCGGGCAGATCGGGCAGATAGGTCGCGATCTCGGCCGGGATGCCGTGTTCGGCGTATTTGGCGCGCACCGCGTCGATATCCTCGATCCGCGCCTGATGCGTTACCTGCATCCGACGGCGAAACGCGACGGGCAACAGCGCGAGGCCGTCGGGGACGACCTGACTGAGGATGCTCGCCCCCTGACTGCCGCCGGTGACCAGCACGCGGAAAATGCCCTCCTCGTCGAGCGCCGGATAGGGTCGCTCACGCAGGGCGAGCACGGCCTCGCGCACCGGGTTGCCGACCAGATGCGTCTTGGGGACGTGACTTTCCTTCAGCCGCTCGACCCGTTCATAGCTGGTGGCGATGCCGTGGACGCTGCCAGCGACCAGCCGGTTGACCCGGCCGAGCACGGCATTTTGTTCATGGACGATCGTCGGCACCTTCTGCGCAAAGGCCGCCAGCAGCGCCGGGAGCGCCGGATAGCCGCCAAAGCCGATCACGGCGGAGGGGCGGAAGGTCTTGTAGAGTTCGATCGCCATCGACCGGCCGGCCAGCATCTGCCGCGCTGCCTTCGCCCAGCCGATCGGGGCCACCCGAGAGACGCCCGGCGGGCAGGACATGGGTCTGGATACCGTCGAACAGGTCGGGGGAAGCGCACGCCGCGTTCGTCGGCTGACCAGCGCGACGCGGTGGCCGCGCCGGGTCAGTTCGGTCGCAAGGGCGGCCGCCGGGACCATATGCCCCCCGGTGCCTCCGGCGGCGAGGACATAATGCTTGCTCATTTCGCTCCGCTCCAGCGCTGTGGGCCGTAAGGTGAGCGGCTCAGATACGGGTTCCGGCGGGTGAAAGCGAGCAGCAGTCCCATGCCGATCGACAGCGCGATCATCGACGACCCGCCGTAGGAGATGAACGGCAGCGTCATGCCCTTGGACGGGGCGATGCCTACATTGACCGCCATGTTGATGAGTGCCTGTGCGCCGAACTGCACGGCAAGGCCGGCGGCGGCGAGCAGCTTGAACGCATCCTCCTCGTCCAGCAGGCGACGAAGACGCGGACGACGATGGCGAGGAAGATGATCGCGATGATCGCGCAGGCGATCAGGCCGAATTCCTCGCCCACCACCGCGAAGATATAGTCGGTATGCGCCTCGGGCAGCTTGAACTTCACGCGTCCGCCGCCCGGACCGGTGCCGACCGCGCCGCCCGCGGTCAGCACGGCATGCGCCATATCGACCTGATAGCTGTCGGTCGCGGCGCTTTCGGGATCGGGGAACAGGAAGCCGTCGATGCGGACGCGCGCCGTGCCGTAGAAGGTGTAGGCGGCGGCGACGAGACCGACGCCCGCTGCGCCGAGGATCGCCATGGTACGGACCGGAATGCCCGAAATGACCAGCAATGCGGCCCAGACGCCGCAGAAGATGACCGTCTGTCCGAAATCGGGCTGGAGCATCAGGCAGCCGGCGATCACGGCGGTCAGCGCGCCGGTGACCCACAGCATCGGCAGCTGCGGGTCCTTGGCACGCAGCGACAACAGCCATGCCGTCGTGACGATGAACATGGGTTTCAGGAACTCGGACGGCTGGAACTGGCCGACGCCGAGGTTGATCCAGCGACGCGCGCCGTTCGCCTCCACGCCGACGAAGGGCGCGACCATCAGCGCGAGGACCAGCACGCCCGCGCCGAGCAGGCACAGCCGCCGCGCCAGCGTGACCGGCAGCATCGACACGACGATCATTACCGGGAAGGACAGCGCGATCCACCCTGCCTGTCGCCAGAAATACATCATCGGCGGCACGGTGACGTCGCCGCCCGAATAGCGCACGGCGGACGCGGGCGACGCGGCGGCGACGGCGACGAGGCCGATGGCGATCAGCACCATCGCGATCAGCAGCAGCACCCGGTCGACTTCGCGGAACCACGCGCCGATCGGCGAACGCGCGCTGCGGCCCTGCAGCGTTTCCACCCGCTGGCGCAGCGCCCGGACGTCGCGCCCGCGTACCGTATCGGTCATTGCAATGCCCCCACTGCCGCCGCGAAGGCGCGTCCCCGCGCTTCGAAGTCGCTGAATTGGTCGAACGACGCACATGCCGGCGACAGCAGCACGGTATCGCCGGCTCGCGCGGCTGTCGCGGCCAATTTCACCGCTTCGTCCAATGTGTTGGCGATGGTTACCGGCATGTCCGGTGCGAGAAGTTCGGCGAAGCGCTCAGCAGCGGTGCCGATGGTATAGGCGTGGACGACATTGCCGAAGCCGGGGCGGCAGGCGTCGAGATCGTCGGACTTGGCGAGGCCGCCGACGATCCAATGGATGCGGGCGAAGGCGTTGAGCGCGGGCGCGGTGGAATCGGGGTTCGTCGCCTTGCTGTCGTCGACATAGGCGACGCCGTTGACGTTGGCGACATGCGCCATGCGGTGGGGCAAGGCACGGTAGCTTTGCAGGCCGGCGCGAATCTTGTCGGCGTGGAGGCCGAGGGCTTCGCAGACGGCGACCGCTGCTTGCGCATTTTGGCGGTTATGTGGTCCCTGCAAAGCCGGCCAGCGTGATTGACCCTCGGGCAGGCGGACGGAATCGATCAAGAGGAACGGCAGACCGTCCGGTGCACCGTCGAGCACATCGTCTTCGGCCTCCGCATATCCGTCGACCACTGCCAGATGGGGGATCGACTGCATCGCGAACAGTCGGGCCTTGGACGCGGCGTACGCTTCGAACCCGGCATAGCGGTCGAGATGGTCGGGGGTGAGGTTGAGCAGCACCGCGACGTCGCAGTCGAGGCTACGGGTCAGGTCGATCTGGTAGCTCGACAGTTCGAGGACATAGACCCCGCCCGCTGGCAGCGGGTCCTGCGCGAGGATCGGCAGGCCGATATTGCCGCCCATCCGTGCGGGAATGCCGGCCTGTTCGAGGATGTGGTGGATCAGCGCGGTGGTCGTCGACTTGCCGTTGGTGCCGGTGATGCCGACGACCTTGTGCGGCGGCAGGTCGCCGCGCGCCTGCGCGAAGAGTTCGATGTCGCCGATGATGGGCGTGTCGCCGGCATGCGCGACGATCGGGTGCCGGTTGAGCGGCACGCCGGGGGAGACGACGACGCCATCGAAACCGGTAAGGTCGATGGACAGCGGATCGGCAAACACCAAAGCCCTCTCCCCCATGGGGGAGAGGGTTGGGAGAGGGGGTGTCGCAGGCGCGGCCGCAGGAGAAGAAGCCCCCTCTCCCCGACCCTCTCCCCGCAAGCGGAGAGAGGGAGAACGGCGTGCCTCGTCACCGTCCCATGCGACGACCTCCGCTCCGCCCGCCAGCAGCGCGCGCACCGTCGCCGCGCCGGAGCGGGCCAGCCCCAGCACCGCGAACTTCTTCCCCGCCCAGGCGGCAGCGACAATCACCGCAGCTTCAGCGTCGATAGGCCGGCCAGCGCCAGCACGAAGGCGATGATCCAGAAGCGGATCACGACCGTCGCCTCGGCCCAGCCGAGCTGTTCGAAATGATGGTGGATCGGCGCCATGCGGAAGATGCGCTTGCCGGTGCGCTTGTACCAGAACACCTGGATGATGACCGACAGCGCCTCGACCACGAACAGCCCACCGATGATCGCCAGCACGATTTCGTGATGCGACGACACCGCGATGGCGCCGAGGGCACCGCCAAGCGCCAGGCTGCCGGTATCGCCCATGAACACCGCCGCCGGGGGGGCGTTGTACCACAGGAACGCCAGCCCCGCGCCCACGATCGCGCCGCAGAACAGCGCGAGATCGCCCGCGCCCAGCACGTGCGGGATGCCGAGATAGGCGGCGAACTTCGCGTTGCCGACCATATAGACGATCAGCATCAGCGCGACCGAGGCGATGATGACCGGCATCGTCGCGAGGCCGTCGAGGCCATCGGTCAGGTTCACTGCATTGCCGAACGCCACGATCGTGAAGGCGGCGAAGATGACGTAGAACGGCCCCAGATCGATCGCGACGTTCGAGAAGAACGGGACGTAGAGCATCGTGCCGGTCTGGCCGATGATGATCCAGCTGGCGATGCCGGCAATCAGGAATTCGAGCAGCAGCCGAACCCGGCCCGACACGCCCGCCGTGTTGGCCTTTCGCACCTTGTCGTAATCGTCGAGGAAGCCGATCGCGGCGAAGCCCAGCGTCACGAACAGGCACGCCCAGACGAACGGATTGGCAAGGTCCATCCACAGCAGCACCGATATGGCGAGCGCGGTCAGAATCATCAGCCCACCCATGGTCGGCGTGCCGCGCTTGGCGAGGTGGCTCTGCGGCCCGTCGAGCCGGATCGGCTGCCCCTTGCCCTGCCGCACGCGCAGCCAGCCGATGAAGCGCGGCCCGATGACGAGACCGATGAGCAACGCCGTCGCCGTCGCCGCGCCGGTGCGGAATGACAAATAGCGGAACAGGTTCAGCACACCGGGAAAGCCGAGATATTCGGCGATTTCGTACAACATCAGTCCTGGCCCCACAGGTCGGCGACGACCCGCGCCAGCCCCACCCCGTTCGATCCCTTTACGAGCACCGCGTCGCCGGGCGTGATCAGGGTCGCAAGGACCTGCGCTGCGGCGGCGGCGTCGGGCACATGGACGGTTTCGATGCGGCCCTCAAGCGCCTTGGCGAGGGGAAGCATCCCCTGCCCCACCAATACGGCGCGCGAAACCCCCGCTTCGTCGATGGGGACCGCCAGCGCCGCGTGATAGGCGTCCGACGACTCGCCCAGCTCGCGCATTTCGCCGAGCACCGCGATGCGGCGATCGGCGCGTTCGGCGGCGAGGACCTTCAGTGTCGCGCGCATCGATGCCGGGTTGGCGTTGTAGCTTTCGTCGATCAGCAGCGCCTCGCCACCCGCCAGCTTCACCCGCCGACGCGCACCGCGTCCGGCGAGGCCGGCAAGGTCGGCGAGCGCGAGGCCGGCGACACCAAGGTCGCCGCCGATCGCATCGACCGCCGCCATCACCGCCAGCGAGTTGGCCACCCAATGTTCGCCGGGCGGGGCGAGGGTATAGCTGACCTCGCGCGATCCCAGCCGCGCGGTGACGAAGCTGTCGCCGCCAGACATGCGGACATGCTCGATCGCGCGGACATCGGCCCCTTCGCGCAGGCCGAAGGTGACGATCTTGCCGGCATGCGGCCGCGCGGCGGCGATCAGCGTGTCGCGGTGCGGGCTGTCGAACGGGACGATCGCGGTGCCCCCTTCGACCAGCCCTTCGAAAATCTCGCCCTTGGCGCGGGCGATCGCATCCTCGCCGGTAAAGAATTCGGTATGGGCGGGCGCGATGGTGGTGACGATGGCGACTTCGGGGCGGACCAGCCGGGTCAGTTGCGACAGCTCGCCCGCATGGTTCATCCCCATCTCGAACACCGCCGCCTGCGTCGCGGCGGGCATGCGGGCGAGGCTGAGCGGCACACCGGTATGGTTGTTGTAGCTCTTGACCGAACGATGCGCCGCGCCATGGGTGATGCGGTCGAGCGCGGCGTAGAGCGCTTCCTTGGTGCCGGTCTTGCCGACCGATCCGGTCACGCCGATGATCCGCGATGCGGTGCGCGCGCGCGATGCGGTCGCGATCTGGTTCAGCGCGACGGTCGTGTCGTCGACCAGGACGTGCGGGCCATCGACTGGCCGCGACACGATCGCCCCCGCCGCGCCCTGCGCATATGCCTGTGCGACGAAACGGTGGCCGTCGGTCGCCTCGCCCGACAGCGCGACGAACAGGTCGCCCTGCCCGACCTCACGGCTGTCGAAGGCGACGCCGTTCGCGGCGAAATCGGTGGAGGCAGTGCCCCCGGTCGCGGCGGCGATGGCGGCGGCGGTCCAGAGCGGCATGTCAGCCCGCACAGTCACGCGCCACCTGTACGTCGTCGAACGGCAGGATCATGTCGCCGACGATCTGGCCCTGTTCATGCCCCTTGCCCGCGATCAGCACGATGTCACCCGGCTGTGCCATGGCGCATGCCGCGCGAATGGCGGCGCGGCGGTCGCCGATCTCGGTGGCGTTCGGGGCGCCGGCCAGCACCTGCGCGCGGATTTGTGCCGCATCCTCGGTCCGGGGATTGTCGTCGGTGACGATGGCGACATCCGCCTGCGCCGCGACGACCTCCCCCATCGGCGCGCGCTTGCCATTGTCGCGGTCGCCGCCCGCGCCGAACACGACGATCAGCCGCCCGTCGGCATGGGGACGGAGCGCCGCGATGGCCGCCTCCAGCGCATCGGGGGTGTGCGCGTAATCGACATAGACCGGGGCGCCGTTCGGCAGGATCACCGCACGCTCCAGCCGCCCGCGCACCGGCTGCAACCGCGCAAGACCGGCCAGCGTCGCGGCGAGCGACCCACCGGTCGCCAGCACGAGGCCGGCGGCGGTCAGCGCGTTGGCGGCCTGATAGGCGCCGATCAGCGGCAGCTGCACCTTATGGGTCGCGCCCTCCGCCTCGATCGTCAGCGCCTGTCCCAACAGGCTCGGTTCGCGTGCCGTCAGGCGCAGCGTCTCGCCATGTTCGCCCACCGTAATCAGGCGGTTGCCGCGCACCCGCGCCAGATCCATCACCCGGTCGGCATGGGGATCGTCGATCCACACCACCGCCGCACCGTCATCGGCCAGCACTTCGGAAAACAGGCGTAGCTTCGCGGTCAGGTAGCTCGCCATGTCGCCATGATAGTCGAGGTGATCGCGGCTGAGATTGGTGAAGGCGGCCGCACGGACCGGCAACCCTTCGGTGCGGTATTGCGACAGGCCGTGGCTCGACGCTTCGAACGCGACATGGGTCACGCCCTCGCGCGCAAGGCCGGCGACATTCGACAGGAAGGTGACGATGTCGGGCGTGGTCAGGCCGGTGACGACGCGTTCGTCGGCGGTGGTGACGCCCAGCGTGCCGATGGATGCCGCATGATGACCCTGCATCCGCCACAGCTGGCGCACCATTTCGACGGTGCTGGTCTTGCCGTTGGTGCCGGTAACCGCGACGCAGGTCGACGGAAACGGCGCGAAGAATTGGGCGGCGGCGCGGGCAAAGGCTTCGCGCGGATCGCGCGCGGCGATATGGACCGCCCCCTCGACCACCGCTTCCGGGCGGGCAACAATCGCGATCGCACCGGCAGCGATGGCGGCGGGGATGAAATCCTCGCCATTCACCCGCGCCCCTTCGAACGCGCCGAAGATCGTGCCCGGTGCGACCTTGCGATGATCGATCGCGAAGCCGGTCACCGTCTGCGGTTCTTCGCCGCCCGTGATCGTTCCTAATTTCATTCGACGTTCGCCAGCTTCTTCGCATCACCCGGCGCCCGCCACAGCAGCGAGCGCAATCCGGCGAGGTCAATATCGGCATTGGCGTCGGGAATCACCCCCAGCAGCGGCCCGGTGCGCGAAATCACCCGGCTGACGACCGGCGCGGCGGTCCATGCGGCGGTGGTGAAGCCGAACGTTTCCTTCGTTCCCTTCGGACTGTCGAGCATCGCGATCACGACATAGCGCGGGCGATCCATCGGGAAGACGGCGGCGAAGGTCGATACGTTGACCTTCTTCGAATAGCCGCCGCCCGCGCCCACCGTCTCGGCGGTGCCGGTCTTGCCGCCGACGCGGAAGCCGGGGGCCTCCGCCTTGCGGCCGGTGCCGTCGGTGACGATCAGGCGCAGCAGCGCGCGCATCTTCGCGCTGGTCGCCTCGGTAAACACGCGGCTGCCGGCGGGTGCCTGACCGGGCTTCAGCTTCATCATGGTCGCCGGGCGCCAGATGCCGCCATTGACCAGCGCGGCATAGGCGCTGGCGAGGTGCAGCGGCGTGACCGCGATGCCATGGCCATAGGCGGTCGTCATCGTGGTCGTCCGGCCCCAGTAATGCGGCCAGATGGTGCGCGACTTTTCCAGTTCGATGTCGGGCGCGGCATCGAAATGCAGTGCGCGGAACAGCTTTTCCATGCGCGCCTGCCCCATTTCGTCGGCGATGCGTGCCGTCGCAATGTTCGACGAATGGACCAGCGTCTCGGGGATGTTCAGCCAGCGCTTCTGCGCATGGTCGTCGCGAATGCGGAAGCCGCCGACGGCGAGCGGCTGCGTCGCATCGTAGCGCTTCGACAGCGACGGCGCGACCCCGCTGTCGAGCGCGGCGGCCATGGTCAGCGGCTTGAAGGCCGATCCCAGTTCGTACACGCCCTGCGTCACCGTGTTCATCTGTCCGGTATTGGCAGTCACGGCATTGGGATTGAAGGTCGGCAGCGAGGTCATGGCGATCACCTCACCGGTATCGCTGTCGAGCACGATGCCGCCGGCGCCACGCGCCTGGAACACCGCCATCGCATTGGCGAGTTCGCTCTCCAGTGCCGCCTGCACGCGCAGGTCGAGGCTGAGCGCAACCGGCCGCCCGCGCTCGGCGGGGTCGACCAGCCGCGCGTTCAGGAACTTTTCCATCCCGCGCACGCCGCGACCATCCATGTCGAGATAGCCGAGCGCATGCGCCGCCATCGCGCTTTGCGGATAGAGACGTTCGGGTTCGCGGCCGAGCGCGATGCCCGGCTCGCCCAGCGCGTTCACCGCCTGCACCAGTTCGGGCAGCGCACGGCGGCGCAGATAGACGAAATTGCGGTCGAGGTTCAGCTGCGCATAATAATAGCGGGCGTCATGGTCGGGCATCAGCGCCGCGAGCTGCTGCGCCAGCTGCTGCTTGTCGCCGATCACCTTGTCCGGGCGCACCGCGATCGACCAGGCGTCGATGGTGCGGGCGAGCGGCGCCCCGTTACGATCGACCAGATCGCCGCGCAGCGGCACCAGCGCCGCCTCCGCCGCGATGGCCGAGCGTGGTTCGGCGGCGACCGCCAGCAGCATCAGCCGCGCCAGAATGACCGTGACGCCCGCCGCGAACAGCAGCATCAGCACCATCAACCGGTAATGCGCGATGTTGACCAACGTATGCCGCGCACCGTCGGCCCGTTGCTGGTTGAGAGGGGGCGCCACGACAACGATCACGGACGGGCCGCCTCCTTGCGTGCCGAACGGGCGAGGTCGGCCATCGTCGCGTCGCTGAGCAGCGTGCGGTCGAGCATCGCCACCGCCCGCGCCTTGGCCGGGATCACCGCCGCCGTGCGGACCGCGCCGACCGGCTTGACCGCCGCCTTGGCCTTCTCCGCCTTGACCGGGGTCGCGGCGGGGACGGTCACTTCGGCGAGCGCGGGTTCGGGCGTCGCGGCGACTTCCATCGGTGCGCTGGGCACGACATAGGCGAGCGCGACATTGCCGCCCTCGGTCCGGCCGGGCAGCGACGCCAGCTGATGCTCGCCGCCGACATATTGTTCGGCACGCGGCGCGGCGAGCGCGAGGACGTCGCCGTTCCAGCGTTCGAGCTGCGCCATGTTCGCGCGGGTGTCGAATTCGGTTTCCAGCGCGCGAATGTCCTTGCGCGCCTGCACGATCGAGCGTTCGACCGCCTCGACCCGGCTGCGTTCCGCCGCGCCCTGCGAGATGACGAGGTAGAAGGCCGGCGCCATCACGCCGACCGCCACCAATTTGCCCAAAGTCCCGAACCCGAACGTACCCATCACATCGCACTCCCGTTCGAACTCCACGGCGCGGACGCCGTGCGAAGACCCGCGCGCAGCGTCGCCGAACGCGCGCGCGGGTTAACCGATACTTCGTCGTCACTCGGCCGCACCGCCTTGGCGATGTCGGTGAAACTGGGCGCCGGCCCCTGCGCCACGACCGGGCGGTGGCGCGATCCGGCGGGCATCGCGCCGCCGCGTGTCCGCAGGAACCGCTTCACGATGCGATCCTCGAGGCTGTGGAAGCTGACCACCGACAGCCGCCCACCGGGCCGCAGCACCCGCTCCGCCGCGTCCAGCCCGGCGGTCAGCTCGCCCAGCTCGTCGTTCAGGTGGATGCGGACCGCCTGGAACGCGCGGGTCGCCGGGTCCTTCTTCTCGTGCGGCCGATGGCCCAGCGCCCGGCGAACGACGGCGGCCAGTTCGCCGGTGCGCGACAGCGGCCGCGCGCCGACGATGAAGTTCGCGACGCGGCGGTGGCGGGGTTCCTCGCCGTAGCGGTCGAGCACGTCGGAAATCTCCGCCTCGGCAGCGGTGTTCAGCCATTCGGCCGCAGTGATGCCTTCCCGGCTCATCCGCATGTCGAGCGGACCGTCATATTGAAACGAGAAGCCGCGATCGGCCTGATCGAGCTGCATCGACGACACGCCGATATCCATGACGACGCCATCGACCGCGTCAATGCCGCGCGCCGCCAATTCGCTGGCCATCGCCGAAAACGGCGCACGGATCAGCGTCAGCCGGTCGCCTGCTTCGGCGAGCAGCGGCGCGGCAGCGTCATGCGCGGTCGGATCGCGGTCGAACGCGATCACCCGCGCACCGGCGGCCAACATCGCGCGGGTATAGCCGCCCGCGCCGAAGGTCGCGTCGACATGGACCTCGCCCGGCTGGATCGCGAGTGCCGCGACCGCTTCGGTCATCAGGACGGGGATGTGTGGAGCGTCGGTCACAACAGCCCCTTTTCTTCCATCAGGAATTCGCACAGCTCGCGCGTATCGGCGTCGATCTCGATATCGGCGATCAGCGTGTGCGGGTCCCAGATGTTGAACGTATCGCCGCGTCCGTGGAAGAACGCCCATTTGTCGATCTTCGCCCGGCGCCGGTAAAAGGTCGGCAGAACGAAGCGCCCGGCGCTGTCGAACGGCGCGGTCTCAAGATTGCCGAACGCCTTGCCCGCGACATTGTAATCCGTGTCCACATCCTCGTCGCTGCCCTGCGGCTTGCGCGAATAGAGGATTTTCGGCCAGGCGGCGTCGAACGCGCTGAGGCAGACATGCTTGCCGTGCCGCTTGAGCAGGAGTTCGCGGGCGTCGGCGTTCTTCTCCAGCACCGAGCGCAGCTTGGCAGGCACTGCGACGCGACCCTTCGCGTCGACTGCCTGTAGCCCGTAGCTCAGGTAGAGTTCCCTCTCCAACACAGCCCCTGTTCGGTCACGCAGGACATGCGTCGCACCCGGCAAATACGCGCCGCGCGGTTTGAATCGACGATCCCAGGACCTGCCCCCTGTGACGTCCAAGACGTACCAAAATGCAATCTGGGTAACAATGGGCGAAGTTGGGTGAGAATGGGAAAAAGCACCACCAGACGGGCGGTTTTGGGATGTACGTTGTTTGTTCGCCAGCAATTCGCGGCCGAAGGCAGACGCGGCGATGGGATGGCGCCCCACCGGGGCTGGGAACGGGTGGGCGAGGCTGGGAAACGGGGCGTCACCCCAGCGAAGGCTGGGGTCTCTCGCGGCTTCTGCTGCGTGCTACCATGGGGAGATCCCAGCCTGCGCTGGGATGACGTTCCGGGCTACGGATGATGCACGTCGCCGGACATGCAGCGCGCCGCGTGCCGGTTCAGCGAACCTCGGGCAGGACCGTGCTGTTGCTGGGAGCAGCGCCGGGCGAAATGCCGAGTTCGGCCAGCGGCTCGTCGGGATTGCCGGTCGGCGTCAGGTTGACGACGGCGACATTGGCCTGGTCATCGACCGCCGTGACATCCTCGCCGATCGGCGGTTCGTCGACGGCCGATCGGAAGAGCGCGCTGGCGAGCACGATCAGCAGCACGACCAGCACCAGTCCGGTCGCACCGACGCGCAGGCGTTGCAATAATTGGGATTGATCCGATCGCGGCGTCATCTGGGCGCGGTGTTACGCCGAAGTCGCCCCGCTGTCGACCGCCAACCCCTTCGCCGCCAGCCATTCGGGATTGTAGAGTGTGGAGAGGTAGCGAAAGCCGGTATCGCACAGGATCGTCGCGACCCGGCTGCCCGGTCCCAGCTGCCGCCCAAGCAGCACCGCTCCGGCGACGTTGATGCCCGACGACAGGCCGAGGCACAGCCCTTCCTCCGCCAGCAACCGGCGGACCCAGACCATGCCCTCCTCGTCCGACACGCGGAACTGGGTATCGATCGGCGCGCCGTCGAGATTGGCGGTGATCCGCCCCTGCCCGATCCCCTCGGCGACCGACGTCCCTTCGGACCGCAACTCGCCATGCGCGTAATAGTCGTACAGCGCCGCGCCGTGCGGATCGGTCAGCGCGATGGTGACCGATTCGTCCTTTTCCTTCAGACCGAGACCGACGCCGGCCAGCGTCCCGCCGGTGCCCGCCGCGCAGGTGAAGCCGTCGATCCGCCCGTCCATCTGATCCCAGATTTCGGCCGCCGTGCCGGTGATGTGCGCGCGGCGGTTCGCGATATTGTCGAACTGGTTCGCCCAGATCGCGTTCGGCGTCTCCTCGGCGATCCGCCTGCTGGTGTGCACGAAATGGCCGGGGTTCGAATAGGGCGCCGCCGGGACCAGCACCAGTTCGGCCCCCAGCGCGCGCAGCGTGTCCATCTTCTCGCGGCTCTGCGTCTCGGGCATCACGATGATCGTGCGATAGCCCTTGGCGTTGGCGACCAGCGCCAGACCGATGCCGGTATTGCCCGCCGTCCCCTCGACGATCGTGCCGCCGGGCCGGATCATGCCGCGGGCCTCCGCATCCTCGACGATCGACAGCGCGGCGCGGTCCTTCACGCTGGCGCCGGGATTGGCGAATTCGCACTTGGCGAAAATCTCCGCCCCCGCCGCCTCGCTCGGCCCCTTCAACCGGACGAGCGGGGTATGGCCGATCAGGGCGAGCGTATCAGTGGCGGTGTGCATGACTTCCAGATGGCGCGGGACGCCCGCCGGGGCAAGCGCGCGGCGCGGTAGAATGGATTGGCGGCGGGCAATGCGGGCTATGCCCTACCCTGCCAGTGCGTCGACCAGCGCCTTCACCTTCGCCTGTCGCCATTGCGGCAACGGTGCGACCAGCCAATAGCCGAGCCGTCCGGACTTCGGCTCACCGGCCACCGCCACGCGCCCTGCGGCGATGTCGTCCCGGGCAAGCAGTTCGGGCACGGTCGCCCGTCCGAGACCTGCCGCCGCGGCGTCGATGGCCAACCCGGCATCGGCTACCCGCACCAGCGCGGTCGCATCCGCGGGGTTGCAGCCGGGCCAGCCGATCCGCGTATCGGCACCGCCGCCCGCCCGCTCGACGGTCACCATACCGTCCGATTCCAGCGCCTCGCCCTCATGCGCGCCCGGCCCCTCGCCCCACCGAATTGCGAGGTCGAGATTGGCTTCGGTAAAGTCGAGCGCGTCGTCCGCCGCGACCAATGCGAAGCGCAGTTCGGGATCGGCGGCGGCGATGCGCGACAGACGCGGCAACAGCCATTTCTGCGTCAGGTCGCGCGGGGCGGCTATGGTGAGCGACTTGGACGACTGCCCCGCCTGCATCGCGCGGACCGCTTCCTCGAATTGCAGGAAGCCGCCGCGCAGCGCCACCAGTCCGGCCTCACCCTCGGGCGTCAGTTCGAGGCCGCGCGTGGTGCGACGGAACAGGACGACGCCCAGCGTATCCTCCAGCGCGCGGACCTGCTGCCCGACCGCCGCCGGGGTCACCGCCAGTTCGTCGGCGGCGCGGGTGAACGACAAATGCCGCGCGGCGGCGTCGAGCACGCGCAGGCCGTTCAGCGGGAGATGCGTCCGCTTCATGCGCCGACCGCCGGTGCCAGCAACGAGAAGCGCGGGATCGTCACGTCGAACGTCTCTCCGTCATCGGCCAGCATGTGATAGCTGCCCTGCATCGCCCCGCTGGAGGTCGACAACGGACAGCCCGACACATAATCGAAGCTGCCGCCCGGTTCGATCACGGGCAATTCGCCGATCACGCCTTCGCCCTCCACGCTATGCCGTTCGCCGCGCCCGTCGGTGATGATCCAGTGGCGGGTCAGCAGCTGCACGGTCCGCTCCGACCCGTTTTCGATGCGGATATGATAGGCCCAGAACCAGCGCCCCTGCGCGGGCTGCGACTGTTCGGGCAGATAGGTCGCCGAAACCCGCACCACGATATCGCCGGTCGTCGCCTCGTGCGGGAACAGCGCCTTCATAGGGCAACCGCTCGCAATGCCTGATCCAGATCGGCGATCAGGTCTTCGGGGTCTTCGAGGCCCACATTGATGCGGATCATCCCTTCGGAAATGCCCATCTCGATCCGCTTTTCCTCGGCCACGCCCGAATGGGTGGTGGAGGCCGGATGCGTCATCAGCGAGCGCGAATCACCGATATTGTTCGAAATATCGATCAGTTGCAGCGCATCGAGCAGCCCGTGCGCCTGAGCGCGGCCACCATCCAGTTCGAACGAGAAGATCGGCCCGGCCATTTTCATCTGGCGCATGCAGAGGTCATGCTGCGGATGGCTGGGCAGGCCCGGCGCGTTGATCTTCGGCACGCGCTTTTCAAGGAAGCTGGCGACCTTCAGCGCATTTTCCGACTGGCGCATCACGCGCAGGTCGAGCGTCTCCAGCCCCTTGAGCACCACCCACGCGTTGAACGCGCTGAGCGTCGGCCCGGTGTTGCGCGTGAAGGGCAGCAGCACGTCGTCGATGAACGCCTTGGTCCCGCACACCGCACCGGCGAGCACGCGGCCCTGCCCCTCCATCAACTTGGTCGCGCTATAGGCGACGACGTCCGCGCCGAACTCCATCGGGCGTTGCAGCGCCGGGCTGGCAAAGGCGTTGTCGACCACGGTGACGATGCCGCGCTCGCGCGCCGCCGCGCAGATCGCGGTCAGATCGGCGACGTCCATCGTCGGATTGGCCGGCGTTTCGAAGAACCAGACCTTGGTATTGGGGCGACTGGCGTCGATGAACGCCTGCGTATCGCGCGCGTCGACCACGTCGGTTTCTATTCCGAATTTCGGCAGCAGCGTATCGGTCAGCCAGCGACATGATCCGAACGCCGCGCGCCCGCCGACCAGATGGTCGCCCGCCGACAACTGGCACAGCAAGGCCGCGGTCATCGCCGCCATGCCGGTCGCCATCGTCCGGCATGCCTCGGCCCCTTCCAGCAGGGCGATACGCTCTTCCAGCATTTCGACCGTCGGGTTCTGCAGCCGGGAATAGGTCATGCCGACCTGGTCGCCCGCGAACCGCGCCGCGGCATCGCCCGCGCAGTCATAGGCATAGCCCGAGGTGAGGAACAGCGCCTCCGACGTTTCGCCATATTCGCTGCGCGCGGTGCCACCGCGCACGGCCTGCGTTGCGGGGCGCCAGTTGGCGGTGATCGTGCGGTCTTGTCCGGTCTTGCGCTTCATGGGCGCAGTCTTTGCGCGCTCGGACGACAAATTTCCAGTGCGGGTTGACCGCTTCTTCCTTTGCCTGCGCACGACCTTCGTGGTTAGTCGCTGAAATGGCACGAGGACGGAGCGGAAAGATGCGGCATGCGGGTCTGGCGCCATTGCTGTTCGGGCTGGTCGCCGGTGGTGCGATCGCCCAGACGCCGCCGTCCTCCGGCGCGCAAACCGCGCCCGACATCGTCGTTACCGGCCGCAGCGCGCTGACCGAACAGGAAGCGCTCGCCTTCACCCGAAGCATTTCGACGCGGATCGATCGGCAACTTGCCCGGCTCGGCGTCCCCGCCTGCCCCCGTGCGATCGGTTTTCCCGCGCCGATCGCGGCAGAGATCGAGGCGCGGATACGCGTGGTCGCCGCGCATGTGAAGATACCGGTCGGCAAGCCGGACTGCCGCGGCAACCTTGTCGTTATCGGGGTCGACGACGGCGCCGGACTGGTCCGTGCGCTGCAAAAGACGCGCAGCCCGTTGCTGTTCGGCCTGCCGTCGAGCGAAGTGAGCCAGTTGCGCGAACTTGTGTCGCCGGCACGCGCATGGTCGCTGGTCGAACTGCAGAATGAGGACGGCGTCCCCGGCCTGACGCCGGTCGGCGCGCTCTGGGCCAATCTGGAGGTGCGGCGCGCTTCCTATATCGCGCCGCCGACCCAGCAGTCGATCCAGTTCGCGGTGGTGGTGGTCGAATGGCCGGCACTGCCGGGCAAGACGACGGTCCAGATCGCCGACTATGTGGCGATGCGGACCTTTGCCCGCACCCGTCCGCCGGGCGGATCGGACAAGGTCGGGACGATCCTGTCGCTGTTCGAACCGGACCACGTCCCGCCGCCGTCGATCACCCGTACCGATCTCGCCTATCTGCGCGCACTCTATGCCCGGCCGGGACCGCAATATGCACGGCAGCAGATCCGCGACATCGCGCAGGGCATGAAGAAGGCCGGCCGCTAGGGTCCCGGCGACGGCTGGACCGGCCGGGACCGTGCGCCTATCAGAGCGCATGCGTTCCGTACTCAATGTGCATCGCTCCATCCTGGGTCAGCCGTGGCGCTGGCGCGGGCTGGAGGGCGATGTGTGCGACGACGGGTTCGTCGCCGACGATCTCGTCACCCGTATCCTGCTTGCCCGCGGTTGCCCACGCGACGGGCTGGCCGCGCACAAGGCACCCAGCATCCGCGAATTCATGCCCGACCCGTCGATCTTCCGCGACATGGACCGCGCCGCCGAACGGCTGGCCGACGCGGTGATGGCGAAGGAGTCGGTCGCGATCTTCGGCGATTACGATGTCGACGGCGCGACCTCTTCGGCGCTGCTCATCCGGCTGCTGCGCGACTTGGGCCTTGCCGCCCGCCCCTATATCCCCGACCGGCAATTGGAGGGATACGGCCCTAACGCTCCGGCGATGCTGCGACTGGCCGGCGAAGGCGCCACGCTGATCGTCACGGTCGATTGCGGCGCGCAGGCATTCGATGCGCTCGCCGCAACGCGCGACGCGGGCGTGGACGTGCTGGTCGTCGACCACCACCAATGCACGACCGAGCTTCCGCCTGCATTTGCCGTGGTGAACCCCAACCGGCTGGATGAGCGCGAAGGCGCGGCGCACGGCCATCTTGCGGCGGTCGGCGTCGCGTTCCTGCTGGCGGCGGCGCTGGTGCGGACGCTGCGCGCGCGCGGCTTCTTTGCAGGACGTGCCGAACCGAAGCTGCTCGACCTGCTCGATCTCGTCGCGCTGGGCACCGTCGCCGATGTCGCGCAGCTGCGCGGGCTGAACCGGGCGTTCGTCGCGCAGGGGCTGAAGGTCATGGCGCGGCGGCAGAATATCGGCCTTGCCGCACTGATCGAGGCATCGCGCCTGACCCGCGCGCCGACCTGCACCGATTTGGGCTTCGCGCTCGGCCCCCGCATCAATGCCGGCGGGCGGGTCGGCAAGTCGGACCTCGGCGTCCGTCTCCTCACCACGCAGGACCCCGAAGAAGCCCGGACGCTCGCGGTGGAACTCGACCGGCTGAACGAGGAACGCCGCCTGATCGAGGGTGACGTGCAGGCGTCGGCCGACCTGTCCGCGCGCGCCCAGGACTCGCGCGGCTGCGTGGTCGTGAGCGGTCGCGGCTGGCATCCGGGCGTCATCGGCATCGTCGCCGGCCGGCTGAAGGAGAAGCTCGGCCGCCCGGTGCTGGTCATCGCGATCGACGACAATGGCGTCGGCAAGGGTTCGGGCCGGTCGATCCCGGGCGTCGACATGGGCGCGACGATCCTTGCTGCGAAGGAACTGGGGCTGGTCAGCGCGGGCGGCGGCCATGCTGCGGCGGCGGGCGTCACCGTGGCCGAGGACGCGATCCCGGCCCTCGCCGAATTCCTGCACAAGCGCATGGCCGAACCGGTCGAGCGCGCCCGCGAGGACCGTGCGCTGCTGGTCGACGCGGTGCTGGCCCCCGGTGGCGTCAGCCCGCTGCTGATCGAGGCGCTGGAGGCCGGCGGCCCGTACGGCATGGGCTGGCCCGCCCCGCGCGTCGCGGCCGGCCCGGTGCGGATCGTGAAGGCGGACGTCGTCGGCAACGGCCATGTCCGCGCGATCCTGACCGGCGACGACGGCCGCCGGTTCAAGGGCGTGGCGTTCCGCCAGGCGGAAACCGATCTCGGCATGGCGCTGCTCGGCGCCCCCCCGCACCGCAAGCTGTGGCTGGCAGGCCGCGCGAAGCTCGACGACTGGGGCAGCCGCCCCGCCGCCGAACTCCATATCGACGACATGGCCTGGGCCGATTAAGAAAAAATGCAAAAGTCTGTTGACCGATCGCAAACCCTCCCCTAACAGCCCGTCCACGCCTTCACGGCCCCTTCGTCTAGCGGTTAGGACGCGGCCCTTTCACGGCTGAAACACGGGTTCGATTCCCGTAGGGGTCACCATCCTCGCATCAAGGTGCGGAAATCCAGGATTTACGCCAGCTTCACCGTCCGCAGGTATAGCGAACGGGTATAGAAGCGCATGGTGCAGATGATCACCCTGGAAACATCCCCAGACCGGCATCTACTATCTCTACAAGGAACTGCCGCCGCATCTGCGGGGCGAGATGGGCCGGCGTCAAGTCCGCCGCTCGCTCAAGACGCGCGATCCGGCCGAGGTCAAGCGGCTCTTCGTCCTGGCCCATGCCGAGCTCGAACAGGAGATGGCGGCCGCCGAGGCGCGGATCGCCGCGCAGAAGGTCGCCGACGAAATCTCGCCCGAGCGGGCCAAGATCATCGTCGACGACTTCATCCGCGACCGGCATTCGTCGGGTCGATGGTCACGCTGGCCCACGCTGGGTCTCGTCTGGTGGCTGGAGGACACCGCCCGCCGTGTCTTCAACACCGACTTTCCCCTCGCCGGGCTACCGATGGACGATAGTCCGGAAGCACTGGCGGCGAAGCGTGGGCAGCCCGTACCCGGCGACTGCTGGCTCGACGTCGTCCGCATGTACCCGCCGGCGGATTGGCTGAAAGCCAGCGGCATGGTTCTGGTCGACGTGTTCGAGGACCAGGACCCGCCGATCAAGCGCATCCCGGCCAACGACCTCCTTATCATGCAGGCGTGGAACGCCCGCGTCCTGGAGGACAATGAGCGCCTGCGCGCCGACATCGCTGCACCCCGCCGCATCGCCGTCAAGCCGCGGCTGCGACCGGACCTCCGCTTCCGCGAGTTGCTGCAGCTGTGGAACAAGGAGAACGCGCCGAGGCCGCAGTCCTATGTCGAGGTGGAGCGCGCGACCGAGGATCTGATCGACTATCTGGGCGACATTCCGGTCGAATCCTTCACCTCCGACATGCTGATGGATTATCGGGATGAGGCGAAGAATCTGCCCGCGACCATGCCGCGCGCGGACCGCGCCCTGCCCTTCAACGAACGCTTGGCCCGCCACGCGCATAGCGGCACGCCGCGCGTCAGTCCGCCGACGCTGAAGAAGCGGGTCGGATCGATCCAGGCGCTGCTCAGCTTCGCGCATCAGCAGCGCTGGATTTCCCAGAACGTCGGCACCGGGGTCAAGATCACCGGCTTCAGCCGGGTGGCGCGGGGTCGCCGCAGCTTCATGCCGGGCGAACTGGCGCAGCTGTTCGCATCCGATCTGTTCCTGCGGCCGGACCGCCTGCTCGACCGGCGCACCGACGTCAGCGACGTGACGCTCTACTGGCTGTTCCTGCTCGGGCTCACCTCGGGCGCGCGGCTCGAGGAGGTAGGACAGGCGCGCGTCCAGGACGTGAAGGCCGATGGCGGGATCCTCTACATCGACATCGACGATCTGATGGATGCCGAAGCCGATCCGAACCTGCCCGAAAAAAGCGTGAAGACCACGGGCTCGCGGCGGATCATCCCGATCCACGAGCATGTCCTGAAGCTCGGCTTCGAGCGGTATGTCAGCGCGCTGAAGGACGCCGGGAGCGAACTGCTGTTTCCGGACCTCCGCCCCAGCACCTTCGGCAAGCTGACCAAGGAGGCCAGTCGCCGGCTCAACCGCTACATCAACGCCATCGTCAGCACTGATCAGCGATTGGTCTTCCACTCGCTGCGCCACCGCTTCAAGGACGAGGGGCGCGGCGCCGATGTGCAGGAGCGCGTGCTCGATCAGCTATGCGGCCATGTCCCCGCGACGGTTGGCGGCCGCTACGGTGAAGGCGCGGACCTTGAGGCCCTGAAACGCAGCCTGGATCGACTTCGGTTTGACTCCGTAGATTGGACCCGACTGCGTACGGCAATCGGCACGATCTCTTGGGCAAATATCGTCTCCGAGATCGTCGTCCGGGTGAAGGCGAACGCGAGGAAGGGCAAATGAGCGACGATCATCGTAATCGCCTAAGCGTCTACATCGCCTTCGCTGAACCTGGCGGCGAGGTTATCGAGGTCGCCAGCAGCCTGCTGGGTGCCGGCACGGCCGTAGTCCTCCATGCCGTGACCGAGTGTGGCGTTACAACGCTGACCCTCGGGGACGGGCGCCCCTTTGAGATCGACCTCATCACCGACCCCATTCCCATCGATGACGGGATCTCGATCTATCCGGATAATAGCGACGATCCGATCGCCCGGATTGAACGCCGCTTCCTCGCCCCGTGAACCCTGGCTTCGGCGGCCGTTGCGGACGCACGCAGCGGCCGCCGAAGTCTGATCGCGAGCGAGGAGCCCTCGCCCCTCGGCTCCACGACTGCTCAGAGGACCAATTATCTACCGCTGCCCATATACAGGCGTCGGTCCATCCCCTTGCTTTTTGCCGCGGCGGGTTTTCAGTACAGCAGCGAGGTCCCGTCGTGCGGCACGGCGTTCCTTCGCAACCTGATCGTTCCACCAGTCGATCTGTTGCAGAATGGCGTTACAGTGGTAGGCGAGGATACGGTAGCGGCCGACAGCCCGCATTCCCGCCTCGTCATCCTCTCCGTCCAAGTCTGGAATGAGTGCATCAAGCGCTCGCTCGAAACGGCCAATTTCCGCTTCCAGCGTCGCACTGTCCTCGACGAGCATCTCCCGCTCGTCGGCGGTCGTGATGCGGAGCTTCGGCATGTCAGGCTCCTCCACGATAGGCGAGATTGGCACCGTGGCGCTCGAGCCAATCGGCGGCAGTACCGCGGTCGAGCCCAGGCGGGACTGCGATGTCGAGCAGGCCGGCGGTGACCTGCACCAACGCCCTCTGCCGCGCCGTCATCGGACGCTGTCGCCATCTTCCCTGCTGGACAGCACCCGGCTGCGACTTCCAATCCGCCAACGCGGCATGGTAGCGGCGCGAACGCCTGTCCCATGAAAGTTGCCGACCGAAATCTTCCAACTCCCCGCGATGCTTGTCGACGATGGATTTGAGCAGGTCGCCAACCCTTCGCTCGGACTGCTCGCTACCGCTGTCGTCTTGCAGCATCCGGATCAGGCGGCTGCCGGGAAGCCCTCTCACGGCCATCAGCGCATCCGCGTCATAACCGCAAAAACCATAGGCGAGCAGGTCGGCTCCCAAGCTGTAGATGTGCCAGTTCCGATGCGGCTCATGACCGGTCATTTCCCGGCCCGGCAAATCGCCATCGTGGACGGCTCGAGTATGTTCATCGTTGGACTTCGACATGGATCCTCCTCTTCAAGAGAGAAGGACATGATCGAAGGCTACGCGCCGTGTCTTGGGATAGCCAAAAATATCGAACCGCCTCCCGACCACAGCCATTCTTTCCTGTCCGCAGAAACCCTAAGGGCACGTCCGAAGCAGGGCACAAAGGGCTGAAAGTGAGACATTTCTGCCGTTCCCCGAAGGTGCTGCTAGCTACAGCTTCTACCAGAACCGGTCTTTCCCGGTTCAATCGCCTCTGCGGCTCGATATAAAGAACACTGACCTTCAAAACTGACCGGTCTTGGGTATCACATCGCTACGGCGACGGAGCTCGCGATGCGGCCGCGGCCCGCCCTTCCGCCCGCTCACTGACCAATTGTCGGCTGTCGTTGAGGCACTGTCAGGCGCCTCCCTACCGATGTTTGAACCGCACCGGGTCTGCCGGAGGCGTTGGGTTGTGAGTTATGCCGCCATATCGAGATTGCGTGCGGCAGCATAATATTGCGCTTCGGCTTCGGCAGGCGGGATGTTGCCGATGGGCTCCAGCAGCCGACGATGGTTGAACCAGTCGACCCATTCGAGGGTCGCGTACTCTACCGCTTCGAAGCTGCGCCACGGTCCTCGCCGGTGGATCACCTCTGCCTTGTAGAGGCCGTTGATCGTCTCAGCTAAAGCGTTGTCGTAGCTGTCGCCGACGCTGCCGACCGACGGCTCGATCCCGGCTTCGGCGAGGCGCTCGGTGTACTTGATGGACACATATTGCGATCCGCGGTCGCTATGATGGATGAGGCCGCCCCGATGGGTCGGCCGGCGATCGTGAAGCGCCTGTTCCAGGGCATCGAGGACGAAGCTGGCATGCGCCGTCCTGCTGGCCCGCCAGCCAACGATCCGCCTGGCGTAAGTGTCGATGACGAAGGCGACGTAGACGAACCCCGCCCAGGTCGCGACATAGGTGAAGTCTGACACCCACAGCATGTTCGGTGCTGGTGCGTAGAACCTGCGATTGACGTGATCGAGCGGGCACGGTGCGGCCTTGTCGCTGATCGTCGTGCGCACCGGCTTGCCCCGGATCACCCCTGCCAAGCCCATCTCGCGCATCAGCCGCGCGACCGTGCAGCGCGCGATCGGAAAGCCTTCTCGCATCATCTGCCGCCAGACCTTGCGGACGCCGTAGACCGAGAAGTTCTCGGCGAACACGCGCGCGACCTCGGGCTTGAGGACTGCATCCTGACGTGCCCGCGCCGACAGGCGCGTCGGATCCTGTCGCTGCGCGACCCGCTCGTGATAGGTGGATGGGGCGATCGGCAGAACACGGCAGATCGGCTCGACCCCATAGGCATCGCGGTGATCATCGATGAACGCGATCATCGCTTGAACGGGCGGTCGAGCTCCGCCTGGGCAAAATACGCCGACGCCTTGCGCAGAATCTCATTGGCCTGGCGCAGCTCGCGGACCTCGCGCTCCAATGCCTTCATCTTGTCTGCTACCTCGGTCGGGACACCAGCACGCTTGCCGCTGTCGACCTCAGTCTTCTTTACCCACTCATGCAGCGTCTGCGGTGCGCAGCCAATCTTCTCCGCGATCGACACCACCGCCGCCCAGCGGGAAGGATAATCGGGCTCGTGATCGGTCACCATCCGCACCGCACGACCGCGGACTTCCGGTGCAAACTTGTTCGTCGTCTTGCTCATCCTGGCTCCACCTTCTCAGGAGTTGGAGCCTCCGGCAAACCCGGTGCGGTTCACACCCTACTCGCCGTGATCACGGAGCTGATGCGGCGAGGCCGCTCCCTCGTCGCGCTCGAGTCAGGCCTGAACCGGCTCGACGAGGTTCCCACGGAACTGGTTTTCGGCATGCTCGACGCCATCGTGGGCGAGCTTAACGCCGGACAAAAGCCGCGTATCAGCGGGCTCCTGGATTACGAACTCGAGGAGACGTTCAAGGCATTAGACAAGCGCGACCTGCCGGACGTGGAGATCGCGAAACGCGAATATGCCCTGCTGCCGCTCCTCGAGCGGGAGAAGCGTCCACTGAAGATCCACAGCCTGCTGGCGAGCGAGCCGGAGATGTTCCATCAGGTGCTGCGCGACATCTACCGGGCCGAGAACGCGCTCGACACCAGCGACGCGCAATCGGATGAGGAGCGCGCACGTTGGAGGCAGGCCTACAAGCTCCTTTCACACTTCTCGACCGTTCCCGGATTCACCGGACCGAAGCACGAGCAGAAGCCGCTCATCGACTGGGTCGACGCCGTGCGAGCGCTGGGCGTCACCCACGACCGAAAGGACATCACGGAGATCGTCGTCGGCAACGTCCTCGCCCATGCGCCAGCAGACGATATCGACAACATCTGGCCGCACCGATTCGTCCGTGACCTGCTCGAGAAGTCTCCCGGCAAGATGCCGCGCGGCATCATGACGGAGCGCGTGAACATGCGCGGCGTCACCATGCGTGGAATGCTCGACGGCGGAGATCAGGAACGCGACCTGTCGGCTGGTCTTCGGGCGGACGCGGAAGCGATCGAGCGGTGGCCGAACACTGCGGCCATGCTTCGAGCAATGGCTGACCGTTGGGACGTCTACGCCGCACATGAGGACGCTGATGCAAGGCAGCGACGGCTGCGCAGTTGAGCTTCGATCCAGCCGATTGCCGACAAGCCGGGCATAGCGGAACGGCTGAATCTGTGGCGCATTGCTGCCAGACGGTCGACCCTGGCTGAGCGGCAGGTTTCGGCAAGAGCAGCAGGTCCGCTTCTGAGCCCAACTAGCTGCAACTAGCCGCTCGTTCAGCTAGTTACGCGATGCTGCGACGTCCGTCATATCGATCGTTACCTCAGCGGTCCGTTCGCAGCCGGGGGATCGAACTGTGGCACGCCCGCCGCGTCGTAGCGGATCGGCTGGACGCGGGTGTGGCGATTGGGATCGAACAGCGGGTCGCCGGCGATCTTCTCGTAATCGCGGGCATGGAACACCAGCATGTCGCGGCCGCGCTCGTCGACCGTGAAGCTGTTGTGGCCGGGGCCATAGATCCTGTTCGCGACCGAGGTCTGCATCACCGGCACCGGCGATTTGGTCCACGCCGCCGGGTCCATGATATCGGCATCGTCGCGCGCGGTGAGCATCCCCAGGCAGTAGCGCGCGTCGGTGGCACTCGCCGAATAGGTCATGAATAGCCGCCCGTTACGGGCCAGCAGCGCGGGTGCCTCGGCAACCTTGTAACCGCGCACTTCCCAAGGCAGCGTCGGCACGGTCAGCCGGGCGGGCTTGGCGGCCAGCGTCAGCGGCGTGGCGAGCGGGGCAAGATAGAGGTTCGAGTTGGTCTCGATTCCCGGCTCGCGCTGTGCCCAGGCGAGGTAGCGGGTGCCGCGATGGACGAAGCTGGTGGAATCGAGGTTGAAGCTGTCCCACGGCGTCTGCAATTGCCCCAGCACGGTCCAGTTGCCGGTCATCGGGTCTTGTCGGTCGCATACCACCGCATAGGTGCGGATGCGGAACACGTCCTCGCCGCCGCCGCTGGGACCGGCGGCGAAATACATGATCCACTTGCCGTCGATCCAGTGGAGTTCGGGCGCCCACAGGAAGCCGGACATCGGCCCCTTCGCCTGGTGCCGCCACAATATCGTTTCGGGTGCGGTGGTCAGCCCGCCGATGGTCCTTGCCCGACGCAGCACCAGCCGGTCATATTCGGGCACCGACCCGGTCAGGTAATACCAGCCGTCGGTATGGCGAAAGACCTGGGCATCGGCCCGGTTCTTGACCAGCGGGTTGCCGATGCCACTGCCCCGCGCGCGCCGCTGGGCGAGCGACGGCAGGGCAGCGACCGTACCGGCAGCGGCAAAACCGCCCAGCACCGAACGGCGCGACAGATGATCGGTCATCGACTTTCCTTCCTTCATTGTGCGCTGGGCCAGCCGTCATCGTCCCAACGAAGCGTCGCGACGCGGAGCGTCGGCGCACCGGCGTTTTCCCGGTCGTACGCATGATAGACGAGGCGATCGATCCCGTCCGGTCCGCGATGATGCCCGGCATGACCCGGCCCGCGGAACCTGCCCTGTTCGGCAAGGTCTGCGCGCAGGAGCACCGTGCCGCCGCCCGCCAGCATCGCGCTGCCGTCCTTGCCCAGATACGGACCGCCGATCGCCCTCGATCGACCGATGACGGTGTAATAGGTGCTGTTCACGCCCTTGCAGCAATAATCGTAGCTCGCGATCAGCCAGTACCATCCGCCGCGCGCAAAGATGTACGGCGCCTCGATGATCGACGGCGCGCCTGCCGGGACCGGGCGGCTGGCGATCGGCACCGGCTCGGCACCGGGGCGCAGCGGCTTGCCGGTGGCCGGGTTCAGCTCCACCAGCTTCAATCCGCTCCAGAAGCTGCCGAACGACAGCCAGTGCCGCCCGGACGCATCGACGACGAACGCCGGGTCGATCGCGTTATAGTCGTCGCCCGGCCGCGATTGCAGCACCATTCCCTCGTCGCGCCAGCCATAGCCGGGGGCGGCGGGATCGAGCGTCGCGCTGGTCGCCAGCCCGATCGCCGACCGGTTCGATCCGAAAGTCGAGACCGAGTAATATAGCCGGTAGCGCCCGTTCACATGGGCGATGTCGGGTGCCCACAGGTTCTTTGCTCCGGGAACCGCCCGCGTTGCCCAGTCGGGCAATCGTGAAAACGGCGGGGTGCCCGCGCGCCACGTCACGAGATCGCGGGAAGTGCGCGCAGCGAGTATCCCTTGCCCGTCACGCCCGATGCCGGTCGAGAAGACGTACCAGTCCTTCCCCTCGCGCATCAGCACCGGATCGTGCACCGGGCGGATGTCGCCGGCGGGCGGCGGGGCCTGTGTCCCCGCCGATCCCGCCGGCATCAGTGCGGCGAGCGATAGCAGCGCGTGGCGCAGCATCACTTCACTTTGCCACCGGCCAGCCATCGGCATCCCAGGTCAGCCGCTGGATCTGGAGCGTGGGTGCGCCGTTCCGTTCGCGGTCATAGGCGTGATAGACGATGTGATCGCCGGTCGCCTCCTGCAGCACCGCGACGTGGCCGCGCCCGACATAGCGTGCGTCGGTCCCCTGCCCCGACGCCAGCACCAGCGAACCGCCGCCGTCGAGCATCGACTTGCCGGACTTGTCCAGATACGGCCCGGTCGGAACCTTCGACCGGCCGACGACGGTGTTGTAGGTGCTGGCCGCCCCCTTGCAGCATTCGTCGAACGACACGAACAGATAATAATAATCGCCATGGCGGACGACGAACGGCGCTTCTACCGCACCGGGGGAGGCGCGCGTCGCGAGCGGATAGATCGTCTGGTCGCTGGCAAGGCGCAGGCCGGTGGCGGGGTCGAGGCGGACCATCTTGATCCCGGTCCAGAAACTGCCGAACGCCATCCATTCGCGGCCGTCGGCGTCGGTGAAGACGGCCGGGTCGATCGCGTTGAAATTGTCGCTGGTGCTCGACTGGATCACCGCGCCCTTGTCGACCCAACCGGTCGCGGGCGTGTTGACGTTCAGCGCGTTGTTGACGGTCAGGCCGATCGCCGATCGATTGCTGCCGAAGGTCGAAACCGAGTAGTAAAGCCGATACTCGCCGCCGCGCTTGACGATGTCGGGCGCCCAGATGCCCGACGTGCCGGGCACTGCCGTCGTGGCCCATGCCGGCAGCGCGGTATAGGCAGGCCCGCGCCACGTCCACGCCTTCAGATCGGTCGAGGTACGCGTCGCCAGCAACCCCTCGCGATCGCTGACCGATCCGGTCGCGAACAGGAAATAGTTGTTGCCGTCCTTGATGATCGCAGGGTCAAGCACCGGCATCGTATCGCCGGTCAGCGCCAGAACGCCCGACGTCGCGGTCGGGGTCGGCGTGGGTGTTGGCGTCGGAGTCGGCGCGGGAGCGGCAGGCGCCGAGATATTGCCGCTGGCGTCGGTGCCCGAAATGCCATTGCAACCGGCGAGCAGGACGAGGGCGGCGAGCGGAAGCGTGGACCGGATCATGAAGGTCACTCCGTCAAATTGGGTTGGGTCGGGTGAGCGGCGCGCGTCAATCGAACGAGTAGCGCAGGCCGACCGCGAAGGTCCGCGACAGCAGGGTGGTGCCGAGGTTGAACTGATCGGCATTGCCGGCATCTTCGAACCGATAATAGTTCTGCTGCGTCCGGCTGGTCAGGTTGACCGCATCGAGCGTCAGTCCCAGCCGGTCGGTGACCGCATAGGTGAGCTGGAAATCGAGGCTGCTTTCGGGTCGCCGCCATACCCCGATCGGATTGGCGAACAGACGCGCTTCGTTGCCCGACAGGAACGCCTTGCGCCAGACATAGGACAGCCGTGCGCCCAGCCCGCCCTTCTCATAGGCCAGCGTCGCATTGTACGACAGGTCGGACACGCCGAAGAAGGCGGACTCCGTCTCCCCGGTCACATTGCCGGCACTGTCGGTCAACGGGATGTTCTGGTTCGAATCGAGCAGCGTCAGGCTGCCCTGAAACCCGAACCCGTCGAGCAGCGCGGGCAGATAGGTCGGGAAATAGGTCAGCCCCAGCTCGATCCCCTTCAGCACGCCGTTGGAAGCGTTCTCCGGTCGGGTGACGGCGAAGACGTTGGTGTTCAGCCCGGTATTGGGAATGGTCAGTACCGACGTCAGCGGCACGACCAGCCCGTCGATCTCGCGCCGGAACAGCGTGCCGTAGATCGCGCTGTTGCGTTCGAAATACCATTCGGCCGACAGGTCGTAATTCCTGGCCACGGTCGGACGCAGGTTCGGATTGCCCGACGTACCGCTGCCACGTCCGATATTGGTCAGGTCACCGACCAGATTGGGATTGGGGTTGAGGTCGCCGAATGCCGGACGGCGCAACGTCTCGCCATAGTTGAAGCGCAGGCGGAACTGCCCGGTCACGTCGTAGCGCAGCGTGGCGCTGGGCAGGAAGCGGGCGGTGCTGTTCGATGCACGCGTGATGTTGCCGTTATAACGGTCGGTGAAAACGAAATTCGTGTCGACATCGGTGTAACGCAGGCCGGCCTGAACATGGAACGGCCGCCCGAACAGGTCGAATTGGCCATCGGCCAGCGCGTAGGCGCTCATCGTTATTTCGTTGATGTCGAACACGTCGGTCAGGCGCAGCTGATCCGACAGCAGGAAATTGGGCGCGACGCTGCCTTTGTACAATTGCCGGATCGCGTCGACATTCTCGTAGATATAGGTGCCGTTGGGGACCAGCCACGACGTCGGCACGCTGGCACGACCGTCGAAAAAGTCCTTATTCACCAATTGCAGGCCCGGATCGAGGTCCGAAAATCTGCGCCCCAACACGCGCGCGTCCTGCGCCCGCACCGAATCCACCGCGTTGCGATCGTCGACGCGGATGCCCGCCTTCACCCGGCGCAGGAAGCCGTCGTCCCAGTTATTCTCGCCATCGAGGTGCAGCGTCTTGGCATCGCCCTTTGATCGGTTCGCATTGTCGTAGAACTCGCCGACGGTCCATTGGGTCGGATCGACCAGCAAGTCGTTGTTATCGAAGTTGTAAGCGGGGATGCCGTTGCGGGTGTTGAAATCGACGTCGATCCGCCGCGCGACGCGATTGAGCCGCATCGCGAGGAATTGTGTGTCGAACCGGCTGTTCTGGTACGACAGGTCGGCGGTGATCCGCCCGGTCTCGCCCACCTTCCAATCGGCGTTCAGGGCATAAACGAAGCTGTCGGTCTTCGACCGGGTATAGTCGCCGCTGTTGAAGCCGAACACGTCGCCGACCGACCGTGCCTTGATGATGTTGGTGTCGGGATAGAGTTCGATGGTCGATGCCGGATTGGCGCCGAGCGCCCCCCACCAGTCGACGAAGCTGAAGAACAGGCTGTTCTGCGTCGTCGCGCGAAACTGGTTCCAGAAGAATTCGGCGGTGTAGGTCGAGCTGCTGTTCGGCGACCATTGCACCGCGGCATTCACTGCCGGGCGCTCGCGCGTACCTGCCACGTCGGGACTGAACACCGCGTCACGCGACAGATAATAGGGCACCTGCCGCCCGCCGAGCCGGAAGGTCGAGCCGGCGGCGGTCGGAAGGCCGCGTTCGGTACCCGGTTGCCACGCGCCCGTTTCGGGGAAGACGCGCTGCAAAGGCGTGAATCCCGGCGGCGGGTTTTCGGTGACGAACGGCACCATCGCGCCCGCGGTCACGCTCATGTCGCGATATTTGGTGCGTGCATAGCTGCCGCTGACCAGCACGCCGATATCGCCGATCCCGGTTTCCCAGCGATTGCTGATCAACCCCGACAAATTCGGATTAAAGCTGTCGGCCTGTTCGTTGTAGATTCCGCGCGCGACCCCCGACAACGCAAAGCCTTTGACGTCGAACGGTCGCCGCGTGAACACGTCGATCTGCCCGGCGATACCGGTTTCGATCTGGTCGGCGGCACGCGTCTTGTACACGTCGATCCGCTTGACGAGGTTGGCGGGAATGTCGGCCAGCGCGAACGCCTGCCCCGACGCGGTGAAGATGTTGCGCCCGTTCATCGTGGTCAGCGCGTCGGGCAGGCCCCGGATCGAGATGCCGGCCGCCTCGCCGCCGGTGCGGTTGGTCACCTGCACGCCGCTGACGCGCTGCAGCGCCTCGATCACGTTGTTGTCGGGAAGCTTGCCGACATCCTCGGCGACGATCGAATCGACTACCTGCGTTGCGTTGCGCTTGACGTTCAGCGCGCCGAGGATCGACGCACGGACGCCGGTCACGATGATATCGCCGCTCTCGTCTTCAAGCTCGCCGGCCGTGGACGTGCCGCTTGGTGCCTGTTCCGCCGCGTCGGGCGTGCTACCTGCTGCCGTCTGCGCATGGGCCGATACGCCGGCCAACGAGCAAAGCGATACCGACGCCAGAATGGCGGTTCTGCTGAACACGATTTATCCCCTCATATCGAACCCTTCACGGGCCGCTCTATACTCCGACAATTAACGGGCATTTTTCTTTATGCAACTGTAGATTGTATGAGTTATCGCTAACATTCGCTGATTGTCGCCGCCGGATAATTTGCCATGGCCGATGGTGCCCGCAGGCCACGCAGTGATCCTAGGGTTGAAACCCAATCAGCATCTTGAGGGCTGACGGTTTTCCTGATTCATTGGCAGGTGGATCAGGAGGAGTGAGGCATGGCGCTGTTCTGGTTGTCGGATGAAGCGTGGGCGGCGATCGAGCCGCATCTGCCGAAGAACCAGCCCGGCGCGCGTCGAGTGGACGACCGGCGGGTTATCTCCGGGATCGTACATGTGCTGAAGGTTGGTTGTCGCTGGTGCGACTGTCCGGCCGATTACGGGCCGTCGACGACGATCTACAACCGGTTCAACCGCTGGTCGCGCCGTGGCTTCTGGCTCAATCTGCTCGACGCGCTGGTGAATGCTGGCGTGGTGACGAAAAGCACCGCGATCGACAGCACCTACATCAAGGCGCAACGCGCGGCCTTCGGCGGAAAAGGGGGCGTCAGATTCAGGCGATCGGTCGCTCACGTGGCGGATGGACGACCAAGGTCCACGCGCTCACCGATGTCATCGGCCGCCCCTATGCCCTGATGCTGACAGCCGGCAATGTCAGCGACGTGAAGGCAGCGCCTGCGCTTCTCGGACGGGCGGGCCGAATGCATTACCTCCTTGCCGACAAAGGCTATGATGCCGACCAGCTGCGCCGTTCGCTCCGTGACATCGGAGCCGTTCCCGTCATTCCCGGACGGCGAAACCGCAAACGTACCATCCGCTACGACAAGGATCGCTACCGCGGCCGCCACCTGATCGAAAACGCCTTCTGCCGCCTGAAGGACTTCCGCCGAGTAGCAACCCGCTACGACAAGCTCGCCGCCAACTTCCTCTCAGGCGTCGCCATCGCAACCGCGATCGCATTCTGGCTCTGATTGTGTCTCAGCCCTAGAGTTTGAGTCATCTGAGCGGAATCGATTGGGGATTCACAAGGCGCAGGAAGTCTGATTCAAGCTGCTTGCCGTGCGGAGGTCGGCAGGTGTGGGTCGAGCCTATTCGGATGATCTACGTGAGCGGGTAGCGGCATCGGTTGTGGGTGGCCGGTCGTGCCGGGCAACGGCCGAATTGTTCGGCGTCAGCGTGGCGAGTGCGGTGAAGTGGTCGCAACGACGTCGGGCGACGGGCAGCGCCGCGGCGCGACCGCTGGGACGCAAGCAGCCGCGTTCGCTGGCCGCTGAACGTGAGTGGCTGCTGGAGCGGCTGGCGGTCAAGCCGGACGTGACGCT
Source organism: Sphingomonas paucimobilis (assembly GCA_036946325.1). Lineage (GTDB taxonomy): Bacteria > Pseudomonadota > Alphaproteobacteria > Sphingomonadales > Sphingomonadaceae > Sphingomonas > Sphingomonas paucimobilis_A. Next base: position 1,375,786 of record JAQIJL010000001.1, read on the forward strand.
GCGCGGGCTGGTGGCGGAATTGAGCGAGCGCGGCGTGGTGACGAGCTACGGTTCGGTGTGGCGGATCGTGCGCGAGGCCGGGATCACGTTCAAAAAAAGACGCTGATCGCCCGCGAGCAGGATCGGCCCGTGATCGCCAGACGTCGCGCACAATGGCGCAAGTATCAGGGCCGGATCGATCCCAGGCGCCTCGTCTTCATCGACGAAACCTGGGCCAAGACCAACATGACGCGCCTGCGCGGCTGGTGTGCCCGTGGCCTGCCGCTGGTCGACAAGGTGCCGCACGGTCATTGGCGCACACTCACCTTCCTGGCGGCGCTCCGGCATGATCGCATCGACGCGCCGCTCGTGCTCGACGGCCCCATCAACGGCGAGAGCTTTGCCGCCTATGTCGCGCAGTTCCTGCTGCCTACCCTTTCGCCCGGCGACATCGTCGTCATGGACAATCTCGGTAGCCACAAGGGCAAGGCCGTCCGCCAGCTCATCCGCTCCGTCGGCGCCAGGCTCCTGTTCCTGCCGCCCTACTCGCCCGACCTCAATCCCATCGAGCAGGTCTTCGCCAAGCTCAAGACGCTGCTCCGCAAGGCCAACACCCGATCGGTCGAGGCGACATGGAAGCAGATCGGCTCGCTTCTCGACGCTTTCCCTCCACACGAATGCGCCAACTACCTCCGCAACAGCGGCTACGCTTCAGCTTAGATGGATCAAACTCTAATACGTGCGCATGGCATGCCGGCCTGCACGGCATTCGGATCGGCTCGATTACTGCGAGCGGCACTTTTGTCGACGGCGTGTCCAGAACCGACCGGAATCCAGCATAGTCAGGTCATGGCAGCGGCGAGGTGAATGAAAGCGGGTTTTCTCGATCGTCGAAGCGCTTCGCCGTCGCCGTTAGCCGAGGGCGCGATTGCCGCAGCCCGCGCGCCACTCTGTGGTCGATCGTTTTCTGCAGCAATGAACGCGTATCGCACTTTGTATCTCGGGCGAAATGCGCAGCGGTTTCAGGGGGGTCGCGCTCCTTGGTTACCAGGGCGAACTCACGCTTCAATCGGCGGATATCCACGGTCGGTGATCTGGGTCACCACGCTACGCCCAAGCCCATTGCTGTAAACGGCCTTGCCGATCGTCGCCTTCTGTTCTCGAAGATAGGATCCAAGGCGTCCAGAAATACAGGGGCCACTCAGTCGGCATCGACGCTGCGACGAAAGTCGACGATCTGCGTCCCGGCCCAAACCTGAAGGCCGTCCCTACCGAATATACTCGACGGCGGCGGCACAACCTGTTCTGTTCGCTGGCGTCCGCTTCGGGATCGGAGGGTTGCGATGTCGCTGTTCGTGAATGGAAGAGAGGTGGCGCTGCCCGCCGATCCGCGTGCCTCTTTGCTAGAGCATCTGCGCGAGGGGCTGCACCTGACCGGTACGAAGCTCGGCTGTAATCAGGGAGCGTGCGGCGCCTGTACCGTGCTGGTCGATGGCGAGCGCATCCTGTCCTGCCTCGCGCTGGCGGTGCAATATGCCGGGCGACGGATTACCACCATCGAGGGGCTGGCGGACGGCGACACGCTCCACCCGCTGCAGCAGGCGTTCATCGACCATGACGGCTTCCAGTGCGGCTATTGCACACCGGGCCAGATTTGTTCGGCGATCGGCATGGCGGCGGAGGCACGGCGTGGCGTTCCCAGCGTCCTGACCGACGACCTGTCCGCGACGATCACGCTGACGGCCGACGAAATCCGCGAGCGGATGAGCGGAAATCTGTGCCGCTGCGGTGCGCATAACGGGATCATCGATGCGATCCGCGCGACGGTGGCGGCGGAGGTCGACGCATGACCCCGTTCACCTATGCCCGCGCCACCGACCATGCCGATGCGCTACGCCGGGGAGCCGGCACCGGCGCGTCCTATCTGGGCGGCGGCACCAATCTCGTCGACCTGATGCGCGAACGGCTGGCCGAACCGTCGGTGCTGGTCGATATCAGCGCGCTGCCCGCCGCGATCGAGGAAACCCAAAATGGCGGCCTGCGGATCGGGGCGGCTGTCCGCAACACCGCGCTGGCCGAACATCCGCTGGTGCGCAGCCGTTTTCCTATGCTCAGCCGCGCGATCCTTGCCGGCGCGTCGGCACAGATACGCAACATGGCGACGGTGGGCGGCAATCTGCTCCAGCGGACGCGCTGCACCTATTTCTACGATGCCGAAGGATCGCGCTGTAACAAGCGCACGCCCGGCACCGGCTGTGATGCGCAGGGCGGGTTCAACCGCATCCATGCCGTGCTGGGCGCGTCCGATGCCTGTGTCGCGACCCATCCCTCCGACATGTGCGTCGCGCTGACCGCGCTCGATGCGATCGTCCATATCGAAGGCGCGACGGGAATACGGACCCTGCCCTTCGGCGAGCTGCACCGCCTGCCCGGCGACCGGCCGGATCGCGACACGGTGCTCGACCCCGGCGACCTCATCACCGCGATCGAACTCCCACCGCTGCGCTTCGGCGCGACCTCCACCTATCGCAAGGTCCGCGACCGCGCGAGCTATGCCTTCGCCCTCATCTCGGTCGCCGCGGCGGTGGAGATGGACGGCGACCGCATCGCCGACCTGCGCATCGCGTTCGGCGGCGTCGCGCACAAGCCTTGGCGCGCGTCGACGGCGGAGGCGCTGCTGCGCGGCGGCCCGGCCAGCCAGCAGGCGTTCGTCGATGCCGCCGCCGCCGAATTCGCCGACGCGAAACCGCTGCGCGACAATGGCTTCAAACCGGCGCTGGCCACCCGGACCCTCGCCGCCGTGCTGGGCGCGCTGACCCATGGAGAAGCGGCATGAGCATCGTCGAATCCGCCAAGCAGAAGATGCAGGGGCTGGTGATGGGCACGCTGCAAAAGGTCGTGCCGCTCGCCCCCGACAGCTGGATGCCGGGCGGCACGCCCGATCCGCTGATCGCGCGCAAGCATGGCCTGATCGGCAAGCCGGTTTCGCGGCTCGACGGCAATCTGAAGGTGACCGGCGGCGCAGCGTTCGCGGCGGAACATCGCTTCGACGACATGGTCTATGCCGCACTCGCTTATTCCACGATCGCGCGCGGGCGGATCGCGGCGATCGATACGCAGGCGGCCGAGGCGGCGCCGGGCGTCGTGCTGGTGATGACCCATCGCAATGCCCCGCGCATGGCGAAGGCCCCGATGTTCGGCAGTTCGCCGAGCGCGGTCGGCCCCCACGACCTCGCCATCTTTCAGGACGACCGCATCCACTGGAACGGGCAGCCGGTCGCCTGCGTGCTGGCCGAAACGCAGCAACAGGCCGATCACGCCGTCTCGCTCCTCACGGTAACCTATGCGGCGGAGCCGTCGACCACCGACCTCGCCACCGCAAAGGCGAACGGCGTCGAACAGGCCCTGTTCATGGGCCAGCCGCTGCGCAACGCGATCGGCGATGCCGAAGGCGCGCTGGCGAAGGCCGCGCACCGCGTCGACCAGCATTATCGCACCCCGCGCCACAACCACAACCCGATCGAACCGCATGCCGCGACGCTGGCGTGGGAGGGTGACCGACTGACGATCCACGACGCCAGCCAGATGGTAACGCAACAGGCGCAGACCATGGCCGAGGTCTTCGGACTGAAGCCCGAACAGGTCCGCCTCACCTCGCCCTATGTCGGCGGCGGCTTCGGCAGCAAGGGGCTGTGGGACCACCAGGTGATCGCCGCCGCCGCTGCGCGCCTGGCCGGCCGGCCGGTCCGCATCGCCCTGTCGCGCGAGGGCATGTACCGCACCGTCGGCGGCCGCACGCTGACCGAACAGCGCGTGGGCGTGGGCGCGCGAGCGGACGGGACGTTCGAGGCACTGGTCCATACCGGCCTGTCGGTGATGACGCCGCACAACGCCATGCCCGAACCTTTCATCCTCGGCACCCGCAGCGCCTATGCCGTGCCGAACCTGCTGTTGCAGGTCGATGTGGCGCGGATGAACATGCTCGCCAACACCTTCATGCGCGCGCCGGGCGAAGCGGTCGGCACCTTCGCGCTGGAGTCGGCGATCGACGAGCTGGCGGTCGATCTGGCCATCGATCCAGTCGAGCTGCGCATCCGCAACGAACCGGACAAGGACCCGACCAGCGGCCTGCCCTTCTCCTCGCGCCATATCGTGCAGGCGTGGCGCGACGGCGCGCAGCGCTTCGGCTGGGACGCACGCCCCGCCACCCCCGGCAGCCGGAACGAAGGCGAATGGCGGATCGGCATGGGCTGCGCGACCGGCACCTATCCCTATTACCGCATGCCCGGCGCCAAGGCGCGGATCACGCTGCGCCGCAATGGCGAGGAGACTTATGCGAAGGTAGAGGTCGCCGCCGCCGAAATGGGCATGGGCACCTCGACCACCACCGCGATCGTTGCCGCCGAACGCCTCGGCCTTCCGCTCGACCGGGTCGAAGTCGGCTATGGCGACAGCGACATTCCCGGCGCGATCATGGCCGGCGGATCGCAACAGACCGCCGCGATCGGTGCGGCCGTCATGGCCGCGCATGCCGACCTGGTCGCGACGCTGCTGAAGCTGGCCGGCAACGATTCCCCGCTGGCCGGCCTGTCGGCGAACGAGATCGGCAGCGACGATGGCGGACTGGCGAAGCTCGACGAACCGACCCGACGCGAAAGCTACGCATCGATCCTCGCCCGTGCCCAGCGCGACAGTATCAGCGTGACCAAGGCCGGTTCGATGCCGTTCGAATTCATGCACTGGTCGATGCATTCGCACAGCGCATTGTTCTGCGAAGTCCGGGTCAACAGCGTCACCGGCGAAGTCCGCGTCAGCCGCTTCCTCGGCTCGTTCGACTGCGGCCGCATCCTCAACCCGCGCACCGCCGCCAGCCAGTTCAAGGGCGGCATCATCATGGGGCTGGGCATGGCGTTGATGGAGGAAACCCAGTTCGACGAACGAAACGGCCGGATCATGAACCCCAGCCTTGCGGAATATCATATTCCCGTGCATCTCGACGTGCCGGAGATCGACGTGATCTGGACCGACATCCCCGATCCGCACGCGCCGATGGGCGCGCATGGCATCGGGGAGATCGGCATCACCGGCGTCGCCGCGGCGGTCGCCAACGCGGTCTACAACGCCACCGGCACCCGCGTCCGCGACCTGCCGATCACGCTCGACCGGTTATTGTGAGGACAGCACCTCCGCGACCCAGGCAGGCACCAGTTCGCCCGCCGGGCCGAGCCGGCTTGCGTCGAACCGGTCCGATCCGGCCGATCGCTCCAGATTGAGTTCGAGCGTCGCCGCCCCGCGATCGTTCGCCCATTCGACGAAGCCGGCGGCAGGATAGACCGCACCCGATGTCCCGATCGACACGAACAGGTCGCACGCGCCGATCGCCTCGACGATACGGTCCATCGCATAGGGGATTTCACCGAAGAACACGATGTCGGGGCGCAGCGCCGGCGCGCCGCACGCGGCGCAACGACTGCCCGGCGGCAACGTCCCCGCCCAACCCTGGCGCGCGCCGCACATCGCGCATAATGCCGAGCGCAGCGCGCCATGCATGTGGAGCAGCCGCGTGGCGCCCGCGCGTTCGTGCAGATCGTCGACATTCTGCGTGACGATCAGCAATTCGCCGTCCCACGCCCGGTCGAGCTTCGCCAGCGCATGATGCGCCGCATTCGGCTCGACGCCGTCCAGTGCCGACCGCCGCAGGTCGTAGAATCGGTGGACCAACGCCGGATCGGCCCGCAACGCCTGTGGCGTGCACACATCCTCGACCCGGTGCCCCTCCCACAGCCCACCCGGCCCCCGAAAGGTGGCGATACCGGATTCGGCCGAGACACCCGCCCCGGTCAGGGTGACGATGTTGCGGATCGCGCGCATCACCACGGCATAGGCGACCGGCGGGACGTACGGAAGGGCATCAATCGCCTACGCCGCGCTGGGCGACGACTATCACAGACCCGACACCGCCCATTTGTCGCGCGCGGCGCGTTCGTCGCGGCTGCGCGCCGCACCGATGCTCGCCAGCATGGTTTCATACTGGTCGGTGGTGAAGCCCGCGCGCAGAAAATCGGTCAGCTCCTGCGTCGGGATCGCGAAGCCGCGATGCCAGCTGAGCACCGCCATGCGGCGCAGCGCCTCCAGCTTCGGATCGGCAAGCGTCGGCGAACGCCCGCCCCGGCCGAACACCTTGCCCAGCGCGATCGACAGCGCCGATGGTTCGCGCAGCGACGACAGCCGGTCATGCTGCGCCAACGCGACGACCGACCATTCGAGTGCGGTCAGCCCGGTCGCCGACGCCTTGCGCTCCTTAAGCGGGGCGACGACGGTGGCATCGGTATAGGGCGCGAGGACCGGATCACCGGAAAAATGCAGATAGGCCATGGAGTTTCTCCCTTTGGTCGGCAGCATCCTCCGACCGGCGGGCACGATCGTGCCGCCGCCCGCCCCTTTCGGGGACCATGACGCTGCGATGATGACGCGGACCATCGATCGCCCCTGCACGATGCGCGGGCGGAAAACGGTCTGCCGATGATGGTACGCTGGTGGAGCGTGCCGCCCGGTTACGGGGACGGCGCGCGGAAAATCGGTTCGGTCATGGCGGCATCCTTGCGAAGGCCGGGAGATGCCGGACCGGCCGCTCCTTCTATACTGACCGGTATATTAACGGCGGACCGAGTCGTCAACGACTTTCTGTACCGACCGGTAGTATAATATTCAGCGCCCCGGCCACATCATCAGGCTGGTCGCGACGACCCGTTCCAGATCGGCGCGCGTCGCGCCCGATCCGGCCTGCACCGCCATCCCCTGAAAGATCGCGAAGAGATAGCCGGTCAGCCCGGCGATATCGACATGATCGGGCAGGTCGCCGTCGCGCTTCGCCTGTTCGAACCGTTCGACCAGCGCCGCCTGCGACGATGCGCGGCGCTGCATCACGTCGGCCTTGATCGATTCCGCCTCCGCACCACAGGCGCTCATGCTGATGACGCCCAGGCAACCCTTGGGATCGCCAGTGCTCATCTGCGCATCGATCGCGCCGCGCAGCAGATGTTCGACCACCGCCCGCGCCGTCGGCTGCTGCAACGCCTTGCGCATGTAATCGAGCTTCTCGGCCTCGTAGAGATCGAGCGCCTTGTGGAACAGCGCCTCCTTGTTGCCGAACGCGGCATAGAGGCTGGGTTTGGTGATCCCCATCGCCTCGGTCAGGTCGGCCATCGACGCGCCTTCATAGCCCTTGGACCAGAAGACGCCGAGCGCCGCCGCCAATGCCTGATCGACGCAGAATTCGCGGGGCCGCCCCTTGGGTGCAGCGGTGATCACATTTTCCATAACGACCGGTACATATTGCTTTTGGCCGTTTTCACAAGCCCCGGCGCGTTATCGCACGCGCAGCACGGCGTCGCCGGCATCGTGCAGTTTCAGATAGATAGTGCCGTCTGCGCTCCGGGGTACATTCACCGTCGTGCCGACGAAGCCGCCGGGCAGCGTCACCGCGCCGGCCATATCGGGGGACGTGCCGATGGCGGCGACCAGGAACAGGTCGCGCCCGGTCACCGTGCAGGCGTCGCGGCATTCCACCCCGGTCAGCACCGGCAGCCGCACCAGCGTCGCCAATGGCTGCCAGTCGCCCGCCGCCCCGCCGCGCCACGCGCGAACGCGCAACGCGCCCGACACCGCCGGCCCGAACGTCGTCTGCGGGGTGATGGTCGCGACGACGACATCGTCGCCGACCCGCTGCACCGCGCCCGACGCGATGGTCAACCGCTTGCTCACGTCGCCTGCCGCGATCTCGATCCCGTCCTCCGGCCCGGACAAGCCGCCAGCGACCCGCGCCGAGAAGGTCAGCGTCGCGGCGGTCGGGACCAGCCCCGCCGGCAGTTCGATCGGCCGCGCCCCCGGCGGGGGATCGAACACGACGCGCCGGTCGAGCAACTGCAGCGTCGCACGCGGCGGCGCGACCGTGGCGGCCACGCTCGCGCTGCGCCCATCGCGCAACTGCACGCTCGCATTCGCATCGTTCGCATCGCCCAGCGGCTGTTCGGCGGTCAGCACCAGCCGGTCGCCCTCCCCGACCCGCTTCAGCGCGCCGGCCGCAAAACGCGTACCGCCCAGCGTCAGGCCCGCGACCTGATCCAGTCGCGCACCTTCCAGCACACCGTCCTTGTCGCCCCGGTGCACGGTGAAGCGGTCGAGCCGGCTCGGCTCCGCGCGCCCGGTCAGCGCGATCTGGTCGGGTGCGACCGCGCCGTGGCGTATGACGGTCAGCGTCAGCGCCCCCGGCCGGGTCTTGCCCAGCGGCAGCGTCGTCTCGACCGTATCCGCCCCCGCTGCCTTCCACGTCAGCGATCGGCTGAGGCCACCGGCATCGCGCAGCGTCATGCCGGATACGCAGGCCGACGCCCCGCCGCGCAGCAGCAGCGGATGATCGCGTCCGACGATGACATTGGCGTCGGGCTGCGGCGTCCATGCCCCCGGCCCGTCGATCTGCGCCGGTACGCGCGGACCGCTGAACCGGTCGAACCCCCAGCTGCCCTGCACCACCGCATCGGTGATCGGCCCGGCGACCGACGCCCCGCCCGCCAGCACCAGCCCGCCGCGCTGCGCATCGGGCGTCAGCTTCAGCAGCGACACCTGCCCGTTGGTGCCGGTTACCTTGAGCGTCAGGTCGCGGGCATAATCGGTCGCGAACAGCAACGCGGCGTCGTCGAGCGGCAGCACGAGGTCGGGCCTGGCGAGGCACAACGCTCCCTGTGCACTCGACCGCCACAGCGGCGGCGATGCATCGCCGATCGGTGGCAACGGCGCGACCAGCACCGATCGCGGATTCTGAAACGACGGCGCGCTGTTCAGTTGCAGGTGGATCGCATCGCCCAGTCCCAGCGCGAGCGCCGGCAGATACTGATATTGCGCGCTGCGAAACGCGCCGAACAACCGGGCGACGTCGCGCGCCAGTCCGATATAGGGGCTGTAATAGCCCGCGCCGCCCTCGCGCGTCGCGGCCACGCGATAGGCGAGATCGACCGGCGCACCGGTCAGCGTCTCGGTCAGCGTCGCGCCGCGTTGCGCCTGCAGCACCAGTGCGTCGCGCTGTTGCGTCAGGCACGCGGCCTGCAACGCGCGTTGTTTCAGCAGGCAATCGGCGTTCAGCTTGATCCGCAACGCATCGGCCAGCACCGGTGCCGCGGTCGCCAACCGTTCGGGCGCGGCATCACCGATCCGCCCGATCGCGCCGACGAACGCATCCAGCCGCTGCCGGTCGAGTGATGCCTGATACAGATCCTGTGCCGCCCGCACGAACACGCCGGGCCGCCCGCGCACCGCGCCACGCACCGCCGAAAATCCGCCCCCCGCCTCGGGCGCCAGGAACAGCATCGCCTGTTCCGCCCCCTCCGGCACCGTGACGGTCAGCACGTCCTTCTTGGGCTTCCACGTCTCGACCGAAAAGAACCAGTTTTTGGGCGGCGGATTGGTCGCGCCGCGCAGGAACGCGACGACCAGCAGATAGCGTGCCGACTGGTCTGCGGGCAGCAGCGCACGTGCGGTCAGCTTATCCCCGCCGCGCAGCGCCGGCACGGCGGCGACCGGCAGTTCGACGTCCCCCCGCGTGACGCTGATCGCGACCTCCGGCCCGTCGAGGTCGAACCCGTTCTGCTGGGCACGGGCCGTATCGGCAAACAGCGCCGACAGCGCGGCGAGCAACAGGAATACGCGAACCATGGGCGGGGCTATAGCGGAGGGAGGCGGGGTTGATCCATCGGCTTCGCCGACTCCCGGAACGCCGATCGTCGTCATTCCCGCGGTGGCGGGAATCCATAGCCGCCAGCATTTCGATTGGGCCGGCACAGTAGCGTGTATGGACTCCCGCCTTCGCGGGAGTGACGGTAGATTATCCGGCCACCAGCGCCGCATCGCGCAAACCGCGCCACACGCGGATCGCCTGCACCGTTTCCGCCACGTCATGCACCCGGACGATCTGCGCACCACGCTCGACCCCGGCCAGCGCCAGCGCCACCGACCCGCCCAGCCGCTGATCGGCCGGCGCCTCGTTCGACAGCGCCCCGACGATCCGCTTGCGACTTGCCCCCAGCAACACCGGGCAACCAAGACCTTGGAACAGCGCAAGACCGTTCACCAGCGCCAGATTGTCCGACAGCGCCTTGCCGAACCCGATGCCGGGATCGACGACGATCTTCGCCCGTTCGACTCCGGCGGCGACGACCGCCTCTATCCGCGCCTCCAGCCAGTCGAACACGTCGAATAGCGGATCGCGATAGCCATCTCCCCCATGCGGTCCCTGCGCCGGGGCGGGCGAATGCATCAGTACGACCGGACAGCCGCTGCGGACAACGACGTCCAGCGCGCGCGGGTCATAGGCGAGCGCCGCGACGTCGTTGACGATGTGCGCCCCCGCCGCCAGCGCCGCTTCCATCACCGCTGCCTTGCGCGTGTCGACCGATACCGCCACCCCCGCCGCCGCCAGCCGCTCGGCCACCGGCACGACGCGGGCGATCTCGTCGCCTTCCCACACGGTCGCCGCGCCCGGCTTGGTGGATTCGCCCCCCAGATCGATCAGTGCCGCCCCGGCCGCCGCCATCGCAACGCCCGCCGCGGCAGCCCCCGCCGGATCACCGACATGCGCCCCGCCGTCCGAAAAACTGTCGGGCGTAACGTTCAGGATGGCCATCACCTGTGGCTGATCGAACCGCAGCACCCGCTCGCCCAGCGTCAGCGGCGGGCGTGGGCCAGTGATCCGCCGATGCAGCAACCGCGCACGATCCGCCTTGTCGGCCTGCAAGGTCGCAACCCAGTCGTCGAACCGATCGATCGGCACCGTGATCCGCAAGCCCGTCCGGTCGAACACCTCATAGGCCGCGAACCACAGCATCCCCCCGGCCAGCCGAACCGCAGCGCCGTCGGGCAGCCCGACCGGCGTGTCGACGAAGCGGACCGGGCGCAGATACATCAGGGTTGCGTCGCGAGCAGCCATTGCTGGCGCAGCGCATCGACCGCGACCAGCCCCTTGGGTCCTTCGGTATGCCAGAAGGTCCAGCCATTGCAGGAAGGCGCGCTCTGCAACGTCGATCCCAGCTTGTGGATCGACCCGGCAGCACCGCAATCGGACAGCAGCGACCCGTCGGCGAGCACCGTCGCGCGGAAGCGGCGTTTGCTGTCGACCACCACCGATCCCGGCGGCAAGAGGCCGTTTTCGACCAGCACGCCAAACGCCACGCGCGGCGGTTTGGACGGCGCGCGCATCGCGCGGATTGCCGATTCGTCCAGCGGCAGCGCCGCCTCGATCCGGGCGGTCGCCGCCTCGACATAGGTCGCGTCGCGCTCGATCCCGATGAAATGCCGCCCCAGCCGCTTGGCGACGGCGCCGGTCGTCCCGGTGCCGAAAAACGGGTCGAGCACCACATCGCCGGGCTTGGTCGATGCCAGCAGCACGCGGTAGAGCAGCGCCTCGGGCTTCTGGGTCGGGTGGACCTTCGTCCCGTCCTTGCGCAGCCGCTCCGGCCCGCCGCAGATCGGGAATTCCCAGTCCGAGCGCATCTGCAATTCGTCGTTCAGCGTCTTCATTTGGCGATAGTTGAAGGTGTAGCGCGCCTTCTCCCCCATCGACGCCCAGATCATCGTCTCATGCGCGTTGGTGAAGCGCGTGCCCTTGAAATTGGGCATCGGGTTCGACTTGCGCCACACGATGTCGTTGAGGATCCAGAAGCCCTGATCCTGCACGATCGACCCGACGCGGTAGATATTGTGGTAGCTGCCGATGACCCAGATCGTGCCATCGGGCTTCAGGATGCGCCGCGCTTCCTTCAGCCACGCCTTGGTGAAGCGATCATAGGCGGCGAAGCTGTCGAACTTGTCCCAGTCGTCGTCGACCGCATCGACCTGGCTGCCGTCGGGCCGCAGCAGGTCGCCGCCCAGTTGCAGATTGTACGGCGGATCGGCGAAGATACAGTCGATCGATCTGGCGGGCAGCGAGCGCATCGCTTCGATGCAGTCGTCCATCAGGATCCGGTCGAGCGGAAGCGCGACTGTCGTCGTCGCCTTCTTCTTCCGGGTTTTCACTGCCACCATCGTCGTCATTCCCCTTGCATTGCCGCCATGTCGCGGAATCCACGAGTCGCGGTCAAGAGGTAATGCTTGACTCTCCGGATGGGGGAGATTCGTTGCGACGACGAATCGAGTCGCTATGGGGCAGATGTTGAGTTTCACGTGCACCAGCAGACTCAAGATATGGTGGACGCTCAACTCGTCGCAAATCCTCCCCGGTACGGGGAGGATGAGCAGCCGCAGGCTGGTGGAGGGGGCTGCGGCGAGCGAACCGTCTGCGGGCACCCCCCTCCACCACCGCTTCGCGGCGGTCCCCCTCCCCGTTCCGTGGAGGAATTCAGAGCAGCATCGCCTGCGCGACGGGTGCGAAGCTGCGCCGGTGCAGCGGCGTGACCCCAAGCGTCCTGAGCGCCTCCAGATGCACCTTCGCGCCATAGCCCTTGTTCGATGCCCAGCCATAGCCGGGATGCAGCACGTCCGCCTCGACCATCATCGCATCGCGCGTATGTTTCGCGACGATCGATGCCGCCGCGATCGACAGGCTGATCGCGTCGCCGCCGACCACCGCGATGCTGGGATGGCTCCAATTCGGGCAGCGATTGCCGTCGACCAACACCATGCCGCACGCCATCCCCAGCGCATCGACCGCACGCTCCATCGCGAGCATCGTCGCCCACAGGATGTTCAACGCGTCGATCTCCGCGACGCTGGCGATCCCGACGCCGACCGTCGCGCATTCCAGCAGCCGGGCGTGCAGTTCGGCGCGGCGCTTCGCGCTCAACTGCTTGGAATCGTTCAAGCCCTCCGGCACGCAATCGCGGTCGAGCACCACGGCGGCAGCGACCACCGGTCCGGCCAGCGGCCCGCGCCCCGCCTCGTCCACCCCCGCCACCGGCCCGGCATGGCGGGCCTCCTGCGTCCAGTCAGGCACCGGCGATGCGCCACGGCGGGAAGCGCCGCATCTCGCCCGCCTGGTACAGGCACACCTCGTTGCCCGCCGGGTCGAACAGCCGCGCCTCGCGCCAGCCCCAGGGCCGGTCGATCGGCTCCTGCGCGAAGGACAGCCCCTGCCCTTTCAGATAATGGACCACGACGTTCAGGTCGCCGACCTCGAAATACACCGCCGGCACCTTGCGTTCCTCGGTCATCTCGATCGAGAAGGTCGCCCCGCCCTCGCTTTCGAACCGGGCGTAGCGGCGGCTGGATCGTACGATCGCCTTGAGGCCGAGCAGGCGGTAGAAATGCTCGCTGGCCGGCACGTCGTTCGCGGGCACCGTCACCTGATTGAGCATCGGCGACCAGCGCGACTGGTTGAGATCGAGCCGGACGCCCTGCTGCGCCATCGGCCCCGCCCCGCGCCCCAGTTCGTCGGCGTCCAGCATCGCGATCCGCACGAAGCTGCGCGCGCGGCCGATCGCCTCGGCCAACGTCCATTCCTTCGCCAGTTCGCATGCGATCGCGGTCGACAGGGTGCAGCCGGTGCCATGCGTCGCCATGTCGTCGATGCGGGCGGAGGACCATTCGATCAGCGGCGCGGCGCCGCTCCCGCGCTGGTGCAGCCGGTCGACCAGTACCTCGCCCCCGCCATGGCCGCCCTTTTCCAGCACCGCACAGCCGCGTTCCAGCATGTCGTCCACGCCGCCCAGCGCCGCCAGTTCGGGGAGGTTCGGCGTCGCGACCGTCGCCACCGCCATCAGCCGTTCGAACGCCGCAACCGTCGCCTCATCGGCCAGCCGCGCACCGCTGGTCGCGATCATCACCGGATCGAACACGACGGGCACGCCGCGCAACTCGCGCAGCCGGTCGGCCAGCGCATGGGCGGTACGCGCCGATCCGATCATGCCGATCTTTACCGCGTCGACGCCGATGTCGCGCACCACCGCGTCGATCTGCGCCATCACCATGTCGGTCGGGATGGGATGGACCGCATCGACGCCGAGCGTGTTTTGTGCGGTGATCGCGGTGATCGCGGTCATGGCGTGCGCGCCCAGCATCGTCGCGGTCTTGATATCCGCCTGGATGCCGGCGCCCCCGCCGGAATCGGAACCGGCGACGATCAGGATACGGGATGTGGTCATGGGGTGGGGTTAGCAGCGGTGTCGGACGGTTGAAAGTCCTCCCCGGCACGGGGAGGGGGACCAGCGAAGCCGGTGGAAGGGGGGGTGCCCACGCAACGCACCGGCGGCGTATGCGGCGCAGCCCCTCCACCACGCCCTGCGGGCGCGGTCCCCCTCCCCACCCTGTGGGGAGGATCGACCTGCCTAAAATCCTCCCCATATCATGGGGAGGGGGACCGTCCGCGCAGCGGATGGTGGAGGGGGCTGGCCCCGCAACGCAACGGTTCCGTATGCGGACACCCCCCTCCACCGTCCTGCGGACGGTCCCCCTCCCCGTGCCGGGGAGGATTATTTGCGGCGGGTCGGTCGGTCCACCAGCTCGCCACGGCAGTTCGGGCAAACCTCGTCCAGCTCGTCCGCGCAGTCCGCGCAGAAGGTGCATTCGTGCGAGCAGATGAACGCGCCATGCGCCGCCGCCGGCAGCGGCGCGTCACAGCGTTCGCACGCGGCCTTCATCGCCAGCATCAGCCGGCCGCCTGCCGCACCGCGTCGCAGATGCGGTCGACGACCTGTTCGACATGGGCGGCATCCTCGCCCTCCGCCATCACGCGAATGACCGGTTCGGTCCCCGACGCGCGCAGCACCAGCCGGCCGCGTCCGGCCAGTTCCGCCTCGACGCCGGCAACGACATCCTTCACCCGCGGATCGTCCAACGGCTTGCCGCCGGCGAACCGGACATTTTTGAGCAATTGCGGCAGCGGGTCGAAGCGGTGCAGCACCTCGCTCGCCGGGGCGCCCGAACGCTGGATTTCGGCCAACACCTGCAACGCCGCGACCAGCCCGTCGCCGGTCGTCGCATAGTCGGAAAGGATGATATGCCCCGACTGTTCGCCGCCGACATTATATCCCGAGGTCCGCATCTTTTCGAGGACATGGCGGTCGCCAACGGCGGTGCGCACCAGCCCCAGCCCCTGCGCCGCCAGATGCCGCTCCAGCCCCAGGTTCGACATTACCGTCGCGACCAGGCCGCCGCCCTTCAGCCGGCCCGCCCGTGCCCAGCTGGCGGCGATGGTCGCCATCAGCTGATCGCCGTCGATCACCCGGCCCGCCTCGTCGACCACGATCAGCCGGTCGGCATCGCCGTCCAGCGCAATTCCGACCTGCGCGCCCGATGCCACCACCGTCTCCGACAGGGTCTGCGGCGCGGTCGATCCGACGCGGTCGTTGATGTTCTTGCCATTGGGGGTCACGCCGATCGCGATGACCTCCGCGCCCAGCTCCCACAGCGCCGAGGGGGCGACGTTGTACGCCGCACCGTTGGCGCAATCGACGACCAGCTTCATCCCGTCGAGCCGCAAATTTTCGGGAAAGGTCGATTTGGCAAAGTGGATATAGCGCCCGCGTGCGTCCTCGATCCGGTTGGCGCGGCCGATATCGCCCGGTGCGGACAGTTCGACCTCGCTGTCGATCAATGCCTCGATCGCCAGTTCGTCGGCGTCGGACAGCTTGTAGCCATCCGGTCCGAACAGCTTGATACCGTTGTCGTGGAAGGGGTTGTGGCTGGCGGAGATCATCACGCCCATGTCGGCGCGCATCGAATGGGTCAGCATCGCCACCGCCGGGGTCGGCAGCGGGCCGACCAGCACCACATCCATGCCGACCGAGGTGAAGCCCGCGACCATCGCGTTTTCGAGCATATAGCCCGACAGGCGCGTATCCTTGCCGATCACCACCCGGTGCCGGTGATCGCCCCGGCGGAAGTGCGCACCCGCCGCCATGCCGATGCGCATCGCCATCTCGGCGGTCATCGGCTTGGTGTTGGTCAGCCCGCGTATACCGTCGGTGCCGAAATATTTCCTTGCCATCGTCACATACGCCTTCAGGTTGAGCGTTCGGTTGGGCGGGGTATTACCGCTACTTTTACAAAAGGGCGAGCATGTCGCAGGCGACACGAATATTGGCGGGACTAGGTGCGGGGCTGGCGCTGGGCGTTTTCCTGGCGGGGCAGTCGCCCGACACCGCCCTGTCGGGCATCGCCATCGCCGAACCGATCGGTACGGCGTGGCTGAACGCATTGCGGATGACCATCGTGCCTTTGGTCGTCGCCCTGCTTATCACCGGCATCGCCCAGACGGCGGAGGCGGCGCGCGCCGGGCGGATCGCCACCCGGTCGCTGTTGCTGTTCGTCGTCATATTGTGGACGTCGTCGGCGCTCGGCGCGCTGTTCACCCTGACGCTGCTCGACCTGTTTCCGCTCGGCAATACCGCGGCGGAAGCGCTGCGCTCGACCTTCGGCACTGCCGCGCCGGCGGCGAAGGTGCCGCCGTTCACCGACTTCCTCGTCGCGATCGTGCCGACCAATCCGGTATCGGCGGCGGCGAACGATCAGTTCCTGCCGCTGATCCTGTTCACCCTGGTCTTCGGCTTTGCGCTGACCCGGTTGCCGCAGGACAATCGCGGCGTGCTGGTGCGGTTGTTTCAGGCGGTCGCCGACACGATGCTGATCGTCATCAACTGGGTGTTGTGGCTGGGGCCGATCGGCGTGTTCGCGCTCGGCTATGTCGTGGGCGCGCGGGCCGGGTCGGCGGCGTTCGGGGCGCTGATCCACTATGTGCTGGTGCTGGTGAGCGTGGGCCTCGGCATCTGGCTGCTCGCCTATCCGCTGGCGCGCTTCGGCGGGCGGGTGCCGTTCGGGCGCTTCCTGAAGGCGACGACCCCGGCACAGGCGGTCGCGATCTCGACGCAAAGCTCGCTCGCCTCGCTGCCGGCGACGTTGAAGGGGGCGGCCGATATCGGCGTTCCCGTTGCGACGGCCGGCGTGGTGCTGCCGATGGCGGTGGCGCTGTTCCGTGCGACCGGTCCGGCGATGAACGTCGGCGTCGCGCTGTACGTCGCGCATGTGTTCGGCGTGCCGCTGGGCGCCGGTCAGATCGCGGCGGGCATCGCGGCGGGCGCGATCACGACGATGGGCGCGGCGAGCTTGCCGGGGCAGATCAGCTTCGTCTCCTCGATCGCGCCGATCGCCGTCGCGATGGGCGTGCCGGTCGAGCCGCTGGCGCTGCTGGTCGCGGTGGAGACGTTGCCGGATATCGTGCGGACGCTGGGCAACGTCACGATGAACGTCGCGGTGACCGCGACGATCGGCGAGCGGGTCGGTGGCTCGGCGACCAGCGAGGCGGATGTGATTTTGGCGGAGGGCTAAGCCAGTACAACAACCGTCACCCCAGCGAAGACTGGGGTCTCCCGCGGCGAGGCGCGCGTTTCCTTACCGGGAGATCCCAGCCTGCGCTGGGATGACGTTCGTGGCGGGTAGATCCTCCCCGGTATGGGGAAGACCTCGTTACTTCATCAACACCAGTTCTTCGGCCATCGTCGGATGCAGCGCGACCGTCTGGTCGAACTGGTCCTTGGTCAGCCCGGCCTTCACCGCGATCGCCGCCGCCTGCAAGATTTCGGGAGCGTCCGGCCCGATCATGTGCAAGCCCACGATCCGCCCGGTCGTTTCCTCGCAGATCATCTTGTACAGCGCGCGTTCGTTGCGGCCGGCCAGCACGTTCTTCATCGGGCGGAAATCGGACAGATACACCTTGACCGATCCGAGTTTCGTCTTCGCCTCGCCCTCGGTCATGCCGACGCCCGCCATCGGCGGATGGCTGAACACCGCGCTCGGGATGCAGTCGTAATCGAGCGTCACGTCCTTGCCGCCATAGGTGCGGTCGGCGAATGCCTGGCCTTCGCGGATCGCGACGGGGGTCAGCTGTACGCGGTTGGTCACGTCGCCCACCGCATAGATGGACGGGCAGGACGACTGCGCCTGCTCGTTCACCTTCACCGCGCCCTTGTCGTCCAGTTCGACGCCGGCGCTCTCCAGCCCCAGCCCTTCGGTATTGGGCACGCGCCCGGTCGCGAACATCACCATGTCGACCGTGACCGGTTCGTGGTTCGACATCTTGACCGTCAGGCAGCCATCGTCGCCCTTCTCGATCCCCTCAAACTCGGCGTGGAAGCGGAACTCGATCCCCTTGGTCATGGAGATTTGCAGCAACCGGTCGCGGATCGATTCGTCATAGCCGCGCAGGATGACGTCGGTGCGGTTGATCAGGATGACGTGCGCGCCGAACTGGTGGAACACCCCGGCGAATTCGTTGGCGATATAGCCCGCCCCCGCGATCAGGATGCGCTTGGGCACGCCGTCCAGATGGAACGCCTCGTTCGAGGTGATGCCATGCTCCGCCCCCGGGCAGGACGGCACCGCCGGCTTGGCCCCGACTGCGATCAGGATACGCTCGGCAGTGACTTCGCGCCCGCCCGACAGCTTCACCGAATGCGGCCCCGTCACGGTCGCGCGTTCGTGGATGATGTCGACGCCGTGATTCTCCAGCGTGCTGGTGTACGCGCCGTTGATCCGGTCGACCTCGCTCAGCACATTGTCGCGCAGCCGTTCCCAGCTGAAATTGCACTGCGCCGGCACGTCCCAGCCGAACGCGTTGGCATCGCGCAGATCCTCGGCGAAGTGCGCGCCATAGACCAGCAGCTTCTTGGGCACGCAGCCGCGGATGACGCAGGTGCCGCCGACGCGATATTCCTCCGCCACCGCCACCTTCGCGCCATGCGCCGCCGACACGCGCGCGGCGCGGGTGCCGCCCGATCCCGCGCCGATGACGAAGAGGTCGTAATCATAGTCGCTCATGCAAGTCCTGCCCGTGCCAGAAGGTCGTTGGTCGACGCATCGAACGTCTGACCGCCCCGATCGGCTGCCTTCGCCATTTCCTTGCCCAGCTCGACGCCGAACTGGTCGAACGGATTGATGCCGAGCAGCGCCGCATTCACGAACGTCCGCGCCTCGTAGAAGGCGATCAGCGCCCCCAGCGTGCGCGGGTCGAGGTCCTTGAGCAGGATCGTCGACGACGGCCGGTCGCCGGCATAGGCGCGTGCCGGATCGTCGTTGGTCTTGCCTGCCATCAGCGCCGCTCCCTGTGCAAAGGCATTGAGCAGCAGCTGCCGATGATGCGCCGGGTCGAGCGTGTCGCCCGCCTCGATGACCGCCACGAACTCCAGCGGCACGATCCGGGTGCCCTGGTGCAGCAGCTGGAACACCGCATGCTGCGCATCGGTACCGACCCCGCCCCAGGTGATCGCCGCCGAATTGCGCCCCAGCGGCTCGCCCGCCGCCGTCACCGACTTGCCGTTCGATTCCATTTCCAGCTGCTGAAGATAGGACGGCAGCAACCGCAACCGCTCGTCATAGGCAAAGGTCGCCCGCGTCTCGCAACCCTTCACCTGCGAATAATAAAGGTCGGCAAAGGCCGCCAGCACCGGCGCGTTCTTCGCCGGTTCGCTCAGCCGGAAATGCCGGTCCATCTCGGCCGCACCCTCCAGCAGCTCCTCATAGGCCTGGAACCCCAGCGCCAGCGCGAACGGGAAACCCAAGGTCGACCACAGCGAATAGCGCCCGCCGACCGACTCGGCGAAGGGCAGCACGCGCGTTTCGTCGACGCCCCATTCCACCGCCTTGTCCGGCGACGCGGTCAGCGCGATCACGCGGCCGAACGGGTCCTCGACCCCGCCTTCGCGCATCCACACCATCGCCGATTCCGCGTTCAGCATCGTCTCGGTCGTGGTGAAGGTCTTGGACGCGACGACCAGCAGCGTGGCGGCGGGGTCGAAGCCCTTGACCGCCTCCTCCATCGCCACGCCGTCGACGTTCGACACGATCGCCACGTCGTACTTGTCCTCGTCGCGGCCCAGCGCGTCGAAGATCAGATCGGGGCCGAGCGCCGACCCGCCGATCCCGACATGCAGGATATGGCGCACCGGCCCGAAGGCGTCGGCCTCGATCGCGTCGATCACCTGCCGCATCCGCGACTGGAACGCCCGCGCCTGCGCGACATCGTCCGGGTTACCCTCGCCGCGCTCGGCGGTGTGGGTGGCCGCGCGACCCTCGGTCACATTGACCACCGCGCCTGAGAACAGCGCGTCGCGCTTGGCGGCCAGCTCCATCGTCGCGGCGAGGCCGGTGAACGCCTCGACGGCGGCATCGTCGAGATGCGTCTTGGCGAAGTCGAAATGCAGCCCGCCGACATCGACGGTCAGCTTGTCCAGCCGGTCGGGATCGTTTGCGAACAGTTCGGTGAGCTTCGTGCTGCCAAGCCCCTCGATCGCGGACCAGTCCTGCATCGCCATATCGTCCCTCGTGCTGTCGTCGGTTAGGATGGGGCTGCCCTAGAGCGGGGAACGGGGGCAGGTCCACACCCTTCTATCGTCATGCCGGCGCAGGGTGGTATCTCCTCCCGTACCGCGATACGCTCGGCCCCCAACGTCACCCCAGCGAAGGCTGGGGTCTCTATCGGCTCACACGATGTCGTCGAACAAGTCTCGCCACACCGGGTTGGATTGGGCGATAAGCCGGTGTTTCCATTCCGTCCGCCATGCCTTCAACGCCTTCTCACGCCGTATAGCGGTTTCGACGTCCTCGTGATGCTCGGCCAGCACAAGCGTCTTGATCCCGTATTTCCGGCAATAGGCAGAGCCTTCGTCGTGCCGGTGTTGCCAGACGCGCGCGGATAGGTTCGCGGTCACCCCGACATAGGTCATGCCAAACGGGCGGTTCGCCATGATGTAGGTCCAGCCGCCACGCATAGGGCAGCCGTATCGTGATGCGGGCGGAGATGCCAGCCTGCGCTGGCATGACGTGCACGGCAAAAAGCATCGGCCGAAATCCTTATTCCAGCGAAAGCTGGAGTCTCCCGCGCCTCCTGCCCCGACCGCCCCCGGCCCCCCCACCCACTTGACGCCCCGCCCCGCCCCACGCATGGCACCATCCATGGCTCTCGACCCCGCCCCGGCTGCCCCCGCGCCGACTCCGCCCGCGCCCGCCCCCAAGCCGAAGCGTTCCGAAGGGGCGGACCTGATGGTCTTCCTGCTGAAGCTTGCCATCGTGGTGTTCATCATCCGGTCGTTCCTGTTCTCGCCCTTCTCGATCCCCTCGGGGTCGATGCAGCCGCGGCTGATGATCGGGGACTATCTGTTCATCACCAAATGGAACTACGGCTATTCGCGCTATTCGCTGCCCTGGGGCATCCCGCTGATCCCCGGCCGCATCCTGCCGCGCACGCCCGCGCGCGGCGACGTGGTGGTGTTCAAGGCACCGCCCTCCGCCAAGCAGGATTACATCAAGCGCGTGATCGGCATTCCGGGCGACACGGTACAGATGCGCGGCGGACAGCTGTTCCTGAACGGCACGGCGATCCCGAAGCAGCGCGTCGCCGACTGGGTCGCGCCGGTGTCGCCCAACACCGATTGCGACTATGCCTTCCAGAAGGTGATCGCCGACAAGCCGGTCTGCGCCTATCCGCAGTTCCGCGAGACGTTGCCCAACGGCAAGAGCTATAACGTCCTCGACCTCGGCACGACCGAAGCGGACGATACCGGCGTGTTCACCGTGCCCGCCGGCCATGCCTTCCTGATGGGCGACAATCGCGACGACAGCGCCGACAGCCGCTTCCCGGCGCGCGAAGGCGGCGGCATCGGCATCGTTCCGCTAGAGAATATCGAGGGCAAGGCCGTCGTGAACTTCTTCTCGACCGATGGATCGGCGCAGTGGCTGCTGCCATGGACGTGGGTTTCGGCCGCGCGGTGGAACCGGATCGGGGAAGGCTTCTGAGCGACGTCCTGCATGGCTGGGTCGCGCAGGCGCTGGGCCGCGCGCCGACCCGCATCGACGAATATGCGCGGGCGCTGACCCATGGCAGCACCGCGAAGGCGACCTATGAGCGGCTCGAATTTCTCGGCGACCGCGTGCTCGGCCTCGCCGTCGCCGAATGGCTGTACGAACGCTTCCCGGCGGAGAGCGAAGGCGCGCTGTCGAAGCGGTTCAACGCGCTGGTCACCGGCGCCGTCTGCGCCGAGATCGCGCGCGGCATCGGCGTGGTCCCGCATCTGAAGCTCGGCAAGCAGGCGCGCGACGACGGTGCCGGCGACAGTGACAATGTGCTGGGCGATGTGATGGAGGCGCTGATCGGTGCCTTCTATCTCGACCATGGCCATGACGCCGCCCGCGCGCTGGTCCGTGACCTGTGGGGATCGCGGATCGACGCGCAGCTGCGGGTGCCGCGGCACCCCAAATCGGCGCTGCAGGAATGGGCGGCCGCCAACAATCGCCGTCCGCCCGACTATGCGATCGTCGACAAATCCGGCCCCGGCCACGCCCCGCGCTTCACCGTGCGCGTGACCATCGGCAAGCTGGCGGCGGCCGAAGCCACCGGCACGTCGAAGCAGGAGGCCGAGACGCTGGCGGCGAAGACGTTGCTCGCCCAACTGGGCGGCTGACACCGCGCTTCATTCGTTTCGACGATCGCCGCCCGCCCCGTAGCTTGGCGGACTGCAACATTGCCTCGCGCTGTTCAAGGGCAACATGCCGAAAATGGCTTCCCGACGGGACTACGCTCTCGGCCGGGGCGTTGCCAAGCCCGCTCGGCTCAGTCGGCACCTCTGGGCAAACTCCTTATCGGTACCCCGGCGAAGGCCGGGGTCCAGTGGGAAACGCCAACGAGATACGGAACAGCCTTCGCAACTGAACCCCGGCCTTCGCCGGGGTACGAAGAGATACCCGCTGTGCGAAAGGTCGCGCCTACGGTTCGGCTACGGGCTACCCCCTTAACTCCCCCATTGCCTTCCGCCACGCCCCGGCTACCCTCCCCCGCCATGCAGACCGTCCTCGCCGCCGCCCTGATCGCCACGCTGCTGACGCTGCAAGGCTCGACCGCCCCGTTCGACGGCATCCCCAATGTCCGGATCGAGGAATATGCCGTCACCGGGCGCAGCGTCGCCGCGATCCGCCGCTCGATCGACGCCGCGCGTCCGACCGATCCCAATGACGGCAAGCGGGTCGACGGCCTCAGCCGCTGGAACATCAACTGGCGCTGGCGGCGCGATGCGGCGGGGAAGTGCAGCACCACGCTCGACAATATCGGTTTCGAAGCGATCGTCACCGTGCCGCGCCTCGCCGACGCGGACGTGCCGGCAAAGGTGCGGGCGCAGTTCGACCGGTACCTCGCGACGCTGCTCAAGCATGAGGAAGGCCATGTCCGCTATGCGTGGGACCATCGCGGCGACGTGGCCGACGCGATCAACGCCGCCGGCTGCGACGGGATCAAGGAGGCCGGCATGGCGGCGGTCCGCAGGATCGGCGACCACGACATCGCCTATGACAAGGCAACCCGCCACGGGGCGGACATCATCTTGCCGTTCCGCTGAGGCAACCATCGTCATTCCCGCCTACGCGGGAGTGACGACCGGGCAATCGTTGCGTCGGATGGCGATTACCTCGCCCCCGTCCCCGTCTGCTGCTGGAACTCCGCCTTGGTGACGTTCAGCACCAGCTGCCCCCGGATCATGCCGAACACATCCGCCGGCACCATCGCCCGCGAACTGCCCGCGAGCAGCTGCACGCCCTCGCGCTTCACCGCCTCGATCGTGCCCAGCGCCACGCCGGTCTTGTCGAACACCGACGCGCCGACCGTCAGGTCCGACGGCTTGGCCGCCACGATCCGCTTGGCGCTGCGCCGCGAAGCGCGCGCATCGACCGTGGTGCCTGCCTCGTCACGAATGCGGTCGAGCGCGAATTGCTGGTCGCGGTCGCTGGTGACGCTGCGCGTCGTGTCCTCGGAATTGGGGGAGCTGCTCGGTGCGCCGCCGGCCGGCGCGATTTGCGCCTGCGCACTCCCCACACCCAGCAGCAACGATGCCGTTACCAGCGCAAACCTAGCCTTCATCCGTCCCTCCATCGGTTATTGTTTGCGCTAACGTTACGACGCTGCCCGCGCCGTCGCAAAGGTTTCCGTCGTTACCGCCCGCCCAGCACGCGCAGCTCGATCCGCCACCATCCGATCGCCCACAATGCTCCGAACAGCCATCCGGCCAGCACGTCGCTCGGCCAGTGCACGCCCAGATAGACGCGGCTGACGCCGATCGCGACGACCAGCGACGCGGCGGCAGCCATCGCGAAGGCGCGCGCGGCCGGCTGGCGCAGCAGCGGCCAGGCAAGCGTCGCCAGTGTCAGATACACGATCGCCGAATTGGCGGCATGACCGCTCGGAAAGCTGTTCGACGTCTCGGCCATCAGATGCGGGACCAGGTCGGGGCGGGTACGCGACACGGCGTGTTTGAACAGGACATTGGCCCAGCTGCCGCTGGCGCACGCCGCCGCGACCAGCGCCCCCGTCCGCCAGCGTCCGATGCTGGCCAGCAGCAGCGCGACGAAGGCGACGACGATGGTCAGCACGGTCGTACTGCCGAGCGCGGTGACGTCGCGGACCATCGAGGTGAATTTTTCGGACGCGACCGGCGCGCCATCGGTGCCGCGCAGCGCCAGCAGCAACCGCCGGTCGAACGCGAAGCTGCTCCCGCGCACCACCTGATCGGCGAGGAAGAACAGCAGCAACAAAACGAACCCGGCGGCGGCGATACCGACGATGCTCCACGGGGTACGGCGGGACGGGCGCGGTTCGGGACGAAGTGTTTCGCTCATGCATGGCGCAACGCAGGAGGGGGCTAAAGTGTTACCCCCGAAACGAATGCAGGAGAGCGTGGCGTGAAGAAACTGATCCCGTTGGTAGCGCTGGGAGCGCTGACGCTGTCGGCCTGTGGCGACCAGAAGACCGGCTCGACCACGCTCACCAGCAATTCGGCTACCGGCGAGGTCGTGTCCTCCGAAACCGGCGCTGGCGCGGAGACACCCAAGCTCCAGCCGGGCAAATGGGAAGTGCGCACGCAGGTCAGCGACCTGAAGATGGCGAACATGCCCGCCGGCATTCCCGCTAACCCGCCCGCGCGGACGACCAGCGTCTGCATCACGCCCGAACAGGCGGCGAAGGGTCCGGCGGAAATGCTCAAGCAGTCGGGCGCGGATTGCAGCGTCACCAGCAACAGCTTCGCTGGCGGCCGGATCGAGAGCGAGGTGAGCTGCAAGCTGCCCGGCGACACGCAGATGGCGGGCAAGACCACGGGCACGTTCACGCCGACCAGCTTCACGACCGATCAGCAGATGGAAATGACCGGCCGGACCGCGATGTCGCAAAAGGTCCATGTCGAGGGCAAACGCATCGGCGAATGCGACGCCAAGTAACGGCGATCGCTGGAGGATTCCGGCGGTGCGGAGGTGGTGAGCCCGTCGGGATTCGAACCCGAGACCTACAGATTAAAAGTCCGTTGCTCTACCAACTGAGCTACGGGCCCACGAAGCCCCCGCCCCTAGTCCCGCGGACGGGCGCGGTCAACCAGTTGGTGCAGCTGGCGGATGGTACGTCCGGTGACCGGATCGCGCCAGTCGGACGCGACCTGCCGCAGCGGGCGCAGGACGAACAACCGCTCGCGAAACGCGAGATGCGGTACGCACAGGCCGGGGCCGTGCCAGCTGCCGCCCGACCACAGGATGATGTCGAGGTCGATCACCCGCGATCCCCAGCGTCGCCCGCGCCGTCGGCCGAAGCTGCGTTCGATCGCCTTCAACTGCGCAAGCATATCGGGCGGCGACAGCGAAGTATCCAACAACAAAACGGTGTTCGCATAGCGGCGCAGCGACGGCCCGAGCGGCGCGCTGGCCATGATCGGCGCGACCGCGCGCACCCCGTCCAGCGCGGCGATGGCGGCACGTACTTCGGCGACCGGACCGCCATGCCGGCCCGGCCGGTTCGAGCCGATCGCAATCGCATAGGTTGAGGTCGCCATCGGCTGCGCCTATCGGCTGGCGATGGAAATCGCCACCCCCACCGCCGCCCCTTTGACCGACACCACCGAACCCTCACGCGACTGTCCGCGCTGCCCGCGCCTCGTCGAACTGCGCGAAAGCCTGCGCGTCGAGCATCCGAACTGGTGGAACGCCCCCGTCCAGCCACTCTCCGACGCCGATCCATGGCTGGCGATCATCGGCCTTGCCCCCGGCCTGCAAGGCGCCAACCGCACCGGACGCCCGTTCACCGGCGATCGATCGGGACCGTTGTTCTGGGACACGCTGATCGCGGCCGGTCTTGCCGAAGGTACGTACACCGGCAAGGTCGATGACGCACCCACACCCAATGGCATTGCGATCATCAACGCAGTTCGCTGCCTCCCGCCCGAAAACAAGCCGACGCCCGAGGAAATCCGCACCTGCCGCCCGTTCCTCGACGTCGATCTGGCCGCGATGCCGTCGTTGCGGGTCGTCATCGCGCTTGGGGCCATCGCCCACCAGTCGGCGGTGAAGGTACTGGGCGGCCGGCTGCCCAAGGCGCGGTTCGCGCATCTCGCCGAACATGTGATGCCGAGCGGCGTCACGTTGATCGATAGCTATCACTGCTCGCGCTACAATCAGAATACCGGGCGTCTGACGCCCGAGATGTTCGCCGAGGTCTTCGCCCGCGCGATCGAACTGCGCGGGGCCGACTGAATCCGCTTGTACCGTGCAGGAAGCGCGATAGCCTGCGCCAACGACCTTGGGGGAATATCGAATGTACCGTCGCCATTTCGTCGCGCTGATGGCGCTCGCGCCACTCGCCGGCAGTTTTCCCGCGCTGGCACAGAGCGGACCGGCTGGCGACTTCGCGCGGCTGTCGAAACGATATCTCGACGGCATGGCGAAGCTGCATCCGGGCTATGCCACGGCGCTCGGCAATCACGACTATGACGATCAGGTCGAAGACCTGTCCGCTGCCGGCCGTGCGCGCGACGCCGCGTTCCTGCGGGCGACGCTGACCGAGCTGGCGGCGATCCCGCGTGCGTCGCTGTCGCGCGACGATCAGGTCGATGCCGCGCTGCTCGACAATGAACTGCGCTATCAGCTGTGGACGCTGGAAGTATTGCAGCCCTTCGCTTGGGACCCGCAGGGCGCGGCCGGGACCATTTCGGGCGGCCTCTACGCCCTTGCCGCGCGCGACTTCGCGCCTTGGCCGCAGCGGCTGCGCGCCGCAACGAAGCGGATGGAGCAGGTGCCGGCGATGTTCGCCCAGATGCGCGAGAGCATCGTGCCCGCGCGTGTCCCCGCCATCTATGCGACCACCGTCGCCAAGCAGAATGCGGGCGTGCTCCAGATCGTCGACACGATGCTGGTGCCGCACCGCGCGACGCTCGGCCGTGCCGATCGCGCCCGGTTCGACCGCGCCGTCGCGACGCTGAAGACCGCGACCGCCGAGCAACAGCGCTGGCTCGACACGGTCCTGGTCCCCGCCGCCAAGGGGGAGTTCCGGCTCAGCCCTGAGCTGTACGACCAGAAGGTGAGGTTCGCCCTGCTCTCGCCGCTATCGCGTACCGAGATCAAAGCGCGCGCGGTAAAGGCCGCCGCCGACACGCGCGCGGAAATGTACGGCCTTGCCCGCACCGTCCTGCGCGGCCGGCCCAAGGCACCGCCGACCCCCGCGCGCCCGACACGGGCGCAGCAGCAAAAGGCGATCGAGGCCGCGCTGGAGATGAGCTATGCCCGGCGGCCGACCCGGTCGCAGGTGATGGCCAAGGCGCGCTCGACGCTGGAAACCGCCACCGCCTTCGTCCGCGAGAAGAAGCTGGTCCGCGTGCCGACCACCCCGGTCCAGATCATCGAGATGCCGAAGTTCCAGCAGGGCGTGTCCGTCGCCTATTGCGACAGCCCCGGGCCGCTCGAAAAACATCTCGGCACCTTCTACGCCGTGTCGCCGATCCCGGCGGAGTGGACCGAGGCGCAGACGACCTCGTTCCTGCGCGAATATAACGACTATATGATCCACGATCTGTCGATCCATGAGGCGATGCCGGGCCATTACCTCCAGATCGCGCACAGCAACGAGAACAAGTCGGTGCTCCGCGCCGTGCTGTCGTCGGGACCGTTCGTCGAAGGTTGGGCGGTCTATGCCGAACGGATGATGGCCGATGCCGATTATCTGGACGGCGATCCCCTGTTCAAGCTGACCGTGCTCAAGATGCGGATGCGGTCGATCACCAACACGCTGCTCGACATCGGCATCCATACCGAAGGGCTGACCGAAGCGCAGGCGATGAAGCTGATGATGGAAGGCGCCTTCCAGCAGGAACGCGAGGCGGCCGGCAAATGGACCCGCGCCCGACTGGGGTCGACACAGCTGCTCAGCTATTTCGTCGGCTATAGCGAGCATATGGACATGCGCCGCGAAGCCGAACGCCGCGCGGGCGGCAAGTTCGACCTGATGCGCTACAACGATGCTGCGATTTCGCACGGATCGCCGCCGGTGCGGTTCGTGCGGGCGCTGATGTTCGGGGAAGCGATCGCGTAACTCTCCCCCGCTTCGCGGGGAGGGGGACCAGCGCAGCTGGTGGAGGGGGGTGTCGGCAGACGAAACCGATGCGCTGCGCGGGCGATCTCCACACCCCGGCTTTGCGGCGGTCCGCCTACCCATGCACGGGAAGGATTTGGAAGCAGCAAACGTCACCCCGGCGAAGGCCGGGGTCTCCCCGTGATGGCGAGGGACAGGAGCCGCTCAAGACCCCAGCCTTCGCCGAGGTGACGTTCAAATCGATCTGCACGTCCTGCTCATCGCGGTGAAAACGCGTCGCGATATTCCGGCTTCACCGCGCGCAACACCGCCTGCGTCACCGGCAGCGTATGTTCATACGGTCCCTCGGCATAGGAACCGACGACATATTGATCGGCGATCACCCCGATCCGGTCGAACGCGCGTCCGTTCGACGATCCGAGGAGCACGGTCACATCCTTTACCGGCGGGCATCGGCCGAAGACGGTATCACTGCCCACATCGGCACCCACGCGCCGCGTCCGTTCGGCGCGCATCCAGCGGCACCACGGCGTCATCACGGCCGACTGAAACGCGGCAGGGGACAGGAACAACGACACGGCGTTCATCCGCCGCCCGGCTCGCTTGTCCCAGATCAACCCACCGGACGAGCCATTGCCATGCGCCCCGCCGGTATCGCTGTAGCTGGCCGACGACAGGCTCAGAAAGCGCGGCGTTTCGGTGACGACCTCCCAGCCCTGCTGCACGTCGTACGCCCGGAACGGAGCGCGGGCGGCCTTCGCTTCCCGGCGCGCTTCGGCCGAAGCGCGGACGACCCAGGCGCGCCGTTTCGCCTTGTCGGCTTCCAGCCACGCCTTGAGCGGCGCGATGCGGGCCGCTTGCGCCGGGTAGGTGTATTCGAACTCGTAATCGGCCGTCGCAGCCGGCTTCTGCGCGATCGCCGACGGCGCCACCGCCGCCGCCGCCGCCAGCATCGCCACGCCGATCATCGATCCTGCTCGCATTCCGCAACCCTCCGCATCCAACGCTGGCCGAACGCGGCGGTTGCCGGCCGACGGGTCAGTCGGCGAACAGCAGCACCGGCGTTTCGATCAGCCGCTTCAACGCCTGAACATAGCTGGCGGCGTCATGGCCGTCGACGACGCGGTGGTCGCAGCTGATCGACAGGTTCATCAACTTGGCCTTCACGATCTCCTCGCCCCCGCCCGGCCGCGCACGAAACACCGGGCGCTCGACGATGCGGTTCGGGCCGATGATCGCGACCTCGGGCCGGTTGATGACCGGCGTCGTCGCGATCCCGCCCAGCGGCCCCAGCGACGTGACGGTGATCGTGCCACCCGACAGTTCCTCCGACTTCGCCTTGCCGGTGCGTGCCGCTTCGGCGAGGCGGGTGATCTCGCCGGCCAGCTGCCACGGGTTCATGTCCTGCGCGTCGCGGATCACCGGTACCATCAGTCCCGCATCGGTCTGCGCCGCCATCCCCAGATGGACGCTGCCGAAGCGCGTGACGACACCCGCTTCGTCGTCATATCGCGCGTTGAGCATCGGGAAATCGGGCAGCGTGCGGCAGATCGCGACGATCAGCAACGGCAGCATCGTCAGCTTCGGCCGCTGGCCCCGCGCCGCATTCAGGTCGGCACGCATCGCCTCCAGCGCGGTGACGTCGATTTCCTCGACATAGGTGAAGTGCGGGATGTGGCGCTTCGCCGCCCCCATATTCTCGGCGATGCGGCGGCGCATGCCGATGACCTTGACGGTTTCGTCCGGGCGGGCGCGGGAGGCGTTGGGCGCGCGATAGCCCTGCGCGCTGCCGTAGCGGAGATAGGCGTCGAGGTCGGCGTGGCGGATGTGCGGGCCGTCGTGGTGGACGGCGGACAGGTCGATGCCCAGATCCTTGGCCCGCTGACGGACGGCCGGGGATGCCAAAGCACCTCCCCGCTCGCGGGGAGAGGGACCGTCCGCAGGACGGTGGAGGGGGGCTGCCTCCTGTGGAACATCGGCGGGTGTTGCGTCCAGCGGCGCACCCCCTCCACCAGCCTGCGGCTGGTCCCCCTCCCCGTTCCGGGGAGGATTTACGACTTCTTCAACGCCCGGATTTTCCGCCTCGACCCGCTCCGGCTCGGCCGGTTGCACCACCTCGCCCTCGGTCTCGATTACGACCAGAGTCGCGCCGATCGCCACCTGATCGCCCGGCTCGCCCGCCAGTTCGACGACCGTACCCGCGACCGGGCTTTCCATTTCGACCGTCGCCTTGTCGGTCATCATGTCGGCGAGACGCCCGTCTTCCTCGACACGGTCGCCAACGGCAACGTGCCACGCGACGATCTCGGCCTCGGAAATGCCTTCGCCGATGTCGGGCAGGCGGAAAGAGAAACGTGCCATGGCGGTCAGTCCTGCATGATCTTCTTGAGCGCCTGTCCGATGCGGACCGGCCCCGGGAAATACGCCCATTCGAGGCTATGCGGATACGGCGTGTCGAAGCCGGTCACGCGCTCGATCGGCGCTTCGAGATGGTGGAAGCAGCGTTCCTGCACCAATGCCGACAATTCGGCACCGAAGCCGCCCGTCCGGGTCGCCTCGTGCACGATCATGCAGCGACCGGTCTTCTTCACCGACGCCTCGATCGCGTCGATGTCGAGCGGGACCAGCGTGCGCAGGTCGAGGATTTCGGCATCGACGCCGGCCGCTTCCACGGTCGCCTGTGCGACATGGACCATCGTGCCATAGGCGAGGATGGTCAGGTCGGCACCTTCGCGCACGACCTTCGCCTTGCCCAGTTCGATCCGGTAGTAATCCTCGGGCACTTCGCCGCCGGGATGCTTCGACCAGTTCTGCGCCGGCTTGTCCCAATTGCCGTCGAACGGGCCGTTATAGATGCGCTTCGGCTCGAAGAAGAGCACCGGGTCATTGTCCTCGATCGCAGCGATCAGCAGCCCCTTCGCGTCATAAGGCGTCGACGGGATAACCGTCTTGATGCCGCTGACGTGCGTGAAGATGCCTTCGGGCGACTGGCTGTGCGTCTGTCCGCCGAAAATACCGCCGCCGAAGGGCGAGCGCACCGTGATCGGTGCGGTGAAGTCGCCCGCCGAGCGATAGCGCAGCCGTGCCGCCTCGCTGACCAGCTGGTCGAGCGCGGGATAGATATAGTCGGCGAACTGGATTTCCGGGACCGGACGCAGACCGTACGCGCCCATGCCGACCGCGACGCCGATGATGCCGCATTCGGTGATCGGCGTATCGAACACGCGGGTCTTGCCGTATTTGTTCTGCAAGCCTGCGGTCGCGCGGAACACGCCGCCGAAATAGCCGACATCCTCGCCCATCACGATGACGTTCGGGTCGCGATCCATCACGACGTCCATCGCGGAATTGATCGCCTGGATCATGTTCATCCGCGCCATGTCAGTGGCCCTCCTTGCGCGCCCAGGGGCGGCCGGAGGCTTCCTCCTCAGCCATCATCTGCGCCTGCTGTTCGCGAAGATGCCAGGGCATGTCCTCGAACACGCCATCGAACAGCGTGTCGAGCGGCTGGTGCAGGCCGTGGCCGAGAATGCCGTTGGCCTCCGCCGCCTTCTGCGCGGTGCGGACCTGTTCGGCGACCTCGTGGTCCATCGCCGCGTGGCGTTCGTCATCCCACTCGCCGATCGCGATCAGGTGCGCCTTCAGACGGGCGATCGGGTCGCCCAGCGGCCATGCCGTCGGCTCGCCCGCCGAGCGATATTGCGACGGATCGTCCGAGGTCGAGTGCCCCTCGGCGCGATAGGTGAAATGTTCGATCAGCGTCGGTCCCTGATTGGTCCGCGCCCGCTCGGCGGCCCAGGCGGTGGCAGCATAGACCGCGAGCGCGTCGTTGCCGTCGACCCGCAGCCCGGCGATCCCATAGCCGATCGCCCGTGCAGCGAAGGTCGTCGCCTCCGCCCCCGCAAAGCCCGAAAAGCTGCTGATCGCCCACTGGTTGTTGACGACGTTGAAGATCACCGGCGCGCGGTAGACCGTCGCGAAGGTCAGCGCGGAGTGGAAGTCGCCTTCCGCCGTGCTCCCCTCCCCGCACCAGGTCGCCGCGATCCGCGTATCGCCCTTCGACGCCGATGCCATCGCCCAGCCCACCGCCTGCGGATATTGCGTCGTCAGGTTGCCGGAGATCGAGAAGAACCCGAAATCCTTCGAGGAGTACATGATCGGCAGCTGCTTGCCCTGCAACTTGTCGGCAGTATTCGAATAAATCTGGTTCATCATCTCGATCAGCGGATAATCGCGCGTGATCAGGATGCCCTGCTGACGATAGCTGGGGAAGGTCATGTCGTCGCGGTCGAGTGCCATGGTTCCGGCAACCGCGATCGCCTCTTCGCCCGTACATTTCATATAGAAGCTGGTCTTGCCCTGCCGCTGCGCGCGGAACATGCGTTCGTCGAACGCGCGCACCGTCGCCATTTTGAGCAGCATCCGGCGCAGCATGTCGGGGTCGAGCCGGGGGTTCCATGGGCCGACCGCCTGACCCTGTTCGTCCAGCACCCGGACCAGCGTGTAGCTGAGGTCGTGGAAACTGTCGGGCACGGCGGCGGTGTCGGGACGGGGCTGCGCGCCGGCCGGCGGCACGGCGACATCGGCGAAGTCCACCGCGTCGCCGGGACGGAATTTGGGTTCGGGCACGTGCAGCGCGAGGCGCGGCAGATTCGTGCGGCTGTCGCCGGTCATGCACTCTCCATGTCCGCTGCGTCGTCCAACCGGGCGCGCAGACTCGTTACAAACCCTTGTTATATAATTTCAACGCGCTTGGCGAGGGGGTCGTTGCACCGGGCAGGAACCGATCTGTCGATTATCCGTATCGTATTGAAATGGAACGGAGAAAATGATGGCGGAGTCTGCCGGGTGGATCGCGCCGGCCGCGACCATGATTGCGGCGATGATGACTGCCGCCAATCTCGGCGCGCGGATCACCGGTTGGGGCTTCGTCATATTCTGTGTCGGATCGGTGGCGTGGACGACGGTCGGGCTGACCAGCGGACAAACCAATCTGGTGCTGTCGAACGCGTTCCTGACGCTGGTGAACGTCATCGGCGTCTGGCGTTGGCTCGGCCGGCAGGCAAGCTATGACAAGGGCAGCAGCGCGGCGGCGGACGCGAGCGCGCGCCATCCGGTTCCGTCGCTCTACGCGGCCGGCGGCGTGATCGGGGCGACGTTGACCGGCCCACAGGGCGAAGCGGTCGGGACGATCGTCGATGCGATGCTTGGCTGCGGCGACAACGCCATCGCCTATGTGGTGGTCAGTACCGGGGGCGTCGGCGGGGTCGGCGAGACGTTGCATGCGCTGACGCCGGCGGAGTTGGTGTTCGGCAAGGGCGGGGTTGGGACGAAGCTTGGCGTCGATGCCGTTCGCCGGAAGCCGGTGGTGGACGCTAACCACTGGCCGGAGGCGGTGTAAGGCGGGTGTCCGCATCCCGGCAGTTCCGGTTGCGGACACCCCCCTCCACCATGCTGCGCATGGTACCCCTCCCGGCGGAGCGGGGAGGATTTTACTGGACCGGGAATCCGCGGCGCTTGAACAGCGCGGTTACGTCCGGATCGCGGCCACGGAACGCGCGATAGGCTTCCTTGCGGTCGGTTTCGTTGCCGGTCGACAGCAATGTCGTGCGGAACCGGTCCGCCGTCGCCTTGTCCCAGACATTGCCGGTCGCTTCGAACGCCGCCCATGTATCGGCGTCCATCGTTTCCGACCACAGATAGGAATAATAGCCCGCCGAATAGGCATCGGACGAGAACAGGTGATTGAACTGCGGCAGGCGGTGCCGCATCACGATCTCCTTCGGCATGCCCAGCTTGCCCAGCGTCTCGCGCTCGAACGCGGCGACATCGGTTATCGGCGTCTCGCGATCGTGCAACTCCATGTCGACGATTGCGGACGACAGATATTCAACCGTGTCGAAGCCCTGATTGAAGGTCGACGACTTCTCGATCTTGTCGACCAGCGCCTGCGGCATCGGCTGACCGGTCTGATAATGCTTGGCAAAGCGGTCGAGTACGTCGCGGGTCAGCAGCCAGTTTTCGTTCACCTGGCTCGGATATTCCACGAAGTCGCGCGGCGTGCCCGCCAGACCCGGATAGGTCACGTTCTGCAGGAACGAATGGATCGCATGGCCGAATTCGTGGAACAGTGTCGTCGCATCGTCGAGGCTGATGAGCGTCGGCTGACCGCCCGCGCCCTTCACGAAATTGTTGTTGTTCGACGCCAGCACGTTCGTTTCGCCGCCCAGCTTCTGCTGCCCGCGATAGCGCGTCGCCCATGCCCCCGACCTTTTGCCCGACCGGGCGAAGTTGTCGAGATAGAAGACGCCCACATTCCGCCCCGTCTTCGCATCGGTGACGACGAAGGTGCGGACATTCTTTTCGAACACCGGGATTTGCCCGGTATTCTCGATGAACTTCAGATCATAGAGGCGACCGGCGGCGTAGAAGGCGGCCTGCACGATATTGTCGAGCTGGAGATACGGCTTCACCTCGCTTTCATCGAGGTCGTATTTCGCCTTGCGTACCTTTTCGGCGTAGAAGCGATAATCCCATGGCTCGATGGTGAGTTTCGCGCCGTCCTTGCGCGCCAGCGCCTGCATGTCGGCGACCTCTTCGCGCACCCGCGCGACGGCGGCGGGCCAGACGCGCATCATCAGCGCCTTCGCATTGGCGGGCGTTTCGGCCATCGTGTCGTCCATGCGCAGATACGCATGGTTGCGGAAGCCGAGCAGCTTCGCCCGCTCCTGCCGCAGTTTCAGGATGGTCGCGATCGTCGCCTTGGTATCGTTGGCGTTGCCATTGTCGCCGCGCATTGTGAAGGCGCGCCACACCTTCTCCCGCAGGCCGCGGTCGGTGGCATAGGTCAGCACCGGCGCGACCGACGACCGCGTGTTCACGATCGCCCATTTTCCCGTCAGCCCGCGCTCGTCCGCCGCAGCCTTGAGCGACGCGACGAAGCTGTCGGGCAGGCCGGCGAGCTGCTTCGCATCGTCGACGACGATCCACGTCTCCTCATCGGCCAGCACCTTCCGGCTGAAGTCGTTATAGGCGACCGACAGCTGCTGGTTCAGGCCCGTGACCTGCTGGCGCTGCGCATCGGTCAGCAGGCTGCCGCGTCGCACGAAGCTGCGATAGGTCCGCTCCAGCAACCGCAATTGCTGCGGATTGAGGTTCTGCTTCGTCCGGCTGTCATAGGCGGCCTTGATCCGGGCGAACAGCTTCGGGTCGAGGAACAACTCGTCATAGAACGCCGACAGCTTCGGCGACCATTCCCGGTCGATCGCCTGCACCTCCTTTGTCGCGAGGTTGCTGGTATAGACGCCCCACATCGACCCGACGCGGTCCATCATGTCGCCGGCCAGTTCCATCGGCTCGATGACCGTCTTGAACGTCGCCGGGCGCTTGTCGTCGCGGATCGCGTGGATTTCGCGCCGCATCTCCGCCATCGCCACCGGGAAGGCGACCGGGAACATCGCCGGCGTCACCTTGTCCCATGGCGGCACCCCCTGATACGGGCCGGTCCATTTCGCGGTCAGCGGGGTGGCGTCGGTGGCGGCGGCCGGCGCCTGCGGCATGGAAGCGGCAAAGGCCGAAGGGATCAACATGGTGGTGGCGAGCAGCGCGCCGATACGCAGGATCATGCAACTATCCGTTTTACAGGCGAATTCGTATCGAGGGTAACGATCGGGAGCCGCTTGGCAAGATCGGCGTTGATGCGGCAACGAAACGACACGGGGTTTCCATGAAGATCACTTCGCTGACCGAACTCGACCGCGTGCGCGACGAAGCGCGCAAGCTGGTGACCAAGCGCGCGCTGGTATCGGCGGGCGCGTCGGCGGTGCCGGTGCCGGGCGCGGACCTGATCGTCGATGCGAATATCCTGACCAAGCTGCTGCCCGAAATCAGCAACCGGTTCGGGCTGGACGAGAAACAGGTCAACGCGCTCGAACCCGATCGGGCCAAGCAGGTGCTGCTGATCGCCGCCAATCTGGGCAACGGGGTCATCGGCCGGTCGATCACCAAACGGATCGTTACCATGCTGATCCGCCGCGTCGGCGCGCGCTATGCCAGCAAGTCGTTGTTGCGCTTCGTGCCGTTCGCCGGGCAGATCGCGGCGGCCGGGATCAGCTTCGGCGCGATGAAGCTGGTCGGCAATTCGCATATCGACGATTGTTACGAGACGGTGCGGCGGACGCTGGCGTAGGTCCTGGCTCCCCCGACCGCGCACGTCACCCCAGCGCAGGCTGGGGTCTGTTGCTGCTCCTGCCACGCGCCGACACCGGGAGATTACAGCTGGGATGACGTTCGTCGTGCGGTGCGCAAGGCCGCATCGGCCTGCTACTCCGCCGGGACCAGTTCGATCACGTCCAACAGCGATTCGAACCGGGGATAGGGCAGGACGAGCCGCCAGCGCCGCTCCCCTACCCGCTCCAAAAGCCCCGCCATGTCGCGGTCGCGGTCCTGGCCATATTGCAGCGCCGCCCGCTCGTTGCCGAGCAGTAGCGTGCCGAGGAAGACGGTGCGGTCGCCGTCGGGGAACAGCAGCCCGACCGGGCGCTGCGATCCGCGTTCCTTGTAGAAGCTGCGGACGCTGCCTTCGTCGGTGATGTGGCAATCGAACGCGGGATAGGCGGTGAAGTCGCGCATCGCGCTGCCCGCGCCACCCAGCTTGAACACACGGCATCGATAGCGACCGGCCGGTGCCGGCGCCCCGGCTAGCGCACCGTCGGGGACGAACAGCGCACCCTGTGCCGCAACCCCGGCCGGGTCCGCCGCCCGTGCACGCGGCAGCGCCGTCATCCACGCATCGCGCCACCGCCGCAGCCGGTCGCGGTCGGCCGGCGTCGCCACCCGCCGCCAGTCGTCGCCACCGGTCGAAGCGGCCCTGGCCGGCGCGACCGAACCGGACGAAGCGACACTCCCGCCCCCGCCACCGCAGGCGGTCGTCGCGCACCCCGCCAGGATCGTCGCGAGCGATGCAAGGCGCATCATGCCGCGATCACGCCGCGGTCCATCCGCCATCGATCGACAGGTTCGCACCCGTGATCCCCTTCGCCTCGTCGCGGCACAGGTACAGCGCAAGGCTGGCGACCTGTTCGGCGGTGACGAATTCCTTGGTCGGCTGTGCGGCCAGCAGCACGTCGTTCATCACCTGATCGCGGGTCAGGCCGCGCGATGCCATCGTGTCCGGAATCTGCTTTTCGACCAGCGGCGTCCAGACATAGCCGGGCGAGATGCAGTTGGCGGTGATGCCGCAAGTCGCGACTTCCAGCGCGACCGTCTTGGTCAGGCCGGCAAGGCCGTGCTTGGCGGTGACATAGGCCGATTTGTTGGGGCTGGCGACCAGGCTGTGCGCCGATGCGGTATTGATGATCCGGCCCCAGCCCGCCTGCTTCATATGCGGCACGGCGGCGCGGATCATGTGGAAGGCCGACGACAGGTTGATCGCGAGGATCGCGTCCCATTTGTCGATCGGGAAATCCTCGATCTTCGCGACATGCTGGATGCCGGCATTGTTGACGACGATGTCGACCGATCCGAACTCGGCCGCCGCCTTGTCGACCATCGCCGCGATCTGATCGGGCCTGGTCATGTCGGCAGGATTGTAGCGGGCTTCGGCGCCGCTCGCCTGCGCCAGTGCGGCGCGCTCCTTCTCGATCGCGTCCTCATCGCCGAAACCGTTGATGACGACGGTCGCGCCCTCGGCGGCCAACGCCTTTG
The DNA here is from genome assembly GCA_036946325.1 of Sphingomonas paucimobilis. Classification (GTDB taxonomy): domain Bacteria; phylum Pseudomonadota; class Alphaproteobacteria; order Sphingomonadales; family Sphingomonadaceae; genus Sphingomonas; species Sphingomonas paucimobilis_A. The sequence goes on from JAQIJL010000001.1 coordinate 1,413,830, forward strand.
CATAGGCGAGGCCGATACCGGACGTCGAACCGGTGACGATCGCAGTCTTGCCCTTCAGGAACATGCGCTATCCTTGGCGTTGGTGGAGATGATGGGTGAGGTCGAACGCGGCGGTGCGCCCGTCGAGGATGTTTTCGGCGACGACGCGCGCATTGGCCATCGTCTCGGCGATGGCGGCGCGGCCGGCGGCCCAATGTTCCTGCATCGCGCGTGCCGAAAATTCATAGTCGCGCGCGCCGCCTTCCCAGCGGTTCGCGCGGTAGATCAGGTGGACGAGGCTCAGCGGATGTTCGTCCGCCATCGCCTCCAGCGCGCGGACATCGGCATCGTCGCGCAATTCGACCGGCAATTTGCAGACCAGCCGGCGGATCAGCTCGCGTTCCTGCCGCAGGCGCAGCCGCTCGGCGGTCACTTGCCGGGTCCGGCTGGAGAAGCGGATTTCCTTTTCCCGCGCCACGACGTCGCCGATGGTGCGCGGCAGTTCGGCCTCGGCGGAGAACAGGTCGACCTGGAACACCAGCATCGGATCGCGCTGATGGTCGAGGATATGGGTCAGCGGCGTGTTGCTGACCAGCCCGCCGTCCCAATACCAGCGACCGTCGATCTCGACCGGGGGCAGGCCCGGCGGCAGCGCGCCCGATGCCATGACATGCCGCGCGTCGAGCCGTTCGCGGGCGCTGTCGAAATAGACGAAATTGCCGCTTTCGATGTCGACCGCGCCGACCGACAGCCGGACCGGTCCGTCGTTGACGAGATCCCAGTCGACCAGCGTGTCGAGCGTTTCGCGCAGCGGGCCGGTGTCGTAATAGCTGAGCGCTCCCGCCGTCCCCGGCGCGGCGAATTGCGGTGCCAGCCCGCGCGGGCGGAAGAAACCGGGCACGCCGGTCGCCAGCACGACCCCCGCCGACCATTCATGCACCCATTCGCGCACGCGATCGTCGGGCAGGATCGGGAACCATGGCAGCACGCCCGCCGCCGTTTCCCAGAAATGGCGCAGCCGTTCGATCCGTCGCTCGGGCGGGTTGCCGGCAAAGATCGCGGCGTTGATCGCGCCGATCGAAATACCGGCGACCCAATCGATCTCGATCTGCGACTCCCCCAGCCGCTCGATCACGCCGGCCTGATAGCTGCCCAGCGCCCCGCCGCCTTGCAGCACCAGCGCCACGCAGTCGGGCAAGGGCAGACCGGGCGGGGATTGTCGGCGCAAACGGAGATCAGCTTCGGCCATCGACGACACTTTGCGCATTATACGAACGGGGTTCAACGCCCCTTCAACCGATTTCATCGCCGCTGGTTGCAACATCGTGGGCGTTTCGCGCATTTCAGTACGCAGCTTCAACGATTGGACCGCCGCCCATGCGCCTCGACGATCTCGATCCCTCCAGCAATGTCGACGATCTCGGTCGCGGCGGCGGCGGACTTGGCGGTGGCGGGTTCAACCTGCTCGGCCTCCTGCCGCTGCTGCTCGGGCGTGGTCTTGGCTGCGGGACGATCGGCATCATCGCGATCATCGGCGTGGCGTTCCTGATGTTTTCGGGCGGCGGCGGGCTGATCGGTGGCGGATCGCAGGCGCCGACTGCGCAGCAGGGTTCGGCGCAGGGCAACGTGCCGTGCGATACGGCGGAGGAACTGTTCGCTTGTCGCGTGCTGAAATCCACCGAGCAGGTCTGGGGCCAGATCTATGCCGAACAGGGCGCGCGCTACACGCCGCCTCGGCTGCGCTTCTATCAGGACAACAACCAGTCGGGTTGCGGTGCGGCGCAGGCGGCGATGGGGCCGTTCTATTGCCCGACCGATCGCGGCGTCTATCTTGATACCAGCTTCTTCCGCGAATTGTCGCAGCGCTTCGGCGCGGGTGGCGACTTCGCGCAGGCCTATGTCGTGGCGCATGAGGTCGGCCATCATATCCAGAACCTGACCGGACAGGCCGAAGCCGTCAGCCGTGCGCAGCAGACGCTGCCGACCGCGCAGGGCAATGCGCAGTCGGTCCGGCTGGAGTTGCAGGCCGATTGCTATGCCGGCGTCTGGGCCAAGCGCAGCGGCCGGATGGAGCCGGGCGATCTGGAGGAAGGGCTGCGCGCCGCGGAGGCGATCGGCGACGACCGGTTGCAAGGCAACCGGGCCTCGCCCGAGAGCTTTACCCATGGCACGTCGGCGCAGCGGGCCTATTGGCTCAAGCGTGGCTATGAGACGGGCGATCCCGCCCAGTGCGATACGTTTTCAGGGACGATTTGATGAGCGTTGCGTTTCGGCGAGAGGATGACGACGAGCATAAGGAACCCCGGTTCGAACTGCCGCTGCCGCCCGGCCCCAATCTGGTGACGAAGCGCGGGCTGGCGGCGATGGCGGCCGAGGTTTCGCGGCTGGAAGGTGAACTGGACGCGGCCGGCGACGATGCCGAGCGCGTGACCGCGATCAAGCGCGACCTGCGCTATTGGCGTACCCGCCATTCCACCGCCGAGATCGCCCCTGCCCCGACCGACGAGGTCGCGTTCGGATCGCGCGTGACCTACATGCTCAACGGCCAGCGCAAGACGATCGAACTGGTCGGCAGCGACGAGGCCGATCCGGCGGCCGGACGCATTCCGTTCACCGCCCCGCTGGCGTTGGCGATGACCGGGCTGATCGCGGGCGAGACCGCCGATTTCGGCGGGCGCAGCGACGCGATCGAGGTGATCGAGACCGGTCCGATCGAACCATGATCCGCATCCTTGTCGACGCCGATGCCTGTCCGGTGAAGGACGAGGTGTACCGCGTCGCCGAGCGCCATGGCGCTCGGGTGTCGATCGTCAGCAACAGCCATTTTCGCGTGCCGCTGTTGCCCTGGGTCGAACGGATCGTGGTGTCCGACGGGTTCGATGCCGCCGACGACTGGATCGCGGAGGCGGCCGGCGCGGATTGCGTGGTCGTGACTGCCGACATTCTGTTGGCGGATCGCTGTCTGAAGGCGGGGGCGACCGTGTTGGCACCGAACGGCAAGCCGTTCACCGGTGCGTCGATCGGCGGGGCGATCGCGACCCGCGCGATCATGGCCGACCTGCGCGCGGGCGGCGAGCAACTGGGCGGGCCGCCGCCGTTCGGCAAGGCGGACCGGTCGAACTTCCTGCAATCGCTCGACGCCGCGCTGGTGCGACTGGCCCGCCAACGATAGGAGAAGCGTCATGGCCGAAAAATTCGAACGTCACCGCCAGCCCTGGCGGCCCGATGAAATCCAGAAGCTGCACCAGTTGGCCGGCAAGGGCATGGCGTTGAAGGCGCTCGCCAAGGCGCTGACCCGCAGCGAGGAATCGATCAAGGATCGGGCGAAGGAAGACGGGTTGAAGATCGCGAAGTTGCGGTAGGCGCAGTCTCCTCCCCGGCACGGGGGGGGGCCGCCGCGAAGCGTTGGTGGAGGGGGATCGCCTCAAAGCGTGACGCTTGCGGACGCCCCCCTCCACCAGCTTCGCTGGTCCCCCTCCCCGTGCCGGGGAGGATATTCTTACAGCTTCACCAGCATCTTGCCGCGGTTCTGGCCGCTGAACAGGCCGAGGAACGCGTCGGGCATGTTGTCCAGCCCTTCGACGACCGTTTCCTCACGCTGGAAATTGCCGCTGGCGACGATCTCACCCATGCCCTGCTGGAACTGGGCGATGCGGCCGAGAAAATCGCTGACGATGAAGCCCTGGATGCGGATGCGCGCGGCGATGACCCGCATCAGATAGCGCAGGGCAATCGGCTGCGAGGCATTGTAGCCGTCGATCATGCCGCAGATCGCGAAGCGCGCGCCCTGCCGGGCATGGGCCAGCGCCGCGTCGAGATGGTCGCCGCCGACATTGTCGAAATAGACGTCGATCCCGTCCGGCGCGGCGGCACCCAACGCCTTTGCCAGCGGCACATCGCCCTTATAGTCGATGACGTGGTCGGCGCCGAGCGAGCGGACCCATTCGACCTTTTCCGCGCCGCCGGCCGATCCGATCACGGTCATGCCCTTGGCCTTGGCGATCTGCACCACGACCGATCCGACCGCGCCGGCAGCGGCCGACACGAACACCGTTTCGCCCGGCTGCGCCTCTGCCACCGCCAGCAGGCCGAACCATGCGGTCATGCCGGTCAACCCGAGGGCGCCGAGGAACGCCTGTTCGGGAATGTCGATGTCGGGAAGCTTCTGCACGCCCTTGGCCGGAACGACTGCCTCGTCGCGCCAGCCGGCCATGTGCTGCACGCGCGTACCGACCGGCAGGTCGGCGGCCTTGCTTTCGATCACCTCGCCGACCGCACCGCCATCCATCGGCGTATCGAGCTGGAACGGCGGCACATAGCTTTTCACGTCGTTCATGCGGCCGCGCATATAGGGGTCGACCGACAGCCAGCGATTGGCGATGCGCACTTCACCATCCGCCAGGTCGCGCTGCGGCAGGTCGCGCAGATCGAAGTCCGCCATCACCGGCATACCCTGTGGTCGCCGTACCAGATGCCACGCCTTCGCCATGTTCGATGCTCCATATCAGTTTCGGTCCGCAACTTAAGGGCCGGACCCACAAAAGCAAAGGGGCGCGGTTTCCCGCGCCCCTCCGCCTGTCGCCACTGCGAACTATTTTAGTAGGTTCCAGGGAAGCTACGATTGAGGTTGGTGTCACTGTCGGTAGTCGACCCGCTCACGCCGGTGCCGGCCGTGGTCGAGTTGCCTGCGCCCAGCGACTGACCGGTCGTGGTCGACGCGCCATAGCGGTTCGCTTCGCGCGTACGGTCGTCGTTGTTGTTCTGCGTACCGAAGCGATCGCTGCCATAGCGCTGCTGCGACTGGTTGCCGAACATCGCCTGCTTCTCTTCCTCGTCGCGCCATGCCTGCTTGGCTTCCGACGCGGACTTGCGCAGCTTCACCTTGCCATCGACTTCCGACACCCAGCGCGACGGGATCGAATGGTGATGGCCGCCGGCGTCCGGATCGCTCTTGGTCAGGATGATGCGGTCGCCGCGCACCTTGTCGACGGTGCCGACATGTTCGCCGTCCGATCCGACGACTTCCATATGCTCGCCAACGCGGGTCAGGCTGTCGCGCTGCGTCTGCCGCTCGGTGCGGAAGGCGTTGAACTCGCTCTGGAAACGCTGCGAGTTTTCCTGGCGATATTCGTCATAATCGCGGTCGAACGCGCTGACCTGCGTGTCGCGCCATGAACGATAGGCGTGGTCGCTGTGACGGTCGTCATAGCGCGCCATCTGCTCGTCATAGCGCTGGTCGCGTTCGCGGCGACGTTCGGCGTCCTCATCGCCGAACCATGAGCGGACCTCGTCGCCGGCGCGCGCCAGGAAGCCACGGTCGCCCGAATCATATTCGAGGTCGTCGCGCTGCCGCTGACGGTCGCCGCGGAAGCGGTCATTGCCATAGCGCGAGTCGCGTTCGCCCTGATCGGCGAAGCGATGACCGTCGCTGGCATAGCTGCCGCGATAGCGGTCGCCCTGCGCGCCATAGCCGCGCGATCCGCGATCCGACGTGTCAAAGTCCCGGCTGCCGTAATCGCGGCTGCCATAGCTGCGTTCGCGGTCGGCACCGTAGCCGGAGCCATAAGAGGACGAACGGCCACCATAATAGTCGCGGTTGCCCCGATCATTGTCGTGCTGCGATCCGCCGCCATAGCTTTGCGAACCATAGCCATAGCCGCTGCGTCCACGATCGTCCCGATCCCGCCAGCGATTGTCGTCGCCGTTGCGGCTGTTCCGCGACCAGTCGTCGTCGCGCGAATAGCGATCATAGCCCATGAAAATCTCCTGCAGATGGTTCATGTTGTTGGCGGCGCAGCAGCGTGTTCGCTGCCATGTCGTATGCCAGACAAGCGCCCAGCAGGCCGATGGTTCCGACACACCCGAAACGCCGCGACGAAGGGGCGCGCGACAGCGACCGGTTGCGAACCGACGATTTTGACCGGGAAATGCGCAAGACCCGTTGCATCCGCTTTTTCGGGCCGCTAAGGGAACGGCCCCGGCGACGTCCGGGAACGGGGCGGGGCTGTAGCTCAGATGGGAGAGCGCTGCAATCGCACTGCAGAGGTCAGGGGTTCGATTCCCCTCAGCTCCACCACCCCGCCGCTTTCCGCACCATCGTTGATCTGACCGCGACGAACATCTGTTCGGGCGCGCCGTTCGTGCGTCCGTTGATAGCGGAGCAATACCCCACTAAAGTAATGGGATTATTCCCTGCCCCCGTCGAAGCGCTACAACGACCGTCGACACCGCCGACATGGGGCGGTCCTGAACATGGGGAGATCAGGTTTGAAGCATTATTTCGCACCGCTCGCGGCCGTCGCGCTGCTCGGCCTTGCCGCGTGCGGCGACAAGACCGCCACGGAGAACACCGCTGCGGAAAACGCGGTAATCGAGACGAACCTGACCTCGCTCGACGAGCCGCTGGCGAACGACATCGCGCTCGGCAACGACGTCGCCCTGCCCGGTGACAATGTCGTGCTGAACGAAACGGCGCCGAACGCGACCGATCCCGCGGCCAACGGCACCGGCCTCTGAGTTTCGCCGCGCTCCGGCGCGGCCTCCGCTACGCTTTGGATAGCTCCCTAAGCGCAACTCGGGCCGGACGGCAGTAGCCGCCCGGCCCCTTTCTCGTTCGAGCAGATGCGATGACCCAGAGCGATGACGACCGCCGCCGCGCGATCGACCATGCCACCCGCGCCCTGTCGAGTGCGCGCATGGCGTGGCGGCAGGCGCAGCCGAACCGGCGGCAGCCCGCCGCCTTTCCGCGCCGTAGCGAACTCGCCCGCACGGTGGAGTTGCTGGCGTCGGCGCTGTTTCCGGCGCGGATCGGCGGCTTTGCGGGAGAGGCCGAGGCGGAGGATGCGTTCGTTGCGGAACGACTGACCGAGGCGTTCGCGCTGCTCGACGCGGCGATCGTGGCGGAGTTCGCCTATTGGCGCGACGCGGCGGGGATCGAGGCCGCGGCGGAGCGACCGGCGGAGATCGTGCGGCTGTTCGCGGGGACGTTGTCGCGGGTGCGGGCGCTGCTCGATACCGATGTCGCCGCGATCTTTCGCGGTGATCCCGCCGCGCGGAGTGTCGACGAAATCCTGATCTGCTATCCGGGAGCCACCGCGATCCTGCATCACCGGCTGGCGCATGAGCTGGATTCGCTCGGCGCGCCGATCGTCGCGCGGATCATGTCGGAGATCGCCAACGAACGCACCGGGATCGACATCCATCCGGGTGCGACCATCGGGCCGGGCTTCTTCATCGACCATGGCACCGGCGTCGTGATCGGTGAGACCGCCGTCATCGGGGCGCGGGTGCGGCTGTACCAGCATGTGACGCTGGGCGCACGGACGCCGCGCCGGTCGGAACTGCGCGAGGCGACCGGTCCCTTTGCCGAACGCGTGCCGCGCCATCCGATCGTCGGCGACGATGTGGTCATCTATGCCGGCGCTACCATTCTCGGCCGGGTACGGATCGGTGACCGGGCGGTGATCGGCGGCAATGTGTGGTTGCTGAAGGACGTCGACCCCGCCACCGTCATCGTTCAGCCGGAGGCGGTCGTCGCGTCCTGACCGGACAATCGATCGCGGTTCGAACCCGCCAGCGAAACGAAATCGGGCATCGCGACGTTGAGCGATGAACGATGATAAAGGTAGCCAGCTATAACATGCGCAAGGCGATCGGGACCGATCGCCGCCGTATGCCCGAACGCACGCTGGAAGTGCTGCGTGAGGTCGATGCCGATATCATCGCGCTGCAGGAATGCGACCGCCGGCTGGGCGAGCGCGCAGGCGTCATCCCGCTGCACATGCTGGACGAGCATAGCCCGTGGAAGGCGGTGCCGATCGCGATCCGGGCGCGGTCGATGGGGTGGCATGGCAACGCGCTGCTGGTGCGCAAGGAAGCGACCGTCAGCGGATCGCGCCGGATCGAGATTCCGGCGCTGGAGCCGCGCGGGGCGGTCAGGGCCGATGTGGCGCTGAACGGCATGACGCTCCGGGTGGTCGGCATGCACCTCGACCTGTCGGGGCTGTGGCGGCGCAAGCAGGCATCGGCCATCCTGCACGATGTCGATGGCTGCGAACCGGTACTGCCGAGCGTCTTGATGGGCGACCTGAACGAATGGACGCCGCAATCGGGGTGCCTGCGCGATTTCGGGCGTAGCCATTGCTTCGCCGCAACCGGGCCGAGCTTCCATGCCAGGCATCCGGTCGGACGGCTCGACCGGATCATGGTGTCGAGCGAGTTGCGCGTGGTCGAATCCGGCACCCACCACAGCGCCGCCGCGCGCAAGGCATCGGACCATCTGCCGATCTGGGCGACGCTCGAACCCGCATGAGCGACGGCCCGCCCCCGCTGCATGACCGGGAGCTGCGGCTGGCGCTGGTCTGCTATGGCGGGATCAGCCTTGCGGTCTACATGCACGGGCTGGTCAAGGAAGTGTGGCACATCGCCCGCGCCAGCCGGGCGATGCAGGACGACAGCGAGGCGCTGGGCGGCAGCGCCGGCGTGTATCAGACGATGCTGGGCGAACTGGCGGAATTGAGCGGCATGCGGCTGCGCGTGCTGGTCGACATCGTGGCGGGGGCGAGCGCGGGCGGGATCAACGGGGTGTTCCTCGCCCATGCCGTCGCGACCGGCCAGTCGCTCGACCCGCTGACCGAGTTGTGGCTGGTGGGCGCGGATATCGAGGCGCTGATTGATCCGGCACAGGCGCCGGCCAGCGCGCTGTCGCGACCCTGGGCGCGGCCGATCGCGTGGATGGCGCTGGGTCGCGAGGGTGAGGATGTGTCGAGCGTCGACATCGCCGCGCGCGACGAACTGCGCGCAAAGCTCGACCGGTTCGTGCGGGCGCGGTGGTTCGAACCGCCCTTTGGCGGGCGGGCGATGGTCGACATGCTGTTGAACGCGTTCGAGGCGATGGCGGCGGGGCCGGTCGGCCCGCGGCTGCTGCCGCCGGGCCAGCCGCTCGACCTGTTCGTCACTGTGACCGACTTTGCCGGCCATCCCGAATTGCTGCGGCTCAATTCGCCGAAGGAAGTGGTCGAGACCGAGCATCGCATCGTCATCGGCTTTACCGACCATGGCGACGGGCCGCTGGCCGATCCGGCCGAGCTGGTGTTCGCCGCGCGGGCGACGTCGAGCTTTCCGGGCGCCTTCCCGCCGTTTCGGGTCGGGGAGCTGGATGCGGCGCTGGAGGATCGCGGCACGGCCTGGCCGGGGCGCGAGGCGTTTCTGCGGCGGGTGCTGCCGCGGCAGTCGGCGGTGAACATGGTCGAACAGGCGGCGCTGATCGACGGATCGGTGCTGGCCAACGCGCCGTTCCGGCCGGCGATCGATGCGCTGCGCGAACGCCCGGCGCGGCGGCAGATCGACCGGCGCTTCGTCTATCTCGACCCCGCGCCGAACCATAAATTCGGCTTCGGCACCGAGTCCAAGGGGCCGCCGACCTTCTTCCAGACGATCCTGGGCGCGCTGTCCGAACTGCCGCGCAAGCAGCCGATCCGCGACAATCTGGACGCGATCCAGCGGCGGTCGGAACGGATCGAGCGGATGCTGGCCATCGTCGAGAAGCTGCGCGCCGGGGTCGAGGCCGAGGTCGAGCAGCTGTTCGGCTATACGCTGTTCCTCGACTGGCCGACGCCGTCGCGGCTGGCGGGTTGGCGGCAGCGGGCGCAGGTGCAGGCGGCGAAGCGCGCCGGCTATGGCCATGCCGCCTATGGATTGTTGAAGGTCGATCAGGTGCTCGACCGGCTGGCCGAGCGGGTCGTGACATTGGCCGACGACCCCTCCCCCGACCGGCGGCGGCGGTTGCGCGAGGCGTTCCACGGCATCGTTGTGGAGCGGGAGGCGGACCGGTTCGACGGCGATGGCGCATCGGCGGCGGCGATCGAGTTCCTCCGCGCGCACGACCTCGCCTTCCGCATCCGGCGGCTGCGACTGCTGGTCCGCACCGTGTCCGCAATGGAGCCGGATCAGGACCCGCAGGCGCTGGCCCCGGTGCGCGAGGCGGTCTTTGCCAGCCTGACGCCCTATCTGGCGTGCGAGCATGCCGACCATTTCGGCGCGGTCCGCTCGCTCGCCGCCGACAAGCGGGTCGATCCGGCCGATCTGCTGGCGGCGATGGCGACGGCGATGGATTTGGCGACGTTGGACGCACAGGCGGAGGCGTTGCTGTCCGCCGCCCTTTCCGCCGCGCCGCGCGACATAAGGCGCCCGGTGCTGCTGGCCTATCTCGGCTTCCCGTTCTTCGACATCGCGACCCTGCCGCTGCTGGGCGGCGAAGGGCTGGACGAGTTCGATCCAGTGCGGGTTGATCGAATGGCGCCGGACGATGCGCCGTCGATCCGCGCGGGCGGGGCGGAGGCGACATTGAAGGGCATCCGCTTCAACAATTTCGGGGCGTTCTTCAGCCGGTCGTACCGCGAGAACGACTATCTGTGGGGGCGGCTGCACGGGGCGGAGCGGATGATCGACATCGCGCTGTCGACGCTGCCGACCGAGGTCCGTCTACCGCCGGGGTGGATCACGCGACACAAGCGCGCGGCGTTCCTGGCGATCCTCGACGAGGAGCAGCCGCGGCTGACGACGATCCAGTCGTTGTTCGAGGAGTTGCGCGCGGAGATCGGTTAGAAGGAACAGATAGAGCCCTTTCGCCACCCCGGCCGTGAGCGGGGGTCTGGTATTATCGCCTACCGCAGAAGAAGAAGCGGGACCCCCCTGAGTTCACAAACGAAGTGCAACATCTGAGACAGGTGTTGCCATGTCGACCTATTGCCAGCTTACGCTTGAGGAACGCTGTTCGATTGCCCGGCTTCGTGAAGCCGGGCAATCGATCCGGCAGATCGCTGCAGCTCTGGATCGCACGCCATCGACGATCGCGCGCGAGCTGAAGCGGAACACGGGCACGAAGATCGGGTACCGACCGGCCTATGCCCAGGCGCAGGCGGCAGCGCGGCGCTGGAGCGGTTGCCGGCTCGAACGCGAAGACGCCTTGCGCGAAACCGTCCTCGATCGACTGGCCGCGGGCTGGTCGCCCGAGCAGGTCTGCGGCCGTCTGATGCGCGAGGCGGGGCATCCGGTCATCAGCCACGAGACGATCTACCGCTTCGTCCATGCCCGGCTCCGGCGTACCAACGACCGGCGCTGGCGCCATTACCTGCCGCGCGCAAAGTACAAGCGAGGCTGGCGCACCAAAGGGGGCTGGCCGCGCCCGACCGGCCGTTCGATCCACGAGCGCCCGGCCGACGTCGCGACCCGCGAGCAATCCGGACACCGGGAGGCCGACGCCATGCTCTTCTCCAAGCCCGGCCACGCCGTCATCGTCGTCCACGAGCGCAGCTCGCGCCTGACCCTTGCCCTGCGGCAGGACAGCCTCAAGGCCGATCCCGTCGCCAGGGCACTCGTGCGCATGCTGCGCCCCGTGCCCCCCGCGCTTCGCAGGTCCCTCACCTTCGACAACGGCACCGAGTTCACACGGCACCGGCAGATCGGCCAGAAACTCCGGCTCGACACCTGGTTCTGCGACCCGCGATCCCCCTGGCAAAAAGGCGGCGTCGAAAACGCCATCGGGCGCCTCAGACGCGACCTGCCACGCCAAACCCAGCCAACCGACTTGTCCCAGCGAAAACTCGATGCAATCCTCGCCAGACACAATCATACGCCCAGAAAATGCCTCGGCTTCCAAACCCCCGCAGAGGCTTTCAAACCGTTGCACTTCGTTCGTGAATCCACACCCGGGTCAAGCCCGGGGTGACGGTTGGGCTTCGGGGCTGGGCGGTGTCCTACAAGCCTGCCCGCCGCTATTGGAAATTTCCAACCGACCGGCGTAAGGATGGTACCCACGCGAGCATAACGACGAAGGCGCCCACGCATGCAGTTCCTGAAAACCCTCTTCTGGGCCTTGCTGGTCGGGGTGATCGTCGCCTTTGCGCTGAACAACATGACGATGGTGCCGCTGAAGCTGTGGGGCACGCTCTATGCCGATGTGAACCTGCCGCTGCTGCTGATCGTGACGTTTCTGGCGGGGTTTCTGCCGACCTTTATCGCGCTGCACCTGACGCGGTGGCGGCTGCGGCAACGGATCGCGGCGACCGACCGGACGCTGGCCGACCTGCACCGCGTCGAACCGGTGTCGGTGGTCGCCGACCCCGCCCCCATTCCTTCGCAGGTCACGCCGGGAGCCGTATCGTGAGCCGTTCGCCGATCTATGTCGCGCTCGACACCCCCGATCTCGACCGTGCCAAGGCGCTGGCGAACAAGGTGCGCGGCCATGTCGGCGGGTTGAAGCTGGGTCTCGAATTCTTCATGGCCAATGGCCGGGCGGGCGTGCGGACGATGGCCGATCTGGGCCTGCCGATCTTTCTCGACCTGAAATTCCACGACATTCCCAATACCGTCGCCAAGGCGATCCAGGCGCTGGGGCCGCTCGATCCTGCGATCCTGACCGTCCATGCCTCGGGCGGCCGGGCGATGCTGGAGGATGCGAAAGCCGCCGCGCCCATCGGCACGAAGGTCGTCGCGGTTACGATGCTGACCAGCCTCGACGGGCACGACCTGTCGTCGATCGGCCTGTCGCCCGACCCGCACGAGCAGGTGGTCCGGCTGACCGAACTGGCCAAGAGCGCCGGGATCGACGGCGTGGTGTGTTCGGGGGCCGAGGTCGCGGCGGCCAAGAAGGCGTGGCCGCAGGGCTTCTTCGTGGTGCCGGGCGTGCGACCGGCGGACGGCCCGGTCGGCGACCAGAAGCGGGTGGTGACCCCGCGTGCCGCGCTGGATGCCGGCGCTTCGGTGCTGGTAATCGGCCGGCCGATCACGCAGGCGGAGGACCCGGATCAGGCGGCGCGGGCGATCGAGGGGACGTTATAGCGCCGGGCAAGGTGCAGCACCGCTGCACCGCGCCGCACCAGGCGCTATCGGCCGGCGGCGCGAAAAGCGCCGTCCGACGACGCGGGCTTTGCCCGCGGCGGGGCCGTTTGCGTAGTCGAAGAAGAAGAAGCGGGACCCCGGATCAAGTCCGGGGTGACGGGCTAGACCATTGTTTTCGCTCGACAATGCCCCATACCCCAGTTTCAAAGTTCACTAAGTTCACACTCGCCACGGCTTCGCGCGCTGTCCGCACCGCCTCCATTCCAGCCATGCGAAAGACCCCGTCGGCCATGCAGACGCGACGATCCTCGGCCACCCTGCCCGACCGCCGCTGTGTAGGAAAGCCGTTCCGCCCCTGAACCAACGCGCCCGCCCGACGTTGCCGCCATGAGCATGTGCGGAGGGATGATGGACAGGCGGACAATCTTCGTGACCGGCGGAGAATCGGGCATCGGCGCGGCGTGCGCGGCGGCGTTCGGGGCATTGGGGGACCGGGTGGCGATCGGCTATCATGCGGACACCAGGGCGGCCGATGCCAGCGCCGACGCGGTGCGCCGCGCCGGGGGCGAGGCGATGACGGTGCAGGCCGATGTCGCGGACGAGGCGTCGGTCGACGCCGCGTTCGGCGCGGTCGAGCAGGCATGGGGTCCGGCGACGGTGCTGGTCAATTCGGCCGGGCTGAACATGTCGGGCGTGACCGTGCGCGACATGACGCTGGACCAGTGGCGGCGGTTGATCGACACCGACCTGACGGGGGCGTTCCTGACGTCGCGGCGGTTCCTGACCGGGCGTGGCACGGAGCCGGGCGATGCGGCGATCCTGCATATCTCGTCGATCCACGCCTATGCGGTGCGCGCGGGCGGCGCCGATTATTGCGCGGCCAAGGGCGGGCTGTCGAACCTGGTCGAGACGCTGGCGATCGAGGAAGCGCCGCGTCGCATCCGGGTGAATGCGATCGAACCGGGCATGATCCTGACGCCGATGAATGCGAAGGCGAGCGCGGATGCGGCGTATCGCGCGACGCTGGAGCGCAACATTCCGCTGGGACGTGCGGGCGAGGCGAGCGAGGTCGCCGATCTCGCGGTGTTCCTCGCATCGGACAAGGCGCGCTACATCACCGGCGCGCGGATCGTGATCGATGGCGGGCTGTCGCTGATGCAGGCGCTGGGCGCATGATCTCGTCCGACTCCCCCATCGCCGATCCGCATCGCAAGGATGCGGTGACCGACAGCCCGATCGCGCTCGATTTCAACGTGAAGGCAATCGAGGATGTCACGATCGAGGGGCCGCCCGAACTGATGGCCCGCGATCTGATGAGTCCGTATGTCTGGCGCGAGCCGGACGGGCGCTATGCGATGATGGTGCGCGCGGTGGTGCCGCCGGGGCAGGAACTGACCGATACCGGCGTCATCTGGTCCGGGTGGAGCGAGGACGGGCGGCATTTCCGGATGTCGGACAAGCCGTCGATCGTGCCGGGACCGGGCGACCATGACGCCGGCGGGGTCGAGGACCCGACGGTGGTGCGGACCGATGCCGGCTATGTCGTTTATTATTCGGGCGTGCTGTCGGATCATTCGCACGGCGAACTGTCCTATGCCGCCGGGCCGACGCTGGACGCGCTGACCAAGAGCGGGGTGGCGCTGGCGTCGTCCAAGTCGGAGGGCAATACCAAGGAGGCGACGGTCGATCGCACGCCCGATGGCGGCTGGCGGCTGTTCTACGAATATGCCGCCGACGAGGCGTCGCGGATCGGGCTGGCGGTAGGCGCCGATGTCGCCGGGCCGTGGGACGAGCAGCCGACGCCGTTCACGCCGCGCCAGAACAGCTGGGACGACTGGCATCTGTCGACCGGGCCGCTGCTGACCGACGAGTCCGATCGGCCGGTGATGTTCTATAACGGTGCGACGCGCGATGCGCGGTGGCGGATCGGGTGGGTGGCGTTCGATGCCGACTATAGCCGCGTCGTGGCGCGCGGCATCCAGCCGCTGGTGACGCCGCCGCCGGTCGACGACCGGAGCGCGACGGACATCGCGTTCGCGGCATCGGTGGTGGTCGTGGATGGGGCAATCTGGTTGTATTATTCGCTGGAGGACCGGCGATTGGCGCGGGCGTTGATCCGGCGGAGTTAGGTGGCCCGTCGGAGCGTCGCCCCAGCGAAGGCTGGGGCCTCAAGCGGTTCCTGCCGTACTATCACAGAGAGATCCCAGCCTTCGCTGGGATGACGTTCGTTTGGCTGACGCGGAATGACGAAAGTCCTGCGCGTTCGGTTCTCTTTCCTCCCGCAACCCTCTACATCCCCGCGTCATGACGCTCATCAAGATCTGCGGCCTCTCGACCCCCGACACCCTGTCCGCCGCGCTGGCGGCGGGGGCGAGTCATGTCGGGTTCGTGTTCTTCCCTCCCTCCCCGCGCAATGTCGGGTTCGACATGGCGGCCGGCCTCGCGCAGGCGGTGCCGAACGGGCGCGCGAAGGTCGGGGTGTTCGTCGATCCCGACGATGCGCTGCTCGATGCGGCGATGGCGGCGGCGCGGCTGGACGTGGTGCAGTTGCACAAGACCGCGCCCGAACGGATCGCGGCGATCCGGGCGCGGACCGGCCGCGAGACATGGGGCGCGGTGGCGGTGAAGACGCGGGCCGATCTGGATGACGCACGGGCGCTGTCCGGGGCGGCGGACCGGGTGTTGTACGATGCGAAGACCCCGCCGGGCGCGGCGTTGCCAGGCGGCATGGGACTGCGGTTCGACTGGGGGCTGCTCGACGGGTTTCGCCATCCGCTGCCATGGGCGCTGTCGGGCGGGCTGGACGCGGGGAACGTCGCCGAGGCGATCCGGGTGACCCGCGCGCCGCTGGTCGATGTGTCGTCGGGGGTCGAGAGCGCGCCGGGCATCAAGGACCCGGTGCGCATCCGGGCCTTTTGTACTGCGGTACGGGCCGCCTGATCGATAGACATGGGCGCGCACGCGGCGTAACGAACGTCGCCATGAACGCCCCCAACAGCTATCGCGCCCAGCCTGACGAGCGTGGGCATTTCGGCGATTTCGGCGGCCGCTATGTCGCAGAAACGCTGATGCCGCTGATCCTCGACCTCGACCGCGAATATAAGGCGGCGAAGGCCGATCCGGCTTTCGCGGCGCAGTTCGACGACCTGATGACGCACTATGTCGGTCGTCCCAGCCCGCTCTATCATGCCGAACGGCTGAGCGAGACGCTGCGTAGCGGAGCCGAGCCGGGCATGGGCGCGCAGGTCTGGTTCAAGCGCGACGAGCTGAACCATACCGGGGCGCACAAGATCAACAATTGCATCGGGCAGATCCTGCTTGCGATCCGCATGGGCAAGACGCGGATCATCGCCGAGACCGGCGCGGGCCAGCATGGCGTGGCGACGGCGGCGGTCTGCGCGCGTTTCGGCCTGCCCTGCGTCATCTATATGGGTGCCAAGGACGTCGAGCGGCAGCAGCCCAACGTGTTCCGCATGAAGCTGCTGGGTGCGGAAGTCCGTCCGGTGACGAGCGGCGCGGCGACGCTGTCCGACGCAATGAACGAGGGGTTGCGCGACTGGGTCGCGAACGTCCACGACACCTTCTACATCATCGGCACCGCCGCCGGCCCGCATCCCTATCCGGAGTTGGTGCGCGACTTCCAGAGCATCATCGGCCGCGAGGCGCGCGCGCAGTTGCTGGAGCGGACGGGTAAGCTGCCCGACCTGCTGGTCGCGGCGATCGGTGGCGGGTCGAATGCGATCGGACTGTTCCACCCCTTCCTCGACGATGCAGATGTGCGGATGCTGGGCGTCGAGGCGGCGGGGCACGGGCTGGACAAGGACCATGCCGCGTCGCTGGCCGGGGGTTTTCCGGGCATCCTGCATGGCAACAAGACCTATTTGTTGCAGGACGAGGACGGGCAGATCGCCGAGGGGCATTCGATCTCGGCGGGGCTGGACTATCCGGGGATCGGACCGGAACATGCGTGGCTGCGCGATATCGGGCGGGTCGAATATGACAGCGCGACCGATGTCGAGGCGCTGGATGCGTTCCAGCTGCTGTGCCGGACCGAGGGAATCATCCCGGCGCTGGAACCGGCGCATGCGATCGCGGCGGTGGCCCGGCGGGCGAAGACCATGCGGTCGGATCAGATCATTCTGGCGAATTTGTGCGGCCGGGGTGACAAGGATATCTTCACCGTTGCAAGCGCGCTGGGGGTAAACATTTAGCCCTCTCCCCTTCAGGGGAGAGGGTTGGGAGAGGGGCAGTGCGCAACGCTTCGTTGATCGAGAAAGCGAAGGCTGCACGCAAGGCCCCTACTCCGGCGGAACAGCGGTTGTGGTTTGCGCTTCGGGCGGAACGGTTCGCGGGCGTCAAGTTTCGGCGGCAGAAAGTGATCGGGCCGTACATCGCCGACTTTGCGAGTAACGCGCCGAAGCTGGTGATCGAGATCGATGGCCATCTGCATGGCGATACCGCCGAGTATGACGCCGAGCGCACCGCCTATTTGACGCACGCGGGCTATCGGGTAGTGCGGTTCACCAATGCCGACGTGATGCATAATCTCGACGGTGTGTTGAGACAGTTGGAAGGTTTCGTGACTCATCCCCTCTCCCAACCAGTGACCAGCGGTATTCGGGTCGATCATGCCCCCGGCATGATCTTCTCAGTGCCGGGGGCACTGGGAACCCGAATACCGCTGGTCACTCCCCTGAAGGGGAGAGGGCTTTGACCGCCCGCCTTGCCGCTGCGTTCGGCAAGGGTCGTCCGGCGCTGGTGTGCTTCGTCACGGCCGGCGACCCGACGCCCGACGCCACGCCCGCCATTCTCGACGCGCTGGTCGCGGGGGGAGCGGACGTGATCGAACTCGGCATGCCGTTCACCGATCCGATGGCGGACGGCCCGGCGATCCAGTCCGCCAATATCCGCAGCCTGAACGCCGGCACGCGCACCGCCGATGTGCTGCGCATCGCCACCGGCTTTCGCGAGCGCCACCCGGACGTGCCGCTGGTGCTGATGGGCTATGCCAATCCGATGGTGCGGCGCGGCGCGGAATGGTTTGCGCAAGGGTGCGTCGCGGCCGGGGTCGACGGCGTGATCTGCGTCGACATTCCGCCCGAGGAGGACGACAGCCTCGGCACGACGCTGCGCGCCCACGGCATCGCGCCGATCCGGCTGGCGACGCCGACCACCGACGCGGCGCGCCTGCCGGCGGTGCTGGAGGGGGCCGGCGGCTTCCTCTATTATGTCTCGGTCGCCGGGATCACCGGCAAGCAGCAGGCGGTGCAGGCGTCGATCGACGACGCCGTCACCCGGCTGAAAGCCGCGACCGACCTGCCGATCGCGGTCGGCTTCGGCGTGCGTACGCCCGAACAGGCCGCCAATATCGCCCGCGTGGCCGACGGCGTCGTGGTCGGATCGGCGATCGTCGAGATCGTCGCCGCACATGGCGCCGATGCCGCCGAACCCGTCCGTACCTATATCGAAAGCCTCGCCACGGCCGTTGCCGCCGCGAGCAAGGAACCCGCATGAGCTGGCTCAACCGCGTCCGTAACGCCCTCCCCTTCGTCGCGCGCAAGGAAACGCCCGACCATCTCTGGCACAAGTGCAAGGGATGCGGGCAGATGATCTTTTCCAAGGAATGGGAAGAGAATCTGCACGTCTGCCCGAAATGCGACCATCACGGGCGGATCGGGCCGAAGGAGCGGTTCGAGCAGTTGTTCGATGCGGGCAGCGTCGAGGTCCTGCCGAACCCGAAGGTCGCCGAGGACCCGCTGAAGTTCCGCGACAGCAAGCGCTATGTCGACCGGCTGAAGACCGCGCGGACCGATACCGGTGAGCAGGACGCGTATCGCAACGCCTATGGCACGATCGACGGCAAGGGCTGCGTGATCGGCGTGCAGAACTTCGCGTTCATGGGCGGATCGATGGGGCAATATGTCGGCGAGGCGTTCATTGCCGGCGTCGAGGCGGCGATCGCGCGCGGGGTGCCGTACATCGTGTTCACCGCGAGCGGCGGCGCGCGGATGCAGGAAGGTATCCTCAGCCTGATGCAGATGCCGCGCACGACCGTCGCGATCGAGATGCTGCACGATGCCGGCCTGCCCTATCTGGTCGTCCTGACCGATCCGACGTCGGGCGGGGTCATGGCGGCCTATGCGATGCTGGGTGATGTGCAGATCGCCGAGCCGAAGGCGACGCTGGCCTTCACCGGGCGGCGGGTGATCGAGAGCACGATCCGCGAAAAGCTGCCCGACGATTTCCAGACGTCGGAATATTATCGCGACCATGGCCTGATCGACCGCGTGACGCATCGGCGCGACCTGCCGGCCGAACTGGCGCAGCTGATCGAGTTTCTGGGGCGCAAGGAAGCGGCGTAAAATAGCTCCTCCCCATTCCATGGGGAGGGGGACCATGCGCAGCATGGTGGAGGGGGGTCGCCCCAACCGCAACCGTTGTGGAGCCGGACAGCCCCTCCACCAGCCTGCGGCTGGTCCCCCTCCCCGTGCCGGGGAGGATTTGGTTTGTCCGATTTCGCGATTTCCGCCGATCCCGCCGTGCAGGCACAGCTCGACCGGCTGGTGATGCTGTCGCCGGGGGCCGACATTCTCGGCCTCGACCGCATTACCCGGCTGCTGGCGCGGCTGGGCGATCCGCATCTGCGGTTGCCGCCGGTGTTCCATGTCGCGGGCACCAACGGCAAGGGATCGACCTGCGCCTATCTGCGCGCGGCGCTGGAGGCGGCGGGCCTGCGGGTCCATGTCTATGCCAGCCCGCATCTGGTGCGGTTCAACGAACGGATTCGGCTGGCGGGTACGCTGATCGACGATGCGGCGCTGGCCGACCTGCTGCGCGAGGTGCTGGACGTGGCCGAGGGGATCGGGGCCAGCTTCTTCGAGATCACCACCGCTGCCGCATTCCTCGCGTTCGCGCGAACGCCTGCGGATGCGTGCGTGATCGAGGTGGGCTTAGGGGGACGGCTGGACGCGACCAATGTGCTGCCCGCACCGGCCGCGTGCGGGATCGTGGCGCTGGGGATCGATCATGAGGCGTTTCTCGGGTCGTCGCTGATCGGGATCGCAGGCGAGAAGGCAGGGATCGCAAAGCTAGGCATGCCGATCGTCACTCTCGCTTATCCGGCCGAGATCGCGGCGCGGGTGGAAGCGACGGTCGCGGCAGCCGGTGGCGTGCTAGTCGCGCGGGGTAATGCGTGGGAGGCCGAGGATGGGCGGTATCGCGATGCGACCGGCAGCCTCGACCTGCCCGAGCCGGCGCTGGCCGGTCTGCACCAGCGCGACAATCTGGCGCTGGCGACCGCGATGTTGCGGCACCAGTCGGCGTTGACCGTACCCGATGCGGCGATCGTCGCCGGCGCGCGGGCGGCACACTGGCCGGCGCGGATGCAGCGGTTGCGGGCGCAAGGGCCGCTGACCGGGCGAGTCGATCCGCGCCATGGCGTGTGGCTGGACGGCGCGCATAACGAATCGGCGGCGATCGAGGTCGCGCGGGTCTGGCCGCGGATAAGCCGGGGCGAACGTTCGGCGCTGGTGCTGGGGATGCTGGCCAACAAGGATGCGGGCGCGGTGCTGCGGCATCTGGCCGAGGTGGTCGACCATGTCGTCGCGGTGCCGGTGCCGGGCCATGCGCATCATGCGCCGGCCGATCTAGCGAAGATGGCGCGGGGGCTGGGGCTGACCGCCGATGTCGGGACCGATCCGGCGGCAGCGCTCGACCTGCTGGCGCGGTCGGAGCCGGAAGCGGTGTTGATTGCCGGGTCGCTGTATCTGGCGGGTACGGTGCTGGCGGCGAATGACGAGGTGCCGGCTTAAATTGGTTCACGCGAAGGCGCGAAGGCACGAAGAAGTTAGTTTTCGCGCAGAGACGCAGAGGCGCAGAGGCGCAGAGAGGTCGTGACCGGCGGGTGTTACGACTCCGGCGAAGCCCCCCCTCTTACCGGCGCTGACAGATGGAGCGCCGCTGTCGCGGCAGGTACACCCTCTCTGCGCCTCTGCGCGAACCACTTTCTACTTAAACTTCGCGCCTCCGCGCCTTCGCGTGAACCAACTTCCTATTTGGCCGCCCGCGCCTGCTCCCGCTTCCACCGCACCCATTCGAGCAACACGAACACCACCGCCACCAGTCCCAGCGCGGCGGTGAAGCGGAAGACGGGCGCATAGCCCATCTGCTCCACCGCCTCGCCCAGCCCCGCGCGTCCGAGCGAGCCGACCAGCAGCGTCAGCGACGACAGCAGCGCATATTGAACCGCGCTATATTCCTTGCTGGCGATCGAGGAGAGATAGGCGACGAACGCCGCGCCGGCCAAACCGCCGGCGATGTTCTCACCCGAGATCGTGACCAGCAACCGCACCATCCGCGCATCGACGCCCAGCCCATGCAGCCCGAGCGTGCCCGCGACCGCATCGATCACCGGCGCCCCGGCGGCGAGGTCGGCATAGAGCAGGTTGCTGGCCGCGGCGACGATCGCGCCGATCAGCAATGTCGGCATCCGCCCGAGCACCGCGAACGAGATGCCGCCCAGCGACACGCCAAGGATCGTCATGCCGACGCCGAAGATCTTCGAGGCGAAGGCGACCTCGTCGTTCGTGTATTTCAGCTCCTCCAGATAGAAGGGATAGGCGAACGGTCCCCAGATCGAATCGCACAGCCGGTAGCTGAGGATCAGGCCGAGCACGATCACCACGCCGAAGCCCAGCCGCCCGACCAGTTCGGCCATGGGCAGGATCAGCGCGCGATAGCCATGTTCGACGAAGCCGCTGGCGGGCGCCGCGCCTCCTTGCGCCCAGCCGAAATATTGGGCGTTGAGCGCGCGGCGGTTGAGCCATGCCGCGACCAAGGCCGGCACCATGACGGTCGCGAGGACGATCCACGGACCGGTCAGCCGGGTGAAGTCGCCGACGCTGGGCGGCGTCTGCCCGACCGGGGTACCCAGCACGCGCGCCATGAACGCGCCGATGGTAACGATCGCCCAGCCCCAGCACAGGCCGACGATGATGAGGCCGGTGCGCTTGTCGCGCGTACTGGGACCGGCGATGGCGACATCCTCCCGCTGGACCGCCGGACGCGGTGTATCGGGGGCGAGCAAGGTCACGAGCAACAGTACGAGCATCAGAGCGCCCATCGCCGCATAGACCGTCTGCCACCCGATCCGCGCCGCCAGCACCAGCGCGAGCGCGCCGCCGATAAGCGTCGCGAGCCGATAGCCTAGCTGATAGATGGACGACAGGATGCCGAGCGTCGCGCGTTCGTCGGCGACGTCGATGCGCCATGCGTCGATCACCACGTCCTGCGTCGCGGCGGCGAAGGCGCCGACGACCGCGATCAGCGCGAACCAGCCGATCGCCGTCGCCGGATCGCTGATCGCGAGCAACAGAAACGTTGCGGCCAGCGCCGCCTGACACAGCAGCAGCCACGACCGCCGCCGCCCGAACCGCTCCAGCAGCGGCAGGCGCAGCCGGTCGACCAGCGGCGACCACAGGAACTTGAACGCGTAGAGCAGGCCGATCCACGACAGCAGGCCGATGGTGGCGAGGTTGATCTTCGCTTCGCCCAGCCACGCGTTCAGCGTGCCGAGCAGCAGCGTGAAGGGCAGCCCGGCGGCAAGCCCGAAGGCAAACATCGCCCCGGTCTTGCGGTTGTTCAGCCCCATGCGGATCAGCGCCAGCCCCTTGGGCGCGGCTTCGGTCATTCAAATCCTCCCGGAAGGGGCGCGACCGTAGAAGGGGTTGGGGGTGGCGGCAAGGTTGGGTTGGTGACCGTACCGACGATCTATTTGGTTCGGGCAGCTTCGAGCTTGTCGCAAAGCGTCGGTCGGGAACGGAGCGCTGGAAGAAGAGTCGTTTTCACGCGAAGGCGCGGAGACGCGAAGGAAAGGAAGGTAGGTTTGTTCGCGCAGAGGCGCAGAGAGGCTGCGATCTGCGCAGGCGTCGTTCTTACGGCGAAGCCGTCCTCCGTCGTCGTCCGCGCGAGAGAGGAAGACGCCGTGGCGCCATGCGCATCATCTCCGCGCCTCTGCGCCTCTGCGCGAAAACTATCTACTTCTTCGCGCCTTCGCGTGAAAACGAACTTCTTAAAAACCACGCACGTCGTTCTCGACGGACGCTTCTCGACAAGCTCGAAGCTGCTCGAACCGAACGGGTGCGGTGCGCGATCCGCGTCAGGCCGCCGTCTTGAACAGGTTGAAGCCGCTGGGCAGTCGCCGTGGCAGCTTGGCGCCGGCGACCACCGCGTCGATCGCGTCGATCGCGCTGATCAGGTCCTTTTGCGGATAGGGTTTAGACAGACAGCCGGTGGCGAAATCCTGCGCGCCCTGCGGGCAACTGCCGGTGACCAGCAGCACCGGCACGCCGCGCTCATGCGCACAGCGCGCGACATCGAGGCCGCTGCCGTCCGACAGGTTGATGTCGACCAGCACGAGGTCGAGTTCGTCGTCCCCCTCGATCGCGGCACAGGCGCCGGCGACCGTGTCGACCGTCGCGCGGATGTCGAATCCGGACGCGCCGAGGAAATGTTCGGTATCGAACGCCACAAGGGGTTCGTCCTCGACGACCAGAATCCGGTTGATGTGTCGCTTCTTGCGCCCGAACAACATATCCCCACTCGCTTTCCACCGGGATACAACCAGCTTATACGAAGCCACAAACTCGCGAAGGCGATGAAGGAACCGCTTCGGCTGAAACTTTCGTCGCGTCGCCGCAATCGGATAGCAGCATCATCGTTACGCCTCCCGAATCCCCGACCGAATCCCCCCGCGACGGCCAGCGCATTGCCAAGCTGATGGCGCGCGCCGGCGTGGCGTCGCGCCGTGACGTCGAACGCATGATCGCCGCCGGGCGGGTTGCGCTGAACGGCATCGTCGTCGAGACGCCTGCCACCATCCTGCCGAACCTGAAGGGGGTGACCGTCGACGGTGCCCCCGTCGCCGCGCCCGAACCGACCCGGCTGTTCCGCTTCCATAAGCCCGCCGGCACGCTGACCGCCGAGCGCGATGGCGCGGGGCGTATGACGATCTACGACCGGCTGCCCGCGGGGTTGCCCCGGCTGATCCCGGTCGGGCGGCTCGACCTGAATACCGAAGGGTTGTTGCTGATGACCACCGACGGCGAATTGAAGCGCCGTCTGGAATTGCCCGCGACGGGGGTCGAGCGGACCTATCGCGCGCGAGCCTATGGCGAGGTCAGCCAGCAGCAGCTCGAAGACCTGATGATGGGGATCGAGATCGAGGGCGTGCGCTATGGTCCGATCAACGCGAACCTCGAACGGCGCACTGGCACGAACACCTGGATCGAGATGACGCTGACCGAGGGCAAGAACCGCGAGGTTCGCCGCGTCCTCGAACATATGGGGTTGAAGGTGTCGCGGCTGATCCGCACGCGGTACGGCCCGTTTTTCCTGGAGGATCTGCCCGAAGGCGAGGTCGACGAGATCCGCCAGCACGAGCTGGTCGCGTTCCGCAAGACATTGGCCAACAAGCCGACCAGCAAGCCGGCTCCGGAAGGTGCCGATCCCGCCGCGTTGAAGGCATGGAAGCGCGCGACGCCCCTGCCCCGCCCCGAACCGGTGGCGAGCGGCCTTGACGACCGTCGCCCGCGGGTCGAGCGCGACGGCCAGCGTTCCGGGTTCAGTGGGCGTCGGCCCGATCGGACGCAGGATGGCGAACGGCGGAGTTTCGGCGCCCGGCCACAGGGTGGCGAGCGCACCGGCTTCGGCGACCGGCCGCAGGGCGACGCGCGGCGGACCGGTCCGCGTACCCATGCGACCGAACGGCCGGTCGAACGACGCGAGGGGTTCGATCCGCTGGCGCAGGCGGGGCAGACTCCGGCCGAGCGGCGGCAGCCGGGGCTGGGCGATCGCCGCGCCTATGGCGACCGGCCTGCACCGTCCGACAATCCGCGGGCGCGGCGTGCGGCGGCGCACGCCGAACGGCCCGGCTATGACGGCGTGGCGCGCGTATCGCGCAAGCCGCGCGAACAGGTGCGGACCGAGGAGACGCGGCCGGCACGCGGCCCGGTCGACAAACGCATGACGCAGGCGGAGGCGGCGGAGGCCGACCGGGCGAGCTTCGTCGACCGGCCGAAGCGCAAGCCCAGCGGCTGGGCCAAGGCCGGTCCCTCCCCCCGCGTCGCCAAGGGCAAGCCGAAGGGCGGACGCCCCGGCGGCGGCAAGCCCGGCGGAGGGAAGCGCTGATGCGGGTGATTTCGGGGCAATGGCGCGGACGCCCGATCGTCGCGCCCAAGGGTGACGCGACCCGCCCCACCGCCGATCGCACGCGCGAGGCGCTGTTTTCGATGCTGGCCAGCCGGGTCGGCAGTTTCGACGAACTGGCGGTCGCCGATCTGTTCGCCGGATCGGGCGCGCTGGGGATCGAGGCGCTGTCGCGCGGTGCCGCGACCTGCCTGTTCGTCGAACAGGACAAGGCGGCACTCGATGCGCTGCGCGCCAATCTGGCGAAGCTGGAGGTGGCCGGGGCCGATGTCCGGGCGACGTCGGTGCTGGCGCTCGGCCCCGCGCCCCGCCCGCTCGACATCGTGATGATGGACCCGCCTTATGGCAGCGGTGCCGGCGCGGTGGCGGCGGACAAGCTGGCACGGCTCGGCTGGATCGGTCCGGCGACCTGGGTCAGCGTCGAAACGGCCAAGAGCGAGGCGCTGGACCTGCCGCAATTCACCGTCGATGCGGAACGCAGTTACGGGAAGGCGCGCATAACGCTCCTGCGACTTATTTGATCCTGAAGGTTCCGCCCGTTAACATTTCGACCGAAAAATGCTGTTAGGGCATTCGGATCGTTTCGTGGGCGGGATCGGGAATGGACAGCGCGGTATATGCCCTGATCGTCAACGCCTGTATCGCCGGGCTGTTCGCGACCGCCTTCGCGATCGTGCGGATGTCCTATCCCGAACAGCGCTACGTCAGCTGGTTCGTGCTGGCCTATCTGGTCGGCGGGCTGACCCCGCTCAGCGAACTGGGCGTCCGGCTGACCGACTTCACCACGGCGTTCGTCGTTGCGAGCTATGGGTCGTTCCTCGTCAGCATCGTGCTGTTGCAGGGCGGGCTGGCCGCGCTGGCGGGCCGCGCCGTCCCGCACGGGACCCTGGTCGTGCTGCTGGTGTTCGGCGTGGTCGTCCGCGCGCTGATCTGGAACGGACCGCGCAATGCGCTGTGGTATGAAATCGCCTATCAGGCACCATTTGCGCTGAGCGCCGCGCTGTCGACCGTCATCGCGGTCGATGCGGTACGGCGCAGGCGGGGCGCGCTGTGGCTCGCGCTGGCGATCGCATCGGCGCTGACGACCGCGCATTTCCTCGTCAAACCCTTCTTCGCGGTCACCTTCGGTTCGGGGTCGACCGCAAAGGCCTATGCCAGCAGCAGCTATGCCCTGTTCTCGCAGGCGACGGGCGGCGTGCTGATCGTCACGGCGGGACTGCTGACGCTGTTGCTGGTGGTGAAGGCGGCGATGGGGCTGTCGATCGCCGAATCGGAAACCGATCCGCTGACCGGCGTCGCCAATCGCCGCGGGTTCGAACGGCGGGCGATGCCGCTGCTGGCGACCGCGCGGCAACGGGGGGAGCCGCTGGCGGCGATCCTGTTCGACCTCGACCATTTCAAGCGGGTCAATGACGGCTATGGCCATGCGACCGGCGATGCCGTGCTGCGTGCCTTTGCGACGATGCTGACCGAGCGGCTGCCGCCGTCGGCGGTGGTCGCGCGGCTGGGCGGCGAGGAGTTCGTCGCGATACTGGACCGCACGACGCTGCGCGGCGCGTGGCTGGCGGCGCAGTCGGTGCGTGCGTCGCTGCCCGCCATCGCCACGCATCTGCCGCCGATCACGGTCAGTGCCGGGCTGGCGGTGCTGGAGCCGGACGACACGCTGGACAGGCTGGTCGATCGCGCCGATCGCCGTTCCTATGACGCCAAGCATGCCGGCCGCAATCGCATCTGCCCGGTGCCCGACCCGGTAGTCGACGCGCAGCGCCTGCGCATCGGGTGAAGGTTCACCGCTCGCGCGGGACCAGCAGCAGGCCTAGGATACTGGCAATCCCCGCTGCGCCCAGCACCGCGCCGACGGCGGACAGGCCGTGCGACACCGACAGCGCCTGCGCGATGCTGGGGGTCAGCCCGCCGCCGATGACGCCGCCGACGTTGAACCCCATCGACGCGCCGGTATAGCGCACGCGCGCCGGGAACAGCGCGGGCAACCATGCGCCGAGCGGCCCGTAGACGAAGCCCATCATCAGCAGTGCGAACGACAGCCACGCTCCGATGACGAACAGCGACCCGCCGCCGACCATCGGCGCCAGCAGGACGCCGGCCAGCACCACGCCGACACAGCCCCCGGCCAGGACCTTCGCCGGGGTCGAGCGATCCGACAGCCATCCGGCGAGCGCGATCCCGATCGCCATGAACAGGATCGCGATGAGCTGGGTCTGGAGGAACGCGCTGCGGCCATAGCCGAGGGCGGTGGTGCCGTAACCGAGCACGAAGGTCGTCGCGATATAATAGAGCGCGAAGCAGGCGATAACGCCGAACGTCCCGGCCAGCGTCGCGCGCAGATGCGCGCCGGCCAGTTCGGCGATCGGCACGGCGGCCGGCGCCTCGCGCGCCAATGCCCTGGCGAAGGCGGGCGTTTCGTGCAGCTTTACCCGGACCCACAGGCCGAGGCCGACCAAAGCCGCGCTGAACAGGAACGGCAGGCGCCAGCCCCATGCCGCGAAGTCTGCGTCGGACAGCGCGAGGCCGAGCAGCAGGAACAGCCCGTTGGCGGCGATGAACCCGACCGGCGCGCCCAGTTGCGGCACCATGCCGAACCGTCCGCGCCAGCCCGGCGGGGCATTTTCGACCGCAAGCAACGCCGCCCCGCCCCATTCGCCGCCCAGTCCTAGCCCCTGCGCGAACCGCAGCGCGCACAGCAGCAGCGGCGCGATCCAGCCGACCATCGCATAGGTCGGCAGGAACGCGATCAACAGCGTCGACCCGCCCATCAGCATCAGCGATGCGACCAGCGTCGACTTGCGCCCCAGCCGGTCGCCGAAATGGCCGAACACCACCGCGCCCAGCGGCCGGGCGATGAAGGCGAGGCCGATCGACAGATAGCTCGCCATCAGCTGCGCCGACGCGCTTTCGGACGGGAAGAACAGCGGCCCGAAGACGAGGGTCGCGGCGGTGGCGTAAATATAGAAGTCGTAGAATTCGACCGAGGTGCCGATCAGGCTGGCGATCAGGATGCGGCGATGGACGCGCATGGGATGCGGTTGGGTCATGCGCCCGCGTAGCGATTTGGGCGGTTGGAGCAAGAAGGTTTCGTTTTGCCGGACCAGAGCGCAATTATAGCGATACGACATCTTACCATCGTCACCCGGGACCTGATCCGGGGTCCCGCTTCTTTCGCAACCCGATCAAGAAGCGGGACCCCGGGTCTGGCCCGGGGCGACGGAGGTGTCACTTCGCGCTGGCGACCTTCACCGGCGTCAGCTGCGCGACCCGGACCTGCGCATCGCGGCGCATTTCGCCACGGCAGCGCAGTTCGTCGGCACGGCCGCGCAGGCCGATCGCCCGCGACTGGCACGCATGCAACGAAGCGCGGTCGATACGGGCGTCGAGGATGCGGCGGCCTTCGACCGAGGCGAGGTCGAGACCCGCGACCGAGACGCGCGCCGACACCGGTTCGCGCTCTTGCGCATGGCCAGCGGACGACAGGCAAGCGACAGCGGTCGCCGCGAGGACGATGAGACGGTTGGTCATGGTAGCTCCTGCGAATGCGTTGCCCGTCGCAGCAGCGGTCGTCCGACGTGACGCCGCCGTCCACCGGCAGCCGGCCGATAGCCGTGAAATGTTGCAGCGCAGCGAAGCCGTGATGGCAGGATGATGACGCTTTTGAAACGATTTCCTTGCTTGTCGCCTTACGGTTCGTTCCCTACCTGTTCGACGATGTCCTCGCTTGCTCCCCCCGCCCCGACCCCGGCCGATGCTCCCTATCTGCGGGGCCTCAACGAACCGCAGCGCGATGCGGTGCTGACCACCGACGGGCCGGTGCTGGTGCTGGCGGGTGCGGGGACGGGCAAGACCGCGGCGCTGACCGCGCGGCTGGCGCATCTGCTCTACACCCGGAAAGCCTATCCGTCCGAAATCCTGTCGGTGACCTTCACCAACAAGGCGGCGAAGGAAATGCGCGAGCGGGTCGGGCGGCTGGTCGGCGATCTGGTGGAGGGGATGCCGTGGCTCGGCACCTTCCACGCAATCGGCGCGAAGATGTTGCGCCGGCATGCCGAACTGGTCGGGTTGCAGTCGAACTTCACGATCCTCGACACCGACGACCAGTTGCGCCTGCTGAAACAGCTGATCGTCGCCGCCAACCTCGATGAAAAGCGTTGGCCGGCGCGCAGCCTGGCCGGGCTGATCGACGGGTGGAAGAACAAGGGGATGGTGCCGGCCGACGTCGATGCCGGCGAGAGCGAACGCTTCGCCAATGGCCGCGGCGGGGAATTGTATCAGCAATATCAGGACCGGTTGAAGGCGGTGAACGCCTGCGACTTCGGCGACCTGCTGCTCCACGTCCTGACGATCCTGCGCACCGACCGCGAGGTGTTGCAGCAATATCAGCAGCGCTTCCGCTACATCATGGTCGACGAATATCAGGACACCAACAGCGTCCAGTATCTGTGGCTGCGGTTGCTGGCGCAGGAGCGGCGCAACCTGTGCTGCGTCGGCGACGACGACCAGTCGATCTATTCGTGGCGCGGCGCGCAGGTCGAGAATATCCTGCGGTTCGAACGCGACTTTCCCGGCGCCAAGATCGTCCGGCTGGAACAGAATTATCGCTCGACGCCGCATATCCTCGGCGCGGCGTCGGGCGTCATCGCGCATAATGGCGGGCGGCTGGGCAAGACCCTGTGGACCGAGACCGATGTCGGCGAAAAGGTCCGGGTCATCGGTGTGTGGGACGGGCCGGAGGAAGCGCGCCGCGTCGGCGAGATGATCGAGCGCGGGCAGCGCGACGGCAAGAACCTCGACAACTTCGCCATCCTCGTCCGCGCGCAGCACCAGACACGCGAGTTCGAAGAACGCTTTATCGGCATCGGCATGCCGTACCGCATCGTCGGCGGCTTCCGCTTCTACGAACGCGCCGAAATCCGCGATGCGCTGGCCTATCTGCGCGTGGTCAACCAGCCGTCCGACGACCTCGCCTTCGAACGGATCGTCAACGTCCCCAAGCGTGGACTGGGCGACAAGGCGGTGCAGACCATCCACCGTTTCGCCCGTGCGACCGGCAGTTCGCTGATGACCGCCGCCGCACGCATCCTCGACACCGACGAGCTGACCGGGGCGGCGCGCAAGTCGCTCGGGCGGCTGGTCGGCGATTTCGCACGCTGGCGCGACATGGCGCAGGGCCTGCCCCATGCCGAGCTGGCGCGGCAGTTGCTGGACGAAAGCGGTTATACCGCCATGTATCAGGCGGAGAAGACGGCGGAAGCGGCCGGGCGGCTGGAGAACCTGACCGAACTCGTCCGCGCGATGGAGGAATATGAGTCGCTCGGCGCGTTCCTCGAGCATGTCTCGCTGGTGATGGACAACGAGGCGTCGGCGGAGGAACCCAAGGTCACGATCATGACCATCCACGCCGCCAAGGGGCTGGAGTTCGACACGGTGTTCTGCGTCGGATGGGAGGAAGGGCTGTTCCCGTCGCAGCGGTCGCTCGACGAGGGCGGCACCGCGAGCCTCGAGGAGGAACGCCGCCTCGCCTATGTCGCGATCACCCGCGCGCGGCGGCTGGCGGTCGTGTTCCACGCCGCCAATCGCCGCATCTATGGTCAGTGGAATTCATCGCTGCCCTCGCGCTTCGTCGGCGAACTGCCGAGCGAGCATATCGAGAGCGAGACGACCATGTCGGGCGGCGAGAGCCTGTGGCGCGCGAACTGGAGCGAGCGGGCCGACCCGTTCGCCGATGTCGCGCGTGGCACGGGCCGAGGGCCGGGCTGGCAGCGGGCGGCGTCGCAGGGATCGACCTTCACCACCACCCCGTCGCGCGTGGTCGAGGCGCGGGCGAGCGCGATCAGCCTGGGCAACAAAGGCCGCGGCGACCTGTCGACCGGCCAGCGGGTGTTCCACCAGAAATTCGGCTACGGCACGATCGAGACGATCGAGGGCAACAAGCTGGAAGTATTGTTCGAGACCGCGGGACAGAAGCGCGTGCTCGACAGCTTCGTCACTCCGGGGTGAAGATTTATCTTTGCTGAACAATTGCTTGATTTGGATCAGGGACGCTTCGCGCCGACTGGCGTAGAACATGGTCCGCCAGGTACAATGTACAGGAGGCCCTGATGCCCACCGACAATCTTACCTATTACCGCCGCCGGCTGGACGAAGCGCAGCACCGCGCGAACGAGGCGAGCCTGCCCGAGGTACGGCGGGTCCATGCGGAGATGGCGGAACGGTATTCGGCGATCCTGCGCGATGCCGAACGCGGGGTGGTCCGCCCGGTGCTGGGCATCGTTCCGCGCTGACCGGACCCTCGCGCGGGGCAGGCAACCGGGCAGCGGCTCGCTCGTTCACCGGGGGCAACTCCAGACGAGGACCGCGCAATGCCTTATGTAAAGACCCGTGACGGCACCAGCCTGTTCGTGAAGGATTGGGGACAGGGTCGCCCGGTCGTGCTGATCCATGGCTGGCCGTTGTCCGCCGACAGCTGGGACCCGCAGGCGATGGCGCTGGCCGATGCCGGATACCGGGTGATAGCCTATGACCGGCGCGGCTTCGGACGGTCGGACCAGCCCTGGTCGGGCTATGATTACGACACGCTGTCGGACGATCTGGCCGATGTGCTCAAGGAAACCGGCGTCACCGACGATATCGCGCTGATCGGCTTTTCGATGGGCGGCGGCGAGGTCGCGCGCTATATGTCGCGCCATGGCGGCAAGGGCGTGACGCGCGCCGGCTTCATCGGGTCGGTCGTGCCGTACATGCTCCAGACCGACGACAATCCCGACGGCGTGCCGCAGGACCAGCTTCAGGAGATCACCGACAATATCAAGGCGGATCGGCCGAAGTTCTTCCGCACCTTCTTCGACCAGTTCTACGGCGTCGGCTTCATCACCAGCCCGGTGAGCGAGGAAGTGCTCGACCTGTCATGGAACACCGCGATGATGGCGGGGCTGAAGCCGACGCTGGCCTGTGCGGAATCGTTCGGGACGACCGATTTCCGCCCCGATCTGCCTTCGATCACCGTGCCGACGTTGGTCATCCACGGCACCTCGGACCAGACGGTGCCGATCGACGCGACCGGCCGCGCGCTGGCCAAGGCGGTGCCGCAGGCGACGCTGATCGAATATGACGGCGCGCCGCACGGGCTGTTCGCGACCGAGAGCGACCGGCTGACCGAGGATCTGCTGAGCTTCCTCGGGCGGTAACTTCCTGCCCCCCTTCGTCATTCCCGCGACGGCAGGAATCCATATGCGCTGGCGGTCGAGATCGGTCGAAACGTCAGCGTCTATGGACCCACGCCTGCGCGGGGGTGACGACAAGGGAAGCGGGACGCGCATTCCCCCCAAGCCGATCTGCATTGCCCCGGCCAGCCAGCGGACCTACACCCCGCCCCATGAGTACCACGCCCCATCCACTGTCCATCGGTCCGTTCCGGGCCTATTTCCTTGCGCGCCTGTCGAACACGCTCGCGCAGATCGCGATGGTGGTGGTCATCGGGTGGCAGGTGTACGACATCGCGCGCGAGACGATGACGATCAAGGAATCGGCGTTCCAGCTCGGCCTGATCGGTGTCGCGCAGTTCCTGCCGCTGCTGGTGCTGTCGCTGGTCGCGGGCTGGGTCGCCGACCGGATCGACCGGCGCTGGATCGCGCGCGGGTCGGTCGCGCTGGAGGGCGGCTGCGCGCTGCTGCTCGCGTGGCTGACCTATAGCGGCGCGATCACCCTGCCGTGGCTGTTCTTCGTCGCGGCGCTGCTGGGCGTCGCGCGTGCCTTTGCCGGGCCGGCGTTGCAGGCGCTGGCGCCCAACCTCGTCCCCGCCGCCGTGCTGCCGACCGCGATCGCGATGAGTTCGATCGCGTGGCAGGGCGGATCGGTGCTCGGACCGGCGATGGGCGGCTATCTCTACGCCTTCGCCCATTACCTGCCCTATGCGGTGTCGGCCGGGCTGTTCCTGTTCGGCCTGATCATGCTGTTCCTGATCCCGCCGATCCCGCGCGCGGCGATCGCGGGCAATATGAACCCATGGCGGCAGATGCTCGACGGCCTCGCCTATGTCCGTCGCAACCGGCTGGTATTCGGGGCGATCTCGCTCGACCTGTTCGCGGTACTGCTGGGCGGCGCGACGGCGATGCTGCCGATCTATGCCCGCGACATCCTGCAGATCGGCGCGGACGGCCTCGGCCATCTGCGCGCCGCGCCGGCGCTGGGTGCGGTGGCGGTCGCTGCCGTGTTCGCGATCAAGCCGCTGTCGAAGGATGTCGGCGCCAAGATGCTGCTGTCGGTGATGGGCTTCGGCGCGGCGACCGCGCTGTTCGGCCTGTCCGCGCCGCTGCTGATCCCGGTAT
This sequence comes from Sphingomonas paucimobilis, assembly GCA_036946325.1. Classification (GTDB taxonomy): domain Bacteria; phylum Pseudomonadota; class Alphaproteobacteria; order Sphingomonadales; family Sphingomonadaceae; genus Sphingomonas; species Sphingomonas paucimobilis_A. Next base: position 1,447,189 of record JAQIJL010000001.1, read on the forward strand.
TCGGGCAGGCGGCGATCGGCAGCGATTTCGCCCCTGCCGCACTGCTGGCGCTCGCGTCGCTGTTCGTGGTCGGCGCGACCGACATGGTGTCGGTCTATGTCCGTCAGTCGCTGATCCAGCTGCACACCCCCGATGCGATGCGCGGGCGGGTCGGCGCGGTGTCGACGCTGTTCGTATCGGGATCGAACGAACTGGGCGAGGCTCGGTCCGGCTTCCTCGCCGCACTGGTCGGCCCGGTCGTCGCGGTCGCGGGCGGCGGCGTGCTGGCGATCGGCGTTACGATGCTATGGTCGCGCCTGTTCCCCGAACTGCGCGCCGCGCAGAGCTTTACGCCGCCAGAAGATTTGGAAGTCATCCCCAAGGAGACACAGCCATGAAGGCCGATACCATCCTGCAAACCATCGGGAATACGCCGCACGTCCGCGTCCGCCGGCTGTTCGGCGATGCCGAGGTGTGGATCAAGTCCGAGCGTTCCAACCCCGGCGGGTCGATCAAGGACCGCATCGCGCTGGCCATGATCGAGGCGGCCGAAGCGTCGGGCGACCTCAAGCCCGGCGGCACGATCATCGAACCGACCAGCGGCAATACCGGCGTCGGCCTGGCGATGGTCGCGGCGGTCAAGGGGTACAAGCTGATCCTCGTCATGCCCGAAAGCATGAGCATCGAACGCCGCCGGCTGATGCTCGCCTATGGTGCGACCTTCGACCTGACGCCGCGCGAAAAGGGGATGAAGGGCGCGATCGAGCGGGCGCATGAGCTGGCCGCCGAGACGCCCGATGCGTGGATTCCGCAGCAGTTCGAAAATCCGGCGAACATCGACGTCCATGTCCGCACGACGGCACAGGAAATCCTGAACGACTTTGCCGATGCGCCGATCGACGTCATCATCACCGGCGTCGGCACCGGCGGGCACATCACCGGCGTCGCCGAGACGTTGAAGGAAACATGGCCGAACCTGAAGGTCTTCGCGGTCGAACCCGAACTCTCGCCGGTCATTTCGGGCGGGCAACCGGGACCGCACCCGATCCAGGGCATCGGCGCGGGCTTCGTGCCGGCCAACCTCCACACCCGCGCGATCGATGGCGTCATCAAGGTCGATGCGGCGGTCGCCAAGGACATGGCGCGGCGGTCGGCCAGCGAGGAAGGGATGCTGGTCGGCATCTCGTCGGGCGCGACGCTGGCGGCGATCCTGCAAAAGCTGCCCGACCTGCCCGATGGCGTGCGCGTGCTGGGCTTCAACTATGACACCGGCGAGCGCTATCTGTCCGTGCCGGATTTCCTACCGGAGCAGTAAGCGGCCTTAGCGGGATAATATAAGGCGGAACGGTTCGTGCTGAGTAGGGACTGAACTTGGCGAAGGCCCGTATCGAGGCACATGGAAGGTCCTTCGATACGCCGCTTCGACAGGCTCAGCGGCTACTCAGGACGAGCGGTTCTGCGATGTCATTTTGATGCTATTCCGCTACAGGCCCCTTCCTCTTTACACTCCGTTCGCTTCGAGCGGAGGATCGAGCTTGTCGAGATCCGCAGTCGAAAAGGCGTTCTCGACGGACGTTTCCCGGCAAGCTCGAAACTGCTCGAACCGAACGGATCATTTGTGGTGGATCAACTCATCGACGCGGCACCGCGCGGACGCGGCATCCGCACCGGATCGACCGCACTCGACGCCGTGCTCGTCGCGCTGTCGATCGCCGCCGCCATCGTGCCGGCGGTGATCGTCGAGCGCGCGCCGCCGGTCCGCGTCGAGCCTCGGCTCGCTGCCGGCCAACGCAACGCGACCGGCCCCGCCACCGGCCCGGTGATCCCCCCGCCCCCGGTCGAACCGGCGGAGTTCCGCAACCTGCCCCCCGACGAAGCCCGTGCGTTCAACGCGACCGTGCCGTTCGTCGACGCGCCCAACCCGGCGGCGCGGCCGTTCCGCTTCGCCGGCGATGCCGAGAACCGCGCGCGGGCCACCGATTGCCTCGCCGCTGCGGTGCTCTACGAAGCGGGCGACGATGCCAAGGGCCAGCGCGCGGTAGCGCAAGTCGTGCTGAACCGCGTGCGCCATCCCGCCTTTCCCGCGAGCGTGTGCGGCGTGGTGTTCCAGGGATCGGAACGGCGCACCGGTTGCCAGTTCACCTTCACCTGCGACGGGGCGCTCGCCCGCGCCTACCCGCCAGCCTTCTGGGAACGTGCGCGCAAGGTCGCCGGCGAAGCGCTGTCGGGCGGCGTCTATGCGCCGGTCGGTTACGCCACCCATTACCATACCGACTGGGTCGTTCCCTATTGGCAGTCGAGCCTGTCGAAGATCGCGGCGGTCGACACCCATCTGTTCTTCCGCTGGGCCGGATGGTGGGGCACCCCCGGCGCGTTCCGGCAGGCGGCACGGGGCGAGGAACCACGTATCCTGCAACTCGCCGCCTATTCGCCGGTCCACAAGCTGCCCGAAGTGCTGGCGGCCGAGCAGGAAGCCGGCCTGCTGACGGCGCGCTTTGCGGGCGGATCGCTGCCCCGGCCGAGCAGCGACGATCCCGACACCTTCTTGGTCGCGCTCGACAACGCCGGCCCGCCCGATGGCTGGCCGGCATTGGCGGCAGCGGCCTGCACCGAGCGGGTGCGGTGCAAGTTCCTCGGCTGGCGCGATCGGGCTGCGGTGCCGGCGCATGTCGCGGCGTCCAGCGAACCGGCGGCGGTCGAGGCGATGACGTTCGGCTATTTCCGCGACCGGACCCAGTCGATCGAGCGACGGTTGTGGAACTGCCAGCAGGTGTCGCGCGCGGCAGCGGAATGCATGCGCCGCGCGGTCGCTCCCCCGCCACCGCCGCCCGCCCCGACAAGCATCATCCGATCGGAGCCGATCCAGCCCGCCCCGCCACTGACCGGCGTGCGGCGGCGGGGCGATCCGGCCCCGGCGCCCTCCCCCGTCGCGCCGCAGGGCTGATCGACCGTCCTCTTCGTCACCCGGACCTGATCCGGAATCCCGCTTCTTCCTGTCAACTGTCGATCAAACGCCTGTCCGAGCCGCCAGCAACGCCCGCGCCAGCGGATAGGCGTCCTCCACCGCCAGATCGGAAACGTCCGGCCGCCCGATCCCCTTCGCCCCGGCGGTATCGACCCGTACCGTCGCGATGCCGAGCAGCCGTTGCAGCGGCGAGCGGGTGACCGACACGCTCTGGATATTGCGGAGCGGGACGATCCACGCCCGCTTGGCCAGCACGCCGCGCATCACCTGCAACGTATCGCCGACGATCGCATACCGATGCCGCTGCCGCGCCAGCAGCGCGCTGACCACCGGGATCGCCACCAGCGGCAGCGCGAGGCCCGCGAGCGGCAGGAAACAGCTGGCGATGCCCAGCCCGACCAGCGGCAACCCACCGCGCAACAGCGCCGCCCGCACGACATGACCGAAGGCGACCGGCCGCAACGGCTGCGGATCGAACGCCGGATAGCCCGCCGCCGCGAGGACGTGCGTCACTTCGTCGTCCCGCGCAAATGGCGCGACCTGTTGCCGCCCGCCGACATCGTCGCTGCCGCCCAGCGTCTGCAACCGCAGGCTCGACCAGCCCAGCCGTCCGCTGACCATGCCGCGCTCGATCAGCGCCAGCTGGATGCGGCGCAGGCTGACGACCACCTCGGTCCGGGTGGTGAGGCCCCGGACACGGCGCAGCCGGTCGCCCTCGCGCTCCAGTCGAAAGCCATGTTCGACGAAGAAAGTACGCGCCACGCCGCTGATCGCGCCGACGACCAGCGCGACGAACGCCGCGAACAGCGCGAACAGCGGCGTGGCGAGCGCCATTGCCTCGCGCCGCGCAACGCCCGCCCAGTCGCGCCACCCGTCCCAGTCGAGACCGATCAGATCGCCGATCTGGTTGATCGCGGCGAACAGCACGCCGACCCAGACCAGCGAAAAGCCGAACAGGCCCATGGTCAGCACGCGCCGGCCGTCCATCGCGAACACCGCTTCGGGCGCCGACGCCTGCTCGGCCGCTTCGGCGACCGGCGCATCCCGACCGCGCAACACCGCGCGCAGCCGGGCGGCTTCGGCCAGCGACACGCTGTCGAGCGACGCCTCGTCCGCCTCGCCGCCACCGGTCTCGATCCTGACGCGGGCCAGTCCGAAAAGGCGGGCGAGCAGTTTCTGGTCGATCGACACGTCCTGAATGCGCTCGAACGGGATCGAGCGGCGATTGCGGTGCAGGATGCCGTCGGCGATCACCAGTTCGCCATCGGCGAGCCGATAGGTGAACGACCGCCAGCGCGCCCAGGTCACCAGCGCCGCCGCGACCAGCACCAGCGCGGCGACGCCGGCCATGACCAGCAACCCGCCCTGCGATGCCGCCGCCGACAGCGCGACCAGTCCGGCGACGTTCTGCGGCGCCTTGGCCACGATCCGGAGGGCGATGGTGCCGGGATGCAGCCGCCGTGCCGCATCGGGTGCGGTTACCATGGCGAGGCGCCGATCGCGGCGCGGATGCGATCGCGTACCCCCTCCGCCGCATCGCGCGACAGTCCGGGCACGACGACGCGGCTGTTGTCGGTGCCGGCGGTGTGCAGCACGACCGTCGCGACGCCGCACAGCCGCTCGATCGGTCCCTGCGACAGGTCGATATGCTGCACCCGCCCGATCGGCACCACGGTATGCACCCGCGTCAGCCAGCCCTGCGCCACCTGCAATTCGCGATCGTCGAGCGCGAAACCCCAATGGGCGAACTTGCGCGGCGGGGCGACCAGCGTCATCCAGAGGCCGATGGCGAGCAACGGGACGATGGCGAGACCGTTGGGCAGGCCCCGATCGGCGAGGATCAGTTCGCCGACCCCGCCCACGACCAGCAGCACCACCGCCCTGATCGCGCCGTGCCACCGCAGGACGTTCAGGAACCGACGGTCGAGGGCGCCAAGCGCAGGGGTATCATCCATGGCCGGTGTGATAGGGGCGCAACACGCCCGGCTCAAGTGAATCCGGCGCGGACCGCCCTATGCTCTTGTGCGCAAGGCGCGGCGGGGCCATAGCGCGCGGCAATATCTGTGCAGTCGAGGACTACCCATGAAACTCCGCATCGTCGTGACGCTCAAGAACGGCGTACTCGATCCGCAGGGCAAGGCGATCGAACATGCGCTTGCCTCGCTCGGTTTCGCGGGCGTCGGCGAAGCCCGCGTCGGCAAGCTGATCGAGCTGGAAGTCGCCGAAGGCACCGACGACGACACGATCGATGCGATGTGCCGCAAGCTGCTGGCCAACACCGTCATCGAAAACTACCGGGTCGAACGCGCATGAAGACCGCCGTCATCGTCTTTCCGGGGTCGAATTGCGACCGCGACATCGCCGTCGCGCTGGAATCGGTCACCGGCACCGCGCCGACGATGGTGTGGCACCGCGATAGCGACCTGCCCGACGACATCGGGCTGGTCGCGGTGCCCGGCGGATTTTCCTATGGCGATTATCTGCGCTCCGGCGCGATCGCGGCCCGTTCGCCGGTGATGCGCGCGGTGGTCGAGGCGGCGGGCAAGGGGCTGCCGGTGCTCGGCATCTGCAACGGCTTCCAGATCCTGACCGAAGCGGGGCTTCTGCCCGGTGCGCTCATGCGCAACCGCGGGCTGTCCTTCGTGTGCCGCGACGTGGCGCTGACGGTGGGCGAGACGCGGTCCGCCTTCACCAGCGGCTACCGCGCGGGCGAAACGATCAGGGTGCCGGTGGCACATCACGATGGCAACTACACCGCCGACGACGCGACGCTCGACCGGATCGAGGGCGAGGGCCAGGTCGCGTTCCGCTATGCCGAGCAGGTCAACGGTTCGGCGCGCGACATTGCGGGCCTCGTCAACGACGCCGGCAACGTGCTGGGCATGATGCCGCACCCCGAACGCCGCATCGAAGCCGCCCATGGCGGTCGCGACGGCCGTGCGCTGTTCGAAGGACTGCTGGCGAAGGTCGGCGCTTGAGCCACCCTCACCGCGACCGGCGCTCACCCGAAAAGGGCGAGAAATCGGTCGCGGTGTCGAATATCTCGACGCCCTCGCGCCGCTTCAGCCAGCCGACCACGACATAGGTCAGCGGCGTCAGCACCACTTCCCACGCGACCTTCATCGCCCAGTTGGTGACCATCACCGTCACCACCTGTTGCGTCGGCCAGACGTACAGGAAGGCGAGCGGGTAGAAGATCACGCTATCGACCGCCTGACCCACCACCGTCGACCCGATCGTCCGCGTCCACAGCGCCTTGCCATCGGTCCACACCTTCATCCGGGCAAGGACATAGGCGTTGACGAACTCGCCCGCCCAGAAGGCCGCGATCGAGGCGAACACGATCCGTGGCACCTGTCCGAACACCGCTTCATAGGCGCCCTGCCCGCCCCAGCCGGCGGCCGGCGGCATCGCGACCACCGCCCATGCCATGAACGCCATGAACAACAACGCCCCGAACCCCACCCAGATGCAGCGCCGCGCACGGCCATAGCCATAGACCTCGGTCAGCACGTCGCCGATAACATAGGAAATCGGGAAGAACAGGATGCCCGCGCCGAACACGAACGGCGTGCCGGCAACCTCGACCGCCGCGACCTTTCCCGCACCGATGATGTTCGACAGCAGCAGGATGGTGACGAACGCCGCCATCACCAGGTCGAAATGGCGAAACCCGCGCGCCGGAACGGCGCCGGCCTCGACACGGTTCAGGGCGTCTTCGACAGGTTCGTGCATGACTGCGTTATGATAGCGGTTCCGCTCGGCCGCAATGCGCGCTAACGAGGCGCCGGGCACCCGTAGCTCAGCTGGATAGAGCAAGGAGCTTCTACCTCCTTGGTCGGGGGTTCGAATCCCTCCGGGTGCGCCATTATCTTCCAGCTATTCTGTTAAATTACGGCACCTTAGCCAAAACACTGCATTGACCGTTCAGCCGCATGTTCCCTCACTTCCCGATGCGTTGGAACGAACGGTGGCGAACATCAACGGCGGCCAACCAGCCCGTCCGGTCAAGAAAGAACAAGTAGCGGGCCCGGTCGCGCGCTTCGGGTCGGGCATCGCTTGCGACCTAACCGGTCATGTGCCGAACGCCGGTCGGGTAGTGCTTTGGGCTGTTGCGGGGAGATCGTTTCGAGTTACCATCCCGACCATAACACATTGGGAGAGTTGGCAATGACCGCACGCCTGGACCGCCGCACCCTGCTTGCCGGCGGCGTTGCCGCCTCCGCAGCGACCGTGATGCCGCTCGGCGAAGTCTTCGCCCAACGTCACCGTGCCTCCGCCAACGATAAGCTGCAGGTCGGGCTGATCGGGTGCAAGGGCATGGGCTGGTCCAATCTGACCGCAATGCTGAAGGGGACGGACGTCGTACCGGTCGCGTTATGCGACGTCGACGCGCGCGTGCTGGCGGAGCGTGGGGCCGAACTGCGCAAGACGACCGGGCGGGCGCCCAAACTGTACGACGATTACCGCCGCATGCTCGACGACAAGACGGTCGACGCGGTCATCGTCGCCACGCCCGATCATTGGCACGCGCTGCAGCTGATCGACGCGATGTCGGCAGGCAAGGACGTCTATTGCGAGAAGCCGCTGGGCAATTCGATCGCCGAATGCCGCGCGATGGTCGCCGCGAAGCAACGCCATGGCCGCGTGGTGCAGGTCGGCCAATGGCAGCGCAGCAACCAGCATTGGGCCGACGCCATCGCGCTGGTCCATGCCGGCGGCATCGGCCGCGTGCGCAAGGTCAAGGCATGGGCCTATATGGGCTGGATGAAGCGGGTCGAGCCGAAGCCCGATCAGGCAGTGCCCGCTGGCGTCGACTATGATCGCTGGCTTGGGCCGGCCCCGGCGCACGCGTTCAATCCCAATCGCTTCCATTTCAGCTGGCGCTGGTATTGGGACTATGCCGGCGGGCTGATGACCGATTGGGGCGTGCACCTGATGGACATCGCGCTGCTGGGGATGAAGGCCAGCGTACCGCGGTCGGTCAGTTCGCTGGGCGGTGCCTATGGCTATCCCGGTTCGGCGATGGAGACGCCCGATACCCAGACCGCGATCTACGACTTCGGCGATTATTCGGTCGAATGGGAACATGCCGTGGGCATCGGCCAGGGCCCCTATGGCGGGCGCGACCATGGCGTGGCGTTCATCGGCGAGACGGGGACACTGATCGTCGATCGCGGTAAATGGGAGGTGATCCCCGAGATCAGCGATGGCAAGCCGCTGACGCGCGCCGTGCCGGTGACTAGGTCGTCGGACGAGGGGCTCGACCGGCATACCGCCAATTTCGTGGCGTGCGTGAAGGACCGTTCGCGGACACCCGCCTGCCCGATCGAATCGGCGGCCAACACCGCCATCGTGTGCCAGATGGGCAATGTCGCGTGGCGCACCGGGCGCAAGGTGCATTGGGACGCGACGGCTGGAAAGTTCAAGGACGATGCCGAAGCAAACGCCCTCATAACGCCGCGCTACCGCGCACCATATCGCCTGCCGGTCTGACGGACTGCCCGAATACAATCCGTCGAACCGGCGGATTCTGCTGCGGCCGACTAAGCGAACAATTATCGGCGAACGCGCCGTCCAGCTCGTCTCATACCTACGTCAGAAGGCCATATTGATCTGCTCCGGCTTCACGTATCGCGGCGGCGGCTCGTACCCTTCGGACGCGAGACGTTGCAGCGACGCAACCTGCACGAGCCGCCGACGACCGAGCTTGACCGTCTGGATCTCGCCGGCCGCCACCAGCTCGTAGAAGCGCGTTCGCCCAATGCCGAGCATGGCAAGGGCGTCGTTCACCGAGATGGTGAGAGGGGTAAAGGAACGTGCGCCACTGGCTGACGCAGATGTCTTGTTCATCAGGTCTCGTCCTAGCAGTGACGACCCTGAGCTGATTGGCTTTTGGACGGGGGAATGGTGTCCTGCGGTGCGCTCAAGCGCAAGAGGCAAATGAACTGAACTTGCCGGGTATCGTCACAAACGCGGCCGATCGCCGCTCAGTGTTTAGCGGACTTGAAGACGAAACGCCTCATTGGCCGGTCCCCTACGGTTGCGATCAACACCGTGGGTTGGCGGCGTCCGATCATACACACCGAACGCAACCTAGCGGTTGATTTAAATCAGCATTTCCAACGGTCTAACCTCGGCCACTTGCGGGTCACAACGTGTTACGCTTTGTGCCACATTGTGACCCGGAAATTATATCAATGACTTAGCTGTAGGACACTGTGTCATGGCTGGACCGAAATGCGCCTCAGCCGTCTAGGCGATGCCGGCGCGATCCCATCCGATCCCAGAAAAGCGACGCGATGACAGCGCCTTACAATTTGGGATCGGATGGGATCAAAAGTTAGTCGTTTGGGATCGCATGTTTTCGTCCGAAAATTGACGGAATACTGGCATTTTTGCACGCGCAGCTTGCGTAGGGTGTGCATTCGTTCTCGCCCGTTTGGAGCGTGGTTTGAATCATCTAGTCCGGCGATCAGCACCGATCGGCTCGGCTGCCGGTTGGGCCGCAAACCGCCGAACGGCGGAGCGCGCAACGTAAGTTCCAAACGTTCAAAGCACTCATCGCTGATGGGCGTTTCGATTACGTGAGACACCTTCGGCGGCCGTTCAGTCGGAACGAGGCCGGCGTCCCATCGCTATCGGTAGGGCCGGAATTGAAGGCTTGCTCGTATGGAGAACGCTACCACCGCGATCGTTGAGTCACCTGTGAGACCCAGTACGCCCGCCCTTCACTTCATTGCGTTTCGTGGTGACGAATACAGCCGAGCCGTTCGTATATTCGGGGTTCCGGACTTCATCCATATCGGCTGGGACAGGTGGGCCAAGCAGGCGGTCGTGCCGGGAGACGTCGCCGTATTTGCTCGGGGGACGTTCGAGGACGAGCCGTCCGGATATAGCTTTCCAGATATTAGAGAGGGGTGACAGGTGCCTGAAACGGATGGCATCGTATAAGCCCGTAACCGCAGTGGCAAAGGTGCGACGAATAGGCCGTTCCCCACCGTCCAGCGTCGACACCTTTTTCGACTCCTCGCGCGGTTCAGCCGCGGCGGCTCAACATACCTTCTCTTGTTGGTTACAATCATTCGCCAAACTTAGAATCGCGCCCTCGTGCATTCTACGGTTAGCAACTACCGGGTTAACACTATGCGTAAGCGCACAGCAACCGGACGACAGGTGCGCTTGAGCTTCGGCGAACTGCATCAAGATTCATGTAGGATCTGAGGGAGGAAACGGCATGACCGAGGACGAAGCAGGCGGACCACGGAGAATGGCGGAGCGGATCGAGGCCCAGCTGGGCGAGATTGAGGACGCTCTTTCGTCCGCGTCAACTCGGGCGGAACGCAGTGCGCTGAACAAGCGGAAGCACCAACTGACGCAGTTGCTTGGGTGGTGCGAGACCAGAGCGGGATACTAAACCGACCTGCTATACTAGAGAGATGATTACTCCCACAGAACGAATCGCGCAGCTACCTGAGTTGAGGGCGCGCCTGTCGGCGAATTTTTCCACAGCTGATGACGCCGAGTTCCTCCGCATGCTGTGGACGCTGAACGCGCTGCAGACAGGTCGCGTTGACGAAGCCAGTCGCTTTCTGAACGGCTTCCCGCCGGAGGCGGCGACCGAAGGTATTCTTGGTCCGCACGCGATTTACCCCTGGGAACTGGAGACGCTCGTCAACGAGCTGCTCGCGACACCCAAAGGACCTTATCGCGTCTTTAATTGTAAGGATTGGAACGCGATCGGCCGCCTCATCGATCAGCTTCGTTCCGTCGAGAACGCCGAATATGGCGCTCGTCGCAATGACGTGAACATTCTGGTTGAATTAGGACGGATCGGCGCACGACAGTTCCCTTGGCAGCGCGGCTATGTCGGTATCCCTTCGCTGTATCGGAACGCCTATATCTACGGCCAAGGCGAGTGCGACGCATATCTCAAGCAAGCGGCCAATCTAACCTCGTCCGACATGACCCTTGTCGGTTTTTCGCTTCTCGCGGTGTTCTACCCAGAGCCGGCCATCCGCCCCGCCACGGACATGACACTGCTCCATGAGTGGGGCATCAGCCCTGACACACTCCGCCGGACCCTAAATCGCATTGCGCGACCAATAGCGGACCTGCGGCGGGCGGTGTCGCTTCTACGCGACGTCGAACTGGTAACGGCTTACAAGCCGAGTATTTTGCGACAGTATCCCTGCCTCCGCGTCGGTCACCGGGGCCGCGTCCTCGTTGCGCCGCTGCCGGACTTAGTCATGGACCGGGTAACCAACGGCCTCTTCTATGATGTAATCGGCGGCGGCGGCCCGGTTAGGGAAGAGATCGGGCGACGTTTTGAGGAGTATAGCTTGGCTTTGCTAGGCGAGATGCTCGATGCTCAGTTCGAGCCAGAAGCAACCTACCGAACACGCCTCGGCCCGATTGCCACACCCGACATCCTGATGTGTGAAGAGGCCGGCGCTGTTCAGCTTGCGATCGAGTGCAAGGCGTCGAGGATGAGCGTCACCGCTCGTTTCGGCGATGCTCCAGAGGAAGACAGGGGCTACGAAGAAATTGCCAAAGGCGTGATGCAGCTGTGGCGCTTCTTTGCTCATTGCCGGCAACAGATTGCCCCGAACCAAATGACGCCCGACGCCCAAGGCATGATCCTGACCATGGACGAATGGTTTGCCGGGCGATCTACCGTAATTCCGCAGATTATGGCTCGTGCTCACGAACTGGCGGACGCCAGCCCACACGAGATCCCCGTGGCAGATCGTCGAGCAGTCGCGTTCTGCACCATCTCCGAATTGGAAGCCGTGCTCGTCACCGCAACGCCAATGTCCTTGGCGGAGACCGTTCGGATCGGATCGGGGGATCGAGCTGGATGGATTTTTTCGATGCTGCACACCGAGACGGTCGCAGAAAAAACGGTACCAAAAGCCTATCCGTTCGAACGGACCTTAAGCGATCTACTTCCTTGGCATGCGCGCATCGCCGATCTCGCCGCCGACGACGAGCCTGCGTAAGCTTTCGTCACCGTGTCGATAATTAGGGGTCGGCATCCCCTATTAGGAGGGCACGGCAGCTGGTATTGGAATTCATGCGGACACCGCCCGCTAGAGTTGTATCCCCTCCGCACGCAGATAGTCATTGAACGTCATGTGCGGCACTTTCTCCAGCGCGCAAATGTCAGGGATTTGTCGAAGCTTATCGCTCTGGTGCGCTTTCGCCTTCTCCATGCTGATCACGGGCAAGGAGAGAGTTTTTGCCAGCGCGACGATGGACAGATCGTTCAGTCCCACCGTACCTTTTTTGCCCGACAAGTTTTCTCGGAGAAACGCCGCATATTCAACCTGCATTCGAGTGGCATGTTCTAGGTAAGTCGTAAAATCCCAGCTTTCGTCACCAACTTCTAAGCGCAGGTTTGGCTCATTATCTCGAATACAGTCGCCCACGGAACCTATTAGGTGGGTTAGCTCCTCGTATATCTCGGTAGTGCATGCGAGGTCTCCGCTCGTAATCCGCGCTTGGATTTGCACCCAGAGCGAGACGTAAATATCCGCGGGCATCGCTTCGAGCGGGTTACTCAATCCCGAGGTATCAAGGCAAAACTTCTTCACGAGTGGAAGTCGTCACGAATGTCGTTGAGATGACGTAGGTTCTTAATACCCATGAACTCAGCAGCGTTATGGTTCGTGATCGCACCGCTGCCCCACGCCTCAAGGACGAGGCCTGTGTATAGATCGCCATGAGACGATCGGTAGCGCGTACCGTAATATTTCGCACGCCCGCCGCCTTTAAAGTCTCGCTCTTGCTGAAGAAACGCGAGCCGCTTCACATCCCAGTAAAAGGCGGGGTCGACATAGCCGAGATGAACAAGCCGAATTAGCATAGCGTGACGACTGACACAGAATGTGTTGGCCAGCTTGCCCAGCATGTCGTCCCCTATCGCGGGGAGGGCGGAGTTTGGCTTGGCCCACACAGACGCCATTGCGTCAACGGGGACGAGAAACGCGCCCGCGAACTGATCACACCACCGCTCAACAGCTTCGGTCGTCGACGTCGACTCGCGGGCCGATGGCGGACCGCTAATGGCGCTCTGCTGAAGAATCACATGGGCTAGTTCATGGGCCATAGTGAAGGACTGCGCAGCCGGCGCTTCGGTGCCATAGACGATCACAGGGAGTGGCGTTGCGAACACGCAAAGCCCACGCACGCCATATTTGGCTAGTGCCGATTCCTTGAGGACGAGCACACCGAGACGTTCAATAGCCCGCCGCACGAGCTTAGGCATGTTGGAGCGTTCCGCCGGAAGCAGTCCCATCTGTTCATCAACCCCGAGGGCCGTCGCCTTGCGAGCGGCAGCAGCGATGGTTTCCGGATTGGAAGCGGCGGTGGCGAAAAGTTCGGTGGCGAATGGAGGCGGCGTGTCGCCCAGCATCTCGAATAGGTCAAGAGCGTTAAGCCGCTGCTCTTCCGCCCATGCCTGGATCGCTCTTAGTTCACGATCGCCGCTGGGATCTGTTGCGTCTCGATGCAGCCGGAAGTCTGGAACCAGTGCGGACTCCGTCACCGGAGGCGGGGTCTCGAGAAAAAATTCGAGAAAGCCGCGCTCATAGAAGCCGGCGAGGATACGAGCTTGTCTTACGCTTGGCACTCCATCGCCACGTTCCCAAGCTTCGATGTTTGCCGGGTTTGTGTTAAGTTTCTTTGCGGCATCCTCGACAGAACGCCCACGCCACTCCCGGGCCCAGCGCAGCATCTGCCCCCTAAAGGGCAGCCGTGGCGGCTCGAGGGCTTCGGCGTTCATTTTCTCACACTAGCTGATCCTGAGTCGATGAAAAGTAAAACCGGCACCTCTCGTGCGGGGTGAGTGCAGGCGTCAGCGCCGCAGCTTCAACGTGCTGATATGCTTTGGCCGCCAGCAGAACGCCTCAGTTTTGCGGCGTTCGCGCTTGAGCGCCGAGACGCGTCATCGAGTCTCTATCCGCCATCCGCCACGCAACCTCAATTACCGCGCCGGTACGGTCATATCTGTTGGCAAGTTTCAAATGCTCTCGACCTTGAGGCAACATCTTAGGCAAGAAGCTGCTCATGATACAAACATCGCCTCGACGATCGCCTGCATCAGCACCCCGCGCGGTACCGGCACGCTGACCGACGTGTAGCCGGCGTTGCGTGCACGACGCTGGCCGTACAGCCCGATCCACTGCCGACCATGCTGACGCCAAGCGCGTTGTAGAGCGGGCACAGGCAGTAGCACGCACGTCGCGGCTGGCGCGTGGGCATAGGCGATGAAGTCAGCAGCGAGTGGCTTTTGCACCCATCCCGGCGACCGTGCCGCCTCGTCCGACCAGCGCTCCAGCAGCACGTCAGGCCAGTCCTCGGTACGGATTTTCTCGTCCACCGTGTAGGTCCGCCCGCACGCCAGCGTCAGCAGCCGGTCGATGCCGCCGCGCTGCGCCCAGCCGTCGCTCCTGACTGCCACCGCAGACCGGAGCGAAGGGAACGCCCGCCGGTAGATTGGTAGCCACCATTCGTCGCCGAAGCGCTCGGACAGGGCCAAGCTTTCGCGGAAGTGGTGAGTACGGCCAGCGCCCTCCGATCGGGAAGCGATCAGCGGGAACGGCGGGCGGCGGACTGGGGCGCTATGGCCCGCGAGACTAGTCGTCGGTCTTCTCCTGGTCGTGACTGTCTTCGTCGTCGGCGTCCGGTTCGAGGTCCGGATCGCCGTCCATGTCGTCGAGGCGTTCGATCATCCGCGCTACGAGCCGGTTCAGCGCTGGGCGTGGAAGTTGCGGGATCGCAGACAGGACGGCTTCGATCGGCAACACCGCTCCTCGACCGGGGTAGATCAGCAAAGCGGTCATTTACCGCTCTCCAACCCGCTGTCAGAGGCGCAGACCCGGCCGGAAACAGTGCAGGCTCGGCGGATGTTGTCGCGGACATTCCTGGCATGGGTGTCGAAGGTCATTTCAGCGCCCTCCCCGCTCCATGCGCTCGATAAACGACGCAGTGCGCAGGATACCGACGACGCGACCTATTAGCTTCTCGGCTAGCTTCACGGGATCGGCGTAGGGTCCATCGTTCGCAACGAACGCCCCACGCTGTCCGGCACGCAGGCCACCCGCGAACCAGCCGTGTTCTGTCTCGCGCGTCTGTACGATCCGGCAATGCCGCTGCTCATAGTCGAATTGCGTAGCTGGCGCTGACACATACTCGATCAGGAACAGCCCTCCATCGACAGGTAACCAGCGCCCGCGCTCGGCAACGACGACTTCCCCGAACTGGATCAACGGCGCGTTATGGTCATTGTCGGCGGCGCAGACGGTCGCCCAGCCGGGTACGCTGTCGAACATTTCCAGCGCGATCGGCTGGGGCTGCTTCGCCTCGTGCTGTTCCGTAGGCGACAAAAGATTGCGGCCGGCAAACAGCGCCATAAGGTTGGTGTTGGGATCGGTTGCCATATCAGAAACCCTCCGTATGGAGGCGGCGCGCATCGGCTGCGATGGCGGCGGTCCATTCAGGGTGAAAGGGAATGTCGCGGGAAGCGGCCAGCTCGACCTTGATTGCCAAGGCCTTCCCGTTGGGGGCCGGCACGTCTTCTATTAGGCGGTCCATAGCTTCGACCCACACGTCGCAGGCCGCGTCCTCGTCGAGGGTGCCGATTGGCAAAGCCTCGAAACGCGCGCGGGCGTCGATGTAAGCTGCATAGGCATTGCCCCATACGGTACTTGCTTCGGCCCGCTCCGCCTGCCGCTGTTGAGCCTTGGCGCGGTATCGGGCACGGCGCACGACCTGCTCGGCCGTAGCGACGGGCGGCTGGTGTCCGATCTGGAACGAAAGGTGCAGCCCGAACCATTGCAGGTCGAAGAACCGCACGTCGCCTTCGTTGCCGTGATCCTCGCTAACCGCGTCGAGCCGCTCGACCGTCACCGAACCCCAATTGTACCAGGGCTCGATCGCGGACAGGGCGCGCTTCATGACCTTCGCCATCAGTGCAGCTCCCCGTTCTGCTGCGCCTCAATGAAAAGGCGAATGGCCTCAGCACGATCGGGCTTGCCAACAATCTGAGCCATGACTGGCGTTAGTTCGTCGGCCGGACAGTCCTGCACGACAAGCCAAAGCTTGCGGCCCGATGCGAGGGCATAACCGCCGCCGATCGCGACGAACGCCGACAGCCACGTGCGCGGGTCGAACGACGGGGTGGCGCTGCGAAGCGCGTGGAGGTTCGAATAGGCCATGGGTCAGGCCTCCCACACGACGAAGGGCCCTCGCGGCTGGCCGTACTCACGGACCAGCGTCGCGACCGTGTGCGGGTCCGCCGCCTTGGCGGACAGGAACGCGCGTCCCGTTGCTTGCCGGCGCTCGGTTTCGGCGTCGGACAGATCGCAGGAGAAGATTCGGTCTGCGTCCAACATCGCGCCCAGCGAATTGTCGGGGCCGATCCAGACGCGGCCGCCGATAGCAAGGAACGCCCTGGCGGTATCGATGATGCTTGCCATGGTCACGCCTCCCCGCCGGTCGTGCCGGGCTGGAGGTCGAACCGACGCGACAGGGACCGCAGCGCCCGTTGTTCCTGCACGGTCAGTGCCGGGCTGGGGGTGAAGCAGAACAGGGCGATGTTGGCGGCGGCACGCTCGACCAACTTTGTGAGGTCGTGCAGCTTGCTCTCAGCTGGCGCCTCGCACGCCAAGTCCATCAGAAGGTCGGTCGCTTCGGTGATCGCGATCAGAAGCGAGTGCGCGTCTGCAAGGGACGCCGGCTTCTGCCCCAGCATCAGGCGAGTGATTGCCTCGTCGTTCTGGCAGGCGTTCTCCAGCGAGGTTTTCGCCCAAACGGCATCGGGGTTGTCGCGGTCGTTCGCTGCGGCGTCGGCGGCGGCAATGTCGCCAGCTACGTCGTTGCGAAGCCGCGCCAGCATGGCAATACGGGAGGGGTTCGACATGCTCACGCCTCCTTACCAGCGAGGCGGGCCGCATCGGCCAGCACGTTGCGCGACTGGTCGGTCACGTTGAACAGGCCGAACTCGACCATCGCGGCAACCTTGGCGTAAAAGTCGGCCGGCGTCGCCGCGGGCCAGTTCATCACGCGGGTTTCGGCTTCCGACGATGCCGCGCACAGATCGTTGTCGCGGCTGGTCACGTCGTCGGGGATCGGGCAGGGATCGCCACCGGCCAGCCGGGCCGCAATCTCGCGTTCTTCGTGGGCTTCGTACACCTCGCTATAGAACCGTGCCTGAGTGGCGTTGGCATCGGTCGCCGCGTCGATCAGCTCGGCCAGTTTGGCGGACACTTTAGTGGACATAGCCGGCGTCGGTGCGGGACACGAGGCGATCGGCAGGACAGCAACGGCCGCCATCAGGTTGCGTCGGGTTGCAAGCATAGCTCAGCCCTCCCGCGCGACGAGGCGGCCGTTGGCGGCGTGCCGGGTGAACAGGCGCTGGCAGGCGTCAGCGGCGATCACCGCTTCGATCGCTTCCTGCTGCCGCGCCGTGGACGCGCGGTGCTGACCGGCAAGCAGGCGAGCATAGGCACCAGGGTTTCCGGTGCGCAGGTGCTGACGAGCAATGTCGACCGTGTTCGTCGCGACGATCGTGAGTGAAGGTGTTGCGCGCGCGACCTTGGCCGGACGCACGTAGGGCGTTAGGGTCTTCATAGCCGTTCACCTCTCAACCAGGTGGTTTGGTCAGGCCGGGCTTGGAGGGCTCAATCTCCACGTCCGGCCGAACTGATACCTTTAGTAACACCATCCGCTGGCGTTCGCAAGCGTCCGTTGACGTTCGCGCCACGTCCGACGATAGAAAGCGTGTGCCTCTATCAATCCCTCAATGCCGGGCAGCTCGCGCCCTTCTGGGATGGTCGGCCAGTAAGTTGGCAGAGACAGCTGGTGTAAGCGCGCTCACCGTGAAGCGCTTCGAAGGTGGCCAGGCGATCAGCGCAGGATCCTTGGCGAAACTAGTCCGAGCACTAGACCACGCGGGTATAGATCTAATCGATGAAGGTGCTTCTTCTGCACCCGCCGGACCTGGCGTTCGGTTGCGGCATTGAACTCGAAAATGTTCAACCGCTCCTGACACGAACTGCGTCAGTGCCAAGGCGTCCCTGTCATCCGGCAGACCGCAACAATCCCGCATCTACCATTGAACGGGCGGCTGGGGTTCGAGCCACGCCATCACTTCGTCATAACTGCCAGTCGTCCCGCCGTCGGCTCCAATGCCTGATACGGGCCGATCGCGCCGGTCGCGGACATGGTACCTGTAAGATTCGCTTGGCTTTGATCGCCAACGACGAACCCGATAACCGCGATCTAGCGCAAGGTCGAAAAGTGGCTTGTCCGGGCGTGCAGCCTTTTTCACCCGGCGTGGGACTGGCAACACCTCTTCACCACGCAATACCGCCGCGACCACTTCGGCATAGGTCGGGTAACGGCTGCGCCGACGCGTGTAGGGCCAACCGGATACTGCGGCTCGCTTGGCACGCAATTCATCGCCGCCGCATTCATCGATCCACCGGGCGATGCAACGATCGCTACATTCATAGTGATCATAGATTGCTCGCCCCCAGCCGAAGCGAATAAACATTTCGGCGAAGTCGGGCGGGCATGACCGGTATCGCCGGCATGTGCCGACGCGATAGTGAACACCATCTTTCAAAGCGTTGATCGCGGCGATTTGCTCGGGCGTCACCCCTTCGAGCGAAACATGCCTTGCTATGTCGTGCAGTGCCATCCCGCATGGTTAGGATGGCGGTGGTAGGCCCGTTACCGACACCTTCGGGGCAAAGGCATTGCCATGATGGCAACACCTCGGCTGGTTAGTGATGGTGGTCGGGCACCGTCTGCGCCTTCGTGATCGTCCCTAGCGCGATGACAGCCATCTGCAGGGCGTGTTCGTTACCCCAGCGCCGCTCCCACGTCTTGAGCGCCGCCCCGATCAGTGCGGCTCCTGCATCGTCACCGACGAACAGTTCGCCCATGTTCGCAAGCGTTTCAGTCGCTCGAAGAGTTAGCGCCTCGCGCTGGAAGCGTTCGATAGGATCGGTCGCCATGTGTGCCTCCGTTGTCCGCTCAGGGCATAAACGGCTTGCGGTGGATACCTACCGCCCTAGCCGCTTGCGCTGCTATTCCGTTCGTTCAGAGCACCAGCCGCAAGGCCTTGGGCTGTTTGCGCCTGAGAAGCGGCAGGCCGTGAGTTCAATCCAGACGGCTCGCCCTCCGGCAGCGACGGACCAGATGACCGACTTTATAAAGCAGATCGCTAATCAACGCCGCTTGATTGTGTCGACGATCGCCGCGCCCGCGCTAATGATGGTTCCGACGATCAGAAGCGCGAGGCCCGCATGTATCGTAAGCGCTTGGTTCTGTAACGCGGCAAGATACTGCACGGTATCAGTCGGACGGACCAACGCTTCGGTCAGCGGGCTTTGGATTGCGCCCAAGCCAATCAGTGCCAGGCCGAAAATCAGAACGCCAATCCCTATAGCCTTCATGTCAGCCCTTTCCGTTGTGACACGGCGTTATCACGGGGACAGGTCAGTTGGCGAGGCGGCTGGTTTTACGTGTCCCAGCCGCCAGCCTAGACTTGAACGGTTAGCGCAGGCGCTGGCTATCGTCCTTGTCGGCTGGGACGGGCTGGAAAGCGCCAAGGCGGTTGTGCGCATTCATGCTACGACCCATCTCGTCCTGCACGATCCGGCGCACGTCGTTCTCGGTCAGCACAGCTCATTCTGCACAGGTTGTGATTACAGCTTAAATCTCGCGTCTCGTCTGGCGTCCGCGCGAGTTTGGACCGACGTTGCTTTCATGATCGAGGGAGCCGCTGCCCGCACAACCTGAACGGCGGTGCTGCCGCTGATCTGTTCGACCCGCGGAACGAACATGGCGCCTTCATCCGCTGATAGCTGGATGATGACGGGCTGCATCGGTGCCTGCCTCGGATTGGCGCTGGCGTTCACCTGCCCCAGAGGAATCACCGTCCCGCCCTGCGACCCCATCCGTAGCAACTCCACTCCGCCACGCTGTTCGTTGACGCGCACCGTCTGGCCGGGGCCGACATAGCCGCCAGAGGCGCGACCAAAGGGGTTGAAGCCGCCCCCGCCCGTGAACAGGCTGCCAATCCCGCCGCCGAGTGCGTTCAGCAAGGGAACAATAATCGCTTGCTGAACTGCGATGCGGACTAAATCCTGCACGATGGACGACGCCACGTTACTGAACACGTCGCCAAGCGACTTGCTGTTCGTGATAGCTTCGACCAACCCATTGTTCAGCGTCTGTAGCGCGCTGACCTGCGCTTGCTCGATGCTGTCACCGATGTTGGCACGGGCGTCCTTAAGGTCCGATCGGAACTTGTCGAGCGGCCCTTCCTGCTCACGATCCAGCACCTTCTTGTCGAGCGTCTCTCGCTCGTTCAAGTCGGCGATACGCCGCTGCACGTCGGCTATGCGCTTCGTGTCCTTAGCGATACCCGCCTGCGCCAACTCTTCCGCCAGCGCTGCGCGTTCCATGTCATAGGCGAGCTTCAGGCGGCGACGCTCAATGTCGTTCCGTATTGCGATGCTACCCGTCAGCCGGGACTGGATTTGCAGTGATGCATCTTCGTCGCGGAGGGCGTTCTGCACGATGTCGAGCTGCTGCAAACGCAGCCGTTCCGTTTCGCGCCGATCCGCCTCGCTCTTCTGCGACGCTGCGATCTTGTCGTTCAGGCCCTGCAATTCCAGCCGCTGCGCAGCGTTGTAGCGCTGGTCGTTCGCAATCTCCTGATTGTTGGCAACGCGGCTGGCCTCAATCGCGGCCTGCTCCAGCCGCAAGCGTTCCTCAGCGCTGGTCGCCGCCCCCTCAAGCTGCCGCAGATAGGCGATATTGGCGTTCGCAATCTCCTGCGCGATGCGCTGTTGTTCGTCGGCGAGCTGCTCGGCAGTCTTGCCCTTCGGGGCAGCGGATCCCTTAGCAGTCTTGGCAGGCTTGCCGCCGCCGGGCGTTGCCGTCACGGCTGGGGGTGCGAACTTCTCAAGCGGCCGGCCTTGGGTATCGGCAATCTGTTTCGCGATCCGATCCCGTTCGGCGATCGTCTGTTGGATCGCGGTCGCCACCTCCCGATCAGCACGACCGTTGCTGAACAGATTGCGCGCGCCAGCCGTCACGTTCGAAAAGTCCAGCCCGAGCAAATCGCCCCTACTCAGCGCCTCGCGGTTCCGCTGACCCGTCGCCCCCCGGCCAGCGGGCGTCCGCTTCGCCAGTTCGTCCAGCCGGGTTTCAGTCGCGATCTTTTTGGCCTTTAGCCCCTCAATCGCTGCAGCTTTCTGCGCCTGCGCCAGCTTGTATAGCTGCGCGGCGGCCCGCCCGGTCGCGCCGGCGAATGCGTCAATCTTGGGCACCGCCGCCGCCGACTGGTCGCCAACTGCCGCTTGCCCGCTGGCTGCTCCCTGTGCGGCAATTTGCGCTGCCTTGAGGCTGTCCTGATACCGGGTGTTCGCATCCCTAGCTTGATCGACAAGACGGCTGGTTTCGGCGGACTCGGCAGCATAGGCAGTCAGCGCCAAGGTAACGCCGGTGATGGCCAGGCCCACCCCTCCGCCGAACGCCGCCAAAATGCTGGCTCCTAAGCCCGCCACAGACCCTTGCGCGCGCAGGGCGTTCGTTACCAGGCCGACGCCGAGCGCGGCCCCAAGGATGCCGAGAGCCGGGATAATCACGTCGATGTTGTCGGCCAGCAGATCCATCGCGCCGACAAGCGCGCCGGTCGCCCCGTTCGCCTTGGCGCTCTCCCCGACATAGATCGTTAGGGCGTTGGTAATCCGCGTGTAGCCGCCTGCGATCGTGTCGGCCGCGCGCGCCGCCTTCGCCTCGATCGCCGTCGAGCCTTGCACGATGGCGTCGAAAAACTCCTTGGATGAAACCTTGCCGTCCTTGACGGCGGTGGTCAGTTTGGCGACGGAGCCGCCGAACCGATCCGAACCAGTCGCTGCCGCCTCAAGCAACGGGTACAGGCCATCTAGCAGAGAGTTGTATTCTTCCGCCTGAACCTTCCCGCCGCGCAACGCCTGCCCGAGCTGCAACAGCGCGCCGCCCGCCTGTTCGGCCGTAGCGCCTGTGATTTTCAGCGAGGCGCTAACCGTGTCCGTCACCTTGAACACGTCGGCTTGCGTGACGCCCAATTCCTTGGACGCCTGTGTCAGCGTACCGAACAGCGAGGTAAGCCCACCAATCTCCACGCCGTATTTCTGCGCCGACGCGAACAGCCGCTTTTGTGCCGCGTCGAGCGCCGCGCCTTCGAGGCCGGCCACGCGAAGGCTGTTTTGCAGGCGCGTGAAGCCGTCGATGAGCCCGACCAGTTCCTTGCCGCTGAAATAGGCGGCGAAGCTGCCAGCGAGGCCCTTGATGCTTCCGGCGATAGCGCCGCTGTCCCGCTGCAACCGCGCCGTCAGGTCGGCGCTGGCGCGCTTCATGCGGTCGGTTTCCGTCGTGAACAGGCGGCTGGCGTTCCGCGTGTTCTGCTCCAAGTCGCGATAACGGACCTGCAAGTCGAAAATCAGGGGGTCGAGCGCGGGCATGTTCTATTTCCTGAAATGCCGCCTAACGGCTTGGTTGAAGGCCTTGGCAAGATCGCGGCGCGTCGGCGCCCGCTCTGCGTCTCGCGCGGGCGCCATGTACGGGCGGGCAGCCATACGGCTGGTACCCAATTCGAGCGCCGCGCCATAATCGGCGGTCGACTGTACCCGCAGATGCAGCGGCCCCATGCGGACGGTTTCGATGCCGTCTGCCAAGACGCCAGTATCGTTGTTCGGGGGGGATCCGGGGGCGGATACGACGTGGTTCTTTCCCGATACCGATCCTTCGGTAATGCTGACCTGCGCGCGCGTCTGCACACGCTCGCCCGCCTCCCGCAGCACCTTCTCCATTTCGCGGATAATAGCGTTTGGCAGCGATCCCAGCCGCCCCGGCCGTGGCATTACTCGGCCTTCTCGGCGGCGCGGCTGGCACGCGCTGCTAGGAACGCTTCACGCGACCCCGCCGGCAGGGCGTCCAGCGGGATTGCCGGCTCTCTCGCGCCCTCTTCTTCGGGGCGGGCCGGCCGGCCATGAATGCGCCGGTCAATGATGATAGCGGCGAGGCCCCAGGCATCGACAACCGGGCCGGGCTGCACATAGTTTTCGACCAGCCGCTTAGCCGTTACTACGTCGACCGGGACTTGCTTGTCGTCGACATAGGCGATTCCGCCGCCGATCAACCCGAGCCGAATGGTTTCCCAGCATTCTTGCGGACTGGCGACACCTTCAACAGCGAGCGCGATCGGCTCGCCCGCCGCTTCGTACCGACCCCGCATTACGCGTCCGTAAAGTTCGAACAGGCTGCAACCGACCTTGCGTTGCAGCTCGTCAATCTGCGCCATGGGAAGCGCGACCCGGTAATGCCCGTCGAATGCCTCGATCCATTCATCAATGCGGACATTCACGTCGGCGGCGGGGTAGCGGAACGTCTTGCCGTCCGGCATCGTCGCCGAGTGCATCTTGCGGGGTTCGGTAGTCGCCATGTGTTCGTCTCTGCCGTTGCGCAGCCGTCGTGCGGCTGGGCAGAGAATAATGGTGGGGGTAAGGGGTGATACCGCCGCCACCGGGCGACAGAGCATGGGAAAGGCCGCGGGCAGCGAAAGCCAATCGGCTGCCGACCCTATGGTCCCGTAAGGGAATCGCTTCAGAAAAGTTCAGACTGCGACGTCTACGAATGTTGATCCTCGGTGCCCTGTGCAAGGGCCGACCTTCCGACACCCAGGTTATACCAACGGTTCTGAGGGGCATCAGAGCCCGCCCAACGCGGAGCTGTCCGATTGGGGTTTACCCTGCCATTGCACCGCGGATGGAACAGTCCGACCGTTCGAACAGGGTTGGTATAGGCCTAATCGGACAGTTCGGACGCAGGGTCTAGAAGCTGTTCGAACAGTTCGCTAACATCACATGCAATCGGGAGCTAGCGTTGTTAAACAGTGGCGGTAGCAGCTACCTCGCTATAGCGAGGATAGTCCGTACGATTTGTAGGCGGAGCTGAAACGTCGTTTAATCCCCCGCATAGGCGGGGATTGCCTGCAGTCGGGTGTCAGAGACGTCATGTCCGTCATCCCCCTCTCACTGCAGAATGATTCGAACCTCGCCCGCCAACGGGGCCGCCAACGGACGAGGCTCGGCGCTCCTGGGAGAAGCGAGCCGCCGCCCTGTCGTGCCGTAGGACAACAAACAACGACAGAGCGGCAACGCGCCTCATTTACAGGTCGAACGTATTGAAACCATTGCGGTCCCCGCACCCCAGCTTGCAATTCGCGCGCAGGGTGGGCCGACGGACTGCAAGGGAGAGCAACTCGCCCGTCGGCCACGGTAGGACAACCGCGTGAGGCAGTGTTGCATGTAAGCGGCGAATTGCAATCCGCCCGTTTAGGCAGGTCCCAAAAAAGGAATAGCTTGCCGGCGTACGAGCATGATCACCAACTCAAGCGTCAGTTCTTCCGCTCCGAATTTGGTGGAAAGCGCCAAAGCCGCCAAAGAGAAAGCCGAGGATCGCCCACACCACCCACGGGTCGCCCTTCGCCAGCTTATAGACCGCCAGCATCACAAAGATGATGCCGAGGATCGGAACCCCGTTCCTTACCGTATTTGGCATGCCGCCCCCTATCGTGTCGTTACCAAGGAGGCTGACACCAAAGGCCTATGGGGGCAAGCCTATCCACGGAACGGGCGTTCAGGCACATCGTTTTACAACGACATGTCAGGAGCTTAGCCATGGAACAGCCAGGTCTGAATGGTCGCCACCGTGACCAGAATGGCGAGATCAGCCGCAAGCACGGAAACACGTTGGTCCGGACGTTGCGCAAAATTTATGGGTCGTCATTTGCGGAAGGCACTGATCCCGACGAGCAATTGTCCGACGTCCTCGCTGAGATGGACGAGCCTTCACTGAGCAAGCTTGTCCACGATCATGAGCAGGGACATCTGGACCAAAAAGTCGCGGACGCATGAGTAAGTGTCGGAGATGAGTGATGGTCGCAGCGGTCGCGCGGCTGGTCGGTTACGGCGTAGCATGCACCAGATCATTGCTCTCGCTGTGTTCGGGGTCAGCGGCTGTTCTGGGACAGGAGAAAATACGAAAGAGGTCGCCTCGAACGAAACCGCTGTACCGGTCAGTAACGTCGCGGTCGCCGGTCCCGGGAACGAGGCGCTGGCGTCACTGACAGCCCACGACATCGCCGTCGCCGATTTGCCCGGTGAGCTTGCCTGTGGGTTTGCGGATCGAAGCCAGAATACTTTGGTGTACGCCTCCGGCGACGTTCAAGCAGACGACGATGCCGTTGGCTTGGCGAAGATCGGCGGATCGATCAAACGTGTCACATCGCCAGGCGGGTTCAATGCGCTGGTTCAAGGCCCAACCTTAGCCAGCCCAAGTGGGACGGTCGCCATCCGGATCTCGGACGGCCCAACTGCCTCCGGCGAGTCCCCGCCACGTCTGGCAACTGTGACGCTCGCGCGGCCCGGAGAGGCGGATGCCAGCATCGACGGGACTTGGACCTGCGGTCCCTAGATTGCTGGTGACGGGCCCGCCGGCAAGCCTGCAGGTTCGCTCCGAGGCGATGCTGATTTATGTCAATGCCGGAGCAACCCGCCTTGAAATCAACGGTTTAGACTGAATGGCCGCCTCAACCGTTCCTTTCGCTCTCGTCGTGGACGATGACCCGATGATCCTTATGGATACGACCGTCATCCTTGAAGACGCAGGGTTTCGCGTTCACGAGGCGATGGACGGTAACGAAGCAACGACCATCTTGGCGGAACACTGGGAGAGCATCATACTGCTGTTTTCGGACGTAGATATGCCCGGCGATATGAACGGCTTCGATCTTGCCCGCCACACGGACCACCATTGGCCGCACATCGAGATTGTGATTGCCTCCGGCCACGTTCTGCAGGCGGAGGGCGACATGCCCGATCGCGCGACGTTCATCTCGAAGCCGTTTAACAAGCGCACCGTACATGAGCATATTGCGACAATGCTCCCCGATGAGAAGAAGACCGAGCCACTAGCGAAGGCGGTTTAGCCACCGCTCTTCGACAGCACGAACGCGCCCAGGAAGCCGCAGACTGCAATCAGTCCCGAGTAGTCATGCGTCGCCTCGGTCGCTTCAGGGATCATCGTATCGACCAGCATCGCGAGAATGGCACCCGCTGCAACAGCGGTAACCCCGGCGATCAGATCCGGGCTGCTACCGGCGAGGGCGACGTTGCCGATCATGGCCGCGATCGCGGAGGCAACTGCGATGCCACCCCAGACGCCGAAGATGTAGCGGGCGCCATGGCCAGCAGCTTTCATGCCGGCCGCGCTCGATAGTCCTTCCGGGACATTCGACAGGAACACCGCCGCTACCGTCACCATGCTTACGCCGCCGCCGCTGAGCAGGCTTACCCCGATCACCACAGACTCTGGGATGCCATCGAGCAGCGCGCCGATGGCTATGGCAGTCCCTGATCCGGAACTAGCATCGGGCTGACTTTCGTCCGGGTTCGAGCCTGACCGTTTACGGTGTCTGGCGCCGCGTCGCGACACGATGATGTTTGCAAGCGTGTAGACCGCTGCCCCACCGAGAAAGCCGAACGCTGTGGAATCAAAGCCGCCTTGCTGGAACGCTTCGTCCATCAGGTCGAATGCCACGGCAGAGATTAGGACGCCGGCCCCGATCGCCATGATCGAGGCAATCAGGCGCTGAGGCAGGCGAACGAAATAGGCTATCATCGCGCCGAGCAGCAGCGCAGAACCGCCGACGAGGCCCCAGAAGCCCGCCGCCCACATACCGTTCATACGCAGTCCTTCGTCGGTCGGAGTCTTAAGCTAGCCCGGTTCATAGCGACCTCCCGCGCTAGCAGAGGTCGCCAGGCTCACGTTCTACGCGCCAGTCCTACAGGCGATCCGAGTTGCAGCCCTACAGGATCAGTCCGCGAGGCCTAGCGAAAGGAGTAATAGGAAGAATGCGAGCGACGTGAACGTCACGACGTGGAGCAGCGCAACGGTTCGCCAAAGGGCGCTGAAGCGACGAAGCTCGTAGGCATGGCGCAACTGCTTGTACATGTGCACGGGCGGCACAAGGAACAATGCGCTCCACGCTAGCGTCCGCCCAAAGCTACCAAGGCTCCAGCCAATGAGCGTCAGGGTCACGACGAGCAGCGACATGAAGGCGATCGAGTAAGTCGCGAAGACCGCGTGATCGTACAGGCCGAAGCGCCGCCGCCATGCGAACATGACCCAAAGGAACGGCAGTGATATGGGGATCAGTGCCCAGCTGTACTTATAGCCACTGCTCTTCATTTTGTAGAACAACAGCTTGGGGTTCTCCCGTGCGTGGTCGATTTTCTGTTGGAGCCAGGCGCCGGCGCCGTCCTTCGCATCCATGCCTAGTACCGGAGACGATCCCGGTAGCTTGCCCGCGTCGGCTGCCTTGCCCGGAACGAACCGTTCGGCGATCTGCAACCCTCGCAGTTCGTTGCGGGCCTCGGTGAGCTTCTCATCGATCGATGCCGTGTCCCCGCCCGCCTTCGCTACGGTGGCACGCTCAGAGGTCAGCCGCTCAACCTGCTGCTCTCCTTTCTCGATGGAACTGGCGAGGTCCTGCCGTGCTGCCTCAACATTCGGCGCCTTGGCGTCAATGTCGCTTGGAGAGAACCAGCCGGGGACGTTGCCGACGACAACGAACATCAGGAAGACCGAGAACAGGAACATCGCCATAGGCGTCACGAACTTCGCACGCTCGCCGTCGATATAACGGCGGGTGAGGCGTCCGGGCTGGAATGCTAGCAGCGGAAGCGTCGACCAGAATTTGCCATCAAAATGGAATACGCCGTGCAGAACGTCATGCGCAAAGCCGGTCATGTCACGGTGCAAATGCGCTGCCTGCCCACAGGCATTGCAGTAGTCGCCCGTCAGCCGCGTGCCGCAGTTGGCGCAGTCGTGGCCTTGCAGGTGGTGGGCATCCGCGTGGGTCGCAGCCTGGCCCGACTGTTCCAAGGTCCGTGCTGCTAGTCCGGCCGTTACCAGCGTCCCTACGTCGTCGATGCCATCCATATCGCCGTCCCCCCGGTCGGTGCTTCTCGCGTTTCGCTGGCGGTTCGGTCTTGCTTATCAAACACATCCCCCGCTGACGAAGGTGTAGAGGAGAACGGAGCTTCGCGCGACTCCCAACCTTGGTAGTCAGAATGTCACGGTCGATAAGGCGGATCTGGACCTGCCCAACGCGCTGAGCGTTTCGGACAGAATGGAAGCCAATAGTCGCGCCGATGATGTCGAAGCCCGAGAACAGGACGTCGACCTGTCGCCCGATGAACGCCGCGACGTCGAAGAGCGCGAGGTGGCCAGCGCGCTTGTTACGCATGAGGTGATCCGTCGTCATGGCGACGAGGAAATGGAACGCCCCGCCTTATCGCTCGCATTCTCAGGGCTTGCTGGCGGGGTCGCCATAAGCGCCTCTATCATGGGACAGGCTCTGCTAGCGGACACGCTGCCTTCTGCCCAATGGGCGGACGCTGTCGCGGGTCTCGGCTATACCTTGGGGTTCGTCATCGTCATCCTCGGCCGAATGCAACTGTTTACGGAAAGCACGCTGTCGGCCGTGATCCCGGTAGCGACACATCCGACATTGCAGAACTTCGGAAGGTTGGCTCGCTTCTGGATCATCGTCTTTGCAGCCAATCTGGTTGGTACATTCCTTGTTGCGCTCATGGTCGAGAGCGGCGTCGTTGGTGAACCAAGCCTACGTCTGGCGATGCTGGATTTGTCGCGTCATCTCCTCGAGCGCGGGCCACTGCAACTCATCGCTATGGGTATCCCAGCCGGGTTCCTAATGGCCGCCATTCCTTGGGCGCTTCCTTCCGCGAAGGGCCAAGAGTTCCTGCTTATCGTCTTCATCACCTGGTTCATCGCGTTGGGTAAATTCGCGCACGTGATTGCAGGCTCAGGGGAAGCTTGGCTGCTCGTCTTGGCTGGCGACACGCCGTTCGCTTACGCGCTCGGGGGCATCATTCTTCCGGCCTTGCTAGGCAACATCGTCGGTGGGACCGGCATGTTCGCACTGCTGGCCCACGCCCAAGTTCGACAAGAGCTTTAATTGCACCGTTTTCGAGAGTGGGCCGCTTAGTGCGTCACTCGTGTCTCGTACGGCTATCCTCTCGCGGTTCCGGGCGTCATTCCCATACTTGGTGACCACGTCCCCGGCGGATGCTTGATCCGAGCGTCGATCGAGGCGCCAATCGTAGCTACTAGGCGGGCACGCGTCTGCTCGTCCGTCCTTACGAAGCTACGCCGACGGTCATTCCTATCCCGATACCGGATAACGAGGCGATGCCCTTCGAGTAGCGTTAGGTGACGCAGTCCTGTCGTTTGGCTCAGGCCACCGCATCTCGAAGCGGCGGTCACCGATAGCGGGCGCCCGGAAACCTCAGCGAGGTAAATCTCTACAAGCACTTCGAGAGCGCTCGAATCCAAAGCAAACTCCCGGCGCAGTTTGCCGAGGAGGTCGACAAGCCAATGCATCGAACTCAGTGTGAAGTTTCGAATTTCCGTCGGTGATGCCGAGCTGTTGCTACGGCCAAGAGCGCGAGCAACGGGTAGGCGTTCAGCGCGTGCAGCAGCAGATACACATTCCTCAGATCGCCCACAGGAGCAATCCAGATCGCCAACTGCAACTCGATCGACAAGGCCAGCAACGCAGCAGCCCATAGTGTCCAAAGCCTTTCGCGCTTCAGAGCGAGCGCGACAAAGCCGATGCAAAGAAGTGCATCGACTGTGAAAAGACGCACCTCGCGCTGCGCAAAAAGGACCTTACCGGACGACCCGACGATCCCGGATGCAACCACGGCAGCAACGATCATCGCCGCCGCCCACCTCTCGGGACGACCGCCACGCCGGAAGGCGTAGACCGTCGTCGCGAGCAGTAGCGTGAGGTAGATGACGGTGTTCAGGCAGAGACCTGCAGACTGCTTGGCAGAGCGCCATTGCCCTCATTAGCCGACGCCTTGTTCGGTGCCTGGTCGCTGTCATCCTGCGTCGGGAAAATGTCCCCGTGGCCGGTCGGCTGGAACAGCCCCTTCTGCACCCCCAGTTCGTGCAGGCGGCGATGCGCACGCCCATAGTGCGCGCGAGCTTCTACACCGAGCGCCAGCGCTTTGGTAGCGTCGCTCAGCGGGGCTTGAATGTCCCCGAACCCCAGCCTGACCTGCGCCCGGTCAGCGACAATCGTTTGGATCAGTGCAGCAGCACTTGCGATCGCTGCGTCCTGCGAGGCCTCGGCCGTTAGCAGACCATGAGTGGTGTCAATGATTACCGGATGAAGCGCTGCCATATGTCCCCCAATATGATCAGAAGCGCAGGTGACCGTAGATAGCCATTAATCCTGCGGCAGCGATCACGGCGAACCCCAGACCAAGGCTCAGAGCCAAGAGGATGCCGACCATCGCTACCAGACGCTTCCCGGGGCCCAGCTGCGCTGGATCTATGGGTCGTTCGAAGTAGAGAAGCCGCCGCCACCCCGTTGCTGGTGCCGTTATCAACTGCGGTTCAAGGGGTGCCGCGGGTGACGGCGGTGAGGCTACCCATCCGTTCCTTACCCAATTTTCAGATGGGGGCGGCCCCAGCGCATCCATCTCTTGGAGCATCCGCGCCGCTTCCTTGCGATTGCGAGCTCCCAGCTTCCGCGTGGCGTCATGGATGTATCTGTTGACGGTGCCAGCGGCGATACCGAGTTCCGCGCCTATCGCTTCGGAATCAAAATGGCGCGCCACCAACTCGAGGCAGCGACGTTCACGCGGGGTCAGCGGCGGGGTCTTCGATTCGTCCACATTGGTTTCGATAGCGCCAAATTGGTGCAGTCCCAACGTGGGACATTCGTGAGCTGTAGTTACGACGATGAGGCGTGGTCAAACTGACCGGGGGGGCTTCGCGCTCGTCCGATTTAGTGGAAGTAGCTGAACAAACCCGAAAGCAGCCCAAGCCCAATCAGGACTCCGACCACGGTCGCCTCCAAGTAGAACCCAAACCGCCGACGCGGTTTCACTGCCGTGTTCCGTCTTGCAGCGCATCGACCCGTGCTGCCATGTCTTTGAAGCGCGCCACCCCCGCTGCATCGCCCGCCAACGCGAGCGTGCCGATCCGTTCCGCGATCCAAACAGGTGCGGCGGCGCCGTGCAACCGGACTGCCAGCAATGCCTCTGCCCACCGCTCCTCCTCAGGCATCATACCCCGTAACGCTTGTTTCCGCCGCTCGTGATGCAGTATCGACCTCCACGTGGCCCCACGCAAATGTTGCGTCCTGAGCAAGGGCATGACGACCCGCCAAAGCCGTAACTATTCGAACGGCGCGAGGTGCGGCGGGGCTTCTTCCAGGCAGACTGGCGCCCTTGAATCGATGCGCGTGGCTTTGCGACGGGGCGCGACCGATAGCTGTGACCCTGCGCAGGCGCCGCGCGCGTAACGCGATCGGTTGGTTGATCGGCCGTGAGGTTCGGCACATAGGCACCGTCCTCGATGAGGTAGCGACTGAGCACCCAGCAGTCATCTTTCGACAACAATGACCAGCCGTTTGCTCTGCCTGCCACTTGAACCGACGTTCCCCTTGGGATCTGCCTAACCAAGCGCGAGGATGCGTCCGGAGCTTTCCTGCAATTCACGTTCGCGGAAGTCGTTGTGGCTGCGGCTGGTGCGGCAAAGGCAAGCGCCAGTACCCCCAGTAGCAATCGAAGCATTCGCCATCCCCCTGCAAGGTGCTCAGGTTGGGGCGTAATCTGCGATGGCACAAGCTGGTTCAGGTTCATTGTGGACTGAGGTGGAATCGTTGTCGGTGCTAGCGGCGAGGTTATACTGTTCGGTGCCCAATCGGGCGATGGAGGGATACCATGCTGAAGACCGTATTGTTCGCGTTCTCGCTCGCCTCGCTCGCCGCCGTTCCCGCGTCTGCCGCACCGTGTAAGGACGCCAAGGGGCGCTTTACGAAGTGTCCGCCAGCAGCAGCGGCGAAGCCGGTGAAGTGCAAGGACGCCAAGGGCAAGTTCGCGAAATGCGGCACGCCGGGCGCCAAGCCGATCAAGTGATCTGGGAACGGTGCCGTCAGCGCGGCGGCACCGTTCTAACGTGCTGCGCCTTTAATTGGCGAGCGTGACTGTGACGGGGCAGTGATCGGACAGATGCTTCTGTCCAGCTGGGTAGGTCGTTTCAACGAACCCGGCCAAGTCGGTGCCAGCACGTCGATCAAGAACGATGTGGTCTATGAACGACGTGTAGCGAGGATCGCAGCGCGGCGTAACGCCGTCATCAGCCAACCGAAGGTCGGCGTTCGCCGGCTTACCATCGTCGAGTTCCGTCCATACTGCGTTGTTGGACTCGCCCAGCCGACGGTTCCAGTCACCGAGGACGATGAACCGGTCCGGCCCGTTCGCCGCGGCGTCGATCCAACTCTCTAGGACCGGGACTTGCTGCTGCAACACACCGCAGGCGGCTGCACGCTCTCCTTGGAAGCAACCGGACTTGAGATGCACGGCCAGTAGCCGGAGCGGTTGATGACCTTTTGCCGACACGCGGATGTCCACGCCCGATCGAAGCTGGGGGTTGCCTAGCGACAGAGCAGTCACGTCCGGATTGCGCGTGATCGTTATGCCCTTGCGGACCGCAAAGCCGACTGCCTGTCGAATGAACTGCTGCTCTGGGCGCTTGCCACCGCAGCTACCGGACGCTTCGCCCAGCCGTTGCTCCATGAAAATTGTGTATCGCGCCAGGTCGAATACCCGGGCAGCCGCTGCTTCGTTCTCAACCTCTTGGAAAGCGATCACGTCCGCGTCGAGCGTGTCGACGATCCGCCGCATGGCGAGATAGTCAGCCGGCATCCGAGGTGCGCAGCCCGCGCCGTCCTTCGCCGCTAGAAACTCCATATTCCAAGTCGCGATCTTCAACGGTGCGCTGCCGACCCTTGCCTCATTGGCCGGGGGTCGGTTTAGCGACGTCGTGCAGGATGCGAGGCAGGCAGCGAGCGATGCAATCAGAACGCGTTTCAACATCGTAGCATCGTGTGGCAGGCGCGCACTACTTGCAACGCTGATACTGTAGATACCGAACATCAAACACCCGAATGCCGCCGGGACCGGATGGCGCAGATCGCGGCCGCAGGATCCGCGACGCGGTAATTCCTAAACGTGTGACGCTGCTATGGGGCGTTGCGACTTCGGCTCGATGCGACCTAGTTGCTGATCAAGACAGCTCCGTCAGCAGCCTCGTGCTGCACGGCAATCAAAGCGGTTTCGGCCAGCGTCAGAGCTGAAGCCCTACCGTACTTACGTTCCCAGCACAGCAATGAGGCTTTTATCAAAGCGGCCCCGGCGTCTTCCGCCAAAAGCTGTTCGGCAATGTCGGCCAAAGTGACACTGCGGCATGCGATAAGCGCATCCCGACGAAACTCGTCCCCAATGTCCGTCATGGATGCTCCTTACAGAAACGTCGAATAGGAGCTTTGTGTTGGCATCCCTATCACACTTCCGTAGCGATCGCTGGATCGCGAGACAACGCGTACTCCTTCCGGACCACCGAGCAACGCCTTAACAGCAAGCAGCTTGGCGTTTCCGACGTGCGCCTACCCACCTTGCGAATCGTTCACTATTTGTTCTAGTTTGACCACGCCCACCACCCGGGCGATTCGACACGGCAAGGGAGCTTCCGATGCAGCACGACCTGCGTCTGCGTGCGGCTGCGCGCGCGATCTATGACGCCTGCTATCCATCCGACGACTGGGCACGGTTCGGGTTCGACGAAGCCGAGCGTTACGGTACTGTCGAGTACCGACAGGCGGTCGACGCGGCCCAACAAGCGCGGTGCGTTCTGGCTGCGCGTGGCGAGCAACTGACACTGGCGGTCCTGCCATGAGGCGGAAGGGCGAACGTCCGTTGCCTGTGTATCTCGACACATGGTCCGACACCCATCCGGTTGCCCACGCAATCGCTACCGGCTCATGGTGGTTCGACGCCTGGGTTGCGCAGAAGACGACGCCGCATCATGCGCTGTCGCGGCTGACCGGCATCCCGCAACGACGGCTCGATACGATCGCCCGGAAGGATCGCGTGTCGCTCGCCGAACTGGACGCGCTAGCCCGAGCATGGTCGATCAGCGCCGCCGATCTGCGAGCGTCCGTGCCGCCCGAACTGGTCGTACCATGAGCGACCAAGACGCCAGCCGTCGGTTCGTCACTGAAGCGATCAAGCAGCACCAGCGTGATATGGAGGCAGCCCGTCAGCGGTCGATGCGTGGAAAGGAATGCCCGATCCAGCGGCCGATGTGTGATCGGTGGCCGGTGAAGCGGTAATGTCGCGCAAAGTGCCGTTCCATGGGGCCAAAGGTGATAGGGCCTTGCATAGCTTGATAACCAATGGGACAGTCTGGAGAGGGTGGCGATTGGTCGCTGATCCCGTATAGGCCCGCCCATGCAACGCCAATCTACCCGCGCATGGCTATCTGGTTTGGCGGTGACGATCTCGACAATCGTCTGCTATTTCGCGTTCTGGCACATCTCGCCCGGCGTGACCTTCATCGTTGGGTGTGTAGCCTTGGTATCGTTGATTGTCGCAGGTTGGATACTCGGTCGCGACGGGAAGTCTAATTCACGCGTGGGGAAATAACGGCCACTACTGACCTGCCGCGATTCGCTACGCGCCACTCGCCGTCCACCAATTCCTCGTTGATCTCCAAGCGGATACGCATTGGAATATTAGCGCGCAAGGTTTCGTGGATGCCACTGCGGTCTAAGGCAGCCAAAAAGCGCTCGTCGCGCATAGAGGCGCGGAACGAGCCAGGAATGCCTTCCTGCCGAAACTCCCAAGCGCGAGGCGCATTTTGCAAACGTGGCGTGACGAGAACGACATCCAACTCTTTCTGGTATCGTCGCGTTGGTACTACATCCTCCTGCAGTTCGAACAGTCCATCTGCTTCCGCAAACTGACTAGCCGGGATGACGTGCGATGGCTTCCACTCTAAGTCTTTAGGAACGCCAGCGCCGATACCCGAAATTTGCGGATCGCGCTGCACTTCTCGGTAAAGCTGTTTGCGGTGGTGAGAGGCTTGCGGATCGCTTTGCACCTTCCGTACCGCCGCTTCGATTTGCTGTATCTGTTCCGGGCTGAAGTCTTCAGTGTCGGTGTACCACTCGTACGTCGGTACGACCGTAAGAGGTAGGGCTATGCTCAGGCCGATCGCGGCACGGAACAGCAGCGGTACTTTCTGCCACCCGGCGTTCACCTTCTCAGCGGTTTGGTTCGGTTTCGAGCTTTCAACTTTGGACAGCGCCCGCTCTACGCGAGCGACCCATTTCGACGACCCCGGGGCAGCAACGATAAGAGTTACGCGGTAATCATAGTCGGGGTTGAGGGCGAAAGCCGCTGCCTTCAGTCCGCGTGACCATTCGATCGCTGCAGCAGCGGCGACCTCTAAATCAATTAGTTGACCGTCCTTCATAGCGAAATAAAGGGCAACCGCGTCTAAATCAGACGGCAGCTGATTTTCGTCTACTAATTCCATGCCGCCCCCCACGAATCAGCGGCCAGCGTATGTAGAGTCGAGCAGGTTGGCTATCCTGCTATTGAACTGAAAATGCGCCGCATTGACGCAACTTACTCGAAAGCACGAATGGATCGCATCGTCTTCGATACGGCGCCGATCAGCCGATCGTCTTACGCGTTGGAAACACCGGCCCCCGCACAGTCACTGCCCCGGCGTCGTAGGGTCGCTGCAACGCCACCACGTCATCATAGCTGCCCCGCAGCCACGTATCGACGTCCTCTGGCCGCAGTATCGTTATCATCGCCTTGGGGTGAATCGGCGCGACCAGTTCGTTCGGATCGCATGTCACCATCGTGAAGCCGTTGCCCTCACCGGTTTGCTGCCAGAACCCAGCCACAGCGAACGTCGGCTGGTCAGTGACCTGAAACCACATTTCGCCTTTGATCGCGGGCTTGCCGTCGCCCAAGTCGTGGTTGTCCGGCGTCCATTCGCAAAACTCGGTCAGCGGGATCAGGCAGCGGTTCGCCGGGTCCGCCGCCAGCTTGCGCCACTGGGGCAGCTTCAGGTTGCGGACGTTCGTCATCGGCCAAGATGCCTGACCGCCCAGCACGTCCCACGACATGATGTCCCAGCCGCGCTTGCCATCCTGTTCGCGGATGACATAGGCGCGGCCCTTGGGTCGCAGCTCTTGGGGGTTGAACCGGTTGTCGCGCGGGCGTTCAGGGAACAGCTTTGCCGCTGATCCAAACAGGTCGGCGGGTTCCCCGGCGAATCGAGCGCGGTTGCACATGAAAAAACATTAGACCCGATCCGCGCCTGGACCAATTGATCCACTTCGGTCGGATCCTCGTTTCCGAGGACGACGAGCCTATAGGGCGGCCATATACCTTCTCTGCCGTCCTCCACGGCGAGCGGGACTGATGCGGGCGCGCCGGGGATCGTCCGAACGGGATACGTCGATCTCTATCTGCCGTCGCACGATCTTGGGTCGTGCCACCCCGCGCCCACACCGAAGGAGGGCGGTATCCCGCTCGTAAGAGCAGGGCTGGGTCTGCGCACCGCCTTTCCCTACCTCCGCCGTAAACAACAAGAACCTGGTTCGCGCCCATCGCTGCCGCCCTGATCGCTGGCAAAGGAAAGGGCGACGCCACATCGTGACGCCGCCCCGTTCACTTGTAACCGCGCGATTGCTTCTATTTACGGACCGGTCCAGCAAACGCTCCCTTAAGCCGAGCGACGGCCAGATCGTTCGCTTCCTTCGCCCCTCTCACGACCTTGGCCATGCCGAAGAACTCGTGGGTCACGCCCGGATAAGTCCGTTGTTCGACGCGAACACCAGCCTTCCGCATCGCGGCAGCGAGCGTTTCGCCGTCAGATCGCAGCGGATCGATCTGGGCATTGATGATCGTCGTAGGCGGCAGGCCCCGCAAATTGGCAGCAACGAGGTTCAAACGCGGGTCCTGCCCGTCAGCCTTGCTGTTCTGGTAATAGTAGCCGAACCAGCCGAGCATCGGCGTATTGAGCGGCTTGGCGTTGGCGGAGTCCCGGCGCGACGGGAGGTTCATGCTGCTGTTCGCGATCGGATAGACCGAGACGATGTGACGCGGCACCGTCAGGCGGTTATCCCGCGCATAAATCGCGGTGGCGACAGCGAGGTTGCCGCCCGCGCTTTCACCCGCCACGCCGATTTTGGCCGGATCACCGCCCCAGCTCGCGGCATTCTGCAACGTCCAGCGATAGGCTGCGGCGGCATCGTCATGCTGTGCCGGGAACTTGAACTCGGGCGCATGGCGATACTCAACCGACACGACGATCGCGTTCAGCGCCTTCGACATCGCCCGGGGCGCGGCGTCGTAAGTGTCAACGTTGGCGATTACCCATCCGCCGCCATGATAATAGACGATGACCGGCAGCCGGCGGTTCGCAGGAGCATTCGCAGGCTTGTAAATGCGGGCGAACTGCATGGCGTCGCTGCCATAGGGTACGTCCTGCGTGGTGACCGCCGGATCTGGCGTCGTTGGCATGGCCTGCTGCTGCATCGCGGCCTTTGCGCCATCGGCTGCGGAGGGCTGTTGGCGAGCCTGCGCAGGCGTCAGCGTTTCGATCGGCTTGCCGCCAAGACCCGCCAAGGCGTCCAACACCCGCTGCATATCGGGTGCGGCTTTCGCCGGCTGCGTCGCCGGTTGCGTGATTACCGGTGGTGGAGCCGCATCCACTGAGCGAGGCGACTGCGCCACGACGACTGCCGACGTGGCAACAATCGCGGACGCGACCATGAACTGCGTCAGCCGACGCGTGGTTTTGTTTGACATGAAACCTCCAAGGACTGTGTTGATTGAACGGTCAGGAGGCTGACAAAGGTTCTGTACGGGATAGTGCAGAGATGCTGAACCGGCGTCGATCTGATCGAAGTTCGCGCGATCCAGCATAGTCCTACCCTGCGCCCGGTTCGGTGGAATCAGAAATTTGGCGCTGCAAGTAGGCGCATCATTAGAGCATGTCATCGCGCCCGAGGAACACGACTGGTTTACTAGCGCTTAGCTCGCGAACGCCGAAAGGCACGAACGAGGAGCGTCCCATGCCCAATACCGCACTGACGATCGACCCGACCACTTTCATCGACAACCCAACGGACTATCAGGTTGAGTTCACTGGGACGGTGGACGACGAGCAGCAGCAGTTCGCGGTGAAGTACAGCGCTCTTGAAGCGCTAGCCGGCGAACAGACGCTAGATGATCCGCTTTCGGTCGCTCAAGCGCAGTCGACTCGGCTGGCCGAAGCAGCAGGCAAGGCGCTCGATCGCGGTCAGGCCAGCGATCTGGTGACGATCGGCGAAGGCGATCTGCTGTAAAGTTTGCTGGCGGGAAGGCGGTTCAGAAACTGCCTTCCTCGGCCTGCCTTACTTCTGATCCGCAGTGCTGGTGCGGTCGGTCCAGAAGACGTAGCCGATGGCACCCGCAACTGCCGCGCCGACCAGCAGCGCAATCGGT
This sequence comes from Sphingomonas paucimobilis, assembly GCA_036946325.1. GTDB lineage: Bacteria > Pseudomonadota > Alphaproteobacteria > Sphingomonadales > Sphingomonadaceae > Sphingomonas > Sphingomonas paucimobilis_A. The sequence goes on from JAQIJL010000001.1 coordinate 1,485,652, forward strand.
AGTGCCGAACCCGACGCCTGCTGCTTGTCGCTGTTGGACTTCATCTGTGAGACGAGCGCCGCCTTGTCAGCATTGGGCGCGCTGGTCGATGCAGTCGGGGGATAAGGCGCCGGGTTAGCGGCTGGGATAGGTGGCGTGTGGGTCATAGTGTTCCTGTTTCGATAGAGACTACCTAACTGTCGGGCGTCATGGCGGTTCATTTGGGCGCCGGGGCTTAGAGACCGCTCGGGTACGAGCACATTACTGAGCATCGCATCAGCCGCCGCCATGCGGCGTGTCCCAACCAATATTGCTATCAATGTTCACCGGTCATTTTCTGCGAATGCAGTAGCCATGCGGTTCGCCTTGGCCGACCCAATCACCAGCGACCCAGCCGATCAATTTCGCGCCACTCACGCCGGATCGCAGCGGCTTCCCGGCGCGTCTCGATAGCCGCCTGACTATACATCCCGTGCTTCAGAGCGTTTTGGTTGCCGGGCGCGCCGCGTGACAGTCCGCCGTGCAGGCGACAGCGGCCGTTCGGCATTGCCGGGGATTGGCAGGCCGTGCCCCGTCGCGTCTTGGCTAAGCATCGGCGCGCTTCCCGGAGCGCCTTGGGTTCTTCCGTCCGTTCCATAGGGTTGACCCGCCGTTTCCTTATTGACCCCCGCCGCCCCGGGCTGACCGTGGTACACGTCGCCGACGATCGCCTGACCGCCAGGATGAACGGTCACATGCTCGACGCGAACCGTTTGCTGCCCCTTGCCCCGCAGCTTCGCCAGCGCCTCGACCTGCGCCGTGAACGTCCTTTGCAGCTTGACGGCAAGGTTGCCGTACAACTGCACCCATTCGAAACTGTCGGTGTTGCAGGCGCGACTAAGGACGTCAGTGGTAAGCGCATGGTTCGCCGCCATCTGGATCGCCAGCGCAGCCTCTAGTTCGTCCTCCGGCTTGATCGCGGCAACCAACGCCAGACTGGCGTTCAATTCCTGCTCAGTCGCGTTCGCCTTCCCCCGACGCCGGGACGTCTTGTCCAGCATCGTAAGGGATTGCCGCATGAAGTCGAGCGACCGGGTGCCGAGCGTGTCACCGATCCGCATTGTCCAGCCGCTGGGGTCGTTGTGATGCGGTCCAATCCCGCTGTCGGCGGCTACAGCGGCTTCGACCGGCGGGACGCGAGCAATCCAGCGCTCGCGGGCCGTCGCGATGCGTGCCCGTTCCTTTTCGTTCGGTGGTTCCCTGTTGTCCTGTTCGGTTTCCATCGTCGGTCCCTCGCTATCGTTGCTCAGTTCGGGGCGCTCCACCCCACCTCACCACCCCACTTGGAATGGGCCTAGAACCACCCCCACCCCACCTCCCCTTATAAAAGGGGAGGTGGTGGTGGGGTGATCGTGGTTCCCCACTTTCCCCACTTGATCCTCCCCACCTGTCGAAGTGGGGAAGGTCATTCGACCACGTCCCCAACGACCACGTAGGGCACGTCACGACCCTTCGTCGGGTCGGCTCGGCGCTCGACACGCAGCGCGCCGTTGGCGAGCCATTCGCGCAGGATATTGGAGATGCGTTGCCGATCGGCCTTGGCGTGCTTCTCGGCGCTCAGCCCCAGCACGGTCGCGACAGCATTGCCCGCCCAATTCCCGGCCTGCGAGCTTTCACGGAACTCGCTGCCGGCAATGATCCCCTGGACCCGACGAAGGTGATCCGGTGTCACGCCTGCGAAGGCATCCGGCGGTGTCCACTGCGTCACCACGCCGACGTTATCGCTATGCTCGCCGTCGAAGTTGCCGAGATCGACCGACGCCATGCGATACCATTCGGCCTTCTCGGCTGGGGCGCGATTGTGCTTGTCGTCCTGGACTGTGAAAAGGCGGCGCTTCTCGTCGTCACCGTCGATCATGAAACGCTCAGCCTCTTGATCGTCCATGCGGTTCAGAACGAGTGTGGAGCGGGCAGCAGCAACCAGTGATGACGCACCGCGTGACGCTTCCGCCGTTACCTTCGTCCCACCCAGCTTCTTGCTGTGGTGAACCAGCACGATCGCGCAACCGACCCGCTTCGCCAGCCGCGCCCATTCCTTCACGATCGCGTCGATGGCGTTGTTGTCGTTCTCCTCGATCGAATGGCTCGAGACGAACGGGTCGACGATCAGCACATCAATGCCACGGGCCTTCAACTCGGCTTCCAGTCCGGCGATCACAGGCTTCAGGATCATGAAGCCTTCCGGGCCATTCACCGCGGTACAGAGTTCGTGTTGTTCCTCCATGCCGCTGTCGATGAACAGCCGATCGCCACACTGGTCCTCACCGACCCGGTAATGGATCGCAGCAGCCTGCACCTGGCGTTCCAGCTCTTCGCTGTCATCTTCAAGGTTCCAGTACCAGGCACGTTGCGAGCCGCCCCAAACAGATTTGCCGAGCAGCGCGCGCCCAGTCGTGAGTGAAAGCACCAGCGACGCCATGAACGAAGACTTGCCGACGCCACCCGGCGCCACGACCGCCGTCACGGTTCCACGTAGCAGCCAGCGGCCGAAAACCCACGGGCGAGTCGGGATCGTGCGAGGATCTCGCCACTTGAACGGGGTGGCGCTGATTTTGACCGGCTTTGCGTCAAGCACCCCCCGAACCGCACGACGGCTGGCGGCTGGCTCCGCATACGGGTACTCGAACGGTGGAGCGGCATCGAAGCGCGCCTGCATGTCGGTGGCGAGGCTCATACCACCGCCGCCCTCCGCGCGGAGATTTGCGCATCCAGCTCAGCGTTGAAGTCCTTGTGGCCAGCCGCCGGATACATGATGCGGACCGCCAGTTCCCGCGCCGCATATGCCGTTGCTGCTTTCTCGGCGGCGACGCGACCGGGCGCGTCACCATCGGCACCAATCACGACGGCACGAACAACATCGGGGAACGCCATGTGCGGCAGCATCGATGTCCCAGCTGCTACCCATACCGAGCGTCCGAGCGCCTGCATCAGCGTCAGCCCGTCTTCCAGGCCTTCGCAAGCGATTATCGAGCCGGATTCGTGCCCGAGCCGAATCGCGCCGGTACGAACGTTGCCGAGGCTGTATTTTACCTTGGGTTTGCGGTCCTGTTCGGTGGCGATCGCCGCTGCCTTACGCCCATCCTCGGTCAGATAGGTTCGTTGGATGGCGACAAGCGCCCCGTCCGGCCCCGTTACCGCAGCAACCAGCGCCGGCAAGGGGTCGGGGCCGTTCGCCGCTAGCAACCCGTTCCCTTCGATCATGGGCGGGGCCAGCCGCGCGAACCTCAGACAGTTGGGCGGATCCATGTAGATCCCGCGGTTGCGCAGATAGCGCGCAGCCGGGGTGCCGGTGATTGGTTGCGCAGCGCCCCAGATACGGGCCACTAAACGCGACCAGTCTTTGCGGGGCCGTTCGGTGGAGGCTGGCGTCGCGATCGTTCCTAGCACGCCGCTGTCGAGCATCCGCGCCGCTTCGATCAGACCGACGCGATAGGACTGCTTCATGAAGTCCAGCACGTCGCCCTGCGTGTTACAGCCAAAGCACATGAACCGTCGGTCGCCCGCGTAGATCGTGAAAGAGGGCGTTTTCTCCGTGTGGAACGGGCAGCAGGCTTTCCATTCATTGCCGACCCGCCGCAGCTTCACGCCCGCGCGCTCAGCGACCGCCGAAAGGGAGAAGTCGTTGCGTATCCGGTCGAGCGCCGCGCGCAGGTTAGCGTCCATTGCCCGGCCCTCCATCCAGCATATCGCCAAGAGTGGGATAGGTCGGATAGCTTGGCGTGTAGCTGTTGCGAAAGGCGCGCTGCTCGGCAAGCGAAAGGAAACGCGCTTCCTCACCTTCCGGCTCGATCAGGACCGGCAAACCCGACTGGCGGAAAATTCGGTGTGCCTCCGAGATCGCGCTGGCATAGGTGCGCAGGTGTTCGGCCGGAGGCGTGAAAGCCGGTCGCTTGCCGTGCGCGGTCGAGTAGTGCCGGACGACCACAACCCATTCCGTGCGGCTCTCTTGGCGGATGACAAGGGCGCGACGACGCACGCCATCAGGGAAAGCTACCAGCACCGTTGTTCCTTCAGCGTTCGTGCAGGCCAGGCCCCAGCCGCCGGCCGATGCGGCCAGCAGCCCGGCGCTAAGCGCGTTGACATAGTTTAAGACCGGGGCGGGCGCGTCGTCGGGTGTCAGGCAATGCCATTGCCCGTGTGCGACCTGCTCCACGGTGACGAAAGTGCGGGGGTCGGGGGTCATTGTCCCCCCCCTTCCGCCGCGACCGGCTGCGAATATTCCTTCGCGACCCACACCACCGCGCGCTTGCCGCTGCTGCGATTGATGCGGCGCTTGCCGCTGTCGAGGATGAGACCCTTGGCCTTCAATTCGCTGGTTCTCGGCTGGGCGGACACGCGGGGCAGGCGCAGCGCAATCGCGCATTCCTCCGCTGTCCGGCCGGCCCTCTTCGCGCGTCGGATCGAGCTTAGCACCAGCCGTTGCAACCGAGCACAATCCACGTCGCACGCTGCGTCGCCGCTTGTCTCGGCCGGCCCCTTCGAGCCTGGTACGTTGGGATAATCGGTCATCGCCCCGTGTCCTCCTGCGAGAGAGGGGGCATCCCGGCGCGGTCCAGCAGGGTCGCAAGCCAGTCAGCTTGCTTCCCCGTCATGGGCGTGGCGTCGACCACCAGTTGTCCAAGAAAAGACCCAGCCTTTCTGGTCATCGGCGGGTTGTTGGCGCGAAGAAGCTCCAATGCTGCGTTAGCGACCGGCGTCATGCGAGCGCACCCCACGCTAGTTCGGCAACAAGTGCGGCACGAGTTTTCGATAGGCCAAACGGCACCAGCCGTTGCCTACGCAGAAGCTCGGTGGTATCCTTCTGATCGTCGCCGCCAAGCAGACAAATCATCGGGAGCCGCTCGGTCAGCGCCGGGCGGCTTTCTCGTTTATGGGCGACCCCACGGAAGGTTGCCATAGCCGATCACGCTGCCTCGCCCAGCAGCGCGCGACGCGCGCTTGCATCGACGACCAGACGCTTGCGGCCGACCTTGACCGTATCGACCGTACCGGCATTGATCAGCTCATAGGCCTTGGTTCGGCCGACACCGTACAAATCACAGAAGCGGCTGATAGGGTGGAGCACAGCTTGCATTAGTCGCCTCCTTCATGCTGGCCGAACGCCAGCGGGCGACTACGGACTTACTGACAGGTTTAGCGGCATGTCCTTTGATCTATTTTGATCAATTTTTATGGCAGCGGGCTACCGTCCCGAGCATACATCAGCGCGAACGTTCTCCTGATTGCGGACTCAACGCTAGTTTTCTCTCGTGTCGGGTCTTCGGGTGCAACACAACGAATTGCTTCAGCCAAACCCTTGCCACTTCTTACCAGTTTAGCAGCGGCGTGCGCGTACGGCTCATCGCGCCTGTTCGCCGCTGTAGCGTTCGATGGCAGGCAACCCAACAATTGGACATTCCTTGGCTGGTTACCTTGACTAACATCAGGACGGGAGGTGATGGCCGTAAGCAACTCTTGCGCGATACCGCCTCGACTGACGATTATGTCGTCCCGCCACGGGATCCATTCAGCCATTTTAATGAACAAGCGCTGGCGAAATAGGTCGGCTCTTCGGAAGGGGATTGAACTGGAATAAAGCGACCAGTTACAAATGTATCGTGCCATTTGCAGCTGTTGGGGGCAAATAAGACCTGCGCGTCTCGCGGACGCCCGTCGGCGGCGTCGGCAGTCCAGATTTGAAGCGTTCCGCGAACCAGCGCCCGTTCAAGGGCCTTTTCCGATAACGCACCAGCGACAGTTCGCTTTAACCAATCACTTTTTGTGTGCTCGTCAAGATGATGCAACGACAAAGAGGCATAGAACGCATATGCGGGATGGTTTCGATCACTTTCCGTCAAACCGCTGATCTCGAAGACAGATCGCAACTCAGACGCAGCGTCATTAGGGCTCAAACCCAATCAGCGGCTTGAGGCTGACCGGCTTCCCTGATTGAGTGCGGGTGTGGTCACGGGAGGCTAGGCATGGCGCTGTTCTGGTTGTCGGACGAAGCATGGGCAGCGATCGAGCCGCACCTGCCGAAGAACCAGCCGGGAGCGCGCCGGGTAGACGACCGACGAGTGATCTCGGGCATCCTGCATGTGCTGAAGGTCGGCTGCCGCTGGTGCGACTGCCCGGCGGAGTATGGCCCGTCGACGACGGTCTACAACCGGTTCAATCGCTGGTCGCACCGGGGCTTCTGGCTCAAGCTGCTGGACGCGCTGGTGGATACCGGTGCAGTGACGAAAAACACGGCTATCGACAGCACGTACGTGAAGGCGCAGCGGGCGGCATTCGGCGCAAAAGGGGGCGCTCGCACCAAGCAATCGGCCGCTCGCGTGGCGGCTGGACGACCAAGGTCCACGCGCTCACCGACGTCATCGGCCGCCCCTATGCGTTGATGCTGACGCCCGGCAATGTCAGCGACGTGAAAGCCGCGCCGGCCCTTCTCGAACGGGCCGGGCGCATGCGCTACCTGCTCGGTGACAAGGGCTACGACGCCGACCGGCTCCGCTGCCTGGCCCGCGACGCCGGCGCTATCCCGGTCATCCCCGGCCGGCGCAACCGCAAGCGCACCATCCGCTATGACAAGCAGCGCTACGCTGGCCGCCACCTAATCGAGAACGCCTTTTGTCGCCTCAAGGACTTCCGCCGCGTCGCCACCCGCTACGATAAGCTCGCCGCCAACTTCCTCTCAGGCGTCGCCTTGGCAACCGCCCTAGCTTTCTGGCTCTGAATGAGTCTGGGCCCTAAGCCTCACGCTATCGGGAACGAGAAAACCGTCATCTATCATCGTTGAACAATCGATGTCGTATGTTGACCCCACCCGTCCAAAAGCTTCCGCCGCATCTCCACAAACGTCGTCCGCTTGTAAGCCCGCACGACCTTGTCGGGCACGACGTGCGCCAATGCCGCCTCGGCAACGGGATCGGGTATCTCCGGCATCTTCTCGGCAGCCCAATCGCGGAACGAGCTGCGGAAACCGTGCGCGTCGTATGGCCGCCCTGCAGTCCGCAGCACCTTGTTCATCGTCATGTCTGAAAGCATCCCGCCCCTCTGCCCCGGGAACACCAGCTGGTCAGGCTTCGGGGTCGCATCGGCCTTTATCTGCTTCAACAACATAGCCGCACCATCGTTGAGTGTGACGGTGTGTGCCGAAGCATCATTACCTTTCATCAGCGACGCTGGCCGGTTCCACTCGCGTTTATCGAGATCGATCTGCCCCCAGCGCGCGCCGCGCACCTCGCCCGGACGAGCCGCAGTATAAATCTGGAACAGCAACGCCGATCGGCCGGTCGTTGGAGGCTGGCCAACTAATTCAGCAACGAATGCCGGCACGTCGGCATAGGGCATCGCTCGGAAGTTGCCGCCCTTCGGTCGGCGGGGCAGGCCGACGGTAACAGAACGCCCTGGCGCCTCAGTCGCTCGCCACCCCTTGCCGTGGGCGAAATTCAATACAGTCCCGATACGCTGCCGCACCTTCCGCGCCATATCAGGCTTCGTCGTCCAGATCGGCGCTAGGACCCCAGTAATATCGGAGGCCGAGATCGCATCCACTCGGATGCCGCCAATCGCTTTGAACGTGTGGTTCTCAAGCGATCGGATGAACTCTTCCGCGCCCTTCTCCGACCATCCTTCCTTCAAGGCCAGATGCGCTTTCTTCGCCGCATCACTGAATTTTGGAATGCGATAGCGCTCTCGGTCCCGCTCAACGATCGGGTCTAACCCAGACTTCGCAGCAACCCGAAGCATGGCTGCCTTGTCGCGAGCCTCTGCCAAAGTGAGAATTTTGCGCTGGAGGATCGGGATGATAATCGGCGACGGCTCCCCCTTCCCCGCCCCGCGTGACGACAGGTCGACGGATCCCAACCCGATGTCGCGTCGTCTGCCATCAACCTGCACTCGCAACAGCCAAGCCCTCGCCCCTGATGGTTTAACGAGCAGGTACAGACCGTCGCCATCGGCGTGCCGGCCGGGCTTCGCATTCTTAACAGAAAGAGCAGTGAGCTTCGGCAATTCGCACCCCTATGCGTTCCCTCACTTTGGCGCGACTAGGGGCGAACGTCAACGAACAAGTGCGGAACATGCGTTCCATAACTGTTTCGATTTAGGAGGAGAAACCGAACGGCGGCGAACAACTGCGAACAGTAAGTTAGATGCCCTCCGGGTGCGCCACCGATCGACAACCCTTGCCGATACGCCGCCCGATCACGCCGGGCGAACCGGCTGCCGGAGGATCGTCCTGAGCCGGGCGGGTGCGGTCTTGCGCGGGTCGCTGAGATAGACTTCGTGGTGCGGGCCGGCGAAGGTCAGTCCCCGCTGCGGCATGACCTCGTCGTGCAGGCGACTGAGAACCGGGCCTTCGTTGTCATAGCTGCCGATATGCAGGATCTGTAGCGCGCGCCCCTCGGCATAGGGTTCGAAGCGCAGCGACGGCGGACGGTCGCCGCGCTTCGTCAACGTCCGCTCGACGGCGGCGTCGAACAGGGCCGGCGTGACGAAGTCGGGCGCGATGATCATGACCGTCCACTGCCATCGATCCTTTTCGCGACGGACGAACGCACCGGGATCGTCCGACCACCACAGCGCCTCCAGCGGGGGAACGACATAGTCACGGCCAAGGCCGTCCTTCGCCGCGAACTTCATCGCATAGCTCACGCCGTACAGCCATTCGACGGCGATGCGATAGGCGGCGGTGGTGTTCGGATCGCCCGCGCCGTCGACCTTGACGAAGGTCATGGTCGGCACGACGATATCGGCGAAGTCCTTCGTCGGCGGGTGGAAGAGTTCGCGATAGCGTCGTTTCAGGTCGAGCTTTTCCATGGCTGCTCCGTTCGATGGGTCTGGTGGTCCAAGTCGGATGCGGCCCGATCACATTACCGGCCGGATTGTTTTGATCGGGATGTACGCGAAAATCGATGGTACAAGCATGGCCATCATGACCCGGTCGCCCCAGACATTGCGCGAAGCCGATCGGCGCCTGGTCGCGGCATGGGCCGCCGATTGCGCGGAGCGGGTGGTGGACGTGTTCGAAGCCGAACGACCGGGCGACGATCGCCCGCGCGCCGCCATCGCCCGCGCCCGAGCCTTTGCGAATGGCACCCTGCCCACGGACATCGGCATTCGCGACCGGTTCGGCGGCGGCAGCAGCACCGCGGACGCCCGGTCGCCGGCGGCCATCGCCGCGTGCCGGGCGGCCGGTCAGGCGTCGGCCGTGTGTCATATGGGCGCGCATGCACTCGGCGCCGCAGGCTATGCCGCGGACGCGCGGCGACTTGCGGCCCCCGACGCGATCGATGGTTTCGAGGACGAGATACGCTGGCAACTGGCGCATATGAGCGCGGCGGTGCGGGCGGCGCTACGTACCCTGCCGCCGCTCGGCGAGAACCGGTCCGGCCCGCTCGGCATTGGCCTTCTGACGCGCGGCCATGTCGGAACGGCGATCCGCGAACTCCAGCGAGCGATTGCCGACGCACGGTAGCGCAGCAACCCCGCGCCTTGCTCATGGCCTTGGGCATTACCATCCACTTCATAGGCCGTTTTCCGACAGGAACCGGTCGAGTTCGACCATGAAGCGGTCGGCGGCTTCGACCTGCGCCCAGTGCCCGCAATCGGGTATGATCACCAGACGCGCCTGCCGCATCCGGCTCGCAGCGCGACGTGAGTCGGCCGGGTCGACCATCGCATCGTCCGCACCGTGGACGAACAGCGTCGGCACCGCGATGGCGCCGATCCGACCGCTGAGGTCGTTGCGCATGCGCGCCGGGCCGAGCGACGCCTGATTGTAGCGCAGATAGGCGACGCCCGCCTTCTCCCGACCCGCTTCGGCGACGAACCGCTCGACGATGTCCGGCGGCAGCGTGGCGACGTCCTTGACCATCCAGCGGACGATCTGCCGTACGAAGCGATTGCCCTGACGAACGAGCGGCAACAGCAGTGCGTCGGGGAGTTGCGCGGTTGCCCAGGCCATCACCTGCACCGCGCGGTTGCGCACCACCGATGCTAGCCCGCCGGGGGCGACGAGAACGAGACCCGCGACCCGCGCGGGGGCAAGAAGCGCCAGATTCATGGCGACATCGCCGCCCATGGACACGCCGGCAACGACAACGCGGTCGACCCCGATCCGGTCGATCATATCGAGGACGACTGCGGCCATCGCCGCCGCGCTACCCGCCGGGGGGAGCGACAGACTGGCACCGAAGCCCGGCAGGTCGGGCGCGATGACCATACGGTCGACAGATAGCGGGCCGATCAGCCGTGCCCATGAGATCGACGCCCGGTCCATGCCCCCGCCGTGAAGGAGCAAGATCGGCAATCCCGTGCTCGTTCGCCCCTCGACGATGACGCCGAGGACGCCGGCACGCGTTTCCACGCCGCGAACCGGCAGCATTGCCGCATCGTCCATCATGGCGAGGTCGCGCCGACCCTATCGAACGTTTCCGGAAGGCCGGTTGGACCGCGCCTCCCTACGCCCCGCCGGCCGGTCACCGGTTGAACTCGCAAAGCGTCCGCAGCGCCTTCTTGTCGACCTGACCCGCGCTGGTGTGGGGCAAGGCGTCGAGGACGATCAGCCGGTCCGGCAGCGCATAGCGGCTGATGATCCCCTGCATGACGAATTGCGAAAGATGGACGAGGATCATCGGCAGGTTCGGCGCTTCGGCAACGGGCACGATGAACGCGATCGGCCGCTCGCCCCAGCGATCGTCGGGCATGCCGATGACCGCCGCCGCAGCGACCTGCGGATGGCGTGTCATCAGTTCCGCGAGTTGGATCGAGGATATTCTTTCACCGGCGGACCGTATGACGTCCTGCAACCGATCACGGGTGTCGCCGCGCGGGGCGACCGGCACGACACCCCGCGCGTGCCGCAACGCACCGCACCACAGCGCGTCGGACGCCCGGCGGTCGATAGTCAGCCACGGCGCGCGCACCGCTAGGTCGCCCGCCGCCGCATCGCTGCCGTGTTCGTCGATGCCCAGGATTTGGACCGGCGGGACAGGATGCCTGCCACCGCAGCGACCATCGATGCCGTTGCGCACGCCCGAGGGACGAAACGATAGCCCAAGGTCAGCGCAGTTCCGCACCGGGCTTGCGGCCTTGTTCGACCCAGATACGCAACGCATTCCACGCGGCCAGCGTCTGCGGCTTGTCGAAGCCGCAATGGGTATAGCCTTCGATCCCGCCGATGGGCAGCGGGGCGCGGGTCGCGGGGACGGTGAACTGCGCGAGCTTCGCGCTCCGCCCTGCCCTCGCCACCGCGGCGGCCAGTTGCGCTTCCTGTGCATAGGGAACGAGGGAGTCGATCCGGTTGTGGAGCGTCACCAACGGCACCTCGACCCGGCCGGAGGCGGTGTGCCATTTCCGGAGATAGGCGATGGCATGCGGTGCCGCCTCGACTCGCTGGATGTCGCGGTTCAGCGCGCTATTCTCCTCGGCGGTCAACGACGATGCCGAATAGACCTTGCCCATATTGCCATGGACCCAGCCGCCGGCAGTCGCCGTCATGTCGTCGGCGCCCAGCGCGGCGGTGACGAGGGGATAGGCAAGCGATGCGGCGTCATAGTCGAATCCGCCGATCTCGGTAACGGCGCGGACGATGCGCGCCTCGCGCCCGTTCGGGTCCTTTTGCGCGGCGGTCCATAGCGCCAGCGGCGGCATGCCGACCCTGGCGATCTGACCGAAGACATGCGCCTGCGCGGCGGCGTCCGGCGTGCCGGCGGGCGGACGCGACGACAGCGCGTCGTGGCGCACGTCCTGATTGCCGGGCAGCGCATAGGGCGTTCCCTTGGTCAGCGCGTTATAGGCCAGCCGCATGTCGATCAGGCGACCGAGCAACTCTTCCCAACTCGCGACGACGCCACAACGGGCAAGCCCGCCGGCAAATGCCTTCGGGTATTTTTCGAGGAGCGTGACGACGATTCCGCCGCCCATCGAATCGCCCATCACATAGATGCGCTTGCCGCCCATTTTTTCCAGCAGGTCGCGTAAGCGAGCGGTGGCGTTCGCTCCGGCCTCGACGCCCAGCCCGTCCTTGGCATAGGCGCTGTGCCCTACCGCGAAACCCTGACCATAGGCCCCGGCAAGCGCGTCGGTGCCGGTTCCCTTGTCGACCGGATCGGACGACACCGCGACCAGCGTGCCGGGGGTCGAATAGCCATGGGCATAGAGCAGCCCGTCGCCCGTCCATTCCTTCGGGAACACCAGTGCGAACTGGTTGCCGTCGAGCCGGCCATTGACCGTGACACCGCCATCCGCGCGGGCGGTGGCGGTGACGTCGGTGGCGCCGAGGCGGGTCGCCTGCGTAACCAGCGTCTGCTGGCGCGACGCGGGAACACTTTGCGCGCTAGCGGGTGCGTTCGGCGCTGCCAGTGCGGAGGCACCGGCAAGGAGCAGGGACATCAACGGAACGGCGCGCATCGGGCGTACTCCTTGTCTAGCGGGGGCGCCGGCCGAGATGCCGGTCGAAGAAGCTGGCGATCAGGCGAAAAGCTTCCATGGATTCGGGCATGTCGGGCCACATGAAGAAGGCGTGCGGCAGGCCGTCGAACAGTTGCAACTCACTCGGCACCCCGGCCGCGGTCAGGCGCCGGTGCGCGAGCGTCAGCGCGCTGGCGGCGAAATCACGTCCGCCGGCCAGCAGCAAGGTTGGCGGCATGGCGCGGATTTCCGTGTCCGACTGGAGCGGATAGGCGGCGGGGTCGTTGCCGGCCACGCCGGCCATATACGACGTGGGCAGGGTCTCGGGCAGCACCGGCGTCGGCATGATGTCGCCCCCGGTGATCGGCCCGGCCATATACGGGCTGTCGCCGGAATAGGGCGCGCCGGTGCCGCAGAAGGTTCCGATGGCACCGGGGCGCGGCAGCCCGGTCTTTCGGATCCATGCCGTCGCCTGTGCGGTAATGACGCCGCCCGCCGAGCAGCCATAGATGCCGATATTCTCCGGACGATAGGTTTTCAGCAACGCGCGATAGACCGCCGCCACATCCTCGGACGCGGCCGGATAGCGATGCTCGGGCGCCAGCCGATAGTCGACCGCGACGACCTGGACCTGCATCACCGCCGCGATCGGGATCGCCTCTACCAGCGCGCCGCTGCCCGATCCCCAGAGGAAGGCGCCGCCATGGACGTTGATCAGGACGCGTCGGGCATTGCCGGGCGCGATGCCGCTCGTCGGCTCGACGATGGCGACGGGCACGCCGGCGATCGTCTGCTGCCGCTCGTTCGTCGCGAAATGGCGGCGCATCTCCGCGAGGCGACGGTCGTTCCATTGCCGGTAGAAGGCGCGTTGCCGCACCGGATCGCCGGCAATGGCGTTGGGCGCAGTCTCCGCCTTCATCCGCGTCAGGACCTGCCGGGCCTCGGCGCTGAGCTGGCTGGACGGCGGCAGGGTGAAGGCCGGTACGGTGACGGACTGCGCCAGCACCGGCCCGCTACCCAGAGCGATCAGAGCGATGACCAGCTCGGCGAGGAAGCGATGCACCGTCACCGCACCGCGTCCGCCGCCGGCTTGCGCCCGGTCCGGACCCAGCTACGCATCGCATCGAACGCCGCGATATTCTGAGCCGGCGTGAACCCGCAATGGGTATAGCCAGTCAACCCGCCGGGCAGCGCGATCGTCGTCGGCGCCACTGCATATTGCGCCAGCCGCCCACCGTTGCCGGCGGCAGCGGTGATCCGGCCCAGCCCTTCCGACTGTGCATAGGGGACCAGCGAGTCGATCGTCTGGTGCACGGTGACCAAAGGAATGCGGAATCGACCCGTCGCCTCGTGCCAGCGCCGCGCATAGGCCGTTGCCTGGAGGGCAGCGTCATAGCGTTGCATCTTGCGGTTGAACGCCGCCGCTTCGGTCGCATTCATTTCGGGCGGCGCATATTCAACGTGGCGGTTGCCGATCGGCAGGCCGCCCATCGTCGCACGGATGTCGTCCATGCCGAGCGCGGCGGAGGAGATCGGCGCACCCAGCGCCGCCGGATCGGGCGCGAAGCCGCCAACCGCCGCGACCTGCCGGATGATACGCGCTTCCGGTCCCTGCGGGTTCGCCTTGGCGGCGAGGAACAGGGCGAAGATCGGCGACAGCAGCTTCATCTTCTGCGCTTCGCGGAACGCATCGCCCGGCGTCGGATCGCCCGCCGGCGGCATGATCGGCAGCGCCGAGCGGGTCAGGTCCTTCGCGCCCGGCAGCGCATAGGGCGTGCCTTCGGTCAGTATGTCATAGGCGCCGCGCATGTCGGCCAGTTGCCGGAACATCGACAGCCACCCCTGCGTCACGCCGCACATCGCGACCGCGCCGGAAAAGGCATCGGGGTGGTTCTCGATCAGCGACAGGACGATGTTGCCGCCCATCGAACCGCCGACCGCGTAGAAGCGCTTCGCCCCCAGTCTCGCCGCCAGCGCGCGCAACCGCATGGTGTTGCGCGTCGCGGTCTCGGTCGCGATGCCGTTCTTGTCGACCGCGGCGATGCCGCTGGCGATCCCCTGCGCATAGAGATGGTTGAACAACCCGCCGCCCGGGTCCTTGGCCAGCGGATCGGCCGGCACGCTCGGCGGCGTGCCGGGCAGCGCATAGCCCTGCCCGAACAGCACCGTCTCGCCGGTCCAGTTCGGCGGGATCGTCAGGACGAACCGGCGTCCCTCGACGCTGCCGTTCAGGATCATGCCGCCGCCGGGCGCCGCTGTCGCCGCCAGTCCGGTGGCGCCGGCCGCGCGTGCCTTCGACTGCATGGCGGTCTGGGCTGCGGTCGGCTGGAAGCTTTGCGGTGCCTGCCGGGCAATGCCGGCGCTCGCCAGCAGCGCGACGGGAAGGAGTATCGCGTGACGCATCCGATCCTCCCGCTTCAGAAGCGATAGCGGAGCTGGACGCCATATTGCGCCGGCTCGCCATAGATCGAGCCGATGAAGCCCGAATTATTGTAGCTGGGATTGGCGGTCACCCGATATTCCCGGTCGAGGATGTTGGTGCCGTAAACGGCGAAATCGAGCGGGAACCCACGCACGTCGCGCCAGTCGAACCGGACGTTGAGGAGACCATAGCCGGCGATGGTGTCGAACGGCTGCGCCTCGGGCGTCACGCGCTGGCTGGTCTGGTACGACCAGTTGCCGCTCAGTTGCAGCGTCCCCTCACGCTCCGGCATCGGCAGCTCGACGCTGGCCGTCAGGTTGTATTTGTGCTTCGGCACGAACGAGAACGGCGTGCCGGCCAGATCGCGGCTCGGCTGCGCGGCGGTCAGCGCCTGCGGGATCGCGGGGATCGCGATCGTGTCATATTGCAGGTATTTGGCGGAGTTGTAGGAATAGGTAGCGCCAAGCGTCAGGCCCTTGACCGGGACCAGCATGCCTTCGAATTCCAGCCCCATCACCCGTGCGCGCTGGGCATTGGTCAGGATGTCCGATCCGGCGATGGCGGCGCGCTGGATGACCTGGATGTCGTTATACCAGGTATAGAAGGCAGCGACGTTCGTCCGCGCCCGGACGTCGCCGAAGCTCCAGTCGCGCTTCAGGCCGATTTCGGCATCTGTCACCTGCTCGGGCTTTACCGCGAACAGCGGATGCTCTTCGCCAAGGAACAGCGACACGATCGGGTTGCTCGCCCCCGATTTATAGCCCCGTCGCGACACCGCATAGAGCAGGGTCTGCGGATCGGCCTGCCAGTCCAGTCCCAGCTGCCATGTCGGGCCGTTGCTTTCTCCGCGGAACGTCGCCGCGGTGCAGTTCGGATATTTGAGCGTCGGGAAGCGCCCGGCCGCGACCGCGCGGTACGCATCATAGACGCACAGCCCGGCGTTCAGTCCGACGACCTGCGCTGCCTGCGCCGGGCTGATGATGCCGAGCGCGGCGAGCCGGTTGAAGACCTGATAGCTGCCGGGGTCCTGATAACTCTGAATGTCGCCGCCGAATTCGTCCCACGTCCAACGGAAGCCGGCAGTGGCGGTCAGCGTCGGCACGATCTTGACCTGGACCTGCGCATAGGCGGCCTTGCTGCGTCCATCGACATGGGCGCTGGGTTGCAGGGTCAGTGCGGGGACGAGCGGGCTGGTCAGGCCAAGCACCGCCTGCAACGGCTGCGGGATCAGCAACGGCCCGCCACCCAGAATGCCGCCGGCCTGCATCGGGTTGACCGTCGCGAAGGTCAGCGGCGCCGGCGTCTTCTGGTCGAGGAAGAAGCCGCCTGCCTGTACGCGCAACGCTCCGTCGTCATAGCGGGCCTGCACTTCCTCGGTAATGGTGCGCAGATTGTTGTTCCAGCTGCCCGGATAGGCGCCGAGCAGGTCGGCGATCGGCAGCGTCGTCGAATCGCGGTCGGTGGCGCTGGTCGAACGGGTGCGGGCGTAGCTGAAGATGTTCTTGACCGTGAAGGTATCGCTGACCCGCCATTCGGTATTGTTGAGGACGAGGAAATTCTTCGCCTTCTCGAACGTCGGCACGCTGAGCGCGGTCCGGCGTACGCCACGCGCCTGCTGTGCGGCGAGATAGGGTTGCAACAATGCTGCATAAGGTCGCGCGGGATTGACGGCGAGCAGGATGCTGCCCCCGCCATGCTCGTCCACTTCCTGATAGCTGATGGCGGTATAGTTGCTGATCGTCGCCGACGGATCGAACTGGATGCCGAGGCGCAGGCTGAAATTGTTGCGGTTCAGATAGTCGCGCCCGGTAAGGACGTCGCGGACATAGCCCTCGCGCTTGTCCAGTTGACCGGCGAAGCGGACCGCCAGCACATCGTCGACGATCGGCACGTTCAGCGCACCCTGCACGCTCTTGCGCTGCAAGTTGCCGATCGTCCCGTCGACATAGCCTTCGACCCGGTTCATCCGCGGCCGCTGCGGCTCCAGCAGGACGGCACCGCCGGTCGTATTGCGCCCGAACAGCGTTCCCTGCGGCCCTTTGAGCACCTGCAACGAGGCGAGGTCGTAGAAATTGCCCGGACCGCTGACGCTGGTGGGAACTTCGGCGAAATAGCCGACGACGCCGGGACCGCTGCCCGCCCCAGGGCCGCCGGTCCCGCCCATGCCGCGGATGGTGTAGGTTTCCTGATTGCGCGCGACGTCGCCGACCACCGACAGGGACGGCGTGAAATTCTGAAGATCGGTGCCGTTGTTGATACCTTTTTCGCGGATCGCATCCTGCGAGAAGGCGGTGATCGCCACCGGAACCCGCTGGCCGCGTTCGGCCGTACGGCGCGCGGTAACGACGATATCGCCGATGCCGTCCTCCTCTTCCTGCGCAGGCGTGGCTGCCGGTTCCGCGACCTGCGCGCTCGCCGTCGTGCGATCCGTGGCCGGCATCCGCGTCACGGCGATCGCGCCGCTGCGATCGCGATGCAGAACGAGGCCGGAGCCGCCGACGACCGCCCGCAACGCCGCCATCGCGTCCAGCTTGCCCCGCACTCCGCGCGAGCGCAGCGCGTCGACTTCGTCGCTGCGATAAAGCACCGGCGTACCCGCCTGACGCGACCAGGCATCGAGCGCCGCCCGCATCGATCCGGGCGCAATGCTGTAGGTGCGGACGCGGTTTACAGTTTCCGTTCGCGACTGCGACCATGAAGGCGTTGCCGCGCAGGTACTTACCAGCGCTGCTGCAATCAGGAACCGATGCTTTCCGGCCATATTCCCCCTCCGATACTGCACGGCCTCTTCGGGCCTTCTGCACTGCTAGACGGACGGCAGGCGGAAACTCGTAACGCGACTGATCAGGAATTTATCGTGATCGCATCCGCGTCTTCGCGCACCGTCAGTCCGAACCCCGCGCGCAGCAGCCGTGCGAACGCATCGATGTCGGTAGCCTCGAACGTGCCGCCGATCCGGATCTGCGCCGTGCGCGCATCGGCGATCCGGATCTGTCGGTGGTTATAGCGGTTGAACTCGGCGGCGGCCTCGCCCAGCGTCGTCCGATCGAACGTCAGCATTCCCTGCCGCCACGACAGCGCCGCCTCCACCCGCGCTGGCGACCGGTCGGTCAACAGCATCGACGTGCCCCGCGAAATGGCGACATTGCCGGCGGTGATGACCGCCGCCCGCCCCCGCTCGCCACCGGCCGCATCCTCAACCCGCACGCGCCCTTCGACGACGGCGACGATGACCATCCGGCCGTCGCGTCGCACCGAGAAGCGGGTGCCAAGCACCGTCACCACCCGGTCTCCGGCATGAATGACGAACGGATGGGTCGCGTCGTGCGCCACGTCGAAATAGGCTTCGCCGCGATCGAGCCAGACGGCGCGACGGCTATTGTCGATCGCCGTCCGCAGCGTGCTGGCGGTGTTCAGCGTCACCGCGCTGCCATCGGGCAGGCGCATCGCACGATGTTCGCCGACGGTGGTCGCGAACCGGCGGAGCGGCGCCGGCGGCTCGCTTCGCACCCATTCCGGCAGGATCGACGCGGCGAACAGGCATAGCAGGATCAGGCTGGCCGCCAGCGCCTGCAGCGGGCGGCTTTGCAGCAAACGGATTCGTGGCGGTCGTTCGACCGCCGCCCCCCGCGTCGCGGCAAGCCGTGCGGTGGCATCCCAGCCCGCTTCGAGCCGCCACAGCGCAACCTTGTGCGCATCGCTCTCCGCCAGCCAGTCCGCAAGCGCCTGCGCGTCCGCCGCGCTCCATTCGGGCTGATCGCGGCGTACCAGCCAGGCGGCGGCGCGGTCCTCGATACCGTTGCGGCCGGTCATGGCGTCCGCTTCCGTCGCGGGGCCAGACCGGGCTTGCGTTCGATCCGCGCATTGCCCCCGAGCATGAAATTGGCCAACGCCCGAAGGCCGAGCCTCAGCTGGCGCTCGACGGTGTGATGACCGACGCCGAGCCGGGCGGCGGTTTCCCGGATGTTCAGCCCCTCCACCCGCCGCAGCCGCACGACCTCGCGACAACGCGGGGGCAGCTGGTCCAGCCCGGCGATCGCCCGGCGAAGTTCATCGCGTGCGGTCAGCGCGCGATCCGCCTCGGCCAGGTCGGGCAGGTTCAACTCGTCGAGGTCCGCCATCTGTTCGAACGAGACGACCTTCGCGCGCCGCGCGCGATCGATCAGCAGGTTGCGGGCGACCGTCAGCACGAAGGGACGCGTATTGAGCGGAAGCCCCTTTCGCGCGGCGGCAACGGCATGTTCGTACACCTCCTGCCGAAGGTCGATCACATCGTCCCGCGCCCGACAATGCCGCGCGAGATAGCGTTCGAGGTCGCGCTCCAGCGGGAGCACGTCCGCCACGAACCAGCGTTTCAGGACATCGTCGTCGGTCATCAGAGGATTGGGACGAATGACATGCGACAACCCGTAACGTCCAGTCCGCACCGGACCATCCATCTGCCGAACGCCGCCCCCAAAGAGAATGCGCCGGACGATTGACAGCGCGGACGAACGACCGCAAGGGCATGTTACAACGTAACAGGGAACGATCGTGCTCAACCAAGTCCGGGTCGCAGCATTGCTGCTGCCATTGCTGTCCTGCGCCCTCCCCGCCCATGCCAACCCGCATGACGCCCCGCCCGCCGGAGAAGCGGCGTCCGAAAGCGAAGGCGACAAGGACGAGATCGTAGTCCTCGGCACCCGCCGCGCCGGGCAGGATTCGACGCTGTCGTCCGACGCCGCGACGCAGATCATGTCGCAGTCGAGCCGGTCGGTCGAACGCGACCTGCTGACCGCCGCCGGCGCCTATCGCCTGTCCGACGCGCTCGAACTGGTCAGCGGCGTCAGCAACCAGAATAATCGCGGCGGCGTCATGGACAATTTCGCGATCCGCGGCTTCCTCGGCACGCCCGATGGCGGCGCGGAATATTATGTCGACGGCTTCCTCGCCAATCGCGGCATGGGTCCGCCGCGCGACCCTGCCACGACCGAGCGGATCGAACTGCTGAAAGGGCCGGCGGGCGCGCTGTTCGGCGACATCGATCCGGCCGGCCGCGTCAACATCGTCAGCAAGACGCCGGGCTTCGCACCTGCCGCCTATGCGACCTTCACCTACGGCTCGTTCGACACCCGCCGGGTCGAGGTCGATGCGACCGGACCGCTGTCCGACACGCTCGCCGCGCGCATCGTCGTCGCGGCCGAGGATTCGGACGGGTGGCGCAACTTCGTCGGGCTGGAGCGACAGGTCGTCGCGCCGTCGCTCACCTGGCGTCCGTCGAGCGCGGTGCGCCTGACCTATATCGGCGAGATCACGCGGTTCGACACGCTGTTCGACCGCGGCATTCCCGCGATCAACGGCGACGCCAATGGTGCGCCCCGCTCGGCCTATTATGGCGAGCCGAATGACGGCGTGACCCGGTTCCGCAACCAGCGGCATCAACTGACCGGCCTGTTCGACCTTGGGGACGACTGGGTCGTGAATGGCGGCGTCGCATGGCGGACCGGCACGCTGAAAGGCTTCTCGTCCGACCAGTCGCGGCTGGTCGACAATCGGACGCTGTGGCGCCAGCGCCGCTCGCGCGATTTCGAGGTCGACGACCTGTCGGCGCGTGTCGAACTGAGCGGCCGGATCGGCAATCATCGCCCCAGCATCGGCGTCAAGGGCTATACGCTCGATTATGCCGAGCGCTGGATGCGGCGAAACCCCGGCAACCCGGCGACCGGCGGCAACCCTTACGCCATCGACGTCTTCAACCCGGTCTATGGCCAGACCCCGCCGACGCTGCTGCCCTTCACCAACAATCGCGAGAAGCGCTGGTCGGGCACGCTCTATGCGCAGGATATGTGGGAAGCGACCGATCGTCTGACGCTGTCGGGCGGGGTGCGGCTCGACGCCTATCGCCAGCGCATCCTGAACAACAATACCGGCCGCATCGGACGCGCGGTCGACCAGCCGCTGCATTTCCGGCTGGGCGCCAAATATCAGGCGACCGACGCCATTGCCGTCCACGCCAATTGGGGCGAGAATTTCGTGCTCAATTCAGGCACCAGCCGGCTCGGCACCGGCTTCGCCCCCGAAAGCGGCAAGGGCTATGAGGTCGGCATCGCCGGGCGCTGGCCGGGGATCGACGTTGCCGCGACGTGGTTCGACATCCGCAAACAGGGGATCCTGACCAACGATCCGGTCGATTCCAACTTCCTCGCCCCCGTCGGCAACCTGCAAAGCCGCGGGATCGAGGTCGATGCCGCGGTCCGCATCGCGTCGCAGTGGCAGATCGTCGGCAATTATGCGTGGACGCGGGCGCGGGTCGACGACAACGCCTTCCCCACCGATCGCGCGTTGAACGTGCCCGATCACAGCGGCACGCTGTTCGCCCTCGGCAAGTTCCTCGACGATGGCGGGCGCGGCGTGTCGGTCAGCGCCGGGGTCAGCTATGTCGGCGACCGGGCCGGGTCGATCGAACGCGATTTCGTCGTGCTGCCGGCCTATGTGAAGGCCAAGGCTGCGGTAGAATACGCGCTGTCGCCGCGCCTGACGCTGCGGGCGGAGGCGGACAATCTGTTCGACGAACGCTATGCGCAGAGTTCGTACAGCCGGGTGTGGATCTTCCCCGGACAGCCGCGGATGGTGCGGCTGTCGGTGCGGGTCGCGTCGTAGGGCACCCCTGCCCCATCGCCGGCGGCGATGGGGTCAGCCCGCAGCCTGCTGCTCGTCGCCGTTGAGCAACGCACAGCGGCGGATCGCCTCCGACAGGGTCTCCGGCGCGCTAGGCTTCGGGCAGACCATCGCACGCGGATAACGCTGCCGCAGATCGGCATCGTCGGCATGGCCCGAATGGAAGATCAGCGGGACACCGGCGGCATGGAGCCGATCCGCCGCCGGGAACACCGTCCCGTCGGCCAGTCGTACGTCGAGCACGGCCGCGGCAAAGGCCGCACCGTGGCGCTCCACCGCTTCCTGCGCCTCGACCAACGTCATGCACGGTCCCTCGACCGCGAAGCCGGCGGCTTCGATCGTCGCCTGGACATCGAGGGCGATGAACAGCTCGTCCTCGACGAGCAAGACCGGATCAGTCACGCAGCATCACGCCGGCGGGAAGGCACATCTCCAGCCGATACAGGCCGTCCGATACACCGTTGGTCATCGTTCCGCGCAGCTGCCGGACGCTGGTTTCGACCAGTACCGACCCGAACCCGCGCTTGCCCGGCGGTTGATCGCCCGCGTCCTTCGCATCCTCCGCCCATGTCAGCACGATCCCATCATCCCCGACCTGCCAGTGTACCCGCAGGCCCCGTTCCCCATTGCTGCCCAGCGCGCCATATTTGATCGAATTGGTCGCCCATTCGTGGAGAATGAGCGCCATGGGCGACAGACAGCTTCGGTCGAGTGCAACGACCGGACCATCGATTTCGATCCGCGCATGATCGCGATAGGGGGCAAGAGTGGTGGCAACGATGTCGTCCAGCCCGACGGCATGGGGCTGTCCGGCGGGCGATGCCAGCGAATGCGCCGCGCCCAATGCCGCGATCCGGCGGCGGATGTCGTCGGCAAAAGTGCGCAGATCGTGGTGCGAGCGTGACGCGATGGTAATCATCCCCGCGATCACCGCGAACAGGTTCTTCACGCGGTGGTTCATTTCGCGCAGCATCAACTCGCGCGTTTCGGCCAGCGCATATTCAGGCGTGACGTCGATCGACACGCCGACCAGCCGGCGTGGCGTGCTGCCGGTTACGACCCTGCCGAACCCCTTGACCCAGCGCGTCTGCCCGTCGCTGCGACATACGCGGAAGGTGGCTTCGTAATCGCCGCTGCGCTCGATCGCGCGGCGCAGCGCAGCCTCGACCTTCGGCAGATCCTTCGCATCGATCCGGCCAAGCAAGGCGTCGATGCCGACATCCGCATCGGAAGCGACCTCGAACAGCTGGCGCTCGGCCTGGTCGAGCACCAGTTCGCCATTTTCGGGGCAATATTCCCAGACGCCGATCCCGGCCGCCTTGATCGCCAGATCGAGCCGCTCGCGCTCGGCGGCCAGTTGCCGTTCGAGCGCGAGGGCATCGGTGATCTCGGTCAGCACCAGCGTCGCGCCGTCGACCTCACCATTCTGCGTGCGATAGGGCAGCACCCGCATCGAATAGATATGCTCGCCATCGGTGGTGCGGACGCGGCGCTGCACCGGCGACGCGCCGCCCGCGACGGCGCGCGCATCCTCCAGATGGCCGGCATCCTGCAACCGGTTGGCGACATCGGTCAGCGGACGGCCGCGATCGGCGGGCTTGAGTGGAAAGATGCGCGTCGCGGCGTCGGTATAGCTGCGGACCTTCAGGTCGGCATCGAGCACCACGACCGCCAGTTCGGTCGATTCATAGAAATTGCGCAGGTCGGAATTGGCGACGGTCAGCTGGTCGACCTTGCTCTTCAGCTCGTCATTGACGGTCGACAGTTCCTCGTTGGTCGATTGAAGCTCCTCGTTCATCGACATCATTTCTTCGTTGGAGCTTTTCAGCTCCTCGTTCGCCGTCTCCAGCTCCTCGATCGCCGAGCGCAGCCGGTGGCGCGTCAGGCGCAGTTCGTCCTCCAGCGATTCCAGATGGTCGTCGCTGGGTTCGAGGTCCTGCAACTCGCCGGGATCGGACGGCACGAACGGGCCGGTATCGCGGAACACGAACAGCAAGGTGCCGTCGCCGAGCGGGTCGCAGATCACCTCGACCGGCTGGGTGCCGTAATCGGTTTCGACCGACACATCGCGCGCGATCACCCGGCGGCGTTCGTCGCGCGCCTGTCGCAGCAACGGGCCGATGACGTTGCGCAGGCCGGCGCGGGCCAGATTGACCGCGCTGCTGCCGCCGGTGCGGGTCACCGGAAATTCGAAATAGCGGCTGAGCTTGCCATAGGCCGAGATGATGCCGCCATCCTGATCGACGATCAGGCTGGGCGGGGCATAGCGTTCCACCATGCGGCGGGTGGCAAGCGCCTCGCTGCCGAGCGACGCCGTATCCCCGCGGCTGTCGCGCTCGCGCCGGGGCACCGGCTGGCGTTGACTGCCGGGCAGGTCGATCGGATAGTTGGGCGCGCCGGGGCCGCGTTCGAACAGTCGCGCCTGCTGGTCGACGGGCTGGAACAGATGCTCGAACCGACCGACGCTTTCCGAAGGCCCGAGGAACAGGAAACCGCCGGGGCGCAGTGCGTAATGCAGCAGCGGCACCACCGCCTGCTGCAACCGGTCGTCGAAATAGATCAGCAGGTTGCGGCACGATACCAAGTCGATCCGCGAAAAGGGCGGGTCCTTGACGAGGCTGTGGCTCGAAAAGCGGATCATGTCGCGGATCGGGCCGGCGATGGTGAAGCGCTCGGCATGGGGAACGGTATAGCGTTCGCGAAGCGCCGGCGGGATGTCGGCCAGCGCGGCGGCGGGATAGCTGCCCTCGCGCGCGATCGACAGCATCTGTTCGTCGATGTCCGTCGCGAAAATCTGCACCGCCAGCGGCGATCCCGATATGCGCGCAGCTTCGGCGAACAGCATCGCGATGGTATAGGCTTCCTCGCCGCTCGAACAGCCGGGCACCCAGACGCGCACATCCTCGTCCACCGCCCGGTCGGCCATCAACGGTTCGACCACCCGCGTGCGCAGCGTTTCGAACGCATCGCCATCGCGGAAGAAACGGGTGACGTTGATCAGCAGGTCGCGGAACAGCGCCTCGCATTCGGCGGCATCGCTACGGATGCGCGCCAGATAGGCGCGACCGGTATCGATCCCCAGCACATGCATCCGCCGTTCGACCCGGCGCACCAATGTCGAGCGCTTGTAGCCCGAAAAATCATGACCGATCGCGTTGCGCAGCACGCGGCACATTTCGTCGACATGATCGGCGACGACATTGGCTTCCGGCGTCAGCGGTTCGGACGTCCGCCGCCGGAAGAACGCCTGCAGGCAATGCAGGATTTCGCCGGCCGGCTTCACGAAATCGATCATGCCGGTGCCGACCGCCGACAGCGGCATGCCGTCGTAACGCGCGCTTTCGGGCTGCTGCACGACGCAGACGCCGCCATTTTCCTTGATGGCGCGCAAGCCGGTAGTGCCATCGGCACCGGTGCCCGACAGGATGACGCAGGCGGCGTTGGACTGCTGGTCCCCGGCCAGCGACAGGAAGAAATCGTCGATCGGCCGGCGAAGCCCGCGCGGCTGCTGGAAATCGGTCAGTTCCAGCACGCCGTCGCGAATGGCGAGGCCGCGGCCGGGCGGGATGATATAGACGGTATCGGCCTCGATCCGCTCCCCGCCCGAACTTTGCAGCACCGACAGCGCGGTGTTGCGGTCGAGCAGCTGCGCCAGCATGCTTTCGTGATTGGGGTCGAGATGCTGGACGATGACGAAGGCAAGCCCGGTCGGCAGGCTGGCAGGAGCGAGCATTTCGCGCAGCGCTTCCAGCCCGCCGGCCGAGGCGCCGATGCCGACCACCGGCACGCCGGCGGGCGTCGACGATGTCTTGGCCTCCGCCTTCGAAGCGACGATGTCATGCATCGGGAACGGCCTCGAGACCGGCCAGCATCATCTTCGCCTGTGCCACGATCGCGGCGCTGTTGGCGATCGTCAGCAACGTACCTTCGACCACGATCCCGGCATCGCCCGCGATCGGTACCAGCCGGCCGAGCGTGGCGGTCAGCTGTTCGTCATAGTCGGCCAGCATGTCGGGCTGCGAACGGCTGACGTCGAACTGCGATGCGAAGATGTAGCTCGCCTTGCCGTCGATCGACCGCAGCCGCGACATATAGAGCAGATTGACGAACGGCGTCCCGTCCTTGCGGAAATTGACGATCGGCGTCCGGACATTGGGCTGGGTCGGTCGGGTGAGAAATTCGCGCAGCCGGGCGCGGGGTTCGACATTCGCGGCATCGCGCTGCAACAGCCGGCAATTGCGTCCGACGACATCCTCCGGTTCATAGCCGGTCAGACGGCTGAACGCCGGGCTGACCATGACCAGATGATTGTCCCCCTCTGCCGAGGCCAGCGCGAGCGCGACCCGCGACTGTTCGAAATATTCGCGAAGCGCTTGGGGCAGTTCCGACGACACGTACATTCCGATCTACATAGGAACGGTCCGATTACCTGCAAAGTGTATAGGATAACAGCCCGCCATTGCCGATAGTCGGCAGGTGCTGTGGGTCATGGGACATGTTCGTTTCACAACAGGACATCACGCGCGAACCGTCGCGGCACAGCGACAGATGTCCTACGCGAAACCGATGGTGCCGAATGCCGTCCCGCCGCGTTATGTCGAGGGGGCGGTTTATTCCAGCGGCCGATTGCGCTACCTTTACACCGCACTTCCCCGGAAATCGGCGTCGGCAGGCGTATCGCCGTCGTCGTTGTTGCAGGATTGCCCGTTTCTAATGTCCGACCTACGCATTGCCGAAACCCCGCTCCCCGTGCGGCATTATGCCTTTCTGGCGGGCGGCGGCGATTGTGCGAGGCTGATCGCGGAGCTGGACTGGGGCACGACGCCGCTCGGTCCGATTACCGGCTGGCCGCAATCGCTGAAGACGGCGACCGCGATGCTGCTGCGATCGCCCGTGCCGATCGTGATGCTGTGGGGTGATGCGGGGGTGATGCTGTACAACGACGCCTATTCGGTGTTTGCCGGGGGGCGGCATCCGCAACTGCTCGGGTCGAACGTGCGCGAGGGGTGGCCGGAGGTCGCCGACTTCAACGACCATGTCATGCGCGTCGGGCTGGCCGGCGGCACGCTGCGCTATCAGGATCAGGAACTTACGCTCTACCGCTATGGCCGGCCCGAGCAGGTGTGGATGGACCTCGACTATTCGCCGGTGCTCGACGAACGGGGCGAGCCGGCGGGGGTCATTTGCATCCTTGCCGAGACGACGGACCGGGTGACCCATAGCCGGCGGACCCAGTTCCTGCTGTCGCTGGCCGATGCGCTGCGTCCGCTGACGACGCGCAACGACATCATGACGCTGGCCGCCGAACGGCTGGGCGAATGGCTGAAGGCCAACCGCGTCTTCTACGCCGAAATCAGCAGCGACATGGTGATGCGGGTCGACTGCGACTACACCCACGGGGTGCAGTCGCTGGCCGGCGCGCATTCGCTGGCGTCGTTCGGGCCGGGGTTGATGGACGCCTATCGCACCGGCGCGCCGGTGGTCATCCCCGACGTACCCGGCAACATGCAGCTGAGCGATGTCGCGCGCGCGGGACTGGCGGATCGTCGGGTCGGCGCGTTCATCGACGTGCTGCTGTTCGACGAGACCGAATGGGTCGGGGTGCTGGCGGTGCAATCGGCCACGCCCCGCGCCTGGACCCCCGCCGAGGAGAGCTTGGTCCAGGAAGTCGGCGAACGGGTCAAGAATGCGGTCGAACGTGCGCGTGCCGAAGAGGATCTGCGCCGGCTGAACGAAACGCTGGAGGAACAGGTCGCGGTGCGGTCCGCCGAACGTGACCGGCTGTGGAACTTGTCGCAGGACATGCTGGCACGGGCGAACTATGACGGCAGGATGTCGGCGGTCAGCCCGGCATGGTCGCGGGTACTCGGCTGGAGCGACGGCGAACTGCTGTCGCGCGGCTATGCCCGCTTCATCCATCCCGAGGACGAGCCGCATACGCTGGCCGCGATCAGGCAGATGGCGGCGACCCACCGCCCCAACCGCTTCGAAAACCGCATCGCGACCCGCACCGGCGGATGGAAGCATGTCGAATGGACCGTCGCGCCGGAGGCGGACGGCGCGAATTTCGTCGCGGTCGGTCGCGACCTGACCGAGGCGAAGGAGCGCGAAGCCGATCTGGACATCGCGCGCGAGGCGCTGCGCCAGAGCCAGAAGATGGAGGCGATGGGCAGCCTGACCGGCGGCGTCGCGCATGATTTCAACAACCTGCTGACCCCGATCATCGGCTCGCTCGACATGCTGGTGCGCAAGAATGTCGGCACCGACCGCGAACGGCGGCTGATCGAGGGTGCGCTGCAATCGGCCGAACGCGCCAAGATGCTGGTGCAGCGGCTGCTGGCCTTTGCCCGGCGCCAGCCGTTGCAGCCGACCGGCGTCGACGTGGCGCGGGTGATCGACAGCATGACCGGGCTGATCGTGTCGACACTGGGTCCCACCATCGCGGTGGACATCGAGCTGGACGAGCTGCCGCCGGCCCATGCCGATCTCAACCAGCTGGAAATGGCGCTGCTGAACCTGGCGGTGAACGCGCGCGACGCGATGCCCGAGGGCGGGACGCTGACCATCGCCGCGTCCCGCCAGACCGTCCGCCCCGGCGACGTCGCCGGCCTCGCGCGCGGCCAGTATATCCGCCTGAGCGTCCGCGACACCGGCTGCGGCATGGACGAGGCGACGCTGCAACGCGCGATCGAGCCGTTCTTTTCGACCAAGGGCGTCGGCAAGGGCACGGGCCTTGGCCTGTCGATGGTCCACGGCCTGACCGCGCAGCTGGGCGGCGGGCTGACCATCGACAGCAAGCCCGGCGACGGCACCACCATCTGCCTGTGGCTGCCGGTCAGTTCGGTTGCCCCGTCCGAAGAGGAACGCCCGGCCGACCAGCAACCCGCCCCGCCCCGGCTCGGCACCGCGTTGCTGATCGACGACGAGGATCTGGTGCGGATGAGCACCGCGCATATGCTGGCCGATCTCAGCTACAACGTGGTCGAAGCAGCATCGGCCGAGGAAGCACTGGTGCTGATCGACGCGGGCCTGATGCCTGACGTGCTGATCACCGACCATCTGATGCCGGGGATGAGTGGTGCCGATCTGGCCCGCCGGTTGAAGTCGACCCATCCTACGCTGCCGGTGCTGATCGTGTCGGGCTATGCCGATGCGGGCGGAATCGATGCCGATATTCCGCGGCTGACCAAGCCGTTCCGCAATGCCGAGCTGGAAATCAGCCTGACCGCGCTGACCAGTCCGGCAATCATCGTCGAGCCACCTCAGTCGGCGGGCGCGGGTCGCGTCACGATATAGGCGGCGCATCCGGCCATCGGCACCGCGACGATCAGCGCCAGACCGACTCCCGGTCGCGCGCCGAACAGGAACAGCGCATAGCCGACGGCGATGCCGCTGCACGCCATGATCTTTGCCCGCCGGCCGATCGCCCCGTCGCGACGCCACGCCACCAGCGTCGGCCCGAACCGCGGATGGTTGAGCAGCCATGCCTCCAGCCGGGGCGAGCCGCGCGCGAAGCATCCGGCGGCCAGGATCAGGAAGATCGTCGTCGGCATGACCGGCAGCAACGCACCGATGAAGCCCAGCGCGACGAACAGCCAGCCGAGCGCGATCCATCCCCATCGCGACAGGCGGCTGCGAACGGACACGGGCGGGTGCGGCGGCATGCGACCATGGTATCGCGGTCGGGCGGGTACCGATACCGTCTTCGCAACTGCGACGCGTAATCGTCAGCGAAGCATTGCCTATCGCGCCGGGCGGGCCGACAACGGCCGCATGACCGACCTCATCGTCCGCCTGTATGATCTGCCCGCCGTGCCGCCCCGCCCGCTGCTGGCCGAACGCGGCATCGTGATCCGGCGGGCGATGGCGGCGGAGCGGCATATCGTGCTGGCATGGGTCGCACGGCAGTTCGGCGAGGCTTGGCGCAGCGAGGCGGCACGCGCCTTCACCCGGCCGGTGACGACCTTATGGATCGCGGTGCAGGAACAGGCCGTGATCGGCTTTGCCGCCTATGACTGTTCGATGCGCGGCTTTTTCGGACCGACCGGGGTCGATCCCGGCGCCCGTAGGCTGGGCGTGGGAGAAGCGCTGTTGTTCGCAACCCTCCACGACATGCGCGCGATGGAATATGGCTATGCGATCATCGGCGGCGTCGGGCCGGAAGCCTTTTACCGCCGATGGCTGGACGTGAGCGTCATTCCGGGGTCGGAGCACGGCATCTATCGCGCGATGCTGCATTCGCCGGGGGACGCACCGCCCGACGACGGGTCCTAGCGCCCCGTCCGCTTAACCTTGGCCAGTTCCCCTTCGAACGCTGCGCGTTGTTCGGCGACCATGCGCGACAGCAGGTCGGGATCGACAAAGGCATCCCCCTGCCCCGCCCTGCGCCGCGCACCGCGTTCGAGGATGTCGGCTGCCTCCGGATGGCCCGGCAGCACGATGTCGGCACGCATCGCCGCCAATTTGGCGAAGGTCCGGCGAAAGTCGCCGACGATGCCGGGATAGCCGCGATTGCCGATCAGTTTGTTGCCCGCCACGGTGATGCTGCACGGGAACAGCACGTGGCGCAGCTTGCCCGCATCGCGCGCAATCATCGACCAGCTGGTGCAGCCCGGCGTGTGACCGGGGGTCAGATGCGCGGTCAGCGCGACATCGCCCAGCCGGACGACTTCGCCGTCGCCAATCACCCTGTCGACCTTGACCGCCGGGTAGCGTCGCGCACGATAGGTCACGTCGCTCTGGCTAGTGCCATGTTCCAATGCCCAACGGTCGCCCGCACTGGCGAGGAAGCGGGCGCCGGTATCGCGCTTGATCCGGGCGATGGCACCGACATGGTCGTCATGCGCATGGTTGCTGACGATCAGCTTCACTTGGGTAAGCGGCACACCGACCCGGCGGATGTTGCGTTCGATCAGCGGCGCATTCCGTTCCAGCGTACCATCCAGCAGGATCGCCCCATCGCGCGATACGATCAGATAGGCGGATAGTCCCTTGGTCCCGACATAATAGAGATTGTCGGCGATGCGGAACGGCTCGGTCGGCATGGACCATTCGGGCGGGTCGGCGGCAAGGGCCGGGCCGGTCGCCAATAGCGTGGCGAGCGCCAGCCATCCCCGAACGATCTTATGGTCTCGCATTCCCATCCATCCCTTTGCCCATGCTTCGACCCGGAGGGAATTGACGCGGAATGGGCGGATCGACAAAGGATCATATCTCGGTTCGATCCTTAGGAAATCTGGGCATAGATGGCACGCGCACCGGTTCCGCTGAATGCCCTGCGCGCGTTCGAGGCGTCGGCGCGGCACCTGTCCTTCACCCGCGCCGCCGACGAACTATGCGTGACGCAGGCGGCGGTCAGCCACCAGATCAAGGCGCTGGAGGCGCGGCTGAACGTCACCCTGTTCCGCCGGTCCAATCGCGGGCTGCTGCTGACCGACGAAGGCGTGGCGCTGGCGCCGACGCTGATCGACTCGTTCGGTGCCATCGACCGGCTGTTCGAACGGTTCGACACCGGCGGCGTGGCGGAGGTGCTGACGGTCAGCGCGGTCGGCACCTTCGCGGTCGGCGCGTTGCTGGAACGGCTGCCGGCGTTTCGGGCCGCCTGTCCGGGGATCGACCTGCGGCTGCTGACCAACAACAACCAGGTCGATCTGGTCGCCGAAGGACTGGACTATGCGATCCGCTTCGGCGACGGCGCATGGCACGGCGTCGAGGCGGATGCAGTCTGCCCTGCTCCGCTCACTCCGTTATGCGCGCCGGCGGTGGCGCGGACGCTGCGCGAACCGGCCGATCTGTTGCGGACGACGCTGCTGCGTTCCTATCGCGCGCAGGACTGGCCGGCATGGTTCGCGGCGGCGGGGCTGGAGGTCGGTGCGTTGCACGGGCCGCTGTTCGATTCCTCGCTGGTGATGGTGCAGGCGGCGATGCTGGGCGAAGGGGTCGCGCTGGCGCCCCCGGCGATGTTCCGGCGCGAGTTGGACAGCGGGCGGATCGTCCGGCCTTTCGCCATCGATGCCATGGTCGACAGCTACTGGCTGACCCGGCTGAAATCCCGGCCAGCAGGACGCGCGATGCAGCAATTCCGGCGCTGGCTGCTCGATGAATTCGCCGAACTGCGCGGTGACGAATCGCAATAATCGTGCTTACGCGCCCACGCCGATTCTAGGGACGATTCGCGACAGTCCGGCAACAGAAACATGGTTTCCGCCCATTTACGTTCGATTATTTTATCGTTTCGGGCGTGGATTGATCGGATGCCACGAACGGTTCGTCGCCGATGAACGGTGCAAACGTTGACAGTCGACCGGCCTGAGCCGAAGGGACGTCCCAGTTTTCAGCCGGTCCGGCCATTCGCCCTGTCAAAGAAGCGAAAGTCGGACGGCGAGACGTGGGGGATCCCGACGGCCGCTTCTTTTTGTCCGCGTTTCTGCGGCCGATGGCGGGCACCCTCGCGCACAAAAGATGCGTTGGAATGAACAAGCGTTGGTCCGTATTGGTGTTGTGGAGCCTGACGGCGGCAAGCGGCGTAGCGAGCGCCCATGTCGCGATGAACACGGATCCCGAACTCCCGGTCGTACAGCAACCGGCACCAGTCGCTCCCGCTACCACTCCCGTTACGTTCGCATCGCCGACCCCGGTGGTGCAGGCCCTTCCCACCGAAGCAGCAGACGTCGCCATCGACGAAGCCGATGTGGCCGACCTCGACAAGTCCGAGATCGAATGCGTCGCCAAGGTCGTCGTGCACGAAGCCGGTAACCAGCCGCACAAGGGCCAGCTGGCCGTCGCCCAGGTCATCCGCGCCCGCATGAAAAGCGGCCGCTTCGCCCCCAGCGCCTGCGGTGTCGTCAAGCAGCGCGGCCAGTTCTTCAACGTCGACGCCTATGATCCGCCGCGCAACAACGGCCGCTGGAACACCGCCGTCGACATCGCCAAGCGCACGCTGGCCGGCAAGGGCGACGATGTCGCTCCGGGCGCGCTGTTCTTCCACTCGGCCGGTGCGTCGTTCCCGAAGCGTACCCGCGTCGCGCAGATCGCCGACCACACTTTCTATCGCTGACAAGCTCCTGCTGCGGCAGGAACCCTGCTGACGCCCGCGCCGAGCCATGCTCGCGCGGGCGTTGCCGTTTGTGGGTGTCCACCTACGCAAACCCGTTCGGTTCGAGCAGCTTCGAGCCTGTCGAGAAGCGTCCGTCGAGAACCCTGCGTTCGGGCAACCCCTTCTCGACTACGGTTCTCGACAAGCTCGAACCTGCGCTCGAAGCAAACGGGGGCTGTGAAAAATGCCCGCCCTACTGCGCGCTCCCGTCCTCACCCGGCTGCTCGCTCCCGAACCGGGCGGCCTGCGCCGCCTGCCACCGGCCTCGCACCGCAGCGCGCGGCGCATCGAACCCCAGCCGGGCGGTCGTCGCCGCCCAGGCCGCGATCGGCGCGCGCAGCGGCTCGGTATAGGGCGACGGCGGCAGTTCATCGAACCATGCGGCGATCGCATGGGCGTCGAATACGGCCAGAAACAACGCGGTGGTGGCGATGATCGTCGTCATCCACGCAAAGGGCCGCACGCCGTCGACCGGATCGGGCGCGACCAGCACCGGCGATCCGACCTCGACGATTTCCCCCTGTTCGGCACCCGTGGTCATCGGCGGCGGCTCCGGCTCAGAACTGGTAATAGATGAACGGCGCGACCCCTTCGGGGCGCATCGCGTCGACGATCAGGATCAATACGCCCAGCGCCAGTCCGATGGCCGGTGCGGCGTGGTGGCGGATGCGGACGGCCAGCCCCTGCAAAATGCCGACCGGCACCGCGTGGATGGCAAGGCCCAGCACGACCAGCGCCAGCGACAGCGGCGTGACCAGCGTGTTGCGCCAGTCGCCGGCGAACAGCTGCGCCAGATAGGCGAACGCCTCCCCCTCGCCCTGCGCACGGAAGAAGATCCAGCCGAGCACGACGATATGGAACGTCAGCAGGATACCGGCCCAGCGCGGCGCCATCGGCAGGCCGGCGGGGCGGTGGCGCGCCCAGAAGCGCTCGATCGCCAGCCAGCCGCCGTGCAGCGCGCCCCAGATCACGAACGCCCAGCTGGCGCCGTGCCACAACCCGCCCAGCAGCATCGTCAGGAACAGGTTGATATAGGTCCGCACCGGCCCCTTCCGGCTGCCGCCCAGCGGGATGTAGAGATAATCGCGCAGCCAGCTCGACAGGCTGATGTGCCAGCGCCGCCAGAAGTCCTGGAGCGAAGCGGCGCGGTAGGGCTGGTCGAAGTTGCGCGGGAAGGTGTAGCCGAGCAGCGCCGCCAACCCGATCGCCATGTCGGAATAGGCGGAAAAGTCGCAATAAATCTGCACCGCATAGCCATAGGCGCCGATCAGCAGGTCGAAGCTCGACCGGCTGGCGGGATCGAAGAACGCGGGATCGACCAGCGCGCCGGCGAGCTGCGACGCGATCACCGCCTTCTTGAACAGGCCCCACACGATCAGCAGCAGCGCGGCGGCGACCACCCCGCGATCGATCGTCGGCACGCGGCGGAACTGCGGCAAGAGGTCGGCGCCGCGCACGATCGGCCCGGCGACCAGATGGGGGAAGAACGACATCAGCAGCGTCAGGTCGAGCAGGCTCGCCGCCGGAATACGCCGGCGATGGACGTCGACCAGATAGGAGATCGCCTGAAAGGTGAAGAACGACACGCCGACCGGCAAGATGACCTGCAACAGCGGCAGGTCGCGCCCGAAGCCGAGCGGGGTGAGCAAGGCGGTCAGCTGTTCGAGGAAGAAGCCGGCATATTTGAAATAGCCGAGCACGCCGAGATTGGCGACGACACCGACCGTGACCAGCGCGCGACCGGTGCGATCGTCTTCGCTGCGCATGATTCCCTGCGCCAGCGCCCAGTTGACGAAGGCCGACACGAACAGAAGTGCTACGAACCGCGCGTCCCATGCGCCATAGAAGAACCAGCTGGCGAGCAGCAGCGCGATCTTGCGCCATTCGTTCGATCGGCCGAGCGACCATGTGATCGCGTAGACCACGAGGAAGAACAGCCCGAAGCTGAGCGTGGGGAACAACATCTAGCGGACCGGTGCGGCAGGGGCGGCAGTCGACCACCCCGATGGCGGGGCGGCATCGACCAGCTGGGTCATCGCCGCGTCCAGATCGGCCTGCAGCAGCCGCGCGATCTCCGCACCGCCGCGACTGGTGAAATGGACATGGTCGCCGCGCATCATCGGGGTAGAACCTTGCGTCCAGCCATGAGCGACGCAGCGGCCGCCCATGCGCTGCGCCCAGTCCCAATAGGCGATACCGAACGCCTTGGCCTGTCGCCGCTGGACCGCCTGCACCGATGCGAGTGCGGCGGTCGGCCGCCATTCGCCACCGCTGGTGCAGGGCGCGCTGGTGCCGCTTTCGCCGGTTTGCAGCCCCGGCTGCTTGGTCGCGGAATCGGGGGCGCCGATCAGCAGCATCGGCACGCCGGGCGCCAGCCGCCGCAGTCGCGTCAGGTCGGCACGCAGCGTCGCTTCATAGGCGCTGGCGGAGAAGCCGGGGCGGAACGCCTCGTTGGTGCCGAACGCAACGACGATCAGGTCGGGGCGATAGGCGGCGAGTTCGGTCGCGACCACGCGGTCGTCGGTGCGCCCGAAATGCATGAACTGTGCGCCGACCGTGCCGAGGTTCGACAGGATCACCCCGCCGCCCGCGCGCCGTTCGGTGCTCCACGAGGTGATCGTCACCGGTCCGCCGATGACGGTCGCCGACGCGATCGTCGCTTCGCCATTGCCGTCCAGCGTGCGGCAGCGGCTGCCGCTCTGCGCGCCGGCCAGCGGCCATGCGACGACCGCCGCGCCGAGGCTCAGTTGCAGCGAGCCTTGTCCCGGACCGCTCAGTGCACAGACGGTCAACCGGTCGAAATTCCGGCCGTCGTCGGCGCTCAGGGTCACGGTCGCGCCCGGCTGCTCGCTGGTCAGGCTGTAGCCGCTGAGGCCCAGCCGAATAGTGCTGTTCGCCGACCATGCCGAACCGAAGATGCCGTTGACGCTCCAGCCGATCGACTGGCCGGCGGTGATGTCGCGGGTCAGATAGCCGGCATAGGGACGCCCCGGCGGCAATGCGCCGCGCCCCGCTCGGCCGTACCGGGTCTGCAACGCCGTGCGCCAGCTGCCGGTGATCTGATCGCCGGCCGTGTGGCTGTCGCCGATCTGGAGGATGCGGACCGGCTCGGGCGCGCTGCGTGCAGTGGCCAGCTTTTCGAGGAACGGGCGCAACCGCTCCGCATCGCACAGTCCCCCGATACAGGATTGGGCGGTCGCGGCCTGTGCCAGCGCAATGGCGAACAGCGCGGACATCAGCGCGAACCCTCGGTCGGCGTCGGCGTAGGCAGCGGACGCCCCGCCTCGCGGCGGGCGCGTTCGGCATAGCGTTGCAGGTCCGCCGCCACCTTGGCAGTCAGGCGCTGATACCCCACGCCGATCATGTGCAGCCCGTCGCCGGTGCGCATCAGCACCGGCTTGCCGGTCTTCAGGTCGGGCAGATAGGCGTTGTACTTGCCTTCGGCATCCAGCGTCAGCGGGCGGGAATCGAGGAACGGCACCCCCAGCCGCCGCATATGTTCTTCGTAAAATGCGTCCATCGCCTGCATATCGGCGTCGAGCTTGGGATCGCGCATTACCGGCAGGCCGACCCAATAGACGACCGCTCCGGTCGAACGCAGCGCCTGCACATAGCTGTCGATGCGGTCGCCGATGACCTGCTTCCAGCCGTCGCTCATCAACGGGTGAAGATGGCCGTCGGCGAACACCGCCTGCGCATCGTTCGCCCCGAAGCTGATGACCGCCGCGTCGATGGGTTGCGCGGCCAGTTGCTCGCGCGCGCGCTTTTCGAGGTCGAGGACGCGGTAGCGGGTGAAGCCGGTCGCTTCCTTGGCGAATTTCAGTACCTCGAACCCGTGATCCTTGGGCAGCTGCCGGTACAGCGCGTCCCAGATGCCGTTGCCGAAGCTGTCACCGAACACGCCCACGCGCAGCACGCCGCCGCGCTTCACGCGGCGGATGACCTGCGGGTCGATCGGCCCATCGACGGTGCGCGCGGCGACCGCGGGCGCAGCCGGGGTAACGGGCGCCGTCTCCGTTCCGGTCGACGATGCACCCGGTGCGACCGGTGGGGTCGGCGAGGCGACCGGTGCCGGCGCGCCCGGCAGCGCGATCCGGCCATCGCCGGCAAAGGACAGGCCGACCACGAACCCCGCGATCAGGCCGAGGACCAGCACCGCCATCCGGTCCCCCAGCCACCACAGCCTGGATTCCGTCGCTCGATTGGCAGCAGTCACTTGGTCATACCCGTTCACATCTGGGACTGCCCGCAGACATGCGGGCGGATCATCGCTGCGGGTAACTGTTCGCGCGGTGCGGGGCAAGACGTCGGCCATATGGCGTGCGCCATGGCGTCGCACCGGCATGACGGACCGCGCCGCACCCGATCCCAAGGGGTCGCGCCCGCCCCGTCGATTATTTCGTAAAATGCGAGATAACGCAGTGTCTTACCCGAAACCGTCCAGTCACCGCCCCCGCCCTATCCTGCCGATAGAGAGGAGTGCAGTATGATCGCGTCGATCCGCTTCAGCGTATCGGATTACAGGGTGGCAGCGTGCGCCGGGACCGCACGCACCGGGCGCCATGCCGACCCCGCCATCCCACTGCAACGCTTACGTAAATTACGCAGGTTACAGCAATTTCGCGACGTCGCGACTGACGGCCACGGTGCCGCGATCATCGAACTGGCGCTGGCGATGCCGGTCCTCATGATGTTCCTGTTCGGCATCCTGAGCGGCGGCAGCTGGCTGGCCATGTCGCATGTCGTGCAGGAGAGCGCGAACGAAGGCGCGCGCGCCGCCCTGGCCGGGATTACCCCGGCGGAGCGCGCCAGCCTGGGCAGCGGGGCGGCGTTGCAGACCCTGTCGCGCAGCTATGGCATCCGCAGCAGCGACGTGACCGTCCGCATCGACGATGACGGCCGGGTGCTGACGATCCGTGTCGCCTATGACGGATCGGCCAACCCGTTGCTTAAACTGCCGATCCTGCCCGCCGCGACGACCATGATCCAGCGGCAGGCCAGCGTCGTGCTGGCGGGGTTTTAGGGCGATGGTCGGGCGGGCGGTGCGGCGGCTGGCGAAGGCGCGCGAGGGCAATGTCGCGATGATGCTGGCCGGCGGGCTGACGATGCTGACCGGCACGGCGGTGCTGGGGGTGGATACGGCCACCCTGTATCTGGAGAAGAGACGGTTGCAGGGGGCGGCGGACGCGGCCGCGTTGGCGGCGGCGGGCGACCTGTCCAATGCGGCAGGGCGGGCGCAGGCGGCGGTGGCGCTGTCGTCGGACAACAACACGCGGTTGACGGTGATGACGCCGGGCCGCTTCACCCGCGACGAGCGGCTGGCGGTCGATGCCCGGTTCCTCGCGAACGGCACCCCCGGCAATGCGGCGCAGGTCGCGCTGGAAAGTCGTATCCAGCCGGTCTTCGCCCGCGTGTTCGGCTATCGTGACGTGACGATCGGCGCCCGCGCCACCGCCGCGCGGATCGACATGGCCGGCTTTTCGCTCGGCACCCGGCTGGCGTCAGTGCAGGGCGGCCTGCCCGGTGCATTGCTGTCGCAGCTGGCGGGCAGCGAATTGTCGCTGTCGGTGATGGACTATAATGCGCTGGTGTCGGGACAGGTCGACCTGCTCAAGACCGCGGAGCTGCTGCGGACCAGTGCGGGTGTGCGGGCCGACAGCTTCGACGACGTGCTGGCGACCGACATTGCCCTGCCGAAGCTGGTGACGGCGATGGCCGGGTCGACGACCAGCAGCGCGGCGGCGCAGGTGCTTCGGTCGATCGCGAGCAAATTGCCCAACCGCATGGTCCGGCTCGACAAGATCATCGACCTCGGGGCGCTGGGCAGCCGCAACGTCGCCGATCCGCTGCGGCCGGTGGAAACCGACGCCTATGCGCTCCTGCGCGAGGTGTTGCAGATTTCGGGCGGCACGCGGCAGGTCCAGAGCGATATCGACCTGGGGATTCCGGGCATCGGCCAGACGCGCGTATATTTGCAGATCGGCGAGCGCGCGGCGAGCAGCCGCTGGCTGTCGGTCGGCGAAGCGGGCCAGACCGTGGTGCGCAGCGCGCAGACCCGGATGTGGATCGACATCGCGTTGGTAAACGCACCGCTGAACCTCGGGTCGGTGCGCGTGCCGATCTATGTCGAACTGGCCGAGGCGGAGGCGCGGCTGGCGCAGATCACCTGTCGCGGCGGCCCGGCCAACGCCACCGCCGCGCTGGACGTCACCCCCTCGGTCGGGCGGGTGGCGATCGCCGATCTCGACCCATCCACCCTATCCAATTTCCAGCAGCCGATGGCGCTGCGCCCGGCGCGGATGGTCACGCTCCCGCTGGCGTCGCTGACGGGGCAGGCGAATGTCCAGCTGGGCGGTACGCAGGCGCAGCGGGTGAACTTCACCACGGCCGAGATCAACGATCGCGTCACCAAATCGGTGTCGACCAACGACATCGCCGCCGGGGTCGCCAGCAGCCTGCTGCGCAACATCGATATCCGCGCCAACGTGCTGGGAATCGGGCTGTCGGCCGGGCTGCTGACCAATACGCTCGGCAATACGCTGAGCGCGGTCGCGCCAGCGCTGGACCTGGTAGTGGGACAGGTTACCGCGCTGGCGGGGGTGCATGTGGGACAGGCGGATGTCCGGATCGACGGCGTGCGCTGCGGCACGCCGGTCCTCGTCGCATGATCCCTATCGTCGGGTGAGCAGGACGATCGCGCCTTCGTTGCCATAGACGCCGCGCAGCTCGGCGATGGTCACGCGCACCGCAACGGTGGCGCCATCGTTCGACAGCAGCACGCTGTCGATGGTGCGCGCCCCCTCCCCGCTCAGCACCTTGTCCAGCGCCTCGCGGAACGCGACGCGGTGGGCGACGGGGACGAGGTCGGCAAGGGCGACGTGATGCAGCCGTTCCTCCGACAGATGGACCATGTCGCAAAAGGTCGGCTCCGCCCGGTCGATATGGCCGCGCGTGTTGAGGCAGACATAGCCGATGCCGTCATGCACCCCGATCGCCTCGCGCAACGACTGGCGCACATCGGCCAGCCGGTGCCGCTTCATATCCTCGGTAATGTCGTGGAAAAGGATGGTGACGTGGCGGGCGAACGGATGGATATCGACCCGGATCCAGCTGTCGGGGCGGAACAGCGACGGAAGTTCGGCCGAGGCCGGCTCGCGACTGGCGATCGACCGGCGGACATAGGTTTCGACCAGCGATCCGCGCAGCACCGGCACCGCCTGAAACACGCGTTGTCCGACCAGTTCGCTGTCCTCCCGGTCCAGTTGCGCATGGGCGACGTGATTGGCGGCAAGGATGCGCAGGTCATAGTCGATCAGCAGGACGCCGATGGTCAGGCAGTTGGCGAAATCGTGCAGGCTGGGCGGAGCCGTCGCGGTATCGGTCTGGTCTTCGCTGTCCTTCAACGCGTTATAGTGGCGCACCGTCGTGAGGACATGGGTCGCGCGGCCGTGATGCGTGACGAAGATCGCTTCGTCGTCCTGCATCTGGCGCAACTGACCGAAGCGTCTGGCGAAGTCCGCCGACGATACCGTCGGCTGATCGGACCCGTTGCGCATGACCACTTCGCCACCCGTACCCGGCATATGCTATACTCCCTGCTGCCTGTCTTGATGTCATTCCTTCATGATCGATCACAACGCGATCTTGGTCGTGATCAAGCAATATAAATGGATTAATAGTGGATCAGTTTCGCTGGAAACAGTCGGAACTGCGGTAAATACGAAGTTATACACTTGTTACGACATTACATCGTCAATAGTACGACCTACAGCTTCGGGGGAAATCGATTGCGTATACTGTCGACTGTTGTAGCGTTGTTGGCGGCGGGCGCTCCGGTATCCGCGAGCCAGCTCGATAAGGCGCATTGGATCGCGAGCTGGACGACATCGCCGATCCGGTCGACTGCCGAACAGGGGCTACCCATGCCGATGGACGGAGACATGACCGTTCGACAGCTAGTACGCCCGACACTGGACGGCAGCGCGCTGCGGGTGCGCTTCACCAACCGGTTCGGCACCAGCCCGTTGCGGATCACCGGTGCGCATGTCGCCGTCGCCACGGGGCCTGCCGCTGCCGGTATCGATGGCGCGACCGATCGGGCGCTGACCTTTGGCGGCAGTCCCGGCGTGGAAGTTCCCGCCGGCGCGGATTTCTGGTCCGATCCGGTGCCATTCCCGGTCAAGTCCTTGTCCGACCTCGCAATCACGACGCGCTTCGCTTCCCTGCCGCAGCAGCAGACCGGCCATCCCGGCGCCCGGACGCGCAGTTACGT
This sequence comes from Sphingomonas paucimobilis, assembly GCA_036946325.1. Classification (GTDB taxonomy): domain Bacteria; phylum Pseudomonadota; class Alphaproteobacteria; order Sphingomonadales; family Sphingomonadaceae; genus Sphingomonas; species Sphingomonas paucimobilis_A. Next base: position 1,526,509 of record JAQIJL010000001.1, read on the forward strand.
CGTGGGTGGAGATAGGCTGTCGGACGCGGCCTTCGCCGATGCCAGGCCGGTCGAGCGCTGGTTCCAGATCGCAGCGGTCGAGGTTGCGGCCGCCCCGGCGGCACGCGCCATCGTCGCGCTCGGCGATTCGATCACCGATGGCTATGGCGTGACCGACGGACGGCATCTGCGCTGGACCGACGGTCTCGCCCGCCGCCTGTCCGCCGCGCCCCGCACCCGCGACGTCGCGGTGCTCAACCACGGCATCGGCGGCAATTGCCTGCTGGCGGAGTGCAGCGGCCCCAATGCGCTGGCGCGCTTCGACAGCGACGTCGCGAGCCAGCCGGGCGCGCGCTATGTCATCGTGCTCGAAGGGGTCAACGATCTCGGCCGGCCGGGGCGCGAACGGACGGTGAGCGCGGAGGAGCGCCGGGCGCAGGTGCAGCAGATGATCGCCGGCTACCGCCAGATCGTCGCCCGGGCACGCGCGCTGAAGCTAACCGTCATCGGGGGCACGATCACCCCGTTCGTCGGCAATGATTATTACCATCCCGACGCCGCCGCCGAAGCCGCGCGGCAGGCGATCAACGCGTGGATCCGCACGCCCGGTCATTTCGATGCGGTGATCGATTTCGATGCGGTGGTGCGCGATCCGGCGCGGCCCGACCGGATGCGGGCGGCCTATGATTCCGGCGATCATCTTCACCCGTCGACGGCCGGCTATCGCGCGATGGCCGATGCGGTGCCGCTGGCCTTGTTCGCACGCTGACGCCTTGGCCCGCGCCCCGGCGCTCCCCATCTGGCGCAAGTCCGCAGTTTCGGAGCTTTTTCCTACATGATCGACCTGCATTACTGGCCCACGCCCAATGGCCACAAGATCACGCTGTTCCTCGAAGAGGCCGGTCTGCCCTACACCATCCATCCGGTCGATATCGGCAAGGGCGAACAGTTCCGCCCCGAATTCCTCGCCATCGCGCCGAACAACCGGATGCCGGCGATCGTCGACCACGAACCGCTGGGCGGGGGCGAACCGCTGTCGATCTTCGAATCCGGCGCGATCCTGCTGTATCTGGCGGAAAAGACCGGGCGCTTCCTGCCCGCCGATACCGCCGGACGCTTTGACGCGATCCAGTGGCTGATGTGGCAGATGGGCGGCCTCGGCCCGATGGCCGGGCAGAACCACCATTTCAACATCTATGCGCCGGAAAACATTCCCTATGCGCAGGACCGTTATATCCGCGAAACCGCGCGGCTGTACGGCGTGCTGGACAAAAGGCTGGCCGACCGCGACTTCATCGCCGGCGACTATTCGATCGCCGATATGGCCGCCTATCCGTGGATCGTGCCGCACGATGCGCAGGGGCAGAAGCTGGAGGACTTCCCGAACCTCAAGCGCTGGTTCGACGCCATCGCCGCGCGTCCTGCGACCGTTGCGGCTTATGCCAAGGGCACGGCCATTAGCGACGGCAGCAAGCCAATGACCGACGAACAGCGCCGCAACCTGTTCGGGACACCGGCAAAAGACTGATCCTTGCGACAAACTGCGACAAAGCAGCACGTCGTCGACAAAGGCTGGCGACAAATGCCGACGATAAAGGGCGCATTCTCAACCGGGGGTGCGCCCCTTGTCCAAAAGGTAAGTTCCATGCGTTCGTTGATCGCCGCCGCCTCGCTCGCCGGTATCGCCCTGCCCGCGATCGTCACCGCCCAGACTCCGCCGCCGCCGGCACCTCGTCCGATGGCCGATGGCGTGCTGACTCGCGAGGAAGCCCTTGCCCGCGCAGACCGCCGGTTCGACGCCCTCGACACCGACCGCGACGGCACGATCAGCGCCGCCGAACGCGCTGCGATGCCGCAGCGCCCGCGTGGCACGGCAGATGGCGCGACGCCGATGCCGGGCCGGCACATGGGTGACCGCATGCTGGAGCGTGCCGATGCCGACAGGAACGGTGTCATCACCCGCGAGGAATTCCGCGCGGTCGCGGCGCGCGCCTTCGATCGGCAGGATGCGAACTATGACGGCCGCGTCGATGCCGCCGAACGCAAGCAATGGCGCGACCAGCGCATGGCGCGCCGCGGCGCTCGGCCGGCCGAATAGTTCCTGACCGGACGGCGCGGCCGCGTACCGCGCCGTCCGGCATTTCCCTTATGTCGATGGGCCGCGTAGCATGTCCGACATGGCCGATATTCCCCATTTGCTGCTGGTCGACGACGAACGATCGATCCGCGAACCGCTTGCCCAGTATCTCACCAGGCAAGGCTTTCGCGTCACCCAGGCGGGCGATGCGGAGGGCGCACGCGCGCGGCTCAACGCCTATGCGATCGACCTCGCCATCCTCGACATCATGATGCCGGGCGAGGACGGGCTGTCGCTGTGCCGCCATATCCGCGAGACGAGCGAGACTCCGGTCATCCTGCTGACCGCGCGCGCGGAAGAGACCGACCGCATCGTCGGGCTGGAAATGGGCGCCGACGATTATGTCGTGAAGCCCTTTTCCCCGCGCGAACTGGCTGCGCGGGTCAAGGTCGTGCTGCGCCGGACGGCGGGCGGGGCGGTGCGGCAGCATGCGCCGGAGGCCGGGTCGTTCGCCTTTTCCGGGTGGGTACTCAAGACCGGTGAACGCGCCTTGGTCGATCGCGAAGGCGTGTCGGTGCCGCTGTCCACCGGCGAATATAATCTGCTGCACGCCCTGGTCACCCGCCCGCGTCAGGTGCTGACCCGCGACCAGCTGCTCGACCTGACGCAGGGGCGCGAGGCGGCGGCGTTCGACCGCGCCATCGACAATCAGGTCAGCCGCCTGCGCAAGAAGATCGAGACCGACGTCCGCAACCCGGAGATCATCAAGACCGTGTGGGGCGGCGGCTATACGCTGGCGACCGAGGTGACGCGGCTGTGAAGCGGCTGTGGAAGGGTACCCGCCCGTGAGGCGGTTATGGCCGACCAGCCTGCCGGGCCAGATCGCGCTGCTGGTCGCGGTCGCGCTGTTCGTCGCGCAGGCGCTGAACTTCGGGCTGTTGCTGCGCGAACGGCGGGCGTTCCGCTTTGCCGAGATCACCCTGCCCGCCGTCACCCGGCTCATCGACGCTGCCGAACGCCGGATCGCACCGCGACCGGGACAGGCGAACGCGTCCCCACGCGACCGGATGCGCGGGGTGCGGCTGGTCACCGACCGCGTGCCGGCCATGCGCGGCGAACCGGAGCGGGACGTCGAAGAGGCGATCCGCAGCGGCTTTGCCGAAGCCGGCATCCGCGTCGGCACGATCGCGGCGCATATCCGGCCGATCGACGAAGCCGAAGTCCGCGCGCGGGGTATCACCGGTCCGCGCGCCGACCGGTTGCGGCGGATGGGCGCGGTACTCGACTCGGTGGTCGAGCTGCCGGGACGCGGCTGGCTGGTGTCGCACACGCCATGGCCTATCGCCGAGCGCGGACTGTTGTGGCAGCTGCTGGCGCAGACCTTCATCCTCTATGTCATCGTGCTGTTGCCGGTGCTGTGGATCGGGCGGCGGATCGCCAAACCGCTGCGGCGGCTGGCGGGGGCGGCGCGTGCGTTCCACCCGGCGCGCCCGCTGCCGGCGATCGAACCATCGGGGCCGCAGGATGTGCGGTTGCTGATCTCCGCCTTCACCGATCTGGGGCGGCGGGTGAATGCGATGGTCGATGAAAAGGACCGGATGCTGGGCGCGATCGGCCATGACCTGCGCACTCCGCTCGCCGCGCTGCGCGTACGGGTCGAATCGGTCGAGGACGATACCGACCGCGCGCGGATGGTCGAGACGATCGACGAGATGAACGCGACGCTGGACGACATTCTCTCGCTGGCGCGGCTGGGGCGACCGAGCGAGGCGGCGACCGATGTCGATGTGGCGGCGCTGGTCGATGCGGTGGTCGATGACTTCCGCGACCTGGGCCATGCTGTCGATTTCGTCGAGGCGGCGCGGGTGCCGCTGCACCTGCGGCCCAATCTGATGCGGCGGGCGGTGCGCAATCTGATCGAGAATGCGATCAAATATGCCGGCGCGGCCGAGGTGCGCATCGAGACTGGTCCGCAGGCGGTCGCGATCATCGTTGCCGATCGTGGCCCCGGCATTCCGGCCGACCGGATGGAGGCGGTGTTCGATCCGTTCACCCGGCTGGAGACGTCGCGCAATCGCGATACCGGCGGCATCGGGCTGGGACTGGCGCTGGCGCGGGCGATCGTGCGCGATGCGGGGGGTGAGGTTGCGCTGACGAACCGCGAGGGCGGCGGGCTGAACGCGACGATCCGGTTGCCGCGCTAGAGCCTGATGACTTCAGACTTACCCGTTCGTCCTGAGTAGCCACTGAGCTTGTCGAAGGGGCGTATCGAAGGAGCGCCACAGGTACTTCGATACGGGTCTTCGACTCTGCTCAGCCCCTACTCAGCACGAACGGGTAGGTTTCATGTCATCAGGCTCTAGGGGGACGGGTCGGCGATGGCCGATGTCCATTTGTCCGACCCAAACCGTCACCCGAGCGAAGGCTGGCGCCTCAAGCGCCTCCTGTCCCGCGCTGCCACCGGGAGATCCCAGCCTCCGCTGGGATGACGTCCGGTTCGAACAGCTTGGGTCAGACGGTACTACGATGCCGTGCGACTGGCTTGCGCCAACCGAATGACACGGCACAAATCTTCCCCCGGACGATTTTCGTCCCGGTCAGCACCCCGCTTGCGCGGGGCGAACGAAGCGGGGACGATCGTCCCCCGGACGATCGCCTCTCCGCTTCATTCCCACTCGATCGTACCGGGCGGCTTGCTCGTATAGTCGTAGGTGACGCGGTTGATGCCCTTCACCTCGTTGATGATCCGGGTCGCCACGCGCGGCAGGAAATCGCCGGGGAACTGGAACGCCTGCGCCGTCATGCCGTCGGTCGAGGTGACCGCACGCAGGGCCAGCACATTGTCATAGGTACGGCCGTCGCCCATCACGCCGACGCTGCGCACCGGCAGCAGCACCGCGAAGGCCTGCCAGATCGTATCGTACAGACCGGCGGCGCGGATTTCCTCGAGGTAGATCGCGTCCGCCTTGCGCAGGATGTCGCAGCGTTCGCGGGTCACTTCGCCCGGAATGCGGATGGCGAGGCCGGGTCCGGGGAACGGGTGGCGGCCGACGAACACCGCCGGCAGGCCCAGTTCGCGACCCAGCGCGCGGACCTCGTCCTTGAACAATTCGCGCAGCGGCTCCACCAGCTTCATGTTCATGCGTTCGGGCAGGCCGCCGACATTATGGTGGCTCTTGATCGTCACCGACGGGCCGCCGGTGAAGCTGACGCTCTCGATCACGTCCGGATACAGCGTGCCCTGCGCGAGGAACTGCGCCCCGCCCAGCTTGTTCGCCTCGGCCTCGAACACGTCGATGAACGTTTTGCCGATGAACTTGCGCTTGGCCTCCGGATCGGTGACGCAGGCAAGGCCGTCCATGAACAGGTCCTGCGCATCCACATGGACCAGCGGGATGTTGTAATGGCCGCGGAACAGGCTGACGACCTGTTCGGCTTCGCCCGCGCGCAGGATGCCGCCATCGACGAAGACGCAGGTCAGCTGGTCGCCGATCGCCTCGTGGATCAGCAGCGCCGCGACCGAGGAATCGACCCCGCCCGACAGGCCGCAAATGACCTTGCCGTCGCCGACCTGTTCGCGGATCTCGGCGATCTTGAGTTCGCGAAACTCGGCCATCGTCCAGTCGCCGGACATCCCGCAGACGTGACGCGCGAAATTGGCGATCAGCTTCGCGCCGTCGGGCGTGTGGAACACCTCCGGATGAAACTGCACGCCATAATAGCGCCGCGCATCGTCGGCGATGATCGCGAACGGCGCACCGGGACTGGTCGCGACGACGTGAAAGCCGGGCGCGATCGCCGCGACCTTGTCGCCATGGCTCATCCACACCTGATGCCGTTCGCCGACCGCCCACAGCCCGTCGAACAGCCCGCAATTCTCGCCGACCTCGACATAGGCTTCGCCGAACTCGCCCGAATGGCCTTTCTCGACCTTGCCGCCCAGCTGCTCGGTCATGACCTGCTGGCCATAGCAGATGCCGAACACCGGCACGCCCGAATCGAAGATCGCCTGCGGTGCGCGGGGGCTGCCCTCGTCGCAGACCGATGCCGGACCGCCCGACAGGATCACGCCCTTGGGCGTCAGGCGGGCAAAGGCTTCGTCCGCCTTCTGAAAGGGGACGATTTCGGAATAGACTCCGGCTTCGCGCACGCGACGCGCGATCAGCTGCGTCACCTGGCTGCCGAAGTCGACGATCAGGATGGAATCGGGGGTCTCGTTCATGCCCCCCGATAGCAGAGCGCCGCGCGGGTGCCAGCCCCGCGCGGCGTCAATCGTCAGTTGATCGGCTTCACGCTCAACCCGGTCCATTTGGCGATGAACGCCCATAGATCGGCGGTTTCCTCGATCACCTTGTCGGTCGGCTTGCCCGATCCGTGGCCGGCGCGGGTTTCGATGCGGACCAGATGCGGCTTCGGTCCCAACTCCTTCGACTGGAGCATCGCGGTGTATTTGAAGGTATGGCCGGGCACCACGCGGTCGTCCGTGTCGGCGGTCGTGGCGAGGATCGCCGGGTAGGTCTTGCCCGCCTTCACATTATGATAGGGCGAATAGGTCAGCAGGTTGCGGAAATCCGCCTCCTTCGCCGGCACCCCGTAATCGTCGACCCAGTAACGCCCGGCGGTGAACCGGTCGAACCGCAGCATGTCCATCACGCCTACCGCCGGAAGTGCTGCGGCGAACAGGTCGGGACGCTGGTTGACCACCGCACCGACCAGCAGGCCGCCATTCGATCCGCCCTGGATCGCCAGCTGCCCCTTGCCGGTAACCCCCTGCGACATCAGGTCTTCGCCCGCGGCAATGAAGTCGTCGAACACATTCTGCTTGTTCAACAGCTTGCCGCCGTCATGCCATTCCTTGCCATATTCGCTGCCGCCGCGAATATTCGCGACCGCGAGCACGCCGCCCTGTTCGAGCCACGCGATCCGCCCCGGCGAGAAGCCCGGCAGGATCGGCACGTTGAACCCGCCATAGGCATAGAGCAATGTCGGCGCGGGCCTGGTCACGTCCTTGCGCTTGACGATGAACATCGGAACCTTGGTCCCGTCCTTCGACGTATAGAAGCGCTGGCGGACGTCGTACTGCGCCGGGTCGAACGCGACCTTGGGGCTTGCCCAGGGCGTCACCTGCCGCGTGGCCACGTCGTAGCGATAGATGGTGGTCGGCGTCGCGAAGCTGGAGAAGGCGAAGAAGCCTTCGTTGTTGTCCAGTTCGCCACCGACGCCGCCGACCGTGCCGATGCCCGGCAGTTCGATCGCACCGTCGGGCTTGCCGTCGAGGGTGAAGCGCTTCACCTCGGTCTTCGCATCGACCAGATACGCGGCCATGATCCGACCGCCGACAAGGCTGGCACCGTTCAGCACCGCCTTGTCCTCCGCCACCAGTTCCTTTGGCTGCGGGTTGGCCGCTGCCATATCGAGCGTGACGATGCGCAGGCGCGGCGCGCCCTGCGTCGTGGTCAGGTACAGCGTGCTGTCCTTCGACCCGACCGTGCCCCAGTCGACATTGTCGGTGTTGACGATCGTACGCGGCTTGTCGTTCGGCCTGGTCAGGTCGAGGACGGCGATCTCGGTATGATCGCCCGGACCGCTGGTCGAGATGATCAGCCAGCGGCCGTCATCGGTGATGCCGGGATAGAAAGTGAAGCGCGGCTTGTCGGGCCGTTCGTAGATCAGCCGGTCGGCGCTCTGGGGGCTTCCGAGCTTGTGGAAATAGACCTTGGCGTTCAGATTCTGGCTCTGGAACTCCTGCCCCTTTTCCGGGGTCGGGAAGCGGGCATAATAAAAGCCCGATCCGTCCTTCACCCACGATGCCGACAGGCCGTATTTCACCCAGTCGATCTGGTCGTCCAGCACCTTGCCGGTATTGACGTCGAGCACCCGCAGCTTGCGCCAGTCGCTGCCGCCGTCCTGGATCGAATAGAGCAGCCGCTTGCCGTCCTTCGACGGTGCCCATTCCGCAAGTGCGGTCGCGCCGTCCTTCGACCAGCCATTGGGGTCGATCAGCACCCGCCCCTGCCCGTTCAGGCTGTTGCGGACATAGAGCACCGACTGGTTCTGCAGCCCCGAATTGCGGCTGTAGAAATAGCGGCCGCCTTCCCGGTTCGGCACGCCAAAGCGTTCATAGTCGAACAGCCTGGTCAGGCGGCTCTTGAAGATGTCGCGGCCGGGCAGCGTCGCCAGATAGGCGTCGGTCACCTTGTTCTGCGCCGCGACCCACGCGGCAACCTCCGGGTCGTTCCGGACGTCGTTTTCCAGCCAGCGATAGGGATCGGCGACCTTCACGCCGAACTGTTCGTCGACCTGGTTGACGGTGCGGGTCTGCGGATAGGCGATGGTCTGGGCAAGGGCGGTCGTGCTGGTCATCAGGCACGCGATCGCGACAAAGGCATGGCGGTACATCGTTGCTCCACGGGACGTGCCGGACGGTATCCGGCGTTACCAGCACGATAACCGAGCCGCGCGCCCGCGCAACCCCGTGGAGACAATGTACCCCGCGCCAACGGAAAAGGGCGGCCGTACCGATGTACGACCGCCCCTCTGTCACTCGACGAACAAGCCGATCAGGCGGCTTCGTCGAAATCCTCTTCGGTCAGGACCGGACCCGAATCCTGGCCCTTGGCCGACACGTCGCGGTCGACGAATTCGATGATCGCCATCGGTGAGGCGTCCGACGCGCGGATGCCGGCCTTGATGATGCGGGTATAGCCGCCGTTACGATCGGCATAGCGGGTCGCCAGCACGTCGAACAGCTTGAGCAGCTGCGCATCGTCGAGCAGACGAGCGTGCGCGAGACGACGGTTCGACAGGCCGCCCTTCTTCGCCAGCGTGATCAGCTTTTCGATGTACGGGCGCAGTTCCTTCGCCTTGGCGACGGTAGTGGTGATCTGCTCATGCTTGATGAGCGCGGCCGACATGTTGCGGAACAGCGCAATGCGGTGTGCCGAGGTACGCTGCAGCTTACGGCCGCCGACGCGATGACGCATGGGTATTTCCTTCGTTCGTTAAGGGGCCGTGTCACGGATACCCCAGAGCAGGTGGCTGTTAGCGGCCGCCACCGGTTCGCCTGTTCGCGGCAAAGTTCACTAAGTTCACACTTGCCGCGTGTTCGTTTGCCGGGTCGGACACGGGCGAAGCCCGTGTCGTCGGCCGGGTCGGCTGAAAGCCGGCCCGCCGGCCGGGCTGTTTGGCCTCCGGGGCAGGATTGCCTGCCCCGGTGCCAAATCAGCCCATAATTTCCTGTTCCAGCTTCTTCGCCATCTCTTCGATGTTCTCGGGCGGCCATCCGGGGATGTCCATGCCGAGGCGAAGGCCCATCGACGACAGCACTTCCTTGATTTCGTTCAGCGACTTGCGGCCGAAATTCGGGGTGCGCAGCATCTCGGCTTCGGTCTTCTGGACCAGATCGCCGATATAGATGATGTTGTCGTTCTTGAGGCAGTTGGCCGAACGGACCGACAGTTCCAGTTCGTCGACCTTCTTGAGCAGGTAGCGGTTGATCTGCGCGGTGTCGCCCTGACCTTCGCTCTGTGGCGCGGCGACCTGCGTGCCGGTGGCGGCAGCGCGGGGCAGCGTCGAATCGTCGAAGTGGACGAACAGCGCCAGCTGGTCCTGCAGGATGCGACCGGCATAGGCCAGCGCGTCCTCGGGCGTCACGGTGCCGTCGGTTTCGATGGTCAGCGTCAGCTTGTCGTAATCGAGTTCCTGCCCGACGCGGGTGTTCTCGACCTTGTAGCTGACCTGACGGACCGGCGAATACAGCGCGTCGACCGGGATCAGACCGATCGGCGCATCGGCCGGACGGTTGCCGGCGGCAGGCACATAGCCCTTACCGACGTCCGCGGTCAGTTCCATGTTGAGCGTTGCGCCATCGTCGAGGTGGCACAGCACCAGATCGGGGTTCATCACCTCGATATCGCCGGTCACGGCGATGTCGCCGGCCTTCACTTCGGCCGGACCGGTGACGGACAGCTGGAGACGCTTCGGGCCTTCGCCCTGCATCTTCAGCGCGATCTGCTTCACGTTCAGCACCATGTCGGTCACGTCCTCACGGACGCCGGCAAGGCTGGAAAATTCGTGAAGGACGTTCTCGATCTTGATCGAGGTGACGGCGGCGCCCTGCAGCGACGAAAGCAGCACGCGACGCAGCGCGTTGCCGAGCGTCAGGCCGAACCCACGCTCCAGCGGCTCGGCCACGAAGGTCGAACGGCGCTTGGGATCGCCGCCCGGCTTCTTCTCGAGGCCGCTCGGCTTCTTGAGTTCCTGCCAGTTCTTAGCGTTGACGGACACGGGCTTCCCCTAGCTTGGCGGCGCGGAAAGGACGGGTCCGCGCCATGAAAGAACGGCCCCGCCGGACGAACCCGGCGGGGCGGCAGGCACAGATCAGACGCGACGACGCTTCGACGGGCGCACGCCGTTGTGCGGGATCGAGGTCACGTCGCGGATCGACGTGATCTGAAAACCGACGGCCTGGAGCGCACGGAGCGCTGATTCACGACCCGAACCCGGGCCCTTCACTTCGACTTCGAGCGTGCGCACGCCGTGGTCGGCAGCCTTGCGGCCGGCGTCTTCGGCGGCGACCTGCGCGGCATACGGGGTCGACTTGCGCGATCCCTTGAAGCCCATCATGCCGGCCGACGACCAGCTGATCGCATTGCCCTGCGCATCGGTGATGGTGATCATGGTGTTGTTGAAGCTGGCGTTCACATGCGCGACGCCGGCGGTGATGTTCTTGCGCTCGCGACGGCGAAGGCGCTGCGGTTCACGTGCCATTTGCGGAAATCCTGACCTGTATAGCGTGATACGGAGACCGGGAGGCGATCTGCCTCAAACCTGCCTCCGGCGGAGAAGAAGTTGAAATCGATCCCCCGGATCGATTTTTACTTCTTCTTCCCCGCGATCGGCTTCGCCTTGCCCTTGCGGGTGCGCGCATTGGTGTGCGTGCGCTGGCCGCGAACCGGCAGGCCCTTGCGGTGACGCAGGCCACGATAGCAGGCGAGGTCCATCAGACGCTTGATGTTCATCGCGGTCTGGCGACGCAGGTCACCTTCCACGGTGTGGTTCGCGTCGATCGCTTCACGGATCTGGAGGACTTCCTGATCGCTCAGGTCCTGCACGCGGCGCTCGGCGGCGATGCCCAGCTGCTCGGTGAGTTCCTTGGCCTTGGCCGGACCGATGCCGTGGATGTACTGCAGCGCGATGACGACGCGCTTGTTGGTCGGGATATTAACACCCGCGATACGTGCCATGAACTAAATTCTCCCAGCTCCACGAGGCACCGCATGGCAGCGGCCCCTCATCTCGTAGCGTTGCAACCCGTCACGCGCGATCGCGGCGAACGCGCGAAAGCGCCGCCGTAACCGGTATGTCGGGGTGGATCGCTGATACGGACCGATTCCCACCCTGTCAACCGGTGGACGGAACCAAATTCGGGATGGGGCGTGGCGGGCGAAGCGCGCCGTTGCGGCCCGTCCTCACAATGCACGTCACCCCAGTGCAGGCTGGAGTCTCCGTGGGGCGGTCGACGCGCCCTCCAACCAAGAGACCCCAGCCTGCGCTGGGGTGACGATGAAGGAAACGGCGACGGACCGCAGCCCGCCCTGCCCTTACTTGTCGAGGATCGCCGCGATCTGCGCGGTCACGTCGTCCATGTCGGCCATGCCGTCGACCCGGTGGACCAGCCCACGCGCTTCGTAGAGCGGCAGGATCGGCGCGGTCTTGGCGCGATATTCGACCATGCGCGTACGCACGGTTTCCTCGTTATCGTCGGGGCGACGCTTGAACTCGGTCGCGCCGCATGCGTCGCACACGCCGGCGACGGCAGGCTGCTTGAACCTGTCGTGATAGCCCGCACCGCAATTGGCGCAGGTAAAGCGGCCGACGATGCGCTCGACCAGCGCGTCCTCGTCGACGACCAGCTCGATCACATGGGTCAGCTGACGCCCACGATGTTCGAGCAGCAGGTCGAGCGCATCGGCCTGTGCCGCGGTGCGCGGATAGCCGTCGAAGATCGCGCCGCGATCGCCGAGTTGGTCGAGCCGCTCGCCGATCAGCGCCGATACGATCGCGTCGGACACCAGTTCGCCGGCATCCATCACCGCCTTCGCCTGCAACCCGACCGGACTGCCCGCCTTCACCGCCGCGCGCAGCATGTCGCCGGTCGACAGCTGTACCATGCCGCGCGCCGATTCGAGCCGCGCGGCCTGGGTGCCCTTGCCCGCGCCCGGCGGTCCGAGAAGGATGATGTCCATAGCTGCCCCCTTAGTCCTGTTACGCTCAGCCGCGCAGGCGTCCGCCCTTCAGCTTGGCCTTCTTGATGAGGTCGCCATACTGGTGCGCCAGCAAATGCGACTGGATCTGCGTCACCGTGTCCATCGTGACGTTCACGACGATGAGCAGGCTGGTCCCGCCCAGATAGAAGGGAATCGACAGCGCCGATACCAGATATTCGGGCAACAGGCAGATGATGACCAGATAGGCGGCCCCGATCACGGTGATGCGGGTCAGCACATAGTCGAAGTAATTCTCGGTATTCTTGCCCGGGCGGATGCCGGGGATGAACCCGCCATAGCGCTTCAGGTTGTCGGCGGTCTCTTCGGGATTGAAGACGATCGCGGTGTAGAAGAACGAGAAGAACACGATGCCCGCGCCGTACAGCAGCATGTACAGCGGCTGGCCGTGCGCCAGATACTGGTTGAGGGTGATGATGAAATCGCCCCAGCGGCTCTCGCCCGCCGTCGCCTGTCCGGCGAACTGGGTGATCGTCACCGGCATCAGCAGCAGCGACGAGGCGAAGATCGGCGGGATCACGCCCGCGGTGTTGATCTTGAGCGGCAAATGGCTGCGGTCGGCCTGCACCCCGCGCGCCGTCTGGCGCTTCGGGTATTGGATCAGGATGCGGCGCTGGGCACGTTCCATGAAGCAGATGAACAGGACGAGGCCGGCGACCGCGACGATGATGCCGATCAGCGTCAGCGGGTTCATCGTGCCCGAACGGCTTCCTTCGAACAGCTGGAGCAGCGTCGTCGGCAGATGCGCGACGATGCCGGCCATGATGATGAGCGAGATGCCGTTGCCGATGCCGCGGCTGGTGATCTGTTCACCCAGCCACATCAGGAACATGGTGCCGCCGATCAGCGAGATGACCGCCGCGATGCGGAAGGTCATGCCCGGCTCGATCACCGCCTGCGCGCCGGCCGAGGCGCCGAACGCCTCCAGCCCGACGGCGATGGTGTACCCCTGGATCGCTGTCAGCGCGACCGTGCCGTAGCGGGTATACTGGTTGAGCTTCTTGCGGCCCGATTCGCCTTCCTTCTTGATGGCGGCGAGCTGCGGGCTGAGCGAGGTCGCGAGCTGCACGACGATCGACGCGGTAATATAGGGCATGACGCCCAGCGCGACGACCGACATGCGCGTCAGCGCACCGCCCGAAAAGGTGTTGAAGAAGTCGAGAACGCCGCCCTGCGTCTGGTTCGCGAGCAGGCCAAGCTGCGTCGGGTCGATGCCCGGCAGCGGCACATAGCTCAGCATGCGGAACACGATCAGTGCCCCAAGCGTAAACCACAGGCGCTTCTTGAGTTCGGTCGCCTGACCGAATTTGGACAGATTGAGATTGGTCGCAAGACCGTCTGAGGCGGCTGCCATGGATATGTCCCGAATGATGCTGGCGGGCCATCAGCCCACCCCCCGGGCGACCATATAGGGGTTGCTGCCGGGATGTCTAAGGGGACGATACACGCCCCTTAGGAATCCGTTCGGTTCGAGCAACTTCGAGCGCAGTCGAGACGTGTCCGTCGAGAACGGGCCGCCAAGCGGAACCCCGTTCTCGATACGCGCTCTCGACAGGCTCGATCGCTACTCGAACCAAACGGGAGCGGGTTAGGCGTGCGCTGCCTTCTTGGCGGCGAGCGTCTTGCCCTTCTTGGCAGCGGCCTTTTCGTGCGCAGGCACGACTTCGATGACCGACACCGAACCACCGGCCTTTTCGACCGCTTCGATCGCCGACTTCGACGCACCGGCAACGGTGAAGGTCAGCTTGGCGGTCAGTTCGCCTTTGCCGAGCAGACGGACGCCGTCCTTGCCACCACGGGCCAGGTTGGCCGCCTTCAGCGCTGCATGGTCGAGCGCCGCACCGGCTTCGATCTTGCCGGCGTCGACCGCCTTCTGGATCGCGCCGAGGTTCACTTCGGCATAATCCTTGGCGAAGATGTTGTTGAAGCCGCGCTTCGGGATGCGCATGTGCAACGGCATCTGGCCGCCTTCGAAGCCGGCGATCGAGACGCCTTCGCGGCTCTTCTGACCCTTCTGACCACGGCCGGCGGTCTTGCCCTTGCCCGAGCCGATGCCCCGGCCGACGCGCATCTTGCCCTTGCGGGCGCCGTCGTTGTCGCGGATTTCGTTGAGTTTCATGTGTGCACTCGCTTTCGCTATGTTCGCGCTAAAGAAATGAGGAAGGGGGCCGCTTAGCCCCCTTCCCCGCATTTGTCACCGGTAAAGGTGGAAGGCCTCAGCCTTCGACCGACACCATGTGCTGCACCTTGCGGATCATGCCGCGCACCTCGGGGGTGTCGGTCAGTTCCACGGTCTTGTGCATCTTGTTGAGGCCGAGACCGATCAGCGTCGCGCGCTGATCCTTGGTCCGGCGGATCGGCGACCCGGTCTGGGTGATCTTGACGGTTGCCATCGTCGCTTACTCCACGATCGCCGCGGCATCAGCCTCGGCGGTCTGCGATCCACCACGACCCAGCAGGTCGGCGATCTTCTTGCCGCGACGCTGAGCCACCGCCTTCGGCGACGACTGGTCGTTCAGCGCCTCGAAGGTCGCGCGGATCATGTTGTACGGGTTCGACGTGCCCACCGACTTCGTCACGACATCGGCGACGCCGAGCGATTCGAAGATGGCGCGCATCGGGCCGCCGGCGATGATGCCGGTACCGGCCGGAGCCGAACGGACCGTCACGCGACCGGCACCGAAATGGCCGTTGCCGTCATGGTGCAGCGTGCGACCGTCCTTGAGCGGAACGCGGACCATCGCCTTCTTGGCAGCGGCGGTCGCCTTCGAGATGGCTTCCGGCACTTCGCGCGCCTTGCCATGCCCGAAACCGACGCGGCCCTTGCCGTCGCCGACGACGACGAGCGCTGCGAAACCGAAGCGCTTGCCGCCCTTCACGGTCTTCGACACGCGGTTGATGTGGACGAGCTTTTCGATCAGCTCCTCGCCACCATCCTCGGCGCCGCGACGATCGTCGCGACGGCCACGGTTGCCGTCACGGCCGCCACGGCCACGGTTGTCGCCGCCGGGGCCGCCACGACCACGGCCACCACGAGGGCCACGGCCCTGCGGCTGCTCGCCACCCGTCGCCTCGACGGCGGGCGCTTCGGCCTGATTGTTTTCGTCAGCCATGTCTTAGAACTCCAATCCGGCTTCGCGGGCGGCCTCGGCCAGCGCCTTGACGCGGCCGTGGAACAGGAAGCCGCCACGGTCGAACACGACCTGCGTCACGCCGGCGGCCTTCGCCGCTTCCGCAACGCGGGTACCGACGCCCTTGGCGGCATCGATGTTCGCGCCCGAGGTGCCACGCACGTCCTTTTCCAGGGTCGATGCCGAAGCGACGGTGCGACCCGCTGCGTCGTCGATGACCTGGGCGTAGATGTGCTTGCCCGAACGATGGATCGACAGCCGCGCACGGCCGCCCGAACGCGCCTTCAGCGCGGTGCGATTGCGCCGACGGCGCTTCTCGAAGAGGGAGAGACCCTTGGTCATTACTTCTTCTTCCCTTCCTTGCGGAAGATGAACTCGCCGTCGTACTTGATGCCCTTGCCCTTGTACGGCTCGGGCTTACGCCAACGACGGATCTCGGCAGCGATCTGACCGACCTTCTGCTTGTCGATCCCGCTGATTTCGATCGTGGTCTGATCGGGCGTCTTGATCTCGATGCCTTCCGGCACGTCGATGTTGACGTCGTGGCTGTAGCCGAGCTGCAGCTTCAGGTTCTTGCCCTGAGCGGCCGCACGATAGCCGACGCCGGTGATGAGCAGCTTCTTGGTGAAGCCGGTCGTCACGCCGGTGACCAGGTTCTGCACGAGCGTACGCTGCATGCCCCAGAACGCGCGAGCGCGCTTGGTGTCGTTGGCCGGCTGCACCGAGATGCCACCGTCGGTGACTTCATAGGCGATGTCGTCGGCCAGCGGCAGCGTCAGCGTGCCCTTCGGACCTTTGACGCTCAGCTCGCGCCCTGCGATGTTGGCGGTCACGCCGGCCGGAACCGGGACTGCCTTCTTACCGATGCGGCTCATCAGAAGACCTCCGCGAGGACTTCGCCACCGACATTCTGTTCGCGCGCTTCGGCGTCGGACAGAACGCCACGCGGCGTCGAGACGATGGTGATGCCGAGGCCGTTGCGCACCTTCGGCAGTTCCTGCGAACCCGAATAGACGCGGCGGCCGGGCTTCGAGACGCGCGCGACGTGCTTGATCGCCGGCTGGCCTTCGAAATACTTCAGCTCGATGCGGATGCCGGCCGCGGGGCCCATCTGCTCTTCGCTGTAGCCACGGATATAGCCCTCGCGCTGGAGCACGTCGAGGACACGGGCCCGCAACTTGCTGGCGGGCGTCAGGACGGAGTCCTTGCGCGCGCGCTGGCCGTTGCGGATGCGGGTGAGCATGTCACCCAGGGGATCGGTCAATGCCATTGCTGTGTTCCTTACCAGCTCGACTTCGTGACGCCGGGGATCAGGCCCTTGTTGGCCAGTTCACGCAGCATGACGCGGGCGAGACGGAACTTGCGATAATAGCCGCGGGGACGACCCGTCAGCTCGCAACGGTTGCGGATGCGGGTCGGATTCCCGTTGCGGGGAATCTCGGCCATCTTCAGCCGCGCGATCAGACGCTCGGTTTCGTCGAGCGACTGGTCGGCTGCGATCGCCTTCAGCTTCGCATATTTGGGCGCGTACTTCTTGACGAGCGCGCGCCGACGCTCGTTCTTGTTCACGGAACTCAGTTTCGCCATGGACTTAAGCTCTCTTCCAGTAAAGCATAGGCCGCTCCCCGGCGAAGGGGAGCGGTTTTGGTTATGCCGCCTTCTTTTCCTCGGCTTCCGCTTCCTGCGGGAACGGGAAACCGAACAGACGCAGAAGCTCGCGAGCCTCGTCGTCGGTCTTGGCGGTGGTGGTCACGATCACATCCATGCCGCGCACCTTGTCGATGCGGTCATAGTTGATTTCGGGGAACACGATCTGTTCCTTGATGCCGCAGGCATAGTTGCCACGGCCGTCGAACGACTTCGGGTTCAGGCCACGAAAGTCGCGGACGCGGGGAAGCGCGATGGTGATGAAGCGATCGAGGAATTCGTACATCCGCTCGCGGCGCAGCGTGACCTTGCAGCCGATCGCCATGCCTTCACGCAGCTTGAACTGCGCGATCGACTTCTTCGCCTTGGTCACGACAGGCTTCTGGCCCGCGATCAGCTCCATTTCGGAGCTGGCCTGCTCGACCTTCTTCTTGTCCTGCGTCGCTTCGCCCACGCCCATGTTCAGGACGATCTTTTCGATCCGGGGCACTTCGAGCGCGTTCTTGTAACCGAACTTGTCGGTCATCGCCTTCACGATGCGATCGTCATAGATCGACTTCATGCGCGGCGTGTACTTATCAGCCATTGATGACCTCCCCGCCCTTCACGGCGACCCGGACCTTCTTGCCGTCACGCACTTCGAAGCGCACGCGGCTCGGCTTGCCGTCGACGACATGCGCGACCTTGCTGACGTGCAGCGGCGCTTCCGAACGGACGAGACCACCCTGGGGGTCGGCCTGGTTCGGCTTCTTGTGGCGAACGGCGATGTTGACGCCGGACACGACGACCTTGCCATCCTTCGGCATCGACTGGGTGACCTGGCCGGTCTTGCCCTTGTCCTTGCCGGACAGGACGATCACGGTGTCGCCCTTCTTGATCTTCGCAGCAGCCATTACAGCACCTCAGGGGCGAGCGAGATGATCTTCATGAAGCCCTTCGAGCGCAGCTCGCGGACCACCGGGCCAAAGATACGGGTGCCGATCGGCTCCTCGTTCTTGTTGACCAGCACCGCGGCGTTGCCGTCGAAACGGATCACCGAACCGTCGGTGCGACGGATGTCCTTGGCGGTGCGAACGATGACGGCGCGGTGCACGTCACCCTTCTTCACGCGGCCGCGCGGAGCGGCTTCCTTGATGCTGACGACGATGACGTCGCCGACACCGGCCGTGCGGCGCTTCGAGCCGCCCAGCACCTTGATGCACTGCACCCGCTTCGCGCCGCTGTTGTCAGCGACGTCGAGGTTGGATTGCATCTGAATCATGGATGCGATTCCTTGTCCATGGGGCCGATTCCGACCGGACCCCGCCTGCTAAAAATGAACCCCCGGCTGCGGGCATACCGCGCCGGGGGGAGCGGCCCATTAACCGCCCCATGGCGAAAAGGCAAGCGCCTCTCCGCGAATGTTCGTCACATCCGGGTCTGACCCCGGAATTGTTCGGGGTGGGACCGTCGCGATCCCATCAACCGTATCCCGTCATTCCAGCGAAGGCTGGAGTCTCGATCCACGCGAGCGCGCTCTCGTGGAAGGATGCCCCGGCCTGTGCCGGGGCGACGGTGTACAGCGAGGCTGTTCGCGACCGCCCCACCCCGATAAGGCTTACGCCTCGGCTGCGACTTCCGCCGGCGTCGCGTGGGTGTTGACCCGCTCGATCACCTTCCAGGTCTTCAGCTTCGAGATCGGCGCGGTCTCTTCGATGCGCACGGTCTCGCCTTCGCGATACTCATTGCCCTCGTCATGGGCATGGTACTTCTTCGAACGGCGGATGATCTTGCCGTAGAGGGGGTGCTTCACCTTCCGCTCTACCTTGACCACCACCGTCTTGTCGGTCTTGTCCGAGACGATCATCCCGGTCAGCACGCGCTTCGGCATGTCTCTCGTCCTTACTTGTCGGACGAGCGCGAACGCTCGCCCTGCAGCGTCTTGATCCGCGCGATGTCGCGACGGACTTCCTTCACGCGGGTCGGCTTTTCCAGCTGGCTGGTCGCCGCCTGGAAGCGGAGGTTGAACGCCTCACGCTTCAGGCTCGACAGTTCCTCGACCAGCTGGTCGTCGCTCTTGGCGCGAAGATCGGTTGCCTTCGTCATACTCAACCCTCCAGGTGCGAGGTGTCGCCCAGACGGGCAACGACCTTGACCGCGATCGGCAGCTTCATCGCGGCGCGCGAGAACGCTTCCGCGGCGAGCGGGCCGGGCACGCCGTCCAGTTCGAACAGGATGCGACCCGGCTTGACGCGGGCGACCCAGAATTCGGGCGAACCCTTGCCCGAGCCCATGCGGACTTCGGCAGGCTTCGACGACACCGGCAGATCCGGGAAGATCCGGATCCACAAGCGGCCCTGGCGCTTGATGTGACGCGTGATCGCGCGGCGAGCCGCTTCGATCTGGCGGGCGGTGATCCGCTCCGGCTCCATCGCCTTCAGGCCGTACGACCCGAAGTTCAGCGACGTACCGCCCTTGGCATCGCCATGGATGCGGCCCTTGAAGGCCTTGCGGAACTTGGTGCGCTTTGGTTGCAGCATCTCAAATTATCCTTAGCGGCGGTGATCGTCGCGCGCGGGGCGCACGCCGGAGGTCTGGGCCTCCATCATCAGCCGGTCCTGCGCCATCGGGTCGTGGCCGAGGATCTCACCCTTGAAGATCCAGACCTTGACGCCGCAGACGCCATACGCGGTGTGCGCTTCGGCCTCGGCATAGTCGAGGTTGGCGCGCAGCGTGTGCAGCGGCACGCGACCTTCGCGATAACCTTCCGAACGGGCAATTTCCGCACCGCCCAGACGACCGCCGCAAGCGACGCGGATGCCGTCGGCACCCAGACGCATCGCCGACTGCACCGCACGCTTCATGGCGCGGCGGAAGGCGATACGACGCTCGAGCTGATCGGCAATGCCCTGTGCCACGAGCTTCGCGTCGATTTCCGGCTTGCGGATTTCGACGATGTTCAGCGACACGTCGGACCCGGTCATCGTGCCCAGCTTCTTGCGAAGCTTTTCGATGTCGGTGCCCTTCTTGCCGATGATCACGCCCGGACGGGCGGCGAAGATCGAGATGCGGCACAGCTTGGCCGGACGCTCGATGACCACCTTGGAGATCGCGGCCTGCGGCAGCGTCTTCATGATGTACTGGCGGATCTTCAGATCCTCCAGCAGCAGACGGCCATAGTCGGCGCCTTCGGCATACCAACGGCTGTCCCAGGTGCGGTTGATCTGCAGACGCAGACCGATGGGATTGGACTTGTGACCCATTACGCTTCCTCCACCTCGGACACGACGATGCGCACGCGGCTGAACGGCTTCAGGATGCGCGTCGACTTGCCACGACCGCGGGTCGCGAAACGCTTCATCGTGATCGACTTGCCGACCGAGGCTTCCTTGACGACGAGTGCGTCGACGTCGAGGTTGTGGTTGTTTTCCGCATTCGCGATCGCCGAAGCGAGGCACTTGCGGACGTCGACCGCCATCGCCTTCTTCGAGAAGGCGAGGATGTTCATCGCGTCACCGGCCTTGCGGTTGCGGATGAGCGCGGCGACGAGGTTCAGCTTCTGCGCCGAGCCGCGAACCTGGGTCGCGACCGCCAGAGCTTCCTTGTCGCCAACGCGGCGGGGTGCTGCCTGCTTGCTCATCAGCGCTTGCCCTTCTTGTCGGCGGCGTGGCCGGGGAAGAAGCGCGTCGGAGCGAACTCGCCGAGCTTCATGCCCACCATGTCTTCGTTGACCGAAACCGGCACGAACTTGCGGCCGTTATAGACGTTGAACGTCAGGCCGACGAACTGCGGGAGAATGGTCGAGCGGCGCGACCAGGTCTTGATCGGACCGGCACGGGTGCCGGCGTCCTGCGCCACTTCCGCCTTCTTCAGCAGATTGAGGTCCACGAACGGACCCTTCCATACGGAACGAGCCATCGCTTAGCCCTTCTTCTTCGCGTGACGGCTACGGATGATCATCTTGTCCGTCGCCTTGTTGTGCCGCGTGCGCGCGCCCTTGGTCGGCTTGCCCCACGGGGTTACCGGGTGACGGCCGCCCGAGGTCCGGCCTTCACCACCGCCGTGCGGGTGGTCGACCGGGTTCTTGGCGACACCACGGGTCAGCGGGCGGATGCCCTTCCAGCGGTTGCGGCCGGCCTTGCCCAGATTCTGGTTCTGGTTGTCGGGGTTCGACACCGCACCGATCGTCGCCATGCAGGCGGCGTGGATGTAGCGCTGCTCACCCGAGTTCAGGCGGACGATGACCATGCCCTTGTCGCGGCCGACGACCTGCACGTACGTGCCGGCCGAACGGGCGATCTGACCGCCCTTGCCCGGCTTCATCTCGATGTTGTGGACGATCGTGCCGACCGGCACCTGGCCCAGTTCCATCGCGTTGCCCGGCTTCACGTCGGTCTTCTTGCCCGCGATCACCTTGTCGCCGACGTTCAGACGCTGCGGCGCGATGATGTAGGCGACGCGGTCCTTGCCCGCTTCGTCCGCACCATAGTTGATGAGCGCGATGAAGGCGGTGCGGTTGGGATCATATTCGATCCGCTCCACGGTGCCTTCGACGTCCCACAACCGACGCTTGAAGTCGATGATGCGGTAGCGCTGCTTGTGACCGCCGGCGATGCCGCGCGAGGTCACATGGCCCTTGTTGTTGCGACCGCCGGTCTTGGTCTTGCCTTCGGTCAGCGCCTTGACCGGACGGCCCTTGTACAGCGCCGAACGGTCGATCAGGACCAGGCCACGCTGCGACGGCGTGGTCGGATTATATTGCTTGAGTGCCATGTTACTTGGCCCCCTCGGTAACGTCGATCGACTGGCCTTCGGCCAGGGTCACGATCGCCTTCTTGAAGTCCGAGCGAGTGTAGGGCGCGCCCTTCCACTTCTTGGTCTTGCCCTTGGTCACGATCGTGTTCACGCCGGTGACGGTGACGTTGAACAGCGCTTCGACCGCTGCCTTGATCTCCGGCTTCGACGCCTTGTTCGCGACCTTGAAGACGACGGCATTATGCTCGGAGAGCATCGTCGCCTTTTCGGTGATGTGCGGAGCGAGCACCACGTCATAGTGACGGATGTCGATCGCCTGCTGCTGCTTAGCCATTGAAGCGGGCCTCCAGCTTTTCGACGGCGGCGCGGGTCAGCACCAGCGTGTCGTGCTTCAGGATGTCATAGACGTTCGCGCCACCGGCGGGCAGGACATTGACCTGACGCAGGTTGCGGGCGGCCAGCGCGAAGGTGTTTTCCACCGCGTCGCCGTCGATGACCAGCGAGGTCTTGCCGAAGCCCAGCTTGGCAAGGTTGCCGAGCAGGACCTGGGTCTTGCCGTTCTCGACGTTCAAGCCGTCGAGGACGACCAGCGAACCGGCCTTGGCATGGCTCGACAGCGCCATCTTCAGGCCCAGGGCGCGAACCTTCTTGTTCAGGCCCGGGTTGAAGTCGCGGACGCGGGCGCCGTGCGCCTTACCACCGCCGATGAACACCGGTGCGCGGCGATCGCCGTGACGCGCCACACCGCCGCCCTTCTGGCGACCCAGCTTCTTGCCCGAACGCGCGACATCGGCGCGCTCGCGGGTGCCGCGGGCGGTGCCGCGACGCTTTTCGAGCTGCCAGGTCACGACCCGGTGCAGGATGTCCGCACGCGGATCGAGGCCGAACACCTCGTCGTTCAGCTCGATATCGCCGCTTTCGACGGCGTCGAGGGTCTGTACCTTGACCTTCATGATCAGCCCTCCTGGCCGTCGGTCGCTGCCGGAGCGGCGGCGTCGTTGCTGTTGGCGCTCTTCAGGCCCGCGGGATACGGCGCGTCGGCATGGCGCGCGACCTTCACCGCGTCCTTGACCGTCAGCCAGCTGCCCTTGTGGCCGGGAACCGAACCCTTGATGAAGATCAGCCCACGCTCGAGATCCGTCGACACGACCTGCAGATTCTGCTGCGTGCGGTTACGGTCGCCCATGTGGCCGGCCATCTTCTTGTTCTTGAAGACCTTGCCCGGATCCTGACGCTGACCGGTCGAACCGTGCGAACGGTGCGAGACCGACACGCCGTGCGTGGCGCGCAGACCGCCGAAGTTCCAGCGCTTCATGGCGCCCGCAAAGCCCTTGCCCTGCGTACGGCCCGAAACGTCGACCAGCTGGCCGGCGACATAATGGTCGGCACCGATGGTGGCACCGACATCCAGCAGCGCATCGTCCGCAACGCGGAACTCGACCACGCGCGCCTTCGGGGTCACTTCGGCCTTGCCGAAATGGCCGCGCTGCGGCTTGGCGACGTTCTTCGCCTTGGCGACGCCGGCGCCGAGCTGCACCGCGACATAGCCGTCACGATCCTTCTCACGACGGGCGACGACCTGCACGTCTTCCAGCTGCAGGACGGTGACGGGCACGTGGCGCCCATCGTCCTGGAACAGCCGGGTCATACCCATTTTCTTCGCGATCACACCAGTACGCATGACCTACTCCTCCAACAGAGGCTCGTCTTGACGACGAGCTTGCCTAACGAAAAAGGCCCCGGTGCGCGGTCACCCGCCTCCGAAGCCCCAGCCCTTGCGATCTGCACGCCCCCGCCAGGGCCAGACATCGCCGATATTCCCCCACCGAAGGGCTGCATCGACGATAGCGGGGACGCGGACAACGGCACCTTGCCCGGAAGCGTGGTGCCGTTCGGTATCCCTTTGGTTGCTTTCCCGGCCTCTACCGCCTGTCGTTCAGAACGAACCGGCGGGAAGCGAAAGCGCGACGCAGGGCGGAATCACCCTACGTCGCGGCAAGCTGGGCTTTACGCCAGCTTGATCTCTACGTCCACCCCTGCCGCGAGGTCGAGCTTCATCAGCGCGTCGACGGTCTGGGGGGTCGGCTGCACGATGTCGAGCAGACGCTTGTAGGTGCGGGTCTCGAACTGCTCGCGCGACTTCTTGTCGATGTGCGGGCCACGGTTGACCGTGAACTTGTCGATGTGCGTGGGCAGCGGAATCGGTCCACGGATCAGGGCGCCGGTGCGACGCGCGGTGTCGGCGATGTCGCCGGCCGCCTGGTCGAGCACGCGATGGTCGAACGCCTTCAGGCGAATACGGATATTGTTGTCCATGGTCCTACCGATGCGAAAGAGCGGGCCGTTGGGACGGCTCTTGATTAACAACGAATGGCTTAGTGGATACCCCAGCTACAAGCGAGGTGCCCTCATTAAATAGCAAATGGCGGCCCCCGTCGCCGGGGACCGCCACCTGTTCGAGTCGCTATATTACTTGTCGATGCCGCTGACAACCCCTGCGCCGACGGTACGACCGCCTTCACGGATGGTGAAGCGCTGGCCGACGTCCATGGCGATCGGTGCGATCAGCTTCACGCCCAGCGCGACTTCGTCGCCCGGCATGACCATTTCGGTGCCTTCCGGCAGCTCGATCGTGCCGGTGACGTCCGTGGTGCGGAAGTAGAACTGCGGACGATAGTTGGCGAAGAACGGCGTGTGACGGCCACCTTCATCCTTCGACAGCACGTATACCGACGACTGGAAGTCGGTGTGCGGGGTGATCGAACCCGGCTTCGCCAGAACCTGACCACGCTCCACTTCGTCACGGGCGACGCCGCGGATCAGCGCGCCGATGTTGTCGCCGGCCTGGCCCTGGTCGAGCAGCTTGCGGAACATTTCGACGCCGGTCACGACGGTCTTGCGGACCGATTCGTGGATGCCGACGATTTCGACTTCCTCGCCGACCTTCACGACGCCGGTTTCGACGCGGCCGGTGACCACGGTGCCGCGACCCGAGATCGAGAACACGTCTTCGATCGGCATCATGAACGGCTTGTCCAGCGGACGTTCCGGCTGCGGGATCGACTCGTCGACCGCCTTCATCAGTTCCAGGATGGCTTCCTGGCCCAGCTTGGCGTCCGAACCCGACAGGGCGCAGGTGGCCGAACCGCGGATGATCGGAATGTTGTCGCCGTCGAATTCACGCTTCGACAGTTCTTCGCGGATTTCCATTTCGACGAGTTCGAGGATTTCCTCGTCGTCAACCAGGTCGACCTTGTTCAGGAAGACGACCATGGTCGGAACGCCGACCTGCTTGGCGAGCAGGATGTGCTCCTTGGTCTGCGGCATCGGGCCGTCGGTGGCCGACACGACCAGGATCGCGCCGTCCATCTGCGCCGCGCCGGTGATCATGTTCTTCACATAGTCGGCGTGACCCGGGCAGTCGACGTGCGCATAGTGGCGGTTGGCGGTCTCATACTCGACGTGCGCGGTCGAGATGGTGATGCCGCGCTCGCGCTCTTCCGGCGCCTTGTCGATGTTGGCGAAGTCGACGGCGACGCCGCCCATCGTGTCCGCCAGCACCTTCGTGATCGCGGCGGTCAGCGAGGTCTTGCCGTGGTCGACGTGACCGATGGTGCCGATGTTGAGGTGCGGCTTGTTCCGCTCGAATTTTGCCTTAGCCATTTTCCTACCTTCTGATTCGAATTCGGTGCCGCCGGGGCCACGCGAACGCGGCCCTTTAGCGGGTGTTGTTTCGTAATGCCAGCCCCCGAACCGGGGAGAGGACAACGAAGTAAATTCGTCGTCGGTCGGGACGGTCGTGGGACCGGCCCGCCGGCCGGCCTTACGGCGTCTCGGAGCTAAGCTGGCTTAGCTCCGTCCGCCTCAGGCCATCTTCGCCTTCACCTCGTCCGCGACGTTCTGCGGCACTTCGTCATAGTGCGAGAACTGCATCGAGTATTGCGCGCGGCCCTGCGTGAACGAGCGGAGCTGGTTCACATAGCCGAACATGTTGGCGAGCGGGACCATCGCTTCGACGGTCTGCGCGTTGCCGCGGCTGTCGGTGCCCTGGATCTGGCCACGACGGCTGTTCATGTCGCCGATGACGTCGCCCAGATAGTCTTCCGGGGTCACGACCTCGACCTTCATGATCGGCTCGAGCAGCTTGATGCCGGCCTTCTGGGCCGCTTCGCGCATCGCGCCGCGGGCGCAGATTTCGAACGCCAGCGCCGACGAGTCGACGTCGTGGTACTTGCCGTCGATCAGGTGCACTTCGAAGTCGATGATCGGGAAGCCGATCAGCGAACCGGTCTGTGCGGTCTCGCGCATGCCCTTTTCCACCGACGGGATATATTCGCGCGGGATGTTGCCGCCCTTGATCTCGTCGAAGAACTGGTAGCCCGAGCCACGCTCGCCGGGGACGACCTTGACCTTCACTTCGCCGAACTGGCCCGAACCACCCGACTGCTTCTTGTGGGTGTAGGTCAGTTCGACCGGCTTGGCGAGATATTCGCGATACGCCACCTGCGGCGCACCGACATTCGCTTCCACCTTGAATTCGCGCTTCATGCGATCGACGAGGATTTCGAGGTGGAGTTCACCCATGCCCTTGATGATCGTCTGGCCCGATTCATGGTCGGTCGACACGCGGAACGAGGGATCCTCGGCGGCCAGGCGGTTGAGCGCGATGCCCATCTTTTCCTGGTCGGCCTTGGTCTTCGGTTCCACCGACAGCTCGATGACGGGTTCCGGGAACTCCATCCGCTCGAGGATGATCGGGTTCGACGGATCGCACAGCGTGTCGCCGGTCGTCGTTTCCTTCAGACCGGCGATCGCGACGATGTCGCCCGCACGCGCCTCGTCGATGTCCTCACGCGAGTTCGCGTGCATGAGGAGCATACGGCCGATCTTTTCCTTCTTGTCCTTCACCGAGTTCAGGTACGAACCCTTGGTGAGGGTGCCCGAATAGATGCGGGCGAAGGTCAGGCTGCCGACGAACGGGTCGTTCATGATCTTGAACGCCAGCAGCGACAGCGGCGCGGTGTCCGACGCCGGACGCGAATCCGGGGTCTCGCCGTCGAGCTTCACGCCCTGCACGTCCGGAATGTCCAGCGGCGACGGCAGATAGTCGACGACGGCGTCGAGCAGCGGCTGCACGCCCTTGTTCTTGAACGCCGAACCGCACACGATCGGCACGAAGTTCATCGCCAGCGTCCCCTTGCGGATCAGCTTCTTCAGATCGGCGACCGACGGTTCATTGCCTTCGAGATAGGCTTCCATCAGGTCGTCGTCCTGCTCGACGGCCATTTCGATCAGGTCGCTGCGATACTTCGCGGCCTTCTCGGCCATGTCGGCCGGGATGTCCTGATATTCGAACTTCGCGCCCAGCGACTCTTCGAGCCAGATGATCGCGCGGTTCTCGACCAGGTCGACGAGGCCCTTGAAACCGCCTTCGATGCCGATCGGGAGATACAGGACCGCCGGACGCGCACCGAGGCGCTCGATGATCGAATCGACGCAGAAATAGAAGTCGGCACCGGTGCGGTCGAGCTTGTTGACGAAGCACATGCGCGGCACGCCGTACTTGTCGGCCTGACGCCACACGGTTTCCGACTGCGGCTCCACGCCGGCAACGCCGTCGAAACAGGCGACCGCACCGTCGAGCACGCGCAACGAACGCTCGACTTCGATGGTGAAGTCGACGTGGCCGGGGGTGTCGATGATGTTGATCAGGTGCTCTTCACCCTTGCCCTCTTCGGCGCGCCACTTGCAGGTGGTTGCCGCCGAGGTGATGGTGATGCCGCGTTCCTGTTCCTGCTCCATCCAGTCCATGGTGGCGGTGCCTTCGTGCACTTCGCCGATCTTGTAGGACTTGCCGGTGTAGTAAAGAATACGCTCGGTGGTGGTCGTCTTGCCGGCGTCGATGTGCGCCATGATGCCGATGTTACGATACCGTTCGAGCGGATGGCTGCGGGCCATGATCGTGCTTCCTTAGCAATGTGGGGAGCGAGGCATGACGCCCGCTCCCCACGATATAGGCGGTTAGATCAGCGGTGAAAAGCCACCGCTTGGACCTTACCAGCGGTAGTGCGAGAAGGCGCGGTTCGCTTCCGCCATGCGGTGCGTGTCTTCGCGCTTCTTGACGGCGTTGCCGCGGTTGTTGGCAGCGTCCATCAGCTCGCCCGACAGGCGGGCCGACATGGTGTTCTCGCTGCGGTTGCGTGCGCTAGCGATCAGCCAGCGGATCGCCAGCGCCTGGGCGCGTTCGAAGCGGACTTCGACCGGCACCTGGTAGGTCGCACCGCCGACGCGGCGCGAACGCACTTCGATGTTCGGCTTCACGTTGTTCAGCGCATCGTGGAACACGCCCAGCGGATCGCGCTTCGCGCGGCTCTCGACGGTTTCGAATGCCGAATAGACGATGCCTTCGGCGACGGACTTCTTGCCGTCCAGCATCACCGAATTCATGAACTTGGTCAGAACCTCATCCCCGTATACGGGATCAGGCAGGATTTCCCGCTTTTCGGGACGACGACGACGAGCCATCAGATATTCCTTCAATCTTCAGCCGGTTCCCGAACCTGTCGGGGGCTTACTGGGGGTAGATGGACCACATGTCCGCGCGGGTTACGCGCGGCACGGGATCACTTCGGACGCTTGGCGCCGTACTTCGAACGCGACTGGCGGCGATCCTTGACACCCTGCGTATCGAGCACGCCGCGCAGGACGTGGTAGCGAACGCCGGGAAGATCGCGCACACGACCGCCGCGGATCAGCACGACCGAGTGCTCCTGGAGGTTGTGGCCTTCACCCGGAATGTAGCTGATGACTTCGCGGCTGTTGGTCAGGCGGACCTTGGCCACCTTGCGCAGCGCCGAGTTCGGCTTCTTCGGGGTCGTCGTGTAGACGCGGGTGCAGACACCGCGCTTCTGCGGGTTCTGGTCCATCGCAGGGACCTTCGACTTGGCCTTCTGCGGTTCGCGGCCCTTGCGGACCAGCTGGTTGATCGTCGGCATGAAGCCCTTCACCTTATCTTGCGGTTACTTTGCCGGAGCCGTTCCTGTCAGAAATGCGCAAAGGCCACGTGGGCAAGAACCCTCGGGGCCGATGTCTCCAGCAATGTTCAGCTCTTTGAACCCACATGCAGGCCGATGACGGCTAGGACGCCGACCCAGTGGGACGCGCGGCCTATACAGACGCACCCCCATCCGGTCAATGGCGCGCGGCGGACCGGCCGCAGCACAACGGGCGGCGAAGCCCCTGCCCCGCCGCCCGCTGCGAACGTCACCCGATTTGGGCGATCAGTTGGTGGTGTTGCCCATCGTCGCGTTCATCGCGTCGGGCGTGTTGCCCATCATCGCATCGCCGGCGGTGGTCACCGAATTGGCTTCGGTCTCCATCGGATTGATCGCGATCATCTCGTTGCCGACCTCGCCATCGTTGCGGAACGCGGCATTGGCATAGACGTCGTTCGACACGACGTTGCTGTCGTTGGTCGTCGTGATTTCCTGTCCGCCGCACGCGCCGAGCAGCGCGAGGACGGGCAGAGCAGCGGCGGCGGCGAAACGGGTCATTGGATATTCTCCGGCAATTCGCGACACTAACGCCACACCCGGTCCGCCGTTCCGGTCCGTCAGCGCGCCGAGAAGCCGATGTCGATCGCGAAGCCGATCCACATCGCCGCCAGCACCGCGTTCGACACGGCGAACAGGACGAAGCGCGTCCGCACCCGGCCAGTGACATGCGCCATGCTGTGCCCGGCACGAAGGGCGACATAGATCCAGGCGAGCGTGACCTGCGTCAGCGTCGCCAGCCCCGTCACCAGCAACAGCGGCACCAGCGCGAAATACAGCACCGGCATCTCGAACAGATTGGCGAGGTTGGCAGCAGGCCGTTCGACCGGGCGGAAATAGGCGCGACTCGCTTCGCTGTCGGCGAAATCGGCCGCACGGGGCCGCTGCCGCCGCATATGGCCAAAGCGCGCCTGCACCAACGTCAGGCTGACCAGAAAGATCAACGCCACCAATGCGAAGCTCGGCCACAGGATCGCCCGCGTCATCATCATCGCCCGCCCCCATTTGCCCTGTCGTTGCCCCGGCCTATACCGGTCCGACATTCCCGCGCCAACGGAGCGATGCGATGCCCCCTGCCCAGCCGCCCACCCTGCCGATCGAAGGCGGATGCCGTTGCGGACAGGTGCGGCTGCGCATCGATGCCGCGCCGATGATCACCATGGCGTGCCATTGTCGCGGGTGCCAGCGTATGTCGGGCAGCGCCTTCTCGCTGAGCGTTGCGGTGCCCAGCGGCGCGCTGACCGTCATCGGCGATACGGTGATCGGCGGGCTGCATGGCGATCAGATCCGCCATCATCATTGCGGCCATTGCAAAGGCTGGCTGTTCACCCGGATCGAACCCGATCCCGGCTTTGCCAATGTCCGCGTCGGCGTGCTCGACCGGCCGGAGGGCTTCGCGCCGTTCATCGACACCTGTACCGCCGAAGGGTTCCCCTGGGCTGCCACACCGGCACGACACCGCTATCCGGGTTTCCCGCCACCCGAGGCGTTCGGTCCGCTGCTGGTCGAATATGCCGCGATGCAGGCCAGCTGACGCGGCGCTTCCGTGCGCCGGCTTGCGACGATAGAAGCCGGCCCATGCGTATCCTGTTTGCCCTGTTGCTGCTGGCGCTCGCGCCCGGCGCCCATGCCCAGTCCGCCACCCGCGCCACGCCCGGCTATGTCCGCGTGCGGTTCGATACCAATGTCGGGCCGATCATCGTCGCGCTGGACGTCAAGCGCGCACCGGCGACGTCGAAGAACTTCCTCGCCTATGTCGATGACGGCCGGTTCGACGATACCGACTTCTATCGCTCGGCCCGGCGCAAGGCCGATCCGAAGCTCGGCTTCATCCAGGGCGGCATCCGCACCGATGCGCGCCGCATCCTGCCGCCCTTCCCCCATGAGCGTACCGACCGGACGGGGGTGAAACATGTCGACGGCGCGATCTCGATGGCGCGGCGGCCCGAAGCCAATTCGGCGGGCGGCAATTTCGTGCTGCTGGTCGGCGCGATGCCCAGCATGGACGCGAAGGGCGACTTTGCCGGCTATGCCGCGTTCGGGCGGGTCGTCGGCGGCATGGACGTGGTCAAGCGCATCCTCGCCAGGCCGACCGGCGGCGGATCGGACGCGATGAAGGGGCAGATGATTCTCGACCCGGTCCGCATCCTCCGCGCCCGACGACTGGACGGCAAGCCGCAGCCGACCGGTGGCCCGAAGGTGTGGCTGATCAACGTGCGGCGGTGAGCCACCCCGTCACCCCGGCCTTGAGCCGGGGTCCCGCTTCTTCTCGACGGTCGTAAGGCAGCGGGACCCCGGATCAAGTCCGGGGTGACGGACCTTGTTTGGCGGCGTTCCGCGGACAAACACGCGTACCGTCACCCTCACCCCGCGGCCTGCATCTCCGCCATCGCGGCATCGTCCAGCTCGCTCGCGCGGAGATGCGCCGGGCGATCGGCCAGCCGCGCGGCATAGGCGAGGAACGCATCGCGCTTCGGCAGCGTGCCGAACTGCGTACCCCACATCACCTGCGACCCGACATAGACATCGCCGGCGGTGAAGCGATCGCCCGCGATATAGGGATGCGCCGATACCGCCGCCTCCAGCACCGCGACCACCCGGTCGTAATCGCCATAGCCGACCATCCGCTGCTGGTCGTCGCTCGGCACCACGCCCAGCGAACGGTTGGTGACCGCCTGCTCGACCGGACCGGCCGCGAAGAACAGCCAGCGATAATAATCGGCATGCTCCCCGGCCATCGGCGCGAGGCCGGCGTCGGGAAAGGCATCGGCGAGATAAGCGCAGATCGCCGCGCATTCGGTCACGACGCGGCCTTCATGGACGATCGCCGGCACCTTCCCCATGGGATTGATCGCCAGATAGGCGTCGGCCTTCATCGTGCCGCCATAGCCGAGCATCTCGACCGCATAGTCCGCGCCGACCTCCTCCAGCATCCAGCGCGCGATCCGCCCGCGCGACATCGGGTTGGTGTACAGCGTCAGTCCGGCCATGGGGCATCTCCTCCGAATCATTGGAACGAAGGTGGAACATCTACCTGTTTGGCGTCAAGCTCGTGACGCAGAAAGGCGATCGTCCGATCCCAGGCGAGTTTCGCCGCCGCGGCGTCGTAGCGCATCGCCGACGTGTCGTTGTTGAACGCA
The DNA here is from genome assembly GCA_036946325.1 of Sphingomonas paucimobilis. GTDB lineage: Bacteria > Pseudomonadota > Alphaproteobacteria > Sphingomonadales > Sphingomonadaceae > Sphingomonas > Sphingomonas paucimobilis_A. The sequence continues at coordinate 1,558,555 of JAQIJL010000001.1, forward strand.
TGGTCGACGCCGGGATAGACATGGGTCGTCGCGGTCTTGCCCGCCTTGCGCAGCGCCTCCCCCCATGGCAGCGCGGTCGCATTCACCCGCGCATCCTTCCCGGCCAGTTGCAGCATCAGCGCGGCGCGGACCTTGGCCGCTTCGGCGGGATCGGGCGCCGGCCCATAATAGCTGACCCCGGCGGTCAACGCCGGATCGGCGACCGCCAGCCGGTTGACGAACGCCCCGCCCCAGCAAAAGCCGACCACCCCGGTGCGCAGCCCCTTCCGCTCGCCGCGCGCCTTGGCCAGATACGCCTTGGCCTGCGCCAGCGCGACGTCGTAATCGATCGTACCGATCATCGCGCGGGCCTTGTCCTCGTCGGCCGGCGTGCCGCCTTGCGGGGCGAGCAGGTCGGGCGCGATCACCCGGAACCCGGCCAGCGCGACCCGTCGCGCGACATCCTCGATATGCGCGTTCAGCCCGCGATTTTCGTGGATCACCAGCACCAGCGGCAGCTTGCCGCCGCCCTTGGGTGCCGCGAAATAGGCGGTGGCGGGATGGCCCGCCTCGGTGCCGCTCGCCTTCGCCACGTCGAGCCGGCTGTCGTTCGCCGCGACCTGCTGCGCGGCGGCGGGCGACGCGGCGATGCTCGCGATCAGCACCTCGGCCGCAGCGGTCGATCCGGCGAGTGCGACCATCTGCGCCATGAAGGTGCGGCGGTCGTGATGCTCATGGGTGAAGGCGTCGTACAGCGCGATGGCGCGGGCGTTCAGGTCGTCGGACATGGGCTTGGGCACTCCGCTTCGGAAGTATGCAGCCTAAGCCTTTGTCACCGATACGCAAACGGCCCGGCCATCATGGGATGGCCGGGCCGGCAATGCGCTCGGGCGAAGCGTATCAGCGCTTGAACGGGTCGAAGAAGCTCGACGGTTCGGCCGATTCGCCACGCTCGGCCAGTTCGGCGTCGCGCGCGGCCTGGGTGCGCTCGTTGCGCAGCTGCTCGATCAGCGCCTCGCGGTCGCCTTCCAGCCGGGTGTCGGTCGGCGCCTCGATACCGGCGGCCTTGGCGGCCTTGCCGACCAGAGCGTCCAGCTCGCGCTGCGAACACAGGCCCAGCGTCACCGGGTCCTTCGGTGTGATGTTGCCGATGTTCCAATGGGTGCGGTCGCGGATCGCGGCGATGGTCGTGCGGGTGGTGCCGATCAGCTTGCCGATCGCGCCGTCGCTGATTTCCGGATGGTTGCGGATGATCCACGCGATGCCGTCCGGCTTGTCCTGCCGCTTGCTGACCGGGGTGTAGCGCGGCCCCTTGGTCCGGCGGACCTGCTCCGGCCCCTTCATCATGATCAGGCGATAGTCGGGGTTCTTCTGCCCCTTCTCGATCTCTTCCATCGTCAGTTCGTGCGCACGCACCGGATCGCGCCCGGTCAGCTTGGTCGCGGCGGTGTCGTCGGCGATCGCCTGCACCTCGAGGACGTGCAGGCCGCAGAAATCGGCGATCTGCGGAAAGGACAGCGCGGTATTGTCGACGAGCCAGGAAGCGGTCGCATGCGGCATCAGCGGCTGGGCCACGACGGGTCTCCGAAATAGAAAGGGCCGCCCAAACCGGGCGGCCACGTTGGACACGGACTTAGGACAGGTCGCCGCAAAGGGCAAGCGTCGTGCCGTGTGGTCCAAATCCGACCCGGTGAAATGCAAGCGTCGCCCCAGCGAAGGCCGGGGCCTCTCGCGGCTCCTGTCGCGCGCCATCACCAAGAGATCCCAGCCTTCGCTGGGATGACGCTTCTTTTGACGACTTGGCGTTATTCCAGCGTCAGCACGATCTTGCCGACATGGTCGCCCGCTTCCATCCGTCGGTGTGCGTCGGCCGCCTGTTCCAGCGGGAAGCTGCGGTCCATCACCGGACGCAGCCGCCCTTCGGCGACATGCGGCCACACCGTGCGCGACAATTCGTCGGCGACCATTTCCTTGAACGCCGCATCGCGCGGGCGCAGCGTCGATCCGGTCAGCGTCAGGCGGCGGCGCATGATGTCCCACAGCGGCACCGTGGCGCTCGCCCCGCCCTGCACCGCGATCGAGACATGGCGGCCATCCTCGGCCAGACACTTGATGTTGCGCGGTACATAGTCGCCGCCGACCATGTCGAGCACGACGCTGACGCCCCTGCCCCCGGTAATCTCCGCGACCCCGTTCGACGAAATCCTCGGCGCGGTAGTTGATCGCATGTGCCGCCCCCAGGTCGCGCGCCGCCTGCGCCTTCGCATCGCTGCCGACGGTGACGATGACCTCCAGCCCGAACAATTTGCCGAGCAGGATCGCCATGGTGCCGATACCGCTGGTACCGCCATGGACCAGCACGCTGTCGCCCTCGGCCGCATAGCCGCGCTCGAACAAATTGGTCCACACGGTGAACAGCGTCTCGGGCAGCGCCGCCGCCTCGACCATCGACAGACCGTCCGGGACCGGCAGGCACTGGCCGGCCGGGACCGCGACATATTCGGCATAGCCGCCGCCCGCCAGCAACGCGCAGACCGGCTGGCCGATCAGGTGGCCGTCGGCATCGTCGCCGACCGCGACGACATGGCCGGCGACCTCCAGGCCGGGAATGCTCGGTGCGCCGGGCGGCGGGGCATAGCCGCCGGTGCGTTGCAGGACGTCGGGGCGATTCACGCCGGCCGCGGCGACGCGGATCAGCACCTCGCCCGCCGCCGGTCGGGGCGTCGGCCGTTCGACCACGACCAGCACCTCCGGACCGCCCGGTTCGGTCGGATCGATCGCACGCATCGCCGCTGGTACGTCCATAACCTTCATCCCCCTGTGTTGGGCGTTATTGACATCGCTGGCCACAGGGTCAACGCTGCATCGCGATGGAACCCGACGAAAATGTTAACCATCTTCGTGGCAGCCTGTTGCCCATGTTGCTCATCGAGGATCTGGACCCGCTGTCGGTCGATGAACTGACGAAGCGTATCGCCGCGCTGGAGGGCGAGATCGCCCGATGCCGCGCACGGATCGAGCGGGCGAACAGCCACCGCGCCAGCGCCGACGCGCTGTTCCGGTCATGAGATGTTCCGCCCCGCTTGATGCCGGGCGGCGGCATACCGACATTGGGGGAGACCCGGGATACCGGGACGCAGGGCCGGCGCGTTCTCGCCGGCCGACCGGAGTGAACTGAATGCCATCCTTCGCATCCGCACTGGAATCCACGCTGCACAAGGCGCTCGAGGCCGCATCCTCGCGCCGGCACGAATATGCGACGCTCGAACACCTCCTGTTCGCGCTGACCGACGATGTCGATGCGGCCAAGGTGATGACCGGCTGCGGCGTCGACCTCGACGAACTGCGCGCGACCGTCGCCCATTATCTCGATACCGAACTCGACACGTTCAAGCTGGACGCCGCGACCGATCCGTCGCCGACCAGCAGCTTCCAGCGGGTCGTGCAGCGCGCGATCCTTCACGTCCAGTCGTCGGGCCGCGACGAAGTGACCGGCGCCAATGTGCTGGTCGCGATGTTCAGCGAGCGTGAGACCTACGCCGTCTATTTCCTGCAGCAGCAGGATATGAGCCGGCTGGACGCGGTCAGCTTCATCAGCCACGGCGTCGGCAAGGGCGGCGCGGCCGCGACCGAGACCCCGGCACCGAAGGGCGCCGAGGAAAAGGAAAGCCCCAAGGCCGCCGACAAGGGCAAGGGCGAAAGCGCGCTCAAGCAATTCTGCGTCGACCTGAACGAGAAGGCGAAGACCGGCAAGGTCGACCCGCTGATCGGGCGTTCGGCCGAGGTCGACCGCACGGTGCAGATCCTGTGCCGCCGCTCGAAGAACAACCCGCTCTATGTCGGTGATCCCGGCGTCGGCAAGACGGCGATCGCCGAGGGTCTTGCGCGCAAGATCGTCGAGGGCGACGTGCCCGAGGTGCTGTTGCCCGCGGTGATCTATTCGCTCGACATGGGCGCGCTGCTCGCCGGCACCCGCTATCGCGGCGATTTCGAGGAGCGGCTGAAGCAGGTCGTGACCGAGCTGGAAAAGCTGCCGCACGCGGTCCTCTTCATCGACGAAATCCACACCGTCATCGGCGCTGGTGCCACCAGCGGCGGGGCGATGGACGCCTCGAACCTCCTTAAGCCCGCGCTGTCGGGCGGACAGATTCGCTGCATCGGCTCGACGACGTACAAGGAGTTCCGCAACCACTTCGAAAAGGATCGCGCGCTGCTGCGCCGGTTCCAGAAGATCGACGTGAACGAACCCTCGGTCGAGGATACGATCAAGATCCTGACCGGCCTGCGTTCGGCGTTCGAGGAGCACCACAAGGTCAAATACACCCCCGATTCGATCAAGTCGGCGGTGGAATTGTCGGCGCGCTACATCAACGACCGCAAGTTGCCGGACAAGGCGATCGACGTGATCGACGAAGTCGGCGCGATGCAGATGCTGGTGCCGGCACCCAAGCGGAAGAAGACGATCACCGCCAAGGAGATCGAGGCGGTCATCGCGACGATGGCGCGCATCCCGCCCAAGACCGTGTCGACCGACGATACCCGCGTGCTCGCCAATCTCGAACTCGACCTCAAGCGGGTGGTGTTCGGGCAGGACGATGCGATCAAGGCGCTGTCGTCGGCGATCAAGCTGTCGCGCGCGGGCCTGCGTGACCCGGACAAGCCGATCGGCAACTATCTGTTCACCGGCCCCACCGGCGTCGGCAAGACCGAGGTCGCGCGCCAGCTGTCGGAGATCATGGGCATTCCGCTCCAGCGCTTCGACATGTCCGAATATATGGAGCGCCATTCGGTCAGCCGGCTGATCGGCGCCCCGCCGGGCTATGTCGGCTATGACCAGGGTGGCCTGTTGACCGACGCGATCGACCAGCAGCCGCATTGCGTGCTGCTGCTCGACGAGATCGAGAAGGCGCATCCCGACCTGTTCAACATCCTGTTGCAGGTGATGGACAACGGCAAGCTGACCGACCACCACGGCAAGACCGTCGATTTCCGCAACGTCATTCTCATCATGACGACCAATGCGGGCGCGTCGGACATGGCCAAGGAATCGATCGGCTTCGGCCAGATCGACCGCGAGGACGTGCAGGAAGAGGCGGTGAAGAAGCTCTTCACCCCCGAATTCCGCAACCGCCTCGATGCGATCGTGCCGTTCGGCTATCTGCCGCCGGAAGTCGTGGCGCGGGTGGTGGACAAGTTCATCCTCCAGCTCGAACTGCAGCTGGCCGATCGCGGCGTCCATATCCATCTGGACGAAGAGGCGAAGGCATGGCTGACCGAGCGCGGCTATGACAAGCTCTACGGAGCACGGCCGATGGGCCGCCTGATCCAGGACAAGATCAAGCAGCCGCTGGCCGAGGAACTGCTGTTCGGCAAGCTGGTCCATGGCGGCGAGGTGAAGGTCCGGTTGAAGGACAATGCCCTCGCCTTCGAAATGACGCCCGCCGCGCCCAAGAAGCCGCGCAAGGGCGGCAAGGCCAAGGCCGCCGCCGGCGCCTGAAACGACACCGCCCCGCAGAGCGATCTGCGGGGCGGTTTTCGTTCAAGGCCGCGTGCCGCCTGCGCGCGTCGTCCCGGCGAAGGCTAGAGCGGGATGACATGAAATAGAACCGTTCGTGCTGAGTAGGGACTGAGCGAAGTCGAAGGCCCGTATCGAAGCACCCGCCACGGTCCTTCGATACGCCGCTTCGACAAGCTCAGCGGCTACTCAGGACGAACGGTCCACCTCGTGTCATCCGACTCTAGAGTTTGAGTCATCTGAGCGGAATCGATTGGGGATTCACAAGGCGCAGGAAGTCTGATTCAAGCTGCTTGCCGTGCGGAGGTCGGCAGGTGTGGGTCGAGCCTATTCGGATGATCTACGTGAGCGGGTAGCGGCATCGGTTGTGGGTGGCCGGTCGTGCCGGGCAACGGCCGAATTGTTCGGCGTCAGCGTGGCGAGTGCGGTGAAGTGGTCGCAACGACGTCGGGCGACGGGCAGCGCCGCGGCGCGACCGCTGGGACGCAAGCAGCCGCGTTCGCTGGCCGCTGAACGTGAGTGGCTGCTGGAGCGGCTGGCGGTCAAGCCGGACGTGACGCTGCGCGGGCTGGTGGCGGAATTGAGCGAGCGCGGCGTGGTGACGAGCTACGGTTCGGTGTGGCGGATCGTGCGCGAGGCCGGGATCACGTTCAAAAAAAGACGCTGATCGCCCGCGAGCAGGATCGGCCCGTGATCGCCAGACGTCGCGCACAATGGCGCAAGTATCAGGGCCGGATCGATCCCAGGCGCCTCGTCTTCATCGACGAAACCTGGGCCAAGACCAACATGACGCGCCTGCGCGGCTGGTGTGCCCGTGGCCTGCCGCTGGTCGACAAGGTGCCGCACGGTCATTGGCGCACACTCACCTTCCTGGCGGCGCTCCGGCATGATCGCATCGACGCGCCGCTCGTGCTCGACGGCCCCATCAACGGCGAGAGCTTTGCCGCCTATGTCGCGCAGTTCCTGCTGCCTACCCTTTCGCCCGGCGACATCGTCGTCATGGACAATCTCGGTAGCCACAAGGGCAAGGCCGTCCGCCAGCTCATCCGCTCCGTCGGCGCCAGGCTCCTGTTCCTGCCGCCCTACTCGCCCGACCTCAATCCCATCGAGCAGGTCTTCGCCAAGCTCAAGACGCTGCTCCGCAAGGCCAACACCCGATCGGTCGAGGCGACATGGAAGCAGATCGGCTCGCTTCTCGACGCTTTCCCTCCACACGAATGCGCCAACTACCTCCGCAACAGCGGCTACGCTTCAGCTTAGATGGATCAAACTCTAGGGTCTTCCTCGGGCGGATCGGCGTTCACCTTCGAGTCGTCACCCTGGACCTGTTCCGGGGTAACGACAGGGGGCGTGCCGGACGAGAAACCAGGTTGCGAACAGCCGAATGGCGATCCGACGTAACTGAGCCGCGCCCGCAACGTTCGTGGATCGCCGCCGTCGCTGGCGATGACGCATAAGGTGCGGAAACCATTTTCCTACATCATGCCGACCACATTACGCTCCGCGCCGCTCTTTCTCACCGTCGCTCCACCGCGCTCCGCCAGTTGCGAATGCTACGCAACAACGCAGGCTGTGCAAATACGCCACGAGTGTGAACTTAGTGAACTTTGAAACGCGCTGTCTCGCTAAACCCTTGAAATTCCTGCCCTCACCCCGATCGGTTCGAGCAGCTTCGAGCTTGTCGAGAAGCGACCGTCGAGAACACGCCGTCCGGAGCGCAACCTAGACAGGATGGCTGCGCCGAACCCGTACCATCGGCCCGACCGCCGCCGGTTCGAGAAATGGGGCGGCCACACTCGTCCTTGACGGTCGAAGCGGCCCCGTCGAAAGCCATTACCCCCCGCTACGCGCCACGCGCTCGACCGACCCGTCGATCCGCTCGACCTCCAGCGCGACGATCCGCCCGCCCTGCTCCACGAAGCGGAAGCGCGACAGCGGATCGCCCTCCGGAACCATGACATTCGCTTCGACCGGCACCAGCGCCGAAGGCGGCCGCCCACCCCTGCTGCTGGTCAGGCGATCCCCGCTGACGACCACCCGCCGCTCGCCATAGCTTCCGGCATAGTCGGTCAGCGGACGTGCGGCGCGCACCGGCGTCGCCATGGCCCGGTAGAAGGCGGCCAGCCGCTCGGCCTCGCGCCGTTCATCACCACTGGATTTCGCCGCGATCGCGGTCATCGCCGCCGCCCGTGCCGCTGCCGGCGCCCGATCGACCGGCACGGCAATGGCCGGCGCGACGCCGACCACTTCCCAATCCTTGCCGGTCTTCAGGCTGATCGCCCGCCCGCTCGACACGCTCAGCACATAGCTTTTGCCGACCGGCAGCAGGTCGTTGCGGAACCCCGCGCCCGCCGTTCGCTCGCCCACCAGCGTGCCGAAGCCCAGCGCCGACACATGCGTCGCAAATTCCTCCGCCGCCGATGCGGTGCCACCGCTGGTCAGCACATAGAGCGGCTTGCCAGCCAGGCTGAACGGCGCCTTGGGCGCGGTCGTCGCCTCGCCCGGCTTGCCGCGCATCTCGAAGCGCATCAGCGGCGTTCCGGCGGGCACGAAATAGCTGGCGAGGGCCGCGACCGCGCCGGGCGACCCGCCGCCGTTGCGACGCAGATCGATGATATAGGCGTCACCGCCGCGCAGAAACTGCATCGCCCCGACGATCGCCGCCTCGGCCTCCGGCGTCCCCCATTCGAAGCCGTCATAGGCGACCATGCGGATATTGCCGGGCAGCACCTCCATCGCCCGCATGCCCCCATTCTGCCGCGCGATCATCCGCGCCATGGCGGGCGGCATGGCAGCGTCGTCGTCGGGCAAGGGCCGGCTGCCCAGCATCGCCGCCATTGTCGGGTCGTACCGGATGCCGAGATGCTTGTCGGCGGTGACCGTGCGCATATCGGCATTGATCCGCTCCGCCAGCGCATCGCCCGACAGGCCGCGATAGCGCTGCGGCGTGGCCAGCGCCGCGCTCAGCTTCGCGGCGGTGTCGGGCAGGACATAGCGTTCGGTGATCGCCGCCCGCGTGGCGGCAACGACCGTGGCGGGATCGTCGGCCGGGACCTGCGCGACGGCAATCCCGCTCATGGCGATCGACAATGACGACGTAACGATCCAGCGACGCATATTCCCTCCCCTTGGGTGAGCCGCCTTATCGCTTGGCCGCTCCGCCCGATTTCGGCAAAGATCGTGACGCCACCGGCGAAAACCGGCAATCTAGCGGGGACCATGGACGGGAATGCGCGACCTCGACCGGCATGATCGCGAACTGCTGCACTGGCTGCAACGCGACGCGCTGCGCACCGCGGAAGATTTGGCACGCGACGTCGCCCTGTCGCCTTCCGCGATTACCCGCCGGGTACGGCGGATGCGCGAGGACGGGACGATCGTCGCCGACGTCTCGATCGTCTCCGACCGGGTGGGGTCGTTCCTGTCGGCGCTGGTCGACATCCAGCTCGACCGTCACGCCCTGCCGCATGTCGAGGCGTTGCTGCGGCGGCTCGATGCGACACCACAGGTCCAGACGATCCTCGAGGTTACCGGTCCGTTCGACCTGACGCTGATGGTCGTGGTCGCGGACATGGCCGATTACAACCGCTTCGCCGACGCGATGCTGGCCGACGATCCGGTCATCCGCCGCTACGAGACGCGCTTCGTCAAGAAACGGCGCAAATGGTCGGCGGCGCGGCCGCTCGACTGAGCGGGTTGTGACCCTATGGAAGCATCGTGACGGAGCCGATTTTGGTTCAGGGCCAGAAGCGAGGAGCGGAGCGATGCTTAGGCATCGTGACCGACAAGCGACGCCGCCTTGGACCAGAATCGGCCCGCCGCAACGCGGTTGCCCTGTCGCGCCCGCCGGCTGCGTCCCGAGGCTTGCAGGTAGCGCCGCTACCTGCTGCACCACGCTCCTTGCCGGACGAACCCGACCGGGCAATCACGACGCCTCCGTAGGATCACAACCCGCTCCAAGCGGCGGCGGTGCGTCGGGCACCGCCGCCGCTACCGGTTACTGCAGGACGACCGTCACCGCACGGCGGTTCTGCGCCCAGGCGGCCTCGTCCGACCCCAACGCCAGCGGGCGTTCCTTGCCATAGCTGATCGTCGTGATCCGCGACGGCGAAACGCCCCGCGTCGCCAGATAGCTGCTGGCGGCATTGGCGCGACGATCGCCCAACGCGAGGTTGTATTCGCGCGTGCCGCGTTCGTCGGCATGGCCCTCGATCGTCACGCGGACATTGGGATAACGGGTCAGCCACTGCGCCTGGCTGTCGAGGATCTGCCGCGCGGTCGCGTCGATATCATATTGGTCGAGGCCGAAATTGATCGTGTCGCTGGCCACCGACTGCTGGAAATCGGCGCGCGATCCCGGCACGACGCCGTTGGTGCCGGTCCCGGTCCCCGTGCCGCCGGCGCCGGCATTCGGGTCGACGGTCTGGCCCGGTGCGGGCGGCAGCACTTCGGGCCGCTTCTTGGCGCAGCCGGCGGTCGCCGCCAGCGCTGCTGCCACGATCAGCGTGGTCGAAAACTTGGTCATCGAAAAACCTCCCTTGGTCGTTTCGCTCCTCGCTACAATGCCCCTGTAGCGGATTGGTCCCCGTTGGTGAAAGGTCAGGGGCGCAGCGGCCCCCAGCTCGGGTCCGACCCGTCGAGTGCGGTCGGGATGCGGCGGATGTTCGCACCGGTCAGGTCGACCGACCAGATTTGCGTCCTGCCCGACCCTTGCGCGCTGCGGAAGAAGGTGAGGACACGGCCGTTCGGCGACCAGCTCGGCCCTTCGTCGCCCCACGCATCGCTCAGCAATTTCTCGCCGCCGCCGCTGGGCGACATGATGCCGACGCGGAACGATCCGCCGCCCTGCCGGGTAAAGGCGATCAGGTCGCCGCGCGGACTCCATACCGGCGTCGCATAGCGTCCGCCGCCGAAGCTGATGCGCTGCTGGTTCGACCCGTCGGCATTCATCACGTAAAGCTGCTGCGATCCCGACCGGTCGCTTTCGAACACGATCTTCGACCCGTCGGGCGAGTAGCTGCCGCCGGTATCGATGCCCGGCGCGTTGGTCAGCCGTTGCGGACTGCCCCCCGATGCCGAGACGCGATAAATGTCGGTATTGCCCGCCTGTGCCATCGAGAACAGCACATAGCGGCCATCGGGCGAGAAGCGCGGCGCGAAGGTCAGCGACGCATTCTGCACCAGCAACCGCTGCCGCCCGCTGTCGAGGTCGAGCACATAGATTGCCGGCCGCTCATTGGCATAGCTCATGTACACGATCGACTGCTGGTTCGGCGCGAAGCGCGGCGTCAGCACGATCGACTGGCCGTTGGTCAGGAAGCGGTGGTTGGCCCCGTCCTGGTCCATGATCGCCAGCCGCTTGATGCGATTGCCCTTCGGCCCCGTCTCGCTGACATAGACGATGCGGCTGTCGAAATAGGCGCTCTCGCCCGACAGGCGGGTATAGACCGCATCGGCGCATTTGTGCGCGGCGCGACGCCATTCGGCCGGCGCCACGTTGAACCCCTGCCGCGTCAGTTCGGTGCGGCCGAACGTGTCGTAGAGATAGCAGCCGATGGTCAGCGTGCCGTTCGCCTCTGCCCGGACATAACCCTGTACCAGCGCCTGCGCATTGCTCCACGCGGCATAGTCGGGCGCCTGCACCTGTGCCATCGCGACCGGCGGCAGCCCGGCGGGACCGGCGGGCTTGAACAGGCCCGAATTGCGCAGGTCGTTGGCGACGATCTCCGCCAGTTGCCGCCCCAGCGCGTCGGTCGATCCGGCGGGGGTGGAGGCGATCTGCGGCGTCGGCATCACCGGCACCGCGATCGGCAACGGTTCGGAAATGCCGCCCTCGATATCGACCTCGACCTGCGCGAATGCGGCAGGGGCCGCCAGCAGGCTCGCCAGAACCGTGCCCAGTACCATCGTCAGTTTACGCATACATCCCCTCCGGTCAGCCGGGCAGCTTGTAGTTGATGATGATGTCTTTCCATCCGCCTTCATACAGGTCGGCGGGCAGTTCATACGGCGCGCATTGCGTCAGCGCCGCAATCGCCAGTTCGGACACACGCTGCGCATAACGGCGATTTTCGTCGTCGATCCCGGTCTGGCCGCGCAATTCCGGCTTGGCCGCAAAGGTGCCGTCCGACCGCATCTGCAAACGGATGCGCGACCGGATCTGGTTCGCGCCGGGGCCGGGGTTTGGAATCTTGTTGGCGCAGGGCTGCACCTGCCGCTGGATGGCGCTGGCGAGGCCGGCGACCGACTGCGCGCTCACCGCCGAGCCGCGCGGCGCGGTTGCCTTGCCCGGCGCGGGCGTGTCGGCGATGCCTTTCAGGAAATCATTGCCGAGCCGGCCGCCACGCGGGCGCTGCGCGGTTGCCTGCGCATTGTTCCCCTGCCCGCGCGTCGTCGCGGGCTTGGTCGCGGGTTTCGCCGGCGCTGGCGACGGCTTGGCGGGCGCTGCCTTGGGTGGCGCCTTCGCGATAGCGGTCGGCTTGGCGGGCGCCGGGCGAGCCGGTTGCCTTGCCGGCGCAGGCTTGGGTTCGGGCTTCGGCGCCGGGGCGGGTTTCGGCGCACGCTTGGGCACCGGTTTCGGCACGGGCTTCGGTGCCGGGGCCGGCTTGGGCGCAGGCCTGGGTTCCGGACGTGGTGCGGGCTGCGGCCGGGGCGCAGGTGCCGGCGGCGCGGGTTCGGGTTCCGGCGCGGACTCCGGTTCGCTCACCGGCTCGCTTGGGGCGGCCTCCTCGGGTGCACCGGTCTCCGGCGCCTGACTGATCGCGGGGGCATCGGTCTGTTCCGGCGCGCTCTGTTCGGCCGCTACATCCTCGGCAAAGCTGACGTCCATCGGCTGGTTCTTCAACTTCACCGGGTTCGGCGTGGCGAGAAACCCGACCGACAGCAGGCCGAACAGGACGGCATGTCCCGCGACCGCTACGCCCAGCCCGATCTTCTCCGCCTTCTGCATCGCGCTTACTGCGCCACGCTGATCAGCGACACACGGTTCAGCCCGGCGCGATTGAGTTCGCCCAGCACCGCATTGACCCGGCCATAATCGAGACTCCGGTCAGCGCGCAGCATCACCTGCCGCGGCTCGGTCGCACCGGCCCCCGCCGCCGCGATCTTTTCCAGTTCGCCCGGCAGATTGTCGGCGGAGACTTCGAGGTCGTCGATATAGGTCCGCCCTTCGGCGTCCATCGACAAGGTCACCGGCTGCTGCGTCTGCTCGACCGCTTTCGCGCGGCTGTCGGGCAGGTTCACCGGCACGCCGGCCGTCATCAGCGGTGCCGTCACCATGAAGATGATCAACAGCACCAGCATCACGTCGACCAGCGGCGTGACGTTGATTTCCGCCATCGGCGCGCGACGGCCTTTTCCCTTTGCCGACGGCAGGTTGATGCCCATCGCTCAGACGCCTTCGAGCTGGCGCGACAGCGTCGCATGGAACGCATCGGCAAAGCGGTTCAGCCGCGCCTCGATCCGGTTCACGCGGTGGCTGAAGCGATTATACGCAATGACCGCCGGGATCGCAGCGAACAGGCCGATGGCGGTCGCGAACAGCGCTTCGGCAATGCCCGGCGCAACCACCGCCAGCGACGTATTCTGTTCGGACGCGATCGCAGTGAATGACCGCATGATGCCCCATACCGTGCCGAACAGCCCGACGAACGGCGCGACCGATCCGACGGTGGCGAGGATGTTCAGCCGGTCGGCCAGCGTCTCACTCTCATCCGCCACGCTCGACGCCATGGCGGTGGCGAGGCGTTCGCGCGTACCGTCGCGGTCGATCTGCTTCGACGCGGTCGAGCGACGCCATTCGCGCACGCCCGAGGAAAAGACGCGGGCGATGGCGGTGTCGCGCGACCCCTGCAACCGGTGGAACGCGTCGATATCCTCGGCCTGTTCGAACTCCAGCTCGAACCGGTCGATGTCACGGCGAACCTTGCGGGCGCGCACGAGGAAGCCGACGATGATCGCCCAGGTCCAGATGCTCGCCGCGAGCAGGCCCAGCATCACCGCCTTCACCACCCAGTCGGCCTGAAGGAAGAGCGCGACCGGCGACATGGTCGCGGCGTCGGTGTTCACGAAAACGTCCATCATGCCCCTTTATCGGTTGCGACCAGCGCGGCGAAGGTGTCGATCCACGCCGCCGGCTGGCGACGTGGCCGCCCGCCGGGCGCCACGAAGGCGACCTCCACCCGTGCCGACGCCAGTAGAAGATCGTCGCGGATGACTATTTGCTGAATATCGACCGCCGCCGCCCGCACGCGTTCGACGGTGCTGACCACGACCAGCGCGTCGTTGAGCCGTGCCGGCGCGCGCCAGTGGAGCTGCATCGACCGCACCGCATAGGCGCCCTCACCCGCTTCGTGCGCCGCACGCTGGTCGATCCCGGCGATCATCAGCATGTCGCTGCGCGCCCGTTCGAAATATCGAAGATAATTCGCATGATAGACGACGCCCGACAGGTCGGTGTCCTCGAAATAGATGCGAACGGGAAAGCGATGCGTGCCGCCCGTAAAGCGGCCGCCGGCCGGCTGGTCGGGGTCGGTCATGCCTTTGGCTTTAACCATTGGCAGCGGACGGGGGAAGGGGTGACCGGCTCAACCCGGAGTTATGGCTGGGGGTCGTCTTTGCGTAGCACCGTCACATTGTCGAACCCGGCCGAACCGATCAGACGAACGATCGCACCGACATGCCGCACCGACGCCATCGCACCGCCCCGGATTATGAGGGTGAGCGGACGGTTCGGATCAGAAAACGTGCCGAGCGCCGTGACGAAGGCGGGCGCAGCATCGGGCAGGACGAACGCCGCACTGCCGATCGCTACCGAACAGCTTGCGTCGACCGCGAACACCGCTTCGATAACCAGCGGTTCGGCGATGGCCGCGACCCGGCCGGCCTGTCGCGCGCCGATCGCCGCCGATGCCAGCAAATTGCCGCGATGCTTGCTGTTGCGTCCCGTCAATCGAACAACCCGTCCTGCACGCCCGCGGGCGGTTCGAAGCCGAGATGCTTCCATCCCCCTGCATTCAGACAGCGGCCGCGTGCGGTGCGGGCGACCATGCCGATCTGGATCAGATAGGGTTCGATCACTTCCTCGATCGTGTCGCGCGGTTCGCTAAGGCCCGCTGCCAGCGTCTCGACGCCGACCGGACCGCCGCGATAGACGTCGGCGATCATGGTCAGATAGCGCCGGTCCATCGCGTCGAGTCCCTTGGCATCGACCTCCAGCCGGTTGAGCGCGGCATCGGCAGTCCGCGCGTCGACGATGTCCACGCCCGCCACATTGGCGAAATCACGAACGCGGCGCAGCAGGCGACCCGCGATACGCGGCGTGCCCCGCGCCCGGCGGGCGACTTCGGTCGCGCCGTCCCTGGCGATGCCGAGGCCGAGCAAACCGGCCGCGCGGGTGACGACACGGGTCAGTTCGTCAACGGTGTAGAATTGCAGTCGGATCGGAATGCCGAACCGGTCGCGCAACGGCGTGGTCAGCAGCCCCTGTCGCGTCGTCGCCCCGACCAGCGTAAAGCGCGGCAGGTCGATACGGACGCTGCGCGCCGACGGCCCCTCCCCGATCATCAGGTCGAGTGCGCGATCCTCCATCGCCGGATACAGCACTTCCTCGACCGCCGGATTGAGGCGGTGGATTTCATCGATGAACAGGACGTCGCCGTCTTCCAGATTGGTCAGCAGCGCGGCGAGGTCGCCCGACTTGGCGATGACCGGGCCGGAAGTGGCCCGGAAGCCGACGCCCATTTCTCGCGCGACGATCTGGGCCAAGGTGGTCTTGCCCAACCCCGGCGGCCCAAAGAACAGGACGTGATCGAGCACATCGCCCCGCCCGCGCGCGGCATCGATGAACACGCGCAAATTTTCGCGCGCCGCCTGCTGCCCGACGAATTCGTCGAGCGCTTTCGGCCGCAGGGCAGCGTCGACATCGTCGGGGCGGCGGATCGGGGTGGTGATGCGGTCGTCGGTCACCCGCGTTCCCTAGCTGTTCGCGTGCAGGCGGTCGAGATGCGTCGCATCGTCAGCCATCGAAACGTGACGTAGCGCGGTTTCAGCGTGACCTTGCCCGTTGGAGAAACCGTTTGCGTCCAGCAGCGCAGCAGGTCGAACCGAAAGAATTGCGGATCGCGACAGCGCGGTATCTCCCGAACGCGCGACAGGTCGCTCGCGCGGTAGATTATGGTGCGGTAGACGGGTTGGCCGGCGATCTGCTCTACGGCACAGGCAACCGCGATATGATCGATTCCGCGCATCACTTCGGGAGCGTTGCAGTCGCGTTCGATCGGGCGACGGCGGCCATCGATCATATCCTCAACCGCCACGCGCAATCCCTCGCGCGGGTCGTCGGCCAAATCGACATAGTAAGGACGGACCAGCAGGTTCGCGCGGATGAAGGTGACGCTATCCTTGCCGTCGAAATTGACCGGCCGCGCGCGCAACGCCGTAAAGCTGGGGTCGACCGACGGAATGCCGCGTCCCGTAGCGCTATAGGGTTGGGCGATGCAGCGCCGGACATAGGCATCGGCCGGCCGGGGGCGCCCACCCGGCTTTACGACGAGAATGAACAGGCCGGGACGCATCCCGTCGCATTCCTCGGTCGCGATGACCCGCGCGCCCGGCGCCCGCTTCGCGACCGCCGTGCCGACCAGCGCGAGCGGATCGGCGGCGGTTTGCAGGATCAGCCATGCATCGTTGCGGGGGCGTGGCGCATCCTGGGTCGGCGCCGCCATGGCCATCGATATGGCGAGCGACAATGGGATCATGCCAATCCGCCTCGCTCGGTCAACGCGACGCCTTGCGCAGCGCGAGCCTGACCAGCGCGTCGAGGCTGGCACCGCTGCCCAGTTCCTCCGCCGCCTTGCCGACCGCCGTCGCCGCTTCGGCCGGTCGGAAGCCGAGGTTCAGCAGCGCCGACACCGCATCCCCTTCGACGCCGTCGCCACCCGCCGCCGGAGCGACGACGCCCGGGCCGATCGCGATGCCGCCGACCTTGTCCTTCAATTCCATCGCGATGCGCTGCGCCAGTTTCGGGCCGACACCGTTGGCGCGGGCGATGCTGGCCTTGTCACCGCGGGCGATCGCGGTGCGGACTTCTTCGGGCGACAGGGTCGACAATATGCCCAGCGCCACCCGCGCGCCGACGCCCTGTACGCCGGTCAGCAGGCGGAACCAGTCGCGCTCGTCCGCGCTGGCGAAACCCACGAGGCGGATGAAGTCCTCCGCGACCAGCATCTCGGTATGGATCGTGACGCTGCCGCCGACCGGTCCCAGCGCCTGCAAGGTTCGCGATGACGCACCGACCAGATAGCCGACCCCGTTCACGTCGATGACCGCGTGATCGATGCCGGAGACGGACAGCGTGCCTTTGAGATGGGCGATCATGCAACGCTCATGTGCTGGAGATAATTGTTCCCCGCAAATGCCGTACCCAGGCGAAGGCCGGGGTCCAGTTGCGGGCCGTTCGTACTATGGCGTGCGTGACTCAACTGGACCCCGGCCTTCGCTGGAACACGGTCGGGCCAGCAACAGGCAAGGATCACGCCCTGATCCCCGTACTCCGCCTCGCCCGCGCCTGTGCGCTGGCGAGGTGGTGCGCATGGGTGATCGCCACCGCCAGCGCATCCGCCGCGTCGGGACCGGACAGCTTCACGCCGGGCAGCAAATGGCCGACCATCGCCTGAATCTGCTTCTTGTCCGCGCCGCCGGTGCCGACGACCGCTTTCTTGACGATGCTCGGATGATATTCGCCGATGGCGAGGCCGGCGGTCGAGGCGGAGAGCAGCACGACCCCGCGCGCCTGCCCCAGCTTCAGCGTCGATTGCGCGTTGCTGTTGCCCAGCACCTCCTCGACCGCCGCGCCATCGGGGCGCTCGGTGCGGATCACCTCGCCCAGCGCGCCGAAGAGCAAGGCAAGGCGGCGGGGGAGCTGCATCGACGGATCGGTGCGGATCTGGCCGTTGGCGACGTGGCTGAGGCGGTTACCGTCGGCGCGGATCACGCCCCAGCCGGTGGTGCCGAGGCCGGGGTCGAGGCCGAGGATCAGCAAAACCATCCTCCCCGGTACGGGGAGGGGAACCAGCCAAAGGCTGGTGGAGGGGGGCCTCCACAGGCGATGCGCTGCGTGGACATCCCCCTCCACCACCGCTGCGCGGCGGTCCCCCTCCCCGTGCCGGGGAGGATGAAGTCGCTCAACCCAGCTTCTCCATGACCTCGTCGGACACTTCGTAATTGCCCCACACGGTCTGGACGTCGTCGTCATCGTCGAGCGCGTCGAGCAGCTTGAACAGCGTCGCGGCATCGTCTTCGCCGACCGACACCATCGTCTGCGGCCGCCAGGCGAGCTTCGCGCCCTCGGCTTCGCCCAGCACCGGCTCCAGCGCCTTGGCAACTTCGTGCAGGTCTCCCTGTGCGGTCCAGATTTCGTGGCCGTCCTCGCTCGACGTCACGTCCTCGGCGCCGGCTTCCAGCGCCGCCTCGAACACCTTCTCGGCGTCGCCGACCTTGGCGGGATAGTTGATGAGGCCAACGCGGTCGAAGCCATGGCTGACCGAACCGGCGGTGCCGAGGTTGCCGCCATTCTTCGACACGGCGGTGCGCACATTGGTCGCGGTGCGGTTGCGGTTGTCCGACAGCGCCTCGATGATGAGCGAAACCCCCGCCGGGCCGAAGCCTTCGTAGCGGATTTCCTCGTAATTCTCCATGTCGCCCTTCGACGCCTTGTCGACCGCGCGCTGGATATTGTCCTTGGGCATCGACTGCGCCTTGGCGGCGTTGATCGCCGCGCGCAGGCGCGGATTCATGTCGGGATCGGGCAGGCCCATCTTCGCTGCGACGGTGATTTCGCGGCTGAGCTTGCTGAACATGCCCGACCGCTTCTTATCCTGCGCACCCTTGCGGTGCATGATGTTCTTGAATTTGCTATGGCCTGCCATCGGTGCCTCTTTGTGATTGGGTCCGCTCTTAGGCGGACGGCGCGCGTTGCGCCAGCGCGTCGATCTTCGCCTCCAGCGCCGCCAGCCGATCGATCACGTCGCTGTCGAGCTTGGCGTGCAGCGCGAGGATGTCGATCTCCGCGCGCAAATTGGTCTCATAGTCCAGCCGCGCCGCGACCCGGTCCTTCTCCGATTGCCGGTTCTGGCTCATCATGATCACCGGCGCCTGAATCGCAGCGAGCGTCGACAGCATCAGGTTCAGGAAGATGTACGGATAGGGATCGAACGCCAGCCCGAAATGCTGGAGCACGTCGGAATTGAGCAGCATCCAGCCGAGCAGGATGGCGGTGAAGGCGATGATGAACCCCCACGATCCGCCGACCGCCGCGACTCGGTCCGCCAGCCGGTCGCCGAAGGTCGCGCGCAGGTCCGATTCGTCCGCCGCGTCGCGGGTGACGGGGGTTCCGCGTTCGATCGCGGACAGGACATGGGCTTCTTCCTCGCCCTGCGGGTCGCCATGCCCCTTCAGCAGGCGGGTCGCGAAGTGGAAGACGCTGGCCATGTCCCTGCCCCCTTCGTCCGGCGTTAGATGCCGAGCGCCTGCTTGTAGGTTTCGAGCAGCATGTCCGCTTCGTCGCGATGATGCTTTTCCATGCGGCGCAGGCGGATGATCGTGCGCATCGTCTTCACGTCGAATCCGGTCGACTTGGCTTCGCCATAGACGTCCTTGATGTCGTCGCTGATGCCCTTCTTTTCTTCTTCGAGGCGTTCGATGCGCTCGATGAGCAGGCGGAGCTGTTCCGCCGAGACATTGTCGGTCATGGGGTCCCTTACGATGGTCAAGAATTCGTGAACGGGCGCGCCTAGCCGATCCGCGCGCCCGCCTCAACCGATCAGCGGGGTTCGGTGATCGCCGGCGGATCGCTTGCCGGAAAACTGTCTTCCAACGCCTCGTCCAGCGCGTCTTCGGTGCGGTTGCGCGCGACGCTTTCTTCCATCCTCGCGATCTGTTCGGGGCTGGCGGGCAGCTGATGTGTCGCCTTCCACTGCGCATAGGGCATGCCGTACACCGCCTCGCGCCCCTCGTCCTTCGACAGGCCGGCCGCCTCGCCCAGCCAGTCGCCCAGGCAGTTGCGACAGAAACCCGCCAGCCCCATCAGGTCGACATTCTGCGCATCGGTGCGATGCCGGAGGTGCCGGACCAGCCGGCGGAACGCCGCAGCCTGTGCCGCTTCGCTGATGGAATCGATTGTCGTCATGGCGGTGGTCCTAAAGGTTGATCGTTTACGAATAAGCCTTAGAGGCAGGCGCGCAACGCCCGGAGAGTGATTATGACCAAGGCCATCAGCCCCCGTTCGCGCAAGGTTCGCGTTCTCGCCACGCTCGGCCCCGCCAGCAACACGCCGGAAATGATCGCCAAGCTGTTCGAAGCCGGCGCAGACGCCTTCCGCGTCAATATGAGCCATGGCGACCAGCAGTCGAAGGTCGCGGTCATCCAGGCGATTCGCGGGCTGGAGAAGCAGTTCGGTCGCCCGACCACCATCCTCGCCGATCTTCAGGGACCGAAGCTGCGCGTCGGGCGCTTCGCCGAAGGGCGCGTTATGCTCGAAGCCGGGCAGCGCTTCACGCTCGACCGGTCGAACGAGCCGGGCGACGCGACCCGCGTCGAACTCCCGCACCCGGAGATTTTCGCCGCGATCGCGCGGGATGCACGGTTGTTGCTTGATGACGGCAAGCTAGTGTTGAACGTCCTCGACCATGACGACGACAAGATCGTGACCGAAGTGGTCGTCGGCGGCGCGCTGTCGAATTCGAAGGGGCTGAACGTGCCCGACGTCGTGCTGCCGATGGCCGCGCTGACGCCGAAGGACATTTCCGACCTGCACTTCGCGGTCGATCAGGGCGTCGACTGGATCGCGCTGTCGTTCGTGCAGCGACCGGAGGATCTGGCCGAGGCGCGCAAGCTGATCGAGGGCAAGGCAGCGCTGCTCGCCAAGATCGAAAAACCCTCGGCCGTGGCACGGCTGGAGGAGATCGTCGAGCAGTGCGACGGCGTGATGGTCGCGCGCGGCGATCTGGGCGTCGAACTGCCGCCGCAGTCGGTGCCGCCGCTGCAGAAGCGCATCGTCGAGACCGCCCGCCGCCTCGGCCGGCCGGTGGTCGTTGCGACGCAGATGCTGGAATCGATGATCACCTCGCCTTCGCCGACCCGTGCCGAAGTGTCGGACGTCGCGACCGCGGTCTATGACGGTGCCGACGCGATCATGCTGTCGGCGGAAAGCGCCGCGGGCAGCTGGCCGGTCGAATCGGTCGCGATGATGAACGACATCTCGCACGCCGTCGAACGCGATCCGGCGCATGGCGACCGCGTCCACTTCACCGTGCTGCGCCCCGATCCTACCACCGCCGACGCGCTGGCCGAAGCCGCCAAGAACATCGCCGCCACCGTCGGGGCCAAGGCGATCCTGTGCTTCACCAAGTCGGGTTCGACCGCGCGCCGCATCGCGCGCGAACGCCCCGCCGTGCCGATCATGGTGCTGACTCCGCAGATCGACACCGCCCGCCGCCTCGGTCTGTTGTGGGGCGTCCACGCCGTCCACACCCGCGACGTTGCGTCGTTCGAGGAAATGGTGGCGAAGGCGAAGCGCATGGTGCTGCGCCACAATATCGCGTCGGCCGGTGACCGGGTCGTCGTCTGCGCCGGCGTGCCGTTCGGGACCCCCGGGTCGACCAACGTGCTGCACGTCGTGCAGATCGTCGGCGACGAGCTGAAGACCTATCGCGGGCAGGAAGCGTAATCGAAGCTCCTCCCCGCTTGCGGGGAGGGGGACCAGCCGCAGGCTGGTGGAGGGGGCATCGGCATAAGGTGCCGTTGCGTTGCCCCCCTCTCCACCACCGCTTCGCGGCGGTCCCCCTCCCCGTGCCGGGGAGGATTATTCCGATTCGCTGCCTAGCCGGACGTCTACGTCCAGTTCTTCCTCGCCCGCGCCCATCCGCACGCCCGCGATCGGCGCCGCACCGGCGGCATCCAGCGCGACCGCAACGCAAATATGATCGAGGCCCGAACGGCCGCCGGTCGCGGGATCGAACGCATACCAGCCGCCCGACACATATGCTTCGGCCCAGGCATGCGGCGCAGCCGTACGGCGTTCATCGTCCCCGGACAGGCTGTATCCCGACACATAACGCGCCGGCACGCCCCGCGCGCGCGCGGCGGCGACGAAGATCTGCGCCATGTCGCGCGGTCCCAGCCGATCGTCGCCTGCCGCCTCGATCGCCGACCGGATCGTCGGGGTCGGCCGCCGGTCGAGCGGCCAGCGAGCATGGATCGCCGCGGCAAGTGCGGTCATCGCGGCAAGGTCGTCGCCCTGCCCCAATTCCTCGATCAGCGCATCGGCGCGGGTAAGCGGCGTCACCCGGCGGAACAGATCGGGCGGAAACGGCTCGTCCGTACCCTCGATCGGGCCGTCCGTCTCGGTCAGCAACGCCTCACCCGACACGGTCAGCACCAGCGCATCGACCGGCCCCTCGGCATAGAGCATCCGCGTGCCGTTGCCGTACCCGTCATACCCCTCGCGCAGCCGCGCGTCGCAATCGACGTCGATGCGCCAGTTCACGACCGTCTGGTGGCTGGTATCGCCCGGCGACAGCCGCAGCAGCTGGACGATACGCGCCTGCGGCTCGGTAAAGCGGTAGCGCGTTTCGTGGCGGACCGACAGCCGCATCAGATGAAGCGGAACTGGCGGGCGATCGCGGCGTCGAGCATCGCATTCTCCCGGATGAAGGCATTCAGATATTCATGCAGACCGCTGACGATGACCTCGTGCGCGCGGGTCTTCTGCATCCGCGCAAGGCGCGCGCGCGCCATGCGATCGGCCTCGCCCTGAAAGCCGGTGCGCTTGCCGAGCATGTTCAGCATCTCGACCGTTTCGTCGACACAGGCAGCAAGGCTGCGCGGTACTTCGCCGCGCGACAGCAGCAATTCGATGACGTTGGCGGGCTTCAACCCCTCGCTGTAGAGCCAGCGATAGGCGGTAACGGCCGACACCGTCTGCAGGATCGTCGTCCATTGGTCGCGGTCGATCGCGCCGCCGATCCGCTCGCCTTCGGGCAGCAGCAGGTGATATTTGACGTCGATCAGCCGCGCGGTGTTGTCGGCGCGTTCGATCGCGGCACCCAGTTGCACGAACCACGTCGCCTCGTTCTTCATCATGCGCTGGACCGCGCCTTCGAAGCCGCGCGCCTCGGCCTTGATCGCCTCGACCAGGTTGAGGATGTCCTCGCCCTCCTCGCCGCGCGGCGAGTTGAAGACGATCCACGCGCGGTTGATCGCGGTCCATGCGTCTCGGGTCAGCGCGGTACGCACCGCCTTCGCATTGTTGCGCGCGGCGTCGAGGCACCACAGGATCGACCCGGCATGGCTGCGGTCGCAGGTCAGGAAGCGGGCGACCGATGCCTGCCCGACCGCCTGCCCCGTCGCGGCGAAACTGTCCTCGGTATAGCTGACCGCCAGCGCGCTGGCCCAGGCTGCATCGCCGGCCGGACGCGACGACAGCGCGTCCAGCCGCACCGTGGCCTCGACCAGCCGCGCGAGGAAATCGGCGCGTTCGACATAGCGGCCCAGCCAGTAGAGCGAGGCCGCGGTGCGCGAGAGCATCGCCATGTCAGCGCCCTCCCTGCGACTGGGTCATGCCGCCCAGCGATTGCGCCTGGGTCTGGGACTGGACCGGACCGTCGTCCATCAGCACGAAACTGTCCTTGGTCCCACCACCCTGGCTGGAGTTGACGACCAGCGACCCTTCCTTGAGCGCGACGCGGGTCAGCCCGCCGGGCACGACCTGCACCGTCTCCGCACCGGTCAGCACGAACGGGCGGAAATCGACGTGACGCGGCGCGAGGCCGGCTTCGGTCAACGTCGGCACGGTCGAGAGCGCCAGAGTCGGCTGCGCGATGTAGCGCTGCGGTTCGGCAATCAGCGCGCGGCGGAAATCCTCGATCTCCGCCTTCGACGCGGTCGGACCGACGAGCATTCCATAGCCGCCCGACCCGTCGACCAGCTTCACCACCACCTCGTCCAGATGGTCGAGGACATATTTCAGCGCCTGCGGCTCGCGGCAGCGCCACGTCTCGACATTGGGGAGCAGCGGCTCGCTCTCGGCATAGAAACGAACGATCTCCGGCATGTAGCTGTAGATCGCCTTGTCGTCGGCGATGCCGTTGCCCGGCGCGTTGACCAGCGCGACATTGCCCGCGCGATAGGCGGCGATCAGGCCGGGGACGCCCAAGAGCGATTCGGGGCGAAACACCACCGGGTCGATGAAGTCGTCGTCGATCCGGCGATAGATGACATCGACCCGCACCCGCCCGGCGATAGTCTGCATCCACACGACATCGTCGTCGACCAGCAGATCGGCCGGCTCGACGAGTTCGACGCCCATCGAATCGGCGAGGAAGCTGTGTTCGTAATAGGCCGAATTGAAATGGCCGGGCGTCAGCACGACGCAGGTCGGATGCGCGCCCGCCCCCGGCGGGGCGACCGATCGCATCGTCTCCAGCAATTTGTCGGGATAGCTGTCGACCGCCGCCACGCGGAAATTGCGGAACAGTTCGGGGCACAGCCGGATCATCGCCTCGCGATTTTCCAGCATGTACGACACGCCCGATGGCGTGCGGGCATTGTCCTCCAGCACGAAGAATTCGTCCGGCCCGGTGCGGACCAGATCGATGCCGCAGATATGCGCCCAGACGCCGTGCGGCGGGCGGATGCCGGCGATCTCGGGCCGGAACTGC
The DNA here is from genome assembly GCA_036946325.1 of Sphingomonas paucimobilis. GTDB lineage: Bacteria > Pseudomonadota > Alphaproteobacteria > Sphingomonadales > Sphingomonadaceae > Sphingomonas > Sphingomonas paucimobilis_A. The sequence goes on from JAQIJL010000001.1 coordinate 1,582,765, forward strand.
CCGTTGCCGAAGATCAGGTCGGGCGGCAGCACTCCGGCCTTGAGGATGCGACGCTCGCCGTAAATGTCGTCGAGGAACGCGTTGATCGCTTGCGTCCGCTGGATCAGCCCCTTCGACAGGCGCGCCCATTCGTCGGCCATGAATACACGCGGGACGATGTCGAACGGGATGATCCGCTCCGCCGCCTCGCTATCGCCATAGACGGCGAAGGTGATGCCCAGCTGGCGAAAGGTCGCTTCGGCGGATTGCAGGCGGCGCTTCAACTCATGGGGCGGCACCTCGCGCATCCATCGTGCCAGTGCCGCAAGGTCGGTGCGCGGATTGTCCGGCCCACCCTGTCCCCAGATTTCGTCGAACGCTTGCCCCATCCGTCCCCCAACGCCGCCTGAAGGTAAATGCTCCCTATGCTGCGTTGCGAAATCGGGACTGGCAAGCGGGTTTGAACGCTCAGGATACCAGATCGGTCAGCGTCGCCGGCGTAAGTACCTGCGGCAAAACCCGAGCATCGCTGCTGCCGGGTGCATAATAAAGATAGAGCGGCACCCCGGCGCGGTTATGCGCCTCGATAAAACGGCCGAGCACCGGGTCGCCATCGGTCCAGTCGCCGACCAGCACCTTCACCCCGCCGTTGCCGAACGCGTCCGCCACCGCCCGGGTCTCGATCGCGGCACGTTCGTTGACCTTGCAGGTCAGGCACCAGTCTGCGGTGAAATAGGCGAAGACCGGTTTGCCCTCCGCCCGCAGCGCCGCCAGCCGTGCCTCGCTGAACGGTTCGGCCCCGGCGATGCCGGTCGGTGCGGCCGTCGCCGGAACGCGTTCGACGAGAGCCGCCGTGCCGATCGCCAGCACCAGCGCAGCGATTCCCGGCCACCACGCCCGGTCGCGCCCGCGCAGCTGCCGCCGCCCGGTCCACCACAGGCCCAGCCCGGCGAGCAGCAATGCTCCCAACCCCAATGCCATGCTGTCGACCCCGGCCTGCCGCCCCAATATCCATGCCAGCGCCAGCGCGGTCAGGAACATCGGCACCGACAATGCTTTCCGGAACGCATCCATCCATGCCCCCGGCCGTGGCAGTCGCCGCCGCAGCGCCGGTACGAAGCCGAGCAGCAGGAACGGCAGCGCGAGGCCGAAGCCCAGCCCGGCGAACACTGCCATGGCCGCGACCGGTGGCAGCACCAGCGCCGATCCCAGCGCCGCGCCCATGAACGGCCCGGTGCACGGCGTGGCGACGAATGCCGCCAGCGCGCCGGTGGCGAACGCCCCGCCCCGGCCGCTCCGGTTGCCCATTTGCGGCGTCGGCAGTTCGAACAGGCCGGCAAGGTTGAGCGCGATGCCGCCGGTCAGCACCAGCAACAGCAGCACGACGCGGGGATCGGTCAGCTGGAACGCCCAGCCCGCCGCCACGCCTGCCGCGCGGATCGCCAGCAATATGCCGCCCAGCGCCATGCAGGTGACGACTGCGCCGGCGGTATAGGCCACCCCCTCCGCCCGCGCATGCGCCGCCGATTCGCCCGAGCGGGCAAGGCTCAGCGCCTTCAGGCTCAGGATCGGAAAGACGCAGGGCATGATGTTGAGCAGCAACCCGCCGAGCAGCGCCCCGGCAAAGGCGATCAGCGCGGCGCGGATCGGTGCCGGTTCGGGTGCGGCCGCCACCGTTCCGGGCGTCGCGCGGATCGCGAAGCCCTGCCCCGGTCCGGTCGCCAGCACCCCCTCGATCGCTGTCGGTTTGCCGGTACCCTTCGTCTCGATGATCAGCGCGTCGCCGTCGCGCGCGATCTTCTGCGGCGCGTCGTAATCGACGGCGTTCTCGGTCAGCGGGAAGAAATAGGGGTTGTCGATCGGCTGCGACGCCGGAAACGGCACGCGCAGCCGCAGCGGATCACCCGTCTGGAACAGCGCGGGCGATCCCAATGGCCGGGGCAGCGCCCGTCGCCAGCTATCGAACTCGGCACGGCGTTCCGGGCTGATCGTGCCATCGCCGATCGTTAGTTCGGTCGCCAGTTCGGCCTTTTCCGGCACGCAGATTTCGCGGGTGCAGACCAGATAGTCGATCGACAGCCGCACCGGCACCCTGGCGCCCGTCGCCAGCCCGGCGGGCAGTTGCAGCTCGGTCAGGATCGTCCAGGGGCGCTCATAGACATAGTTCATGATGCCCGCGACCGTAAGCCGTTCGGGCACGGGATAGCGCAACGGGCCGACGCGCGCGCCGGCCGGCAGCGTCCAGTCGAGCCGCGGCTGGGTGCCGACCGCCCCGGGATTCTGCCAATAGCCATGCCAACCGGCATCGGGCACCGACACCAGCGCCAGTGCGACCCGTGATCCCGCCGCCGGTCGATCGCTTTCGGCGGCGATCCGCATCTGGACGTGCCGCTGCCCTGGCACCTGCGCCGCTACCGGCAACGCGCCCAGAAATGCCGAAAGGATGAGGACGAGTCGCCACAGCGTTCTTGCCGGTGTCATGTACGCCGGGTAGCGAAGTTTCGGGACGGATGCACCGTCCGCGGAGTTCCTCGATGCGTTTCCTGACCCTCGCCGCGCTGCTGCTTGGCACCGCCGTCCCCGCTTTGGCGCAGACCGCCGCGCCGGCACCCGCCCCGGCGGCCGTGCCGGTGCCGCCGACCTATCCGGCAACGCCCCCCAAGCTGATCGTCGCGATCTCGGTCGATCAATTCTCCGCCGACCTGTTCGCCGAATATCGCGCGCGCTTCACCGGTGGCTTCGTGCGGATGATGCAGGGCGCGGTGTTCCCGTCGGGTTATCAGAGCCATGCCGCGACGGAGACCTGCCCCGGCCATTCGACGATCCTGACCGGATCGCGCCCGTCGCGCACCGGCATCATCGCCAATGACTGGATCGACCAGCGCAGCACGAACCGCCCCGACCACAAGGTCTATTGCGCGGAGGACGAGCGGGTGCCCGGCTCGACCTTCAAGGACTATACCGTGTCCGACGTCCACCTGATGGTGCCGACGCTGGGCGAGCGGATGAAGGCCGCCGACCCGCGCACCCGCGTCGTTTCGGTCGCGGGCAAGGACCGCGCGGCGGTGATGATGGGCGGCCACAAGGTCGACGAACTCTGGTGGTTCGGCAAGGACGGCTTTGTCAGCTATGCCGATCGCAAGATGCCGCCGGTCGTCGCACGCGCCAATGCCGCCGTCGCCCGGCAGATCGCCACCGCCCAGCCGGCGATGACGCTGCCGACCTTCTGCCAGCCGCTCGCGCGCGCCGTCACGGTCGCGGGCAAGACGATCGGCACCGGCCGGTTCGAACGCGCCGCCGGCGACGTGAACAATTTCCGCCGCTCGCCCGAATATGACGCCGCCGTCCTCGCGCTCGCCGCAGGGCTGGTCCAGGACATGAAGCTGGGTCAGGGACCGCAGACCGACATCATCTCGATCGGCGCCTCGGCCACCGACTATGTCGGACATGGCTATGGCACCGAAGGCAGCGAGATGTGCCTGCAGCTGACCTCGCTCGACCAGAGCCTTGGCGAGTTCTTCAAGGTGCTCGACGCGACCGGGGTCGATTATCAGGTCGTGCTGACCGCCGATCATGGCGGCAGCGACGCCAGCGAGCGCCATGCCCATCACGCCATCCCCGATGCGGTTCGGCAGGATGGCGAGCTGACGGTCGAGGGCGTCGGTCAGGCGATCGGCAAGAAGCTGGGCATCGCCGGCCCCGTGCTGTTCGGCGGGGTGAATGGCGATGTGTGGTACGACATCAAGCTGACGGCGGCGCAGAAGGCGGCGGTCGAGCGTGAGGCGATCGCCCTGTTCATGGCCCATCCGCAGACCCAGGCGGTCTTCACTCGCGCGCAGATCATGGCGACGACGGTGCCGAACACGCCGCCCGAAACCTGGACCCTGCTGGAACGCGCCCGTGCCTCCTTCTACGCGCCCCGCTCAGGCGACCTGCTGGTGGCGATGAAGCCGCGCGTGCTGACCCTGCCGCACCCGGTGGTCGGCAGCGCGGTCGCGACGCATGGCAGCTTCTGGGACTATGACCGGCGCGTGCCGATCCTGTTCTGGCGCAAGGGTGCCGGCGGCTTCGAGGAGCCGTTCGGCGTGGAGACGGTCGACATCCTGCCGACGCTGGCAGCGACGATCGGGCTGAACGTGCCCAAGGGCGAGATCGACGGCCGCTGCCTCGACCTCAACCCCGGGGAAGGATCGACCTGCCGCTGATCCGAACGTTCGGTTCGAGCAGCTTCGAGCTTGTCGAGAACCTGCTCGACGGATGCGTGACCTCAGGGCAACCGCAACATTGCGGTCGCCGCCGACGCCGGATCGGCCCGCTCGATAAGCGAGCGGACGATCGCGGCGGCGGTGCGCGGTACTTTCCCCGTAAACGCCCGCCGTCCGTTGACGGTCACCCGCACCGGCCGGTCGAGATCGACCAAGCGGTCCGACAGGCGCAGGGTCATCCCTGCCGGGACGGCGCCGTCGAGGGTGATCGCCTGCCCCTCGACCCGCGCATCGATCCGGTCGCCCGCCTTTGCCTGGGCTGCGTCGGGAAGGTGCAGCCAGTAGAAACGGTCGTGCGTCACGTCGTCCTGCACCCAGACGACCCGCTTCGGCCAGGGATTGCGGGTGAACTGCGCCATCCACGGCAGCGCTTCGGCATCCTTGCGGTTCATCCAGTGCGGCAGTCCGGGATAGATGCGGGTCATCGACACATAGCCGCCCGGATCGGCGGCATGCAACTTCGCCAGCTCCGCGCTCTTCTCCGCCGCGATCCGGTTGCGGTCATAGGCGGCATCGGCGCCACCCATGAAGATGCCGAACGGCAGGTTGTGCAAGCTTGCCACCCCCGCCTCGTTCGGATGGCCCGCCATCATCGACGCCGCCGCGAAGCGATCCGCCATGCGCGGCGCCAATTGCCACACGCCATCGCCGCCGGCCGAATAGCCGAGCAGATAGACCCGGTCCGGATCGACGCCGTTGATCGCGACCTGCGCATCGATCAGCCGCTGAAACAGCGGATCGATATGCGCCTCATGCCACAGATTCCACGTATCGGTCGGTGCGCGCGGCGCGAGATAGATGCCCTCGGCCGGTTCGTAGAGGCGAATCTGGTTGCACCATTGCTGGTCGTTGACCGCCGGCGCGGCATTGCCGCCGCCGTGCATCGAAATCCACAGGCTGCGCTTTCCGAACGGTGCATTGCCGAACTGCCGGCTTTCCCAACGCAGGGTCTTGTAGCCGAGCGTGATGGCCTTCGCCGCGACCGCGTCGCGCTGGGCAGCCGCCACCTGTCGCATGCGGTCAGCGGCGAGCAACGCCAGCGCCCGGTCGGCATCGGCGCGGCTCAGGGGGCGGTTCAGGATCGCCGCGTCTGTCGGACGATCGGTCGGCGGTTCGGCGATCCAGCGTGAAAGCTCGGCGACGGTACGCGAAGACTGCGCCTGCGCGGTGGTGGTGACGGCCAGCACGGCCAGCGACGCGATGAACAGGTTGCGCATATACGAACACGCTAATCGGATCGGCGCACTGGTCGAAGCAGAATCTTCTGCGTCGACCTACCGCGTCTCGAACTTGCGTACGCCCGGCCCCAGCCGGTTCGCGCCGACCGCCACCCCATCGCCGGTATAATCGGCAACGAATGCCGGGCTTTTCTCGACGCCCGGCGCAAGCCGCGCGTCATTGTCCTCGACCCGCAGCCCACGCGCCGGGAAGGTGTGCTTCTCCGCGCCGACGACGATGAACCCGGTCCAATTCTCCTTCGCCTTGCCCTGAACGAAGGTATTTCGCGCGATCAGCCCGGTGGCGCCCTCGGGCAGGTCGATCATGTAATTGGTCTTGTTGCCCCGGCTGTCGTCGAAGCTGGAATCGGTGATCTCGATCCGGGGCGCGCGGATCTTCACATAATGGCCGCCGGTGCCGCGTTCGAAGCGCGAGCGGGTGATGGTGATCGACCCGTTATTGCCAAGATACACCGAATGCGAACAATCGGTGGTCTCGTCGCATTGGCCGAGACCGGCGAACGTCGAGCGGTCGATACGGATGCGCTGCTGCCCCTCCGGATTGCCGCCGAGAATGCCTTCCTGGCTGTCGAGGAAGGTCGAGTTGGTGACCGTCAGGTCGCCAATTTCGGTGCGGATGCCCGCGCCATTGCCATCGGGCACGCGGATGCCGCGGAACACGATCCCGTCGACGGTCGATCGCCGCCCGCGCAGCACGAATGTCGCCTTCTCCTCGCACGCGCCGCCATCGAATATGACCGTGCCCGGCGTGCGGGCGCGATAGGTGATGTCGCCGCCGGTCTGCACCGTGCAGTCGCGATAGGTCCCCGGCGCGATCAGGATCGTCGCGGTGCCGTCGCGCACCGCGGTCACCGCCGCGTCGATCGTTGCGAACCCTTCGCCCGTCTGTTCGATCACGAACGGTGCGGTACGCTGCTGCGCGGGCAGCGGCGCGGCCAGCAACACCAGCGCGAGGGGCAGGAAATGACGAGCGTGCATCGGCCGGTCCTTTGTCGGTTCCGGCATCGACATGCGCCAGCAAGGCCCCGCGCGAAAGGGGGCAAAAGCGTCCCGGCGCGGTACGCGCTCAGACGTTCAGCCGCGCGCGCATTTCCTTGCCGGGCTTGAAATAGGGAACGCGTTTCGCATCCACCTCGACCGCTTCGCCGGTGCGCGGGTTGCGGCCGGTGCGGGCATCGCGCGCGCGGGTGGAGAAGGCGCCGAAGCCACGCAGTTCGACCCGGCCGCCGCTGCGCAGCTGCTCGGTCAGCGCGTCGAAAAAGGTCGCGACGATCCGCTCGACGTCCCGCAACGGCAATTCGGGATTATCCTGGGCCAGTAGCTGAACCAGTTCGGATCGGATCATCTTTTCCCCCGCCAAATCAAAACCATGCCCGGGAACGGTCCATCCCGCGCATTTCGTTGCCTTAACCTATATCTATCGTCCGTCACAATCCGCCATTCGAATGAACGCAAAAACGGGGCGCTCCATGTCTGGAGCGCCCCGTCCCTGTTCCACCAGTCTGGCGGCGTTACGGCTTACTTCTGTTCGCCGCGCGCCTTCAGCGCTTCGCCCAGAATGTCGCCCAGCGACGCGCCCGAGTCGGACGAACCGTACTGCGCAACGGCCTGCTTCTCTTCGGCGATCTGCATCGCCTTGATCGAGAAGGTCGGCTTCTTCGAACGATCGAAGCCGGTGACCATCGCGTCGAACTTCTGGCCGACCTGGAAACGCTCCGGACGCTGTTCGTCGCGGTCGCGGCCGAGGTCGGTGCGCTTGATGAAGCCGGTCGCGCCATCGTCGCCCTGCTGCACTTCGAGGCCCGCGTCGCGGACTTCGAGCACGGTCACGGTGACGACTGCGTTCTTGTTCAGGCGATCACCCGCCTGTGCGGCGACCGGTCCACCACGCTCCAGCTGCTTCATGCCGAGCGAGATGCGCTCCTTGTCCGGCTCGACCGCCAGCACGACGGCCTGAACCGTCTCGCCCTTGCGGTGCAGGTTGAGCGCGTCTTCGCCCGATATGCCCCAGGCGATGTCCGACATGTGGACCATGCCATCGACGTCGCCGTCCAGACCGATGAACAGGCCGAATTCGGTCGCGTTCTTGACTTCGCCCTCGACGGTCGAACCGACGGGGTGATCTTCCGCGAACTTCTCCCACGGATTCGCCTGTGCCTGCTTGAGGCCCAGCGAAATGCGGCGCTTGTCCTGATCGACTTCGAGGACGATCACGTCGACTTCCTGCGAAGTCGAGACGATCTTGCCCGGATGGACGTTCTTCTTGGTCCAGCTCATTTCCGAAACGTGGACCAGACCTTCGATGCCCGGCTCCAGTTCGACGAACGCACCATATTCGGTGATGTTCGTGACGCGGCCCGACAGCTTCGCGCCGACCGGATACTTGGCACCGGCGCCATCCCACGGATCGCTCTCAAGCTGCTTCATGCCGAGCGAGATGCGCTGCGTGTCGCGGTTGATGCGGATGATCTGAACGCGAACGGTGTCGCCGATGTTCAGTACTTCCGACGGGTGACCGACGCGCTTGTACGACAGGTCGGTGACGTGCAGCAGGCCGTCAATGCCGCCCAGGTCGACGAACGCACCGTAATCGGTGATGTTCTTGACGACGCCGTCGATCACCTGACCTTCGGCCAGGCTCTGGATCAGGCCCGAACGCTGCTCGGCGCGGGTCTCTTCCAGTACCGCGCGACGCGACACGACGATGTTGCCGCGCTTGCGGTCCATCTTCAGGATCTGGAACGGCTGCGGGATGTCCATCAGCGGGGTCACGTCACGCACCGGACGGATATCGACCTGCGAACCCGGCAGGAACGCCACGGCGCCCGACAGGTCGACGGTGAAGCCGCCCTTGACGCGACCGAAGATGACGCCTTCGACGCGCGCGGTCTTGGCGAATTCGGTTTCCAGCTTGTCCCATGCGGCTTCGCGACGGGCGCGGTCGCGGCTCAGCATCGCTTCGCCGTTCGCATTCTCGACGCGGTCGACATAGACTTCGACTTCGTCACCGACCTTCAGATCGGCCTTCTGGCCCGGCGCCGCGAATTCGCGCAGCGGCACGCGGCCTTCCGACTTCAGACCGACGTCGATGACCGCCAGGTCGTTCTCGATGCCGGTGACGGTGCCGATGACGACGCGGCCTTCGAAGCTTTCCGAAGCACCGAACATGTCGTCGAGCATCGACGCGAAATCGTCACGGGTGGGATTTGCCATGCTGGCCATATAACTCTTGGTTCCTAAACGTATCTGTTTCCGGCCGGCCGGTTGTCTCCGGCGGTCTTTGACCGGCATTGCCGCATGCGCCGAATACGACACGCGGCATCCGGCGACCATGTCGTCACGAAAGGCATGCCCCGGCTGTGCGGAAAGGACGCGTGACGCCCGGCCTTCGCGAGTCTGTGCTCGTCGAACCGGCGCGCCATACGCCTTTTGGGCGGCGCGCGCAACGGTTGGCAGCGCGGCGTCGGAGGCAAAAGAAGGGTTGGTTCACGCGAAGGCGCGAAGACGCGGAGGAGAAAAGGAAGATGGTTTTCGCGCAGAGGCGCGGAGAGCGCGGAGAGAGTTTCGTGCGGGGCAGCCTTCTGCCGCGTCAGCGGCTGTCATCCATCGTTGCCGCGAAGTTTTGAGGCTTCGCCGGGAACGCATCTGCCGTCCTGTCCGCAACCTCTCTGCGCCTCTGCGCCTCTGCGCGAAATCTACCTACTTCTTCCTTCGCGTCTCCGCGCCTTCGCGTGAAAACCAGATCAACCCCGCCGTCCCGGCCGATACGGCTTGGCGGCATGGCGCGGCGGCGCGCCGTTCGTGCGACGCTGCGGAGCGGCCGGCGGACCCGACATCTGTTCGAACATCAGATCGTCGTCGGGCGTCGCCGTCCGCTTGACCGACGCGATGAACTTGCCCGCGATCGCCTTGGGAATTTCGAAGGCGGATTCGTCGTTCGCGATGCGGATCGCGCCGATCTCGCCCTTCGTGATGTGCCCGCGACGGCACAGCAACGGCAGCAGCCAGCGCGGATCGGCATTGTGGCGCCGGCCGACATTCATGCGGAACCAGACGGTATCCTCGAACCCCGGACGCGGCCCTTCCTGGCGCTCGCGTCGTTCGGGCATGCCGCCTGCCGACAATTCCTCGGGCGCAGGCAGCTTGGCGCGATAGGCGCGGACCAGCAGCGCGGCGATGTCTTCCGGGGTCTTTTCGGCGAGCAGGCGCGCGCCCAGTTCGACATCGGCCTCGTCGAATTCGACCGGCTCGGCCAGCTTGGCGAGCAGGCGTTCGCGATCCGCCGCGTGAATCTGTTCCGGCGTCGGCACGCCGATCCATTCGGCGTTGATCTTCGCATCGCGCAGCAGCCCTTCGACGCGGCGACGGCGCTGATAGGGCACGATCAGCGCGGCGATGCCCTTCTTGCCCGCCCGCCCGGTACGGCCCGAACGGTGCTGGAGCGCTTCGGCGTCGCGCGGCAGTTCGACGTGCACGACGAGGCTCAGCGACGGCAGATCGATGCCGCGCGCGGCGACGTCGGTCGCGACGCAGACGCGGGCACGACGATCGCGAAGGGCTTGCAGCGCATGGTTGCGCTCCGACTGCGAATGCTCGCCCGACAGCGCGACGGCGTCGAAACCGCGCTCGACCAGATTGGCGTGCAGATGCCGCACCGCCTCGCGCGTCGCGCAGAACAGGAACGCGGTGTCCGGCTCGTGCAGGCGCAGCAGGTTGACGACCGCATTCTCGATATCGTTCGGCGCGACGGTCATCGCCTGATAGCTGATGTCGCCATGGCCCCGCTCCGCCTCGCGCGTGTCGATGCGGAACGCGTCCTTCTGGTAACGCTTGGCCAGCGCCACGATCGGCTTGGCGAGCGTTGCCGAGAACAGCAGCGTGCGGCGTTCGGCCGGGGTGCCGTCGAGGATACCTTCGAGATCCTCGCGGAAGCCCATGTCGAGCATCTCGTCGGCTTCGTCGAGGATCGCGACCTTCAGCCCCGACAGGTCGAGCGCCCCGCGTTCGAGGTGATCGCGCAGACGCCCCGGCGTGCCGACGACGATATGCGCGCCATGGCTCAGGTTGCGGCGCTCGCGCGCGGCGTCCATGCCGCCGACGCACGACACGATGCGGGCGCCGGTCGGGCCGTACAGCCACAGCAGCTCGCGGGCGACCTGCAACGCCAGTTCGCGGGTCGGCGCGATGGCCAGCGCCAGCGGCGTGCCGGCGCGCGGCATCTTGTCCTCGGCATCGAGCAGGTCGCGCGCCATGGCGAGACCGAAGGCGACGGTCTTGCCCGATCCGGTCTGCGCGGACACCAGCAGGTCGCGGCCCTCGGCTTCGGGCGTCAGGACGGCCGCCTGGACGGCGGTCGGGGCTTCATAGCCACGCGCGGAAAGCGCCGCGGCGAGCGGTTCGGGTAACGTCGAAAAAGGCATAGGGCGCCAAATGGCCCCAAATTGCGGCCACGGCAAGGCCGGGCGTATCGTTTACCATGCAACCGATACGCGAATTTGGCAAAAGATTTTCATTTGTCGGCTTCCGTACCGCGACATTGCCGGCCGGTGGCCCCTTTCCCACATCGGTTGCGAAAGGACTCGTCCCATGTCGATCGATCGCCGTCGCCTGCTCGAACTGACCGGAATGTCCGCGCTCGCCGCGCTGATCGGCTGCGCTCCGGAGGCGAGCGAGGCTGCCCAGACCTTCCCGTTCCGGCTGACCGATGCGCAGTGGAAGGCGCGCCTGACCCCCGCGCAATATAATGTGTTGCGGCAGGAAGGGACCGAACGCCCGTATAGCAGCCCGCTGAACGACGAAAAGCGCAAGGGCGTGTTTGCCTGCGCCGGGTGCAGCCAGCCGCTGTTCCTGTCGACGACCAAGTTCGAAAGCGGCACCGGCTGGCCCAGCTTCTATGCGCCGCGCCCCGGTGCGGTCGTCGACCGGACCGACCGGTCGCTGATGATGACGCGGACCGAGACATTGTGCAGCCGCTGCGGCGGGCATCTCGGCCATGTGTTCGACGACGGACCGCGCCCGACCGGCAAGCGCTATTGCATGAACGGCGTGGCGATGACGTTCCGCCCCGCCTGAACCGCAAAAGGCCCGCCGCACTCCGGATGCGACGGGCCTTTCGGCGATTGCGTGGGATGAACCGATCAGTCGTTGAGCGCGACGACCATGCGGGCATGGGCCGGCTGGCTGCTGGCGCCGCCCTGCACCGGAGCCGGCGGGTCGGTCTTCACGATGACCAGCGGCGCGTCCAGTTCGCTGCCGCGCACGGCATGCTTGGCATAGATGAAGCCGTTGGCGGGATAGGCCGAGGTGCCGAGGCCGCCGACCGGGCCGTACCACACCTTCACTTCACTCCAGTCGCCCGCCGACGACACGTCGATCGCGCGGACATCGCGCTCGATCCCGCCGCGGCGCGACCAGTTGGCGTGGGTCAGCAGCACTTCGCGGTCGCTGACGACCTTTGACACCATCGCGACATGGCCGAGGCGCATCCGCGAGGTCGCGGCGAAGGACAGGACCGCGCCTTCCTTCGGCGCATGGCCGCGTTCGTACTTGCCGGCGGCCTGACCCCACCAGGTATGGGCGTTGCCGAAGATTTCGACGCCCGAAATCTCGCGGGCATAGGGGGCGCACTGCCAGAACCGGGCCTGTGCCGGAGCCACCATCGCCAGAGCGCACGAAACCACCAGCGCGAAACGCGCTGCAACAGCACCAAACTTCATCTGACCCCCACGGCCCCACGAATGTCGTGAGCGGCATGAAGCAGGGTTTGCCGGCGACGAAAAGCCCGGCAACGGTCGATCGGGAACCAATTCCGACGAACCGTGTTTGCGCGGCGATGACTGGCGGATGAACCGTGGAACGCCAGCCGTTTTGCTCCCCCCGCGCCTCGACCTGTCGCCGGCCTCGGATGCGACGAACCGCGTCACGTCGTTGTTGCAATGCAGCACCGAACCTGTTCGGATATGTCGTCAATCGGAGGTGCCGTGTTCCGTTCAGCAAGCCGTTAACTATTATTCGGCATTATTCGGTTGGTTGTAATCTTGGGCGGGGAGTTCAGAGATGGCGATTGCACGCAGGCCGGCCGAAGGCGCGATGACGCTGGCGGAAATGAAGGAGTTCGCGACCTTTTCGTCGGCGACGCAGCGGTACATCCGCCGCTCGCTCGACATCGGGCTGGATCGCGACGATGCGATGCGCCGCTGGTCGCGCGACGTGGTGGAGGCCGCCAGCATCCGTGCGCAGGCCCGCATCTATGACCGCCTGCCCGACATCCGCGCCTGCATTCCCGAAGACAGCGGCCTCGACGCGATCGAACCGTTCATGACGCCGCTGCTGACGGTGACCGCGTTCGATCTGGGCCAGGGGCGGCTGACGACCTTCGGCGCCTATCGCTTCCTGTACGAACGGCTGGTCGGGCCGGAGGCACGGCCGTGGCTGCCCGCCGCCTTCTGCGCCTCCGCCGCGCTTCCACATCTGCATCCCGAACTGCGCCGCAAACTCCTCCAATCGCTCAGCGAAGCGGCGGCGACCGCTTCGGGCTGGTCGATGCGGCAACCGGCCTTCTATCCGGCATGGGTCGAAAAGGTCGAAGCCGGCGCGCCGATGCATTGAGATGCTTTGACAGGCGGCGGAGCTGGCGGGGTCAGCGACAGGCCCCGCCGAACCCGCGTGTTGCCTGATCGAAGTGGAAATGGTCGCGATGTGCGGCGTTGTAATCGGGCGACAGCACCGTTGAGAACACGCCGCAGGCCCCATCGCGCACCTCGCGCAGGAACGCCGCCTTCGCCGCATCGTCGCGGCCCTGCCCCGCCGTCCAGTCGCCCACGACGCTGACCCGCCGCCCGTCGCGCAACACGAACGCGGCGATGTCGAGCGCATTGGCCGTCGCATGCTCACTGAACGCACCGGTATCGCGCCCGTACATGCGGCGGCAGTTATAGCTGCCGAAATTCTCGATCCGGGCTACGGGCACGCCGAAATGCTTCTGCGCGGCGGGCTGCACGATCTGCCACTCCCATAATGCCATCCCCGTCGCGACCCGGCACGACACGCCGACATCGGGCGTGATGGCGATGGTGCGCGATCCGCCGCCGCGCATCCGCACCGCGTCGTCATAGCCGCATTGCCCCGCCCCATCGCGTGGCGGCAGCGCGGTGTATCTTACCCCCGCCGCATCCAGCAGCGCGCGGCACCCGGCGAAACCGCCGGCCAGATCGCCGATCTTGCTGCGCGTGAACATGCCGACCGGCTGCGACAGGTCGAGCGGCGTCCATGGCACGTCCTGCGGTCGACTGCGGGAAAAGGCATATAAAGCGAAGGCGATCGCGGCGAGGACGGCAAGCCAAACCAACGTGCGGATGCCGGCCGACAGCGCCTTCATGCGCGCACCGCCCGGTTCGTCGGCTCGGCCGTGACCGGGTAGCCGAGGTCGTCGGGAATGCAGATACAGCGCTCGCCGTCCCGCTTCTCGATCCACGGCGTGATCGTCCGCACCGGCCAGCGCGCCGCATCCGCCAGCACATCGGCGACAGCGTCATGCTGCGCCAGTCGCTCCAGCACCCGGCGGGTCGGGAACAACAAAGTCGCCTCCCCCCGGTCGGCCATCGCCAGCGCGTCGCCGGCGGTGGTCCAGAGTGTGCGGACATTCTCGGTCGCATCCACCTGCGCCGGCGGCGCGGTTGCCGGCAGCCGGGCAACGTAGAACCAGGTATCGAACACCCGCGACGGCATATGGCTGGGCCGCCACCGGGCATAGGGGATCAGCGGAGACGGATCGACCGGCGCCAGTGCGGCGATCGGTGCACCATCCGCCAATTCCGCGCGCATCGCCGCCACGTCGCCGTCGATGCCGATCGCGATGCCCGCTTCCTCGATCGTCTCGCGAATCGCGGCCAGTCGCGGCGCAAGATCATCGTCACCCATCGCCAGCGCCAACGCCCGGTCGCCGGGGTCGATCCGTCCGCCGGGAAATACCAGCGCGCCACCGGCAAAGGCCATCGCCGCAGCCCGCTCGACCATCAATATTTCCGGCGGCCCCACGGTGCGGTCGCGCAACAGGATCAAGGTGGCGGCGGGAATCGCGGTCGTCATCGGGGGGAGTTGGGAAGCGCCCCCCGCAATGTGAAGTCGCCGCCCGTACGAACCAGTCGCCAGCCATCGGGCAGGAAGTCGAGCGACATGTAATAATAGAAGACGCAGGTGCCGTCGGGACGATAGCTCGCTCCCTTCAACAGCCCGATCGCGGTCGTGCCGACGAATACCGGCCCGCCGCTGTCGCCGCCCTTGCACCCCGGCCCGGCCACCGCCACCCAGGTCGGCAGGCACGGCCCGCCGCACAGGTCGCCCGATGGTGCGAAGTCGACCATCTCGACCTCGGCACAGCTATAGCCGCTATGTTCGCCCCGGTGGCACACGATATCGCCGACCCGCGTTCCCGCCCGGCTGCGCTGCCCCTCGACGGGGCGCAGCATGGTCCGGCCTGCGTCGGAATAGAAGCGCGGCCGGACCGCATCGGGGCTGGCATTGACCTGCACGTCGTGAAACCCCCAGCCCCATTGCCCGATAAAGGTCAGCGGCGTGCGGGTGCCGTCCCTGGCGACATGCTCCAGCATGTCGGGACAATGGGCGGCGGTGACGATGCCGTTCTGCACGCCATTGGTCACGACGAAGCCGGTCGTGCAGTAAAAGCGCCGGCCGCTCACCGGATCGGGACCGATCAGCCGCGATCCGCCGACGACCTCGCCCGACAGGTCCAGCTCGGGCCGGCCGCTGGTCGCGATGCGGACGGGCACGCCGGTCAGCGACTCGATCCGCCGCTTGAGCGCCGCGACATCCCCCGCCGCATCCGCCGCACCGATCAGGACCAGCAATTCGCCGTTCCGGGCGTCGATGCCGATCGCCGGCGGGCGGACGACCATCGCGCGGATCGCGGCCTGATGCTCGGTGATCGCCGCCAGCATCTCCGCCCGCGTCGCCGTCGCGCCGGTGCGGAACCGGATCGGGATCGACAGGCGGTCCATGGCGACCTGTCCATCGGGCACCGGGCGCCTGCCGGTCAGCAGGACGGTGACCGTGCCGTCGCGTTCGATCACGGTGCCGGCCAGTCGGTCGCGATACTCGCCCTCGATCCACTCGGTCGCGGCGACGCTGGCGGCCTGCTTGCGCAGCAGGACCAGCGCATCGGCGGGATCGATGCCTCGGATGCGAGCGACTTCGGCCGCATCCTGCGCCAGCGCGGTATCGGCGGAAACGACGACGGCGGCGTCCTGCGCCGCGGCGGGAGTTCCCGCCGCCAGCGCAAGCGCCGCCGCCAAACGTCGCAGCATCGACCGGATCAATCGAGTCGGCGTGCCAGTTCCTTGTTGAGCGCGAGGGCTGCCAGCGTGCCGATCGCACCCGACAACAGGTACAGGCCCGATGCGAACAGCCCCAGCTTGTCGGCCAGCGCCAGTGCGACGAACGGCGCGAAGCCCGCTCCGAACAGCCACGCAAGGTCCGACGTCAGCGCCGCGCCGGTGTAGCGCGAATCCTTGGCGAAGTTCGACGCCACCGTCCCCGACGACTGGCCGAACGACAGGCCGAGCAGGATGAAGCCGGTGATCATGAAGGCGATCTCACCCGCATCGCCACCGTCCAGCAGCAGCGGCGCGAGGCCGGAGAACAGCGCGATGGCGATCGCCCCGATGCCCAGCAGCGTACGGCGTCCGACATGATCGGCCAGCACGCCCGAAATGATGATCGCGAAGATGAAGAACAGCGCGCAGGCGGTCTCGATCCACAGGAAGCGTTCGATCGGCTGTTCGGTGCGCAGCAGGATCCACGACAGCGGGAACACGGTGACCATGTGGAACAGCGCGAAGCTGGCCAGCGGCACCAGCGCACCGATCACGATCGTCTTCCATTCGCGGCCGACGGTCGGCAGCACCGGCGACGCCTTCAGCTCGCGATTCTCGAACAGCTTGGTATATTCCGGCGTCACCACGATGCGCAGCCGCGCGAACAGCGCCACGACGTTCAGCGCGAACGCCACGAAGAACGGATAGCGCCAGCCCCAGCTGATAAAGTCCTCGGCACTCATATAGGCGGTGAAGAAGGCGAACAGCGCGCTTGCGACCATCAGGCCGAGCGGGGCGCCCAGCTGCGGGATCATCGCATACCAGCCACGCCGGTCCTGCGGCACGTTGAGCGCCAGCAGCGAGGCGAGGCCGTCCCATGCGCCGCCCAGCGCGATCCCCTGCAGGATGCGCAGCGTCGCCAGCAGGATCGCCGACCACGCACCAACCTGCGCGTAACCGGGCAGGAAGCCCATCGCCACCGTCGCGGTGCCGAGCAGGAACAGCGCGATGGTCAGCTTCGTGCCCCGCCCATGGCGACGGTCGATCCACATGAACAGCAGCGTGCCCAGCGGCCGGGCAAAGAACGCCAGCGGGAACAGCGCGAACGAATAGAGCGTGCCCGTCAGCCGGTCGACATAGGGGAACATCAGCTGCGGGAACACGATCACCGACGCGATCGCATAGACGAAGAAGTCGAAGAATTCCGACGTACGCCCGATGATCACGCCGATGGCGATCTCTTCGGACTGGACGTTCACCTCGCCGCCGCCATGATTGACGGCACGGGCATCGGCCTCGAGTTCGCGGGAGTGGACGAAGGCCTCGGCCATAGGGACTCCAAGAGCAGCGCGGATGACGCGCGGATAAACAGAATGTGCGCCCGTTATCGCAATGCACCAAACGCGGGGATAGGACAAAATGTCCTATCGCAGTGCAGCATCGCACGGCATAGGTCGCGCCCATGATCCTGCCCCGCTCGCTTCCGTGGCAACGGCCACTGCGCTCGCTCCTCCCCTTCACGGCCCTGCCGCTGCTGGGTGGTTGCGACATGGTCGTGCTCAATCCCGCCGGCGACGTCGCGCGCCAACAGGCCGACGTCCTGATGATTTCGGTCGGTCTGATGCTCCTGATCATCATTCCGGTGATGGTGCTGATCGTCTGGTTCGCATGGAAATACCGCGCGAGCAACGAGACGGCGACCTACAAGCCCGACTGGGACCATTCGACCGCGCTCGAACTGGTCATCTGGTCCGGTCCGCTGCTGATCGTCATCGCGCTCGGCGCGCTGACGTGGATAAGCACCCACCTGCTCGACCCCTATCGCCCGATCGGGCAGATTTCGTCGGGCAAGCCGGTGCCGGAGGGCCAGCAGCCGCTGGAGATCCAGGTCGTCTCGCTCGACTGGAAATGGCTGTTCATCTATCCCGAACAGGGGATCGCGACGGTCAATCGTCTGGTCGTGCCCGTCGACCGCCAGGTACGCTTCCGCCTGTCGTCGTCGTCGGTGATGAACACCTTCTACGTCCCGGCGATGGCCGGCATGATCTATACGATGCCGGGCATGGAGACGAAGCTACACGCCGTGCTGAACAAGCCGGGCACGTTCGAGGGCATGTCGGCGCACTATAGCGGCGCGGGCTTCTCCTACATGAACTTCAAGACGACCAGCACCGATGCCGCCGGCTTCGACAAGTTCGTCGCAGGCGTGCGGGCGATGCCGAACCGGCTGGATACCCCGCGCTATCTCGAACTGGAAAAGCCCAGCGAGAAGGTGCCGCCGATGGGCTTTGGCGGAGTCGAACAGGGGCTGTTCACCCGCATCGTCCAGATGTGCGTCAAGCCCGGTACGCCGTGCATGACCGAGAGCATGGGCCATGGCGGCCATGGTTCGGCGGTCAACAGCCGTCTGCCCGAAGGGGAGCGTACCAAGGGCGCGCTGGAAAAGGCACCGTCCGACTATGGCGTTAGCCCGCACAGCAGCGGCGACGCGCCGCAGGGATCGTCGGCCGCCCCCGGCGCCGCCGATCCGGGCAACGACGCCAACCGCAACATGACCCGCATCGCGCCGCCCGCGATCCCGGGCCGCACCGCTCCGGCACTTGGCTGAGAACGAGATCATGTCCGATACCCTTACCAAGCTGATCTTCGGGCGGTTGACGCTCGAAAGCTTCCCGATCCACGAACCGATCATCGTCATGACCTTCATCGCGGTCGCCATCGGCGGCGCAGCGGTGCTGGCGGCGCTGACCTATTTCAAGCTGTGGGGCTATCTCTGGAAAGAGTGGTTCACCACGGTCGACCACAAGCGGATCGGGATCATGTACATGATCCTCGGCATCGTCATGCTGCTGCGCGGCTTTGCCGACGCGGTCATGATGCGCGGGCAGCAGGCGATGGCATTCGGCCAGAACGAAGGCTTTCTGAACGCGCATCACTATGACCAAGTGTTCACCGCGCACGGCGTCATCATGATCTTCTTCGTGGCGATGCCGCTGGTCACCGGCCTGATGAACTATATCGTGCCGCTGCAGATCGGCGCGCGCGACGTGTCCTTCCCGTTCCTGAACAATTTCAGCTTCTGGATGACCGCGTCGGGCGTCGTGATCGTCATGGCCAGCCTGTTCGTCGGCGAATTCGCGCGTACCGGCTGGCTGGCGTTTGCGCCGCTGTCGGGCCTCGACTATTCGCCGGACGTCGGCGTCGACTATTATATCTGGGCGCTCCAACTGGCGGGCGTCGGGACGTTGCTGTCGGGCGTCAACCTGATCGCGACCATCGTGAAGATGCGCGCGCCGGGCATGGGTCTGATGAAGATGCCGATCTTCACCTGGTCGGCGCTGGTGACCAACATCCTGATCGTCGCCGCCTTCCCCGTCCTGACCGCCGTGCTCGCGCTGCTCTCGCTCGACCGCTATGTCGGCACGAACTTCTTCACGAACACGCTCGGGGGCAACCCGATGATGTACGTGAACATGATCTGGATCTGGGGCCACCCGGAAGTCTACATCCTGATCCTGCCGGCGTTCGGTGTGTTCTCGGAAATCGTGTCGACCTTCTCGGGCAAGCGGCTGTTCGGCTATACGTCGATGGTCTACGCGCTGCTGGTCATCACCATCCTGTCGTATCTGGTGTGGCTGCACCACTTCTTCACCATGGGGTCGGGCGCGAGCGTCAACTCGTTCTTCGGCATCACCACGATGATCATCTCGATCCCGACGGGCGCGAAGATCTTCAACTGGCTGTTCACCATGTATCGCGGCCGTATCCGCTACGAACTGCCGATGATGTGGGCGATCGCCTTCATGCTGACCTTCACCATCGGCGGCATGACCGGCGTGCTGCTCGCGGTGCCGCCCGCCGACTTCGTGCTGCACAACTCGCTGTTCCTCGTCGCGCACTTCCACAACGTCATCATCGGCGGGGTGGTGTTCGGGATGTTCGCCGGCATCAACTATTGGTTTCCCAAGGCGTTCGGCTTCAAGCTAGATAAGAAATGGGGTCTGGTCAGCTTCTGGTGCTGGTTTGTCGGCTTCTGGGTCGCCTTCACCCCGCTTTATGTGCTGGGCCTGATGGGCATCACCCGGCGCCTGCGCCACTTCGACGACCCGAGCCTGCAGATCTGGTTCGTCATCGCCGCCGTGGGTGCCGCGATCATCGCGGTCGGCATCGCCGCCTTCCTGGTGCAGATCGCCGTCAGCATCATGAACCGCGACAAGCTGCGTGACTTCACCGGCGATCCGTGGAACGGCCGCAGCCTCGAATGGGCGACCTCGTCGCCGCCGCCGGACTATAACTTCGCGTTCACGCCCGTCGTCCACGACATGGACGCGTGGTACGACATGAAGTGCCACAAATATGCCCGGCCGACGGACGGCTTCACCGCCATCCACATGCCGAGCAACACCTGGGCAGGCATCGTGCTGGCCGGTCTCTCGACCGTCTTCGGTCTGGCGATGGTCTGGTACATCTGGTGGCTGGCGGCGCTGTCGTTCGCCCTGGTGATCGGGGTCTCGATCTACCACACCTTCAACTACAATCGTGACTTCCACATTCCGGTGGAGGAAGTCGTCGAGACGGAGCGGCAGCGCACTGCCGACCTCCAGGCCGCGGGGGCGTAAACATGAGTTCGTCGGTACAAGTCCCCGCAGGCGCGGAAGAGCGCGCCTACCATCTGGCGGAGGAGCATGAGCATGAAGCCGGGTCGAGCACCATGCTCGGCTTCTGGCTCTACCTGATGAGCGACTGTCTCATCTTCGCCATGCTCTTCGCCGCCTATGGCGTTTATTCGGGCAGCACCGCGGGCGGCCCGGACGCCAAGGAACTGTTCGACCTGCCGCTCGTCGCGCTCAACACCGCGATGCTGCTATTCTCGTCGATCACCTATGGCTTTGCGATGATCGCCGCCGAAGAGGGCAAGAAGGCCGCGACGCTGCGCTGGCTCGCCATCACCGGCGTGTTCGGCCTGTGCTTCCTCGGCATCGAACTCTACGAGTTCAGCCATCTGATCCATGAAGGCGCCGGACCGCAGCGCAGCGCGTTCCTGTCGGCGTTCTTCACGCTGGTCGGCACCCACGGGCTGCACGTCACCTTCGGCTCGGTCTGGCTGGTCACGCTGATGGTGCAGGTCGCCCGGTACGGCCTCGGTGCCGCCAACATGCGCCGGCTGATGTGCCTGTCGCTGTTCTGGCACTTCCTCGACGTCATCTGGATCGGCGTCTTCACCTTCGTCTATCTGCTGGGAGTCCTCTAATGGCCGGCCACGCCCATCACGACGCGCACGGTCATGGCACGCATGGTCACGCCGGCCACGGCCATGGCGGCCATGGCGACGCCCCCGCGCATGGTTCGCGCAAGGACTATGTCATCGGCTTCCTGCTGTCGGTGCTGCTGACCGCGATCCCCTTCGCGCTCGTCATGACCAACGCCTTTGCCGATACGCGGATCACCGCCGCCATCGTCATGATCTGTGCGGTCGTGCAGATCGTCGTCCACATGATCTACTTCCTGCACATGAACACCAAGTCGGAAAGCGGCTGGACGTTGATGGCGCTGATCTTCACCGTCGTTCTGGTCGGGATCGTGATCGCCGGATCGCTGTGGGTCATGTACCATATGAACGTGAACATGATGCCCCAGATGTCCGGGGACATGGGCGCGATGTGACGCAGCGCCGTCCGACTCGGGGCCGGTCGATCCGACGCATCCTGATCGTCGCGGCGATCGGATGCGTCATCGCCGGCCTGATCGGGCTGGGCGTGTGGCAGTTGCAGCGTCGGGCGTGGAAGCTGGACCTGATCCAGCGCACCGAAACGATGCTGCTCTCCCCGCCCGTCCCCCGCCCCCGCCCCCGGCGGCATGGGACACCATCACGCAGGACGATACCTATCGTCCCGTCATCGCCACCGGGCGCTACCGCCGGGATGCCGATACCTACACCCAGGCCGCAACCGCGCTGGGCGGCGGCTTCTGGGTCCTGACCCCGCTCGACACCGGGCGCTTCACCCTGCTCGTCAACCGCGGCTTCGTGCCGCCCGAGCGGCGCGGCAAGGTCCCCGCCCCTACCGACACCGTTACCGTACGCGGACTGCTGCGGATCACCGAACCCGGCGGCGGCTTCCTGCGCAGCAACGTTCCCGCTGAAGACCGCTGGTATTCGCGCGACGTCGCGGCGATAGCCGCCAAACGCGGGCTGCGCGACGTCGCCCCCTATTTCATCGATGCCGTCGCCGATCCCGAGGTCGAATGGCCGCGCGGCGGGCTGACCGTGGTCACCTTCCGCAACAACCATCTGGTCTATGCGCTGACATGGTTCGGCCTCGCGCTGCTGCTGGGCGGCATGACATGGTGGGTCGCACGGCGCGAACCGCGGGCGTAACATGCGCCCGATGCAACCCGCCCCCCCTTCCCCGACTCCGCGCCTGCCGATGGCGGAGGGCGTCGGCCGCAACATGCTGCTGCTGGTGCAGCTGCGCTGGCTGGCGGTCGGCGGACAGCTGGGGACGATCCTCGTGGTCGACGGGCTGCTCGGCATCCGCCTGCCGCTGATCCCGATGGCGAGCGTGCTGGCGGCGCTGGTGCTGCTGAACCTCGTCACCCTCGCCCGCCGGTCGCGGTGGAGCGATACCAACCTGCCGCTGTTCGCCGCCCTCGTCCTCGACGTCGCCGCGCTCACCGCGCAACTCTATCTGTCGGGCGGCGCGCGCAACCCGTTCGTGTCGCTCTATCTGTTGCAGGTCGTGATCGGCGCGATCCTGTTGAAGGTCTGGTCGAGCTGGGCGCTGGTCGCGATCACCAGCGGGGCGTTCGCGCTGCTCGGCCCCTTCCACCGCCCGCTCGACCTGCCGCCCGCCTATGCCAGCAGCCTGTCCGAAGCCTATCTGATCGGCAACTGGATCAATTTCGTGCTGGCGGCGACATTGCTGGTCGCATTCGTCACGCGCATCGCCGCCAACCTGCGCGACCGCGATACCAAGGTGGCGCAACTGCACCAGCGCGCGGTCGAGGAGGAGCATATCGTCCGCATGGGCCTGCTCGCCAGCGGCGCGGCGCACGAACTGGGCACGCCGCTGTCGTCGATCTCGGTGCTGCTCGGCGACTGGAAGAACGAGCCGGTGATCCGCCGCGATCCCCGGTTCGTTGCGGAGGTCGACGATATGCGGGCCGAAGTCGCACGCTGCAAGGAGATCGTGTCGGGCATCCTGTTCGCCGCCGGCGAGGTGACCGGCGAGGCACCGACCCGCACGACGCTGCGCACCTTCCTGACCGATACGCTCGACCGGTGGCGCGGCAACGATCCGACGCGGGCCGTGTTCGAGGATCGCCTCGGCCCCGATGTGCCGATCGTCGCCGACCGAGCGCTGGCGCAGGCACTGACCAATTTGCTCGACAATGCGGTGGAGGCCGGCGGGCGGCATATCGCGCTGTTGGCGCTGCGCGACGGGTCGACGTTGCGCCTGACCGTGCGCGACGATGGCAACGGCTTTTCGGACCGCATTCTCTCGCAGCTCGGCAAACCCTATAATACCAGCAAGGACCGGCAGGGTGCCGGGCTTGGCCTCTATCTCGCCACCAACGTCCTGCGCCCGCTGGGCGGCACGATCGAGGCGCTGAACCGCGATAGTGGCGGGGCGGAGACGACGCTGATCCTGCCGATGGATTCGCTGGCGCTGGAGAAGACGCGATGACCGAGCGCCGACTGCTGATCGTCGAGGACGACGCCACCTTCGCCCGCACCCTGTGCCGCTCGTTCGAACGGCGCGGCTATACGGTGGAGGTGACGGGCGGACCCGACCGACTTGACGAACTGGCCCGCGATTTCGCGCCCGACCATGCGGTCGTCGACCTGCGGCTGGGCGGTGCGTCGGGGCTTGCCTGTGTCTCGACGCTGTCGGCGATCGACCCGACGATGCGGATCGTCGTGCTGACCGGCTTCGCCAGCATCGCGACGGCGGTCGAGGCGATCAAGCTGGGCGCGACCAACTATCTGACCAA
Source organism: Sphingomonas paucimobilis (assembly GCA_036946325.1). Classification (GTDB taxonomy): domain Bacteria; phylum Pseudomonadota; class Alphaproteobacteria; order Sphingomonadales; family Sphingomonadaceae; genus Sphingomonas; species Sphingomonas paucimobilis_A. Next base: position 1,606,570 of record JAQIJL010000001.1, read on the forward strand.
GCCCGCCAACACCGACGAAATCGAGGCCGCCTTCGCCCGGGTCGAGGGCAATGCCGACGCGGACCTCACCGCCGCGCCGACCTCGATCAAGACGCTGGAGTGGGAACATATTCACCAGACGCTAGCGGACACGGGCTTCAACATCTCGGAAGCCGCACGCCGGTTGGGGATGCACCGCCGGACGCTGGCGCGAAAGCTCGACAAGCGCCATCTTTCTTGAACGCAAGGGGGTTCGAAACCACCCCGCCCCTGTGGTAACATGCCGCCAAAGGGGAACGGTTCATCGTGCGGCAGGTTCGAACAGACTATGACCTGCGTGCCGCACCGGAAGAGTATAGGATGACTAGCATTACCGACCACCGCCCTCGTTTCGCCCGCCTTGCGCGCCGCGCGCTGCTGGCCGGCATCGCGCTGACCGGCGCGACTGCCGCCATGGCGCAGGTGACGCCGCCGCCGGTCGTACCGACGCTGCCGACGACCGCGCCGATGGTGCAGCCGATCCCGGCTGCCGCCCCCCTGCCGACGCTGACCGCGGCGCAGGAAAGCGAACTGTCCCGGCTGCTGGCCCGCGACGCGGTGGCACAGGGACTGAAAGATCGCGAACCGTCGCTGGCCGGGCTGACCGGGCCGGCATTGGTCCGCGCCGCGCTGGACCATGCCCATGCGGTGCGCGCCGGGCGGCTGGACAGCGGCGATTTCCAGAAGGACTGGGCGATGCGTCCGCAGTCGTTCGACCCGATGCCCTCGTTCCGCGATGCCGTCGCCAAGGACAGGCTGGCGGCATGGGTCGCCTCGCTGCCGCCGCCCTATGCCGGCTACGACACGCTGGTCGCGGGCCTTGGCCGCTATCGCAAGATCCAGGCGAATGGCGGCTGGCCGACGATCGGTGCCGGGTCCGAGATGCGGCTGGGCGGCAAAGGCCCGCAGGTCGCGGCGCTGCGCAAGCGGCTGGCGATCGAGGATATCGACCTGTCGCCGACCGGCGACACGTTCGATCAGGCGCTGCTCGACGCGGTGCGTCGCGCCCAGCGTCGCTACGGCCTGAACCCCGCCGGTCAGGTCGGCGGGCAGACCGTCGCGTCGCTGAACGTGCCGGTCGGTGAGCGGATCAAGCAGATCAAGGCGAATATGGAGCGGTGGCGCTGGCTGCCGACCGAGCTGGAAAAGAATCGCATTCAGGTGAACATCGCCGCGGCCGTGCTGACGGTGTTCGACGGCGATCAGCCGGTGACGTCGATGAAGGCGGTGACCGGCCGTCCGGGCGACGAGACGCCGATGCTGACCTCGACGATCCATTCGATCGTGCTCAATCCGCCATGGAACGTGCCGTCGTCGATCGCCGACAAGGAATTGTGGCCGAAGGAGCGGGCGAACCCCGGCTATCTGAAGCGAAACGGTTTCCGCGTGATCGAGACGGAGGGCGGCGGGCGTCGGCTGCAACAGGCGTCGGAAAACAGCGCGCTCGGCCGGTTCAAGTTCGATTTCGACAATCCGTTCGCGGTCTATCTGCACGACACGCCGGCACAGGCCGGGTTCGCCAAGTTCGACCGTCTTGCCAGCCATGGCTGCGTCCGGTTGGAAAAGCCCGAGGATCTGGCGCGGCTGCTGCTGCGGACCACGCCCGACTGGCCGGATACGCAGATCGACTCGACGCTGGCATCGGGCAAGACGGTGCGGGCGAAGGTCGCCGATCCGGTGAAGGTGTATCTGCTGTACTGGACCGCGTTCGCGACGCCCAACGGCACGATGAGCTTCCGCGAGGATCCGTATAAATGGGACGGCGTGCTGGCGAACAAGATCGCCGCGCGCGCCGAAGCCAGCCAGTTGGCGGCTCGATAAGGGGATGGTGATGAAGAACGGATGGCGCGTGGCGCTGCTGGCCGGCAGCGGCCTGTTGCTGGCGACGGGCCTTGGCGCCTGCTCGAACGACAATGTCGACGAGGCGCCGATCGAGAACAGCGCGTTCGACGAGGATGCGCCTCCTCCGACCCCGCTGCCCGAAGCGACGATCGAGCCTGCGCCGGTGATTACCGAGAATCTGTCGGCACCGGCGCCGGTCGACGATCTGCCCCCGCCCCCTCCGGTCGAGCCGGACCAGCAGGTACTGGACGACGCGTCCGCCACCGGCATGACGTCGCGTTCGACGCGTGGTCAGGAAAGCAGCGACGACGCTCCGGTCGACGACGCGATGTCGAACCAGCAGGGGGAATAAGGCGAGCGGTAGGGAGCCGGGCGATAGGTTCGGCTCCCGCGTCGTTATTCTTCACTTCCCGTCGTAACTACGTCACCCCTGAACCGATCGGGGGTCCCGCTTTACTACTGCGGGCGAGAAGAAGCGGGACCCTGGACCAAGTCCTGGGCGACACGTGATCGAAGAGTGACAGGTCCTTTCGAAACGATCCGCAATACGGCAACGCCGCCAGATCAGCATCAAGCAACGTCCCAAACCACTCAGGCAGCCTGCGCAGCCCCCTCGGTCGGCACGGCCGGCGCATAGGCGCGGTCGAGATACAGGTTCGCCAGTTCGTAATGCGCGCTGACGACCTGTTCATGGTCGGCCTGCTGCGCCAGTTCCAACTGCTGTTCGGCACGACGCACGAAGTAGGACATTTCGTCCGGACCAATCGAAGACACGACAACCTCTCAAGGACGTTCAACCGCCCGTTTATACTAACCCGCCCGGCGATACCGGACGTGCCATCAACGCACAACGGATGCCGGGGATGCGTGTCGCCGTAAATTCTGACGCCGTGATGACACCGCCAGCCGCACCGAAAATACGGCAAGCGGCACCGCATCGATCACATACGACGGTGTTTGCCGCCATACCGCCCGCCGATATAGGCGCCCAGCCGGTTCATCTCGCTGGCCGCGCCGATCGCCGCGTCGCTCTGGCATGGCAGGGGATCATGGTCGTGGTCGGCGGCGCGGCTGGCGACCTTGGCGGCCAGCTCCTCGATATCCGCGCGCGACAACAGGTTCTTTTCGCGCAGGAGACATAGCAGGCTCTGCAGGATCACCATGCTCTTCTCGCCGGCGGCATCGCACGGTTCGATCGGATTCATCGTTCCTCTCCTTATGGTTATACAGGAGAGCATATGCCGATCCTGCCCGGACGCAAGGGGGGGTGCGTCGGGTCAGGATCGGCGGCATGTTGCGCGAGGGACCGGCGGTTAGTTCAGCCCGCCCCCCAGCGTCCGGTACAGCGTGACCAGATTGGTCGCCCGCGCCAGCCGGGTCTGCACCAGCGTCTGCCGCGCGGCATAGCTGGTCCGCTGCGCATCCAGCGTGTTGAGGAACGAGTCGATCCCGGCACGATAGCGCGCGTCCGACAGCCGCTGCGCGGTCGCGGCCGATTGCGCGCGGGCGGTCTGCGCGGACAACTGCTCGCCGATCGTACCGCGCGTCGCCAACGCGTCGGCCACTTCGCGGAACGCGGTCTGGAGCGTGCCTTCATAGGTCGCGACCGCCGCCAGCTGCTGCGCACGCGCCACCTCGACATTGCCGCGCCGCTGGCCACCGTCGAACAGCGGCAGCGCCACCCCGGGCGACACGGAGAAGTTTTGCGTCCCCGCCCCGAACAGTCCGCCCAGCGCGGTGCTGATCGTGCCCAGCGTCGCGGTCAGCGAAATGGTCGGGAACAGCGCCGCGCGCGCCGCGCCGATATTGGCGTTGGCGGCATAAAGGCGGCGTTCGGCCTGCAACACGTCGGGGCGGCGCAGCAGGACCGTCGAGGACACGCCGGTCGGCAGGTTGGACAGGATCAGGTCGCGTTCGCCCAGTTCGGTCGGCAGCTGTTCGACCGGCACGGTGGTGCCGGCGAGCAGGTTGATCGCATTCTGATCCTGCGCAATCTGCGCGGTCAGTGCAGCGATGTCGTTGCGCGCCTGCTGATAGCTGGTCTCCGCCTGCTGCACCTCCAGTTCGGAGATGACGCCTACCCGGAACTGGGCGCGGGTCAGCTCCAGCGTCCGACCGAAGCTCGACAGCGTTTCGCGCGACAGGCGCAACTGGTCCTGATCCGCCGCCATGGTCACCCATGCCGTCGCGACTTCACCGATCAGCGCGATGCGGGCGGCGCGCTGCGCCTCTTCGGTCGCGAAATATTCCTGCAACGCCGCCTGGCTGAGGTTGCGCACCCGACCGAACAGGTCGAGTTCGAAGGCGGAGAAGCCGACCGACGCCTGATAGATTTCGAGGTTGCCGGTCTGCGCCGGCACGCCGCCCACGCCCCCGGCACCCCCTGCTCCGCCAGCCCCGCCGGCACCACCCAGCGCGCCGAACGGGTTGTTGGTAAAGGTGACGCCGCCATTGGCGGCGGTCGTCGGCACCTGGCTGGCGCGGGTCACGCGGTACTGTGCGCGGGCGGCGAGCACATTGGCCGCCGTCACGCGGTAATCGCGGTTGTTTTCCAGCGCCGTCGCGATCACGCTCTGCAACCGCGGATCGACGAAGAAGTCGCGATAGCCGATCCGGGTCAGGTCGACCTGTTCGGCACCCAGCGCCGGATACGGCCCGCCCTGCGGCAGGGTCAGCGGGATCGCCCCCTCCGGCCGGACATTCTTGGGCGCCAGATTGCACCCCGCCAGCGCGGTGGTGGCGACAAGGAGGGTCAGACTACGCAGCGTCATCACTTTGCTCATGGTCATGCCCCCTGCGGCGCGGGTTCGCCGCCATCGGAGGACCGGTTGCCGCCATCGGGTTCGACATCGTCGTTCGCGGACGGCCGGTTGGCGGACGGAGTGTCCTTGCCGCCGTGCCCGAACAGGCGCAGCACGACGACGAAGAACATCGGTACGAAGAAGATCGCGAGGACCGTCGCCGACAACATGCCGCCGACCACCGCCCGGCCGATCGCATTCTGACCACCGGCACCCGCGCCGGTGCTGACCGCCAGTGGCAGCACGCCGAACACGAAGGCGAGCGAGGTCATCAGGATCGGTCGCAGACGCAGCCGTGCCGCCTCCACCGCCGCCTCGACCGGCCCCATGCCGTCACCCATCCGTTCCTCGGCGAACTCGACGATCAGGATCGCGTTCTTCGCCGACACGCCGATGGTCGTGATCAGACCGACCTGCAGATAGATGTCGTTGTTCAGACCCGTAAGCCACGCCGCAAGCAGCGCACCGAGAATGCCCAGCGGCACCACCAGCATGACCGAGATCGGCACCGACCAGCTTTCGTACAGCGCGGCGAGGCACAGGAACACGATCAGCAGCGACAGGGCGTAGAGCGCCGGCGCCTGACCACCCGACAGCCGTTCCTCGAACGACAGCCCGGTCCATTCGAGCGCGGTGCCCGGCGGCAGCTTGGCATGGATTTCCTCCATCGCCTCCATCGCCGCCCCGGTGCTCAGACCCGGTCCGGGTGCGCCCTGCAGCTGCATCGCCGACTGCCCGTTATAGCGGGTCAGCGAAACGGGCGCATTGGCCCATTCCAGCGTCGAGAAGGCGGTGAACGGCACCATCTGCCCGGTGGCATTACGGACATACAGGTCGCCGACATCCTCCGGCGCCAGCCGGTAGGGGGCATCGGCCTGGATATATACCCGCTTCACGCGACCGCGATCGATGAAGTCGTTGATATAGCCACCGCCCCATGCGGTCGCGATCGTCGAGTTGACGTCGGCCAGATCGAGACCCAGCGCGCGCGCCTTGTCCTCGTCGATATTGACCTTGAGCTGCGGCGCATCCTCGAGGCTGAGCGGACGCACCTGTGCCACGCGCGGGTCCTGCGACGCCATGCCCAGCATCATGTTGCGCGCCTGTACCAGCCGTTCATGACCGATGCCGCCGGTATCGACCAGCTGCACGTCGAAGCCCGTGGCATTGCCCAGCTCCTGTACCGCCGGCGGGACCAAGGCGAAGACCATGCCGTCCTTATACTGGCTGAACGCCCCCATCGCCCGGCCGACGATCGCCTGCGCCTTGTTCTCGGCGCCGCTGCGGTCCTCCCACGGCTTGAGGTTGACGAACACCAGACCGGCATTCTGCCCCTGCCCAGCAAAGCTGAAGCCGTTGATGGTGAAGACGCCCGCGACGTTGCCGCTTTCCTGCTTCAGGAAATGGTCGCGGACCAGCGTCAGCCCCTTGTCGGTACGGCTGCTCGTCGCACCCGCCGGCCCCTGGACCAGCGCCAGCACCGTGCCCTGATCCTCGTCGGGCAGGAAGCCCGAGGGCAGGCGCGTGAACACGAACACCATGCCGCCGACGATCAGCAGATAGACCAGCATCGAGCGTTTCCAGTTGCGCGTGGTGCGCCGGACGCCGCCTTCATATTTGTGCTGCCCGCGTTCGAACCGGTCGTTGAACCAGCGGAAGAAGCGCGCCAGCAGGCCATTGCCCTGCTCGTGCTTGTGCGGATCGTGCGGTTTGAGGATCGTCGCGCACAGCGCCGGGGTGAGGATCAGCGCGACCATCACCGACAGCACCATCGCCGACACGATCGTGATCGAGAACTGGCGATAGATGACGCCGGTCGATCCGCCGAAGAACGCCATGGGCAGGAACACCGCCGACAGGACAAGGCCGATGCCCACCAGCGCGCCGGTGATCTCGTCCATCGACTTGCGCGCCGCTTCCCGTGGCGACAGCCCCTCGGTCTGGATCAGGCGTTCGACGTTTTCGACGACGACGATCGCGTCGTCGACCAGCAGGCCGATCGCCAGCACCATGCCGAACAGCGTCAGCGTGTTGATGGTGAAGCCCGCGACCGCCATCACCCCGAAGGTGCCGAGCAGCACGACCGGGACCGCGATGGTCGGGATGATCGTCGCCCGCCAGTTCTGGAGGAACAGGAACATGACGAGGAAGACGAGCACCACCGCTTCGATCAGCGTGTGGATGACCTGTTCGACCGACAGGCGGACGAACGGGGTCGTGTCGTACGGATAGATGACCTTCACGTCGCCCGGCAGGCCGCGACCGATTTCCTCGGCGCGCTGCTTGACCAGTTCGACCGTGTCGAGCGCATTGGCACCGGCCGCCAGTCGAACGCCGAAGCCCGAGGCGGGCTTGCCGTTATACTGCACGTCGAAGCCGTAATTCTCGGCACCCAGCTCGACCCGCGCGACATCGCCCAGCCGGACGACCGCGCCGCTGGCGTCCGTCTTCAGGCGGATATTGGCGAATTGCTCGGGCGTCTGCAGGCGCGACTGGACGCTGACCGTCGCGTTCAGCATCTGCTCCTTGGGCGCCGGCTGCGCGCCGATCTGACCCGCCGAGACCTGTGCGTTCTGCGACTGCACCGCCGCCGTCACATCGGCGACGGTCAGCTGATAGCTGTTGAGCTTGATCGGATCGAGCCAGATGCGCATCGCATATTGCGCACCGAACACCTGCAATTCGCCGACCCCGCTCACGCGGCTGATCGGATCCTGGAACTGCGACACGACCATGTCCGACAGGTCGTTGTTGGTGTGCGATCCGTCGGTCGACACGAGGCCGACGACCAGCAAGAAGCTGGCGGCGGACTTGGTGACCTGCATCCCCTGGCGCTGGACCTCCTGCGGCAACAGCGGCGTCGCCGCCTGCAACTTGTTCTGGACCTGCACCTGCGCGATGTCGGGATCGGTACCCTGTTCGAACGTCAGCGTGATCGTCACCGTCCCCGCCGAGGAGGACGAGGACGAGAAGTAGCGGAGGTTGTCGATGCCCTTGAGCTGCTGCTCGATGATCTGGGTCGTCGTGCGCTCCAGCGTCTCGGCATCCGCACCCGGATAGGTGGCGGTGATCGCGACGGCGGGCGGCGCGATTTCCGGGAACTGGGCGATCGGCAGGCTGCGGATCGCGATCGCGCCGGCCAGCATCATGACGATGGCGATGACCCATGCGAAGATGGGCCGGTCGATGAAATACCGGGACATGGCTGGTTACTTCGCCTGTGCCTGGGGGCCGCCGGCCGGGGCGGCACCCTGCGGCGCCTGCCCCCCGGCCTGACCTTCGGCCTCCGGCTTCCACGGATAGCCCTTTACCGGGGTGCCCGGCTGGAGCATCTGCGCACCCTCGATCACGACCTTGTCGCCCGGTTGCAGCCCGCCGGTCACCAGCCACTGGTCGCCCACGGTCCGGCTGGTGGTGAGCGGACGCGGGGCCAGCTTGCCATCGGCGCCGATCACGAGGACGGTCGCCGCCCCCTTCGGATCGCGCGTCACCGCACGCTGCGGCACGAGCATGCCGTTGGCCTTCGTCCCCTCGACCAGCTGCGCACGGACATACATGCCCGGCAGCAACAGCCCGCGCGGATTGGCGAAGACCGCGCGGATCGCCTGCGTGCCGGTCGCCGGATCGACGGTGACGTCGGTGAACTTCAGCGTCCCCTCGACCGGATAGGTGCTGCCATCCTCCAGCTTCAGCCGGACGCGTGCCGCACCCGATCCGCGCGACAGGTCGCCGTCCATGATCTGCTGGCGCAGCTTCAACAGGTCGGCGCTCGACTGCTGGATGTCGACATAGATCGGGTCGAGCCGCTGGATCGTCGCCAGCGCGTTGGTCTGCGCCGCCGACACCAGCGCGCCGGTGGTGAATACCGACCGGCCGATCCGGCCCGAGATCGGCGCGCGGATGGTGGTGCGCGACAGGTCGATCTGTGCCTGCTGCAGCGCGGCGCGCTGGGCGGCGATGTCCGCCTCGGCCTGCTGCGCGCCGGTCACCGCATTCTCATATTCCTGCCGGCTGATCGCGTTGATCTTGACCAGTTCGCCATAGCGGCGCGCGAGGTTGCGGGTCGATGCGATCGACGCCTGCGCCCGCGTCAGCGCGGCGCGCGCGCTCGCCACCGCTGCCTGATAGGGCGACGGATCGATGCGATAGAGCGGCTGGCCCTGACGCACATAATCGCCTTCTTGGAACAGGCGGGCGAGGATCAGCCCGTTGACCTGCGGCCGGACGTCGGACGTCTCATATGGCGCGGTGCGGCCGGGCAGTTCGGTGGTCAGCGTCACCGGCTGCGACTGGACGGTCACGAACCCGACCTGCGGCGGCCCCTGCGGCGCGCCTTGCTGCTGCTGCGACTCGCTGCCGCCTCCGCAAGCCGAAAGGATGAGCGCCAGAGCCAGTGGGGCCATGCGATTTTTCATGAACGTCCTCGACGGATGTGCTAAACGTGAGTGATCGATCACTCACACTTCTCGGCGCGTACGCCGCGAATGCGAATGTGGCAAGAGGGCACAGGTGAATTGGCAGTGAATTTGTTGCAGTGCGGAGAGGCATGTCGCGCCAGCCGGGCGGCGGCGCGTCGCGAAAAACTGGTCAGCGTGGCCCGGCGACTGTTTGCCGAACAAGGATTTCACGGCACCGGCGTCGCCCAGCTCGCCGCCGAATCGGGCATCAAGGTCGGCCAGATCTATCGCGATTTCGCCGATAAGGAGGCGATCGTCGCGGAAATCGTCGAAAGCGATCTCGCGATTTTCCTGAACGATCAGGACATGACCCGCGCCATCGAAACGCGCGACGTGCCCGCCCTGCGCGAATGGCTGCGCGAGTTTTTGCGCTGCGGCAGCGACGGCGAACCCGACCCCCTGTTTGCCGAGATCATGGCGGAGGCGGCGCGCAACGACCGGATTCGCACCATCGCCCATTCGATCAACCGCAGCGTGTCCGGCGCGCTGATGCGCGTGGTTACCGCGCTCGTACCGGCGGACTCGAAAGCGGAGGCGCGCAACCAGCTGTGCGACATGATCCTGACGATGAGTGCGGGCGTGCTGTATCGCCGGATCGGCGACCCGGATTTCGAAGAGGCCGCCACCTTTCGCCGGCTGATCGCCGTTCTCGACGCGCATATCGACGCCCTGATCGCCCCAAAACCGGACCCGATCTTCGAAAACAGCCATTGCGGTTTCGTGACGACGCAATAGAGTGAAGGCGCGCACTCCCTTGCGCAGCCGTTGCAGGCCCCGTCCGGACCACCGGGCGGGGCTTGTCGGTTCGGCGGTCGTCATGTGAGGCTCCGTTCGAGCACGACGAACGACAACGGTACGCGCGGCAACCCGAAGCGCGGGTCGTCCATCGGGAACGGCCGGGTTTCTCCGGTCCGGGCATAGCCCAGCCTTTCGTACCACGCGATCAGTTCGCCGCGCACGGCAATGACCGTCATCTCCATTCGACTGGCACCGTGATGCGCGCGAGCATGGTCCTCCGCCGCCGCGACCAGCCGCCGCCCGAGTCCCTTCGCCTGGCCATCGGGCCGGACCGACAACAGCCCCAGTGCCGAGCGGCCGGCGCTGGCGCTCTTCACCTCGACACAACCGGTCATCGCATCGCCGTCCAGCGCGATCAGGATGGTGCGGTCGGGATCGGCGATCGCTTCGCCCAGCGCCGCCGGATCGGTCCGCTGCCCGCCCAGCAGATCGGCCTCATGCGTCCAGCCACCCCGCGCGCTGTCGCCGCGAAAGGCCGACTCGACCAATGCGTGCAGCGCGGGAATGTCCGCCGGGGTGGCAGGCCGGATCATCGCCCCCAGCCCCCGCCCATCGCCTGATACAGCGCGACCAGCGCGTTCAGCTGGTCGGCGCGGGTCTGTTCCAGCGACAATTCGGCGCTGAACAATGCCCGCTGCGCATCCAGCTGCTCCAGATACGGGCTGTACCCGGCGCGATAGCGGTTGGTGGCGTGGCGCAACGCTTCCGCCGTCGCGGTTCGCTGCGTCTCCAGCGCGCGGCGCTGCGCCGCCAGCCGGTCGACGGCGGCCAGCGCGTCCTCGACCTCGCGAAAGGCCGTCAGGACGCTGCGCTGATAGGCAAAGGCCGCCTGATCGCGCCGCGCCGTCGCCGCGTCGTAATTGCCGCGCAGCTGCCCGCCGCGGAACAAGGGTGCCAGCACGCTCGCCCCGATCGACCAGATGCCGACCGGGTTGGGCAAGGCGCTCGACAGTACCTCGCCGGTCGATCCGGTCAGGCGCAACTGCGGCAGGAATTGCGCGCGCGCTGCCGCCAGCGACGCATCACTCGCCGCCAGCGACGCTTCGGCCTGTGCGATGTCGGGGCGACGGCGCAGCAGGTCGGACGGCAGGCCGGCGGGGATCGGCGGCGGGACCAGCGCCTCCAGCGGCCGTCCGCGTGCGATGGCACGCGGCGGAGAGCCGGTCAGCAGCGCCAGCGCATGTTCCTGCCGCCGTGCCAGCAACTCCAACTGCGGCAGCGTCTGCGTCACGGCGGCATATTCCGCCTCCGCCTGCCGCAGTTCGAGCTGCGAGGTATAGCCCGCCTCCGCCCGCGACCGCGCGATGCGCAGCGCCTCGCCACGCGACGCGATGGTCGCCCGCACCGTTTCGATCCGCGCATCCAGCCCGCGCAAGGTGACGTAACCGCTGGCGGTGGCGGCGGCGATCGACAGTCGCGCGGTGTCGGCGGCGGCGGCGGCGGCATCGCCGGTCAGCCGCGCGGCATCGATGGTACGCCCGACCCGACCGAACAGGTCGACTTCATAGGCCGACTGGAACACCGGTTGCAGCGACGTGCCCGTCGTCGCCGAGCCGAAGGCGTTGAGCGCGCGTTGTTCGATCAGCCCGACACCCGCGTCCAGCGTCGGGAAGCGTGCCGCCCGCGCGACCCGCTCGGCCACCCGCGCCTCCGCCACCCGCGCCACCGCCACCGCTATGTCGGGATTGTTGGCAAGCGCGGCGGTCACCAGCCGGGTCAGTTCGGGATCGCCGAACGCCTCCCACCAGTTCGCCGCGACGGTTGCGGTGCCGGGCAGCGTCGTACGCCACGCGGCCGGCGGCGTCACGTTCGCCGCCGCCGGTCGCGGCCGCTCTGCCGGGGTACACGCCCCCAGCAACGCCAGCCCGAGAAGTGCCGAACGCCTCATCGCACTGCCGGCGACACACCGCCGCGCGTATCGACCCGCGCCTCGACCGACATGCCGGGGCGCAGTCGCTGGAACAACGGGTCGTTGCGGTCGATCGCGATGCGCACCGGAATGCGCTGCGCCACCTTCACGAAATTGCCGGTGGCATTGTCGGCGCGGATCACCGCGAACTCGTTGGCGGCGGCCGGCGCGATCCGCTCGACCCGCCCGTGCAGTTCGGCACGGTCGAGCGCGTCGACCCGGATCGTCGCGGGCTGGCCCGGTGCGATCCGCGCGGTCTGCGCTTCCTTGAAGTTCGCGGTGACCCACACGGTCGGCGGCACGAGGAACATCATCTGCGTACCCGCCGTAACATATTGGCCCAGCCGCACGCCGACCTCGCCCAGTCGCCCGTCCTGCGGCGCGCGGATGACGGTGTTGGCAAGGTCGATCTCCGCCAGCCGGACCGCGGCTCGCGCATTCTCGACCGCCGCGCTCAGCCCGCCGCGCCCGACCGTCACCGTGCGCACCTGTTCCTGTGCGACGCTGCGCTGCGCCTGCGCCTGTGCGACGCCGGCCTCCGCCGCGCGCAGGGCGGCCAGCGTCTGGTCGCGTTCGCGCAGCGACACCGACCCTTCGCGCACCAGATCGTTGACTCGCGCCATGTCCGCCTGCGCCCGCGCCAGCTGCGCCCGCGCATTCTGCACCGCCGCCGCCTGTCCGCCGAGGCTCGCCTCGCTCGACCGCTCGCTCTGCTGCGAATTGGCGAGGTTCGCCTGTTGCGCGGCCAGCTGCGCGCGGGCCTGCTCGACCCGCTGGCGATAGATACGGTCGTCGATCCGGGCGAGGACCTGCCCGCCCTTCACATCCTGAAAGTCGCGGACCAGCACCTCGGTAACATAGCCGTTGACCTGTGGCGCGATGATCGTCGTCTGCCCGCGGACATAGGCATTGTCGGTCGCCTGGATCGCGCTGCCGAACGGCCACAGCCCCCACGCATAGAGCGCCAGCGCCACCCCGCCCAGCAGCAGCGCGACGAACCCGATCGTCGACTTGAGGCTACCGCGCGGCGGCGCCCAACCGCGCGCCTTGGTCGGCTCCTCCGGCACCTCGACCGGATCGGCCAGCCGTTCTGCTTCGTCTCGGGATAACTGGGTATCGGTCATGACATCTGCTTCTGTCGCATCTGCTGTACGGCGGCCAGATCGCCGGCGAGCGGGTTCACGCCCTTCAGGCGGTAGCGCAGCCACAGCGCGCCCAGCCACACGACCATCGCCGCCGACAGCAGGGCGACGCCGAGGAACACGTCGTTATAGGCGAGGATATTGGCCTCGCGCGTCACCTGCTGCCCCAGCAACCCCGCGCCCGACGCCTGTCGCAGCGCCGGATCGCCGAGCACGCGGGCATAGGCGCCGCCGAGCTGCTGGATACGCTGCACCACCATCGGGTCGGTCGCGGTCAGGTTCTGGGTCAGTTCGAACGCGTGATATTTCTCGCGCACGATCTGGAACGATCCCAGCAGCGCGGTGCCGGCCAATCCGCCCATCGTCTGCGAAATGCCGAAGATCGCGGAGAAACTGATGATATGGCTCGGCCCGCGCGCCAACGCGCGGAAAACCCCGATCATGATCATCGGTCCCAGGAAATAGAGCGCGGCGAAGGCGATGATCCCCTGGCTGACATACAGGCTCGACGGCCGGGTCAGGTTGGTCGAATCCGAATCCATCCATGCGCCGAGGCCGATCAGCGCGACGGCGATCACCACCGGCTTGTACAAATCCTGCATGTTGAGCGTCTTGAGGCTGACCGCGACCCCGGCGATCGATGCCAGCACCATGACAAGGCTCAACGTCACCAGCTGGTCGTTGCCCATGCCGACGACGGTCAGCAGCCCGACCGTGCCGAACGTCTGTTCGGACAGCAGGATACGCAGCGACGCCGCGACGATCGCGAAGCGGATGATGTTGCGCCCCAGCATCCAGCGGGTGTTGAGCAGCGGGTTGGCGCGATTATGCTCGATCAGCAGCGCCCCGCCGATCAGCGGGATGGCGGCGGCGGTGGCATAGCCCAGCCACGGCGTCGACCACCATTGGATCCGCCCCTGCACCAGCACCGCACACAGCAGCGCGACGCCGGGCGCGAGCAGCGCGAAGGTGAGGAAGTCGATCTTCTCGAACGCCGGCGTCCGTTCCGATGGCGGCAGTCGCAGCAGTGCGACTGCGCCCAGGCACATCAACGTCAGCCCCAGTTCGAACCAGAACAGCGCCTCGATCCGCCCGTCCGCCAGCAACAGCGGCGACAGCGTGCGCGCGAGCGGCAGCGCCACCTGCGACGCGCCGAACCCCATGATCATACCCGACAGCCGCGCGGCGGCGGGCAGCGCCTGCATGATGTAGAGGAAGCACAGGGTCGTCAGCGCGCTGGCTACGATGCCCGACGCGCCACGCACGATCAGCTGCACGCCATAGCTGTGGACGACCAGCTGCAGGATATTGAGGATCAGGAACGCGGCGAGGAACACGCGCGTGAAGCGCTGCATCCCGAATTGCTGGCGGAACTTGATCAGCAGCATCGACATGCACACGCTGGTCATCGACGAAATCGCGGTCAGCCACCCGCCCTGCACCGGCGTCAGTCCCAGCGATCCCTGTATCTGCGGCAAATTCGCGATCAGCAGCCCGTTGCTGAACCCACCGGTCACGCCCAGCAGGATGCCGGTCGCGAAATAGCCGACCCGCCGCCCGAACGGATGATCGGGCGTCGCGGGGGAACCGGGCAGGAACGGCCGCTCGTGCGGCTTGAATTCATACGCCGGGGCGATCGCCATGGCTCCATATGGGGATATTGATCGAGCAACAACTTGTCACGGAACCGATCGTTCCGGATCGGCAATGGATATGCGGAAGGTAGTTGCCGACAAGCCACAGACGCCAACCCAGCGCAGGCTGGGGTCTCCCGCTAGTGCAGCGTCCTCCTCACCGCAGGAGGCCCCGGCCTGCGCTGGGGCGACGTAACATGACTGGCGTCCTGACCCGCATCGGTTAGGATCGCCCCATGCGTATCCTAATCCTCGCCGCCGCGCTCCTCGCCTCGACCGCCACCGCCCAGATTCCGCTCGAAGCGCCCCTGCCCCCGGTCCGCCCGTGGCACGGCGCCAGCGAGAAGCTGGTCGCGAAGCCCGCCGATCCGTGGATCACCCCGGCGGAGGCGAGCGGCTTCGTCACCACGCCCGATTATGCCGCGACCCGCGCATGGATCGACAAGCTGGTCGCCGCGTCGCCGCTGCTGTCGATCGAGACGTTCGGCAAAAGCCCGCAGGGGCGCGATCTCTATGCCGTCCGGGCGCACAAGGGCGCGACGCCCAAACCGGCCGTGCTGGTGCAGGCCGGCATCCATTCGGGCGAGATCGAGGGCAAGGATGCCGGACTGATGCTGCTGCGCGACATCGCGCTGCGCGGCAAGGACCGGCTGCTCGACAAGGTCGATCTGGTGTTCGTGCCGATCTACAATGTCGACGGCCATGAACGCTCCAGCCCCTTCAACCGCCCCAACCAGCGCGGGCCGAAGGACATGGGCTGGCGCACCACCGCGCAGAATCTGAACCTCAACCGCGACTATCTGAAGGCCGACGCGCCGGAGACGCAGGCGATGATCGGCCTGATCCGCCGGATCGACCCGATCCTCTATCTCGACCTGCACGTCACCGACGGCATCGACCACCGCTATGACGTGACCTATGCCTTTTCGGGCTGGCGGGGCTATTATGCGCGGTCGGCAGCGATCGGGCGGTTCCTCGACACGCGGCTGCGCCCGGCGATGGATACGGCACTCAGGCGGAACGGCCATATTCCCGGCTATTATGTCAGCACGCTCGACAATCGCGCGCCGGAGAAGGGCATGACGCAGGACGTCGATACGCCGCGTTTCTCGACCGGCTATGGCGATGTCGCGCATATCCCGACCGTGCTGGTCGAGACGCATTCGCTCAAACCCTATCGCCAGCGGGTGCTCGGCACCTATGTCTTCGTCGAGGAATCGCTGCGACTGGCGGGCGAGCGCGCGGGCGAACTGCGCGCCGCGATCGATGCCGACCGCGCCATCCGCCCGACGACCGTCACGACCTCGTGGAAGCAGACGCCGGAGCCGATCTACCGCGTCGATTTTCTGGGGTTGGCGCACGACACCTATCGCTCGCCCGCCTCGGGCCGCGACGAACTGCGCTGGCTGGCCAAGCCCGTCACCTTCAAGATGCCGGTCTATGGCAGCAATCCCGACAAGACCGTCACGCTGCCGCGGGCATGGTGGGTGCCCGCCACCCTGCCGCATGTCATCGACCTGCTGAAGCTCCACGGCGTGACCGTCGAGCCGATCGCGGCCCCGCGCACGCTCGACCTCGACATGGCGCGCGCGACCGATCCGAAGCTCGGCCGCGCCAATGAAGGCCATATCCCGCTGGAGGCGACGATCGTCCATGAACGCCGCCGCGAAACCATGCCCGCGGGATCGGTCCGCGTCCCTGCCGACCAGCCGCTGGGCCTGCTGGCCGCCTTCCTGCTCGAACCCGAAAGCGAGGACGGCGTGCTCGCGTGGAACCTCGCGCCCGGCATGCTGCAACGGACCGAATATATCGAAGGCTATGCGATCGCGCCGCTCGCCGACCGGATGCTGGCGAACGATCCGACGCTCAAGGCGGCGTTCGACGCCAAAGTCGCCGCCGACCCGGCCTTTGCCGCCGATCCGACCGCACGGCTGCAATGGTTCTATGCCCGCACGCCTTATTATGACGAAAGGTTTCTACTGTATCCGATTGGACGCGAGGTGAATTGACGGGTTGCCTACTCCAATGGACATAGCGGCGGAATTGAACGAATTCTGACGGCCAACCCGTTATCCCCGCGAAGGCGGGGATCCATAGACGCCAAGGTAACGGATCAAACCACAACCGCTGCGTCTATGGATTCCCGCCTTCGCGGGAATGACGATCCGGGCCGATAGGCCACGAACAGAACGCGATGGAGAGCCTGACCTCATGACCGCCCCTTCGATCATCGTCGTCGAGGACGATCCCGCGCTGCGCACCCTCACCGCCCGCGCGCTGCAGGAAAATGGCTATCACGTTCGCACCTGTTCGGCGGCGCCTGAAATGTGGCTGGCGCTGGAACAGGGGCCGGTCGACCTGATCCTGCTCGATATCATGCTGCCGGGCACCAGCGGCATCGACCTGTGCCGCCAGATTCGCCAGAACAGCAGCGTGCCGATCATCTTCGTGTCCGCCAAGGGCAGCGAGGTCGACCGCGTGATCGGTCTCGAACTCGGTGCCGACGACTATCTGCCCAAGCCGTTCGGCACGCGCGAGTTGATCGCCCGCGTCCGTGCCGTCCTGCGCCGGGGCGAGCTGAACGCCCAGACCGCGCAGCGCGAGGAGGGCATCTACAGCTTCGAAGGCTGGACCGCGAACGTGCCCCGCCGCGAACTGACCTCGCCTACGGGCGCGCAGGTCGACCTGACCGGCGCCGAATTCGACCTGCTGGTCGTGCTGCTCGACCATGCGCAGCGCGTCATCGCCCGCGAACGGCTGATCGAGCTGTCGCGCACCCGGCTGGGCGACAGTTCGGACCGCAGCATCGACGTGCTCATCAGCCGGCTGCGCCGCAAGCTGTCGACCGCCGGCGGCACGCCACCGATCGTCACCGTGCGCGGCGTCGGCTATATGCTGAACGTACCGGTGGAACGCCGTTGAAGCGTTTCACGGCGCTGCCGGTGGGGCTGATCGGCCGGATCGTCGCGATCCTGCTGTTGACCATCGTCATCGAATTCGGCGTGTCGGTGCTGCTCTACGAACGCGCCAGCCAGTTTTCGGTGCGCGACGACGAGGCGCGCCGCCTCGCCGAACATCTCGTCATCGCGCGGCGCATCGTCGAGGAACGCCCGATCGTCGAGCGCGCCGGCATGGCGACCGAGCTGACCACCGAACGCTATGCCGTGCAATGGCGCGGCACGGCCCCCGAACTGCCGGCCAGCGGCACCGAATTGCGTGAGATGGAGCAGCAGATCCTCGCATGGGAGCCGAGCCTCGCCCCCACCGGCCTGCACCTGACGCTGATCGGTCAGGGGCGACGATCGGTGGTCAGCGGCGCGCTCCAGCTGGAGGATGGCAGCTGGCTGTATTTCCGCACCTTGGAACCGCTGCGCGCCTTCGACCTCGCCATCGGCCGCATCCTGCTGGCGCTGATCCCCGCCATCGCGCTGATGGTGGTCGGCGGGCTGCTGATCCGCCGGACGCTGCGGCCGATGCGCCAGCTCGCCGATGCGGTCGACCGCTTCGGTCCCGGCGGCGGATCGACCCTGCCGACCATCGAGGAAGCGGGACCGGGCGAGGTGCGCCGCCTCGTCGTCGCCTTCAACGGGTTGCAGGCGCGTATCCACCGGCTGATCGACGAACGCACCCGCGCGCTTGCCGCCGTGGGGCACGACCTGCGCACCCCGCTCGCCCGGCTGCGGCTGCGCACCGATGCGATCCCCGACCGCGACCTGCGCGACACGGTGCAGAACGACCTTGCCGAAATGGAGGCGATGGTCACCTCGCTGCTCGCCTTCCTGGGCGGGGAGAGCGAGCCGGAACGCGCGGTGCTGGTCGACATCGCGGTGCTGTGCGCCAGCATCGTCGACGATGCCGCCGACCATGGCCATGAAGCGACCTATGACGGCCCCGACCATTTCGAACGCGCGGTCCGCCGGTCGAATTTCCGCCGCGCCGTCGTCAATCTGGTGGAGAATGCGGTCCATTATGGCGGCAGCGTCACGCTGACCCTCGCGGTCGAGGATGGCGCGACCGTTATCCGGGTCGAGGATGACGGCCCGGGCATTCCCGACGAATCGCTGGCCGATGTCCTCGAACCGTTCGTCCGCCTCGACACCGCCCGGAAACGCGACACGGTCGGCTTCGGCCTCGGCCTGTCGATCGTTCAGCGGGCGGCGGAGGCCGAAGGGGGCCGGCTGGAGTTGCGCAACCGCGCCAGCGGCGGGCTGTGCGCCGCGATCATTCTGCCCGCACCTTTCGCGCCACGGCAATAATTCGTTACACAGCCGCCGAACGCAGCAAGGTTGCATCGGCTATATCCCAATGTGAACCGGTGGCCCCAAGCCGCTGAAACGGTTTGGAGGGAGAGACGATGAACGACGTGATCGGCCGGGTGTTCGGTTTCGAAAAGGACGTGTTCGGCAGCGATGCCGACCTCTATTCGAAGCTGGCGACCGACGGGCAAAGCCCGAAGGTCCTGATGATCTCGTGTTCGGACTCGCGTGTCGTCCCCGAACATGTCCTGCAGGCGAAGCCGGGCGACGTATTCGTCATCCGCAACGCCGGCAACATCGTACCCCCCTTCACCCAGCAGAATGGCGGTACGACCTCGACGGTCGAATATGCCGTCGCGGTGCTGGGCGTGACCGACATCATCGTGTCGGGTCATTCGGGCTGCGGCGCGATGGGCGCGCTGATGAAGCCGGAAACGCTCGACGGCCTGCCCAGCGTCGCCGCGTGGCTGCGCCACAGCCACGCCGCCCATTCGGTGGTCGAAAACAGCTATCCCGATCTCGACGACGCCGCTGCGGTCCGTGCCGCCAGCCTCGAAAACGTCGTGGTCCAGATTTCGCACCTGCGCACCCATCCGGCGGTCGCGTCGCGCATCGCCAAGGGCGAGCTGACGCTGCACGGCTGGTTCGTCGACATCCATGCGGGCACGATCCTCGCACTGGACGGCGAAACCGGCCGCTTCGCGCCGATCAAGCAGGATCGGGCATTGCCGGTGGCGCTGCCCGCCGCCAAGCGCCTCGCCGCGGATTTCGTGACGGCGGAAGCCGCCGAGTAACCAGTTCCTGCGGGTTGGCGGGGCGAATCTTCCCTCCCCCGTTCCGCCGGCCGTGGGTTCCGCGCCGGGCGTGCTTCCCCCAAGCACGTCCGGCGCACCCTGTTTCAAAGGCTATCGACCGCCATGTCGTCGCAACCCTCGCTCATTGCCAATCTGAGGCAGGACATTCCCGCCTCGATCGTCGTGGCGCTCGTCGCATTGCCGCTCTGTCTCGGCGTTGCGCTCGCCTCGGGCGCCCCGCTCTTTTCCGGGCTGATCGCCGGGATCGTCGGCGGCATCGTCGTCGGGTCGCTCAGCAAGTCGCCTTTGTCGGTCAGCGGCCCTGCCGCCGGCCTGACCGTGATCGTGCTCGACGCGATCACCAAGCTGCCGAGCTTCGACGCGTTCCTGCTCGCCGTGTTCCTCGCGGGCTGCATGCAGATCCTGCTGTCCTTTTCGCGCTCGGGCGTGCTCGGCGAATTCGTGCCCTCGTCGGTCATCACCGGCATGCTGGCCGCGATCGGCCTGATCCTGATCCTGAAGCAGGTGCCGCACGCGATCGGCTATGACGGCGATCCGGGCGGCGACTTCGCCTTCAGCCAGGGCGACGGCCTCAACACCTTCAACACCATCCTGTTCGTGCTGCGCGAACAGGTCGTCTGGGGCGCGACGATCATCGCCGCGATCAGCATCGCGTTCCTGTTCTGGTGGGACAAGAACAAGCCCAAGGACGGCCCGTTGCGCTTCGTTCCCGGCCCGCTGGTGGTCGTGGTCGGATCGGTCGCGATCAACGCGCTGCTGGGCGTCGTCGCGCCCGCCATCCAGGTCAAGTCGACCCATCTGGTCAGCGTGCCGATCGCCGATGGGCTGGGCGGTTTCGTCAAGCTGTTCAGCCTTCCCGACTTCGGCCAGATCGGCAACGTGACCGTATGGACCGTCGCCGTCACCCTCGCCATCGTCGCCAGTCTCGAATCGCTGCTGTCGGTGAAGGCGGTCGACGAACTCGACCCCAAGCGCCGCGTGACGAACAAGAACCACGAATTGCTGGCGCAGGGCGGCGGCAACATCATCTCGGGCCTGATCGGCGGCCTGCCGGTCACCTCGGTCATCGTGCGGTCGTCGGCGAATGTCGACGCCAATGCCGCGTCGAAGATGTCGACGATCCTGCACGGCACCTGGCTGCTGCTCAGCGTCCTGCTGGTCCCGACGTTGCTCAACCTGATCCCGCTATCGGCGCTGGCCGCGGTGCTGATCCAGACCGGCTATAAATTGACCAAGCCCGAGCTGTTCACCAAGCGCTGGAAACAGGGCATGACCCAGTTCGTGCCGTTCGTCGTGACGATCGCCGCGATCCTGTTCACCGACCTGCTCAAGGGCATCGTCATCGGGCTGGTCGTCGGCTTCATCTTCGTCATCGCCCGCAATTTCCGCCCCGCGGTGACGTTCGTGCAGGACGGCGAAGGCCCCGGCGCCAGCTGCATGGTCCGCGCCAAGCGCAACCTGTATTTCATCCACAAGGTCGAACTGACCAAGGAACTGGAAAAGGTGCCGGACGACTGCACGGTCGTGATCGACCTGTCGGCGACCAGCTATGTCGACCTCGATAATATCGACATCATCAACGGCTTCATCAAGAATGCGCAGTATCGCAATATCGACGTGCTGGTGCGCGGCGATATCGGCGACAAGACCGCGCCGCAGATCAAGGCGCCGCGCAAGGAGGTCGCCTACGCATGAGGGAATACAAGCACCTGCTCCTCGCCAACAAGGCATGGGCCGCCGAACGGCTGGAGGACAATCCCGATTATTTCGCGCGGCAGATCGTCGGGCAGCAGCCCGAATTCCTGTGGATCGGCTGTTCCGACAGCCGCGTCGCACCGGACCAGCTGACCAATACCGAACCGGGCGGAATGTTCATTCACCGCAATATCGCCAATCTGGTCGATCCGGGCGACCAGAATTTGATGTCGGTGGTGCAGTTCGCGGTCGAGGTGCTGAAGGTCGGCCACATCATCGTGTGCGGCCATTATGCCTGTGGCGGCATTCAGGCGGCACTGGAAGGCGGCGTCGACGGCCATGTCCATGACTGGCTGGCGATCGCCCGCCAAGTGGTCGAAAACCACCGCGAGGAACTCGACGCCCTGCCCGAGGATCAGCGCGCCAACCGTCTGGTCGAACTGAACGTCCACGACCAGCTGGTGCAGCTCGCCCGCACCGACGTGGTGCAAAAGGCGTTCGCGAGCGGCCAACCGCTCGAACTCCATGGCTGGGTCTACGACCTGCGCGACGGGCTGCTCAAGCCGCTGATGGAAATCGACGCGACGACGCCGCTGGAAGCGGTAACCAAGCCGGACAAGGTGCTGGTCTGATATGGGCGATCGTCGCGACGCCAAACTCACAAGGACGGGCACCTTGTGAGACCGGAACCTGATCCATCCCGTTCGAATCAGGCGTCATCCCAGCGAAGGCTGGAATCTCCCGGTTATAGCGCGGAGCAATAGCCACGGGAGACCCCGGCCTTCGCCGGGGTGACGCCGTCTGGAGGCGCGGCACAAGGGCCACGACTGCACGCCTCTTAGCCCGCCATCGTCATCACCGACCCCGAATCCACCCGCAAATTCGCGCCGTTGACGAAGCTCGCCGGCTTCGACACCAGGAACAGGATCGCCGCCGCGACCTCTTCCGCCGTGCCCCGCCGGCCCAGCGTCATGCCGGGGCGTTCTTCCTTCAGGAAACTCTTGATCGCATCGTCGCGATCGGTGCCCTGTTCCTCGGCCCGCTTGTCCATCATCGCATCGGTCATCGGCGTCGCGATGAAGGCGGGCGACACGCTGTTCACCAGCACATTGTCGCAGCCATAGGCCTTCGACAGCCCCTTCGCCAGATTGAGTAGCCCGGCCTTGGACGCACAATAGGCCAGTTCGTCGACATAGGGCTGTACCGCATCTTCCGACGCGATCAGCACGATTCGGCCGCCGCCCTTGCGCATCGCCGGAATCGCCTCGCGCGTCACCCGCACCGCGCCCATCAGGTTGATGTCGAGCGTCGACTGCCACCCGGCATCGTCGACCTCGAGGAAATCGCCGGTCGCCCCGGTCACGCCCGCCGCATGGACGAGGATCGTCGGATCGCCCAGTTTCCCGCGCACCTGTTCGAACAGCGCCTTGACGCTCGACAGGTCGGTCACGTCGGCGGCCACCGCCACCACCTCGCCATGTTCGGCCAGTTCGGCGCGGACCTTCTCCAGCGCGTCGGGGTCCTGATCGCTGATCGCGACCCGCGCACCTTCCTGCAACAACATCCGCGCCGTCTCGCGCCCGATGCCGCTATCCGCCCCCGTCACAAGCGCCAGCGCGCCGCCCAGTCCATAATCCATGTTACTCTCCCGTCAGGAAACCGACCAAGCTATTGAAACGCCGCGCGGTTCCCTGCCCACTGGGGAGCGAACCGTTCCCTGCCGCCACAAACGTGATCCCGACGAAGGCTGGAATCTCCCGGCAGGAGCGCGCGCCTGACCGCAGAAGGCACCAGCTTTCGCTGGGGCGACGATCGCAAGACGAAGGGCCGCCCTACAACTCCGCGCCACCCAGCGTCGCGATCGCCTGAATCAACGCCAGATGGCTCAATCCCTGCGGCAGATTGCCCAGATAATCGCCGGTCGTCGGGTCGATCATCTCGGGCAGGATCCCGGTACCGTGCTTCAACCCGTCCATCGCCGCCGCGAACGCCGCTTCGGCCCGGTCCTGCTGGCCCAGCATCGCTCGTGCCTCGACCATCCAGAATGTGCAGGCGAGGAAGCACCCCTCCTCGCGCTCCATCCCCTCATAGCGATAGTGGAACGCTCCCGCGCCCAGTTCGCGGTCGATCGCGTCGAGCGTGCGCGCCAGCCGGTCCTGCCCGTCGAAGCGGAATCGTACCGCCAGCGCCAGCGACGCGTCCAGCCCGTCCGCGCCCGGATAGCAGAGATACGCCCCGCGTTCCTCGTCCCAGCAATGCTCGCCGATCCAGTCCATGATCCGGTCGCGTTCACGCGCCCAGCGGTCGCGGCAGGTCGTCGGAATCTGCCCGGCATCGGCCAGCTCTACCGCGCGTTGCAGCGCCTGCCAGCAGCTAATCTTCGACATGGTATAATGCTGCACCTCGGTCAGTTCCCAGATGCCGGCATCCTTCTGCCGCCAGCGATCCGCGCACAGATCAGCCAAATGCGACAGCGTCGCCGCACTTTCCCCGTCGAGGATGTTGCCGCACGCCACGAACCGTTCGGCAGTCTCGAAAATGTCGCCATAGATGCCGTGCTGGTGCTGATCGGTCGCCAAGTTCCCGGTCACCACCGGCTTGGACCCGCGATAGCCCGGAATGTCGATTTCGCGCACGCCCGGCACCGGATCGCCGCCCAGCGTGTAGCAGACCTTCGGCACCCCCTGCCCCAGCCGCTTCAACAGCCAGGTAAAGCCCGCCTTCGCCTCGGCATGCGCGCCGATCCGCAGGAACGCCTTGATCGTGTAGCCCGCGTCGCGAATCCACGCGTAACGATAGTCCCAGTTCTTTGGTCCGCCCACTTTCTCCGGCAGCGACGTCGTGGCGGCAGCGACGATCGCCCCGGTCGGCGAGTAGAGGAGCAGCTTCAGCGCCAGCGCGCTGCGGATCGCCAGCGCTTGCCGCGCACCGTCGCAATGCAACTGCCCCGACCAGTCGAGCGCCTCGGTCCAGTCGCGCCATTCGCGGTCGGACAGGTCGATCCGCGCGTCGATCGCCTCGATCGGCGGTACGACCAAAGGCTCGTCGGCGCCGGCCACGATGCCGATGGTCGCCCGCTCGCCCTGCGCGACCGCGATCCGCCCGTCGATCCCGTCATCGCCCTGCCGCTCGATCACCACCTTGTCGCTGCACCGGACCAGCCCCAGCACCGCGCCGACATGGAACACGTCATGCCCGCCGGCCGGCGCGAAATAGGGACTGACCGTATCCGCCCGCCGCCCGAAACGCAGCGTCAGCGCGAACGTCATATGCCCGTCCAGCCCCTCGACCCGCCGCGCCAGTTCGGCCCAGGGCAACCGCCCCGCCGTGCCGCTGTTCAGGCTCTCGGTCAGCTTCGCCCGCCCGGTCGCGGTGGTGAACACCGTCTCCAGCACGTTGCTGTCGTCGCGATAGCGCTGCTCGCTGGTAAAGGCTTCGGTCGGCGTGATCGCGAAATAGCCGCCCAGCGTCCCGTCGAGCAGCCGGTCGAACAAGGCGGGCGAATCCATGTTCGGCACGCACCACCAGTCGATCGACCCGTCCGCCCCCGACAGCACCACCGCCCGCCCGTCGCCCAGCGCGCCATAGCGGGCGAGCGGCAGATAGCCCTCCTCGTCGCGAAGCAGGGCGGGATCGGCGGCGCGGGGTCGGAACAGCATGCAGCCGATAACCCATGATAACCGCCAAATGTCCGGATCGGCGGGAGAATGTCCGTGCGGCGTGCGTTGGCGCACCATTCCCACCCCCACGGAGAACCGCTTCATGAGCATCGCGTCCGCCTTCGGGCTAGGCAAGAAGGTCCGCTACGCCGTCGTCGGCGCGGGCGACATCACCCAGCGGTCGATGCTGCCCGGCATCAAGCATACCGGCAATTCGAAGCTCGTCGCGATCGTCACCGGCGACGCCGACAAGGCGGCGGCGCTGGCGGAGATGTACGGCGTCGACGCGACCTATGATTACGACCGGTTCCACGAACTGCTCGCCTCGGGCACGATCGATGCGATCTATCTCGGCACGCCCAACTGGCGCCATGCCGAATTCGCGATCCCCGCGCTGGCCGCCGGCATCCATGTCCTGTGCGAAAAGCCGCTCGAAATTTCGGTCGAACAGGGCCGCGCCATCGCCGCGGCACAGGCCGCTTCGTCGGCCAAGCTGATGACCGCCTATCGCCTGCATTTCGAACCCGGCACGCTGGCGGCGATCGACATGGTCCGCGACGGCAAGCTCGGCGACCTCGTGACCTTCTCGGCAACGTTCAGCCAGTCGCTCGACCCCGACAACCACCGCGCCAGGCATGGCATCATCGCCGGGCCGCTGTTCGACATGGGACCATACCCGATCAACGCCATCCGCTATCTGTTCGGCGAGGAACCGGTCGCGGTGGAATCGGCGGTGGCGACGCGGCAGGCGGGCGCCGGCTTCGGCGATCTCGACGATACCTTCGCGGTCGTGCTGCGCATGCCCGGCGACCGGTTGGCGAGCTTCACCGTCAGCTATTATGCCGGCAATGTCGATCACCTGACCATCGCCGGGACCAAGGGCAGCATCCATATCGACCCCGCCTTCGGTTATGGCGATACCCAGCATCAGACGATCACGATCGGCACCGACAAGCGCGAAGAGAAGTTCAAGCCGACCGACCAGTTCGGTGGCGAGATGAAATATTTCTCCGACTGCATCCTGAACGGCGACGACCCCGAACCCGATGCGGAGGAAGGCATTGCCGACCTGCGTGTGATCGAAGGGATCGTGGAAGCGCTCAAGACCGGCCGCCGCGTCGACCTGCCCCCCTTCGAACGCCGCCGCCGCATCAACACCGCGACGCAGAAGCAGACGCTGTCGCCGATCACCCCGCCGGAGACGGTGAAGGCGAAGTCGCCGAGCGGGAATTAAGCCGAGATACCCGTCACCCCGGCCTTGAGCCGGGTGTGGATTCACGAACGAAGTGCAACGGTTTGAAAGCCTCTGCGGGGGTTTGGAAGCCGAGGCATTTTCTGGGCGTATGATTGTGTCTGGCGAGGATTGCATCGAGTTTTCGCTGGGACAAGTCGGTTGGCTGGGTTTGGCGTGGCAGGTCGCGTCTGAGGCGCCCGATGGCGTTTTCGACGCCGCCTTTTTGCCAAGGGGGATCGCGGGTCGCAGAACCAGGTGTCGAGCCGGAGTTTCTGGCCGATCTGCCGGTGCCGTGTGAACCCGGTGCCGTTGTCGAAGGTGAGGGACCTGCGAAGCGCGGGGGGCACGGGGCGCAG
The DNA here is from genome assembly GCA_036946325.1 of Sphingomonas paucimobilis. Lineage (GTDB taxonomy): Bacteria > Pseudomonadota > Alphaproteobacteria > Sphingomonadales > Sphingomonadaceae > Sphingomonas > Sphingomonas paucimobilis_A. The sequence continues at coordinate 1,633,186 of JAQIJL010000001.1, forward strand.
CATGCGCACGAGTGCCCTGGCGACGGGATCGGCCTTGAGGCTGTCCTGCCGCAGGGCAAGGGTCAGGCGCGAGCTGCGCTCGTGGACGACGATGACGGCGTGGCCCGGCTTGGAGAAGAGCATGGCGTCGGCTTCCCGGTGTCCGGATTGCTCGCGGGTCGCGACGTCGGCCGGGCGCTCGTGGATCGAACGGCCGGTCGGGCGCGGCCAGCCCCCTTTGGTGCGCCAGCCTCGCTTGTACTTTGCGCGCGGCAGGTAATGGCGCCAGCGCCGGTCGTTGGTACGCCGGAGCCGGGCATGGACGAAGCGGTAGATCGTCTCGTGGCTGATGACCGGATGCCCCGCCTCGCGCATCAGACGGCCGCAGACCTGCTCGGGCGACCAGCCCGCGGCCAGTCGATCGAGGACGGTTTCGCGCAAGGCGTCTTCGCGTTCGAGCCGGCAACCGCTCCAGCGCCGCGCTGCCGCCTGTGCCTGGGCATAGACCGGTCGGTACCCGATCTTCGTGCCCGTGTTCCGCTTCAGCTCGCGCGAGATCGTCGATGGCGTGCGATCCAGAGCTGCAGCGATTTGCCGGATCGATCGCCCGGCTTCACGAAGCCGGGCAATCGAACAGCGTTCCTCAAGCGTAAGCTGGCAATAGGTCGACATGGCAACACCTGTCTCAGATGTTGCACTTCGTTTGTGAACTCAGGGGGGTCCCGCTTCTTCTTCTTCTTCTTCTGCGGTCGGAAAGAAGCGGGACCCCGGATCAGGTCCGGGGTGACGATGGGGTGCACCCGACAGTCAATGGCCGCCTACCACTCGACCCCGATTTTCCCGAAATGGTCGCCGCCTTCCTGGAAGTGGAACGCCTCGGCCAGTTCCTCCAGGGCAAACCGCCGATCCACCACCGGCCGGATGCCCGTCGCGTCCAGTGCCGCCACGAACTCCTGCTGCTCGCGCCGGCTGCCGACGATCAGCCCCTGCAACCGCGCCTGCTTCGCCATCAGCGCCACCGTCGGCACTTCGCCGCCCATGCCCGTCAGCACGCCGATCAGCGAGATATGCCCGCCGACCCGCACCGCCGCGATCGACTGGGCCAGCGTCGCCGGACCGCCGACCTCGACCACATGATCGACCCCGCGTCCGTCCGCCCACTGCGCGACCGTCGTACCCCAGTCGGCATCGTCCTTATAATTGACGGTAAAGTCCGCGCCCAACGCCTTGGCGCGCGCCAGTTTATCGTCGCTGGACGAGGTGATCGCGACCAACGCCCCCATCGCCTTGGCGATCTGCAACGCCCAGATCGACACGCCGCCGGTGCCGAGCAACAGCACCCGGTCGCCCGCCTTCAATCCGCCATCGACGACCAGCGCCCGCCACGCGGTCAGCCCGGCGGTGGTGATCGTCGCCGCCTCGACCGCGTCCCAGCCCTTGGGCGCCAGCGTAAAGGCGGTCGCCGGCAACACGACCACCTCCTGCGCGAACCCGTCTATTCCATCCCCCGGCGTCCGCGCGAAATCGCCTACGGTCGGACCACCATCCTGCCAGTCCGGAAAGAAGCACGACACGACCATGTCGCCGACCGCAAAGTCGGTCACGCCCTCGCCCACCGCCTCCACGACACCCGCGCCATCGGCCATCGGCACCCTTCCATCGGCGGCGGGCGACTTGCCGCTCGCCACGATATAGTCATGGAAGTTGAGCGAGCTGCCATGCAGCGCCACGCGGATTTCGCCCGGCCCCGGCTGCCCCGGATCGGCGCGATCGACGACGTCCAGCCGGTCCAGCCCGCCTGGCGCCCGCAACTCGACCGCCTTCATGCGTCGTCTCCCGCGTCGACCACCGTCTGCGTCATGGCCGTAGGCGACAGGATTTCGATCCAATAGCCATCGGGGTCGGTGATGAACGCGATATCCTTCATCCGCCCCTCGTCCGGCCGCTTGCGGAAATTGACGCCCAGTTCCTCGAACCGCGCGCACGCGGCGGCGACGTCGGGCACGCTGATGCCGATATGGCCGAAGCCGCGCGGATCATCGTTGCCGCTGTGATAGCCGGCGAAGTCGGGATCGTCCTCGGTCCCCCAATTATGCGTCAGCTCCAGCGTCGTCTCGCGCGTGAACACGAACCGCGCCCGCTCCTTCGGGTCGCCCGGCACGCTTTCGCCATCGCGCAGAAACCCGAGGAAATAGAGCGAGAACGCCGCCTCCTCGAAATCCAGCTTCTGCAACAACGTCATGCCCAGCACATCCTGATAGAAGGCCAGGCTGGCGCTGGGGTCGCGGACGCGCAGCATCGTCTGGTTCAGCGTAAAGCCTTCGGTGCCGGTCGGTCGGGTCATGGCAAATTCCTCGATTCTGTCGCCGCCGCAAACGCACGGGAACCGATTTGGCCGCGTGGGCGCCCGACGCTTATGGTTGACGCGCCCGGTATCCGGCGTAACGATCCCCCCAATCGTCCGTCCGAAAGGCCCGCCCGCTTGTCCGCTGCCCCCCCGCCTCGCGCTGATCGCGCTGCTGTTCAGCACCACCCCGGCCCTTGCCGATCCGATCCGCCAGACCAAGGGCGACTGGCAGGACAAGTTCCGCCAGCTGGAGGGAGAGGACTGGCCGACGCCGACCGATTATCGCAACGCATCGGGCGCGCCGGGCTATCGCTACTGGCAGCAAAAGGTCGATTACGACGTCAAGGTATCGCTCAACGAAGCGACCAAGGTGGTGACCGGTACGGAGACGATCCGCTATCGCAACAACTCGCCCGACGCGCTGCCCTATCTCTGGCTGTTGCTCGACCAGAATCATTACAAGCGCAATTCGATCGCGCAGATGAGCGCGACCGTGCCGGACGCCAGTTCGATCAGCATCGGCGAAATCCGCCGGGCGGAAGCGATGCAGAAATGGGAAGGCGGCTTTACCATCGCCGCGGTGCGCGGCTCCGATGGCCAACCGCTCGCCCACCGGGTCACCGACACGCTGCTGCGCATCGAACTGCCGCAACCGGTCGCGGGCAATGGCGGTGAGGTCACGCTGTCGATCGACTGGTCCTTCCCGATGGCCGAGCAGAAGGTCGTCGACGGCCGCTCGGGCTATGAATGCTTCACCGGGGCCGGCGAGGACGGCAACTGCATCTTCGAAGGGGCGCAGTGGTTCCCCCGCCTTGCCGTCTATTCGGACTATGAAGGTTGGCATAACAAGGCGTTCCTCGATGCCGGTGAATTCACGCTGGAATTCGGCGACTACCGCGTCGCGCTGACCGTGCCGTCGGATCATATCGTCTCGGCCACCGGTGTCCTGCAGAACCCCGATCAGGTGCTGACCGCGACCCAGCGCCAGCGGCTGCAACTGGCGAAGTCGGCGACCGCGCCCATGTACATCGTCACCCCCGACGAAGCCCTCGCCGCCGAACGCGGGCGGGTGTCGGGTACCAAGACCTGGACCTTCGCGGCACAGAATGTCCGCGACTTCGGCTGGGCATCGTCGCGCAAGTTCGCGTGGGACGCGATGAACGTGCGGCAGGAGTTTGCCGCCAATCCCAACGTCATGGCGATGTCCTTCTACCCGAAGGAAGCACGTCCGCTGTGGGACGCATTCTCGACCAAGGCGATCGCCCACACCATCGACGTCTATGGCAAATTCGCTTTCCCCTACCCCTATCCGGTGGCGCAGTCGGTCAACGGCCCGGTCGGCGGCATGGAATATCCGATGATCACCTTCAACGGGCCGCGCCCGGTGAAGGACGCCAAGACCGGCCAGCTCACCTATACCGAACGTGCCAAGACCGGGCTGATCGGCGTGGTGATCCACGAGGTCGGCCATGACTGGTTCCCGATGATCGTCAACAGCGACGAACGCCAATGGACGTGGATGGACGAAGGGCTGAACACCTTCCTCCAGTTCCAGGCGGAAAAGCTGTGGGACAAGGATTTCCCGTCACGGCGCGGTGAGCCGAAGGACATCGCCGAATATATGCTGTCCGACAATCAGGTTCCCCTGATGACCCAGTCGGATTCGGTGCTGCAATTCGGCGCCAACGGATACGGCAAGCCCGCCACCGCGCTCACCATCCTGCGCGAAACGGTGCTGGGTCGCGACCTGTTCGACCGCGCGTTCCGCGAATATGCGACCCGCTGGCGCTTCAAGCGGCCGACCCCGTACGACTTCTTCCGCACGATGGAGGAAAGCTCGGGCGTCGATCTCGACTGGTTCTGGCGCGGCTGGTTCTATTCGACCGACCATGTCGACATTGCGCTGGACAAGGTGGTCGAGGGCCGCATCGCCGGCGGCGATCTGGAAGCGAATGCCCGCGAACGCCGCGCGCTGGCCGATGCGGAGAACACCTCGCTGACCGTCCGCAACAATGCAGGCCAGAAGACGGTGACCGAACGCGACCCGTCGACCCGCGACTTCTACGACCGGCAGGACCGTTTCGCGGTCAGCCCGCAGCAGCGCCGCGACCTTGCCGAAAAGCTCGCCAAGCTGACGCCGGAGGAGCGCGCCGCCTTCCAGGTACGCGACAAATTCTACCGCTTCTCGTTCCGCAACATCGGCGGCCTCGTCATGCCGATCCCGCTGAAACTGACCTATAGCGACGGCACCAACGAGATCGTGCGCATCCCCGCCGAGGTATGGCGCTACAATCCCAAGGCGGTGACGTGGCAATATGTCACGGGCAAGACGATCACGGGGGCGGAGGTCGATCCGCTGCTCGAAATCGCCGATGCCGACCGGTCGAACAATGTCTATCGCGGCGCCATCCGCCCGGTGGTGCTGGAGATCGAGGATGTCGAGGAACTGGAAAACCGGATGAAGGATTTCGACGTGCAGGTGAAGCCCGGCTCGCTCCAGACCTATCCCGCGCCGGTGTCGAAGTGAGGGCGGCGCTCGCCCTTCTCGCCGCGGTCGCGGTGATCGCCCCGGCACAGGCGCATCGCGGGCATGACTCGCTCGCCGTCGTGACGCTGGCCGATGGCAAGGTCACCGTGTCGCACCGGTTCGAGGCGCACGACATCGAACCCGCCCTGTCGAAGATCGCTCCGCAAGCGCAGGTCAGCCTCGACGATCCGAAGGCGGTCGCCGCGCTGCAAGCCTATATCCTGCGCCGCTTCACGCTGGCGATCGACGGCAAGCCGGTCGCGCTGAGCCATATGTCGACCGACCTCACCCATTCGCAGGTCCGCATCGACTATGTCGGCAAGGCGCCGCGCAAGCCCAGGACAGTCGCGGTCCGCTCGACCGTGCTGACCGACGTGTACCGCGCGCAGGTCAATCAGGTGAATGTGCGGCAGGGCAATGTCGTCAAGTCGCTGACCCTGCGCGGCGGGACGGGCGGTAGCGTGACGCTGTGACACCCTTGCCACGAACGTCACTCCAGCGCAGGCCGGGGTGACGCAAGTGGATGAACGAATTCCTCTCCCCCACCCGTCACCCCGGGCTTGACCCGGGGTCCCGCTTCTTCTTCTGCAACGTGGCCAACGGGCGGGACCCCGGATCAAGTCCGGAGCAACCAACTACCGCTCACACCCCGCCCGCAACGTCGCCACCCGCGCCGCACTCAATACCCCGCGATGCGCCCCGCACGGCCGCCCATCGCCCCCGACCGCGACGCTGAACGGCAACCCCGCCGTCCCGCCGAACAGGTCCTCGCGCATCGCCGCCATCTGCACCGCGTCGGGCACCCAGCGCTGCGCGACCGGCACCCCGTGCAGCATCGCCGCCGTCGCCCGACCGCGATCGATCGGCACCACCAGCACCCGCCACGGCCCCGCCGCCTCGCTCAACCGGGGCAGCGCCGCGATCTCGCCATGGCAGGGCGCGCACCATGATGCGACGAACAGCAGGATCGTCCGCGCCGGATAGGTCGGCGCCGTCGCCCCGGCCGGCACCGCCGCCAGCAACAGCGCCGCCGCCCAGCCGCCAAACCCCGCCCAACGCTTCATCGCATCCCCCATCGACGCTGTAACATTGCCGTGCTTTGATCCGTGGAGACAGGGGGAAAAACATGCTCGATCCAATTCTGCACGGTCTGATGGCGCTGGCCCAGGCGACGACCCCGGCCCAGCCCGCCGCCCCCGCCAAACCGCAGACCTTGCAGGCGCAGTTCGATGCCGCCAACACCGCCTATTCCACCCGCAACTGTACCGAGGCGCTGAAACTCTACGAGGCCATGGAAAAGCGCACGACCAACAAGAACGCGCTGCTGACCGGCGCGATCGCGGTGCGCGGCGGTATCTGCCGCATCCGCATGGGCGAACGCGAGGCTGGCGTCGCCGCGATCCGCCGCGGCCTGCCGGCGCTCGCCACCAAACCCGACGAGTTCCGCGCCGATCTGGGGTCCGCGCATCTGGCGCTGGGCGACGCCGCCTATGACGCGTTCGACTATGACGCGGCCACCACCTCCTACAAGGCCGCGCTGGATCTCGCCAAGGGGCTGGACCGCGTGATCCCCCTCCTCGCCCTCGCCCGCACCCTGTCGTTCGACCATGACGGCCGCGCGCTGGCCTATGCCGAGGAAGCGCGCAAGCTGACCGAGACCGAACCGAATATCGACAAGGCGACGGTGGCGGCGGTGCAGACCCGCTATGCCCGCGTGCTGCTGAACGAAGGGCGCACCGCCGACGCCTATACCGTGCTCAAGGATTCGCTGAAGAAGCAGGGCGGCCTCGACAACCGCGTCAACCTGTCCGAAGTCGCGACCCGCGCCGACCTGGCGCAGGCCGCGCTGCTGAACGGCGACCGCGAGCGCGCGCGGACCTATCTCGCCTATACCGGTGCCGGCCGGCTCGAAAAGGCGCCCTTTGCCGGCGCGCGGCAGATGGACCTGCCCCCCTGCGGCGCGGCCACCGGCCTGAAACCCGATCAGGTCGGGGTCGTCGAATTCTCGCTGGGCGATGACGGCATCGTCCGCAACGTCGCGCCGATCTACACCACCGGCAACCGCGCCGCGGCGCTCGCCTTCGCCCGCGCGGTCGGCGACTGGTCGTGGCAGCCCGAGGACGCGACCGGCATTCCCGCTTTCTGGCGGCAATCGGCGCGGGTGGAACTGCGCTGCTCGACCGCGGCCCAGCGCCCTTCGATCACCCAGCCGATCGACGACATCTTCGATGCATGGCTGACGTCCAAGGGATCGCCCGCCTTCGCCTGGGAGGAACAGCCCGCCGCCCGCGCGCTGCCGCTGGCCCGCGCCGAAGTGGTGCGCGCCCGCACCGCCGGAGACAAGGTCGCCGAACTGCGCGCGCTCGGCTGGATGTTCAATTCGCAACTGGTGAGCGCGGAGGAAGCCCGCCCGCTGATCGCCGAGGCGCTGACACTGGCGCAGGCGACCGGCGCCCCGGTCGCGGTCTCGACCCGCTTCCGGATCAGCGACGCCTATGTCGCGGCCAGGAATTACGATCAGGTCCTCGACGGCTTCCGCGCGGTCCTGCGTCGGCCGGAGGTCGCCGCCGATCCGCTGTCGGCGGCGACGGTGCGGATGATGCTGGCGACCGGCGGTTCCCAAGTCGGCGGGGCGGAACGCAACCAGTTGACCGACGCGGTGCTCGCCGCGCCGCTGCCCGATACCCATCCGCTGAAGGTTGCCGCCTTGCTCAACCGCGCCGACCTCGCAGCCCAGAGTGGCGACACCGCCGCTGCGCAGGCCGCGTTCAACCGCACGGGTCTCAGCAGCGATCAATGCGCGTTGATCGCCCCGACGCCCGCCGTCGCCAAATCGGGCGCGACCAGCAATCGCTACCCGACCGAAGCGTTGCAGATGGGGTTCGAAGGCTGGGCGAAGGTGGAGTTCGACATCGCCGCCGACGGCCATACGCTGACGCCGCGCACCGTCGCCGCCTATCCGCCGTTCGTGTTCGGCGACGCCGCGCAGAAGATGGTGACCGCTACCCGCTTCCGCAGCAGCTACCGCCCCGACAACAACACCGCTTGCACCGGCAACACGCAGCGCTTCGTCTTCAACCTGCCGCGCTGACCGGCAGCGTAACGGCGGCGACCAGCCCCCCGCCGTCCGCTTCGCCAAGCTCCAGCCGCCCGCCATAGAGCGCCGCCAGATCGCGGACGATGGCAAGGCCGAAGCCATGGCCATCACCCCGCTCGTCCAGCCGCACGCCGGGATCGGTCGCCCGCGCCCGGTCGGCGGCGGGAATGCCGGGTCCGTCATCGGTCACCGACAGCCGCACCATCGCCCCGTCGCGCACCGCCTCCACCCGAACCAGCGACCGCGCATGGCTCGCGGCATTGTCGATCAGATTGCCGGCCAGTTCGTCCAGATCGGCCGCATCGACCGCGACGCTCAGTTCGGCAAGCTCCGCCTCCACCGCCACGCCGCCACCGCGATGCAGCGCCCGCACCACCTCCACCAGCGCCTCGACCGCCGGTTTCAGCGCAGTCGCCGCGCGCCGGTCGACCACCCCGCCCCGCGCCCGCGACAGATGATGCCGGATCGTCGCATCGATCCGCCGCACCTGCCCCCCCCGCGGATCGTCGCTCAGATCGAGCGCGAGGGTCGCCACCGGCGTCTTCAACGCATGGGCGAGGTTCGCCGCCGAGGCCCGCGCCGCCGCCAACGCCGCCGCATTGTCGCGTACCAGCGCGTTCAGTTCGACCGCCAGCGGCCGCAACTCCTCAGGCTGATCCTCCGGCAGATCCGCCGCCACGCCTTCGCGCACCGCCGCTACCCGCGCGCGCAAGCTCCTGAGCGGCCGGAGGCCCAGCCGCAACTGCACCAACGTCGCCACCGCCAGCACCAGCGCGACGATCGCCAGCGTGGCCAGCAGCGGCAGCATCGCCCCGCGCAGCGGCTGCTCGATCGCCCGTCGCGGCACCGCCACGCCCAGCCGCACCGGCCCGGCACGACTCTCGCGAATCTGGATCAGCCCGTGCATCGGCGTGCCGTCATCCAGTTCGGTATCGAACGGTATCCCCTCGCGCGCCCGTAGGGGATGTGGACCGGGCGGTGCCGGGACCGCGATCGGCAACATCGCGCTACCGAATGCCCCGCCCGGCGCATCGATCGTCCATTTGCCGCCGCGCCCGAACGCCTCCTCAACCCCCGGCCTAGCCAGCAATTCGCGGTCGACGCTGCCATCGTCGCGCACGGCCGCGCCCAGCAGCTGCAACCGGTCCGCCAGCCGTTCGTCGACGCCATGCGTCACGAACCGCTCCAGCACATGGGCGATCGAATAGCCCGCCGCCGGCAACGCGACCAAGGTCGTCGCCACCGATAGCGCGAGCATCCGTCCATGGATCGACCGGGGCAGCATCACGCGCCCCCCGCCGTCAGCCGATATCCCCGCCCGCGCACCGTTTCGATCAGCGACGCGCCGATCTTCTTGCGCAACCGCCCGATGATGACCTCCAGACTGTTGGAATCGACATCGGCATCGCCCTCATACACCCGCTCCATCAGGTCGAGCCGCTCGATCACCGCCTCCTTCGCCAGCATCAGCGCGGCCAGCACCCGATGCTCCAGCGCGGTCAGCTTGATCGGCAGCCCATCCAGCTCGAACACCCCGGTCTGCGTTTCGTACGCCAGCGGCCCGCACGCGATCCGCGTCGCGCCATGCCCGGCCGACCGCCGCACCAGCGCGCGCAGCCGCATCATCAGTTCCTCGATCCGGAACGGCTTGGTCAGGAAGTCATCGGCGCCGGCCTTGAACCCGGCCACCTTGTCCGACCAGCCGTCGCGCGCGGTCAGCACCAACACCGGCAGGTCGCGGCCACCCTCGCGCCACCCTTTCAGCACCGCCGTCCCCTCCCGGTCGGGCAGTCCCAGGTCGAGCACCGCGACATCATAGCGCTCGGTCTCGCCCAGATGCTGCGCGTCGATCCCGCTGGGACACAGATCGACCGCGCATTGCTCGCCACGCAGCGCCCGCGCGATGGCTGGACCCAGATCGGGATCGTCCTCGACAAGCAAGATGCGCATATTCCTACCTCTTACCGCCACGCCCTCCCCGTTCGTGCTGAGTAGGGACTGAGCTTGTCGAAGGCCCCTATCGAAGCATTCCCTCGCCGGGGTCCTTCGATACGCCATTTCGACGTCGCTCAACGGCTACCCAGGACGAACGCGTGTGCCAATGTCACCCCCGCCTAAACCGAAACTGAACCGTCGGGTTCAGCGTGGTGAGGGAACGACTCACTACAACGGCTCCATCGAACAACGAAGGAGTGAAGCAGATGGCAAGATTCTCTTTGGGCAGCACCGGCAAGCTGGGCCTTGGCGTCGCGATCGGCCTCGCCATCGGCGCGGCGGGCGGGGCGAGCGCGGTGTCGTTGACCCGGCCGGGCGTCGAGATGGCGCCGACCGTGGCGACCCCGGTCGCGCGGCTGGCCGGCAGCAGCGGCGTGGTGACGGTCAAGGGTCGCGTCGCCGAAGTCTATGGCGACCGCTTCGTGGTGCAGGACGGCAGCGGCAAGGCGATGGTCGATGGCGGCCGCGACGCGAACGTAACGAAGGGCGCAGCCGTTCAGGTGCAGGGCCGTTATGACGAAGGCCAGCTGCGCGCCTCCTATGTCGTCGACGCCGCCGGCAAGGTGACCCCGGTCGGCCCGCCCCCGCCGCGCCCCGGCCACGGCCCCGAGGGTCGCGGCCCCGGCCCGCACGGTCCGGGTGGTCCCGGCGGTCCCGAAGCACGCGGCCCCGGTGGCCCCGGTGGTCCGGGTTGCGCCCCCGGCGCGATGCCCCCGCCCCCGCCACCCGCCGACGGCGCAGCCCCGCCGCCCCCGGCGGTGAACGGCCAGCTCCCGCCGTCACCACCGGCCGGCGCCGCCCCGGCCGGCGTCCCGCCGGTAGCCAACGCACCAGCACCGGCAGGGGTACGAGCAACCCGCTAACCCCAAGCGGAACCGTACCCCGGCGAAGGCCGGGGTACGGCCCGTTGGTGGCCGATGCACACCCCCAACCATCCCGTACCCCCGCGCAGGCGAGGGTCCAGAGCCACGAACGCAACGCCCGAGCCTTCGCCCAATCGGCCAACCTCGCGAACACGAAGAAGGTTGGTTCACGCGAAGGCGCGAAGGCGCCTTCGCGTGAACCAACCTTCTTCCCCACACACCCCCAAGACAAACCGAACCAACCCGTGTAGGGCGTCCCGCCGCTGCCCGGAGCCTCCCCCATGTCCCTCGGCCTAGATTTCGGCACCACCAATTCCGTCCTCGCCCGCGCCGATGGCGATGGCGCGACCCTCCTGCCCTTGGACGGCCCCGATGGCGCCGATGCGGTGTTCCGCTCGGCGTTATGCTTCTGGCAGGACGACGTCCCCGGCGGCATCGCGGTGGAGGCCGGCCCGTGGGCGATCGACGAATATCTCCAGTTTCCGGAAGGGTGCCGCTTCCTGCAATCGTTCAAGTCGGTCGCCGCCAGCCCCAGCTTCGACACCGCGCCGATCTTCACCAAACGCTACCGGTTCGAAGACCTCGGCCGCGCCTTCCTCGACCGGCTGGCCGCCCGCGCGCACGGTGCCTTGAAGGGCGCGACGCGGATCGTCGTCGGCCGCCCGATCACCTATGCCGGCCACCGCCCCGACGAAGCCTTGGCCCGCCAACGCTATGACGCGATGTTCGCCGCGCTGGGCGCGGAGATCGTCTATGTCTACGAACCGCTAGGCGCCGCGTTCAGCCATGCCGCGACGCTGGAGCAAGCCGCGACCATCCTCGTCGCCGATTTCGGCGGGGGCACCAGCGACTTCTCCGTCGTTCGCCTCGAAGCCCCCGGCTCGACACGCCGCGCCCGCCCGCTGGGCCATGCCGGCATCGGCATCGCCGGCGATCAGTTCGACCGCCGCATCCTCGACAAGCTGGTCCTGCCATTGCTCGGCAAGGGCGGCACCTATCGTTCCTTCGACAAGGTGCTGGAGATTCCCGCGGGTCATTTCACCGATTTCACCGACTGGTCGCGTCTCGCCCTGATGCGCAACCGCAAGACCTTGGCCGAACTCGACAAATTGCGCCGCGCCGCGACCGACCCCGACGCGATCGAACGGATGATCGCGGTGATCGAGGGCGAACAGGGCTATCCGCTCTACGACGCGGTCGGACGGGTGAAGCGCGCGCTGTCGCAGGGTGACGACGCGACCTTCGCGTTCGAAGGCGGCGGCATCGCCATCGAAGCACAGGTCACCCGCGACCAGTTCGAACACTGGATCGCCGACGACCTCGCCCGGATCATGGGCACCGTCGACCGCGCGTTACAGGTGGCGGAGCTGGACACCGACGGCATCGACCGCGTGTTCCTGACCGGCGGCACCTCGCTCACCCCCGCCATCCGCCGCACCTTCGCCGACCGGTTCGGGCAGGACCGGCTCGCCTCGGGCAACGAACTCACCTCGGTCGCCCATGGCCTCGCGCTGATCGGGCAGCAGGACGATGTCGCAGCGTGGACTGCGTAACGCTTTCCTACAACCGGGCGTAATGCCATCCTCGCCAACGATCTTTGAACCGTCCGCCGCCCACCCGCTCGCGACGATCCTCGCCCCGGCGAAGGCTGGGCCTCGACCGGCTCCGGTCGCGCACTCCAACCCGGGAATCCCAGCCTTCGCTGCGATGACGCCTGCTCCAAGCGAGACGGTCCGGCTTTCCGCAACGCCGCCCGTGCCACAGCGCGACAAACTGCGCACGAGTGTGAACTTAGTGAACTTTGACCGCGTCGTTATCGCTTGGCCCGCACCATCAGCGCCCGCGTCACCCCGTTCGTCCACCCGAACCCGTCCTGCAGCGGATATTCCCCGCCGCCGCCGGGCTTCACTTCCTCGACATCATATTTCTCGACCAGCTTGCCCGACGCCGCATATTCGCGCTGCACCGTCGCCAGAAACCGCTGCGCGACCTTGTCCGCCAGCGCGCGGTTGCCGGTCCGGTCCAGCCCGGCCACCGCGATCCATTGCAGCGGCGCCCAGCCATTGGGCTTGTCCCATTGCTGCCCGGTATCGACCGTCGTCGTGCGAAGCCCACCCGGCGCCAGCAACTGCCGCTCGATCGTGCCCGCCACCCGCGCCGCCCGCGGCCCCGTCGTCAGCCCGACGAACAATGGATAGGCGGTGGCCGCCGTCACCCCGCCCCGCAGCAGCCGCCGCTTGACGTCGTAATCGCCATAGCGCCCCTCGCCCTCGCTCCACAGCCAGCGCTCGATCGCCGCGCCGCGCTTCGCCGCGCGATCGGTAAAGTCGCGTGCCGTCGCGGTGTCGCCCGCCTTCGCCGCCCCCTCGGCAATCGCCCGCTCCATGCCCCACAGCAGGCTGTTGAGATCGGCCGGCAGGATGCTGGTCGTATCGATCGTCGCCAACGACTTTCCATCGCTGAGCCAGCGCGACGAATAGTCCCAGCCGCTCTCCGCTCCGGCGCGGAGGTCGCGATAGGTCTCGCTTACCGGCCGGCCGGCTGCCTTCGCCGTCTCGACATCCTCACGCCACGATTCGTCGCGGGGAGTCGTCCGCGCATCCCAATAATGCTGCAACACCGCCCCGTCCGGCAGCGTCACCGACCGCTCTCGCGACGTGAAGAACGCATGTTCCCGCCTGAGCGCCGCCAGCCGCCGCGCCGCCACGGCGGAATCGCGGTTCTGCGACAGTCCCATCATCAGGTACAGGAACGGCGGCTGCGACCGGCTGAGATAATAGCTGCGCGTGCCGTTGGGCACATGGCCATAGCGCTCGACCAGATCGACGAACCCGTCGAGCATCGATTCGACCAGATCCTGCCGCCCGTCGGCGACGAGGCCCAGCATCGTGAAATAGCTGTCCCAGTAATAGAGTTCGCGAAACCGCCCGCCCGGCACCACGAACTTGTCCTTGACCGCCAGCGCGGTCGATCCCGGCGGCGGCGTTACCGGATCGCGGGTCAGATGCGGCCATAGTTCGGCGATATGCCGCTCGATCGGCAGGCGCGGGCCATGGTCGGACTCGGGCACTGGCTCCAGCCCCGGCACCTCGAAATTGGCCAGCACGAACGCGCGAAGCGCCGCGTCGTCGAAATTGCCCTTGCGATAATCGGCGAGGATCGCCGCATCCGCCCGCTTCGGCACCGCGTCGACGAACGTCTTTCCGTCCGGAAAGATACGCCGCATCTGCACCGCTTCGAACAGCGCCCCGAACCGGTCGGCCGGCGTCGGCACGGCGGCGGCGGGCGTCACGGCCACGCTCGCCACCGGACGCGGCGCCTGCTCCGTCGTGCACCCGGCCAGCAGAACCGGCATCAGCCAGCGGCAGGTTCGAACGATCGTCATGGCACCCCCGAACAGTTACGATACCGTATTAAATCCCGACTGCCCGGGCCGTTCCCCGGCAAAACGTGACCGGGGAACGGCCGCGCCGCACGCCACGGTCTGTTCGATGACGCCGAAGATCGGGTGATGCCGGTCGTCCTCGGCCCAGATCCGGACCGTGTCGCCGCTTTTCAGGAACGGCGTTTCCGCCTTGCCGGCCCGGATCGTCTCGACCGTGCGGATTTCGGCGAGGCAGGAATAGCCGACCCCGCCATCCGCCACCGGCTTGCCCGGACCGCCATCGCCGTCACGGTTCGACACCGTGCCCGACCCGATGATCGTGCCGGCGCCCAGCGCGCGCGTTTTGGCGGCATGGGCGATCAGCGTGCCGAAATCGAACGTCATGTCCTCGCCCGCGTCGGCCCGGCCGAACGGCTTGCCGTTCAGGTCGACGTTCAGCCGCCGGTGCAGCTTGCCGTCCTGCCACCAGTCGCCGAGCGACTCGGGTGTCACGAACACGGGGGAGAAGGCGGAGGCCGGCTTCGACTGGAAGAAACCGAACCCCTTGGCCAGTTCGCCTGGGATCAGTCCGCGCAGCGACACGTCGTTGGTCAACCCGACCAGGCGCACCGCCGCCAGCGCCGCTTCGCGCGACGCGCCCATCGGAACGTCGCCGGTCACGACCACGACCTCGCCCTCGAAATCCAGTCCCCAAGCGTCGTCGCCCGCCGGAATCGGATCGCGGGGGCCGAGGAACCCGTCCGACCCGCCCTGATACATCAGCGGATCGTGCCAGAAGCTGTCGGGCATTTCCGCCCCGCGCGCCTGCCGCACCAGCGCGACATGGTTCACATAGGCCGACCCGTCCGCCCATTGATACGCGCGCGGCAGCGGCGATGCGGCGTCGCGCTCGTGGAACCGCTCCTTGGGGATCACGTCATGGTCGAGGTCGGTGGCGAGGTTGCGCAGCGCGCCCTCGACCCGGTCCCAATCGTCCAGCGCCGCCTGCAATGTCGGCACGATGCCGCTGGCGTCGGCATACCATGCCAGATCGGTGGACACGACGACCAACCGGCCATCGCGACCGTGCTTGAGGCTGGCGAGTTTCATGGATGCGCTCTCCTGTCGGCTATCGTTGGCCCCGGGTTTTGCGCTGGACGGCGGACGATGTCGAGTGGGACACGATGGCATGGTTTGTTAACCCGTCCGGCGCACGATGACCCTCGGACGCATCATCCGCGCGGGGACCTACCATGCTCGACCCTGACAACCTCCTGAGCGAGCATCTCGCGATCGAGGGTATCGCCGCCGACCTGACGCACCATGCCGCGCAGCGCCCGCTCGACGCGGCGGCGGTCGCGAAGACGCGCTGGGCGCTCAGCCGGCAGCTGCTGGCCCATCTCGCGAAGGAAGACCGCCTGCTCTATCCCCGGTTGCAGCGCAGCCCCGATGCAGCGGTCGCCGCTCTCGCCGATCGCTTCGCCGCCGAACTGGGCGGCCTGTCCGACGCGTTCAAACAGTATATGCGTCACTGGACGGCCGAAAGCATCGCGACCGATGCCGACGGGTTCGAACGCGACACCCACGCCGTCCTGCACGCCCTGCGCAATCGGATCCATCACGAGGAATCGGAACTCTATCGTCATATTCCCCGCGCCCCGGCCGCCGCCAAGGTGGACGCGAGCGCACGAGCAGCCTAGTGCAGCGCGCATACGCGCATTGCATGAGGGTTACAGGACGTGGCGAACGTAGCGGTGATCGGCGCCCAATGGGGTGACGAGGGCAAGGGAAAGATCGTCGACTGGCTGGCGGAGCGCGCCGACATGGTCGTGCGGTTCCAGGGCGGCCATAATGCCGGTCACACGCTGGTCGTCGGTGGCACCGTCTACAAGCTGTCGCTGCTCCCCTCGGGCATCGTCCGCGGCACCCCGTCGATCGTCGGCAACGGCGTCGTGCTCGATCCCTGGGCGCTGAAGGCCGAGGTCGAACGGCTGCGCGAGCAGGGCGTCTCGGTCACCCCCGACACGCTGATGATCGCCGAGACCTGCTCGCTGATCCTCCCCTTCCACCGCGACCTCGACGGCCTGCGCGAGGATGCCAGCGGCGCGGGCAAGATCGGCACGACCCGTCGCGGCATCGGCCCGGCGTATGAGGACAAGGTCGGCCGCCGCGCGATCCGGGTGTGCGACCTCGCCCATCTCGACCAGCTCGAACCGCAGCTCGACCGCCTGACCGCGCATCACGACGCGCTGCGCGCCGGCTTCAACGAACCCGCCATCGACCGTGCGGCGCTAATCGCCGAACTGCGCGAGATCGCCGATTTCGTCCTGCCCTATGCCCAGCCGGTGTGGCGTGTGCTGGCGCAGGCCAAGGCGACCGGCAAGCGCATCCTGTTCGAAGGGGCGCAGGGCGTCCTGCTCGACATCGACCACGGCACCTATCCGTTCGTCACCTCGTCCAACACCATCGCCGGCACGGCGGCGGGCGGTTCGGGCATGGGTCCGGGCGCGGTCGGCTTCGTGCTGGGTATCGCCAAGGCGTACACGACCCGCGTCGGCTCCGGCCCGTTCCCGACCGAGCTGGAGAACGAGACTGGCGAGCGCCTCGGCGTGCGCGGCCACGAATTCGGCACGGTGACGGGCCGCAAGCGCCGCTGCGGCTGGTTCGACAGCGTGCTGGTGCGACAGGCGGCGGCGGTCGGCGGCATCACCGGCATTGCCCTCACCAAGATCGACGTGCTCGACGGGTTCGAGGAAGTGGCGATCTGCACCGGCTATCGTCTGGGCGATCAGGTACTGGATTATTACCCCGCCCATGCCGCCGATCAGGCGAAGGTCGAGCCGATCTACGAAACCATGCCCGGCTGGTCGGAATCGACCGCCGGCGCACGTAGCTGGGCCGAACTGCCGGCACAGGCGATCAAATATATCCGCCGCATCGAGGAACTGATCCAGTGTCCGGTGACGCTGGTGTCGACCAGCCCGGAGCGCGACGACACTATCCTCGTCCGCGATCCCTTCGCAGACTGAGGTCCTCACCCACCAACCGCCATCCCCGTTTGCTTCGAGCGCGGGTTCGAGCCTGTCGAGAACCGAAGTCGAGAAGGGGTCGCGCCGAACTCAGCGTTCTCGACGGACGCTTCTCGACAAGCTCGAAGCTGCTCGAACCGAACGGGGAGCGGGCGCGGAACCCAAACAGCAAAAGGCCCGCCCGGACATGATCCGGGCGGGCCTTTTTCTCATCGCTCGATCAGCGCGGCGTACCGGCGGTCGGCGGGGTGGTCGTCGTATCGCCGGTGGTCGGCGTCGTCGTGTCGTCGGTCGTCGTATCGTCCGTCGTCGGCGCGCCCGGGCGGGTCGGATCGGTCGGCGTGTCGACCGGGTTGGTCGGGCCGGTCGTCTGCGGCGCCGGCTGCGTCGGACGCATCGGGTCGGGGGTGCCCGGCGTCGTCGTCGGCTGGGTCGGCTGGGTCTGGGTCGGGACCTGCGCCACGGCGGCAGTTGCGCCACCGAGGATCAGCAGGCTCGCGAAAATGGTCTTGCGCATCGAAATTCTCCTTGCGTCAGTCAGGAGTTTCAATGCGCTATCCGTGCGAAAGGTCCTCCGGTTCCCAACGGCTCATCGTGCAATAGGGTCAGGAGTCAGACGGGCCGTGGCTCGCCAGCGGCCGATTGTGGCGGAAATTTGGCGATCGCCGATCGTGACCAACCCTTTCCACCCCTCGTTACCCCGGACTTGATCCGGGGTGCCGCTTCGTCCTTTGCCCCGGCGTGGCGTTTATCCCCGCCTTAGCCCACCTGCCCGCGATGCCGCAGCTTCTGGTCCGCCAGCACCAGCGCCACCATCGCCTCGACCACCGGCACGCCGCGAATGCCGACACAGGGATCATGCCGCCCCTTGGTCGCGATCGTCGTCGCCTGTCCGTCCGGCCCGATCGTCTCGACCGGGGTCAGGATCGAACTGGTCGGCTTGAACGCGACACGCAGCGTCACCGGCTGCCCGGTCGAAATCCCGCCGGCAATCCCGCCCGCATGGTTGGCGAGAAACTCGACACCGCCGGCGCCGGGCCGCATCGGATCGGCATTCTGCTCGCCCGACAGCGCCGCCGCCGCGAAGCCGTCGCCGATCTCGACGCCCTTCACCGCGTTGATCGACATGGCGGCACTCGCCAGTTCGGCATCCAGCTTGGCATAGAGCGGCGCCCCCCAGCCCGCCGGCACGCCCGCCGCCCGGCAGGCCACGACCGCGCCCAGCGACGATCCCGCCTTGCGCGCGCCATCGACCAACGCTTCCCAGCGCGCCGCTGCCGCCGCATCGGGGCAGAAGAACGGATTACGGCCGATCTCCGCTACATCGAACGCCGCCGGATCGATCGCATCGCCACCGATCGATTCGACCCACGCCGTGATCGTCACTTCCGGGATCACCAGCCGCGCTACCGCGCCCGCCGCGACCCGCGCCGCCGTCTCGCGCGCCGACGAACGCCCGCCGCCGCGATAGTCGCGAAACCCGTATTTCGCGTCATAGGCATAGTCGGCATGACCGGGGCGATAGGCCTTGGCGACCTCCGAATAATCCTTCGACCGTTGGTCGACATTCTCGATCATCAGGCTGATCGGCGTGCCTGTCGTCCGCCCCTCGAACACCCCCGACAGGATGCACACCGCATCCGGCTCGCGCCGCTGCGTGGTGAAGCGGCTGGTCCCCGGCCGCCGCGCATCGAGAAACGGCTGGATATCCGCCTCGCTCAGGCGAAGCCCCGGCGGGCACCCGTCGACCACCGCGCCCAGCGCCGGCCCATGGCTCTCGCCCCACGTCGTGACGCGGAACAGATGACCGAAGCTGTTGTGGCTCATGCGTCTTCCCCCAACGCCGCAAAGGCGCGGGCATGGCTCGCCGCGCCGGGTGTGTGGACGCACGGTCCGTCGTTCAGGCGGATGCCCAGGAAATACTCGCCGGCATAGGGGCTGTGGAACCCGCGCGCCGTCGTCGCGTCGAACCCGAAGCGGCCATAATAGGCCGGATCGCCCAGCACGAACGCCAGTTCCGCTCCGGCGCTGCGCAGATGGGCGATCGCGGCGGCGACCAGCGCCTCGCCCACGCCCTGCCCCCGCGCAGCCTTCGCCACCGCCAATGGCGCGATCGCGACCGCCGCGATCTCGCGCGTATCGGCCGTCACCTGCATCCGGCTGCCGGCGATCGTGCCGACGACCGCGCCGTCATCCTCGGCGACCAGCACCAATACCAGATCGCCGTCGATCGCCAGTTGCTGGACCAGCCGCGCTTCTTCGTCGCGCGGGAAACAGGTGCGCAGCAACGCATCGACCGCCGGCGCGTCCGCACCGGTCGCCGCGCGGATGACGCTCATCGCTCAGGACAGCGCGATGTCGGGCGCGTCCTCGGCCTTCATGCCGATGACGTTGTATCCGGCATCGACGTGATGGATCTCGCCCGTCACGCCGCTCGCCAGATCGCTCAGCAGATACAGCCCCGCCCCGCCGACATCGTCGATCGTCACGTTGCGGCGCAGCGGCGAGTTCAGCTCGTTCCACTTCAGAATGTAGCGGAAATCGCCGATGCCGCTGGCGGCCAGCGTCTTGATCGGCCCGGCCGAAATCGCGTTCACCCGGATATTCTCCGGCCCCATGTCCATCGCCAGATATTTGACCGACATGTCGAGCGCCGCCTTGGCGACACCCATGACGTTGTAATGCGGCACGACCTTTTCCGACCCGTAATAGGTCAGCGTCAGCAGCGATCCTCCGTTCGGCATCAGCGCCCGCGCGCGCTTGGCGACAGCGGTGAACGAATAGACGCTGATGTTCATCGTCATCAGGAAATTGTCGAGGCTGGTGTCGTAATAATGGCCGCGCAGCTCGTTCTTGTCCGAAAAGCCGATGGCGTGGACCACGAAGTCGATCGTCGGCCAGCGCGCCGCGATCGTGTCGAACGCCGCATCCAGCGCGCCCATGTCGGACACGTCGCATTCGATCAGGAAGTCCGCGCCCAGTTCGGTGGCCAGCGGCCGCACGCGACGCTCCAGCGCCTCGCCCTGATATGTGAAGGCCAGCTCCGCCCCCTGCGCGGCAAGCTGCTTGGCAATGCCCCAGGCCAGCGACCGATCGTTGGCGAGGCCCATGATGACCCCCCGCTTGCCCTGCATCAAACCGTTCACGCGACTTTCCCTTTTTCGTCTGTTGGCACTCCCTCTAGCGCAGGGTCGGGCGTTTCCGCCAGCGCCGCGTTCAATTCGCCGCCGATCACCACGCCGAGGCCGACGATATAGAAGAAAAACAGTGCGATCATCACACCGGCCAGGCTGCCATAGGTGCGGTCATATCCCCCCAGCGCGTCGATCGCGAGCGGAAGGAGCTGCGTCGTGCCGATCCACACCGTCGCCGTCGCCACCGCGCCTGGCCATTTCGGGCATTTCGAATAGCGATATTTCTTGGGACTGAGCGAATAGAACAAGGTGTAGAGCGCGATGAACAGCGCCAGCGCCGGAAACAGCTTCGCGATCGACAGATAGGCGGCATAGGGCTGGAGGAACGGCAGCAGGCGATAGATGACCTGTTCGATACCGACCAGCACGACCTGAAGACTGAACGCGATCATCAGCATCACGACCGACCCGACGATCAGCCCGATCGACCCCAGCCGATATTCCCAGAACGGCCGCGAAAACGGGATGCCGTACGCCTGCCGCAGGATCGACCGCACCGTTTCGATGAACCCGGTCGTGGTCCACAGACCGACCAGCGCACCCAGCCACAGCAGCGACCCCGACCGCGCCTGCAACACATCGAGGATCGGCTGTTGCAGCACGCTGGCCACCTCGGGCGGCACGGTCTGCAGGAACGCGGTCACCGCATGGATGCTGTCGCCGCTGCGCCCGACCGCCCGCGCGATCGCCGCCGCGACGATGAAGAACGGGAACAGGGTCAGCAGCGACAGATAGGCAAGGTTGCCGGCATGGGTGAAGCCGTCGTTGAACGTGCCGATCGCGACCCGTTTCATCACCTCGATGGCGCGTGCCGACGGGCGCAGACGGGCCAGAGTCGGGCGCCCGTGACGGTGCCGGGCCTCGGGACTGGTCGGGGACGGCTCGGTCATGCAATTCGTTTCGGATGGTTTCGCAGGCGGATCAAACGCCCAGCTTCGCCCTCGGGTCCGTGTCCGCACCGCTCCAACCCTCGACGAAGGCGGTCAGTTCGGCATCGTCGGCGGGAATATCGACCATCAGCGTGACCAGCTGATCGCCGCGCGTGCCGTCCTTGCGGTGGAAACCGCGCCCCTTCAACCGCAGCGTCTTGCCCGAGCTTGCCCCCTTGGGAACGCTCAGCATCACCGCGCCCTCGACGGTCGGCACGCGGACCTTGCCGCCCAGCACCGCCTCGGCCAGGTTGATCGGCAGGTCGACGCGCACATCGTCGCCGTCGCGGGTATAGAAACGGTGCGGCTGCACCTCGACCGTCACGATCGCGTCGCCCGCACCGCCCGGCCCCGGATCACCCTTGCCCGACAGGCGCATCTGCGTGCCGGTATCGACGCCGGCGGGCAGTTTCAGGTCGATCGTCTTGCCATCGGCCAGCATGATACGCTGCGGGCCGAGCTTCGCCGCATCCTCGAACGGCACCTTCAACCGATAGGCGACATTGCCGCCCTTGGGCTGGGCACGCCGCCCGAAACCGCTGGCGAACCCGCCACCGGCACCGCCGCCGCCGCGACCGCCGAACAGCCCTTCGAAAATATCGGAGAAGTCGCCGCCCTGCCCTTCCGGCCCCATGTCGAAGCCGCCGCGCCCGCCTGGCCCCGGACGAAAACCGCCGGCCCCGCCACCGGTGCCGAACCCGAAGGGCGATGCGGGATTGCCGTCACCGTCGATCTCGCCCCGGTCGAACCGCGCGCGCTTGTCCTTGTCGGTCAGCAGGTCATAGGCCTGCGTGACCTTGGAAAAGCGGTCGGACGCGGCCTTGTTGTCCTTGTTCCGGTCCGGATGCAGCTCCTTGGCGAGCTTGCGATACGCCTTCTTGATATCTGCTTCGGTCGCGCCGCGCGCGACACCCAGGGTTGCATAGGGATCAGCCATGCTCCGGTAGCTAGGGCGCGAAACGGGCGGCGGCAATGGCTTGCGGGCATGAAACGGAAGCAAAACGATCCGCGGTTCAACGCCGGTTCACGGCGGACACGGCACCGGATGCCATCGCCCGCGTTGGCACCGCAAAGTTCATCCGGAGAAGCCCGTCATGATCCAGACCCCGCTATCGCGCCGCCGCATCCTCGGTGCTGCCGCCATCGTTCTTCCGGTTGCCGTCCTCGGCGGCTGCGCCACCCCGCTCGGCAGCTATGGCGTGGAGGAAGGCGTCCGCCGCCTGCTCACCCTGTCGAGCCAGCGGGCGTTCGAGCGGCTGATCCGTCCGGGCGGCTTCTACGACGACCAGCTCACCCGCCTGACCCTGCCGGAGACCGCCGGGCAGAACAATGTGCTGGCGGCGGTGCTGCGGACCAGTGCGGTACGCGGCCGCATCGCCATGGCGCTGAACGACATCGCGGTCGACGCCGCCGACCGCGCGACGCCGGTCGTGCTCGATTCGATCCGCGGGCTGACGCTGGCCGATGCGGTATCGGTGCTGCGCGGCGGCCCGACCGCCGCCACCGACCTGCTCGCACGGTCAGCACGCGGCGCGGTGATCGAGGCGATGTTCCCCGAATTTTCGAACGGGCTGCGGTCGGACGCGACCGAAATCCTCTCGGCGATCGTCGCCGCACAGACCGGCATCGACTATACCGCCATCGCCCGCAGCGCCGCCGATCAGGCGGGCAACGCGATCTTCCGCGCGATCGGGCGCGAAGAGGCCGCGATCCGCGCCGATCCGCGCCGCACCGGCGATCCGGTGCTGACCGCGCTGCTGCTCGGCACGCGCGGCTGACGACGGGCTTGGCAAGCGCGCAGGAGCGGCGGATAAGTTCGGCCATGTCGCACCCCGCCCCTGCCAACGCCGAACTCGATGTCGCGATCATCGGGGCCGGCCTGTCCGGCATCGACGCCGCGTATCATCTGCAACGGCGCTGCCCCGACCGGCGCTATGCGATCTTCGAGGCGCGGGGCGCGATCGGCGGCACGTGGGACCTGTTCCGCTATCCCGGCGTCCGCTCGGACTCCGACATGCACACGCTGGGCTTTCCGTTCCGGCCGTGGCGCGGGGACAAGGCGATCGCCGATGGCGGCGACATTCGCGACTATATCGAGGATAGCGCACGCGCCTTCGGCATCGACCGCCATATCCGCTTCCGCCACTGCATCCTGCGCGCGGACTGGTCGTCGGATACCGCCCGCTGGACACTGACCTGCGAAGTCGCCGGCACGGTGTCGACGATCACCTGCCGGTTCCTGTTCATGGGCTGCGGCTATTACGACTATGCCGGCGGCCACGCCCCGGACTTTGCCGGCCGGGCGGACTTTGCCGGCCCCGTCGTCCATCCCCAGCATTGGCCGCAGGACCTGAACGTCGCGGGCAAGCGCGTGGCGGTGATCGGCAGCGGTGCGACGGCGGTCACCCTCGTCCCCGCGCTCGCCGCGCGCGGTGCGCAGGTGACGATGGTCCAGCGCTCGCCCAGCCATATCGTGTCGCAACCCTCGCAGGACCGGGTCGCGCGCCTGCTCTACCGCCTGCTGCCCGAAGCGATCGCCGGACGCCTCGCCCGGTGGAAGAGCGCGGGACTGGGCCTCGCCGCCTTTCAGTTCGCCCGCAAATGGCCGCGCCGGATGGAGGCATTCATCCTGAAAGGCGTCCGCCGCGAACTGCCCGACCTGCCCGATGTCGACCGCCACTTCACCCCGCGCTACGACCCGTGGGACCAGCGGCTGTGCCTGGTCCCCGACGCCGACCTGTTCGCCGCGCTGCGCGACGGATCGGCGACGATCGAAACCGACGCGATCCGCCGCTTCACCGCGAACGGCATCGAACTGGCGTCGGGCGGCCATGTCGATGCCGACATCATCGTCACGGCGACGGGGCTGAAGCTGCATCTGCTGGGCGGCATCGCACTCACCATCGACGGCACGCCGTTCGTGCCCGCCGACCATCTCATCTATCGCGGGATGATGGCGTCGGGCGTGCCCAATCTCGTGCTGGCGCTCGGCTATACCAACGCGTCGTGGACGCTGAAGATCGACCTCGTGGCACGGCGGATGTGCCGGATGCTGAACCATATGCGGCGCCATGGCTACGACATCTGCATGCCCGCCCCGCCGGGACCGGATGTGGAGCGGCGCCCGCTGCTCGATTTCAGTTCGGGCTATGTCACGCGTGCGGCAAGCATCACCCCGGCGCAGGGGTCGCGCGCGCCGTGGCGGCTGCGACAGAACTATTTCCTCGATTATCTCACGCTACGCTTCGGCGCGATCGGCGACGGCGTGCTGCGGTTCGCCCGCGCCGGCGAAGCGTCAGTGCGCGACTAGATTCTGATGACAAGAACTTTACCCGTTCGTGCTGAGTAGGGGCTGAGCTTGTCGAAGACCCGTATCGAAGCACTTGGTCAGAAGTCCTTCGATACGCCCCTTCGACAAGCTCAGTGGCTACTCAGGACGAACGGGTATGCCTGAAGTCATCCGAATCTAGCGCCGCGACCTCCGCCGCGTCGTCCAGCACCACGCGGTTCCGGCCGCCATGCTTGGCCCGGTACAGCGCCAGATCGGCCCGGTGCAGCAATTCGGCGGGCGACGTTTCGCCCGTCGCCACCGCGATCCCGCCGCTGACGGTCACGCGCACCTCGATCCCGTTCGCCACGATCGGGTTTTGGGCCACCGCGATCCGCACCCGTTCGGCGGTCTCCAGCGCTTCCTGCGGCGATACGTCGGCGAACAGGATCGCGATCTCCTCCCCGCCATAGCGCGCGACGGCATCGATCGCGCGCACCGACGCGGCGATCCGCGTCGCCACCGCCTCGATCACCAGGTCGCCGACCTGATGGCCATGCGCGTCGTTGATCCGCTTGAACCGGTCGATGTCGAGCATCGCGACGACATAGCGCCGCCCCGTCCGCAGCGCCGTTTCCCGCGCCCCGTCGAGCATCGCGATCATCGTCCGCCGGTTGGCAAGGCCGGTCAGCGGGTCGGTGCCGGCCAGCAACTCCAGCCGGGCATTGGCCGCGCGCAGCTCCCGCGTGCGCTGGTCGATCACCGTCTCCAGCGCCCGCGTCCGCCGGCGCAGCACGACCGTCCGCAGCTGCACGATGCCGAAGATCGCGAGCAGCGCGAGCAACAGCAACCCGGCGCGCACCAGCCAGCGTTCATGCCATGCCGGCGCCACCACCAGCCGCACGCCCGTCGAGACGACCCGCGGATGCACCCCCGGAATCTGCGCCTGCAGTTCGAGCAGATAGGCACCGCTCGGCAGGTTGGTGTAGATCGCCGTCGCCGGACTGGCGTCGGGAATCGCGACCCAGTCCTCGTCGAACCCGCGCAGGCGATAGCGATAGCGTATCTCCTCCGGCACGGCATAGTCGCTCAGTGCAAAGGCGATGCGGATGCCGTGCCCGTCGGTGCGGATCGTCCGGTCGCGGGCGAGCGGATCATAGGGGACGACCCGGCCATTCTCCTCGATCTCGCTCACCGTCAGCCCGGGCGCGGCGGTCGGATGCGCCGCCAGCATCTGGTCGGGGCGCAGGACCAGCAGCCCGCCGGTCCCCCCGAACAGCAGGTCGCCGGTCCGGGTGATCGCCGATACCCGCTGGCCAAAGGAATTGGCGGTCAGCCCGTCGCGGCGGCTGACCGTCAGGACCATTTCCTGCCGCGGGTCGATGACCGATATGCCGCTGGCCCCCGTCGCCCACAGGCGTCCGGCGCGGTCGATCTGCACCGCGGCGACATTGTCGTTGGCCAGACCCCGCGCCTCGGTGATCGCGTGGAACCGCCAGTCGCCTTCCACTCGCTTGCCGCGCGCGACCCCGCCATAGGTCCCGACCCACAAAGCGTCGCCGGCCGGTACGATCGATCCGGTATAGTTTTGCGGCAGGCTGGCGGGATCGGCCGGGTCGTTGCGATAGGTGACGAACCGGCCGCTCGCCGGGTCGAACCGGTTGATGCCGCGCGGGGTCGCGATCCACACGCCGCCGCCGGGCGCCGCGACGATGTTGATGACCTCGTTATTCGCCAGCGACGCGTCGTCGCCCGGCACATGGCGGTATCGCTGGACCCGGCCGGTCCGCTGGTCGCGGACGAACAGCCCGCGATAGGTGCCGATCAGCAGGCGATGTTCGATCTGCAGCATCGATATGACCGGCAGGTCGCCCAGTTCGGGCAGCGGCAGCGACCGCTTGGCCAGCGTGTCCGGGTGGATCAGCACGACCCCGCGCCCGCCGGCCAGGATCATGCCGTCGGCACGCTCGGCGAACGCCTTGATATCCTGCCCGGCATGGTTTCCGTCCAGTCGCAGGTGCCGCACGCCCCCGCGCGCCCGGTCGACCATGTCGATCAGCCCGTTGCTCATCCCGATCCAGATGCGGTCGCGCCGGTCGACCAGGATGCCGCTGACGTTGCGTTCGGCCAGCGAATGGCGCGGATCGGGCATGGCGTTGCCGATGGTCAGGATCGCGTCGGGCGCCGGGTCGGTATGCGACGCCCCGACCTCCGTCGCCGCCCACAGCCTGCCGGTCCGGTCGATATGCAGCGCGCGCACCGTGTCGCCGGACAGGGACCGGCGATTGGCCTGGAGGTTGCGGATCGACCGTACCGAAAAGCTGCCCCGCGTCGCGATGCGCAGCACGCCGACACCGTCGGTCCCGGCCCATACCTCCCCGTTCGATCCCATGGCAAAGGTGCGGATCGTGCGATGCGCGATCAGCGGCGACGCGCCCGCCAGCGCGGCGGGCTGCACCACGCGACCATTTCGGAGCTGCACGAAAATGCCGTGCGATCCCGTGCCGATCCACAACCGGCCCGCCCTGTCGCGGGCGATCGCCCATACGTCGCCGATGTCCGGCGTCGTCACGCCCACGAAATCGGTGCTGCCCGCGCGCCGGACGAACAGCCCCCGGTCGCCACCGGCATAGAGCGTGCCGTCGGGATCGCGATGCACCGCGAACGCCCCTTCGGACAGCGGATTGTCCGGCCGGGCGACCGGTTCGATGCGGTCGCGCCGCGAATCATAATGAAAGACGCCCCGGTCCGACGCGACATAGGCACCGTCGCGGCCATCGGCGACGATCGCCATGATCCGCGTTCCCACCCCCACGCCCTTCGCCCCGGCGATCGCGACGAAGCCGTTGGACCTCGGATCGAACCGGACCATCCCGCCGACATTGGTGCCGACCAGCACCGCGCCATGCGACAATGGCAGCAGCGAGCGAATATAATTGTCCGGCACGCCCCCGGCCCGGCCGGTCGTCTGGCGAAACACCTTCAGCCGCTGTCCGTCGTAGCGGACCAGCCCGCCGCGCGTACCGATCCACATCAACCCGTCGCTGCTCTGGACGACCGCGGTGGTGGTGGAATGCGGCAGCCCCGCGCTGCCGTCGAGCGTCTGGAACCACGGCGTACGCCACGCCGCCCACGCATCCGCCGCGGACGCGGCACACGCCATGCGCGGAAGCATTCCCGCCACCAGCAGGATCAGAAGGGCCAGACGTCGCATCGTCATTTCGCCCGCCAGCTTGGTGCAAGGCTGGTTTAAACGGCCTTAACGTACAATATCTTGGCCGGCAGACCGATAGCCCGCCAGCCGCAGCGCCCCGTCCAGCGGATCGCCCATCGCCGGGCACAGATGCGCGACGGTCCGCACGCGCAGCCATGGTCGCAGCCGCGGCGCCAGCCCGCCGACCAGCGTGCAGCGCTGCACGCCGCGCGCGACGATGGTTTCGATGAAGCGTTCGACATGGTCGGCGGCATCCGCGACGATCGACCGGGCGATGGCATCGTCGGCATCGGCATGGTCGAGCACGATCGGCGCCAGCGCGCCGTAATCGCGCGGGGCCGCCTTGGCCATCCACGCCACCGCCTTCAGCACGTCATGGTCGAACAGCGCCGCCACCGCATCCGCCAGCGGCGTATGCCGCGTCCGCCCGTCCAGCGCCCGCAGCGCATGGCGCACCGCGCTCAACCCCAGTGCCGCGCCGCTGCCCTCGTCCGACACCGGAAAGCCATAACCGCCCAGCGCCACTTCCTGCCCGTCGATCCGCAGCAACGCCGCGCTGCCGGTGCCGAGGATCAGGATCGCGCCATCGCCGCCGCCATGCGCGCCCAGATGTGCGATCTGCGCATCGGTCGCCAGCGCCACCGGGCCGACGCCGAAGTCGCTCGCCTCCAGCGCGGCGCGGATACCGGGACGACGAATACCGGCGATCCCCATGCCCACGCGAACCTCCGCCCGCTCCGCCGACGACAGCATCGCCGTCGCCTGTTCGATCACATCGGACAGCACCGCCCGCAGCGCTTCGACCCCGATCCCGGCATTGGCCGCCCCGGCCTGCCCTGCGCCGACCACCCGGCCGCTCGCATCCACCAGCCGCGCCCGGCAATTGCTGCCGCCGGCATCGATGCCCAGATACCAGGTCACGCCCCCCACGCCCGCGCCTTCGACGTGTGGCCGATCCCCGGATTCAACTGGTTGCGCGGATCGAGCTGGCGATAGAATCCGGCCAGTTCGGGCCTCGCATGATAGAGATGCCCGACATTATGCTCGGCCGGATATTGCGCACCGACCGCGTCCAGCCGCTGCCACAGCGCATGTTCGAACGCCAGCGGATCGACTCCCTTGCGCACGATATAGTCGCGGTGGAACACGTGGCAGAAGAAATGCCCGTAATAGAGCGTGTCGACCACCTGCCCGCCCAGATCGTCGGGCAGGCTTTCGGCCCAGTCGCGGGTGTTGCGCGGCAGGGCCACGTCGAGCGCGACGATATCCTCCACCATATCGCCATGGACCGCGCGGTAGCGCACCGCCGCCCCCGCCGCGACGAAGCGGTGCAGGAACGCCTTGGTCGCTTCCTCGGCCGAACATTCGAACCACCCGCCGGGCAGCAGCGTGTCGAGCAACGCGGCGGTCGCCGCGGCATCTGTGCGCGGCATCTTCAGCATCAGATGATGTTCGAACCGGTCGCGAAATGCCCGCATCCGCCGCGGCAGATGATCGCCCATCAACGCGCCGGCCCGCTGCAACACCCGGTCGCTCAGATTGCGCACGAACCGCCCGGTCACGCCGTCGACCCATGCCTTTGCCGCGAACAGCCGCGGCAACCGGTCGGTGCCCAGCCGCTCGATCGCGCGGAACGTGTCGCGACCGTAGCGATCGGCAATGTCGAACGCACCGCGATGCATATACTCACCCGCGATCGGCAATTCGGCGAAGTCGCGCAGCATCGTCCGCCGCAGCGCGGTCAGCCGGTCGGGATCGTCGGTCCCGATATAGAAGGTGACCGTGTCGTCCTCACGCGCGAAGCTGTCCAGCCGCACCGCGAACACGATCAGCTTGCCGGCACTCCCCGCCGCCTCGAACAGGCAGCGCGGATCGGCATTGAACCGCGCGGGCACGTCGCTGTCGATATCGCGCACATGGTCGACATAACGATGATCGTGCGCCGGCTTGTCCGCCGCCGGATCGACATCGGCCGTGGTAAACTCCCCCCGGTCCAGCCGCCCCAGCACAACCTCCGGATCGTCGCCCAGGTCGATGCCCAGATGGTTGACCAGCCGCAGCGCCCCGTCCGCGCCCACGCTGCCGAACAGCGCCAGTTCGGTATAGGCCGGTCCGCGCCGGATCAGCGACCCGCCCGAATTGTTGCAGACCCCGCCGACCACCGACGCGCCGAGGCACGACGACCCGATCACCGAATGCGGTTCACGCCCCAGCGGCCGCAGCGCCGCCTCCAGCCCGTACAGCGTCGTTCCCGGCAGGCACACGACCTGCTCGCCCCCGCCCAGCACATGCAACCCGTCGAGCCGCGTCGTACTGACGATAACCAGCCCGCCGGGATAGTCGTCGCCATCGGGCGTCGACCCGCCGGTCAGCCCGGTATTGGACGCCTGCATCAGGATCGACACATCGGCAGCGACGCACGCCTGCGCCACCCGCCACAATTCGACCAGCGACGCCGGCCGCACCACCGCCAGCGCCGCCCCCTCGCCCGTGCGATACCCGCGCCGGAACCGCGCGGTCCGACGCGGCCCGGTCAGCACATGCCGCCGTCCGACCGCGATGCGCAGTTTGGCGATCAACCGTTCGGTTACTGCGTCATCGGTCATGCCATTACGTCTGCCATGCCTGCCCCTCACCATCCATAAGCGAGAACTCGACAGAAGGTCTCAACGGGTCCGCATCCTCGCCGTACCCCGGCGGAGGCCGGGGTCCAGTTGGCAAGGTTTGTCCGTACTCGCCGGACCTCACCCAACTGGACCCCGGCCTTCGCCGAGGTAACGACCCTGATTCAGGAACGGGAAGCGGACTACCCCATCACCGCGTCTGCATCCGGATACCGATGCGGAACGCCCGGCCCAGCAGGTCCGAATAGGTGCTGTTCGCCGCCAGCCCGGTTTCGGGCAGCAGGATCGGTTCGCGGTTGAACAGGTTGGTGACGTTCAGGAACAGCTCGCCCTTCGCCCCGCCGCCCATGTCGACCTTGCCGGTCAGGTTCAGGTCGAAATAGGTCGCGCCGTCGATCTCGTTGCTGTCGATCGTCGGGAATTGCGACACGATCCCCGCCGGACGCCCGACCGGGCAGTTTGTCGAACACACGACATAATTGTTCGAATAGGTCCCGCCGGCGACCCCGCGCGCGGTGCCGGTGATCGCGAAGCTCTCGGTATCGTAGCTCGCGTTGAAGCGATAGATCCAGCTGGGCAGGCTCGCCCCGCCGAGCTGCCCGACGATGTCGACCGGCACGACGTTCGGCACGCCGCTGTCGGTGATATTGTCGATATAGCGCGTCGCCAGCGCCTTCAGCGTCACATTGCCCGGCGCACTGTCGACCACATCGGCAAGCGGCAGGCGGTAGGTCGCATCGAAATCCAGCCCGCGCACCGTCTGTCGCGCGAAGTTGAACGGGCTGGCCCGGAAGAACAATTCGCGATCGCCCAGCGGATCGGCGCCATAGGCCGCGCAAAATTCGGTCCGCCCCTCGAAGCAGCGGTTGATGATGTCCTGTGCGAAGAACTGCCCGATCGCATCCTGCAGCTTGATGAGGAACCCGTCGGCCGAGAAGGAGAAGCCGGGAATGAAGCGCGGCTGCAGCACGACGCCGACGCTGGTCGAATCGGCGATTTCGGGCCGCAGGTTGATGTTGCCGGTCGTCGTCTCGCGGAAGGTGACGCCGGTCCGGTTAGTGAACGGATCGGTCAGCGTATTGGTGCGCGACGTGCCCGCCTGGAACAGCTCGTTCAGATTGGGCGCGCGAATGTCGCGCGACCGGGTCACGCGGAAGCGGATGTCCTCGATCGGCTGCCACGTCGTGCCGACCTTCCACGTCGTCACATAGCCCGACGTCGAATAATCGGTCGCGCGCACAGCGCCGTTGAACTCGACCCCCGACCCCAGCGGGACCACGGTTTCAAGATAGGCTTCCTTGACGTTATAGCTGCCGAAGGTCGGCAGGAAGTTGCCGACCGACCATCCGGTCTGGAATTCGGTGGGCACATTGCCCGACACTTCCTCCTTGCGATACTCGCCGCCGACCGCGACGCTGACGTCACCCGCCCAGGTCGCGAAGGGCACGACCGACAGGTTGATGCCTGCCACCGTCTGCTTCAGCTTCTGGTCGCGATACGGATCGCCCAGCGCATAGTCGATCGCGCCCTGGCTGGTGACGCCGATGCCCAGCCGGTTCATGGGCACGCAGCCATTGCCCGGCGCGGTCAGCGTCGACCGGCAGACGATGGTGCCGGCGGCGACGCCCAGCGCATTGCCCGCCGGCGCGAACACCGCGTCGGTCGCATTGGCCATGCGCGCGACGTTCATGATGTCGCGCAGCTGCTCGCGGGCGTTGGTCTCGCCATATTGGCCATAGGCGCTCCACACCGCCTTGTTGCCGAACAGCTGGAAATCGCCCTCCGCGCCGATCGCGTAACGCTGCACGTCGCGCGAACTGTTATTCTTGCGATAGGGCAGGTCGACGGCGGTGGTGCCGATCGTCACCGTCTGGATACCCGCCAGCCGCGCCGCGCCCAGCGTATTGATCAGATAGGCGTTGTCGGCGCGTAGCGTCGTCGTGGTCGTCAGCTGCGGCCCGGCGTTGAACAGCGTCTTCTGCCAGTTGTACGACGCCTCGCCGAACACCGTGATCCAGTCGGCCAGCTGATAGCTGACCCGCCCGAACACCCCGTGCCGGTCGTCATCGGCATCCAGCCCTATATTGCGCCCCTGATCGTTCAGCTGCCAGTCGCCGCCCTGCGTCCGGGTCGGTGCGCTGGCACCGCCCAGCGCCGGCGAATTGAAGCTGCCATAGTTGAACTGGTTCACCGATCCGCCGGCACCGAAATACAGCCCGCGCAGCCGGTTAGCGGTGCCGCCGGTCGAATTGAGGATGATCCCGCCCGGCGTCGCGTTCGCCACGCCGATCTGGTTCAGCGTCAGGAACTGCGGCAGGCCATTGGTATTGGTATAGGCCGGGTTGGTGACGACCACCCGCCCGCGCGCATTCCATTCGCGATCGACCTGGAAGATGCCGTCGCGATGCGCGACCTCGCCGCTCAGCAGGATATGCCCGCGCCCGTCGGCGAAGCTCGTCCCGCCCGCCACGCTGAACGAATAATTGAACCCGTCGCCATATTCGGTGATGCCGCTGTCGGCGGTGACCTTCAGCCCTTCATAGGTCTTGTCGAGTGCGAAATTGACGACACCCGCCACCGCGTCGGACCCGTACGCCGCCGACGCACCACCGGTCACGATCTCGACGCTCTTCACCAGCGATTGCGGGAAGGTGTTGATGTCGACCAGCCCCGTGACGCTCGACCCGACCGACCGCCGCCCGTCGAGCAGCACCAGCGTCCGGATCTCGCCCAGCGCGCGCAGGTTCAGCGCGTTGATGCCGGCCAGGCCCGAGCT
Source organism: Sphingomonas paucimobilis (assembly GCA_036946325.1). Lineage (GTDB taxonomy): Bacteria > Pseudomonadota > Alphaproteobacteria > Sphingomonadales > Sphingomonadaceae > Sphingomonas > Sphingomonas paucimobilis_A. The sequence goes on from JAQIJL010000001.1 coordinate 1,666,392, forward strand.
GATCGCCAATCGCGAGTTCGCCGGGCGAAGGCTGCCCGCCACCGCCGGAATCTGGTTCACGAAATCGGCGATGTTGTTCGACGGCGAGCTGTTCTGAATTTCCTGCTGGGTCAGTACGGTCAGCGGCGTCGGCGACTGAAACCCGTCGCGCACCACGCGCGATCCGGTGACGAGGATCTCGCCCTCCGCCTGCGTCGCCGCATCGGTCGACTGTTCGGTCACCGGCGCGGCGTCCTGCGCGAACACCGGCGTCGCAACGCACAGCGCGGCAAGGCTGGTCGCGCGTGCCAGCGCCGGGAGATACCGCCGGAAGGGCATGGATGTCGTCATGAAAAGCTCCCCTTCGCCCGTGGTTCGGGCTGCATTTGTTACCGTACTGGTTCCTGCGGCATCGCCGGACCGATCGTCGCCGTCCGTGTCGAAAATGAAAGCTGCGCGGCAAGGGGGATATACGTCAAGCGAGCAGCGGCTATTATCGCTTCGCCAAGCCATAGACACAGATTATGGGCGCCCGGTGCCGACCCGGCCATAAACGCGCCCTATGGGCCGGGGCGCGGTTGTCATACCCTGTCGATGCACGCCCGACACTAGGTTCGCGATCGCCGAACCAGCCCCATCCGTTTGCTTCGGGCGCAGGGTCGAGCGAAGTCGAGACCCGTAGTCGAGAAGGCGTTCTCGACAAACGCTTCTCGACAAGCTCGAAGCTGCTCGAACCGAACGGGTCAGGTCGATCGCAGCGAAGGATAGTGCCGATGATGAACCGCCGCGCCTTTCTACAGGGATCGGCCGCCGCGTTCGCGCTGGTGCCGATGGTCGCGGGTGCCGCGCCGGACACCGTCGCCGCGCCGATCGAGATCGTCGACGACATCTATGGCGTGCCGCATATCCGTGCCGCGACCATTCCCGATGCCTTTTACGGACAGGGTTATGTCGTCGCCCGCGACCGGCTGTTCCAGATCGACCTCGGCCACCGGCGCGAACTGGGCCGGCTGGCCGAGGCGTTCGGCGCCGACTTCGCGAGGCATGACGCCGCCGCGCGGCTGTTCCATTATCGCGGCGACCTGAACGCCGAACTGCGCAAGATTCCCGCCGACGTGCTGGCCTGCGTGCGCGCCTATATCGCCGGGATCAACGCCCGCATCGACGAGGTGCTGGCCGACCCGGCGCTGCTCCCGCAAGAATATGCGATCCTCGGCGTCCAGCCGATCAAATGGGCGATCGAGGAGATGGTGCTCGCGCGTGGCGGTGCGATCGGCAATGCCGACGACGAAATCCGCCGGGCGCAGCTGGCCGCGATCGGCCTGCTCGACCTCGACGCGATCGTCGCGCCGCTGCGCCCCGACTGGCGGATGACCGTCCCCGACGGCCTCGACACCGCCGCCATCTCCCCCGCCGACTTGGGCGTGTTGCGGCAGGGCGGCCTGCCCTTCGGTCCCGACACCCCGGTCCGCGATCCGGCCGAAGGACCGATGGAACGCGCCAATGCCGGCAGCAACGCGTGGACCGTCGCGCCCAGCCGCACCGCGACCGGCCGCCCGATCCTCGCCAACGATCCCCATCTCGGCATCGGCGGCTTCGGCCCGCGCCACGTCGCGCACCTGACCGCCCCCGGCCTCGACGTGATCGGCGGCGGCGCGCCGGGCCTGCCCGGCATCATGCAGGGCCATACCGACCGCTTTGCCTTCGGCCGCACCAATTTCCATATCGACCAGCAGGACCTGTTCATCCTCGAACTCGATCCTGCCGATCCCGAACGCTATCGCCATAATGGCGGGTGGAAGCGGTTCACGAAGATCGACATCGCAATTCCCGTAAAGGGCACCGCGCCCTATGTCGCCACCCTGCGCTATTCGGTGCAGGGACCGGTCGTGTCGCACGATCCCGCCCGGCACCGCGCGAGCGTGCTGGCGTCGATCGCCATGCAGCCGGGCGGCGGCGGCGCCTTCGCGATGGTCGCAATCAACCTCGCGCGTGACTGGGCGTCGCTGCGCAAGGCATTCCGCCTCCACCCCTCGCCGACCAACTTTCACTACGCGGATACGCAGGGAAATACGGGGTGGCAGGTGATCGGCTTCGCACCGGTGCGCAAGCGCGGCGACGGGCTGCTGCCGGTGCCGGGCGACGGTCGCTACGACTGGACCGGCATGCGCGACTTCGCGTCGCTGCCCAACGAGTATAACCCGCGCAAGGGCTGGTTCGCCTCGGCCAACCAGAACAACCTGCCCGCCGACTGGCCGCGCGACCGCATTCCCGCCTTCTCGTTCCGCGCGCCCTATCGCTACGAACGCATCGCCGACATACTCGCCGCCCAGCCGAAGCACAGCATTGCCGACAGCGTCGCGTTGCAGTTCGACACGCTGTCGACGCCCGCGCGCCAGCTGATCGCGCTACTGCCCGCCGCGCCCTCTCCGGCGGGCGATATGCTGCGCCGCTGGGACGGCCGCCTGACCGCCGACAGCGGACCCGCAGCGCTGTTCGAAATCCTGTGGCGCGACCTCGGCAAGCGGATGCTCGCGGCGATCGTCCCCGACCGCGCCAAGGCGCTGGTGACGGAAATCGACCCGTCGGTGCTGCTCGGCATCCTCGCCAAGCCCGACGCGCGGCTCGGCACCAACCCGACCGCAACGCGCGACACGATGCTGTCGCAGGCACTCGCATCCGCCTGGACCAGCGCCCAGTCGCTGCTCGGCCGCGACCCCGCCGCATGGCGCTGGGGCAGGCTGCATCAGGTCCGCATCGCCCACCCGCTGTCGCGCATTCCGGCCATCGCCGCCGCCTTTCCCCCGATCGAGGGCGGCGCGTCGGGCGGCGACAGCTACACCGTCATGGCGCGCTGGCTGGGCGACGGCCCCGGCTGGCGTGTCGGCGGCGGGGCCAGCTATTTTCAGGTCATCGATGTCGGGGCATGGGACAATTCGGTGTTCCTGAACCTGCCCGGCCAGTCGAACGACCCGCGCAGCACCCATTATCGCGACCAATATGCCCCATGGATCGCCGGCCAGACGCTGCCCCTGCTGTTCAGCCGCACGGCGGTGGACGGCAAGGCCGCCCGGCGTGCTACGCTGACGCTCCAGCCCGGAAGGATTCACCGATGAAGCGCCTGCCCCTGATCACCCTGTTCGCCGCCCTCGCCGGCCCGGCCGTGGCAGCCGCGCCCCGGGTCGACATCGTGATCCGCGGCGGCACCGTCTATAACGGCGCGAACGCAGAACCGATCACCGGCGATGTCGAGATCGCCGGCGACCGCATCGTCTATGTCGGCCCGACCCGCCGGACGCAGGCGGCACAGGTGATCGACGCGCGCGGACAGATCGTCGCCCCCGGCTTCATCGACGCCCATACCCATCCCGACAGCTATATCCGCTCGGACGATCCCAAGGCGCGGCTCAACCTGCCATGGCTGGCGCAGGGGGTGTCGACCATCGTCATCGGCGTCGACGGCTATGGCACGCCCGACGTCGCGGAGGATGCGCGCAAGCTGATGGCCGGCGGCATCGGCACCAATGTCGCGCCGTTCGTCGGCTTCGGCTCGGTCCGCGGCCGGGTCGTCGGACAGGACGACCGCGCCCCCACGTCCGCCGAACTGGCCCAGGAAAAGGCCTTGGTGGCCAAGGCGATGTGCGAGGGCGCTTATGGCTTTTCGACCGGGCTGTTCTATCCGCCGCAAAGCTTCGCCAAGACCGACGAGGTCGTCGCGATCGCCCGCGAAGCCGCGATCCGCGGCGGCATGTACGACACGCACCAGCGCGACGAATCCAACTATTCGATCGGCCTCATCAACTCGACCAGGGAAGTGATCGAAATCGGACGGCAGGCGAACATGCCGGTCCATATCGCGCACCTCAAGGCACTAGGCGTCGACGTCCACGGCAAGGCCCCCGAACTGATCGCCACGATCGAGGCCGCGCGCAAGGCCGGGCAGAACGTCACCGCCGACCAATATCCGTGGCTCGCCTCCGGCTCCAGCGTCGACGCCGCACTCGTCCCGCGCTGGGCCAATGACGGCGGCTATCCGCGCCTGATCCAGCGCTTCGACGATCCCGCGACGCTCGCCAGGATCAAGGTCGAAATGGCCGAGAACCTTCGCCGGCGCGGCGGCGCGGACTCGCTGCTGCTGACCAGCGCCGGGATGCCGTGGACCGGCAAGACGCTCGCCCGGATGGCGACCGCGTGGAAGCTCGACCCCGTCGACGCCGCGATCAAGATTCTGCGTGTCGCCGACGCCACCGGCAAGGAACCGGCCGGCGTCTCGGTCGCCAGCTTCAACATGATCGACGCCGATGCCGACCTTATCATGCAGCAGCCCTGGGTCGTGACCAGCTCCGACGGATCGAACGGCCACCCGCGCCAGTACGCGACCTTCCCGCGCAAATATCAGACCTATGTCCGCGAGCGGAAGGTCATCACGATGCGCGATTTCATCCACCGCTCGACCGGTGCGACGGCGGACATGTACCGCATGGACCGTCGCGGCTATCTCAAGCCCGGCTATTATGCCGATGTCGTCGTGTTCGACCCGGTCAACTACGCCCCCCGCGCCACCTACGTAAACCCGCGCGTCCCCAGCGTCGGGGTGAAAGCCTTGTTCGTGAACGGAAAACTCGCCCTGAAGGACGGTGCCACCACCGGCGCAGCACCCGGCCGCGCGCTGCTGCGCCCCAGGCCCAAACAGTGCCCTGCCTGAATGGAAACCGTCGCCTCAGCACAGGCTGGGGCCTCCCGCGGCGAGGCGCGCACTCGATCACCGGGAAATCCCAGCCTGCGCCGGGATGACGTTTGTGGCGGCGCAGCCCGCCCCATAACCCACTGCTATACCTCGCCCCGACAGCATCATTTGGCGCGCCGCCGCCCCTCGCCCTATCCCGGTGTCCCGACAGCCAGCAGGGTGCGCGATGATCCCCGGTCCCTTCCTCCTCTATCTCGGCCATTCCGACGACGCGGTCGGCATCAAGACCTCGCGCGGGGTCGCCGCCTTCCGCCCGGACGACTGCGTCGGCGAATGGCGCCACGACGACTGCCCGCTGACGCTCGGCCTGCCGCGCATGGATGCGGTGCAGGGCCGTGCGGCGGGAGCCAACACCCTGATCCTCGGCATCGCCAATGCCGGTGGCAAGATGGGCGACGCCCTGATCCGCGATGCGCTGGCCGCGATCGCCAATGGCATGCATGTCGCCTCCGGCCTCCACCAGCGGCTGCGCGACGTGCCCGAAATCGCCCAGGCAGCAAGGCAAGCCGGCGTCCAGCTGTTCGACGTCCGCGATCCCCCCGCCGACCTCCCCGTCGGCAATGGCAAGCGTCGCGCCGGCAACCGCCTGCTCACCGTCGGTACCGACTGTTCGGTCGGCAAGATGTATTCGACGCTGGCGCTACGCGACGCGATGGTCGCGCGCGGCATCGCCGCCGATTTCCGCGCCACCGGCCAGACCGGCATCCTGATCGCCGGTTCGGGCGTGCCGGTCGACGCGGTCGTCGCCGACTTCATCTCGGGCGCGATCGAGACGATCACTCCGGCGCGCAGCGACGACGGCTGGGACCTGATCGAAGGACAGGGCTCGCTGTTCCACCCGTCCTTCGCCGGCGTCTCGACCGGCCTGCTCCACGGCGCCCAGCCGCGCGCGATCGTCATGTGCCACGACCCGGCCCGCGAACATATGCGCGGCCTGCCGCATTATGCCGTCCCCGGCATCGCCGAATGCATCGCCGCCAACCTGTCGGTCGCGCGCCTTACCAGCCCCGACGTGCAGGCGGTCGGCATCGCGCTCAACACGGTGAAGCTGCCCGAGGACGAGGCCCGCCGCCTCTGCGCCGAAACCGCCGACGCCCATGGCCTGCCCTGCACCGATCCCTATCGCTTCGGCGCGGACCCGATCATCGACTGGATGCAGACATGCTTCGACATCTCGACGTCGCCCATGACCGTTTCGGCCTGAGCACCCCGTTCCGCATCTCGCGCGGGGTGAAGACGGCGGCCGATGTCGTCACCGTCACCCTGCGTCAGGGCGGAACCACCGGGCGCGGCGAAGCCGTCCCCTATGCCCGCTATGGCGAGGGGAACGAGGACACGCTGGCCGCGATCCGCGCCATCGCCCCGGCACTGGCCGAAGGCGCCGGGCGACAGGACCTCGCCGCGCTGCTCCCCGCCGGGGCCGCGCGCAACGCGGTCGACTGCGCGCTATGGGACCTCGAAGCACGCCTCGCCGATACGACGGTCGCGGCGCTCGCCGGCCTCGCCGAACCCGTCGCGCTGCCCTCGGCGATCACCATCGGCCTCGACACCCCCGACGCCATGGCCCGCGCGGCGGCAAGGGTCGCGACCGTGCCCTTGCTCAAGGTCAAGGTCGACCGCACCGACCCCGCTGCCCAGATCGCCGCGATCCGCAGCGTCGCCCCCACGCCACGCCTGATCGTCGACCCCAATGAAAGCTGGACGATCGACACGCTGCGTTCCCTACGCGAACGCCTCACCGAATGGCGCGTCGACCTGCTCGAACAGCCGCTCCCCGCAGCCGACGACGGCGCCCTCGCCACCTTCGACAGCCCCGTCCCCATCGCCGCCGACGAAGCGCTCCACACCGCCGCCGATCTCGACCGCCTCGCCGGCCGCTACGACGTGGTGAACATCAAGCTCGACAAGACCGGCGGCCTGACCGAAGCACTGGTGCTGGCCGGCAGGGCGCACGAAAGGGGATTCGGGTTGATGGTCGGGTGCATGGTGTGTTCGTCGCTGGGCATCGCCCCGGCGACGCTGCTGGGCGGTCGGGCCGCGTTCGTCGATCTCGACGGTCCCTTGTGGCTCAGCGACGACCGCCCCGGCGGCGTCACCGACCACAACGGCATGTTGTCGCCCGCCGCGCCGGGCTTCTGGGGCAATTGATGCGCCGCTGGTTCGCGATACCCCTGTGGCAGCGGGTCGTGGCCGCCCTGTTCCTCGGCGTCGCGATCGGGCTGTTGTGGCCACAGGGCGCGGCGGCGATCAGGATCATCGGCGACCTGTTCGTCCGCCTCATCAAGATGCTGGTCGTGCCGGTGGTGCTCATCACCATCGCCGCCGGCATCGCGTCGCTGGGTGACCCGCGCCGCCTGGGCGGGATCGGCGGGCGGACCGTCGCGCTGTTCGCCTTCACCACCTTGGTCGCGGTGACGATCGGCATGGGGTTCGGCCTGCTGGTCCAACCGGGCAGCGGCATCGTCCTGTCGGGCGTCGCGCCGCACGTCCTCGGCCCGCCGGTCACGCCGACCGACCAGCTGCTCGGCATCGTGCCGGTCAACATCGTCGACGCGCTGGCGAAGGGCGACATGCTCGCCATCATCTTCGTCGCCGTCCTGCTCGGCATCGCCAGCGTCGTGTCGGGCGAGGCGGGCAAGCCGGTCGTCGCGCTGTTGCAGGGCCTCGCCGCCGTCCTGCTCCACCTCGTCCGTATCGTGATGGAGGTGACCCCGTTCGGCGTCCTCGCCCTTATCGCCAATGCGGTGGCGAGCGGAGGCACGGCGGTGTTCGTCCATGTCGGCTGGCTGGCACTGTGCGTCATCCTCGCCTCGCTCACCCAGATGGCATTCCATGCCGGGCTGCTCCGCTTCGTCGCGCGGTTGCCGGTCGTGCGCTTCTTTCGCGGCATCGTTGACGCGCTGATCGTCGCCTTCTCGACCGCCTCCTCCTCCGCCACCCTGCCGGTCGCACTCCGCGTGTCGCAGGACAATCTGGGCATCGCCCGCCCGATCGCCTCGACCGTGCTGCCGCTGGGCGCCAGCATCGGCAAGGACGGGACGGCGATGTATGTCGGCCTGCTCGGCCAGTTCGCGTTGCAGGCACTGGGAATCGTCCCCGACGCGTGGATGCTCGGCGTCATGCTGCTGACCGGCGCCCTCGCCGCCTTCGGCACCGCACCGGTCCCCTCCGCCTCGCTGTTCATGCTCGCCGCGATGCTCGGCGCGGTCGGGGTCGGCGCGGAGCAGACGGCGCTGGTCGTCGGCCTCGTCCTTCCCTTCGACCGACTGCTCGACATGACCCGCACCGTGCCCTCGGCCAGCGCCAACCTGACCGTCGCGACATTGGTCGCCCGCGCCGAAGACGGGCTGGACGAGGCCCGCTATCGGGGCCACACGGCGACATGAACCTGCGTCATATCGAGATTTTCCACGCCGTCTATGTCAATGGATCGGTCAGCGCCGCAGCACGCGCGCTCAACATCTCGCAACCCTCGGTCTCCAAGACGCTGCGCCATGCCGAGACCCTGCTCGGCTTCGAACTGTTCCAGCGCACCAACAGCCGCCTCGTCCCCACCGAAGACGCCCATGCCCTGTTCGGCGACGTCGCCGACATTCAGGAACGCGTCCGCGCACTGCGCGAAGCCGGCCGCAACCTGCGCAGCGGCGGTGGCGCGACATTGCGCATCTCCGCGCTGCCCAGCCTCGCATTGGGCGCGCTGCCGACCGCCGTCGCGCGGTTCATGGCGAAGCGTCCTGACGTCCGTTTCGACCTGCAAACCGTCCATCATGACGACCTGCTGCGCAAGCTCTACGAACGCGAGACCGACATCGCCATCGCCGCCGAAGTCCCGCGCGGCGCCCCGCTCGGCAAGGTGTGGCTCGGCGAAGGCGAACTGGTCGTCCTCTACCGCGACGCCGACCTGCCGGGCATGGCGGCACGGATCGAACTGCCCCAGCTGGTCGGCCACCCCTTCATCACGCTGGCCGCCTCCGGCCCGATCGGCCAGCTCTTCGCGCAGGAGCTGGAGCGCCTCGGTATCGACCTGCAGGAGGTGGCGTCCGCCCGCACCTTCTACATCGCCGCCGCCCTCGTCCGCGCGGGCGTGGGGTTGAGCGTGGTCGACAATTTCACCGCCGAAGCCTCGCTCGCCGACGGCCTCGCCATGCGCGCGTTGAAACCATCGCTGACTTTCGACGTCCACGCCATGCACCTGCTCGACCGCCCGCCGAGTGCATTGGCCAGCGAGTTCCTCGGCGTCCTGCGCGAAGTCATCGAAGCGGCCTGAGGCACCCGCAGAACGTACCCCCAACCGGACCGTACCCCGGCGAAGGCCGGGGTACGACAAATGTAACGTCACCCCGGGCTTGACCCGGGGTCCCGCTTCTTCTCGCCGCCGCCACAAACGTCACCCCAGCGCAGGCTGGGGTCTTCCGGCAAGAAAGCACGCGCCTCGCCGCAGGAGACCCCAGCCTTCGCTGGGGCGACGCAAGCTTTCCTACAAACCGCCACCCCGCTACCCTGCACAGGCTCTTTCCAACCGCCGCCACCGACCCGCCCGCAGCACCCAAACGCAATGCCACACAAAAACGCGGCAAGTGTGAACTTAGTGAACTTTGGATCCGCCCCTACCCACTAACCCCTTGATTTTCCATCGAACCCAGCCACCACCGCATCCCCGGTCGCCGGCCGCAGCTCGAAAATCCCGCTGTCGAAATGCCGCGTCGGATGCACCCGGTTGGTCAGCAGCGTCCATGCCAGCCCCCGCTCGAAATCGACCCACAGCCCTGTCCCGGTAAAACCGGTATGGCCGATGGTCCCGGCCGAACAGGCCTGTCCCCCCGACCATCCCGGAAAGCGCTTCTCCCATCCCGCCGTCCGATGCCCCTCCACCGGCGTTCGGATCGCCGCCAGCATCACCGGCGACGCACCCGTCCCGTCGAGCAACCCAGCCGCGAAATCGAGCACCCCGTCGACCGTCCCGAACAGCCCGGCATGCCCGGTCCGCCCGCCCATCGCCGAACAATTCTCGTCATGCACCTCGCCGACCAGCACCTGGCCACGCCACGAACAATGCTCGGTCGCGACCGCCGGACCCGGCGGCGGCCCCCAGCTCAACCCCGGCCCCAGCGGCAGCGCGTCCAGCCCGGCGCCGATGATCCGCTCGACCGCGATCCCCAGCAGGATGAAGTTGATGTCCGAATAGACCGCCGGCCCCTGCCTCCACTCGCGCTGCAACACGAACGCCCGCAGCCGCGCCGGATCGTCGCCATAGGTATAGATCGGCTCGACGGCGGGCAGGAAGGTGCGGTGGACCAGACAGTCGCGAAACGTCAGCCGCCGCTCCGCCGCGCCAGCCACGTCGTACTGCCGCAAATCGGGGATCGCATCGGTCAGCGGCCGGTCGAGATCGATCCGCCCCTCATCCGCCAGTTGCAGCACGAACCGCGTGGTCGCGATCACCTTGCTGACCGACGCCAGATCGAACCAATGCGCGCGGGTCAGCGCCCGCGCCTCCGGCACCCGCTGCGCCAGCCCGGCCACCCGCACCTCGCGCGTGCCATCGGCGGTGACGATCCCCAAAGTCGCCCCCGGTATCCGCCCCTCGGCAACGTAGCGCGCGGCTTCGCTAAACGCCCGATCGATCACGCATCATCCTCCCGCGGCCGGATTCGCGCCAGCGCCGGCAGCAACGGAATCGCGGCAAGGCTCACCGCGCCCGACAACAGGAAGAACCCGTCATAGCCGATCACGCCGACCATCGATCCCCCCGCCCCGGCGAGCATCCGCGGCAACAGGAAGGCGAAGCCGGTCAGGAACGCATATTGCGCGCCGGGATAGCGCGGGTTCACGAGCAGCGAGAGATAGACGACGAACACCGCTCCCGCGAAGCCGTTGCCGAACTGGTCCAGCGCGGTCGCGACATAGAGCATGACTTCGCTCACCGGCTGATGCGCCAGCCACACGAAGCCGAAATTGCCGATCGCCGCGACGACCGCGCCCACCGCCAGCGCCCACAGCATCGGCCGCCGCGTGACCATCCATCCGCCCAGCCCCACGCCGACCATGCTCGCCGCCAGCGCCACCACGCCATCCGCCCGCCCGATCTGGCTGAGCGTATAGCCCAGATCCTTGATCATCGGCTTGGACAGGTTCAGCGCCAGCACGTCGCCCATGCGGTACAGCGAGACGAAGACCATCAGCAGGATCGCGGCATACTGAAACCGCCAGAAGAAATCGACATAGGGGCCGATCGCGGTCGAGGTGCGGATCGGCGCGGTCGGCGGTGCCTTGCGGATCCACGGCAGCCCCGCCGCCATCGCGACGAACGGCACCATGCACAGGCCGAGCACCCATGGTGTGACGTTGCTCCCGGCATCGATCCCGATCCCCGCCGCCGCCGACAGCAGGACATAGCCGACGCCCGCCGTCACCGCGCAGGCAGCGGCAAGGATCACCGCCCCCCCGCCGATCCCGGTCAGCAGCGCGACTATCCGCCCCCCGCCCCGCCCCTCTTCCGGCCGCATCGCCGCGAGGATCGGGAACGGCAGGAACGCCGCGACCGCGACCAGCAGATAGGCGAGCGTCCATCCGCCATTGTCCGCCAGCAACAGCGCCCCGCTCCCCGCCGCGACCATCGCGGTCCGGTATCCCCACAGGTTCGCCGCGACGATCGGCCCCTGCTGGTCCTGCGTCGAAAACAGCTCGATACGCCACGCATCCGCCGCGACCTCCAGCGTCGTGGTCCAGAAGGCGAGCAGCACCGCGAACAGCGCGGTGACCGGCAGCGACGCATCGTCCGCCGTCCACGCCATCGCCCCCATCGCGGTGACGATGCCCAGCTGCGCCAGCATGATCCACCCGCGTCGCTTGCCCCAGAAGCGGCTGAACCCCGGCACGTCATACCGGTCGAGCAGCGGCGCCCACACGAACTTCAGCGTCGGCAGCAACTGCACCCACGCGAAAAAGCCCAGCACGGTCAGCGCCACGCCATGCGCCTGCAACCTGAGCGCCAGCACCGTCGAGAACATGTAGAAGGGCAGCCCGGCGGCGAAGCCCAGCAGCCCGTAGAGCAGCATCGCCTTGCGCCCCGGATGGACGGCGTCGGCGGGGGGCGGGACCGCAGCAGCGGCGGATGCGGTCATGGCTACTCCGAACACGGCAAAGCGCGAACCTCAGACGATCCGCCCCCCGCGTCAACCGGCCCATGACCGCCGGTTATACCCGCCCGCACATTTCAATCGGCCCTGCGCAGCCCCAATTGGTCATAGTGGAAGCGATACGGGCCGATGCCGAACTCCCGCGCCCCGCCCGGCACGACCGGCGCATCGCCGACGCCCGGCGCCATCCACGCCGGAATGGCGATCCGGTCGATCGTCCCGCCGAACGCCCCGGCCACCGGCTCGGTAAGGTCGACCAGCAAATCGCGCGCGCCCAGCCGCGTCGCGACCGCCTCGCCGCCATCGAACGGCGCCAACTCGGTAAAGCGCCGTCGGAAATCCAGCGCCACCTGCCCCGCCGCTTGGCGGTCGACCGCCGCGCCGCTGTTGCGCTCGCTCCGGTGGTTCTGCCACGCCACCCCCAGCCGCTCGGCGAGAGCGTCGAGCAACGCCGGATGCAGCGCCCGCTCGACCAGCAGCCGATTGTCGCGTGGAAGGACGATGCCCGGCATCTCCTCCAGCAACCCCAAGGTCGCCTCGACCGGCAGCAGATCGGGATAGGGCGCCACCCGCTTCGCGCCGCCCAGCCCGTGCAACGCCCGCCCCTTCAGCAACGGCGCCAGATCGCGCGCCGCCGGCCGCAGCACGGTCGCCCGCGCCTCCGCAAACGCACCCCGGTCCGTGCGGGAATGCCGATGCAACCGCCCGATCCGCTGCAACAGCACGTCGATCGGCGCGAGGTCGGTCATCAGCAGATCGGCATCGATGTCGAGCGACTGCTCCAGCGTCTGCGTCCCCACCAGCACGCGTCCGCCACGCTCACGCCCTTTCCCGAACGCCGCCGTCACCGCCTTGTCCAGCCGCTCCCGGTCCTGCGCGGCAAAGCGGCCATGATGGAGTGTCGCCACCCCCTCCACCGCAAAGGCCAGCTCGGGCGCCACGTCCGCCACCGCCTGCGCGACGGCGACCGCCCCGGCCACGCTGTTGCGCACCACCAGCACCGCCGCCCCGGCCCGCGCCGCCGCGACCGCCCGCGTCGCGATCGCCGACGCATCCTCCAGGATCGGCGCGATCTCCACCACGACCCGCTTGTCCCGCCCGGTCGCCCCCTGCGCCGCCCGCGGCGGCAACTCGCGTCCCGACAGCGCCGGATAGGGCACCGCCTCCGCCTCGGCAGGCGACAAAGGTGCCTGCCGCAACAGCCGCGCCCGCGCGTCCGACCCGAGCGTCGCCGACAACAGCAACGCCTGCCCGCCCGCCGCGCCATGCTGGTCGAGCAACCGTTCGAGCAGCCCGGTCATATAGGCGTCCGACGCATGGACCTCATCGACCACCAGCAGGCTGCGCGCCAGCACGCTCGATCGGAACAGCGCATGCTTAACCGGCAAGGTGCCGAGCAGCGCCTGATCGATCGTCCCGACCGCCACCCGCGCCGCCAGAAAGCGATTGGCCCGCTCCGCCGCCCAACGCTCGTCGCCCTTGGCCCCGTCGTCCCAGCGCACCGCATAGCCCGGCAACGCCTGCCCGCTCGCCTCGCCAGCCTTCAGATAGCCCGGCACCGCCAGCACCGCGCGCGGCCCGTCCGCCCCCCACACCGACGTCAGTACCTTGTCGACCCGCGCCTGCAACTGCACCGCCGCCGACCGCGTCGGCAGCGCGAAGAACAGCCCATCGACCAGCCCCGCCCGCCGCAGTTCCAGCCAGCGCCACAGCGCCGCCTCGGTCTTGCCCGACCCCGTTTCCGCCTCGATCAGCGCGACCGGCCCCAGATCGCCCGCCGCCTCGCGCTGAAAATCATAGGGCGCATTCCCGAACGCCGCGACGAAATCCCCCGGCGGCGTATCGAGCGACAGGAACCCCCGCGCGCCCGCCGCCGCCAACGCCGCCTCCGCCCGCATGGCGACCCGATCGGCACCATGCGGCTTCGCTACCGGAAACCGTTCCGTATCCGACCCCAGCCAGTCCGCCAGCGTCACCAGCCCGGCGAACAACGCCACGAAGCGCGGCGCGATCGGCAGCGCCGCCCCGGCCTCCCAAGCCTGCGGCCAGCGTTCGCGCACCGCCTCGATCAGCGGCACGACGGCAGCGGCCGGATCGCCGTCCACTTCCAGCATCCAATGCCGGTTATGCCGGCTCCAATCGAGCGATGTCGCCGCTTCATGAAACTCGCCGAGCGGCTTGCCATGATGCGCCATCACCGCCGCGAAATGCTGCTCGGCATCCCAGTCGTCGATCAATGCCTGCAAAGCGACCGCCGCCGGCGTCCGCCGCAACTTCGAATGGCTCAGCAGCGCCGCGACCTGACCCGTATGACCGACCGGCTCGGCCTTCGGATCGATCCGCGCCTGAAACCCGCGATTGGCCTTCCCCAGATCGTGCAGCGCCGCCAGCACCACCAGCCGCGCCCAGTCCCGCTCGGTCAGCACCCGCCCCGCCGCCGCCTCCAGCGGACCGCGCCACGCCCGCAACACGATCTCCGCCACCGCCCCGACGTCGAGGCAATGATCGACCAGCGGCAGCACCGCCACCGCGCGCTTGTCCTCGTCCCGCAGCAACTTGGCCCAGGGGCGTTGCAGGTCCGGCTTCATCGGCATGTCCATCCCCGCATCGTCCGCGCTGTCGGCAGCAGGAGCAAGGCAATTGATCCGAAATGGATGCTCCTTCGTCACCCCGGACTTGATCCGGGGTCCCGCTCCTTCTTCTACGTGTGGCCAAGAACGCGGGACCCCGGATCAAGTCCGGGGTGACGGACAGGCTGTTGGCTGACGGACCAACCTTCACCGTCCGGCGAGAATAATCGAACCACGCAATCGCGCCCGAACCGGACCCAACCGCGATTGGCACCCCCCACCCCCTCCCCCCACCCTCGCGGGCGAGAGGGGGACCATCATGGCCAGCACCAGCATCCGCACGCCAATACCCGGCGTCGGCCAATTCGTGTCGCTGCGCGGCCGGCTGTGGATGGTCGAGGCACAGCCCGACGGCCCCTATGACGGCCACCGCCTCGCCTGTATCGACGACGATGCCAGCGGTGAGGATGCCCGCGTGCTGTGGAGCGCGGAGGTCGACGCCCGGCTGCACGATGAGGAGGCATGGGCCTCGCTCGGTCGCGAAGGCGGCGTGGGCGGCGGCGATGCCGCCAGCTTCTCCGCCTATCTGCGCACCGTCCGCTGGCGCACCGCGACCGCCGCCGAGCGCGACCTGTTCCAGGCGCCGTTCCGCGCGGGCATCCGGCTCGACCCCTATCAGCTGCTGCCCTTGCGCAAGGCGCTGCGCCTGCCCCGCGTCAACCTGCTGATCGCCGACGACGTAGGCTTGGGCAAGACGGTCGAGGCCGGCCTCGTCCTGCGCGAGCTGCTGCTGCGTCGCCGCGTCGACTATACCGTCGTCCTCGCCCCGGCCGCGATGACCGGCCAATGGCGCGACGAATTGCAGAGCAAGTTCGGCCTCGCGTTCGAGATCATCGACGCCCGGCATCTCGAATCGCTGCGCCGCCGCCGCGGCTATGGCGCGAACCCCTGGGCGGCGGGATCGCGCTTCATCCTGTCGCACCGACTGCTCGGCGACGAAGCCTATGTCGCGGGCTTGCACGACGTGCTGGAGGATTTCCGCGCCCGCTCGCTGCTGATCCTCGACGAGGCGCACCATGCCGCGCCGGCCGGCGGCGGGCGCTATGCGATCGAAAGCCAGTTCACGCGGTCGTTGCGCGACCTGTCCGACCGGTTCGAACACCGGCTGTTCCTCTCCGCAACGCCGCATAACGGCCATCCGAACAGCTTCGCGACCCTGCTCGAACTGCTCGATCCGCAGCGGTTCACGCGCGGGGTCGCCGTGCGCCCTGCCGACCTCGAACCGGTTATGGTCCGCCGCCTGAAAAGCGATCTGCGCGCACTCGGCGAACGCTTTCCCGAACGGGTGGTCGAACCCATCATCCTCGACCATCTGCCCGAAGCCGCCCCCGAACTCGCGCTCGCCGCGATGCTCGCCGACTATCGCCAGCTACGCGAGGCGCGGATCGCCGCCCTGCCCCCCGCGCGGCGCGCACAGGCCCGGCTGAGCTTCGTCGGCCTGCAACAGCGCCTCCTCTCCTCGATTCCCGCCTTCGCCCGCACGCTGAAGGTCCATATCGACGGCCTCGACCGCGCCATCGCCGGGGCGACCGCAACCGCCGCTGCCGAGGACATCGACACCGAAGCCCCCGATCTCGCCGCGCAGGAGGACGCCGCGCTCGACCTGCTCGACCGCCACGACGACGCCCGCGCCCGCATCGAAGCACTGGCCGGCGCACAGGACACCCCGCCCGCCCGCCTCGCCGCCGAACGCGCCCATGCCGCCACGATGCTGGCGCTGGCCGAAACCGCCCGCACCACCCCCGACGCCCGCGTCCGCTGGCTGCTCGACTGGGCGCGCGCGCACCTGCTCGACGCCGACGGTCATTGGCGCGACCGCCGGCTGATCCTGTTCACCGAATATGAGGATACGCGCCGCTGGCTCCAGCGGCAGCTGTCGGTGCTGACCGACCCCGCCGACCCCCACGACGCCGAGCGGATCGACAGCTTCACCGGCATCACCTCGACCGAACGGCGCGAGGATATCAAGCGCGCCTTCAACGATCCCGCCAGCCCGCTTCGCATCCTGATCTGCACCGATGCCGCGCGCGAAGGCATCAACCTGCAATCGCAATGCCACGACCTGATCCATGTCGACCTGCCCTGGAACCCGTCGCGGCTCGAACAGCGCAACGGCCGCATCGACCGCAAGCTGCAACCGGCCGACACCGTCACCTGCCGCTATTTCACCTATGCCCAGCGGCCCGAGGACGTCGTGCTCGACGCGCTGGTCCGCAAGACCGAGGCGATCCGGCGCCAGCTCGGCTCCGCCGGACAGGTACTGGGCGACCGCATCGCCGATAGCTTCCGCAGCGGCATCGACCGCGACGGCGCGCGCGACCTCGCCGTCCGCATCCGCGATGCGGAGGCCGATGCCCGTGTCGCCGCCGCCGTCCGCGATCTCGACGACAGCGCCGACGCCCGCCTCGCCCGGTTGCGGCGCGAACAGGCCGATCTGGCCGCCGCGCTGGACAAGGCGCGCGCACGCGTCGGCGTCGACCCGGACGAATTGCAGTCGGTGGTCGAACTCGCCCTCAACCG
The DNA here is from genome assembly GCA_036946325.1 of Sphingomonas paucimobilis. GTDB lineage: Bacteria > Pseudomonadota > Alphaproteobacteria > Sphingomonadales > Sphingomonadaceae > Sphingomonas > Sphingomonas paucimobilis_A. The sequence goes on from JAQIJL010000001.1 coordinate 1,683,407, forward strand.
CTCCGGCGGGGCATGGACCATGCCCGGCGCGGTCGGCGACACGCCGGTCTTCGCATTGGACGAACCCCGCCTCGCCGGCGATCCCAGCTGGACGCCGCTGATCGACGAACTGCGCGCCCGCCCCGTCCGCCCCGGCGAGCGCCCCGGCGAATGGCGCGCCAGTCCCGACGCCGCCGTCCGCCGCATCAGCTTCGCGCCTGCGATCCTGCGCGACGGCCGCGACGCCGGCGATGTCGTCCAGTTGCACCTCGAACACCGCCTCGTCCGGCGGCTGCTCGGCCGCTTCCTGTCGGCCGGGTTCCGGCAGGGGCTGGAGCGCTGCTGCGTCATCCGCACCGCCACCACCGTCAGCCCCCGCATCGTCCTGCTCGGCCGCCTCGCCCTGTACGGCGAACAGGCGGCACGGCTCCACGAAGAGGTGCTGAGTGTCGCCGCCGACTGGCGCGACGACGCACCGCTACGCCCGCTGGCCGAGGGGCGCGAGGCGGAGGCGCGCGTGCTGGACGAACTGCTCGCCGCGCTGCGCGACGCGAACGGCGCCGATCCCGACACGATGCGCATCGCGACCGCGCAAGCCGCGCGCAACGTCGCCGACCTCCGCCCGACCCTGACCGAGCGTGCCGACGCCCGCGCCGCGCGGGTCGCGCAGGACCTCACCCGCCGCGCCGCCGCCGAGGCGCAGGGGCTGGAAACGCTGCTGAAACAGCGTATCGCCCGCATCCTGCGCGAACGTGGGACAAACACCGGACAGCTCGACCTGCTGCTCGACCCGACCGAAGCCCGCCAGCGCGCCGCCGACCGCCGGTCGTGGGACCGCGCCGCCACCCGGCTCGACGACGAACTGGTCCGCGAACCCGAACGGCTGCGCGCCGCCGCCCGCATCCACGCCACCCGGCTGGAGCCGATCGGGCTGGTCTATCTCTGGCCCGCGACATGACCAGCGGCCCGCACGACTGGATCGGCTATCTGCAACCGGTCGGGCTGGTCGTCGCCCCCGCCGCGCTGACCCGCATCGGCGCATGGGTCACGCCACAGGATGCGGCCGACAGCGCGGGCGTGGACGCGGCACTCGCCGAACCCGACTTGTGGTCGTTCTTCCGCGACATCCTCGGCTGGCCGGCAGCACGCGTCGCGGGCACGCCCGGCGGCCCCGCCTTGCCCGACACGCTGCGCATCGCCTTCCCCGAACTCGACGTTCTGCTCGAACCCGACTGGGCGGTGCTGGCGGCGGACGGCACGGCGCAACTGCTGGTGCGGATCGAGGCGCCGGGGCTGCTGCTCGACCGGCGCGGCGCGCTCGACGGTTGGGAGGCGACCGCCCAGCAGCGCTTCGAACGCCTGCTGCGCGAAACCGGCATCGGCGCGGGCGTCATCGTCGGTGCGCGCGAGACCGGCCGGCGCGAAGGCGCGGCCGTCGAACCGGTCCTGCGCCTCGTCGTCGCCCCGCGCGGCGAAGTGTCCGGCCATATGAGCTGGCCGCTCCACGCCCTGTCCGACGTCGCCGGTCGCGGCATGCTGGCGGGCCTCAAGCTGCTGCTCGACGCCCATGCGCTGTTCACCGGCCCGCCCTCGCACCGCCTCCCCGCGCTCCTCGCCGAAAGCCGCGCGGCGCAGGCCGATGTGTCGAGCCGCCTTGCCGGACAGGTGCTCGCCTCGCTCCACGAACTGCTGCGCGGGCTGGACGCCGCCGATCCCGCGCGGGTGCGCACCCTCGCCGAACACCGCCCGCAGCATCTCTACGAAGCGCTGCTGACCGTCCTGCTGCGCCTGATCTTCATCCTCTATGCCGAGGATCGTGCGCTGATGCCCTCGCAGCCCGGCGGCGCGGCGGCGGCGCTGTACGAACAGGGCTATGCGCTGGGTGCGCTCCACCTGCGGCTGCGCGACGATGCCGCGCGCTATCCCGACATGATGGACGAACGACGCGGCGGCTGGGGCCGGCTGATGGCGCTGTTCCGCCTCGTCGGGCGCGGCGATCCATCGGGCTTCATGCAGGCGCGCGGCGGCAAGCTGTTCGACGAGGCCGCCTTCCCCTTCCTCCTCGGCCGCGACAGCCCCGACGACCCCGAAGCGGTCCTCCCGGTCGGCGACGGCTGCGTGCTGCGCGTGCTCGACGGTCTGCTGATCGATCAGGGCGAGCGCATCGCCTATCGCTCGCTCAGCGTCGAACAGATCGGCTCGGTCTATGAAACGGTGATGGGCTTCACCGCCGAATGCGCCCCCGCGGCGATGCTGGCGATCCGCGCCGGCAAGGCGAACCGCGTGCCGGTCTGGGTCGACCTGTCCGCCCTCGCCGCCCTCCCCGCCGGCGAACGCGAGAAATGGCTGAAGGCGACCACCGGACGCGGCGCATGGCCGACGCAGGTATCGCGCACCCTCCGCACCGCCACCGACCCGGCCGCACTGGCCGCAGCCCTCGCCCCGGTCGCCGACCACCGCGCCTCGCCCCGCGGCCAGCCGGTCGCGGCGGGTACGCCGATCCTGCAACCGACCGACGAACGCCGCCGCACCGGCAGCCATTACACCCCGCCCAGCCTAACCCGCCCGATCGTCGCCCATGCCCTCGAACCCGCCTTCGCCCGGATCGGTCCCGATGCCGGCCCCGCCGACGTCCTCGATCTGAAGGTCTGCGACCCCGCCGCCGGGTCGGGCGCGTTCCTGGTCGAGGCCTGCCGCCAGCTTGCCGAGCGCCTCGTCGCCGCGTGGACCCGCTGGCCCGCCCAGCGCCCGACCATCCCGGCGGACGAGGACGAACTGCTCCACGCCAAGCGGCTGGTCGCACAGCACTGCCTGCGCGGCGTCGACCGCAACCCCCTTGCGATCGACCTCGCCAAGCTGTCGCTCTGGCTGGAGACGCTGGCCAGCGCGCATGAATTCACCTTCCTCGACGCGGTGCTGCGCGCGGGCGACAGCCTGGTCGGCCTGCCCAACCCGAAGATCGTCGCGGTGACGTGGGACCGCGTCTCGCGCCAGCATGGCTTTGTCGAGACGATCGTGCGTGACGGCATCGACGCCGCCGCCGAACTGCGCCGGCTGATGCGGCAGGAGGCGGAGATCGCCCCCTATGCCGCGCAGGAACGCCGCCACCGCGCCGCCACCACCGCGCTCACCCGCGCGCATCTCGTCGCCGACGGAGTCCTCTGGTCCTATTTCGCCGCCGACAAGGCCCGCGACCGGGCGGCGCAGCTGGCCGAGGTGCAGCAATGCGTCCTCGCCCCCACCCCGGAAAGCTGGGCGCAGCTGTCGGCATGGCAGGCGGAACTGGCCGCACCCCCGATCGGGATCGAGGCGTTCCACTGGGAACTGGCGTTCGAGGACGTGTTCAGCCGCCCCAATCCCGGCTTCGACGCGATCATCGGCAACCCGCCCTTCGCCGGCAAGAACACCATCGCCGCCGGCCATGCCGCCGCCTATCCCGACTGGCTGAAGACGCTGCACGACGGCGCGCACGGCAATGCCGACCTCGCCGCCCATTTCTTCCGCCGCGCCTACAGCCTGTTGCGGGTCGGCGGCGCCTTCGGCCTGATCGCGACCAACACCATCCGCCAAGGCGACACCCGCGACACCGGCCTGACCCGCATCCTCGCAGACGGCGGCACCATCACCCGCGCCGTCAGCCGTCACGTCTGGGAAGGCGAAGCGGCGGTCGTCGTCGCGCAGGTCTTCGTCCGGCGCGGCCCGGACGACGGCGTGCCGATGCTGGACGGCCGCCCGGTCCGCCGAATCTCCGCCTATCTGATGGAGGGCGATCTGGACGGATCGCCGGCAGCGTTGAAGGCCAATGCGGGAAAGGCGTTCATCGGCTCGTTTCTGCTCGGCATGGGCTTCACCTTCGACGACGTGAATGCCGCCAAGGGCAAGGCAAGCCTCATCCACGACATGAACCGGTTGATTGCCGGCAATCCCGCTAACGCGACCGTTATCAGGCCCTATCTCGGCGGAGAGGAGGCGAATAACAGCCCCACCTTATCGCATCACCGCTACACGATAGATTTCGGCGACATGCCATTGGCGCGAGGGCACGGCGACAAGCGCTGGCACGAGTGCAACACCATCGAACGCGCAGAGCAGCGCCGGACAGGCATCGTTGCGCACGACTATCCGTTGCCGGTCGCCAGCGACTGGCCCGATCTACTGGCGATCGTCGAACGGCTGGTCAAACCCGAACGTGATCGCGACAACCGGGAAATTCGGCGCCGTAAATGGTGGCAGTTCGCTGAGAAGGCACCGCAATTCTATCAGGCTATCGCGAGCTTGCCGCGCGTACTGGTCCGTCCGCAGGTGTCACCCCATCACGCATTCGGTTTCGTGCCGTCCGATCAGGTCTTCGCCCTGACCTTGGTCAATTTCGCCCTCCCAACCTTCGCCGCCTTCGCCACGCTCCAGTCCCGCGTGCACGAAGTCTGGACCCGCTTCTTCGCCTCCACGCTGGAAGATCGCCTCCGCTACACCCCGTCCGACTGTTTCGAAACCTTCCCCCTGCCCCCCGCCTTCGACACCGACCCCACCCTCGAAGCCGCCGGCCAGGCCTATCACGACCACCGCGCCGCGCTGATGATCGCGCGCGATCAGGGCATGACCCCGACCTACAACCGCTTCCACCGGGCGAGCGACACCGACGCCGACATAGCGACCCTGCGCGACCTCCACGCCGCCATGGATCGCGCGGTGCTGGCGGCGTATGGCTGGGACGACCTCGCCGCACAGGCCGCGCCGGTCCCGCTCGATCCTGACCGGGAAGACGACCACCGCTACCGCAATCGCCTGTTCTGGCCCGCGCTGTTTCGCGACGCGGTGCTGGCGCGGCTGCTGCGGCTGAACGAGGAACGCGCCACGATGGAGCGGATGGCATGAACGCTGCGCAAATACGCGACGAACTGGTCGCACGCCTGCGACGCAACCTGATCGGGCCGAGCGACGCCGACGACGCCGACCTCGCCGCCGAACGCCTGCCGCCGGGCGAAAGCCCGTCGCGCTGGTATCTTGCCGGCTATATCGCCCCCTCGGGCGAACTGACCGCCGATAGCGTCGACACCCCCGACGCCGACTGGGACGAAATCGACGGCCTGCTCCCTGACGAGGGCTTCGGCGCCGGTGGTGCGGCCGGCGATCACGACGAACCGGAAGGGCCACCGGCGCGCCGCCGTTTCCTGCCCAGCACCATCGGCCTGTCGACCATGGTCGACGCCTCGGTCGACACGCTGACGGTCATGATCGACTGGGGCGACTATGCCCCCGAACCGCCGCTGCCGCCCGACATGCTGGACAGCGGCGCCGAACCGCATGGGACACCGGTCGGCTGGCGCCGCATCCCGCGCCGCGCCACCGAAAAGCTTCGCATCCCGAGCGCGGCGGACGGCATCGCCCGCGTGGCGCTTGTCGGTTCGTCCGCCACCGCCCGGCCCGGCGGCGCGCTCGAACTCGCCATCCGCGCCCGCCCCTTCGCACTGCGCCTTGCCGACGGCACCACCCGGGCCGTGCAGGTCGTGACCGTGTTCCTCGTCAACAAGCGGCTGGAGCCGCCGTCGCGCTATCGCGACCTCGCTTATGCCTATCAGGTGCGCCTGACGCTCGAATGCGCCACCGGCTTCGTCGCCCAGCACGACCTGTCGCGCATCACCCGCGACGATTGGGACGATCAGCTCGCCGACCTGCATTACCGCGACGCCGCCGCCTATGCCGTCGGCCTCGGTTGTGCCACCGGCCATGTCGCCGACACCGATGGCATGGTCCGAAGCGTCCACACCACCCACCTGCCCCGCGCGGCGGTCGAGCGGACCGTCGCCGCGCCGGTCCCGAACGTCACCTTCGGCATGGACGCGCTTTGCGACCTTGCAAGCGACGGCACTGCCCTCGCCGCCGCCCTGCAACCGCTGGTCACCGCCTATCGCACATGGTCCACCGCGCAGCACGCCGCGACCGACGCGCCCGACATCGCCACCGCCCCCCAACGCGTCCGCACCGCCGAACAGTTGATCGCTGCGCAGGCGGAGGCGTGCGACCGCATCGCCGCCGGCATCGCCCTGCTCGAACGCGACGCCACCGTCCGAACCGCCTTCGCCATCGCCAACCGCGCGGTCGCCGACGCCACCCGCGCCCGCCGCCCGACCGACACCCGCCCCACATGGCGGCCGTTCCAGCTCGCCTTCATCCTCCTCAACCTGTCGGGCATGGCCGATCCGCGCCACCCCGATCGCGACACCGCCGACCTGCTGTTCTTCCCGACCGGCGGCGGCAAGACCGAGGCGTATCTGGGCCTCGCCGCCTTCACCATTGCGCTGCGGCGGCTGGGGGCCAGCGGACTGCTCGGCGCCGGGGTCGCGGTCATCATGCGCTACACGCTGCGGCTGCTGACGCTCGACCAGCTCGGCCGCGCCGCCGGTCTCGTCTGCGCGCTCGAACTGCTGCGCACCGGTCCCGACTATCGCGATGCCGCCGGCCGTCCGCTGCTCGGCGACTGGCCGATCGAGATCGGCCTGTGGGTCGGATCGGACGCCAGCCCCAACCGGCTGGGGCGCAAGGGCGACAAGACCGACGGCACCGCCGTCAAGCGCGTCCGCGCCTATACCAGCGGCCGCGACTCCCGCGCCCCCGCCCCGATCAAGGCATGCCCGTGGTGCGATACCGCCTTCACGCCGCAGAGCTTCCGTTGCGTGCCGAACAGCGACGCGCCGACCAATCTCGAACTGCGCTGCGTCAACCATGACTGCGCCTTCACCGGCGACCGCGCCTTGCCGATCGTGACGGTGGACGAGGCGATCTATCGCCGCCTGCCCGCCTTCCTGATCGCCACCGTCGACAAATTCGCCGCACTGCCATGGAACGGATCGGCGGGCGCATTCTTCGGCCATGTCGACCGCGCCGATGACACCGGCTTCTACGGCGCGGCCGACCCGGGAAAGGGCCGCGCGCTCGACAACGGCCACCGGCTCGCCCCGCCGGACCTTGTGGTGCAGGACGAACTCCACCTGATTTCCGGTCCGCTCGGCACCGTCGCCGGCCTGTACGAAGCCGCGATCGACCGCCTCGCCTCGCGCACCATCGACGGACAGCGCGTCCGCCCCAAGATCATCGCCTCGACCGCCACCGTCCGCCGCGCCCGCGACCAGATCCGCGCGCTGTTCGACCGCCACGACACCCGCATCTTCCCGCCGCCCGGCATCGATCGCCGCGACAGCTTCTTTGCGCTGACCAAGCCCGAAAGCGCCGACGATCCCGCGCGCTGGTATGTCGGCATTGCGGCGGCCGGACGCGGGCCGAAGCTCGTATTCCTGCAAACGCTGGTGACGTTGCTCGGCGCGGCGCAGGGATTGGCGGAGGGCGCCGATGAAGAGAATGGGGCCGACGCCTATCGCACCGCCTTGTGCTATTTCAACGCGCTGCGCGAACTGGGCGGCGCACGGCGCATCGTCGAGGACGAGGTCGCCGCCCGCCTCACCGACTATGGCGACCGCCGCCGCAGGATCGAACCGGTCGACCAGCCCTTCGGCAACCGCCAGCTCGGCGAACCCGTCGAACTCACCTCGCGCGTGTCGACCGATCAGGTCGCGGCGGCCAAGGCGCGGCTGGAAACCCGCTTCGACGGCACCGGCGATCCGGTCGACGTGGCGCTGGCGACCAACATGATCTCGGTCGGCCTCGACATCGACCGCCTCGGGCTGATGCTGGTGCAGGGCCAGCCCAAGACGGCGGCGGAATATATCCAGGCGACCAGCCGCGTCGGCCGCAACCCCGCCCGTCCCGGCCTAGTCGCCGTCGTGTTGAACATCCATCGCCCGCGCGACCGCATGCATTTCGAACAATTCACCCATTTCCACGACACCTTCTATCGCGCGGTGGAGGCGACCAGCGTGACGCCATGGTCGGCGCGCGCGCTCGACCGGTCGCTTGCCGCCGTGGTCGTCGCCATCGCCCGCCATCTCGATCCGACGCTCACCCCGTCCGGCGCGGTCGCAGCACTCGCCAACGCGCCCGACGCCCGCGCGGCGGTGATCGCGCATCTGGTCGACCGTGCGCCCGCGACCATCGATGGCGGGCGCGACCGACTGGCGGCGACCATTACCGGGCTGCTCGACGACTGGATGATGCTCGCCGACGAAGGCACCATGGCCGGCGGGCGGTTCAGCTATGACGACCGTCCCCACCGCCTGCTCCACCCGCCGCTCGACCCGGTACTGGCCAATCTGCCGCCTGCCCACCGCCGCTTTCAGGCGGGCTACAGCATGCGCGACGTCGAACCGGGCGTGCTGGTGAAGCCGCGCGGGCCGAACGGCGAACGGGTCAGCGGCGCGGGAGACATGGCATGAGCGGCAAGCGCATTACCCTCCGCCAGTCCCAGCTGGTCTTCGGCTTCGGTCCCGGCGCGATGGTCGACCTGCCGACCCGCTCGGTCGTGATCGGCGGGCTGGACCTGTGGCACATGCGCGAACGCGGCAGCTGGCGCCCGGTCCACGAACCCCGCGCGACCGCCGTACTGGAAACGCTGTTGCGTGCCACGGGCAGGCTCGCCGACGACGTACAACTGACGCTGCGCACCCCGCCCGCCGATGACGAGGGCCGCAGCGGTGCCGGCGAACCACCGGGGATCGAGGCGCGCATCTTCCCCGCCTGGTTCGTCGCGCGCGATGCGGAGACGCTCGGCGACGTCCGCCGCCGCCGCCTCGTCCGCTGGCAGGACCTCAACCCGAAGGCGCGGGCCGACTTCACCGACGATGACGGGCGCCGCGTCCCCGTCACGCCGATCCGCTTCGTCGCGGGGTGTCACAAGGGGCATTTGCAGGACATCGACTGGGCTTTCGCGGTCCATGTCGACCAGCCCGGCCGTTGCGTGCAGCCGCTCTGGCTGGAGGAACGCGGCACCTCGGGCGACCCCGCCTCGACGCGCATCACCTGCGGCTGCGGTGCGTCGCTGTCGCTGCGCGATGCCCAGGCCGATGGCCGCTTCGGCAAATGCCGCGGGCGAAGGCCGTGGCTGAACAAGGACGATGCGGACTGCGGCGAAAACCTCCGCTTCCTCACCCGCACCGCGACCAACGCGTACTTCCCGCAGGTGCTGACCGTCATCTCGCTGCCTGCCGCCGAGGACGAGTTGACCCGGCTGGTGGAGGGGCAGATGGACGCGATCGACTGGGTCACCACCGAAGCCGAAATGGCCCTTGCCCGCCGCGCCAACCCCTCGCTGCGTGCGGCGCTGGAGGGATGGAGCGACACCGAAATCGTCGCCCGCGTCGCCCAACTGCGCGCCACCGGCCACCAGACCCTCGCCAAGGCGCCCAAGGTCGCCGAATTCGACCTCCTCGCCTCCGGCCTATCCGAGATCGGCACCGACGCCGCCGACGCCCGCCTCCACGCCCGCACCCTGACCCGCGATCAGTGGGACGGCGACCGCCCGCGCCTGTCACCCATCGCCTCGGTCGTCGCGGTCCACCGCCTGCGCGAGGTCGCCTGCCTCTACGGCTTCACCCGTTTCGAAGCCGCCCCCACCGCGATCGACGGCGACCTCGAGGAACTACACGTCGCGGTCGAGGGCGCCGCACTCGCCACCGACCTCGACTGGCTCCCCGCCGTCGAACAGCGGGGCGAAGGCATCTTCCTGCGCTTCGACGCCGACGCCATCGCCGACTGGCTCGCCCGCCCCGCCGTCACCGCCCGCCACGAAGCGCTGTGGAGCGGCTGGGAACGCTGGCGCCAGGGACAGGCCTATGGCGACAAGCTCCGCTTCCCGGGCCTCGCCTATTACGCGATGCACGGCTTCTCCCACGCGCTGATGAACGAGATCGCGCTCGACTGCGGCTATCCCGCCACCGCGCTGAAAGAGCGCCTCTACGCCGTGCTGGAGGAGGACGGCCCGCGCTACGGCCTGCTGCTCTACACCGCGTCGACCGGCGCGCAGGGGACGCTGGGCGGCCTCGTCGCCGTCCTCCCCCGCCTCGGCGCCATCGCCGAGCGTGCGCTCGACCGGTTGGCGCTATGCTCGGGCGACCCGATCTGCGCCGAACACGACCCCGACCATCACGGCGACGAACGCGCGCTGAGCGGAGCCGCCTGCCACAGCTGCCTGCTGGTCGCCGAAACCTCGTGCGAAGCCCGCAACCTCTATCTCGACCGCGCGCTTACCGCGCCCACGGTGCTGACCGATGCCATGGCGCTGTTTTCGTGACGGATCGTATAAGCTTGACGCAACGCCCCGATCCCGCTCCCTTGATCGCAGCGGAGGGGCGGATGATCGGTTGGCAGGGCGAACATGGCGACACGCATCGCGGCAGCCTGTTCGCGGCCTTCGCGGCACTCGCCAACGGACAGGCATGGAGCTTCCCCGCACTCCGCCCGCACCAGCGCGAGCCATGGCACGCCTTCACCGTACAGGTCGCCGCGCTCGCGCTGATCCATGCCGGCACCGACGCCCTGCCCACGACCGAAGCCGCATGGCGCGACCTGCTGCTCGCCCTCACCCCCGACCAGCCGCAGGCATGGGAACTCGTCGTCGACGACTGGTCGAAGCCCGCCCTGCTCCAGCCGCCGACGGTCCAGGACGCCGATCGCGCCGCCTACAAGAACCGCATTCCCACCCCCGACGCGCTCGACATGCTCGTCACCGCCAAGAATCACGACCTCAAGCAGGAGCGGATGATCGCGGCGCGCGACGAGGACTGGCTGTTCGCGCTCGTCACGCTGCAGACGACCGAAGGGTTCCTCGGCGCCGGCAATTACGGCATTTCCCGCATGAACGGCGGCTTTGCCAGCCGCATGAGCCTCGGCATCCGCCCGACCGGCGGTGCCGCACGCGCATTCCGGCGCGATGTCGAGCGCCTCGTCGCCGACGCCCGCGCCCGACCCGACCGGCGCACCGGCACGATGCTGCTGTGGACCGCGCCATGGGACGGCACCCTTTCGCTCGATTATGCCAAGCTCGACGAACTCTATGTCGAAATCTGCCGCCGCGTCCGGCTGCGGCGCAGCGCCGACGCCATCGAAGCGCTGGCCGCCGGATCGAAATGCGCCCGCGTCGCCGCCTCCGAATTGAAGGGCAATACGCTCGACCCATGGGCGCCGATGAAGGCGGACGGATCGACCAGCCACACGCCCACCGGCGCGGGCTTCGGCTATCGCCAGATGGCGACCCTGCTCGACGCGAAGAAGATCACCCTGCCCCACCTCGCCAAGCCCGACCCCGCCGACGACCGCGAGGGGCTGGCCATCGTCGCCGCCGCGCTGGTCCGCGGTCAGGGCAAGACCGAAGGGCTGCACCGCCGATCCATCCGCACGCCCGGCGCATTGCGCGACGCCGATGGCCGCCGCCTCCCCCTCGACCGCATCGGCGAGGTCGCGGGAAAACGCGCCGAAGAAGGCTTTCAGGCCAGCCGCCGCCTTAGCCGCGCGCTGATCTCGCTGGTACAGGGCGGCCCGGACAAGGCACGGCTGGACGATGACAGCGCCAAGAAGAAGATCGAACGCTGGATGAACCGCTTCAACGAAGCGGTCGACGGCATCTTCTTCGACACCCCCTTCTGGGCGGAGGTCGACGGCACCGAGGACAATCCCCGCATGGCGTGGCGCGAGACGTTGCGCGATCTCGCCACCGACATGTTCGCCATCGCCGCCGAAGCCGCGCCGGGCACCGAAGTCCGGCGGGTCCCGGCGCGCGCCCGCGCCGGATCGCTGCTGCACTATGAGATGAAGAAATGGGTCGAGGAGGCCGAACATGGCGAGTAACCCCGCCGCCGCGAACGTGGCCCCGGCGACGCCGCCCGACGACTGGATGACGTCGATCTCCCGCCATGTGAAAGGCATGTCGAGCGGCGACCGCGCCGCGCTGCGCCGGATGGAGCTGACCAAATCGCCCGCCGCCGATGCCGTCGCGATCAAGACGCTGCTGCGCGCGGACGTGCCGCAATCGCGCATCGAACATGACTGGACGCGCTTGCGCCTGATCGGCCATTTCGCCGGCCTGCTGTCGGGCACCGCCGCGCTCTACCCGCATGACGAACGGCGCGGCGTCGGGGCCGCGCTGTTCGAGGCGGGCTTTTCCGAAAAGCGCCTGCTGCGCCTGCTCGCCAGCCGGGGGGAGGCGCTGGGCGACCAGCTGGCGCTCGCCGTCCGCATCCTGTCGCGGGAACGGCAGCCGGTGAATTTGTGGGACATCTATCACCTGCTGGGCAACGATCCGGTCAAATCGGACGCCGCCCGGCTGCGCATGGCGCGGCATTATTATGCCGCACAGGCCAAATCGAACTGAGGGGATTTCGCATGACGACCACCGCAACCGACGGCATCGTGCCGAAATTCATCCAGATCCATTTCCTCGCCGCATGGCCCGGCGCACTGCTCAACCGCGACGATGCCGGCCTCGCCAAGCGCCTGCCCTTCGGCACCGCCACCCGCACCCGCGTGTCGTCGCAATGCCTCAAGCGCCACTGGCGCATGGCCGACGATCCCCGCGCGCTGCACGAGCTGGCGAAACACAACGGCGTCGAGGGCGTCCGGTCGAAACAGGCGATCGAACGCGAGGTGACCGGCCCGCTACGGGCACGCTTCGACAAGGACATGGTCGATGCGGTCGAGGAAGCGTTCCTCGCCAAATTCTACGGCAAGAACGCCAGGGACAAGCAGCAGCGTCAGGCATTGCTGTTCGGCCGCCCCGAACTGGCATGGCTGGCGTCGGAGGCCGAACGCCTGCTCGCCGAAAGCGGCAGCGCGGCGGGCGTGAAGGCGGCAGCGGAGGTCTGGGTCAAGGAACAGAAGAACAATCTCAACCAGTTGCGCGACCAGAACCTGCTCTCGGCCTCGCTCGAGGCGGCGCTGTTCGGCCGCATGGTGACCAGCGATACGAAGGCGAACCGCGACGCCGCGATCCATGTCGCCCATGCCTTCACCGTCCATGCGATGCAGACCGAAACCGACTATTTCACCGTCGTCGACGATCTCAGCGACCGCGAACAGGGCGACGATGCCGGCGCGGCCGGCGTGTTCGACACCGAACTCACCTCGGGCCTGTACTATGGCTATGTCGTGGTCGACGTGCCGCTGCTGGTATCCAACCTGACCGGCTGCGACCGCCGCGACTGGACCGGCGACCATGACCGCGCACTCGCCGCGCAGGTGGTCGAACATCTCGTCCATCTCGTCGCCGAAATCTCGCCCGGCGCGAAAAAGGGGTCGACCGCGCCGTACAGCCGCGCCGAACTGGTGCTGGTCGAGGCGGGCGACCGCCAGCCGCGCACGCTGGCCAACGCCTTTCGCGATGCGATCGCAACCGAGGATCGCGGCTCCAACCGCTCGCTCGGCCATCGCACGGCACAGGCGATGGCCGGCCATCTCGCCGACCTCGACCGGATGTACGAAACCGGCGAAGCCCGCCGCCTCGCCGCGCTGCCCGACCTCGCCCTGCCGGAAGTCGCCAATGGCAGCTTGCGCGAACTGGCGGCATGGGCCGGGTCGGTCGTGCGGGACGCGGCTGCGTGAAACACCTGCTGCTCGATTGCGACGCGCCGTTGATGAGCTTCGGCGGCGATCTGGTCGATGCGTACGGCGTGGTGCGCGATTTTCCGTCGAAATCGATGGTCGCCGGGCTGTTCGCCAATGCGCTCGGCTGGGAACGCTTCGACGTCGACGCGCATGGTGCGTTGCAGGACCGGCTGGTGATCGGATCGGCACGCGTGGTCGAGGGGCGGCGCGAACGCGAGTTCCAGACCGCGCAGCTCGGCGCCAACGATCGCGGCTGGACCACGCGCGGCCGGGTGGAGGGCCGCGCCGGTGGTGCCGACACCTATAAATCGCCGCATATCCGCTATCGCGACATGGAGGCCGATGCCCGCGTCCTCATCGCCTGCCGGCTCGAACCGGCGGATGCCGCGCCCGATCTCGACGCGCTGGCCGACGCGCTGACCCGGCCCGAACGCCCGCTATTCCTCGGCCGCAAGCCGTTCCTGCCGTCGCGGCCCTTGCTGCTGGGCGTGGTGGAAGCCGATACCATCCCCGACGCGCTGACGCTGGGGTTCGAAAAGATCGCGCTGCGCCCCGCCGCGATCCGCGCGCAATGGCCGTTCGGCGAACCGACCGGCAATGTCGCCACGCGCGACACGCAGGACGAGGAACTGACCGACGAACGCCACTGGCCCGCCGGGGTCCATGCCGGCCTGCGCCGGGTGACGGTCGGGCGGCTCGCCTGGCCGGGGGTGACGCCGTGACGCTGCATCTCGCCCGCATCGGCATCCATGTCCGTGCGCTGGCCGGCTTCGCGGTGGCGCGGCGGTTGAGCGACGAGGATCTGGGCTATGCGCTCCATGCCGCCTTGCTCGCCCGCTTCGGCGACGCCGCGCCGCGCCCGTTCCGCTTCCTGCCGGATCATGAAAAGGGTCCGCATCTGCTCGGCTATGTGCACGACCGCGCCGCATTCGAAGACGCCGCCGCTCTGCCACCCGCCGATGCCGCGATCGACGCGCTGTTCGACGGCGAACCCGCGTTGCGACCCATGCCGGACAGCTGGCGCGAAGGCGCACGCCTTGGTTTCGAGGTCCGCGTGCGTCCGGTCGTGCGCTTCGGCAAGTCCGTCCGCGCTGCGCGGACCGAGCGGGACGGCGGTTGGCTGCCGGGCGCGGGTGAGATCGACGCCAACCACGCCGCCCGCGAACGCGTCGCGCGCGCCGGCGGCGACCCGGACACGGTCGACCGGGAAGCGGTGTATATCGACTGGCTGGCGAAGCGCCTCGCCGACGCCGCGACGCTCGACCATGCCGACCTCCGCCATTTCCGCCGCACCCGCACCCTGCGCAACACGCACCGCAGCGAAGGCCGCCGTACCCACCGGGTCGAGGGGCCGGACGCGCTGATCGGCGGCACGCTGACCGTCACCGATCCGACTGCCTTTGCCGCGCTGCTGGCCAAGGGGATCGGGCGGCATTCCGGCTTCGGTTACGGCATGTTGCTGCTCGCCCCGCCGGGTCGGGCCGGATAGATGCTGTCGGGTCGCCTCGGCCTCGAAAAGGCGCGCATCCCCCATGCCGACCGGCAGGGGCTGGTGTGGCTGGATCGCGGGCGGCTGGAGGTGGAGGATGGGTGCCTCCGCTTCGTGACGGCGGGCGGCGGCGCGCTGGTCGCGGGCGATTACCAAATCCCCTATCACGCCATCTCGATCGTGCTGCTGGGGCCGGGGTCCAGCGTGACGCACGACGCATTGCGGCTGCTGGCGCGCCATGGCTGTGCGCTGGCGGCAATCGGCGACGGGGCGGTCCGTTTCTACACCGCGCCGCCGCTGATGCCCGACAGTTCGGCGCTGGCCCGTGCGCAGGTCCGCCGCTGGGCCGACCCGAAGCTGCGTATGGAAACCGCCCGCGCGATGTACGCGATGCGCTTCGGACAGATCGTGCGGACCCGCGACATCACCGTGCTGCGGGGCCAGGAGGGGGCGCGGATCAAGCGCGCCTATGCCATGGCCGCCGAACGCCACGGCATCGCGTGGAACGGCCGCCGCTACGACCGCGAGAATCCGGAAGCCGGCGACCTCGCCAATCAGGCGATCAACCATGCCGGTTCGGCGATGACCGCCGCTGCGGCGGTCGCGGTGGCCTCGACCGGTGCGATCCCGCAGCTGGGCTTCGTGCACGAGGATTCGGGGCAGAGCTTCGTCCTCGACATCGCCGACCTCTATCGCCACGACGTGCTGCTCGACATCGCCTTCGGCGCGGTACGCGAGGCACGGGCGCACGGGGCCGCGCCGATCGAACGGCTGGTGCGCAAGCGCGCTGCGCTGCTGTTCCGGCAACGCAGCGTCATCCCCGGCATGATCGACCGGATCAAGGGGCTGCTGATGCCCGGCGAGGCGGCGGGAACGGGCGAGGCGACGCCCTGATGCCGCTGACCGTCGTCATCACCCGCGACGTCGAGGACCGCTATCGCGGCTTTCTCGGTTCGGCGATGCTCGAACTGGCCCCCGGCGTCTATGCTCAGCCGCGCATGAGCGCCGGCGTGCGCGGCCGCATCTGGGCCGTCGTGGAGGAATGGCACGGCCGGCTCCGGCGCGGCAGCATCGTCATGTGCTGGGCCGAACCCGCTTCCGCGGGCGGTTTGGGCCTTTCGGTGCTGGGCGAACCGCCGAAGGATGTCGTGGCCCATGACGGCGTGTTACTGGTCCGCCGATCCCTAAGCTCCCGCAACCCCTGACAAAACCGCTTCGCCAGCCAGTCTTTGAAATAGTAAACAAGTTGAATGTCTTCATCCCAAGAGTCTCCCCCGCCCCCGCGGGGATCCCCCCGTCGCCAAGGTGTTCGGGCACGGGATCGTGTCGTCTCCCCCGCCCCCGCGGGGATCCCCCCTGGCGCGGCCGGTGATCGAGGGCTGGCTGTCGGTCTCCCCCGCCCCCGCGGGGATCCCCCCCAGATCATGGCCCGCCCACATCAGCAGCGCCCGTCTCCCCCGCCCCCGCGGGGATCCCCCCCGCGCCTTCCGGCCAATTGGCAGGGTCGCGGAGTCTCCCCCGCCCCCGCGGGGATCCCCCCTTCCCGTTCACCTTTGCATCGCGCCAGTTCTGGTCTCCCCCGCCCCCGCGGGGATCCCCCCTCAACAAGGGCGTCCGCCCGCGTGAGGTCCGGGTCTCCCCCGCCCCCGCGGGGATCCCCCCCTTGGCGAGGTTCGTGTAGACCGGGAAGAGATGTCTCCCCCGCCCCCGCGGGGATCCCCCCGCACGGCTGCGGCCCGACAATTGCGAGGGGAGGTCTCCCCCGCCCCCGCGGGGATCCCCCCGTACCCGGCCTCGCTTTTCGTCTCAAAATCGAGTCTCCCCCGCCCCCGCGGGGATCCCCCCTGGAAGCCGGTCAGCTGCGCGTTGATGCGCTTGTCTCCCCCGCCCCCGCGGGGATCCCCCCCGTAGGTTCCGTAGGTAGGGTCTAGCGCGGACGTCTCCCCCGCCCCCGCGGGGATCCCCCCCCGAATCCACAGAGCAGACACACGATCGGCACGTCTCCCCCGCCCCCGCGGGGATCCCCCCTGGACCAGCTGGCGCGGGAGGCATTCGGCGAGGTCTCCCCCGCCCCCGCGGGGATCCCCCCATGGCGCTGGCAGCAGCGCGACGGGCTTTGTCGTCTCCCCCGCCCCCGCGGGGATCCCCCCCGGAAGGCCCGTAAATGACCGCGCCCCAAACGGTCTCCCCCGCCCCCGCGGGGATCCCCCCCTAGCAGGCGACCGGGCCAACCGCCCCCGGCTGTCTCCCCCGCCCCCGCGGGGATCCCCCCACCCGCGCGCGCCTAGCGCTGGAAGAGGCTGCGTCTCCCCCGCTCCCGCGGGGATCCCCCCTGCCGATGGACGCGCTGAACGGCGTCGCATGGGTCTCCCCCGCTCCCGCGGGGATCCCCCCTGCCGATGGACGCGCTGAACGGCGTCGCATGGGTCTCCCCCGCTCCCGCGGGGATCCCCCCAGCGGCGGCTCGCGATCACGTCGCGCGATTTCGTCTCCCCCGCTCCCGCGGGGATCCCCCCGCCAGCTCGCAAGGATCGATCGCAATGGCACAGTCTCCCCCGCTCCCGCGGGGATCCCCCCAGCTCGGGTTCGAGCCGCGCCGAATGATAGGCGTCTCCCCCGCTCCCGCGGGGATCCCCCCTTGCCCGGCGTCGGGTTCGCTTCGTCGTCGGGGTCTCCCCCGCTCCCGCGGGGATCCCCCCGCCCCTCCCCTGCCCGCACTAGTGACAAACCCGTCTCCCCCGCCCCCGCGGGGATCCCCCCCCACAGGACGCCAATGCCGCCGCATTCGCTGCGTCTCCCCCGCCCCCGCGGGGATCCCCCCCCCCCGACAACGGCCAATTCGGCTTCGATATGCACGTCTCCCCCGCCCCCGCGGGGATCCCCCCGCGATTGACGCGAGCGACGACAGCGCTCCGAAGTCTCCCCCGCCCCCGCGGGGATCCACCCTCATCTCAGATCAGGTCACCGAACACGATAGTAGGGTCAATGCCGATCGCATCGAGATTGGCGACGGGCCGTGTTACGTCGGCGCGGAGTTCGTCGTCGAAGGGATAGGTCGAGCCGATCGGGGGCCAGAGGTGGCCGAAGCGACCTTCGATCATTCCGTGGATGGAAGGTGGCCATGCGGTTCGGATCACGGGCGAAGTAATACCGGTGACTGCAAGGCCACGATTGGCATTATACTGGTTTGAGAAACCAAGCCGTGCCGATACATCCGGATTGATCCGCACTCCCTCACGGGTGACAGGACATCATGCGTGGACCGATACCCTCCAAACTTCCCATCGCAGCACCACCTGCTCGACCGGAAAGTTTCGGTATCGAGAGAAGCCCGCCCTAGGGCCCAGACTCATTCAGAGCCAGAAAGCTAGGGCGGTTGCCAAGGCGACGCCTGAGAGGAAGTTGGCGGCGAGCTTATCGTAGCGGGTGGCGACGCGGCGGAAGTCCTTGAGGCGACAAAAGGCGTTCTCGATTAGGTGGCGGCCAGCGTAGCGCTGCTTGTCATAGCGGATGGTGCGCTTGCGGTTGCGCCGGCCGGGGATGACCGGGATAGCGCCGGCGTCGCGGGCCAGGCAGCGGAGCCGGTCGGCGTCGTAGCCCTTGTCACCGAGCAGGTAGCGCATGCGCCCGGCCCGTTCGAGAAGGGCCGGCGCGGCTTTCACGTCGCTGACATTGCCGGGCGTCAGCATCAACGCATAGGGGCGGCCGATGACGTCGGTGAGCGCGTGGACCTTGGTCGTCCAGCCGCCACGCGAGCGGCCGATTGCTTGGTGCGAGCGCCCCCTTTTGCGCCGAATGCCGCCCGCTGCGCCTTCACGTACGTGCTGTCGATAGCCGTGTTTTTCGTCACTGCACCGGTATCCACCAGCGCGTCCAGCAGCTTGAGCCAGAAGCCCCGGTGCGACCAGCGATTGAACCGGTTGTAGACCGTCGTCGACGGGCCATACTCCGCCGGGCAGTCGCACCAGCGGCAGCCGACCTTCAGCACATGCAGGATGCCCGAGATCACTCGTCGGTCGTCTACCCGGCGCGCTCCCGGCTGGTTCTTCGGCAGGTGCGGCTCGATCGCTGCCCATGCTTCGTCCGACAACCAGAACAGCGCCATGCCTAGCCTCCCGTGACCACACCCGCACTCAATCAGGGAAGCCGGTCAGCCTCAAGCCGCTGATTGGGTTTGAGCCCTAGTTGCGGCACTCAAGAATATGTCCCGCGACTTCGTTCACGTAATCGCCGAGGTACGGTTATTATCCACCGAAAAGGGTGGCAAGACAGATTCCATGCGCGGCAGCTACCGGCCTAATCACAATTTCTTCGATGCCGCCGACAGAACGATGACGGCAGGTTCATCGAACTCGCAGAGCGTGTTACGGTGCGTCCGGTGAAGCGATAATTGTTCCGATCAGCTTATGGTGATGATCCGGGCTGGTCGGCCAAATCTACGTCGGACGCCAATGGCGCATCCGAGAAGGTCTGCAACTGGTTGGGTACGGCCGCGTCATCGAACTGCTGGACGAAGACGGGCACTGATCGTCGGCACCGACCCGCGCCGTTACGAACTTTGCGATACGTCGCATCCGCCAACACGATGCGGGACCCCGAATTAAGTTCAGCCTGACAGCGGGCGTGCGGCGGCCGCTCACGCCATACCAGATTAATACCACCTCTTTACACATGCAGCACAGGTATACATACTCCCGACCACCGCACGGCGCGGGGGAGGCACCGACCGGAAGAGTCGGCGGTGCGGCAAAGGGAGCAGACCATGAGACCATCGTTCCGGCATTCGACCGCGCTAGCGGCGCTGGCCATGGCGCTGACGCAACTGCCCGGGGTCGCGATGGCGCAGACGGCTCCCGCCGACACCGCGACCACTACGCCGGATCAAGGCGATGGCGAGATCGTCGTCACCGGTACGCGCATCCCCACGCCGGGGCTGGTATCGAGCAGCCCGGTCGCGTCGACCAGCGAGCAGCAGATCCGGCTGCAATCTGCACTGACGATCGAAGATTTCTCGACCAAGCTGCCGCAATTGTCGGGCGGCGTGCGGCAGGGGTCGCAGGGCAGCGATGCGTTCGGGGCGCAGGTGCTGGAACTGCGCAATTTCGGGCAGAGCCGGTCGCTGGTGCTGATCGACGGCACGCGTGCCGCGCCGTTCAGCTTCCGCAACTCGGTCGACGTCAACGCCATCCCCGCGTCGCTGATCAAGCGGGTCGACGTGCTGACCGGGGGCGCCGCCGCCGTCTATGGCGCCGATGCGGTGGCGGGGGTCGTCAACTTCATCCTGAACGACGAATTCGAAGGGGTTCGCGCGACCGCCGCCAGCCGGCTGTCGGTGCGCGGCGGCGCGCAATATGGCGGGTCGGTGATGCTGGGCCTCGGCGTGGGGACACGCGGCAATTTGGTGTTCGCGGCCGATTATACCCAGCGCGACGGCATCCTCGCGCGCCAGCGCGACTGGGCGGCGACGCCGAACCAGACCATTCCCAGCGTCGGCGGCGTGTTCACCGATGTCGCCAGCGGCCGCCGCTTCGGCTTTACCGATGCCGGTGCGTTCACCACCACGCCGTCGGCAACGTCGAACATTTCGGGCAGCTATCCGCTGGCATCGCCCTTGAAGCGCATCAACCTTGCCGCGCTGTACAAATATGAACTGTCCCCGGCGGTCGAAATCTACGGCCGCGCGATGTTCACCAATGCCCGGACCGAAGAGACCGGCACGCCCGGCGCACAACCCGCCAGCGTCAGCCGCACGGTCGGCATCAACGCGACCAACCCGTTCCTGACCGATGCGATCCGCAGCCAGCTGACCTTCGTGAACGGCGTGGCGCAGGTGAATGTCAGCCGCTCGCTCGCCGAGCTGGGCCTGATCACCTATCGCACCG
This sequence comes from Sphingomonas paucimobilis, assembly GCA_036946325.1. Lineage (GTDB taxonomy): Bacteria > Pseudomonadota > Alphaproteobacteria > Sphingomonadales > Sphingomonadaceae > Sphingomonas > Sphingomonas paucimobilis_A. The sequence goes on from JAQIJL010000001.1 coordinate 1,704,242, forward strand.
AACGCGACACGTTGCAGCTGCAATCGGGTCTGCGCGGACCGATCAGCAGCGCGATCCAATGGAACGTCTATGCCCAATATGGCCGCTCGATCGAAAATTCGCTGATCGGCGGCGACGGGCTGGTCGCCAATGCCAGCGGGGCGAACAACTTCGCGTCGATCGTCAACACGGTCGACATTTTCGGCCCCAACCGCCCCGGCATCGCGGCGGCACTCGGCAGCCCGATCAACGGCTTCAACCGCAAGCGCGACCAGTTCGTGACCGCCGCTACGGTCAGCGGGACGCTGGACGATCTGTTCACCCTGCCCGCCGGTCCGATCGGCTTTGCGGCAGGCGTCGAATATCGGCGCGAGACGGCGAGCATCCGGCAGGACAGCGCGCTGCTGTCGGGCAACACCTATCGGCAGGGGGTGCAGGCGGCCTATACCGGATCGTTCGACGTGAAGGAGCTGTACGGCGAACTGCGCGTGCCGCTGATCCACGACACGCCGTTCATCCGCCAGTTCGATGTCGGTGGCGCGTATCGCCTGTCGGATTACGACCTGTTCGGCACGCACGGCACATGGAAGGTCGAGGCGAACTGGGCGGTCGACCGCAATCTGCGGATGCGCGGCACCTATCAGCGGGTGTTGCGCACCCCCAATTTCGGCGAGTTCGCCGCCAGCACCTCTTCGCTGCCGTTCAGCAGCCTCGTTACCGTCGACCGGCTGCGCCCGCGCTATGGCGGCGATCCGTGCGTGATCGGCACCGGCAACCGCGCGCAATGCGACCGGCTGGGCGCGCCGGCAGCGGGATCGACCGATTCCCGTGCCGCCGGCTATCTGACCGGCAACTACTTCTATGGCGGCAATCCGGACATCCAGCCCGAGACCGGCTTTACCAAGACGATCGGCGGCGTACTGACGCCGACCTTCCTGCCGGGCATGAACGTAACGGTCGACTGGTATGAGCTGGACCTGCGCGGCGCGGTCGGCGTGATCCAGCCGATCGCGGCGATCACCAGCTGCTACATCACCAATCCCACCGCCGGAAATCCGCTGTGCAATCTGGTGACGCGCAACGCCAACGGGACGTTCAGGGACGCGTTCGTCAACAACCAGAATCTGGGCCGGCTGCTCCAACGCGGGCTGGACGTCGCCGCCAGCTATACGCTGCGTCCGGAGTGGATGGATGGGCTGGGGCTGCGCGCCAGCTATCAGGGCAATATCGTCACGTCCTATCTGATCCAGGCGAACCCGACGGTGAATGCGGTGCAGTGCAAGGGCACGTTCGGCGCGACCTGTTCGAGCGACGGCACGACGCTGGTCCAGCCCGATTACCGCCACACCGCCGGTATCGGCATCCTGTTCGATCATGGCGTGATCCAGTTCGACTGGCAGCGGATCGGTGCGGTGAAGTCGAGCGCGTCCGGATCGACCGAGGTCATCGGCGCGCAGGACACGTTCGACCTGTCGGCCTCGCGCGACTTCACGCCGGCGATCACGATGAGCGCAGGGGTCTACAACCTGCTCGACCGTCGTCCGCCGCGCGTATCGGCGGGCGGGGTCTTCAACACCTTCCCCGACACCTATGACATTCTCGGCCGCACCATCGGGTTCACCCTGACGGCCAAGATGTAAGCGCGATGCACCTGCCCTTTTCGTTGGCCGACTGGCTGGTCATCGCCGCCTATCTGTTGCTGCTGGTCGCCGGGGGGTGGATCTTCACCCCCCGCAACACCGCGTCGGCGCATGACTATTTCCTCGCAGGCGGCAATGTGCCGGCGTGGCTGGCGGCGGTTTCGGTGCTGTCGGCGACGCAGTCGGCGGCGACGTTCCTTGGCGGGCCGGACTTTGGCTATGGCGCCGACCTGACCTATCTGACCGGCAATCTGGGCGGGCTGCTCGGCGCGATGTTCGTCGCGCATGTGATGATCCCGCGCTTCTATGCCATTCGCGCGACGACGGCGTACGAACTGCTGACGATGCGCTTCGGCATTCGCGCGACGCGCTGGGCCGGGGGCATGTTCCTGGTCGGGCGGGTCTTTGCCGGCGGTGCGCGAGTCTATCTGGCGGCGATCGCCCTAGCCATGGTCATCACCGGTTCGGTCGACGCGACCGGCATCCTGATCGCCGCCGCGCTGCTGGTGGTCGCGAGCGTCCTGTTCACCTTCGTCGGCGGGTTGAAGTCGGTGCTATGGAACGACCTGCTCCAGTTCGTCGTGTATCTGGGGTCGGCAGTGGCGGTGCTGGTGTTCCTGCGCCTGTCGATCCCCGCGTCGAACGAGGCGATCGTCGATGCGCTGCGCAACGCGCCCGGCGGGGTCGACAAACTCCGGCTGTTCGACGTCTCGATGGACCTGTCGCGGCCCTTCTCGCTGCTCGCGATCCTGACCGGCATCACCCTGCTCTACATCGCCAACGCCGGCATGGACCAGGACACGACCCAGCGGCTGCTGGCGTGCAAGGATGCCAAGACCGGCGCGCGCGGCCTGTACCTGTCGGTTTTTGCCACGATCCCGACGGTCGGGCTGTTCATCGTCATCGGACTGTTACTCCACATCTTCTACAACCGCCCCGACCTGATGGGCGGCGCAGCGGCCACCGCCGGTCAGGCATTTGGGGGCGAGAAGATCAGCATCTTCATGCACTATATCCTGACCCAGTTGCCCGGCGGTTTGCGCGGGCTGGTGACGATCGGCATCTGCGCCGCGGCGGTCGCGACGACCAATTCCGCGCTCAACGCCATGTCGTCGGTGCTGGTGCAGGATTTCTATCGCCCGTGGCGTGAACGGCGTGGGAGCGTGGCGGAGCGCCATTATGTCGGCGCCGGCCGTGCCGGCATGGGGCTGATCGGCCTCGCCATGCTGGCGATGGCGGTCGCGTCCTATTACTGGCAGCGGCGCAGCGACATGGGGCTGCTGGAATTCGCGTTGCAGGTGATGGTGTTCACCTATGCCGGGCTGCTCGGCGTATATTTTACCGCATTGTTTACCCGCCGGGGCACGACCGGCTCGGTCGTCGCAGCGTTGCTGGTCGGCTTTGCGGTGATCGTGCTGTTGCAGCCCGGCATCGCACGGGCGATCGGACTGCCGGGCGCGCTGACCGGCCTCGCCTTCCCCTTTCAACTGTGCATCGGCACCTTTGTCGCGTTCCTCGTCTGCGCCGCGCCGGCGGGGGCGGCGGGGCGCGGCCAACCGGACGGACTTCGCGCATGAATACCGAAACGCTCGACCCACGCTATCGCGGCGTCGAACGCTGGCCGACGCACTGCGCGGTCGAGGCGATGCTGGAGGGGCAGATGGCTGCGATCGCCGCGCTCCAGACGCAGACCGCCGCCATCGCCGCCGCTGCCGATGCTGCGGCGGCGCGGCTGGAGACAGGGGGGCGGCTGGTGTTCGTCGGGGCGGGCACGTCGGGGCGGCTGGCGGTGCAGGACGGAACCGAGCTGCACCCGACCTTCGGCTGGCCGGCCGAGCGGACCGTGTTCCTGATGGCCGGCGGTGCCGATGCCCTCACCAAGGCACGCGAAGGGGCGGAGGACGACGCCGATGCCGCCCGTGCCGAGGTCGCCGCTGCCGGGGTCGGGCCTGAGGACGTGATGATCGGCGTGGCGGCCAGCGGGCGCACTCCCTTCACCGTCGCCGCGATCGCGTCAGCGCGGACGGCAGGCGCGCTGACGATCGGCATCGCCAACAACGCCGCCACGCCCCTCACCGATGCCGCCGAGCATGTCGTGGTCGCGGCGACCGGAAGCGAGATCGTCGCCGGATCGACCCGGATGAAGGCCGGCACGGCGCAGAAGGCGGCGCTGAACCTGTTGTCGACGACGATCATGATCCGGCTCGGCCTCGTCTATGACGGGCGGATGGTCGCGATGCGCGTGTCGAACGCCAAGCTGCTGCGTCGGGCGCGGGCGATGGTGCAGGACCTGACCGGGGTCGCGCCGGATGCCGCCGCCGACGCGCTGGCGCGTGGCGGCAACGATATTCGCCGCGCCGTGCTGATCGCGCGGGGGCTGACGCCGGAGGACGCGGCGGCGTTGCTCGACCGGCATAACGGGCGGCTGGATGCCGCCATCGCCGCGGCGCGCTGATGCGTCAGATCACATGGCCCACCGGCGACGAGGACACGCCGCTCTACCTCCAGCTCGCCCGGAGTCTCCGTGAGCATATCAGCGATGGCGGGATCGGGCCGGGCGGCGCCCTCCCCTCCGAACGCGATCTGAGCGAGATGGCCGGGCTATCGCGGGTGACGGTGCGCAAGGGCATCCAGCAGCTGATCGACGAGGGCATCGTCGTGCGCAAACAGGGGTCGGGCACCTTCGTTGCCCCCCGGATCGAGGCGCGCGGCGCGCGGCTGACCAGCTTCAGCGATGATGCCCGGTTGCGCGGCGAGGCGCCGGGCGTCGTGTGGATCTACAAAAGCTATGCCCTGCCGACCGAGGAGGAGGCCGCCGCGCTGGACGTCGCGCCCGATACCCGTGTCGCGCGGCTGGGCCGGGTCCGGCTGTCGGGCGGCGATCCGCTGGCGATCGAACATGCGGTGGTCCCGGCCGAGTTCATGCCCGATCTCGACCGGTTGCAGGACTCGCTCTACGAAGCGTTGGAAGCACACGGCTTTCGCCCGGTTGGTGGCACGCAGCGGGTCCGCGCCTCGCTCGCCACCGCGACCGAGGCCGGCATCCTCTCGATCGAGCAACATTCCGAAGTGCTGCGCATCGAACGCTGCACGCGGCTGTCCGACGGACGGATCGTGGAGTTCACCCGCTCGGTCTATCGCGGCGACCGCTATGAGTTCGTCACCGAACTGAACGAGGTTTAGGGTCGATCCCCCTCGGGCGCCGGGTCGATCACCAGCAGCAACCGGCGCTCGCCGGTGGTGAGGATCGGCGGCGAACGGTGGACGATCGGGGCGTCGGGCGACCAACTCTTGCCCTTGAAGACCCCGACATGCCCCGTGGCAAGCGACCGGATCGTCAGGGCGTCGACATCCGCCCCCGCCCCCAGCGCCGCCGCATCGGCTGCGTCGAGCCACTGGGTGCCAGGCCCGACATAGCTGCAGATCAGCCGCGCGGTGACATAGTCGGCATGAAACCGGCGGCAGGCATCGGTCTCCACCACATCCAGCCGGATCGACACCCGTCCGGCGCCGACGATCGCCGCGAAGCCCTGGCCAAGCATGGCGATATCGTCGCCGAGCAGCGCGGCGATCGCATCGGGATAGCCCGCCGTGCGAAGATCGGCTGGGAGCATCGCGGCAAGCAGGTCGACCGGGTGGACGATGGCGAGGTCGTCGACCCCGTCCAGCACCGTATCGTCGATAGCCGGCACGGGATGCGGACGCTGCCAGATCGCCAGATTGATCGCCGCTAACCGGATCGCGGGCAAGGCGTCGGCCGCCGCGCCGATATGGACATGCGATGGCGCGTTCGCCGCCACATCGGACGGCATCGGCAACGGTCGATCCAGAACGCTCGTTTCGTTATGTAATAACATAGCATATATCTAGAAGATCGACGACCGCAGGTCCACGGCAAAGTGACGATCCGGACCAGCTCGACCAGCCTCGCCATTGCCGCGGAGCCGCCGGGGTCAGGGCCAACCTCCGACACGACGATTTCTCACGCCGGGATTGCGGGTCGATCGCTCCCAGGGTCCAAACCCAATCAGAACCGGTTCGTGACGGAGCGATCTTGATGCCGGCCCAGGAGCCAGGAGTGGAACGATGCTGTAGCATCGCGACCGATACGCGACGTCGCCTGGCACCACGATCCGCCCGCCGCGATGCCATCGGTCACGGACTTCTTCGGCCGATCGCGATACTGGTTCTGATCGGGTTTGGACCCTAGACTGCGCCGATGCAGCGTCTCGACATCGCCATTGCCGGATGCGGCCCGGCCGGCCTTGCCACCGCCCTGCTGCTGCATCGCGATGGGCACCGCGTCAAAATGTTCGAACGGTTCGATGCGCCGCGCCCGGTCGGGTCGGGGCTGATGATCCAGCCGACCGGCTTCGCGGTGTTGCGGGAACTGGGGCTGGCCGAGGCATTGCTCGACCATGGCGCCCGGGTGGACCGGTTGCGTGGCGAGGCGGGGAGCAGCGGGCGGATCGTGCTCGACGTGCGCTATTCGTCGCTGGGCAGGCGCGCCGGATTTGGCATCGGCGTGCATCGCGCGGCGCTGTTCGCGCTGCTGCACCGCGCGGTCGCGGCGGAGGGAATCGCGATCGAAACCGGCTGTGCGGTGACGGGCAGCGCGGTGACGGCCGGCGGCCGGCGCGCGCTGGTGCTGGAGGGCGGACGCCGCGTCGGTCCGTTCGACCTGATCGTCGATGCGCTGGGTACGCGTACGCCGCTGGCGCCGCCCTGCGGGCGCGCACTGGCCTATGGCGCGCTGTGGGGCACGCTCGACTGGCCCGCCGGTGCCGGGTTCGATCCCGCCGCGCTGGAGCAACGCTATCGGCGGGCGAGCGTGATGGTCGGCGTGCTGCCGGTCGGTCGGCTGCCGGGCGACGACCGGCAACAGGCGGCGCTGTTCTGGTCGCTCCGCGCCGACCGGCTGGCGGAATGGCAGCGCGCCGGGCTGGACGCGTGGAAGGCGGAAGTGGCGGCGCTGTGGCCGGCGACGCAGGCGCTGCTCGACCAGATACCATCCGCCGACCAGCTGACCTTTGCCCGCTACGCGCATCGCACGCTGGCGACGCCGGCCGAGACGGGGATGATCCATCTCGGCGACGCGTGGCATTCGGCCAGTCCGCAGCTGGGTCAGGGGGCGAATATGGCGCTGCTCGACGCCTATGCGCTGGCGCTGGCGCTACGGGCGGCACCCGACGTCGCGGCGGCGCTGGCGCAGGCGATCGCGATGCGGCGGCGGCATGTCCGGCTGTATCAGGGACTGACCGCGTTGTTCACGCCGGTCTATCAGTCCGACAGCCGGGTGCTGCCGTTCCTGCGCGACCGGATCGTCGGCCCGTTGTCGAAACTGTGGCCCGCGACCCGTATCCAGGCGGCGATGGTCAGCGGGCTGATCGGCGATCCGCTAAGCCCGTTGTTCGGGGCGTCGATGCAGGCGAAGCGGTAGAGCGGGCAGTTCGACCTCTTCCCGCCCCTTGCGGCGGGCGCGAGCGCCGTCGTCTCCACGTTACCACCATCCCGGTCGGGGATCGACAGCGACCTGTCCCCGCCTGTGGCCCCGCCGGACATGGGGGAGGACGCGTGACGGTTGCCACGCGTCCGCCGGTCAAAAGCCCAGCCTGACCGCCATGCCGGGCCGGGCCGCCACCTCGGCCTGCAGTCGCGCCACGAGGTCGGCGGCATCGGCGGCGGGCCAGTGCCGCAACTGCCGGGCGACGACCGCGAAATCGCCGGGCGTCAGGCCCTCCACCGCGCGCAGGCACGGCGGGGCCGGCTGCCCGAAGAAGCGCCGGAAGGCGGCGATGGCCCGTTCGGTCCCGAGCGGTTTCAGCCGCAGCTTGAAAACGAAGCGCCGCAGCGTCGCAGGGTCCAGCGCGGCCTCGTGGTTCGTCGCCGCAACCACCGGCAGCGGATGCAGGTCGAGCCATGTCAGCAGTTCGTTGACCTGCCCCACCTCCCAACTGGTCCGCGCCGTGCTGCGGTCGAACAGCAGCGAATCCGCCTCGTCGAACAACAGCACCGCCTCGCGCCGCCGCGCCTCGGCAAAGGCGTCGGCGATCTGCGCCTCGGTCTCGCCGACCCATTTGGACAACAGGTCGGACGCGCGCTTGACCAGCAGCGGCCGGTCCAGCGCCCGGGCGAGGTGGTGGGCGAAGGCGGTCTTGCCGGTGCCGGGCGGTCCGGTGAGCAGCAGCGACACGTCGCTGGCGCTGCCATCCGCGATGGCCGCGAACAGGCGGTCGGCGGGCCGGTCGGTCTCGAACAGGTCGAGGTCGAACGCCGCCGGGCCGGGCGGTGGCAGCGTGCCGCCACGCAGCGCCCGCACCAGCGCCTCGGCCGCGACCGTGCCGCCGTCCCCCTCCCCCGCCAGCTTGCCGGCACGGGTCGCCATCCGCAGGACGGTCGCCGCTTCCGGCGCGGCGTCGAGCAGCGTGGCGAAGCCGGGACCGGGCGTCACCCGCTCCTCCCGCGCCACCCGGTCGAGCATCGCCGCCGCCGCCGCGCGCGACGGCAGGTCGAGCCGCAGCACGAAGCTCATCCGCCGCAGAATCGCCGCATCGACATTGCCGATCGCGTTGGTCGTCCAGATCACCGGCACCGGGTTCGCCTCCAGCAGCCGGTTGACGAAGACCTTGCTGCCCTCGCGCCGGCTGAACCAGTCGCCGCCCGCCGACGGGCTGGCATCGCCGATCAGGTCCTCCATCTCGTCGAACAGCAGCACCGCCGGCCCGCGCCCGCCGAGCAAACGCTGCGCCAGGGCCAGCGCGGCGACGCGCTCCCACCGGCGCGGCTCGTCGCCATCCTCGTCCGCCTCGCCGACGCCGTGCAGCACCGCCCCGGCCGCTGCCGCCAGCGTGCGCGCCAGCTCGGTCTTGCCGGTACCCGGCGGGCCGTGGATCAGGATGTTGACCCCCGCCGCCCCCTCGCCCAGCGCACCGCGCAGCAGGCGGACGAGGAAGTCGATCGGCTCGACATGCGCGAAAGCGTCGAGGCCCAGCGTCGCCGCCTGCCGCCGCCCGACCAGCGTGTCGAGCATCGCCTCCTCGCTCGCCGGTGCGCGGTCGAGCAGCCGCTGCAAGGTCCAGCGGATGTCCACGTCCGCTTCGCCCGCATGATTGGCGGTGAAGCACGCCAGCCCCAGCCGGGTGACCGCCCCGCGCCGTGCCGCGCGTTCGGTATCCCCGGGTCCCGCCCCGGCCATTTCGCCGAGCAGTTGCGGCAGGTCATGCCCATGGCGGCTGAGCAACCGCGCCAACGCACCGACGCGCGGCAGTCGATCGCACGCCACCATCAGGCGCAGCAGTTCCGCATCGACGGGCGACAGGCCCAGCAACCGCCCCAGCGTACCCGCGAGTTCGAGCGCCTCCGCCCGCACCGCTTCCCCGCGCGGGGCCGCGAGACCGCCGATCAGCCCATCCCAGCGCCAATCGCCTTCCAGTTCGGGCAGCAGCCAGAGCCGGTGCGGCTCCGCCCATTCCAGCAGCGCCCTGGCAAGCGGTGCCGTGATGGGCAACGCGCCCGCCGTCCGGAGCATCAGGCCCCGGACGATATCCAGTTCGTCCATATCGTATCCACGAGTCTCTCAGGCCGACGGCGCAGGCGCGCGCGTCGACGTCATTCCTGTCGAATGGGTGAGGTGCGGCGGGGGCGGATGCCGGCCCGCCGTGCGCGTCGTGGGACGCTTAGACGAAGGGCCGGAGACCGCCGACCCGTGCACCGCGCTGGGCGGCAAGGTCGAACAAGGCATGTCTCCGTATCGCCCGCCAATCGGTGCGGGCTGCGCGGCGGATAGCAGAAAGTCGTTACGCCCGCAATCCGTCAGCCGAACGTGTCCCGACCGCGAAGCGATAGTCGCCCGCCGCCACCCGCCCGGGACGAAAGGTCAGCCCGGACGAGCCGACGACCAGCCCCTCACAGCTCGCGCTCCTCTCCTTGCGCTCCGTAGATCGCCGCTCGTTGTGTCCTAAAACCGCTTGCTCGCCGTAAATGTGACGGCGCGTGGGGGTGCGAAGATGCGGAACCCCATGTTCTGAAAGCTGATATTGTGCACCGAATAGCGCTCGCTGAGCAGGTTCGTGCCGGTCAGCGACAGGGTCAGGCCGCTGCGATCCGTCCACGACAGGAATGCCCCCAGGACCGAATAGCTTTCCTGCCGGCTCGCCAGGTCGTTCGACGGATTGTAGAAAAAGTCGTCGGTGAAGGCGAGATTGACCCGCGCCGTCACGTCGCCGCCCCACAGGGGCGCATTGGCTTCGGCGAAGGGCGCGACCTTGTATCGCGGTGCGCGCGGCAGCCGGTTGCCCTCATAGGCCAGCGTCGCACCGGCAAAGGACGGGTTGCTCGTGAACTCCGCGTCCAGATAGGCGAAGGTCGTGCCGGCGCGGAACCATTGTGCCGGCACCGCCAGCACATCCGCCTCGATGCCCTTGATCCGCGCGTCCGCGCTCGACAGGACGAAGTTCAGCGATCGTCCGAACCCGAACACCTGCAGGTCGCGATAGTCGATGTAGAAGGCATCGACGTTCACCCGCAGCTTGCGATTCAGCCACTGCGTCTTGGCGCCCAGGTTGAAGCTGTCGATCCGTTCCGGCTCCACGAGGAACATGGCCTGCGCGGCGTTCTGCGCCTGGCTGGTGAACGTTCCGGATTTATAGCCGCGATCGTAGCTGAAGTAGAAGTTCTTGGTCGCATCGGGTTCCACCGCCAGCGTGGCGCGCCACGTCGGCTTCGTGAACGACGCCTCGGGGGTCACGGCATAGGGCGTTCCGGGGAAGAAGGGGAAGCCGAGCACCGGTCCGGCCGGGGCGTTGCGGATCGCCTGCTGGAACACCTCCTTCCGATCATGCGTCAGACGCGCGCCCAGCGTCAGCTTGACGATCGGCGCGAGCGGGATCGTCGCCTGGCCGAAAGCGGCGTAGCTGGTCGACGTGGCGCGTTGCAGCCCGGTATTGTCCCCGCCGAGGCCAAGCGGCAGCGGCGCGTTGACGGTGTTGACGAACCGCTCGGTCCGGTCGACGCGGTCGTCATAGTAGAAGAGGCCGGCGACCCAGTTGACGGCGCTGGCGGCGGGCGAGGAGAGCCTGAGTTCCTGGCTGAACTGGTGCGATCGGTCGCTGACGCGGTCGTCGATGATGAACGGAAAGGGGGCGGCCAGACCGCCATAGTCGGCGCGCAGGGCGACGTCGTTGTTGCGATAGGCGGTCAGCGACGAGATGGTGAGCGCGTCCGTCTCATAGTCCAGCCGCCCCAGCAGGCCATAGTTGGTGCGGCGCTGGAACGTGCCGGACACGCCCTCGCTCTCCCAGACATTGCGGCGCTTCGCCTGGAGGACGTTGGTGAGATTGAGGAAGAACGGCACCGAATCCGGCGCACCGACACCATAGCGCGAGTCACCCGTCAGGTCGTCGCGCGCGCCATCCACGCTGAGCAGCGCGGTCAGCCCGCCGCTGCGCCAGCGCAGTTGCACGCGCCCGGCATAGCGTTCCCCGCCCTGCAACCGCTCGCCGGTGCGGATGTTGCGCGCGAAACCGTCGCTGTGCGAATATTGCGCCGCGACGCGCACCGCGAGGTCGGGTGCGAGCGGGCTGTTGAGCATCAACTTCCCGCCGACCGTTTCGAAGCTGCCGTAGCTGCCCTCGACATAGCCGGCGAACCGGTCCTGCGGCGCATTGGCGTAGAAGGCGACGACGCCTGCCGACGCATTGCGCCCGTACAGCGTCCCCTGCGGTCCGCGCAGCACCTCGACGCGCTGCACGTCGAGCAGCGCGGCGGGACTGGCGCCGCCACGACCGATCGACACTTCGTCCATCGCAACGGTGACCGAGCTTTCGGACGCGGCGGAATCGGTCTGCGACCCGACGCCGCGGATATAGGTCTGCGGTTCGCCGACGTTGAACTCGGTCATCATGACGCCCGGCGTCACCGCCGCGATGTCGAGAACGTTGGCGACGCCCGTCTTGACCAGGGTCGCCGCATCGAGCGCGGAAACCGCGATCGGCACACGTTGCAGGCTTTCGGAGCGCCGCTGCGCCGTGACCACGATGTCCCCGATCTGGGCGGCGTCCTGGTCGATCGTCGGCTCGGCGGTCGGTCGCGTGTCGGCCAGCGGCTCCTGCGTCGCCGCAACGGGCGGAGTGGCGGCGCTCTGCGCCGATGCGGGCGTAGCCGCCATTGCCGCGGACGCCATGGAAAACGCGGCGGCGGATACTCCACTCATCAAGAACTGGTGCATGTTTCCCCTCCCTGTCCGTCGACCGGTTCGGGTCACGGCGACCCAACCATCGTATCGGTTCTTTTTTAGCACTTGCTGCATGGATTTCGGATGCCGGTTCGCGGCATCCGAAATCCGGGAATCAGATCGCGGCGTTACCCTGTCGCCGCACGATCTCGTCCTCCACTTCGCGCAGGCGGTCCTTGCCGAAAAACATCTCGTCGCCGACGAAGAAGCTGGGGATGCCGAACCCGCCGCGCTCGACCAGCCGTTGCGTCTCGTCGATCAGCATCTGCTTCACCGCCGGATCCTGCGACCGCGCGAGAATGTCGGCCGAGGGCAGCCCCGCTTCGTCGAGCACGCCGGTGAAGACCGCGACGTCGCCCATGTCGAGGCCGCGTTCCCACATGCCGGCGGAAACCGCCGCGACATAGCGGTCGAATACGTCCAGCGTCCGCGCCGCCCATGCGCCGCGCATCATCGCCAGCGTGTTGATCGGAAAGAACGGATTCATGCGAAAGCGCCGCAGGTCGTGCCGGGCGATGAACCGTTCGATCTCGCGCCGGTCATAGGCGAGCTTGGCCGGAATCCCGGCAAACGCCTCGACCGGCGAGCGATTGTTCGTCGCCTTGAACACGCCGCCCAGCAACGCCGGCCGCAGATCGAAGCGCGCGCCGGTGCGCTGCTCGATGCCGGGAACGGCATGCCATGCGAGATAGGCGTTGGGGCTGCCGAAGTCGAAGTAGAAGTCCACCGTGACGGTCATTGCGGTCCTTTCGATAAAGCGGCGGAGACAAGGGGGTGCCGGACGGTTCGCGAACCGTCGAGACGGACGACCCGATCCGATTTCCCGACCGCGTACAACGCGTCCACCAGCGCCGCTTCCGACCGCAGGATGGCACGCTGGTTGATGTTGCCCTTGTCGGTGACCTCCCCTGCCCCGAGCGACAGCGGCCGGTCGAGCAGGGCGAAGGCGGCGACACGTCGCGTCGCACCGGTATTGTCACGGTTATAGGCCATCAGCTCGGCCGTTACCCGGTCCCGGAGTTCCGGCTCGGCATCCGCCCCGCCCGACGCTTCGATGGCGGCGGCGCGGACCGCCGGCTTGACCAGGCCGATCACGCGCACATCGTCGCGATCGTGCCCGGCGATCACCACGTCCTGAAGCGTCGGCGCGGCGGCGAGGATCGCGCCGCGCAATTCGCCGACCAGCACCCAGGTACCGTTGGTCAGCTTGAAATTCTCGCCCAGCCGCCCGGCGAAGCGCAATCCCCGTCGCGGGTCGTGCGGGTCAATCAACGCCCCCGCGTCGCCGACCTTGTAATAGCCTTCCTCGTCGAACACCGTCGCGTCGAGATCGGGGCGCTTGAAATAGCCGGTCATCACATTGGCGCCGCGCACCCGGATTTCGTAGCGGTCGCCCACCGGGATCAGCTTCACCGTCATCCCCGGCACCGGCAGGCCGATCTCGGCCGGGGCGCGGGATGCCCAGTGGGTGATAGAGATACCCGGACCCGTCTCCGTCGTGCCATAGGCGGTGATGAGGTCGATCTCGCGGCCCAGCGTGACGCGCGCCAGCGATTGCAGACGATCGCGCACGTCGTCGGGCAGCGCCGCGCCCGCGGAGGCCAGCGTACCGATGCGGCTGAAGAACCGATGCCGCAGCCCCTCGTCGCCCTCCATCGCCGCCGCCAGCATCTGCAGCCCGCCCGGGACGTTGATCGCGCTGGTGACGGCGATCTCGCGCAGGTTGGCGATCGTGTGCGCAAAGGCACCGGGCGCCGGACGCCCTTGGTCGATATAGATGGTGCCGCCATCGCGAAGGGTGCTGCCCAACGTCTGGTTGCCCCCCATCGTGTGATGCCATGGCATCCAGTCGACGATCACGGGTTCGTCCTCCGACGCGCCGAGCAACTGGGTCGCGCGGATCGCGCTGCACAGCATCCGCTGCGTCTGCGGCACGCCCTTCGGCTCCCCGGTGGATCCGGAGGTGAACAGGATCTTGGCGACATCGTCCGGCGTCGCGTTGGCCAGCGCGCGCGCGATCCGATCGCCGGCGGGGGTTCGCGACAGGTCCTGCACGTCCTGTGCGCAAACCCAGCGGATGTCGGCGAGCGCGGGCAAGGTGCGGATATGGTCGAAGCCGCCATGCGACTGCACGAAGGCAAGCCCCGGTTGCAGCAGATCGACGATGCCGGCCAGTCGCGCGCGCCCCTCGGGTTGCGCGCTATAGGCCGGGCTGATCGGCGCTACCGGAATGCGGGCCACCATGCCGGCAAAGGTGAGCAGCGCATGTTCGATCGAATTGCCCGTCAGGATGGCGATCGGACGGTCGCGGTCGAGACCCTCCGCCAGCAGTGCCTCGCCCAGTCCCCGCGCCTGCTGCCACAGCTCGCCATAGGTCAGGACGCGCCAACTGCTGCTGTCGTCGCGTTGCGCCACGAACGGTCTGTCGGGTGCGCGCTCCGCCCATTCGACGATATAGTCGCACATGCTGTTGCGGCAGCCGTCGAGCGGGATCGGCGATCGCCACAGCATCGTGCCGTCGTGCCGGTACGATATGTCGACCGCGCGAGGCGCGAAGGTGACGCGTGATGCGTTCGGCTGTTGCGACATGCTCATGCCCCTTTACCGTCCCGCGTGGCCTGCACTTACCAGGGTTCGCCCGCGGGGCGGATTTCCTGTTCGAACGTCCACGCGTCGCGCGGCTGCCGATGCAGCGCCCAGTACGCCTCGGCGACGGCCGCGGGCCGCATCAGGACGCGGTCGGCGGGCGGGCCGTTCGCGGCCGCCGCCCGAATCCGCTCGCGGACCCAGGCCGTATCGACCCCGGAGTCGATCACGAGATGCGCGACGTGAATTCCCTGCGGCCCCATTTCGCGTGCGGTCGCCTGCGCCAGCGCGCGCAGGCCGAATTTCGCCGCGGCAAAGGCGGCATAGCCCGATCCGCCGCGCAATCCGGCCGTCGCGCCGGTGAAGAAGATCGACCCGCCGCCGCGCGGCAGCATGTGTCGCGCCGCCTCCCGCGCACTGAGAAAGCCGGCGAAGCAGGCCATTTCCCAGACCTTGCGGAACACGCGCGACGTCGTCTCCAACAGCGGGAAATGGACGTTCGCGCCGATGTTGAAGATCGCGACCTCCAGCGGGGCGGTCCGCTCCGCTTCCGCGAAGAAGGCGGTAACCTGCTCCTCGTCGCGCGCGTCCAGTCCGCGCGCCTCGACGCGGCCGCCCGCCGCCTCGATCTCGGCGACCAGCGGCGCGAGCTTGTCGGCGTTGCGACGCCCGACGAAGACGATATAGCCTTCCGCCGCGAACTTCTTCGCGATTTCGGCGCCGATATAGTCGCCCGCACCGACCACGGCGACGGTGGCGTTTCTGGCGGCGATCGGGGTGGCGTGCGTCATATTGGACTCCGTATTGTCGCGGACGGTGCGATGCGGGTCATGCCGCGACGGGCCGCGCGCGGATGTAGCGCGTCAGGTGAAGGTCGGCGTCGCCGAGCTGCTGGTCGATCAGGATCAGCCGCTTGGCATAGTGCGACAGCGCCAGTTCCTCGGTCATGCCGATGCCGCCGTGCATCTGGATCGCTTCCTCGCCGATCGACTCGCCGGCGGTGCCGATCGTGTATTTGGCGGCGGCGACCGCGCGCGCGGGATCTTGCCCGTCCGTCAGTGCGGCGGCGGCGATGATGACGGCGGAGCGCGCCTGCTGCGCCTCGATCAGCAAATCCGCCATACGATGCTGGAGCGCCTGGTTGCGGCCGATCGGCGCGCCGAACTGCTGGCGCGTCGCCAGATAGTCGCGCGTCATCGCGATCAGCGTCTCCATGATGCCCAGCGCCTCGGCACAGATTGCGAGCGTGCCGATGTGGAGGGCGTGCGCCAGCACCGCCTCCGCCGCATCGCCCGCCAGCAGCAGCGCCACGTCGTCGAGCGGCACGCCCTCCAGTACGACATCCGCCGCGCGCAATCCGTCATGGGTCGCATAGCCCTGCAGGAAGAGGTTCGGCGCGTCCGCGGGGACGAGAAGCAGCGCGGTACGGCCATCCGCCCCGGTCGCGCTGACGACGATCGACGTCGCCGCCTCGGCTGCGTGGACCAGGGTCTTTCGGCCGTGGAGGACCCAGCCGTCATCCCCGTCGGCACGGCGAAGCCGCGTGACGCGCGGGGCCTCGCCATCAGGCTCGCCGGGTTCGTCATGGGCGAAGGCGAGGATCGCACTGCCCGCAATCGCGAGCTCCAGCTGCGGCGACGCGGCCGCCGCCAGCACGCGTCCGGCGAGCAGAGCCGGCAACAGCGGCTCGGCCAGCAACGCCCTTCCCGCCGCCTCGAACACCGCGGTCACGTCGAACGGATCGCCGCCGAACCCGCCCTGTTCCTCGGTGAAGAGCGCGCCGATCGCGCCGAGTTCGGCCAGCGTGGTCCAGATTGCGGGATCATGCCCCGGCGCGGTGGTCGCGACCTTGCGGCGCAACTCGATCGAGTAGCGGTCGCCGAGAAAGCGGTCGAGCGTGTCGACGAGCATGCGCTGGTCGTCGGAGAGGGTGAAGTTCACGGGCAGCCCCTTTCAAAGATCGAGAAGCGTCTTGCCGATGATGTTCTTCTGAACCTCGTTCGACCCGCCGTAGATCGTCAGCTTGCGGAGGTTGAGATAGGTCGTGGTCACCCCCTCGGCCTCGTCCGGTGCGTTCGCCGGCCCCGGCGGTAGCGCGGTGGGGAGCGCGCGCAGCCCGATCGCGCGCCGGGCGAGCGCGCTGATCCGCTGCCGCAGCTCGGTGCCCCGGATCTTGAGGATCGAGCTTTCCGGCCCCGGCGCACCGCCCGCCGCCGCATCGGCGACGACGCGCGCCGCCGTCATCGACAGATTGGCGAGATCGATCTCCAGTCGCGCCAGCCGCGCCGCGAACAATGGATCGTCGGCGAGCGGTCGCCCGTCGCGTCGCTCCGCGGCGGCGAGATGCCGCAGCCGGGCGAGTGCCGCTTCCGATGCGCCGATCCCCGCCATCGACGTCCGTTCGTAGGTCAGGAGATATTTGGCGTAGGTCCAGCCGCGATTTTCCTCGCCGACCAGATTGTCGACGGGCACGCGGACATCGTCGAAAAAGACTTCGTTCACCTCATGCGTGCCGTCGAGCAGGAGGATCGGCCGCACCTTCACGCCGGGGCTGTTCATGTCGACCAGCAGGAAGGAAATACCGTTCTGCCGCGGACCGTCGCTGGCGGTCCGGACCAGCACGAACATCATGTTCGCGTATTGCGCCTTGGTCGTCCACGTCTTCTGGCCGTTGACCACATAATGGTCGCCGTCGCGCCGCGCGGTCGTGCGAAGCGCCGCGAGATCGGAGCCTGCCCCCGGTTCCGAATAGCCCTGGCACCACCAGTCCTCGCCACGCAGCATCCGCCCGAGCCAATGCTGCTGCTGGTGCGGCGAGCCGAACTTGATGAGCACCGGCGCCAGCATGTTGAGGCCGAACGGCAGCGGCATCGGCGCACCGGCGCGTGCCATTTCCTCCTCGAAGAGGAAGCGCTGGACGGGGGTCCAGTCCTGCCCGCCATGTTCGCGCGGCCAATGACCCGCCAGCCAGCCGCGCGACGCGAGGATCGCCTGCCAGCGCTCGACCTGCTCCTTGGTCAGCGCATTGTCGTCCTCGCCGACGGCGAGGATATCGGCCGGCAGCTTCTCGGCGAGGAACGCGCGCACGTCGGCGCGAAACGCTTCTTCTTCGGGGGTGTAGGACAGGTCCATCTGCGGGCCTCCGATGCGAAAGGGGTCAGGCGGCGACGCGCGGTGCGGCGAAGCGCTGCAGCCGACCGGCGATGATCGTATCGGCCTCGCGCATGATCCGCGCCACCAGGTCGCCGACGCTGGGAATGTCGTCGATCAGCCCGATGACCATCCCGCAGGACCAGGCGCCCGCGTCCATGTCGCCGTCGACCATCACCTTGGGATAGACGCCCGCGACTTCGGGCATGACGTCCTCGAACGTGATGCGGTCGCCCAGCGCGCGCTCCTTGGCGATCAGGCGGTCGACGCCCGCATTCTTCAGCACGCGCTCGGTATTGCGCAGCGGGCGCAGCACGATGCGGGTGTCCAGTTCGTCATGCGCGACCAGCGCATCCTTCACGTTCTGGTGCACCGGCGCCTCCTTCGTCGCGACGAAGCGCGTGCCCATGTTGATCCCGTCGGCCCCCAGCGCGAGCGCGGCGACGAGCGACCGGCCGTCCGCCATCCCGCCCGAGGCGATGAAGGGTATGTCCAGCGCATCGGCCGCGCGCGGCAGCAGGATGAAGTTGGGAACGTCGTCCTCGCCCGGATGGCCGCCGCATTCGAAGCCGTCGACGCTGACCGCATCGCATCCGATCGCCTGCGCCTTCAGCGCGTGGCGCACCGACGTGCATTTGTGGATGACCTTGACCCCGGCCTCCTTCAGCATCGGCAGCCACTGGCCCGGATTGTTCCCCGCGGTCTCGACGATCCGCACGCCGCCGTCGATCAGCGCGCGGATATAGCCGGGATAGTCGGGCTGCTTCAGCACCGGCAGGAAGGTAAGGTTCACGCCGAACGGCTTGTCGGTCATCGCGCGGCAGCGGGCGATCTCGTCGGAAAGATGGGCCGGCGTCGGCTGCGTCAATGCGGTGAGGATGCCGAGACCGCCTGCGTTCGACACGGCGGATGCGAGTTCCGCCCGGCCGACATAATGCATCCCGCCCTGAACGATCGGATGCTCGATCCCGAATAGCTCGGTGATGCTGGTCCTCATCCACCTCTCCTGTCGCCGGTCCCCACCACGCTTGTCGCGGGTGATCGGCCGGCCGGGAAGAATAGTGGGTTCTATTTTAGAACTCGTCAATGCCCGTTTTTACCGCCCGACGTCTCGGTCGCGGGCAGCGGGGATCGCACGCGAACGCGGCCGCGCAGAACTGTCCGGTTTTCAGCATGTTACGCGATCGACGCGATGGATTTGCAACACCAGCAGGCCGATGAAACCATCGGCATCATGCCATCTCGACGCTGCCGGTTGCCGCGATCGATCCGCGACGACTCGGGTCAGTCGTCTCGCGTGCCGCCGCTATCCGCGACCCTCGCCGGGCGTAGTGCGGGAGGCAGATGATCCTTGTCGTCCGCACCCGGTCCCAGCAGGATCTTCACGTCCCGCGCGGTCACCGGCTCTCCGCATTCCGAGCACGTCGTGACCGGATCGAAAACATGCCCGCACGCGACATGCCGGTGCAGCAGCGGCCGCCCCTTGCCGCTCGTCATGTGCATGTCGCCCCAATGGACGATGCCCATGATGATCGGATACAGGTCCAGCCCCTTGTCGGTCAGCCGATACTCGTACCGCGTCGGCCGCGTCTGGTACGGAATCTTGGCGAGGACGCCAGTCTCGGTCAGCTTGCGCAACCGGTCCGTCAGGATCGGCCGCGCAATGCCCAGCCGTTCATGGAAATCGTCGAAGCGACGGACCGCCATGAAGCAATCGCGGAGGATGAGCAGCATCCAGCGGTCGCCAATGACCGACAAGGTGCGCGCGAAGGAGCAAGACTGCTCGCCTAGTTCGTTCCACAACATCGTCCGGTCCGCAGCTTTCGTAGCAGGAGTGGCATCCCGACGCAATCGCAGCGAAGAACGGAGCGTCAGGCGCCGGCGCCGTCGCCCGGCGGAAGTATTGCGGTGATGGCGCAGGTCAGCCCTTCGGGAAGGAAGTTCAGCGTCACCGGTTCGCCCAGCTCCGCCGACAAGGCGCGCTCGATCAGCTTCGACCCAAATCCCCGCGCGGAAGGCGCGACGACCGGCGGGCCGCCGCGTTCCGACCAGATGATCCGGACACTGGCCGGGTTGCCGGCTGCCACCTTCCAGCGGATCGCGACGCGGCCGGTGCCGTTCGACAGCGCCCCGTACTTCACCGCATTGGTGCACAGCTCGTGGAAGGCGAGCGCCAGCGACACCGCGATGGGTGGCGGCAACAGGACGTCGCGGCCGTCGATGTCGATGCGCTCGCGATCGGCGCCGCAGCCGGGTCCGACGACGTCCGCAATCAGCACGCCTAGCGACACCGACGTCCAGTCCTGCCGGACCAGCAGGTGATGGGCCGATGCGACCGCCGCCAGTCGCGATTCGAAGGCGCGCAGCGCTGCGGGGTTTACCTGATCGCCGCGGAACGAGAGCTGGGCGAGGCTCTGGACGACCGCCAGCGTGTTCTTGACCCGGTGGTTCAGCTCGTCGAGCAGCAATCGCTGATGTGCCTCGGCCTGCTTGCGCTGCGTGATGTCGATCGACGCCGTCGCGAACCTCGGTGCATCGGCCGGACTGCCGGCGATCGGGCTGATCGTCATCATGAACCACCGCGTACCGGCGGGCGTTTCCACCGGATGCTCCATGCTCGATGCGGCGCCGGTCCGTTCGACCTGCGCGAGGCAGTCGAGCAGCGTGCCGTTCGTCTCGGCGGATGCGATTTCGTGGACGCCCACCCCCGCCAGATCGTCGCGACCGAACAGCTCCGCGAGCGCCGCATTGGCCGTCAGGAACCGGAAACCGCCATCCCGCCGCTCGATGATCGACGCGAACAGCCCTTCGGTGTCGAAGAAAGCGCGCAATGTCGCCTGGCTTTCCCGCAGCGCGTCCGCCGTCCGTCGCTCGGCCACGAACGCGTCGAGCTGCCGCGTACCCCATAGCGTCAGGGCAGCAAGAAGGATGATCGTCACCGCCGTCGTGAACGCCATGCGGAAATCGGCGGGGTACAGACCCGATTGTGAGCCTCTCAGCGCCAGGGACGCCACGACCACCGGCACGATGACGACCACGGGAAGGAGCCAGCGTGCAGCCGTCGCACCGACGCTGTGACCGGTCAGCAGCCCTACCCATCCGCCGTCGGGCCGCAGCGCCAGCGCCCCCACCGACAAGCCGCCAAGCGCCAATGCGGTCGGCACCGATACCTGCGTGAAACCCAGGATCCCGGTCATGGGGGCGACGGCATAGAGATGGCTGAGCAGCGCGACGGTGACCACCAGCAGCACCACCGTTGCGCAGGCGGACATGATGCGGCCGGAAACATGCCCACGCACGCGCGCCAGCAGCAGCGAGATCGCGATCAGCAGGAATGCGGCAGCCGTCGGCTCGGCCATTCGTCCCGGATGCGCATAGGTTCCGGGCTGGTTCCTCACCGCTGTCGCGAACAGCAGGTGGTCGGTACCGAAATCCTTGCCCGTCCAATGCTCGGCGAGGGTCTGTACCGCGATACCCAGAACGGCGGCCGCCACGAAGCGGGGCATGGCGTCGCGATCCTCGCGCAGCTTGGCGAGCAGGATGGCCGTGGCGGCCAGAATGGCACTGAGCGCGGTCACCGGCTGCATGGCGCTGCCGGTGGCATAGAGCTGCGCCATGATCGGAATGTCCGTCGCCCATCCCGCCAACGCGACGATGCCGATCACCGCCGCCAGCGCGGAACTGGCGAGCGCGACCATCTTCATCCGCGAAAACATGGCCGTCATGGAAACGGGCATTTGCCGCCCGTCTCCGGCAATCCCAGCAGCCACCACCTATCCAGCTCCCCCCAGGCACGAACGCGGCATCCCCGAATGCCGCAGCCCGTTAAGATTACACCTGTATCGGCGAAAGCCCAACTTCAACCCATTGAGACACAACGCGTTCTAAACATGAATCAGGTTTGTCGGATTTTCTGCCAAAATGGGCGAGGCGGCTTCACTTCTTTCCTTCTTGTCGATCACGACGGGAAAGCTTCCGCCGTCGCGATCCCGTTGCTTTCCGGGAAGGAAAGCAGGACCGCGAACACGTTCCCGGCGACCGGTCGCTAATCGCTGTGCCCAAGCGGCTTGGCTCGACCGTTCGCATCGACGGAGACCATCGTGAACGCAGCGGTTGCGGCATGGCGTCGCTCTCCACTCAGGAGATTCTCGGCCCATAGTTCGACACCGATATCGATCGAGCTTCGACCGACGCGGCGAACCTCCGAAACCAGCTCGATCATCTCGCCGGTTCGTATGGGAGACCGGAAATCGATCCGGTCCGACGCCGCCATCACGATGACCGCCCGGCTGTGGCGGGTCGCGGCGATGAACGCGGCCTTGCCCATCATCTTGAGAGCGTCGCCCCCATAGAGCGTGCCATAGTGATTGGTCTGCGGCGGAAAGACCATGTCGACCATGTGAAGCTTCCCGCCCGGTGCCACGGCATCTTCCCTGATCGGCGGCAATGGCAATATGGTGTCCGGCCCCTTCACCGCGACGAGGGTGAAGCGGCCTTGGGTGCAGGTGCGGCGTTCGGCGCTGGTCGCTTCCTCGGCCACCAACTCCACCGCCACGTCGAGCGAACTATGGCCGACCCGAACGACGCGCGCCGTCGCGACGATAAGGTCGCCGACCCTGGCGGGTGCGGCGAAGTCGATCTTTTCCGAAGACGCCGTGACGAACGGTGCCCTGCCGTGCCGCGTCGCGGCGAGGAAGGCGATCTTGTCCATATGGGCAAGGGCCGCACCGCCGAACAGGGTGCCGTGATGGTTCGTGTCGCCGGGAAATACCGTGTCGATCAACTGGATCGGTCGATCGGTCGCGCTGCTGGTTCGGTCTGACATCAAAGCCCTTCATCGAAAGCGAGGGCAGCCAGACGCCGAACGCCGTCGGAGCAGGGGGAAGCCCGGCCCGGCAGCGACGCAGCGGCCAGACCGGACACCCCGCCGGTGGTCGTTATGGCGTCGGAGGCAGGTCTCCTGGCTCACGGGTCGTCACGGAAATCCCGGCCTTCCCGGCGCCGGAACGCCAGTGACATACAAGGGGATATCCGCTCGCCGCTTACAGTTGCGGGGGCAGCATCGGCATCGAACCGATTTCCCGTCTTAGCCTTCGACCGATCGGCGAAGGAACCTCGACCCGGTTCAGATCGCAGGTCGCCCTTGCCCGCGTCAAGCGTTACTACCCGGCATCGACCCGAAACCTCGGCACGCGCGACGATATGAAGGCATCTTCATAGGCCGATCGACAGGTGACGGGGGTCGGTTTGAACCGGGCTGTCGAGGTTTCCGTGCTGACGGAAACGCGCCGATAGTCTCGATCGCCCTTCCCTTTCCGGATCCGGACCGGCCTCACTAATTCCGCCGATAGCCGATCGTCAGGGTCGCGCCGTTGGCCGGGACGCGGCTGCTGTTGAGGTTGCTGCGCAGCAACTGGCTATAGACGGGGAAATACTGGGTATCGAACAGGTTCTCGATCCCCGCGGTGATCGTGTCCCGGTCGGTCACGCGATAGCGGCCGGTCACGTCGAACACCGCATATTGCTCGACGTCGCGGCGACCGAAGCTCTGCGCGCCGTTCAGCCGATAGTCGCGGTCGCCCGACAACAATCCCTGAAAACGGATGGCGAGCCGATCGACCGGTTCGACCTCGACATAGGCAGTGATCTTCAGCGGCGGTATGCGATAGCCGGTCATGGTGCGCGACGCGGCGGCGTTGGCGGGACGCTCGCGACCGCTGATCCAGGTGGCGGTCGCGCCGGCACGGACGCGGTCGGTCCGCTCCCCGACGTCGAGCGACCCTTCCACCCCGCGGATACGCTCGGCCGTCCGCACCAGGATGAGGCCGTTGTTGAGGCTCTGGACATCGCCCAGTTCGGACGTGGTGCGGAAGGCCGACAGGGTCGTGCGCGCCACACCGAACCGGCCGCGCCATCCGATCTCGTAGCTGTCGATCCGCACCGGCTGCAGGTCCGAATTGCCGATGTCGAAGCCGATATTGGCGTTGCGCAGCTGCAACCCGATATCCGGTAGCTGGAACCCCTGCGAAAAGGTCGCGAAGACCTCCTGCCCTTCGACCGGCGTCACCGTCGCGCTGCCGTTGAAGGTCCATGCGCCATAGGAAATGGTGCCGCCGGGGATCGTGCCCGGCCGGGCGGCACGATATTGCGACAACGGCACGAAGTCGTCGAAGCGGGCGCGGGCGCGGTCGTAGCGCACGCCCCCCTCGACCGCGAACCAGTCGGCGAAGCGATGCTGCGCCTGCACGAAGCCGCCATAGGTCAGCGTCGTCAGCTCGGGCATGTAGATCAGCGTCGCGGTCCGGTTGAACACCAGCCCCCGGCTCGCGTCATACGCCACGGGGTCGAACACATCGAGCGGCATGTCGCTCTTCTCGCGGGTGACGTCGCCGCCCCAGGTGACGGAGGTGCGCTCCGCCAGCGGCGTCTCGATCGTCAGCCGCCCGCCGAACACTTGGCTGTTCTGCGTCACCTGATCGACGTTGCGGCCACGGGTGGCGATGCCGCGGGCGTCGAACGGCGTGTAGCGCGAGAAGAAGTCCCGATAATAGCCGAGCATGGTCACGCGGCTGCCGACGACATCGCGCGCGGCGAGGTTGGCCGTCACCACCGTGCTGTGCAGCTGGTTCTGGTCGGCAAGCCGGATACCGCGCAAGGGGCGGGCCGCAGCGGTGCCGACGGGCAGGCGATCGACCGCCGGATCGGACACGAAGTCGGTATTCTGGTCCGCGCGATAATGGCTTGCGGAGAGCTGGACATAGGTTCCGCCGACCCGCAGCCCCGCCTTGCCGCCGATATTCCATATATTGCTGTCGAACAGGTCGCCCTGGCTCGGTTCGGGGGCGCGGCGATCGCCATTGCCGTCGAACCCGGCGCCTATCCGCTGAAAGCCGCCGTTGACGATGAAATCGAGGCTGCCGACTTCGCCTGAGACGAACTGCTGCACCCGGCCGCCCAGACTGTCGGCGGTCGGGTTCGACAGCGATCCGGTACCCGCCAGCACCGTTTCTGCCCGGAGCGGCCCGCCGGCGGGTCGGGTGTTGATCGAAATAATGCCCCCGGTCGCGCCGCTGCCGTACATCGCGCTGCTGCCGCGCAGCACCTGCACCTGGGCGATGCTGGCGGGTTCGAGGCCGATGAGGTTGCGGGCGCTGTCGCGGTTCGTGTTGTACGGAACGCCGTCCACCAGGATCAGCGCGCCGCGACCGCGCAGGGTCTGGCCGAAATCGGTGATCGTACGACTGGAATCCGCAAGCCCGGGCACCGTCTTGGCGAGGATGGTGGCCAGCGTGTCCGACGCTGTGCGCGCGAGTTCAATTGTTTCCCGATCCAGCGCACTCACCTGATGCCCCAACCCAACAATCCCACCGCGCGACCGCTCGGCCGTGACGACGATATCGTCGACAGTCGCGTCGCCCTGCCGGGAATCGCCGGTCTGCGCCAAAGCCGTCGGCGCCACCACCAACGCAATGGCCGAGATCAATAACGGATACTTCATACGCCCCCTTGATGCGAATGCGTCTCAATAAAGACTTAGGGGTGCTTGTCAAATGGCTCCCGGATCGGACGGTCGGCTCCTAAACCGCTTCTGTGTCGAGCGGTGCCAATTCGAGCGGCCGCTTTTTATGCAGTCTAAGATCGCCCAGAGAACAACTTGCGGCGTAGCGAATCGATACAACCTCGCCCACCATGACGACGATGGCTTCATCGACGCGCTGGCGGCGAAGGGCATCGCCTATGCATCCTTCGTCCGCTCTGCGGGTCCAGCCCGCTTCAGTCGGCGACACGCTCGCTGTGGCGGCACGACAGGAGGCAACGCCGATGCAGGCCGCGCTCACCCGGCTGCTCCAGCGCTCGCGTAACATCGCCGCGGCATCGCTGATGCGGCGCGAGGACGTCGTCGCCGAACTCGACGCGATCGGGCGGTAATCAAGCCAGCCGGTTGGCGAGCACCGCGTCGAGCAGACCGGGAAAGCGCTGGTCGAATTCGGCGCGGCGCAGCGTGTTGATCATTTCACGCCCGGCCTGCGTGGTCTCGATCAGCCCCGCGGCGCGTAGCAGCTTCAGATGGTTGGACAGCGTGCTCTTCGGGATCGTCTCGCACGGCGCGGCATCGGTACAACTCAGCCGCTCGGTCGCGGCGAGCCGCGCCACCATAGCCAGCCGGTTGGGATCGGCCAGCGCGTGCAACGCCAGATCGAGCGGGACGTCCTCCAGCCGGGGGTGCGTGAAACGGGCCATGGAACAGATATAAGGCACAACCGTAAATTTAATAGTTCGGCATTATTGAACTGTTGAAGCGTCATCCCATTTACCGCCTGCCGACAGCGCACGACGTCGTGATCGCGGGCCAGCATTTTTTGGAGAATATATATGTCGATTCAGGGCAGGACGGCGCTCGTCACCGGGGGATCGCGTGGAATCGGTTCGGCCATCGCCAAGCGGCTGGCGGCGGATGGCGCGACCGTCGCGATCACCTATGCCGGCAACAAAGCCGCCGCCGACGCTACCGTGGCGGCAATCGAGCGCGCGGGTGGCACCGCCTTCGCCTTTCAGGCAAACGCCGCCGATCCCGCCTCGCAGCGTGCCGGCGTCGAACAGGCCGCCGCTGCCCTCGGCGGGATCGACATCCTGGTCCACAATGCCGGCGTGGCCGAATTCTCCACGGTCGCCGAGGATACCGACGAGATTTACGATCGTCAGTTCGGCGTCAACGTGAAGGGCCTGCACGTCGGTACCCGCGCAGCGCTGCCGCACCTTCGGGACGGTGGCCGGATCATCCTGATCGGCAGTATTTCTGGAGAGATGGCCTTCCCCGCGACCACCGTCTACAGCGCGACCAAGGCCGCGGTAGCGGCGCTCGCCCGCGGCTGGGCCAAGGACCTCGCCCCGCGCAACATCCTGGTCAACACCGTGCAGCCGGGGCCGATCGACACCGACATGAACCCCGCCGACAGCGAATTCGCCGGACAGATGCTGCACGCGATCCCGCTCGGCCGCTATGGCAAGGTCGAGGAGATCGCCGGCGCGGTCGCCTTCCTCGCCGGGCCGGATGCGAGCTACATCACCGGCACGACGCTCAACATCGACGGCGGTGCGACGGCTTGAGACCGGTGCTCGGCCACCCTCGGTAGAAGGGACCGCTGAAGCGCGGGCGAGTATGACGCAGACGTCTGAACCCGATACTCGCCCGTCCCTCGCAGTGATGACCGAGGCCATGAAATTCCGACGCGCGCCCCTGTCGTTGCGAAGGCGGGCCGCGTCGAAATCATATCCAAGCTCCCTCAACTACGTCGACATCACCGGGGGACGCCCTTTAACAACCTCACAGTGCTCCACGAAGCTGCCGTCTATCCATTGAAGCCCAGTTCCAAGCCCACCCGCCCGCAGACCAGTCAAGCCCCGCAGGATGGACGCTCGTTCGCGAGACGTGGCGAGGCGTTCAACGAGGGACATCATGCTCGAACGATGAGGCGAGCGAGGTATCTGCCGGGAACCTGTCGCGTCGCCCTCGACGAAAGGCGGGAGAACTCCACCATCGTTGAAGTCGGGAATCATTCAGCAGCAGCGTTCAACATCCCGCTCAACCCCTACCTGCTTTCCTGAGATTATGTTTGGATAATCGCAATGTGCAAATAGCGACTAGAGCAGGTCCAAATCAGCACTAAATCCTGTCACACAAACCTGCCCCACACCGGACGCATTTGGGCAGGCAAAGCACTGTGAATGCTGCATTTTCGGAAACTGGCTGGGGCGGCAGGATTCGAACCTACGAATGCCGGTACCAAAAGCCGTATTAAGCCGCATAATCGCGCGCTTCCGTTGCAGAACGCCGCGAAAGTCGCGGTCCAAAAATCAAAGACTTACGACCGGTTTGCAGAGCGAGTTTTTACCGCGACGGCAGCACAATGACCGCCGCGTTCGGAAGCATCGCAGCCGGCGTCCTCAGCCGTACGCCTGGTCATCGGAAGGAAAACGGCGCGACCGATCCGGTCCGTCGCGAAAGCTATCACGAGGCCTCGCCGAAGGCGCAGCCGTGGCGTCAGCATCGTCATGGTGGCGGTAGCCGCAAGCACTGGGCGGTCATCAAGGGCGCAGCGCTCGGCGCATTCGATCGGCTGTACCGCGCTCATAGCATCGACCTGCGCCAAGCGCGCGCTGACCGGCGCGCCGGCACGCGCGAGGACGTCAGGCCGACCAGTGAACGGCTGCACGGCGATGACCGCGCGGTCCTCTGGTATCTGCTGGATCGGTACAACCACCTGACCGGCCAGCTATTCCCAAGCTACGCCACGATCGCTGCCGAGACAGGCAAGAGCCTCGGCTTCGTAAAGGCGTCGCTCGCCCGGCTGAAGCGGTTTGGGTTCGTCAGCTGGGTCCGACGGACGAAGACCAAGGAAGGAGCGGAGGGCAATGCCGGTCCGCAACTGGAGCAGACGTCCAACGCCTATTACTTCGACTGGGCGGCGCAGCTGGTCACCGAGGCGAAGTCGACGTTCCAGAACCTGTTGACGATCGCCATAAAGAAGCTGCGCGGCGGTGCAATGCCGGCTCGGCCGGCCACGCCATCGGATCCGGAGCTGGCGGCCATCCTTTCGCGGATGAGCGCTTCGATCGATCAGCGCGACGGCCTTGTGCCTAGTGCGAGTTCATAGTTTGCCGGCTACCCGCTGGTAGAATGAAGATTGAAGAGGAATCGCTACGCGATACGCTGATTTGATTGTCCCCTCCCCTTCACACGGCACACCCGCCCCTATCCGACACGCCCTCGGCGACCGTCGGCCGGAGCGGCTTGCGCCGCCCCGATGGCTTAGCGACGGGGACGAGCACGACGCGTGCCATTCGAATTTCAGCCGTCGCGCGCGCGGGCACGCTGGCTGCGTCGATCTGCGTCGCACGGGTGCGCCCAAATCGCGGCGTTTAGCCGCGGTTTCACTCTAGGGGACCGGCAGCGCGGTGCATGCGTCAAAAGCGCCACGAAAAGAGCGCGGGCGAGGCGGGGGGAATAGCGCGTAATTCGGGGTTGCAACGCAGCCCGGTGGTAGCGGTCGGCCGGCGAACGCGGCTACGTCCGGCGCCCGCTCGTAAAGAGCTGTGGGTACCGTGTGGGTATCGACCGTGCCCGCAGCTTGTCAGTTGATTGCGCGCTATGGAGGGTTGCGCTACGTCCGCGCCCGTGGCCGATCAGCTGTTGAACCCCTATGACGCTCGCGTCACGATCTGCGAACTGCTTGAGCGCGTTGGCGAAAGTGACCGCGCCGCCCTCGGGGAATTGTATAAACTTACATCGTCATCGCTCTTCGGCATCTGCCTGCGCATCTGCCAGGAGCGGAGCGCTGCCGAGGATGTTCTGCACGAAGTTTATCATCTTATATGGAAGCGGGCCGACAGCTTCGTTCCAACCGGCGCCCATCCAATGTCTTGGTTGGGAACAATCGCGCGTAACCGATCAATCGATTGGGTGCGGGGTTACGGCAAGCGGATGGCGAGACCAATCGAGGACGCTGACAGTATTGCAGATGATGCCCCGGACCAGCTTGCCGTACTGGAGCGCACAGAAGATGCGCAACTCCTCTACGATTGCCTCGAGGAGTTGGATCCTCGCCAACGGGATACCTTACGGACGGCGTTCTTCGAGGGGCTGACATATGCTCAGCTCGCTGAAGCCAAAGGGGTTCCTGAACCTACGGTCCGGAGCTGGGCACGTCGCGGCCTGTTAAATTTGCGGGGATGCGTCGGCGATGGCTGAGCACGATATGCTTGCAGGCGAACTGGCGCTTGGTTTGCTCGAAGGCGATGAACGCGCGCAAGCGATGCGCAGAACTCTTTCCGATCCAACATTCGCCCGCGAGGTCGAGTGGTGGCGTTCGCGTCTCTCCAGCATGCTGGCCGGTTATTCCCGTGTTCCGGCACCAGCTGGCTTGATCGATGACATCGGCATCCAGACTGTACCAAATCGATGGTCGTGGCTTCGGTACGTTGTTCCGAGCGCCGTCGCTGCTTCCGCGGCGATACTGTTGGTAACGACTTTGCGACCGGCAACGACGATTGTGCCACCAATCAATCGACAGCCGCCGGTGACTCTACTCGCCGTGCTCGATCCATCTGATGGTACGGGAAAACCGATTGCTGCGGTAGTCGATCGCGGCGCGGGGCAATTTCGCGTGGCCGGCACGGACATCGCGCCAGACGGAAAGGCCGCTCAACTCTGGGCCATCCAGGACGGCGTCCCACGCTCCCTCGGTCTTCTTTCACGCAACGAGACGACGCTGATCGCGCTGCCGGCGACAGGGCCAACGGCATTACAGCCCGGCTTAGTTCTCGCGATCTCAATCGAACCGCTTGGAGGATCGCCGAAGCCAACACCTACTGGACCGGTCGTTGCTACCGGACCTCTATCCGCAATTTAGCGGGAACCAGTCGTAACGCCGAGCGGGTATCGCGCGGGTATCGTTGAGCCGCTACTCACCATGAAGCGCGTGTATTTTTGGTCCACGTAGGACGGCAGGCGGAGGGGTTCTCCGTCGTGGAGGCTATCAATGGGGGTTTGCAGACGCTCCGACAGTAGCTCCGGCCAGAGCTACCTCCGCGTTATGAATAGCGCGTACCGATCCATCGCGCTTGGCACGCGATCGGCGAAGCCAGTTATTTGGCCGCGGTCGGATTGAACACGTTCCTAAAGCCTACCACGCTCCTGAGCCTCAGCGTATGTCGCCAGTCCTTGCGAGCTGGCAATACTGGGCGGGTGTCGCCTTTGCGCTGCTCGTCATGGGCGCTGCGGTCGCGTGGCACTAATCCTTCCACACTCCCGTCGACCGGAGCTGCCGAATGATCCCGTTGTACGCGGCGGTGACGGTCTGAGCGCGACCGATATCATGGTCACCGGCAGCACCCTCCCAATAGGCGGTCAGTGGCCAGGTCTGCGGGCAGTACGGAAGCAGGCAACGGAGTGCGAGGCGTACCGCTAGGGTGTCGACCTTTCCAGCACCGGCATCTGTCATCCCCCTCCGTAAGATCGCGACGGATAATTCGATGACCACACGTTCGCGACGACCAGCGCGTGTCGGTGCGATCACGACAGCAGCGAGGCACTGATCCCAAGGTAGCGCGCAAGGTCGCACCGGTCGGCGTCATCCAGCGCGGCCGGCACGCCCTGGTCGACATAGCGGCCGACATAGCCGGCGCTGCGCCGGATCACTCGCTACAGCTCGACCATGGTCGCGCCACGGATCCCGGCCGCGACGCGCAGCACGCCGCGCGCATCACCACCGCGCGCGACGATGCGGTCGATCGAGGCCCGCGTGTCAGTACGCATAATAGTCCAGCTCGGCATGATCGAGCGCGGCCAGTGCCTCGCCATCCGCCTGCGCCTTCTCGAAATGAGCGCGGACGTCGTCGGCGGTACCGCACCGGGGAAAGGCGCGGTCGCGGCGCGCCTGGTCGGCGATCGCGTCGACCCAGTCGCCGCGATCGCGCTGCATCAGAAGCCACCCCGCGAAGTCAGGGCGGCGCTCGCCGTATCCGTCAATCTCCATGCCACTGCTCCATTGCGAGTCGGTGGAACGGATATAGTTGTTCCCTTATTGTTCCACAATCGACGACGCGGCAGCAGGGTGTCCCCGCCGCCGCGCCTCGGTCACCGATCGTTCGCCGGTGTCGCCCCGGCGATGCCTCCGGTGTCGAAATTGGCGATCACCAACTCGCTCACCTTCTTCGCCTCGCCGGCGCCGACGGTATAGGTCACCGGCAATGCGACCTGTTCGAAACGCGCGAACACATCCCGCGCGCCCGGCGTGTCGTTGATCGACAGCACGAACCGACCCTTGATGCCGGCGAGCTGCTCGGCCAGTTCGGCGAAATCGTCGCGGCCAAATACGTCCGCGCCATAGTCCGCCTCGCAACCCCAATAAGGCGGATCGAGGTAGAACAGCATGCCCGCCCGATCGTAGCGCCGGATGAAGTCGGCATAGCCCAGCTGCTCGATCACGACGCCCGCGAGGCGCTCATGGATATCGGCGAGCATCGGCTCCAGCTTCGTGACGTTAAAACGAGCGCCCTGTGTCCGGTCGACGCCGAAGTTGCGGCCCTCAACCTTCCCGCCGAACGCCAGTCGCTGAAGGTAGAGGAATCGTACCGCCCGCTCCAGATCGGTCAGCGTCTCCGGCGGTTGCGCTCGCAGCCGTTCGAACTCCGCTCGGCTCGCAACGCGGAATCGCAACATGTCGACGAAATAGGCATAATGCCGCTGCAGCACGCGAAAGAACGTCGCGACGTCGCCGGACACGTCATTGATGAACTCGGCCTTCGGCCGCGATCGGCGTCGCAGGAAGATTCCGCCCATGCCGACGAACGGCTCGGCATAGCCATCATGCTCGACGCGATCGAGCAGCGGGACAAGCCGCCCCGCCAGATTGCGCTTGCCACCGATGTAGCCGGCCGCGGGCGCGACCGGACGAACGATTGTTGGATACATGGGTACTCAGTCCGCCTCTTAGAAACCCGCCCGGTGCTGCCGGGTGCGGGGCGGCCAAATGGCCTGTGGTCGTGGCGAGCTGGGTCTCGTCGGTGTGCCGGACTGCCATCCGGTCACCCCCGCCGGCCGATCGGCTGACGGGGTATTGGTTGAGATCGCGGCACCCACTCTTATCGTCCGAGAGCGCTTGCGGGTGGGAGACGGCTCACCCGTTTCCGGGGTCTGCGCGAAGGCTACCGCGAACCTTAGAATTATGTCGTCGCTCGGCTCCTGTCTACGCCGCCTGTTCTTCCTCGAACACGACCGCCGGCACGCCCAGTCGATCGTTGATGTCGAGAAAGACCGCTTTCAACGGCCGGATTTCATTCCGCTCGAACGCGGCATTCGCATCGGTCGGATTACCGAACGCGGACCCCTGCGCCGGCACGATGCCGAGCAGCTGCGGCGGCACGCGGTGCGCGGCCATCACGTCGGCGGCCGAGGCGGACTTGATGCCGAGGAATTCATCCTTAGCCGCGGCTTCCGCGATCGGGATGATCCGGATCGACTGTTCCTTGCCGTTGGGCGCGTGGACGAACATCGACCGAAAGTTACCCGGCCCCTTGGCGGCCTTCATCGCCTCTTTCAGCTTGTCGGTATCGGCGACGTCGATGTCGCCGGTCGCGTACATGATGTAGCCCGCATGCGCGCCGTTAAGATAGTAGCGGCGGCGGAACAGCGTCGCCGCCTCGTTCAGGAGCGCCGCCTGCAGCGCCGACATATATTCAGGAACACCGTACAGCTCCTGGTTGACGTCGGGCTGCATGAGCTGGATCACCGACCCGCGCTCGAATTCCTGTTCCTGCGTCGATCCGGGGACATAGAACCACCGACCCGCCTCGACGCCGCGCCGGGTGTATTTCGCCGGCGTATAGTCGAGCCGCATCGTGGCTCCGGCGATGTTGCGGACCTTCACCGCGAAACAGTCGCCGAACACCAGATAGTCCTGCACCAGCTTGGTGAAGGTATCGCGCGACAGCCACTGGCTCGGCCGGAACGCGCCGAGCAGCTGGTTGCGCTTGAAGATGATCGCCGACGAATGATGCGGCGACACCCGGAACGCCCGCGCGAGGCCCTGCCGCGACACCGGCGGTTCGTACCAGCGGTTGTTGTGCGGGCATTCCAGCATGTCGAGCAGCAACGACCGGTCGAGGACCGGCTCGGGATCGCCGAAGCTGAACGCCTCGATCGCGGTCCCGCGATCGTTCGCCGGCACGATCGCGCCGACCGACGCGGCGCGGGCGGCACGCGCGCTCATCCGCTGGGTGCGCTTGCTCATTCGATGATCTCCATGGAGCCTTTCGGCTTTTCCTTGCCGTCGAGCGGCTCGTTGATGAGGATGTGCATCGCCGCCCAGGCGATATCGGCATGGCCGTCCTGCCCGCCGCGCCCGGCCTTGAACGTGATGTTCCGCCCGCTGGTGGTGATCGTCTTCTTGATCGAGATGAACGAGGAGACGACGTCCATGTACAGGCTGTCGAACGCGAGCCTGCCCCGGCGCACGATGTTCTGCGCCTTCATGACCATGGCGGCCTTCACTTCGAGCGAATATTCGATCTTGGTGACGCCGCCGATGCCGCTGTCGGGTTTGGCGAGCAGTTGGTGGACGCCGGCGCCGACGCCGGTCGCGTCGATACCGAGGTACGTCACGGTGTAGCGCGACAGGACCGCCTTGATAAATTCCGCCTGCTGCTCGAAGTCCAAGCCCCGCAGCTGATGGCGTTCAAGGATCCGGAACTTGCCGCCGGGCGACGTCGGCGGCGCCATGATGACCAGCGCCGCGTTATCGCCGTCTTCCGAATTCTGCGGATCATAGCCCGCCCACACCGCGCGGTTGCCATAGGGCCGCGCCGCCTCGGGATCGAAGTCGGTCCATTCGACCAGACTGTCGCAGCCGAGCGCGACCAGGTCATTGAACCGGAACGCGGACAACGAGTCATCAACGAACACGCACCCGAACAGGTTGGCGAACTCGTCCTCGGCATATTCGTCCTGCAGCTCGTCGAGGTCGACCAGGTCGAACCCGCGCTCGATGGCGTCGTGAACGGTGACGATCTGGCGCCACACCGCGTCCTCGCACAGCCGGCCATCCTTCAGCGCGGCATGGCTGACATCGATCTCGATCCGATCGGCTTTCGCCTTGCGGCGGTTGCGGCGCTCGCCTGTCCAATAGGGATAGGCGAGATGCGCGACGGTCGACGGCGTCGAGAAATACGTTTTCCGCCAATGCTTGTGCGTCGCCATGCCGCTGGCGACCTTGTTCAGCTCCTCGAACCCGTGGACCCAGAAGAACTCGTCGAAATAGAAGTTGCCGCTGCGGCCCTGCGCCGTGCGGAAGTTGGTGCCGAGGAAGTGCAGCTCGGCGGCCGCCTCACCGTCGGGGCGTAGCGCGCTGGTGATGAGCATCGGGTCGCCCTTCAGGTCGACCCCCACCAATTTCGCGAACCCGACGATGTAATTGCGGAATTGGTGCGCCTGCGCCTTCGACGCCGACAGGAAGATTTGATTGCGTCCGCTCTCGATCGCGTCGATCAGCGCCTCGAACGCGAAATAATAGGTCGCGCCGATCTGGCGCGACTTCAGGATCATCCGCGTGCGGCGCGACAGGTTCGCCCACCACGTCTCCTGATAGCCGAACAACTGGTCGAGGAAGATCGCCTTCAGCTCGGCCGCCTGTTCGGCCGTGAAGTGGTTGGACTTCGCCTTTTCCTTGCGCGGACCGCTATTCCGGTTCGCGACCTTGTCGTTCAGGTCGCCCTCGTGCCCGCCCGGCTCTTCGTACCGGCGGACCTTCGCCAGCGCCGCGACCTGCCGGCCCAGCAGGTCGATTTCCTTGAAATCTCCCGGCGTCTTCTTGTCCTTGGCGATGAGCATCATCCACCGCGCTTCGAGGCAGTCCTCCAGGCGCCGGATGCTGGGCACATCGTCCCATTTGCCGCGATCCTTCCACGACTGGACGGTGGTTCGCGCCACCTCCAGTTCCTCGGCGATCTGACTGACCTCCCACCCGCGCCAGTACAGGCTGCGCGCGGCACGCCGCCGGTCCTCGATCGGCAGCGTCAGCGGATTGCGCAGGAAAGGTGCGGAGGCGGGTTCCATCGACCGCGACCCTAGCCATGTCCCGTCCCCGCCCCGGAGCGCCGCACCGGGTAGAGACGCACTCTACCCCCCGCCACGCTTGAGAAGCGGCCCGCCTTCCGCCCCTGTGAGGCTTCCAGTCCGGCGGCGCGACCTCCGGCCGCATCGAACCGACCTACCGAGGACCGCCATGGGCAAGAAAAGCCAGTTCTTCCGCGCTTTCGTCGAAGGCAACACGATCAGCGACGGGCGCACCATCACTGCCGAGATGATCGATGAGGTCGTCGAGACGTTCAATCTCGACAGCTACACGCCGCGCATCAACATCGAGCATATCGCCGGCTTCAGCCCCGAGCCGCCGTTCAACGGCTATGGTTCGATCTTCGCCGTGAAGGCGCAGGATGACACGATCAAGATCGCGGGCAAGGATGAGAAGCGCCGCGCGCTGTATATCCAGGTCGATGCCAACGACCAGCTGGTCGAACTCTCCGCGCGCGACCAGAAGCCATTCCCCTCGGTCGAACTGACCCCCAGCTATGCCGGCAGCGGCAAGGTCGGCCTGATCGGTCTGGCCTTCACCGATACCCCCGCCAGCATCGGCACCCAATCGCTGAAATTCTCCCGCACCGCGCCCGGCTCGATCTTCGCCGTCGGGACCGAGGCGCCCGCGATCGAATTCGAGGCCGACCAGGTCGACGCCAAGAGCATCACCGCCAGCGTCAAGGAAGGCGTGATGGCCGCGTTCTCGGCGGTGTTCGCGACCCGCAAGGAAGAGTCAAAGCCGCCGGTGCAGGAACCGGTGAAGACGCCGGCGAACGACAACGACTTTTCGGCCATCGCGACGGCCGTCGGTGACGCGGTCGCCGACAAGCTGCAGCCGCTGATCGACAGCGTCACCGCGAGCGACGCCCGGTTCAAGGCGATCGAGGACCAGCTCGCCACCACCGAAGCCCCGGACAACTTCAGCCGCCCGCCCGCGACCGGCGGCGACACCCCCGGCGTCGTCACCGACTGCTGATTTGCCCCGCCCCGCTGCCGCCACTTTCACCCGGAGACGTTCATGTCCCTTCGTAAATTCGCCCGCATTGCCCTCACCGCCTATGTCAGCCAGGTCGCGCTGCTCAACGGCATCGAAGCCAGCGAAGTCGGCTCGACCCGCTTCGCGATCGAGCCGTCGATTGCGCAGAAGCTCATCACCAAGCTGCAGGAATCGAGCGACTTCCTGTCGCGGATCAACGTGGTCGAGGTGCCCGAGCAGGAAGGCGAAAAGATCGGCCTGTCGATCACCACGCCGGTGTCCAGCACGACCGACACCAGCGGCGATGGCGAGCGCAAGACGGTCGACCCGACCGGCACCGAAAGCCACAAGTATCGCTGCGAGAAGGTCAACCACGACACCCACCTGTCGTACGCGAAGATCGACGCCTGGGCGAAATTCAAGGATTTCCAGACCCGCATCCGCGACCTGATCCTGAAGTCGCAGGCCCGCGACCGGATCATGATCGGGTGGCACGGCACGGCCCATGCCGCGACGTCGAATAAGGCGGCAAACCCGCTGCTGCAGGACGTGAACTACGGGTGGCTGCACCACATCCGCACCAAGGCGCCCGCGCGCGTCATGGACGATGGCGAGCTGACCACCGGCGCGACCAAGGCGATCTACGTCGGCGAGGGCGAGATCGGCACCGACGTCGACTTCGTGAACCTCGACGCGCTGGTGTACGACGCGATCAGCAACCTCGACCCGTGGGCGCAGGACGATACCGACCTGGTCGTCATCGTCGGCCGCGACCTGCTGAACGACAAATATTTCCCGATCATCAACGCCGCAGGCGACAAGGCGACCGAGCAGGAATCGCGCGATCGCATCCTGCGCTCGGAAAAGCAGATCGGCGGCCTGCCGGCGGTGCGCGTGCCCGCCTTCCCGGCCGGTACCATCCTCATCACCCGTCTCGATAACCTGTCGATCTATCAGCAGGAAAACACCCGCCGCCGCCAGTTTGTCGAGGTCGCCAAGCGTGACCGCTTCGAAAACTACGAGAGCTGGAACGAGGCATATGTGGTCGAGGACTACGGCTACACCTCGCTGGTCGAGAACATCGTCATGGGCAGCAAGCCGGCCTGACGCCGCGCCGCCCCGCCTGACACGTCACCCATAGGATCAGCGCAATGAGCCTCGCTCGCCGTCACCGGGAACGCATCCTGGCCGAACAATCGGCGCTCGCATCCATGGGCGACGTCGCCACCGCCGGTTCGCCGGCGGTGGCATCCCTTCCCGCCGACCGCGCGGTTGCATCGGCCGCCGCGCAGATCGGCGCGCGCCTGCGCCACGACCTGCAGCGGCTGAAAGAGATCAAGTCGATCGATCGCAAGATCGCGGCGAAGCGCGAGATGCTG
Source organism: Sphingomonas paucimobilis (assembly GCA_036946325.1). Classification (GTDB taxonomy): domain Bacteria; phylum Pseudomonadota; class Alphaproteobacteria; order Sphingomonadales; family Sphingomonadaceae; genus Sphingomonas; species Sphingomonas paucimobilis_A. Next base: position 1,741,815 of record JAQIJL010000001.1, read on the forward strand.
CCCGAATATGCCGACTGGGTCGCCGGGCTGCTGTCGGGTGCGCAGGTCGCCGGTGCCGGCGTATCGGGCGACGTCCTTCCGACCGTCATGGTCTGGAATATCGACGTCGGCGACTATGCCGCCGCCATGCCGCTGATCGAGCATGTCCTCGCGCACAAGGTCGCGATGCCGCAGCGCTACGCCCGCGACGCCGCGACATTGATCGTGGAGGAAATCGCCGAAGCCGCGATCAAGGCACAGGCCGCCGACAAGCCCTTCGACCTTGCCATTCTCGAACAGGTCGAGGCGCTGACGGCGCACGACGACATGCACGATGAGGTTCGCGCCAAGCTGCTGAAGGCGATCGGCTTCGAACTGAACCGTGGGGTCGATGGTGTCGAACCCGGCATCAACGCCACCACGGCCGCGCTCGATTACCTGCGCCGCGCGCAGGCGCTGCACGACCGCGTCGGTGTGAAGACCACCATCAAGGCTGTCGAGAAGCGTCTCGCCGCCGCCAAGCCCGACACCGCCGGTTCCACCGGCTGACACCAGCTCGCCCCCCGGCGTCTCGGGGGCAGGTCGCAAGACGTGGGAGGGCCTTCGGGCTGTGGGCCACGATCCTCCGGCCTCCACCCCCGAATTTCTCGAAAGCCCGCCCCGTGACCCACGCCGCACTTCTCTTCGCCCTGTCCGCCGCGCTGCTGGTCGGCGCATTGCTGACGCTGGGCGGCGCGATCGTCGCGTCGGATCATCCGCATTGGTCGACCGATCTTGGCATCGCACCCGCCGACCTCGTGCCAATCGCAATCGGCACCGCCGCTTTCGGTCTGCTGACCTTCATCGCCGCCGCCAGCGCGATCCTCGCTGCGATCGGCGGCGCATGAGCGGCTTCGGCACCATCGCCGGCGGCGCTTGCCACGACTCGGTCATTCCCGAACCGTTGACATCGGTTGACGGTGAGATCTCGGCCGACTGGTATCCCGCCGTCAATCTCGACCGCCTGCGGCTCGATCAACGCATCGGCACGCGGCAGGTCGTGACGCCCGAACGGCTGCGCGACGCCGCGCGTGCCGCGTTGCTCTCGATCGACAACCAGCTCGGCGCGCAGGCGGCGGCATGGGAAGCGGCCGGGCACGCCAGCCTGGCTGATGTGCCCGCCAAGAAAATCGACGGCGTCAGCCGCCTGGTCATCGCCTTTCACCGCGCCGTCGGCGCGCTGACCAAGGTCGAGCTGATCGAGCGGCACCGCGACCTCGACACCACCGCCGGCGGCGACCGCGACGCGGGCGCGCTCGATCCGACGATCGGCGAACTGCACCGCGACGCGATCCACGCGATCCGCGACATTCTCGGCCGCACGCGCACCGACGTGGAGCTGCTGTGATGGCCGACGCCGTCACCGCGCGCCAGGGCGATACGCTCGACCTGACCCTGCACCGCGACCGGGGCTTGGGACCGGAGGCGATCGGCGTCGTCCTAACCGCCAATCCCGGCCTCGCCGCGCTCGGCCCAGTCCTGCCCGCCGGCACCGCGATCATCATCCCCGACGCCGCCGCATCGGCGCCGGCAACCCGCCCCCTCCTCCAATTGTGGGACTGACATGAGCAAGCTGCTCACCATCCTCGACACCCTGCTCGCCCTGCTGGCGGGCCTCGTTCCCGGCGCGATGGGCGCGGCGGTCAGCCTCGCCTACGAAAAGGGGCTGAGCTGGTCCGACCGCTTCACCCAATTTACGGTTGGCACCGTCGTCTCCTATTTCGCGCGCGGCGCGATCGTCGGGCTTTTCGACCTGCACACCTTCGTAGTCGACGGCATCGTCTTCACCGCCGGCATGATCGCCTTCCGCGCCACCCCGCGCTTCGCCAGCAGCGTAATCGACGTCGTCGTCGGTCTACCCACGCTGATCCGCGACCGCTTCGTCGGAGGTGGCAAATGACCTATTCGATGGACAAGCTCGTCGCCGAGCTGACCCGCGACGAAGGGCTGCGGCTGAAGACGTATCACTGCACGGCGGCCAAGCTGACCATCGGCATCGGTCGGAATCTGGACGATGTCGGTATCAGTGGCAGCGAGGCGCGGCTCTTCGGCTGCGATACGCCCGCCCAGGCGCTCGCCCACGTCAAGCGCCACGGCATCACGAAGCTGCAGGCGGAATCGCTCTTCGCCAACGACATCGTCGGATGCGAGCGCGACCTCGACCGCCGCCTGCCCTGGTGGCGCGGCCTGGACGACGTTCGCCAGCGCGTGCTGCTCAACATGTGCTTCAACCTCGGCATCAACGGCCTGGTCGGCTTCCGCAACACGCTGCGGATGGTCGAGCGCCGTGAATTCGAAGAGGCCGCCGGCAACATGCTGCTGTCGAAATGGGCACGGCAGGTCGGTCAGCGCGCCATTCGCCTCGCGATCATGATGCGCAGCGGAAAGGACGTGCGATGATCGCCGCCGGCCTCGCCAAGATCGCCGGCGCGCGCCAGTGGCTCACCTTGATCGCGCTCGGCGCCGCCGCCGCCTTCTGCTACGTCTAGTGGTCGCGGGTGACCGGCGAGCGCGACCGCGCGCTGCAATGGTCGGAGATCGCTTGCGCCGCCGCCGGCACCACCTATGCCGCCTCGGTCGAGACGGTCGACGGCAAGCGCGTCAAATTCGCCACCGGCCAGCGCTGCAAGGCCGCCATCGCCGACCTCGCCGCCTTCCGTACCGACAGCGACCGCATGACCGCCGACAAGCTAGCGGCGGCGATGCGCGACCGCGACGCCCGCACCCGTACCGATGTCGCCCACGCCCGCGTCGCCACCGAGGCCGCGCGCGCCGCCACCCAGAGAATGGAAGCCGCCGATGCGAAAGCCTCACCCACCGATCGCGTCGATGGCGATTGGTTCGCTGCTCTTAACGACCTTGCCGGCCTGCGTCCGGCAGGTGCCGGTCGCTAAGTCGGTGCCCGTCGCCGTCGAGGTCCGCGACACGCCGCCGGCCGAGCTGCTGCGCTGCCCGGTCGCACTGGTCGGCTATCCGGCCGATGCCGAGGCGACGATGCCCGCCGGCGTTCGCGCCGCGACGATCCGCATGGCGACCGCGCTGCGCGACACCCGCGACCAGCTGCTGCGCCTCATTGGCTGGCACGACGCCACCGCCTGCAAGGAAACCGCCCAGTGAAGACGACGATCGAGGAACGCGCCGCCGCCGCCGAGGTGGCGAGCCACCCGTTCGGCCAGGTGGTCGACGCGCCCAATCCGCTAACCCTGCTCGGCCGGCTGAAGGCGCTGCTCGACGCCATCCTGCCTGCGCGCACCGCAACGACGGTGGTGCCCAGCGATACGGTCGCGCTCAATCCCGTCCCGCGCGGGATCTACGTCGGCACCGGCGGTGACGTCACCATCCGGCCTGTCGGCTCGACGGTCGACGTGACGTACCGCAATCTCACCGACTCCAGCTACATCGGCGTCCGCGCGAGCCACGTCCGTGCGACGGGCACCACCGCCCTCAACATGATTGCGGAGGGTTAATCCATGGCCATGCGATCCGGATCGCTGGGCGTCAGCCTGGGCATGCTTGCCCGCTGGAATATCTTCGCGAACCGTCGCCTGCCCCATGTCGCGACGGCGCTCGGTGATAGCCGCGCCGATGCGATGTACCTCGAACCAGCGCAGCGGAACAGGAACGCCCGGTCGCCGCTGAATGTCGCCAACTCGCTAATCGGCCACCGGCTGACCATCGGCCAGACCTTCGGCAGGTCGGGTGATCGGACCGATCATCTCTTCGCCCGACTGGATGCGGCTATCGCGACCGGTGCTGGCCTTCTGCACCTGTGGTGCGGCGTCAATAACGTCGCGAAGGTTGCGAGCGGCGGCTTCACCTACAATCACGAGGTGACGGGCGAGCTGGTCACTATCGCCAATGTCGCAGCGGTCACAATGCGCGACCTTCGCGACATCTGCGCGAAGGCGCTGCGGGCCGGCATGATTGTCGTGCTGGAAAATGAGGTCGGATCGAAAGACCTCAGTTCCGCCGAGAAAATCACGGCGCTGATGGATCTCCGGCAGATGATCGCCGAATATGGCGATGCCACCCCCGGCGTGTATGTCCACGACGCCTACACCACGCTGATGCAGGCGACCACGACGACGCCGTCCTTCAAGACCGGTCTGTCGTACGACGGTGTGCACGAGAATGCGCGCGGCGCTTTCAAGCACGCCCGATCGCTGGCCGCGCTGCTGTCGTCGATCGTCCCGCCCCGCGCCAGCGTCCTTTCGAAGGGCATGAATGACGTGAGGGCCTACGGGCGGCGTCAGTTGCTGCTCAATCACCTCTTCACCACGACCAACGGCGGGACAGCGGCTTCCGGCGTGACAGGCAACGTCCCTGCGTCCTTCACGACGACGGCAATCAATGCGACCGCGAGCCTGACCAGCGGAGCGAACGCGAGTGGCGTCGGAAATTACGTCGAGTGCGTGATCGACTTCACCGCCATGGGCGGCACCTTCCGCCTAAATCAGGCGCTGGATGCCCAAGGCGGCACGTGGAATTCGGCGCTGGTGGTGGGCGACTGGGTCGAGGCGGTGTCCGAAGTGGAGATCATTGGTACGGCAGGCGCGCTTGCCGGTGTTGCATTGGAACTGACCGGTTACGACGGCGCAGCGAACTTCGGCAGCATGGACCTTGTCATGCCCGTGGATATTGCCGCGACCGATCTTGGCCCGGACGAGCCGTGCGTGCTGACCCTACGCACGCGGCCCACGCAAATCCCGCCCCGTCAGCCGGGCACCAATCCGTACGTCGCGATTATCTTGCGGGTGCGATCAGTGGCGGCAGGACAGGTCACGCTGCGCGTACGACAGATTGCACTCCGTCGGCGCATGGCGGCCTGATATGCTGAAGCCCGAAACCCTGCGCCAGCTGCTCTACGCCACTGCACTGGTCGGCCAGACGGAAAAGCTCGCGACTTTCATCGACCGCGGGCGCGTCGAATGCCGCCGCGGTGCGAACCTCGCCTTCAAATACCATTACACCCTGTCGCTGGTCGTGCAGGGCTATACCGGATCGGTCGACGCGCTGATGATCCCGATCCTTGCATGGATCGCCGAACAGCAGCCCGACCTGCTCGATCGCGCGCCGCATGAGCCGTTCACTTTCGAAAGCGAACTGCTCGACGCGGACACCGCCGACGTCTCGATCGAGCTGGAACTGTCGGAACTGGTCCTGGTCGAGCGCACCGGCAAGACGACGTTCGTACCGACCCACGTGGCCGAGCCGGTCCTCGCCGACGCCTTCCCCGGCGTCTGCGGCGTCTGCGGCGTGTCGCTGGTACAGGGCCTGCTCGATGACGGCATGACGATCGTCCCGGCATGACCGAGGGCGACGATCTGCTGCAGATCGAATCGCTGGCGACGGCGCTGCTGCGAAATCTCGACGCATCGGCCCGCCGCCAGCTCCTGCGCAGCGTCGCCAAGAAGGTCCGCGCCAGCCAGCGCGCGCGGATCGAGCGCCAGCAGAATCCGGATGGGTCGGGCTTCGCGCCCCGCCGCAAGCGGCCGCAGCCCGTGCGTGGCAATCGGGCGGTCCATTTCCTGTATCCCAAGGGCGATCCCGCACCGCGCGAAGTCTACATGAAAAGCTGGACGCTCGACGGCCCGCTGATGACCGGCTTCGATATCAAGGTCGGCGCGATCCGCTCCTTCCACCGCGACCAGATCGAGCGCTGGCTTCCGCTGGATGAAGGACAGGACAATGCCGGCGCCGGTCGCCTGCGCCGCAAAGGGCATATCCGGCGCAAGGCAATGTTTCGCAAGCTGCTGTCGCCGCGTCACCTGAAGGAGGGCGCCACCGATCGCGAGGCATGGATCGGCTTCACCGGACAGGCCGCGCGCGTCGGCCGCGTTCACCAGGACGGCTTGGTCGACAAGCCGGCGCTGAAGGCCAAGCCAGTACGTTATGCCCGCCGCCGCCTGCTCGGCCTGAACGAGGCAGATCGGGCAATGGTCGCCGACGCCTTCATGGCTGCGTTGGTTGACGGCACCGGGTCACGCTGACCGGTGCCGCCACCCATATCGTTAGCAGTCGACGCTCACCTCGCGCGGTGGGCTCATCCCGGTCTCGACAACGACCGAGTGTCGTGCACCGTCGCTGTCGGTCCAGCTGTAGGTCGTAGTGTATTGCCCGTTGGGATAATGCGTGGTCTTGAAGCCGTTTCCGTGATCGTCGATCCGGAACCCGCCCCCGGACGTTCCGCCGCAGCTGTTGCCGCCGCCCAGCTGTGCCGTTGCAGGCATTGATATGGCAAGGAGGACACCGCATGCGATGGTGCCAAGTGCAGCCTTGATCATTTCAGGACCCCTTTTCTGAGCGCTCGCCTACCGAGCAGGCAAAGCCTTTCACGTCGGGCACTTGTCGGCAACCAAACCTCAAGCCAGACATATTTTAAAATACTTGGTTCAGCTTCGAAGCTGGTCGACGGCACCGGGTAGAGACGTACTCTACCCCCCGCCGCGCTGGCGCCGGACGGATCGTCACGCCGACATGGCCGGCGATGGACCTCGCCGCCGCCTCCACCCCCGTCGACCTGTCGCGCCTGCCGCCCCCGCCGCTGGTCGCGCAGCCCGGCTTCGACGCGATCGTCGCCGACCTGGTCGCCGACGTACAGGCGCAATTCCCCGACTTCGACGCGACGCTCGACAGCGAGCCGATCATGATGCTGCTGCAGGCCGCCGCCTATCGCATCATGCTGATGCGCGCCGAATTCAATGATGCCGCACGCCAGCTGTTGCTGGCCTTCGCCACCGGCGCGCATCTCGACCACCTCGGCGCGCTGGTCGGGCTGCCGCGCCTGGTCATCACGCCTGCCGATGCGAGCGCCGGAACGCCCGCCGTGATGGAGGGTGACGAAGCCTTCCGCCAGCGCATCGTGCTCGCCCCGGAAAGCTTCTCGGTCGCCGGACCGGTCCTCGCCTATGTCGCCTTCGCCCGTCGCGCCGATGGCGACGTCGCCGATGCCAGCGTCGTCAGCCCCGCGCCCGGGGAGGTCGTCGTGACGATCCTTTCGGCGCAGGGCGACGGCACCGCGTCCGCCGCGCTGCTCGCCAAGGTCCGCACCATCGTCGATGACGAAGAGGTCCGCCCGCTTACCGACGCGGTCACCGTCCAATCGGCCACCATCGTGCCGTTTGCGATCGACGCGCGCGTGTGGACCTTCTCCGGCCCCGATGCGACGCTGATCCTCTCGGCCGGGTGCGCCGCGCTCGACCGCTACGTCGCGGAGAGCCGCAAGCTCGGCCGCGCGGTCCGCCGCAGCGGTATCGAGGGCGCGTTGCAGGTCGCCGGCGTCGAGCGAGTCGAGCTGCCGGGCTGGGTCGATATCGTACCCGATAGCACGAAGGCCGCGCACTGCACCGGCATTCAGGTGACCCATGCCGGCACCGTCTGACAGCCTGCTGCCGCCAAACGCCACGCCCTTCGAACGCGCGGTCGAGCGCGCGCTTTCGCGCATGGCCGACATCGATACACCGATCGCGACGCTGATGGACCCGGCGACCATCGATGCGACGGTCCTGCCCTTCCTCGCATGGCACCTGTCGGTCGATCGGTGGGAAGCAGACTGGAGCGAGGCGACCAAGCGCGCAACGGTCGCCAGCGCCATTGCCGACCAGCGCCGCAAAGGCACCCCGGCTTCGGTGAAGGCGGTCCTCGCCAGCTTCGACGATCTTCTCGACCTGGTCGAATGGCACCGCACGACACCGCGCGGACGCCCCCACACCTTTGAGATGCACCTGCACCTCGGCGCCGCCGGCGGCACCCGCGCGTCCGCCGCCTTCGCCGAGGCGATCGTGCGCGACGTCGCGCGCGTGAAGCCCGCGCGCAGCCACGGCACGCTGGTCCAGCGCGCGGCATCGCTCGGCATCGCCGAGCTGGTCGGCGCCGGCAGCACCGCCGGCTTCGCCCGCATCGATGCCGCCGGCGTCCATGACACCGACGCGATCTGGGGCCGCCGGCTGCAGACCGAACAGGGCGAGCCATTCGAGACACAGACCGGTCAGTTGCTGGAGCATTGATGCCACCGCTTGTCCTCACCCTCACCAATGCCGGCATCGCCGCGCTGCGCGCCGCCTCGGGCACCAATGCTATCGTCATCGCCCAGCTCGGCCTGTCCGCGCGCGCGATCGTCGCCGCGCCGACGCTCACCGTGCTGCCCGACGAACACCGGCGGCTGTCCACGATCTCCGGCGCGGCGGTCGATGACCGCACCATCCACCTGACCGCGCGCGATGACAGCGACGCGACGTACACGGTGCGCGCGATCGGGCTGTATCTCGCGACTGGTGTCCTGTTCGCGGTCTATGCCCAGCCCGACCCGATCTTCGAGAAGGCACGCGTCGCGACCTATCTGCAGGCGATCGACCTGCGGCTGCAGCCGGGCGAATCCGGCGTGCTCCGCTTCGGCGACAGCAATTTCCTATATCCCCCGGCCACCGCTACCACGCGCGGCGTGGCCGAGATCGCGACCGAGGCGGAGGTCGACGCGGCGACCGACGACACCCGCATCGTCACCCCGCTCGGCTTCGCCCGGCGCATCGCCAGGCTGCTGATCGGCGCGACCCAGCTGGAAGCGGACGGCGGCACGCGGACCAATCGCTACCTGACGCCTTTCTCGATTCGGCCGCTGCTCGACCGGGTGACCACGCTTTTCGCGCGTCGCATCAATACCGATGGCCTGGCGCTGGGCGGCCAGTCGCTCGCCACCGACGTCACCATCTCGGTACCACCCGCCACGGCCGAGCAGCTGCGCAACGCCACCGCCAGCAATGTCGCCCTGACCCCCGCCAGCTTCGGCGGCCTCGCCCGCTCGCTAACCGGCACCGGGCATTACGAACTGCCCGGCGGACTGATCCTGCAATGGGTCAATTTCCGGGGGTCGATCGCGAATGAACCGACGCTTCCGGTCGTATGGCCGGTGCCGTTCAAGAACGCCTGCCTCGCCGCGCTACCCGCCCCATTCGCCGGCAGCACAACCAAAGGGCGCGACGTCGCCATCCACCTCGCCGGCGAGCCGGGCCTGAACGGCTGCACCTTGCAGGTCCAAGCAGCGGCCGACGCCCCCGTCTCAACCCTCGACGGCTATGTCGTCATCGCGATCGGAAACTGATGGCCAAGATCACCGACCTCACCGTCGCCAATGCCCTGACCGGCGACGAACATCTGCCGATCGTCCAGGGCGGCGCGAGTAAGCGCGTGACCATGAACGCCTTCCGCGCCCTCATCATCCCCTTCCTCCAGAACTGGTATCGGGGCGACCCCGGCCCGGCCGGCCCGTCGAACAACACCCGCACGACAATCGCCGCGTTGAAGGCCGCGTCGCCCAGCGACCTGACCAGCCTGTACGACGGCTCGCTCTGGGCATGGGTGCCGGGCGACCATAGCGCCCGCGCCGCCGATCCGGACGTCATCGCCGGCGACGGCATCGCGCTGACCACCGGCGCATGGCGCCGCCGCTCGGCCGACCTGCTGAACGACAGCACCCGCACCTATGTGCCGCGCGGCGACGAACACGCGGTGGCGATCAATGCCCTGCTGGCGCTATCCGACGTCCGCACCGTCATCGTCCCCGCCGGCGTGCTGCCGATCCGGCAATCGATCATCGTACCGGCCGACAAGACGCTGAAGCTGCAGCCCGACACCATCCTGCGCGCGCTGCCCGACTTCGCCATGGTGAATCAGTTGAACGGCGGCGTCGTCCTCGCCGGTTCGCGCGCCGCGATCGAGGGCGGCACGATCGACATGAACAAGCGCGGCCTGGGGATGGGCAGCGCCAATCGTTACAACGGCTGCATGGTGCTGAACGGCGCCCGCGACTGCCTGCGCACCGACCTGGTCGTCATGAACTGCACCGGATATGCCGTCTATGACAGCGGCAACGACGACATGCAGTCGATGCCGTCGAGCAGCAACACCCGCGTCCGCACCTTCAATAGCCAGATCCATTTCGAGCCGCAGGGTGCGGACGGTTCGGTCTATACCGACTGCCACGCGGCCGATGGCGACGGCGATATCCCCTGCCTGTCGTGGTATCACCCGCTGGTCGGATCGCGGAACATCCGGTTCGTGCGCTGCACCGCTTACGGGATCGCCGCCGCCGGCGTCGACATGACCGGCAACATCGCCAGGCTGCGCAATATCGAGCTGATCGACTGCGATATCGAAATGGCGCCACAGGCGGCGACCGTCGCGCTGGCGGCGGCACCGGGTTGGCTGGGCGTCGACGGCCTGGTCGTGCGCGGTGGGCGCTACAAGACGACGTACATCGCTGCCGCTCTGTCCAGCTGCATCGGCATCATGACCGGCGTCCGCCTCGAAGGGGGGAATGCGCTGGAGGCGACCGACAGCGTCATCGACTGCGAAGGCTGCCACGCCGTCGCCGGCAGCGACCCGCATGGCACGATCGTCGGTCGCGGCGTCCTGACCTATGGCAGCGGCCGGGTCCGCTGGAATGGCGGCAGCATCGTCGTCAGCGGCCCGCCGGAGACGACCGCGACGATCGGCAATGTCCGCGTCGGCGCCGACACCCGCCTCGTACCCGCGCTGCCGGCCGGCTTCGTCGCCCGCAACCAGCAGCTGGGCACCGCGACCTTCGACGTCGACGGCGCGCACAGCTACGCCAATCTGTTCCCGGTCTACACGAACCTTGCGAAGGTCCACCTGTCGCTGTCGATCCGCCGCCTGACCGACGGCTATGGTCCCGGCCGCGCCGCGCCCGAGATGACATGGGTCGAGATCGAGAACGGCTTCTTGCGCGTGCGCGTGACCGGCGTCGCCTATGGCAGCGACTACCGGCTGCACTGGCACCTGATCGAAGCGGCATGACGCCGACCGGGTAGAGACGCACTCTACCCGGTCCGCCCCTCGCACCCGACCGCCATCGCTGCACTGTGCGGCTTGTGGCCGATCCTGTCGACATTCCCCGCCTCATCGGCGACCTGATCCGTGAAGGCGTCGTCATCGCGCGCACCGGCGCACTGTGCCGCGTCCGTATCGGCGACATCGAGAGCGGCGACATCCCGTGGCTCGCCGGCCGCGCTGGATCCGCGACGATCTGGTCGCCGCCCTCGATCGGCGAGCAGGTCGTCGTGCTGTGCGGCGAGGGCGACCTCGCCCGCGCGATCGTGTTGCCCGGCCTGTTTTCCGACGCGCACCCGGCGCCCGCCGATGACGACAGCTTCAGCGTCACTTTCGATGACGGCACTTGGATCGGCTACGACCCTGCCAACGGCGAAGCGATGGTCGCACTAGGCGACGGCACCCGCCTGCAGGTCATGCCCGGCAAGGTCCGCATCGACGCGGATCTTGAAGTCACCGGCAAGGTCACCGCCGACGTCGACGTGATCGGCGGCGGCAAGAGCCTGAAGGCGCACAAGCACACGCTCGTCCAGCCAGGGCAAGGCGTGTCGGGCGCCCCGCAATGATCGGCATGGACCGCCACACCGGGCGCGCCTGCACCGGCGCCGACCATCTGCGCCAGTCAATCGGCACGATCATCGGCACGCCGATCGGTTCCCGCGTCGGCCGCCGCGACTTCGGCAGCTACGTGCCCGAGCTGATCGACCAGCCTCTCAACGCCGCCACCCGCTTGGCGGTGATCGCCGCCGGCGCACTGGCACTGCTGCGACAGGAACCGCGTGTCCGTGCGCAACGCATCACCTTCGAGGTCACCGGCACCGGCGCGGCCGAGCTGCGCATCGTCGGCACCCGCCTCGACGGACCGATCGCCGCGCCGATCGACGTTACCACCACCCTCCGCCCCGCCCGCGCCTGAAAGGATCCTCATGGCCACCGCCTTCCACCACGGTATCACCGTCGCCGAATCGAAGACCACGTCGCGCCTGATCGCGGCGATCGCCACCGCCTGCATCGGCCTGGTCGTGACCGCGCCCTTGGCCGACGCCGCCGCCTTCCCGCTCGACAAGCCGGTGCTGATCGATGAGACGCCCGGCCACATCGACATGACCACCGCGCTGGCGAAGATCGGCGCGACCGGCACCGGCGCGAAGACGCTTAGCGCCATCGCTTCCAACGTCCGCACGCCGGTCATCGTCGTGCGCGTGGCACCGGGCAACGACGCCGCCGCGACCGCCGCTGCCGTCATCGGCACGACCAATGCCGGCGTCCGCACAGGCCTGCAGGCGCTGCTGGCCGCCGAGGCGCAGACCGGCATCCGCCCCCGCATCCTCGCCGCACCGGGGCTGGAAACGCAGACCGTAACCGAAGCGCTCGCCGCCGTCGGGGCGAAGCTGCGAGCCATGACCTATGCCCGCGCAATCGGCGCCGACATCGCCGCGCTCGCCGCGTACCGCGCCGGCTTCACCCAGCGCGAGCTGATGCTGCTCTATCCCGACCTGAAGGTCACCGACGCGACCGGCGCGATCGTGCCGAGTTTCGCCGCCGCGCACGCCGTCGGTATGCGCGCGCTGATCGACCAGACGCAGGGCTGGCACAAGACGCTGTCGAACGTGCCCATCCCCGGCGTCGTCGGCACCACCGCCGACGTGCCCTTCGACCTGCAGGATCCCGATGCCGACGCCAACCGGCTGAATGCGGATGAGGTGACGACGATCGTCCGCTTGGCCGGCGAACTGCGCTTCTGGGGTTCGCGCACCTGCGCGACCGATGCCGACTTCTATTTCGAAAGCGCCACCCGCACCGCGCATATCGTCGCCGACACCATCGCCGCCGGCCTGATCTGGGCGATCGACAAGCCGCTGACCCCCTCGCTGGCGCAGGACATCGTCGCTCTGTGCAACGCGAAGTTCCGCACCATGAAACAGGCGGGCGAGATCCTCGGCGCGGAAGCGTGGTTCGACCCGACCCGCAATCCGGTCGGCGACCTGAAGGCCGGCAAGCTGTCGATCCGGTACAAATACACGCCGGTCCCGCCGCTCGAACACCTGCACCTCAGCCAAGAGGTGACGGACGAGTTCCTCGCGAATTTCGCCACGCTGGCCGCCGCCGCCTGACCGCCGCCCCCGCCTGACCCTTTCCCCGGAGCATCCCCATGGCATTCCCTGAAAAACTGAAGCAGGCCGATCTCTTCATCGACGGCCGCTGGGTCGACGAAATGACGTCGGTCACCCTCCCCAAGATCGGCCGCAAGTTCGAGGAGTTTCGCGGCGGCGGCATGAATCGACCGGTAAAGGTCGACATGGGCGCCGAAGCGATGGAGGCCGAATGGGTCGTGGGCGGCTTCGTCGCTGCCCTGATCTCGGGCTTCGGCGCCGTGTCGATCGAAGGCCAGCAGCTCCGATTCGTAGCGACTACGCAGGATGACCGCACCGGCGCGGTGCATAGCTGGGTCGCCGTGATCGGCGGTCGCCACGAAGAAATCGACATGGGCGAATTCAAGTCCGGCGAGGATACCGAGATGAAGGGCAAGACCGCCGTCGCCTTCTACTCGCTCCACCGCGACGGCGTCGAGCTGGTCCATATCGACGTCCTCGGCATGGTCGAACGCTACGGCGGCGTCGACATCATGGAGGCGCACCGCACCGCCCTCGGCCGCTTCTGATCCCCCGCGCCCCGGCCGCGCGCCGGGGTGACCTCTCCTTTGACGAAAGCCTGACCCATGACCGAACCCAAAGCCCGCGTTCTCATTCTCGAAAACGACATCGTCGTCGGCACCGACACCGCCCACAAGGCGGGTGACCGCATCACCATCCGCAAGCCCGGCGCCGGCGAACTGCGCGGCCTGTCGATCAATCCGTTGATCCAGGGCGACTATAATTCGCTCGAAACGCTCGCCCCGCGGATTACCACCCCGATGCTGCAAAAGGCACATGTCGCGGCGATGGACCCGGCCGACTTCACGTCGTTCGGCGGCGAGGTGCTCGATTTTTTGCTGCCGACGGCCGCGAAGCAGGCGGTCTACCAGGACGAGTAGAACCGATCATGGCGGATATCTGGCTGATCCTGCGCGGTCAGCCAGACCTGCAGGCGATGTCCGCCATGTCGCTGCCCGAACTCATGGACTGGCACCACCTCGCCGTCGAGCGCGCGCCCAAGAAGGAAAAATAGGATGGCCGATCGCGAACTGAAGCTGCGCGTTCTGTTCGACGCGGCCGACCGGCTCAACAAACCACTGCGCGCCATGGCCGGCGGATCACGCGCGGCGGCGCTGGCGCTCAAAGGCACGCGCGAGGAGCTGAACCGGGTCAACGATGCGCAGGGGCAGCTGAACAGCTTCACTACCCTGCGCGCCGGTATGCGCCAGTCCGCGACCGCCGTCCGCGAGGCCGAACAACGCGTCGCCGCGCTCGGTCGCGAGATTGCCCAGACCGCCAAGCCCACCCGCGCCCTGCAACGCGACTTTGCCCAAGCGACCCGGACCGCCGAGCAGCTCGCCGACAGCCACCGCCACGACGCCGCTCAGCTGCGCGAACTGCGCACCGCCCTGCAGGCCGCCGGCGCGAACACCCGCGACCTAACCCGGTACGAGAGCGACCTCGCCCGCCGCGCGGCCGAAACGACGCGAGTGATGGAAGACCAGTCCCGCGCGCTCGAACGGGCCAGCAACCGTGAACGTCGAATCGGCGATGCGCAGACCCGATTCCACCGCACGTCCGCGACCGCCACCAACATCGCCGGCGCGGGCATGGCGGCCGGCGCCACCGCCGTCGCCACGGCGGCGCCACTGGTCGCCTCGGCTAAGATCGCCATGGATCTCGAAGAGGGCATGGCCGGCGTCGCCAAGGTCACCGGCCTCGCGTCCGACCAGATCGGGCTGATGCGGGCCAGCATCGTGGAACTTTCGACCCAAATCCCAATGACCGCGACCGACCTCTCGCAGATCGCTGCCGCCGCCGGCGCTGCGGGCGTTGGCGCCGCCAAGGCGGGCGTTTCTCTCGCCCAGCGCCGCAAGGAGCTTGTCGAGTTCACCGGCGACGCCGCGCGTATGGGTATCGCATTCGACATGTCGGCCGAGGATGCCGGCAGCACGATGGCGAAGTGGCGACAGGCGTTCACCATGACGCAACCGCAGGTTGTCGAACTAGGCGACCGCATCAATGCGCTGACCAACCGGTTCGGCGGTCAGGCGCCGGCAGTATCGGGCGTTGTTACCCGCGTCGGTGCCCTCGGCGACGTCGCCGGCGTCGCCGCGCCACAGATCGCCGCCATGGCATCGTCGCTCAACTCCATCGGCATCGAGGAGGATGTCGCCGCTACGGGCATCAAGGCGATCTTGCTGACGCTGAACAAGGGCACGTCGGCGACCAAGAGCCAGCAGACCGCAATGAAGGCGCTCGGGCTGGATGCCGTGAAGTTGTCGAAGGCGATGCAGGTCGATGGTAGTGGGACGATCGTCGATGTGTTGGAGCGGATCCGCAAGCTGCCCAAGGATCAGCAGGCCGCCAGCCTAAGCGAGCTTTTCGGCACCGAATCCGTCGGCGCCATCGCACCGCTGCTGACCAATCTCGATGCCCTGAAGGAACGGCTCCAACTGGTCGGCGACCGGAGCAAATATTCCGGATCGATGATGGGCGAGTTCCTGTCGCGCATCAACACCACCAAGGGCGCGACGGACCTTGCCGCCAACGGCCTGCAGGCCGTCAATCTGGAGCTGGGCCAGCAGCTGCTGCCGCATGTTAAGGCCGCCGCCCAATATACCGCTGGGCTCGCCGGGAGGATGCGGGCGTGGGCTAAGGAGAACCCGGGTCTTGCCAAGGGTATCATCTACGTCGCCGGCGGTGCTGCGGGCCTGTTCGCGCTGTTCGCCGCCGGCGCGATCGTCATCGCCGCGCTGATGGCCCCGTTCGCCGCGCTGTCCTTCGCCTCGACCGCGCTCGGCATCAAGTTCGGCGCGTCGATGATGACGATCGGCAAGGGGCTGCTCTATCCCATCCGCTTCATTCCGATGCTTGGGAAAGCGTTCATCTCGCTCGCCTTCACGATCGCCCGCGCCGGCATCGTCCTGCTCGCCAATCCGATGACGTGGATCATCCTCGGCATCGTCGCAGCGGTCGCCCTGCTCGCCTATGGCGCGTACAAGCTGTACCAGAACTGGGACGGCGTGGTTGCATGGTTCGGCAACCTATGGACTGGGATCAAGGGCTTCTTCGGCAGCGGCATCGCCAACATCACCGCGACTATTGCCGGGTGGACGCCGCTCGGCATCTTCTACCGCGTGCTGCAGCCGGTGCTGGGCTATTTCGGCATCCAGCTCCCCGCCAAATTCTCCGACTTCGGCCGCATGCTGATATCCGGCCTCATCAATGGCATCACCAGCATGCTCGGCGCGCTGAAATCGACCATCGTCAATGCCGCCGGCAGCGCGGCGGCCTGGTTCAAATCGAAGCTCGGCATCCGCTCCCCCTCTCGCGTCTTCATGGGGTTCGGTGGCTTCATGATGCAGGGGCTGGAGCGCGGCATCGATCGCGGATCCGGCGGCCCGCTCGACCGCATCACCCGCCTGTCGCGCGAACTGGGCGGCGCGATGGCGCTCGGCGCGGCCACCCCGTCGCTGGCAGCCGGACTGCCACCGCCGGGCACCGCCCCCGGCCCGGCCGGCGGCGCGTCCTCGGCTCGCACCTACAACATCACCATCAACGCCGGCGCGGGCGACCCGCAGGACATTGCCGAGGCGGTACGCAAGGCGATCGAGGATATCGACCGCGAGGACCGCGCCGCCGCCTATTCATCCTTCGCCGACCGCCCCGACTGGAACGTCTGATGCTCATGGCGCTGGGGCGCTTTCCCTTCTCCCTGTCCACCATCGCGCACGATGAACTGTCGCGGCGCACCGCATGGCGTCACGCCACGTCGCCGCGCGTCGGTGCCCGTGATGCGACCCAGTATGTCGGCCCCGGCGAGGAAACGATCGGGTTCGGCGGCACTGCGCATTCTGAGCTGACGAATGGCCGCGCCAGCCTCGACCAGCTGCGCGAGATGGCTAGCACTGGTCAGTCGTGGCCGCTGGTCGACGGGGCGGGCACCGTCTTCGGCGCGTTCGTCATCCAGACGCTGGACGAAAAGCACAAGGCGCTGTTCCCCGACGGCACCCCGCGCGCGATCGAGTTCTCGATCGACCTGCTGCGGGTCGACGGATGAGCGCCATTCCCGACTTCCGTGTCGAGGTGAATGGGCGTGACATCACGCCGATCCTACGCGAGGCCCGCCCCGGCAATCGCGCCCGCCCTCGCCTGATCTCCCTCGGCCTGACCGACAAGCGTGGCAGCGAAGCCGATCAGCTTGACCTGGTCATCGACGACAGTGACGGCGGCGTCGAGCTCCCCCCGACCGGCGCGAACATCCGCGTCTCGCTCGGATGGCACCCGAACAGCGGTCCTGACGTCACCCCCGGGTTGATCGACATGGGCACCTACACCGTCGACGACGTCGGCCATAGCGGCCCGCCCGACCAGATCACCATCCGCGCCCGCGCCGCCGACTTCACCGGCGCGATGCGCGTTCGGCGGGAGCGCAGCTGGCACGGGACGACGCTCGGCGCGATCGTCACCGACGTCGCCAAGGCACATGGCCTTCAGCCCCGCTGCGCGACCGCTCTGGCGTCGATCGCGGTGACGGCCAAGGCACAGAGCCGCGAAAGCGACTTGGCCTTCCTGCGGCGTCTGGGACGCGATCACGATGCCGTCGCCACGATCAAGGATGGTCGCTTGATCTTGAAGCCGATCGGCGACCGCGCCACCGTGTCCGGCGCGGCGCTACCGGCGATTACCATTTACCGCCGTGACGGCGACCGTCACGACTATCAGGTGCAAAAGCAGGAGGAGGCGACCGGCGTTTCCGCCGACTGGCACGATCGCGCGTCCGCAAAGAAGCGAACCGTCACCGCCGGCAAAGCAGACGGCGCGCGCAAGTTGTCCCGCACCTATGCCAGCGAGGCCGATGCCCGCGCCGCCGCGAAGGCCGAGGCCGGTCGCGCGGCCCGCCAGCCCCGCACCCTGTCTCTATCGCTGGCGCTCGGTCGCCCCGACCTGAAGCCCGAAACGCCGATCACCGTATCGGGCTTCAAGGCCGCGATCGACGCCCAGCGCTGGGTGCTGGCGGAGGTCACCCACACGCTGGGCGACCGGGGTTTCGCGACCGGCCTGAAGCTCGAAAGCGCTTAATCACTGATCCGCTTTCTACACCTTCGACTTCGGCCACGCATCGAACATGGGGCGCTGGATCGGGCATTCCTTGCCGCGCCTCGAATGCGCTTTCCCCTTGTCCCGCTCCTCGCTTTGCCGCCGCAGCGCGGCGGTAACGAACCGCCGGCTCGCATCCTGATCGTCGATCATGGCACCACCAGATCGGCCGGTATGGACGCGCGCAGGTCGCCCGCACTGACGCTCCACGCCCTTGCCAACGCGTCGATCTCCGCCAGTGACACGCGATCAGGTCGACAGAGCGTAGTCAGTCGCTGCGATGGTATCCCTGTGATCCGGGCCAGGCGATCGATGGGTGTCGCCTTCTGCATCATCCATGCCTGAAACCACCAAGTGCCGGTCGCGATGCTTCGTGCGACCGGATGGCTGTCCGACCAGCTGTCCAGAAAGATTGGCAGCGGCTGTTCGCCCTTCCTTCGCATCACAACAGTGCGTCCAGCGCCAACTGTTCACCCGGCAAGGCAAGCACGGAGCGGACTTGGCGGGCGGCGTCGACCGACTGCCGATACTGAACGGTCCCGTGGCGTTCAGCGTCCTCGAAACCCAGGCCGGCCCAGTCATCCGATGGATAACAGGCGTCATACACCGCGCGCGCGGCTGCGCGCATTTGGGGATCGTGATGCATCTATTTCACTCCTTTGCATCGACTCGCCGATATGACGACGCAGAAAAAATAGAACATATAAAGAACATTCTGCAAGGGCTGCGCTACCCCCCTTTGCGATCCCCCGTAGCGCGCGCGAATGGTTGGAACGCCGTGGACCAACAGATTTAACGTTTTGGTTGCTGTGATGTTGTATCCGACGGCGATGGGGAAGCACCGCCGCCTGGCAGAAGACGTGAACGTCGCGATCAGTACGTTCGACCATCTCGTAACCGGAACCGTACCGGACAGTCTCGACGCGCTGACAAAAGCGCGCGTGGTCCTCGTGCAGAACGTCAACGCCTACATCTCCTACTTCGGGACGAAGGTCCGACCCAACCCAGCGACCGAAAGCGAGGTCCGTTGGAAGCAGGCGTACACGCAGGTGTTCGAACTACGCCGTAACTATTCCGAACACATCACCCGCTTCGGTAGCGCCACCATTCGAACCGAATGGCCGCTGTATCAGGCAAGTTGCCAGACGCTGGTGAACGCCATGCGTGACCATATCCGTCGGGTGTCGGCATGGGATCCGATCGACTGATGCAACCGGCCAGTTACACCATCGCGGTCGATCCTGACCGCGATCTCGTCCACGTCCGCATGACGGGCTTCTTCACCATCGCTGACGTCGATCGCTTTCAGGGCGAGCTGCAGCTTGCCCACCGCCAGCTTCGGTGTGCTTTGCGAGGTGGGCCGCTAACGATCAACGATATTAGCGGCATGGCAATCCAGAGCCAGGACGTAATTCGACATTGGGCCGGCTTTCTGGCGGACCCCGCTCATCGCTCGCGCCGTCTCGCGTTCGTCGTCTCGTCCGCCCTCGCGCGCCTTCAGCTGCAAACCGTGATCGTCGGCCGCGATTCACGCATCTTCGCTACCCACGACGAAGCGGAACAGTGGCTGTTCGACGGATCGGCCGCCGCGGCATAGCGTAGCCCGCCGCCCGGGACTGGCCCCGGCCGGCCGCCGCCCCCATCTTCTATCCATGTGCAATCGAGCGCGCTTCGACGGCGAACCCACCCCCCTGTTCGGAGCGGCGAAAAAGCTGTTTACCGAACGCCCGCGCGACAACCGGTTCGACCCGCGCGAGCTGCGGCCGAAGGGACGCGCCTATGTCATCCGCGAACAGGATGGCGAGCGCGCGTGGGACGTGATGGCGTGGGACGTGCTGGGCGGTCAGGCGGCATGGCCGATGACCAATGTCCGCAACCTGAAGCTGCCCCAGTGGCGCAAGCTGGCGGCGGACCCGGCGAACCGCTGCCTGATCCCGCTGACCGAGTTTTGCGAATGGACGCCGGACAAGCACGACCTGGGCGACGGCAAGCCGCCGCTAAAGGGCGAGATGTGGTTCAGCGTGACCGATCAGCCGACCTTCGCCGTCGCCGGCTTTTGGCAGGCGACCGCCGAGGGCAACGGCTTCACCATGGTCACCTGCGATCCGAACGAGCTGGTCGCGCCGGTCCATCCGAAGGCGATGATCACCGTCCTGCAACCGGAGGATTGCGACGTCTGGCTGCGCGGGTCGTATGACGACATCGTCCAGCTACAGAAACCGTACCCGGCCGATCGGATGACGGTAAACGGGCCCGTGTTCCCGACCCGGAAGTAGCGCTCGGCCAGCCTGATCGTTCAATTCGACCGTCCGGCCCCCTGCTCCATTTCGGTCATGATTCCTATCAGGGCAGTCCGGGCCAATTCCAGCGCTGCTGGACGGCCATATTGGTGTTCCCACGCCACGAGGGCGGCCCGGATAAGGCCGATACCAGCGTCCTCTTCCAACAGCTGCTCCGCAACCTCAGCCAACGTAACGCTTCGATTCACAATCAACGCATCGCGTTCGAACTCTTCCCGTCCGCCGATCACTTCCGCTCCATAATGCCAACCTAGGTTAGCCCGGATAACGGATAATGTCGGGCGGTGTTCATGCTTTTTGAGACGGTCATACCAATGGCCGAGGCCGTCGCATGGTTCGGCGAAGCGCGATGGTCGCGCGAGCTGGTGCCAATGATGACCGGTCCGGTTGCCAGAACGCAACCTCTATCGGTTAATCGAGAACGCCGCTCGCGTAAGATCGTAAAGAACGGAGATCGCCCACACCAGCAAGAACACGCCGAAACCATTGGCGAACGCCGTTTGTCGCTCCGTCACGGCGAGCACCGGTTTGAGCACCACCAAGACTAGCGCACAAAGGAAAAGTCCGATCAAGAGGTAGGCGCTATAACGCACGGCTTGGCGTTCGCGATCGAGGTTGATCGAGAGCTGCGTTGCCAACTTCCCGAGTTCAATATGAAGCCCGCCGGCGGAAACCAACGTGATGGAAACGATCACGCCCAGCGTCGCGAGAAGCTCCTGATTCACGAAGCCCTTGAGGAAGCTGTTTCCGGTATCGGACAGCACCGAAGGCATCGCGACGCAGACGCTAGTCAGCATGGTCGCGATCGCTATCAGTGCCACTTGAATCAGCATCGCCGCGTCCAAACACCTCGTTAGCGTAATCACGCACGACACCCAGCAGGGCTTTGCCTTGGCCTAGCAGGGGCGCGATCCTACTCGTTCTCACTTTGTCCGTCGAGCTATATCGATCGCCGTCCATCGCCTTCGCGGTAACGGTTGCCTGCCCCTTCGACCCATATGCAACACCAGCCTCCACCTCCGGTGCATCCGCACGAACACCATCGGGGCTTTCGAGCGTGAGCGTCACGTGCTTTGCGCCGGTATCCTCGCCTACCTGTTTCAGCTTCTCATCAAGCTTGCCCGACAGGTCGAACATATTCGGGACGACGAACTGAAACGTTACCGAACGGAGAATATTCCCATGTCGTTCGGCAAAGGCCTGAAAACTGCCCTCATCCCAGATTGCTCTCACGGATATGATGTAGGGCGCATCGTCGCGGTCGTTTATCTGCCCAATCAAGGAACCCAGAACGGCAAGGGGTTGACCTATCTTGGTTCCGCGCTCGAATGCTAACTTCTGGCCGTCTGAATGATGGCGAGGATCGATCGTGACAACGGCTCCCTGCCATACGTCGGTTGACGTTGGGTAA
This sequence comes from Sphingomonas paucimobilis, assembly GCA_036946325.1. Classification (GTDB taxonomy): domain Bacteria; phylum Pseudomonadota; class Alphaproteobacteria; order Sphingomonadales; family Sphingomonadaceae; genus Sphingomonas; species Sphingomonas paucimobilis_A. Next base: position 1,763,627 of record JAQIJL010000001.1, read on the forward strand.
CCGCCTTTTTCCGGCGCTTCATAATGTTGGTAGGGATATTCTCGCTCGATCACCCCGACGATCGGCTCATCTCCTTCACCAACCGAGAATGGCACCCAATGAAATGAGTTTCCTCGATGTTCAAACGCAAACTGCGAACCAAACGCTTTTCGTAGCCACTCTTTCTTACTGAATTTTCCGTCAAATAAACGGGGCTGCGTTGGGTGTGCCAGCGATAGATGATGCAATTCAAATGTAGCCATTCACGCCTCTTCACAATACGGATGACATCCCACTACACAAACCAATCAACCCTATTCCTATTACATCTACATTGATCTTAGCACTTCAATTTAATTAATATCAGAAAGGATTATTTAGATCGTTTAGGTCAGCTAGCAATCCGTCTAGCGTTTCGTCCAAACCACTAGCCTGTCGCTCTGCCAGCAACCTAGTTTCTTCCATTACTTTCCACATACCGACTTCCGGTGTGAAACTTTCTATTTCCAAACCCTCGTCGCTAAACTGGTCTAGCGCCAAACCGGTTTGTGCATGTCGGATTAGAACATATTCTAAGGGCGACGTCCCTACCGTATCTTCCCATAGGAAAATCATTCTGACGCCAACCGTAGCGCGGACCATTCCGTCACTTCTCTTCCAAGGTACATTGCCTTGGCGCGTCAATTCAGCGAGTTGAATACACAACTTCACCCTTTTTGCATTTACCGATTCCATTAGACGTTCTCTCGCAAGTGGTGCGTCTGTACACGAATGATCAAGTCACGTATAGAAGTTGCCTTGTCAATTGAGTTTACTTTTGTTACCGCCGCAATACCTACGACGTGTCGCCTAAGAACTCCCTCCGCCTTTTTCATAATTTCGTCGAGCGACCTAGCTTGTTCCTCAAGCTTCGGCTCCGTTATGTTAATGCCTGGCATTCCACGCATTAGCGCAATTCGTGCATCGTCGTAAAAGCGCAACGCATCTGACACGCGATCATCGTTCAAATGTTGAATTACTGCCTTCATCGAAACAAGAGCAGCAGTAATTTCGGTAGCAGCATCATGCACCAGTAGTCGCTTACGAGTTTCCTCGGTTGCCTCTTTAGCGGCGTCAGCCGCGCTCCTAACCTTCTGCAATTCAACATATCCGAGCCACAAACCGATTACAGCGCCTATGAAACCGATAATGCCGAGGACGAAATCAATCGTATCAACGACGTTCTTTACGTCGGGACTGGTCCATAATGCCCACATCAAATGCGCCCTAAGCCGCGAACCATTATTATTCGATCGTGTGATTTTATGCTTGGCACAACTTGACGCGCCTGAAAGCCTCGCCGTTCTTCGTAGAAGTTAAACCGGCGCTTAGATTTAGGTACTGATTGGGACGCGATCACGGTACCAACAGGCTGAGCTGTCTTGAGTCTGATGGCATCAGAGAGGCCCGGCGGCAGCACAGCTGGCTGCGGCTCAAACGACTCCAAAGCCCCCATCGATTTTCCCCGCCCCCTTCGGTCTCAAGCGTTGAGCCGAAATTTGCAGAAACATGTCGTATTCTCAAAGGGGTGTCGAGGGAGGTTCTGGTATCCGATCCGGTTTGGATGTTGTTGCCGCCTAATCAGGTCGAATCGCTTTCCTACAAGCTTCTACCTTGCCAAACGGAACATTATGAGAACGAACGAAGCAGCAATATGAACCCGCCGATTTTTCGGGCGGCGCCGGGGTGCGAGTTGGCTTGCCCACAGTGCGAGGTCATGTGCGCCGTCCTCGCTAGGACGCGCGACGAGGCGTGGCGGGCTTTGGAGACGGTTTGTCGGGAACGGGGGTTGGCGTCGGGTTCTGGGGCGGACGACCGGGTCCGGCAGCGTCGAGCGAGGCTGGAAGCTGCTGAGCGAACGTTCGTGCGGTATCTGACAGAGCGTCGCCCAGATCGAGCGGCAGAAGCATTGCTTCAAACATCCGCGCCAACGCATCTTCACTAGGTAGCGCGATCAGGCCCTCGACACTGGTGGCGTTGCCGCCCTGCATCGACCCGGCGACATAACGCAACGCGCATTGCCCGGTGAACGGGAGGGCGCGAAAGCTATGGAGAATGTCCGCCTCAGCCGAGTCGAGCATACCGCCCGTTTGGCGGTTGCCGGTCAGAACGAATAAAACGTCGATGCCAACGGCCGCGATCGCGCTGAGATAGTCGCCGCGCAACTCGCGTTTCGACGTCTCATAAAGGCTCTGCTTTTGGCTGTCGGTACCGACCAACGCAGCAAATTCGCTCTGCGTCTTACCCAACCGACGTCGCTCTGACGCTAAACGTTCACCATAACCCATTGGTTATGTCGATTCCCTATTGACGACTCATCGGTTTTCAACGAATCGTTCTGCTACATTCTGCAATTACGAGGCATTGCACATGCCAACCGGGTCTGTCTCCCCTGTCATTGATCGTGACCGGGTCGCCGCCGCTCGTGCCCGGCTGTCCGCCGTGGGCGACGGCATCGGCGACTGGGCGCGGCGGCACGGCTTCGCGCCGAAGCTGGTCTATTCGGTGCTGTCCGGCACGCGTCGCTGCGCGCGCGGTCAGTCGCACCGCATCGCCGTCCTGCTCGACCTGAAGGATGGCGAGCTGGACGACATTTCGCAGCGTGGCGGCGGGTCGCCGGTGCGTCTGTCGGGCGCGCCCGATGCGCGCGGCTGACCGGGCTATGCCTCTCTCCCTTTCCCCTGCGTCGAGTGCCGACCTTCCCGGCGACGTAGCAACTGGCGCGGCGGTGGTCGCATCGAATCGCCGCGCCATTTTCTATCCGACGCTGGCCGTCGCGATGGCGGCGGCTATGCCGCTCTCGCTGACGGCTTGCGTACCCGCGTCCATCGATCGCGCAACGTGCGAGCGCCAATCGCCGCCATGGTCGACCGCCGACTGTCGAACGACGGCACGATGACGCTGCTGCGCACCCCCGACACCGCCGCCGCCGCCGTCAAGACGATCTGCGACTATATCGGTTGGCGCGCGGCGAAGGTGGCGTCCGGCGCGAACACGATCTCGGCCGTGAAGGGCTGGGCCAACGAAAGGACGACGTCCTGCCCCAGCTGGGCGCAGGCGCTCGGCCTCGACACGGCGTACATCGCGGCGGGTGGCGCTCACGCACCGCTGCTCGATGCCTATGCCGCGCTACTCGATTTCTCGATCGGCGAACACAACGCCTGTCGCCGCGCCCTCGCGACCAAGCTGGCCGAGACCGCGCGGGAATATGGCGACGCGATCGCCGCGACCACGCTGCTGACCCAACCGGGGCACAGCGAGAACGACACCCTGCGCGCACTGATCGAGATCGATCAGGCGCAGGGCGTCCTGGCAGCGCTGAAGCGTCTGGTCCGCAGTTTCAAACGCCCTGGCAAGGTGCCGGGGATGCCGGGGGGTGCCCAGTGAAGACCAAGATTTCCCGACCGCGACAGCCTGCGATCGACTGCCCACACTGCAGGCATCGCATGATCGTCCGCAATTCTGAGGTCCAGACGTCGACCAGTCGCGAACTACGCCTCGCCTGCACCAATGACGACTGCCGCGCGGTCCTCAATGGTCAGCTGGTGCTGATCTCGACGCGGGTGCCCAGCGCCTGCCCCAATCCCACGATCGTCTTCGCCGCCGACCGTCGAAAGGCGGCGAACGACGACATCCCTACCCCGGCCAATGATCCCGGTCCGCTGACCCCGGCGGCCACCGACATGAGCAGCTGACCCCGCGCGGTCTGACCGCCGCCCACCGACCCTTTCCCGATTGAACCACCCGGCGGCTCCACCCCCGCCGCCGGGACCGCCCCGCCTTGCGCGCATCAGGAGACGTCCGATGTACCTCGATCACCACTTCACCGCCGCCAAGCCCCGCCCGCCGCTCCCGCGCATCGCCGACGCAAAGCCGATGACGGCCAGCGAGTACATCCGCCTGCGCCGCCTCGCCGCGAAGCTGTCGGAGTATGATCTCGCTCAGCGTATGGCGTCGCTCTACGTCAGCACCGCGACCCGCCGTCCGCGCGACACGATGCTCGACATTTCGAAGGCGATGCTGCTCCTGCTCCGCGCGATCGAGCTGCCCGGCGCCATCGCCCGCCGGCCGCAGACCATCACCGCCCTCGCCGCCGTCCTGCCCTTCGACGTCGATGTCTATTGGCAGCTTGCCCAGTGCCCGCCTGATCGCCACCCGCGCGTCTGTCGCGGCTGCGGCACCTCAGCCCACGATCATGACGCCCCGCGCTGGGCAACCCGCACCAGCTGCGAGCGCTGCGATCCCGCCGGAGACGGCCTGTGACCGCGCCGACCTCCCGCAAGGCGCGCGTTCTGCGCATCGCCGGCCTGGTCCTGACCGTCGCCGCGGCCTTGCTGCTCGCCCCGATCCTGATCGCCAAGACGATCGCCGACGCGAAGGGAGCGCGCTGATGTTCACCCATTGCCGGGTAGAGACGCACTCTACCTCCCCTCGCAATTGTCGGGCCGCAGCCGCGCGCAGCATCGGTGGTGACCGATGACCTCGACCCGCACCATCCGCCTCACCTGCGACCGCTGCGGTGCTGAGGTGACACATGACGACGCACAGGGTCACCGGCCGCGTGACTGGGAAGGCTTCGCGCTGTCGAATGCCGAGCGGGGTATCCAGCTTGCCGGCGATCTTTGCCCATCCTGCGCGATGCACATGGCCGATGCGCTGCGCCATCCCGATGCGATGCCGCTCGCACCACCGGCGCCGAAGCAGCTGGGACTGACGCTCGAAAGCTACCGGATCATCGTCGCCGATGCCGACGCGGCCATCCGCACGGCGATCACCGAGGCGGTGGGCGAATTCCGGGAGACGCCGACCAAGATGCTCGATCCGGACGCCTTCGCTGACGTCCTGGTCAACGCTGGCGTCCACGCCGAAGCGCTCGTCGATCGGATGCGCGCCCGCCTGAAGGAGCTGCCGCATGGCTGATGCTACCGCACCGGAAAACCGGCTCGCCGTCGCCGGAAGCATGGGTCTCAAAGCTCGCCGCATCGGCCTGCTGCGCTCGGCGATCAACTTCCTCGGCCAAGCGCGTGCCGCCGACGCGCTCAATATCAGGCCCCGATCCATGCGCGCGAAGACCGAAGCAACGCGTGGTGTCACGGACTACGATCTGCTTGCCGTCGCCACCGGTCTGGAGAAGCACGCTGCCGCCCTGACCGCTCACGCTGCTACGATCCGAACCGCTCTCGCGCCATCGGGAGAAGCAGCATGAGCGCGGATTTCGACCCTAACAGCCGCCTCCAAAGCAAGGCCGGCATCTGTGCCTATCTCGGCCATATCAGCACCGCGACCTATGACATGTGGGCGCAAAAGGGACTGGTGCCCGGTCCGGTGCGCGGCACGAACCGCTACGACGTCCGCGCCCACGACGCGCTGCTCGACAAGCTTGCCGGCGTCGGATCGGCAAAGGCCGCGCTGTCGCCCCTCGAACAGTGGGAGGCCGACAATGCGCGTGCGGCTTAAAGGAGTTTTTCCGAGCAAGAAGAAGCTCGCGGACGGTACCTGCAAAACCTATTGGTTCCTCCGCAATTTTGGCGCGCTTCGGCCGCAGGAAGGCGACGAGGCTGAGCCGTTCGCCCCTGGCACGCCGGCATTCATGCGCGCCTATAATGCGGTGATCGAAGCGCCTCGTGTCGCGCGCACCCTCGGCACGCTGCAGTCCGTCATCGACGGGTACCAGAAGTCGCCCCAGTACCAGCGGCTCGCTCCACGCACGAAGCTGGATTATGATGCTGCTCTGCTGCGGATATCCGAGCGCTTCGGCAACCATCCACTCGCGGTGATCGAAGACCCGAAGATCCGCGTCCGCTTCCTCCAATGGCGGGATGAGCGGGCGCAGACATCACGCCGGCAGGCGGATGCCATGCTCGGCGTGCTGCGCATCATCCTCGAATGGGGCCGGGATCGCGGCCTGCTGACGCACAACCACGCGACCCGGCCCAAAAAGGTCTACAAGTCGGATCGCGCCGACAAGCTGTGGCTTCCCGCCGACATTGCCGCCCTGCGAGACGTGGCCGCACCGGAAATCCGGCTCGCCTTCGAACTGGCGTTGGGTACCGGCCAGCGCAAGGGCGACGTCCTTTCGATGCCGTGGTCGGCCTATGACGGCGAGCGCATTCGTCTGCGCCAGTCCAAGCGCAAGCGTCTGATCGACATGCCTGTCACCCGCGCACTGAAGGAGCTGCTCGACGCCCAGCCCCGGACCGCCAAGACGATCCTGACCCGCGCCGATGGCCAGCCATGGGGGATGTCGAACTTCAACACCCACTGGCGCGCCACCGTCCTGAAGGCCGGACGCGACGGACTGCACTTCCACGACCTGCGCGGCACCGCCTGCACGGTGCTGGCGCAGGCCGGTGCGACGCCATCGGAAATCGCGGCGATGCTTGGTTGGACCGTCTCGACGGTCGCCGGAATGCTCGACCTATACCAGGCGATGACTGCCTCGCTGAGCGACTCTGCCGTCGCAAAGCTGGAGGCAAGCACGATCACTTTGCAGAATGGATTGCAGAACGCGCCTTCTGCCTCGACCAATTCGGGGGAAAAATGACAATGAAATCAATGGCTGGGGCGGCAGGATTCGAACCTACGAATGCCGGTACCAAAAACCGGTGCCTTACCGCTTGGCGACGCCCCAGCGACCGCGGGTTGGGCGGTGGGGAGGCACTAGGGAAGTCCGGCGCGTTGCGCAATGGGGTTTGCATGACCGCTGTCACGGGAAACCTGTGCGCTCTGGGTCGTTGTCGCAAGCACCTACCGAGGAAGGAAAATCCATGTCGAACAAGAGCCCCGCCGAAATCCGCGACGCCATGTGGAAGGCGATGGCGGCCAGCCCCTATGTGATGCTGGGCCTGACTGGCAAGCATCAGCACAGCGAGCCGATGTATGCCGTGCTGGACGACGACGCCCACAGCGAATTCTGGTTCTATACCAAGCGCGACAACCGCGCGGCCGAGGGTGGCCCGGCGATGGTGCAGTTCGTCGACAAGGGGCACGAACTGTTCGCCTGCATCAGCGGTACGCTGACCGAGGAAACCGACCCGGCGGTGATCGACAGATATTGGTCGAAGCAGGTCGAGGCGTGGTACGAACAGGGCCGGCAGGACCCGTCGCTGCTGATGCTGCGCTTCAAGCTCGACGATGCCGAGGTGTGGGAAACCGACCAGTCGCTGCTCGGCAAGCTGAAGATGTTCACCGGCCAGACGATCAAGGGCGGGGACGAAGCCGGCAGCCACGCGGTCGTCGACGTCTGAACGCACGAAGGGCGGGGGTCTCGCGGCCCCCGCCCTTTCGCTTTTCCCGTCCGGCTCGACGAAGGATCAGCCGTCGTGACGGGCGATCCATTCCTCCAGCACCGGCGCGATGCGGTTGCGCCATTTCGAGCCGTTGAAGATACCGTAATGGCCGACTTCCGGCGCCATGTGGTACTGCTTCATTTCGTCCGGCAGCGCGGTCGCCAGCGTCAGCGCGGCGCGGGTCTGGCCGAGACCGGAAATGTCGTCACGCTCGCCCTCGATCGCCAAAACCGCCGTATCGGTGATCGCGCCCGGATCGACCGCACGGCCGCGATGCTTCATCGTGCCTTCGGGCAGGGCATGGGTCTGGAACACCAGATCGATCGTCTGGAGATAGAATTCGGCGGTCATGTCGCACACCGCGCGATATTCTTCGTAGAAACGCTGTGTCGTACCGGCGCCTTCACCGTCGCCCTGCACCAGATGCTTGAACATCTCGTAATGCGAAATCATGTGGCTGCCGAGATTCATGCTCATGAAGCCGGCGAGCTGCAGGAAGCCCGGATAGACGCGGCGGCCGGCGCCCGGATAGGTCATCGGCACGGTCGCGATGACATTCTGTTCGAACCAGGCGTGCGGACGTTCGGTCGCGAGCGTGTTGACCGCGGTCGGCGCCTCGCGCGTATCGACTGGCCCGCCCATCATGGTCAGCGTGCGCGGACGGTTGGGATGCCGGTCCGCGCCCATCAGCGCGGTCGCGGCATAGACCGGGACCGAAGGCTGGCACACCGCCAGCACATGCGAACGCGCATCGCCGGTCTCGCCCATCTTTTCGAGAAAGGCGATGACATAGTCGATATAGTCGTCGAGGTCGAAGCGGCCGTCGGCGACCGGCACCAGCTTCGCATCGCGCCAGTCGGTGATATAGACGTCGGCGAAGGGCAGCATGCGTTCGACCGTGCCGCGCAGCAGCGTCGCGTAATGGCCGCTCATCGGCGCGACGATAAGCAGCTTCGGGCTGCCCTCCACCCCTTCGCGCACGAAGCGCTTCAATTGGCCGAACGGACGGCGCAGCACGATTTCCTCGCGCACCGCCACCGCATTGCCGTCGATGGTCGTGCTGGTCAGGCCGAAAGCGGGCTTTCCGCGCGGCGCGGCGGCATGGGCGAAGACCTGCAGCGCCGATCCCAGCACCGGGCCGCCGCCGAAATAGGCGAACGGATTGCTGGGGTTCTGCAACAGCCCCGCGCTGAAATTCGCCATCGCGCTGGCCCCGGCCAAGAGCGAGCGTTGCCATTCATAAGCATCGTACAACATGGGCATCCCCGAACCTTCTCTGACGGGGACTACCCGTACCAGTGAAAATATAGCGATTCGTTGCCATCGGCAACGCTCCGAACGTCGCACGCCAAAACTGTCCCTACGCTGAAAGCGCATGCGCGGACACTGGTCGCGTCCTTCGATACGTTCAAGCAACGAAGGGGGGCGGAGGTTCCCTTTGCGGTCGCCCGTCGCAAGCGCTAGGCAGCGCCATGGCCGACACGCCCCCTGCCCCCGATCGCGCGAAGATGCTGCCGGCGCTCCGGCTGATCTGGCGCTTCACGATCCGCTACAAGCTGCAACTGGTCGGCGCTCTGGTGTCGCTCATTACCGCCGCGGTCGCGACCTTGTGGATCCCGCGCACGTTCCAGAAGGTCGTCGACAACGGCTTTGCCGAAGGGGCGAGCGTCGAGGGGATCGGCGTCTATTTCGAAGGGCTGCTGGGCGTCGTCGTCATATTGGCGATCGCGACGGCGGGGCGGTTCTATTTCGTGTCGTGGCTGGGCGAGCGGACCGTCGCCGACCTGCGGCTGGCGGTGCATCGCAACCTGCTGACGCTGTCGCCCGGCTATTTCGAGGAGAACCGCCCGTCCGAAATCGCGTCGCGGCTGACCGCCGACACCGCGATCGTCGAGGGGATCGTCAGCACCACCGTGTCGGTCGCGCTGCGCAACCTGCTGGTCGGCGTCGGCGGGGTGATCTATCTGTTCAGCCTGCAACCCAAGCTGACATTGTACCTGATCGTCGGCATCCCGGTGATCGTGTTCCCGATCATGTGGCTGGGCGGACGGGTGCGCAAATTGTCGCGCAGCAGCCAGGACCGGATCGCGGACATCGGGACGGTCGCGTCGGAAACGCTGGGCGCGATGAAGATCGTGCAGGCGTTCGGGCAGGAACGCCGCGAGAGCGAGCGCTTCGCCGACGCGGTCGATCGCGGCTTCGCCACCGCAAAGAAGCGGTTCGCGACGCGCGCGATCATGACCGCCTTCGTCATCGGCATGCTGTTCGCCGCGATCACCCTCATCATGTGGGATGCGGTCAGCGACGTGGCGGCGGGGCGGACGACCGGTGGCGCGATCACCGCCTTCGTGCTGACCGCCGCGCTGGTGACCGGGTCGTTCGGTGCGCTGACCGAAGTCTATGGCGATTTGTTGCGTGCGTCGGGTGCCGCCGGAAGGCTGGCCGACCTGTTGGCGCAACGCCCGGTCATCGCTGCCCCGGCCGCCCCCATCGCGCTGCCCGACCCGGCGCGCGGCGCGGTAGCGTTCGCAGGCGTTACCTTCCATTATCCGACCCGGCCCGAAGTCGCCGCGCTCACCGATTTCACGCTCGACGTGACGCCGGGGGAAACGGTCGCCGTGGTCGGGCCGTCGGGCGCGGGCAAGTCGACGCTGTTCCAGCTGATCCAGCGTTTCTACGATCCCGAAGCCGGCCGTGTCGCGGTCGACGGCGTCGATGTGCGCGATGCCGATCCGGCGGCGGTGCGCGCCCGGATCGCGATGGTCCCGCAGGAGACGGTGATCTTCGCCGCCTCCGCCCGCGATAACCTGCGCTATGGCCGGTGGGACGCGAGCGACGAGCAGCTTTGGGCCGCGGCAGACGCCGCCAATGCCAGCGCGTTCCTGCGGGAACTGCCGGACGGACTCGACACCTATCTGGGTGAAGGCGGCGCGCGGCTGTCGGGCGGTCAGCGGCAGCGGGTGGCGATCGCCCGCGCGCTGCTGCGCGATGCGCCGATCCTGTTGCTGGACGAGGCGACCTCCGCGCTGGATGCGGAGAGCGAGCGGCTGGTGCAGGATGCGCTGGAACGGCTGATGGCGAACCGGACGACCTTGGTCATCGCGCACCGGCTGGCCACGGTGCGCGCGGCGTCGCGGATCATCGTGATGGATCAGGGGCGGATCGTCGAGAGCGGGCGACATGCCGAGCTGATCGCGCAGGGCGGGCTATATGCGCGGTTGGCGAATTTGCAGTTTCACGAGGTCGGTTGAGGATCGCGCGTTCGGACGTCACCCCGGACTGACGATCAAGTTGAAAGCTTACCCCCTCCCCGTTCGGTTCGAGCAGCTTCGAGCTTGTCGAGAAGAGGGCCGGGTGAACCATGCCCCGCATGGTTCAGGATTGTCCGGGGGACAATCCGACCCTGCCCTCGTCGAGAACTCGGTTGTTTGAGGTACCCCCTTCTCGACTTCGGTTCTCGACAGGCTCGAACCTGCGCTCGAAGCAAACGGAGTGTAGGGAGAGGGAGTACCCCCTCACGCCACCGCCGAAACCAGCTCGCTCGCCCGCCCCTGCAACTGCCGGCTGAGCGCCGACAGCCCCTCCACCAGCCGCGCGAGCATGCCCGCCCGGTCGCCGATGCCATCCGCCGCCGTCGCGATCGCGCCGGCCCGCGCGTCGATGTCGGCGCCGGCGCCGCGGGCTTCCTCCACCCGGTTGGCGATCGCCTGCGTCGTCTCGCGCTCGGCGGCGACCGCCGTGCCGATGGTGGTGGTGATCTGGCCGATGGCCGCGATGGCGTTCTGCACCGCCTGCTGCCCGTCCCCCACATCGCCGAGCAGCGCGTGGACCGCGTCGACCCGGCGCGCGATGTCGCCCGCCGCTGCCTCGGTCTGACGCGCCAGCGACTTCACCTCACCCGCGACGACGGCGAAGCCGGTGCCCGCCGCTCCGGCGCGCGCGGCCTCGATCCCGGCGTTCAGCGCCAGCAGGTTGGTCTGCTTGGCGAGGCCGCGGATCAGCGCCAGCATTTCCTCGATCGTGGTGGCGACGTCGGACAGCGAGCGGACCTGCGTGCCGGTGCGTTCGACCGCCGCGCTCGCCTGTTCGCGCAAACGCAGCGCCTCGCCCGCGTCGCGGGTGATGCGTTCGATCGACTGCGCCAGCGCCCGGCCGCGCTGTTCTAGGTCGACCATGCCGACCGCCGTCTGGTGCGCGGCGGCGGCCACCGATGCGGCGCTGCCATGGGTGGCGGTTGCCCGCTGGTCCAATTCGGCGGCGACCCGGCCGATCGCGCTGCACGCGGTGCCGATATCGGTCGCCAGCGCCTTGATCCCCGCTTCGAAAGCATTGGCGGCGCGATGGACCCGCTGCGACCGTGCCTGCGCCAGCGCCGATGCGTCGCCGTGCCAGCGGCTGGCCATCCGCAACAACTGTTCGGGATCGAGCAATGCGAAGAAGGTGCCGTGCTGCACCAGCACCACGCCCCGGTCGCCATGCATCGCCAGCAGGTCGGGAAGCGGCGTGTCGTGTTCGGTGATCGTCGCGGGCCGGATAAGCTGCGCGATGGCATCGCCGAAACTGGGATTGCGCAGCAGGGCATGGCCGAACGGGTTGAACAACAACTCCCGCACGTCCAGTTCCCGCAACACCCCCACCGGCCTGCGCCGCTCGTCGAGCACGGCCAGCAGCCGCAGGTCGTGGTGCCGGCGAAAGCGGTCGACGACCTGGGTCAGGGTCGCATCCTGACCGATCGTCAGATGCGCGGCCATGACGGCCGGGTCGAGGCGGGGATGCTGATCCATTGCCCGGTGAGCGATAGGTGCTGAGAATGAATCAGCGGCTAACCGGGCGTGACAGGAAGATGACAGCGATCAATTTGTCGAGGCGCTATCTCCCGCAGGTTCGGCAATTGCGGGCGCCCATGCCAATGCCAAGGCTCCGGCCGCCGGCCCAGCCACCGCTTCCCCGCCGCGCTCGCCAATCCCCTCGACCAGCGCACCGCGTTGCGTGGCGGTTCCGCCGCTGACGACGATCCCCCGCCCCAGCCGCGCCGACAGCCATGCCGCATCGTCCAGCGCGCGGGCATCGGCGATGCCGCCCTGATAGGCGATTTGCGGCGGGGCATCGCCCGTGACCGGGGGGATGACCTCGACCTGCCAGCCCGGTGCGGCGGCGCGGGCGCGTGCCTCGATAGCGCGATAGCCGCGCGGGGGCAGGCCGGGCAGTTCTGCGGCGGCGGCGCGGACGCTGCGGCCGGCATCGTCGACCTGCATCGCGTCGACCGCCGCGCCGGTGACCAGTGCGACCTGCGCCATGATCCGGTCGCGCACCGGGCCGAAGGTCGCGCCGGCGCGTTCGTTGACCTTCGCGATCTGCGCGGCTTCGGTCGCCTGCTGGTCCATCGAGCTGCGAATCTGGTCGACATGCAGGTCGAGCCTCCGCTCCAGCCGCTGGCCGAGTTGCGCGGCGAGCGCGCTATCGGCCTGCGGGTCGAGCTTCGGGGTCAGCACCACCGCGCGCACCCGCATGGCGTTGCGATCATAGGTGATTTCGAGCTGGCTGAGCCGCGCCTCGTCGGGAAAGCGCGACAGGATCGCGCTGCGCACCTGTCGCTGCGCCACCGATTCGAACGCGATCTGGCGCAGCGCCGCGCCCAGCGGCACCGCCAGCGCCAGCATCGCGCCGACGAACAGCACGATCTGGAACGTCGTATTGCGCGGCGTCAGGTGCCGGCCGAAACCATAGATGCGCGCCATCGCCGCCGCGGTCAGCGCGATGGTGATGAGGTTGGTGAAGAAGAGCAGCAGCGCCCCGCCCGCGACGGTCGCATTATGCGTGGCGATGCCGAAACCGACGACGCATAAGGGCGGCATCAGCGCGATGGCGATGGCGACGCCGACCACCGTCGACCCCCGCCCGCGGATCAGCGCATAGCCGCCCGCGATCGCCGACAGGAACGCGACCAGCAGATCGAACAGGGTCGGGCGGGTCCGCCCGGCAATCTCGGTCGTGATCGTCTGGATCGGTGACAGCGCCACCAGCAGCGCCGACAGCCCGACCGCCAGCCCCGCGCCGATCGCCAGCGCGATCAGCGACTTGCGGATGTCGGGTACGTCGAGCACCGCGATGCCGAAGCCCAGGCCGATGATCGGCATCATCAGCGGCGAGATCAGCATCGCGCCGATCAGCACCGCGACCGAGGGCATCAACAGCCCCAGCAGCGACAGCGCCATCGACAGCACGATCATCAGCCCATAGCGCGGCGACCAGCCGGACTCCTCGGCGACCTGCCGCAGCACCGCATCGTGATCGACCGATCCGATGACGTTGATCCGCCACCAGCGGCGGAACCGGCCGCGACGGCTGCGCAGGGCGGCGTCCTGCACCGCGACGTTCATCGTTTGCGGCCCTGATGGCGGATATTGGCGGGTCGGCCGCGTCGTTTCAGCACGCGCGGCGGCGGTCCCTTGCGCCGGTCGCCGCCACCGCCTGCCGACCCCTTGCCATCGGGCAGTTCGAAGCGCAGCGCGCCCGACACCGGGTTCGCCTCCGCCAGTCGCAGGTGCAGGCGCTGCCCGGCGGCGAAGGTCTCGCCGCTCTGGTCGCCGATCAGCGATTGCGAGCTTTCGTCGAAGCGGAAATATTCGGTGCCCAGGTCACGCGCAGGAACGAGGCCGTCGCCACCCACCCCCTCGACCGTGGCGAAGAAGCCGAACGAGGCGACGCCGGTAATCCGCGCCTCCATCACGGTGCCGACATGCTCGGCCAGATAGGCGGCGACATAGCGGTCGACGGTCTCGCGCTCGGCCTCCATCGCACGGCGTTCGAGACCGCTGATCGCCTCGCCCACCCGCTCCATGTTCGCGGCGTCGTCGGCCGGGAGCGCGCCTTCGCCCAGACCATAGCTGCCGACCAGCGAGCGGTGGACGATCAAATCGGCATAGCGACGGATAGGGGAAGTGAAGTGCGCATAGCTGCCTAGCCCCAGCCCGAAATGGCCATGGTTTTGCGGGCCGTAGAAGGCCTGCGTCTGGGTGCGGAGGATCTGCTCCATCACCTGCGGACGGAAATCCGCCTCGCCGATGCGGTCGAGGACATGGTTGAAGGTGGCTGGACGGATCACCTGCCCCAGCGCGAAGGGCACGTCGAAGGTTTCGAGATAATCCTTCAGCGCCACCAGCTTTTCGCGCGTCGGCGGTTCGTGGACGCGGTACATGACGGGCGCCTTCTTCGCCTCCAGCGCCTTGGCCGCCGCGACATTGGCGGCGATCATGTAATCTTCGATCAGGCGCATCGAATCCAGTCGTTCGCGCGGCGCCACCGACAGGATGCGACCCTTATCGTCCAGCACGATCCGCCGTTCGGGCAGGTCGAGGTCGAGCGGCTCGCGCTTCGCCCGCGCCTTGGCCAGCGCTGCCCAGCAGGCCCAGAGCGGTTTCAAGGCATTCTCGACCAGTCCGGCGGGCACCGGGGCGCCCTCTACGCCGTCGATCGCCGCCTGCGCATGTTCGTACGCGATATTGGCGGCAACGCGGATCACCGCGCGGGTGAAGCGCCATTTCCTGAGCGTCCCGTCCTTGGCGATGGTCAGGTGGCAGACCAGCGCGGCGCGGTCCTGCCCTGCTTTCAGCGAACAGACATCCGCCGACAGGATTTCGGGCAGCATCGGCACGACCCGGTCGGGGAAATACACGCTGTTGCCGCGCGACCGCGCCGATTTGTCGAGTTCCGAGCCGGGGCGGACATAGAAGGAGACGTCGGCGATGGCGACGATCGCCTGCCAGCCGCCGTCGTTGTCGCCGCTGTCGTCGGCCTTCGCCCAGACCGCATCGTCATGGTCGCGCGCGTCGATCGGGTCGATCGCGACGATCGGCAGGTGGCGCAGGTCTTCGCGATCCTTGACCGGATAGCCCGCGACCTTGCGTGCCTCCGCCAGCACTTCCTCCGAAAACACATCGGGAATGCCGTGCTTGTGGATCGCGATCAGCGAGAAGCTGCGCGCCTCGAACGGATCGCCCAGCCGTTCGACCACCCGCGCGGTGATGCGCGGCGGGCGGCCGGCCATCGCCGCCAGCACCAGATCGCCGGGCGCCGCACCCCCCGCGTCCGACACCGGCACCTCGCGGCGTTCCTTCTTGTCGACGCCCTGCAGCCACAGCTTGTCGCCCTCGGCGCGCAGCACGCCCAGCACCGCTTCGGCCGCACGGTCGAGCTTCTTCATCGGATAGGCCGCCCAGCCGCTCCCGGCCTCTTCGGTCCGGGCGAGGATGCGGTCGCCGACACCCAGCGCACTGCGCCGGCCGCGTTCGCGCACCCGGACGCGCGGTGGTTGCATATCCGCTTCCCATCGTTCCGGCACCGCCCACACATTGCCGCCGTCATCGACATCCGCGACGCGCAGCACGGTCACCTTGGGCAGGCCGCCCATCTTGTGAAAGGCGCGGCCTGGGGCACTGTCGATCAGCCCTTCGTCGGCCATGTCCTTCAGCAGCGCCTTCAACGAAATCTTCTGCTGCGCCGACAGGCCGAAGGCGCGGGCGATCTCGCGCTTGCCCGCCGGGGTGTCCGACGTCTGGATAAAATCGAGAATCTGCTCACGGGTGGGCAGGCCGGGCGGCGTTTTGGTGCGTACCATCGGCCATGACATAGAGTGCCCTGCCCGTCAGACCAATGGCGTATCGTCAGGGAGCCGATCCGGCGCCGGCCCGTTGGGGGTTCGATCCACCCGGAACGGAGACGACCATGGGCATTTTCGAACGCATCAAGACGCAGATTTTCGGCAAGGACGGCGGCCCGTTCGGCGACAATTATTTCGGGCAGAAGAAGGAAGCGCCTGAGCCGCAACCGACGCCCGCACCTGCTCCGGCGCAGCAGGCCCCCTCGCCCACGCCAGCCGCTCCGGCGCCCGCCGCGCCTGCCGCGCCGCAGCCGGTCGATCCGATGACCGCGATCGAACGCATCGCGGCGCAAAAGGGCAATCCGCCGCTCAACTGGCGGACGTCGATCGTCGACCTGATGAAACTGCTCGACCTCGATTCCAGCCTCGACAACCGCAAGGAACTGGCGACCGAACTGGGCTATACCGGGGCGAAGGATGGCAGTGCCGAGATGAATATCTGGCTGCACCGCGCGGTGTTGCAGGAACTGGGCAAGGCCGGTGGGCAGGTGCCGGGATCGTTGAAGGATTGAGGCGATTGGCTTGGGGGGCGGGGATACGAGGTGCCAGATATTTACGGGCACCAACGGACCGTTGGTTGTCCTGACCCGTCCCTTTCGTCACCCCGGGCTTGACCCGGGGTCCCGCTGCTTCTCGACCGTTGGCAAAAAGCGTCACCCCGGATCAAGTCCGGGGTGACGTTACGTGCGCGGTGAACGTCAGTACGCCCGCCCAATCAGCACCCGCTCGACCGCTGGCGCACCGGTGAAAACGCACGGGCCGTCGTCGCAGCCGGTCTGCCCCAGCGGCGCGTTGCGGATCGTCAGCTTCAGCCCCTTCAACCGCTGCACCACCGCCTCCAGCGCGTCGCCGGTCGGCTTCGACCAGCGGACATCGACCCAGCCGGGGTACTTTACGCCCGACGCGAAATGCGCCTCGACTCCGGCCCAGTCGTCGACCGGCACGATCTGCGCGCGTAGCTTTTCGGTCGACTGCCCGAGCAACGTCGCCTGGATATCGGCCAGCGTCTCGCCGACCTGCCCCACGAAATCGTCCTTCGCGACGATCGCGCTGTCGAGCTTGCCATCGGCGCGGTACAGCCGGTCGCGGCGCACGACCGAAACATTGCCCCCCGCCATGTCGCGCCCGCCGACTTCGATGATGACCGGCGCGCCCTTCTTGACCCAGCTCCAGCGCTTGTTCGCCGCCTTGGCGGGCTTCAGGTCGAGCAAAGCGCGGACCGGCTCGCCCAGCGCCGACTGCTTTGCCAGTGCCGCCTGCAAGTCGCGGCAATAGGCGATCAGCGGTTCGTCCTCCGGCGCGTCGCGCAGCATCGGCACGATCACGACCTGCCACGGCGCGATCGCGGGCGGCACGCGCAGGCCGTCATCGTCGCCATGCACCATGATGACCCCGCCGATCATCCGCGTCGACACGCCCCAGCTCGTCGTGTTGGCGTGTTCGAACTGCCCCTCGGCATTCTGGAACCGGATATTCTGGGCATGGGCGAAATTGGTGCCGAGGAAGTGCGACGTGCCCGCCTGCAACGCCTTCCCATCCTGCATCATCGCCTCGATGCTGTAGGTCGCGACTGCGCCGGGGAAGCGCTCATTCTCCGGCTTCTCGCCCGCGATCACGTGCAGGCCGAGACAGGTTTCGGCGAACTCGCGATAGACTTCGAGCATCTTCAACGTCTCGTCGCGCGCTTCTTCGGCGGTGGCATGGGCGGTATGCCCCTCCTGCCACAGGAATTCTGCGGTGCGCAGGAACATGCGGGTGCGCATTTCCCAGCGGACGACGTTCGCCCATTGGTTGATGAGCACCGGCAGGTCGCGCCACGACTGGACCCAGCGCGAAAAGGCGGTGCCGATCACCGTCTCGCTGGTCGGGCGCACGACCAGCGGCTCCTCCAGCCTGGCTTCGGGATCGGGGGTCAGCCCGCCCTTGCCGTCCGCCACCAGCCGGTGATGGGTGACGACCGCCATCTCCTTGGCAAAGCCGTCGACATGCTCGGCTTCCTTCTCGAAATAGCTCAAGGGGATGAACAGCGGGAAATAGCAATTCTCATGGCCGGTCGCCTTGATCCGGTCGTCGAGCAGCCGCTGGATCCGTTCCCAGATGCCATAGCCCCACGGGCGGATGACCATGCACCCGCGCACCCCGGATTCCTCGGCCAGATCGGCCTCGGTGATGACGGCTTGATACCAGGCGGCGAAATCCTGTTCGCGCGTGACGTTGAGAGCGTGCTTCATGGGGCAGCGCGATAGCCGCAAACCGCCGCCCGCCGCAATGATCCAGCAATATCGCGGCGCCGCGTCGCGCGACGGTTATTGCGCGGTCGTGTCGGCGATCGCCGGTTCGGCCATGCGCCCGCGACGCCGTTCGAGGCTCTTCCAGTCCGACGACGAATTGCGGATCTCGGCCCGTTCCGGCGACCGTGCATCGATCTTCTGCTGGGTGAAGCCGGCCGCTACGGCGGCGCCGAGGGCAACGACCCCGAATATCCCTACGACGATGTTACCAGCATGATTCTTCATCCGACTGCTCCGACGGTCCATATTCTCGGTGAACAGTGGGAACCATGCGCTGCGCGAAAGGCTCCCGGTCGGCAGGGCGACGTCTGGCTCGCCATCGCCCAGCGCCGGTTGTGCGGCGCACTATGGCGCTCTACACGACGCCCATGTCCGGTGACCGCGTTCTGAGGGGGTTGGCGCTTCGCCTGCTCGCGATCTTCTTCCTGTCCACCATGTCGGCACTCGTGAAGCTGGCCGAGACGCGCGGGGCGTCGCTGCCCGAGACCATGTTCTATCGCCAGTTCTGCGCATTGCCGGTCGTGCTGGCCTTCGTCGCCGCCGGACCGGGGCTGCGCTCGCTTCGGACTACGCGGTTCAAGGGGCATCTGACCCGGTCGATGATCGGGCTGGTCGGCATGGTCTTCACCTTCGGCGCGGTGCTGCTGCTGCCGCTGGCGGAGGCGACGACATTCCAGTTCACCGTGCCGATCTTCGCGACCCTGCTCGGCGCGCTGGTGCTGCGCGAGCGGACGGGGTGGCAACGGTGGAGCGCGGTGCTGGTCGGGTTCGTCGGCGTGCTGGTGGTATCGCAACCCGGCAGTTCGCATGTTCCCCTGTTCGGCGCGTTCGTCGGGCTGATGGCGGCGCTGTTCGTCGCGCTCGTCGCGATCGCGCTGCGCCAGCTGCGCGACGAGCCGGCGGGGACGACGGTGTTCTGGTTCTCGACGCTCACCCTGCCGTTCATCGCCACCGCCTATGCCTTCGACATCCGCGCGCATGACTGGCTGACCTGGGCGAACCTGATCGCGATCGGGCTGGTCGGCGGCATGGGACAGATCGCGCTGACCGCCGCATCGCGCGCCGCGCCGGTCGCGGTGGTGGTGCCGATGGACTATTCGGGGCTGATCTGGGCGACCGTCTATGGCTGGCTGCTGTTCGGCGTGCTGCCGACGCCGATGACGTGGGTCGGCGCGCCGATCATCATCGCCAGCGGGCTGTTCATCGTGTGGCGCGAACATCGGCTGGGCCGGCAGAAGGTCCGCGCGATGGTCGAGGAAGATTGACGCGTTAACGCCGCCTTGACCGTGCGCGGTCCATGGGTTGCGCGTGACATCGCCGCGCATCGCCCCTGCCCCGCTGCACCGGTTACGCGAGCTGGACGCCTTGCGCGGCCTGTCGGCACTGGCGGTGGCGCTGTACCATTACAGCTATTTCATCGGCTTCATCCTGCCCGGCACCGCCCTACCCGACTGGCAGGTGCGATGGGGCGATGCGGGCGTGAAGCTGTTCTTCGCCATTTCGGGGTTCGCCATGCTGGCGACGCTGGAGCGGACGTCAGGTATGACCGCCTTCGCCGTCGCGCGCGCGCGGCGGTTGCTGCCCGAATATTGGCTGGCGATGGCGCTGACCGGCGTGGTCGCATGGGCGCTGGGGCCGGAGAAGCTCCGTGTCGCGCCACTCGACTGGCTGGCGAACCTGCCCTTGTTGCAGGCATGGACCGGGGTGCCGATGGTTGATGGCGTCTATTGGACGCTGAATGTCGAGATCCTGTTCTATGCGTGGATCGCATTGCTGTGGCGGCTGGGCGCGACGCGGCGGGTCGACCGGCTGGTGCTGGGCTGGATGACGCTGCGGCTGGCCTGCTGGGTGATACCGGTGCCGGCATGGGTGCAGCAACTGTTGCTGATCGATCATGCGCCTTGGTTCGCGATCGGGCTGATCGCGTGGCCGATCTGGCGCGGCACGGCGTCGGTACGCGAGCAGGTGCCATTGTTCGCGACGGTCGTCGCCATCGCCGCGCTGACCGGGGATCGTGACGCTGCCTTGTGGTCGGGCGGTATCGCGCTGCTTTTCCTTGCGGTGACGACGGGGCGGATGCGCTGGCTGGCGCAACCGGCGCTGCTGTGGCTGGGCGGCGTGTCCTACGCCTTTTATCTGCTGCACGCGTTGATCGGCTATGCGATCATCGCGCGGCTACAGGCGGCGGGGATGAGCGCCAACATCGCGCCATTGCTGGCATTGTCCGCGACGCTGATGCTCGCGACCATCGTGACGCGGTGGTGCGAAGCGTGGCGCGCCCGGCCGCGATCACCTAGGACGCGCTACCAACCGCACCTGCCCCAGACCGCCCGCCCCGCCCGCTGATCGGACGGGGCGGCAGGCTTTACTCCGCGGCCTCGGCCACCGGCGCAGCGCTTTCCTTCCACGCCAGCACCGGCTTGCGCGCGGCCAGCGTCTCGTCGAGGCGACGGCGCGGCGCGAAGTGCGGCGCGGACTTGAGCGCGGCGTCCCCAGCCTTGGCGCGTTCGCCGACCGACTTCAGCGCGCCGATGAACTGGTCGAGCGCCGCCTTGCTCTCGGTCTCGGTCGGTTCGACCAGCATCGCGCCATGGACGACCAGCGGGAAATACACCGTCATCGGGTGATAGCCCTCGTCGATCAGCCCCTTCGCCACGTCGAGCGTCGAGAAGCCCTCGGCGAGGTTCGCGTCGCTGAACAGCGCCTCATGCATGCACGGCCCGCTGTCGCCGAACGGCGCGTCGAGCGTATCGTCGAGGCTGCGCAGGACGTAATTGGCGTTGAGCACCGCGTCTTCCGACACCTGCTTGAGGCCATCCGCGCCGTGGCTAAGGATGTAGGACAACGCACGCGTGAACATGCCCATCTGTCCATGGAAGGCGACCATGCGGCCGAAGCTGTCGGCGTGATGCTCGCCCGCCGTCTCTTCCTCGACCAGCACGAAGCGGCCATCCTGCTTCTCGACGAAGGGCAGCGGCGCGAACGGGGTCAGCGCCTTCGAGAACACCACCGGACCCGACCCCGGACCGCCGCCGCCATGCGGGGTCGAGAAGGTCTTGTGCAGGTTGATGTGCATCGCATCGACGCCGAGATCGCCCGGCCGCACCCGGCCGACGATCGCGTTGAAGTTCGCGCCGTCGCAATAGACATAGCCGCCCGCCGCATGGACCGCGTCGGAAATTTCCTTCAAATCGCGTTCGAACAACCCGCAGGTGTTCGGGTTGGTGATCATCACCCCCGCGACGTCGGGACCCAGCCGGTCCTTGAGCGCCTGCGTATCGACGCGGCCATCGGCGGTGGCGGGAATCGCCTTCACCGTGAAGCCGGCGAAAGCCGCCGTCGCCGGATTGGTGCCGTGCGCCGATTCGGGCACGAGGATCGTCTTGCGATGCCCCTCGCCACGCTTTTCCAGCGCCGCCTTGATCGCGAGGATGCCGCACAGCTCGCCATGCGCGCCGGCCTTGGGCGACATCGCGACCGAATCCATGTTGGTCAGCGTGACCAGCCAGTGCGCGAGTTGATGGATAACCTCCAGCGCGCCCTGCACCGTGTCGATCGGACCCAGCGGATGCAGATCGGCGAAGCCCGGCAGACGTGCCATCCGCTCGTTCAGGCGCGGATTGTGCTTCATCGTGCACGACCCCAGCGGGAACAGGCCGAGGTCGATGGCGTAGTTCTGCCGCGACAGCCGGGTATAATGCCGCACCGCTTCCGGCTCCGACAGGCCGGGCAGGCCGATCGCGCCCTTGCGGCCGTGGTTGCCGAGGCGCGAGGCTGCCTTTGGCGCTTCGTCGATGTCGACGCCGGTGGTTTCGGTCGATCCGATCTCGAAGATCAGCGCCTCTTCCAGCATCAGCGCGCGATTGCCGGTAAAGGTCGCCTGCGCCGCTTGCGAAGCATCGCCCATTTCGGGACGCCAGCCGCTCTGGTTCACGCTCATGCCAGTACCTCCGTGAGCGCCGTCGCCAGCGCCTCGATATCTTCCTCGGTCACGGTTTCGGTGACCGCCACGACCAGTCCGTTCGCAAGGTCCGCCTCGCCCGGATAGAGCCGGCCGAGCGACACGCCGGCCAGCACGCCGCGATCCGCGAGTTCGCGCACCACCGGCCGCGCCTCGGTCGGCAGTTTCAGCGTGAATTCGTTGAAGAAGGTGTCGTTGACCAGTTCGACGCCCGGAATCTGGGCCAGCCGGTCGGCGGCGGCGCAGGCCTTGGCATGGTTGACCTCGGCCAGTTGCCGCAGCCCCTTTTCCCCCAACAGCGTCAGGTGGATCGAGAAGGCGAGCGCACACAGCCCCGAATTGGTGCAGATGTTCGACGTCGCCTTTTCGCGACGGATATGCTGTTCGCGGGTCGACAGGGTCAGCACGAAGCCGCGCTTGCCCTCGGCATCGACCGTCTCGCCGCACAGCCGCCCCGGCATCTGTCGCACCAGCTTTTCCGAACACGCGAACAGCCCGACATAGGGGCCGCCGAACTGGAGACCGACGCCGAGCGACTGGCCTTCGCCGACCACGATGTCCGCGCCCAGATTTCCCGGCGCCTCGATCGCGCCCAGCGCCACCGGCTCGGTCACGACCGCGATCAGCAGCGCCTTGGCCGCATGCGCCGCGTCGGCGATCCGCTGCAGGTCGGGAATGCGGCCGAGAATGTCCGGGTACTGCACGACGACGCACGACGTATCGGCATCGATTCCGGCAATCACCGCGTCGTCGTCGGTCGCGGCGTCGAGCACCGGCAGCGCCGTCGCCAGCACGTCGCCGGTGTACTTCGCCATGGTCTTCGCGACCGAGACATAGTGCGGATGCACGCCGCCCGAAAACACCGCCTTCGCCTTGCGCGTCACGCGGCGCGCCATCGTCACCGCTTCCCAACAGGCGGTCGAGCCGTCGTACATCGATGCATTCGCCACGTCGCAACCCAGCAGCCGGGCGACCTGGCTCTGGAATTCGAACAGCATCTGCAACGTGCCCTGCGCGATTTCCGGCTGGTAGGGCGTGTAGGCCGTCAGATATTCGCCGCGCTGGATCAGATGATCGACGCTGGCGGGCACATGGTGGCGATAGGCGCCGCAGCCGAGGAAGAACGGCACCGACCCCGCCGCGACATTCTTCGCCGCCAGCGCCGACAGATGCCGCTCGACCGCCAGTTCGCTGGCATGGTTGGGCAGGCCGGGCACCGGACCGTCGAGCCGGGCGGATTCGGGAACGTCGACGAACAGGTCGTCGATGCTGTCGGCACCGATCACGGACAGCATGTCCGCGCGGTCGGTCGGGGTCAGGGGAAGATAGCGCATGATGGTCCTTGTTGGTCCGCCGTTGAGCGGGCCGAGATTTGCCGGCCACCCCGTTCGTCCTGAGTAGCCGCTGAGCCTGTCGAAGCGGCGTATCGAAGGACCGCCACAAGATGCTTCGATACGGGTCTTCTACTTCGCTCAGCCCCTACTCCGCACGAACGGGGCGTGGGTTACCCGTTACAGCCGCGCGATATACGCGGCGTATTTCTCTTCATCCATCAGCTCGCCCAGCTCGCTGTCGTCGCGCAGCGTCAGCTTGAAGAACCAGCCATCGCCTTCGGGGTCTTCGTTGACCAGCGCCGGATTGTCGGTCAGCGCGGCATTGCCCTCGATCACCGTGCCCGATGCCGGGGTGTAGACGTCCGACGCGGCCTTCACCGATTCGACGACGGCGGCATCGTCGCCCTTGGTCAGTTCGCGGCCATCGGCGGGAACGTCGACGAACACGATGTCGCCCAGCTGCCCGGCGGCATATTCGGTGATGCCGACCGTCGCGACTTCACCGTCGACTTCGATCCACTCATGTTCCTGCGTGAAAAAACGGCTCATCGGGGCAACTCCCTCTTAACGGACGTAACGATGGGGGACGAACGGCATCGGCACGACCCGCGCCGGATGCAGCTTGCCGCGCTGGCGCAGGGTGATCGCCCCGCTTTCCGCCAGCGTCGGCGGGCAATATGCCATGGCGATCGGCGCCTGGACGCTCGGCGCGAACCCGCCTGAGGTGACGTGGCCGACGACGTTGCCGTCCGCATCGACCACTTCGGCACCCTCGCGCACCGGCTGGCGGCCTTCGACGACCACGCCGACCCGCTTCAATTGCGGTCCGGCGGCGCGTTCGGCGAGAATACGCTCGGCACCGGGGAAACCCCCTTCCTCGCGACGGCGCTTCGACAATGCGAAGCCGAGGTCGGCGGCAACCGGCGTGGTGTCGGGGCTGAGGTCATGGCCGTAGAGCGGCAGCCCGGCTTCGAGGCGCAGCGAGTCGCGCGCGCCGAGGCCGATCGGCTTCACTTCCGGCTCACCGCAGATCGCGTCGGCAAATGCAGTGGTGGCGTCCTCGGGCAGCGAAATTTCGTAGCCGTCCTCGCCGGTATAGCCCGACCGACTGACCCACAGCGCGTGGCCGTTCCACTCGAACGCTCCGGCGGTCATGAACGTCAGCGCGGCGACGCCCGGCAGGATGCGGTCGAGCGCATCGACCGCCTTCGGCCCCTGCAACGCCAGCAGCGCGCGGTCGTCGAGATGGTTGAGCGTGATCTCGTCGGCAAGATGCTCGCGCAGATGGCCGATATCGTCATATTTGGTCGCGCCGTTGACGACCATGTAGAAGGCGTCGTCGCCCTCGACCTCGCCGAACGGCTGTTCGCTGCCCAGCCGCGTGACCATCAGGTCGTCGAGGATGCCGCCCTGTTCGTCCAGCAGCAGCGAATAGCGCATCTTGGCGGGCTTCAGGATGCGCAGATCGCCCGGCAGCAGCGCTTCGAGCGCGGCGGTCGCCTGCGGCCCGTGGATCACCAGCTGTCCCATATGGCTGACGTCGAACAGCCCGGCGCTCTCGCGCGTCCACAGATGCTCGGCCATGATGCCTTCATACTGGACCGGCATCGTATAGCCCGCGAACGGGACCATACGGCCGCCCTTCGCCCGGTGCCATGCGTCGAGCGGCAGCAGCTGCGGCGGCAGTTCCTCGACCGGGTCGGTGCCGTCGGCGCGCAGTTCGTGGGCGGGTTCGGGGGCAATGTCGCTCATGGGCCACATCCTTCGTGATAGGGACGATCGACGGCCGCACGGGCGCACTGCGCCCTCGCCACCATCGCCCCCTCTGTCACGGAACCTGAGAGCTTTCGCAGGCGAACCTGCTTACCCCTTCGGTGGTCCGACCGTTACGGCCGCGACGCTTTCCAGAGTATCTTGGCCCCGCGCGGTCCCTGTTGCCTGAGAGATTCCGGGGCGGTTGCTCCTTCGGCGGCGGATCACTCCGCACTCTCCCGCGCGTGGCGTCGGCTGCAAGCCTTCGATGGCGAAAGCTCTGGCTCGGGCTTGGGAATTAGTCAATCGGGAAAGCGGGCGGTGGCGGACGGAAGCGGCCTTCCGCTACCTCGACACGCACCGCCATTCCCGCCGAGGCGGGAATGGCGAGAAGGCTTACCGCGTAACGTTGTACCGCAGCTGCGCATCGGTCAGCTGGAAACCCACCAGCGCCTCGAAAGTGGCCGCCAGCACCGCCTGACGCACCGCCGGGTCCGACAGCGGATCGATCGCCGCGTCCTGATCCCCGGGCTTGCGACGCCGGTTGATCTGGTCGCGGGTTTCCTGTGGCAGGGTGGCGGCGGCGCGGTCGACGATCGCCGTGCCCTGCCCCTGCGCCGAAGCCCGCGCCTCGCCCGCCGCGAAGTTCAGTGTGATCTGTCCGACCCGCTTCGACACGACCTGCGTCCCGCCGCGCACGACCGACACGAAATAGGGCAGCGTCACCGTCCGCGCCGCATCGGTACGGATGCGCCGCGCCTGCACGTCGAAGCTGACCATGCTGTTGATCGTGTCCGTCCCCTCGACACAGGACGCGCGGACATTGGTCAGCGTCGCGACGACGTCGATCGCCTTGGCATCGGTGCTGGCGGGCGGATCGAACAGCGTGATGTCGCCGGTTCCGGCCGGCACGCCCGCGACCGGACAGGCCGACCGCACCGCCGAAATGCCGACGCCCTGCGTCACGTCCAGCTCGCCGGTGCGCTTGCACCCCGACAACGCGACAAGGGCAATGGTGGCGATGGCGGCGGTTTTGCGGAGGGTCACGGAAATCTGTACCTTATGCACGGGTGCGGCGATGCCGCGCCTCCTGGATAGCGATGCTTCATAGGAACCGGCTTTCCCGCGTGCAAGCAATCGCGTGTTTGCGGGCCTGCCGCCCGGCTTCACTTGGCGCGCCCTCAAACAATCTGTAAGCGCTTGGGCCATGACCGAGACCCAGCGCCCCGCCATCGAATTGCTGATCGCCGCCCCGCGCGGTTTCTGCGCCGGGGTCGACCGCGCCATCCAGATCGTCGAGCTGGCGATCCAGAAACATGGCGCGCCGGTCTATGTCCGCCACGAAATCGTCCACAACAAGTTCGTGGTCGATTCGCTCAGAGCCAAGGGTGCGATCTTCGTCGAGGAACTGGACCAGGTGCCCGATGGCGTGCCGGTCGTCTTCTCGGCGCATGGCGTGCCGAAATCGGTGCCGGCGGCGGCGACGCAGCGCGGGCTGGAATATCTCGACGCCACCTGCCCGCTGGTGTCGAAGGTACATCGTCAGGCCGAACGGCTGGTGGCATCGGGCCGCCACATCCTGTTCGTCGGCCATGCCGGCCATCCGGAGGTCATCGGCACCTTCGGACAGGTGCCCGCGGGACAGATGACGCTGATCGAAACGGTTGAGGATGTCGCGAAGCTGACGCCGGCCGATCCGGACAACCTCGCCTTCCTGACGCAGACGACCCTGTCGGTCGACGACACTCGCGCCATCGTCGAGGCGACCATCGCCCGCTTCCCGACGATCGTCGCGCCCAAGGCGGACGACATCTGCTACGCCACGTCGAACCGGCAGAATGCGGTGAAGGCGATCGCGCAGAGCTGCGACATGGTGCTCGTCATCGGCGCGCCCAATTCGTCCAACTCGGTGCGGCTGGTCGAAGTGGCCGAGCGCGAGGGCACGTCGGCCAAGCTGATCCAGCGCGCCGCCGATCTCGACTTCGCGTGGCTGGAGGGTGTCGGCACGCTCGGCATCACCGCGGGCGCGTCGGCTCCCGAAGTGCTGGTGCGCGAGCTGGTCGACCGCATCGCCACCCGCTTCGACGTAACCGAGCGCGAGGTCGAGATGACGCGTGAGACGATCGCGTTCAAGCTGCCGCGCGGTCTCGAAGCAGCCTGATGGCCGTCTATACGCAGGTGTCGGCGGAAGCGCTCGCGCGCTTCCTGTCGGGTTACGACCATGGCGAACTGATCTCTGCCAAGGGCATTGCCGAGGGGGTCGAGAACAGCAACTATCTGGTCGACACCACCACCGGCCGCTTCATCCTGACGCTGTACGAGAAGCGCGTCGACCTGGCCGACCTGCCCTTCTTCTTCGCGATGACCGATGCGCTGGCCGACGCCGGCAATCCGGTGCCGCGCGCACTGCCCGATCGCGCGGGACAGGTGATCCAGACGCTGGAGGGGCGCCCCGCCTGCCTGATCGAGTTTCTGTCGGGCGTCTCGGTGAGCCACCCTACCGCCGAACAGGCGCATGCGGCGGGGGCGGCGCTCGGCGCGCTGCATCGCAGCCTTGCCGGTTTCGCGCCGGCCCGGGCGAATTCTATGGGGGTCGCGGTGTGGCCGAAGCTGTTCGCCGATTGCGCCCCCCAACTCGATTCGATCCAGCCGGGGCTGCGCGCACGGATTGGCTCGGCGCTCGATGCAGTCGTCGCGGCATGGCCGGCCGACCTGCCGACCGGCGCGATCCATGCCGATCTGTTCCCCGACAACGTCCTGATGCTGGGCGACCGCGTCACCGGGCTGATCGACTTCTATTTCGCCTGCACCGACATCATCGCCTATGACGTCGCGATCACCCATTCCGCGTGGAGCTTCGATGCCAAGGGCGCACCGCTCGACCCCGCGATCGGGCAGGCGCTGCTTGCCGGCTATCGCACCCAGGCGTCGCTGACCGACGCGGAGGTGGCCACGCTGCCGCTGCTGGCGAAGGGCGCCTGCATCCGTTTCCTGCTGACCCGCGCGTGGGACTGGATCAACACCCCCGCCGACGCGCTGGTGACGCGCAAGGACCCGCTCGCCTATCTGCGCCGGCTCGACTGGTACGACGCGAACCCGACCGCCTTCGCATGACCGACACGCCCGAACTTCCCCGCGTGGAAATCGCGACCGATGGCGCGTGCAAGGGCAATCCCGGTCGTGGCGGCTGGGGCGCGGTGCTGCGCGCTGCGGACGGCCGCGAACGCGAATTGTCGGGCGGCGAGAAAGTCACCACCAACAACCGCATGGAATTGATGGCCGCGATCGAGGGGCTGAAGGCCCTGAAACGTCCGTGCCGCGTGATCCTGTCGACCGACAGCCGCTATGTAATGGACGGCCTGACCAAATGGATCAAAGGCTGGCAGAAAAATGGCTGGAAGACCGCCGCCAAACAGCCGGTCAAGAACGCCGAATTGTGGCAGGACCTCCTCGCCGCCGCCCGCCCACACCGCATCGAATGGGTGTGGGTGAAGGGCCATGCCGGCCACCCCGATAACGAGCGTGCCGACAAGCTCGCCAGCGATGCAGCCCTCAGCCAATGATCCCACGCGTCCTGATCGACACCGCACAGGTGCCCGGCGACAACGTCGAACTGCGCCTCGTCCAGCGCGGCGACGATTTCATGATCGTCCTCGACCGCAACGAATTGATGAGCAGCCGCATGTCGGCGTCCGAGGAGGCACTGGCCGATCTCGGTTGTGCGCATCTGACCGGAAGCAAGGGTGCGCGGGTACTGATCGGCGGCCTTGGCATGGGCTTCACCCTCCGCCGCGCGCTTAAGATCCTGCCCGCCGATGCGGAGGTGGTCGTCGCCGAACTGGTCCCCAAGATCGTCGAATGGGCGCGGGGACCGCTGGCGCATATCTTCGACGGCTGTCTCGACGATCCGCGCTTGCGGATCGCGGTCGGGGACGTCGCGTGGGCGATCGAGGATGGCGGCTGGGACGCGATCCTGCTCGATGTCGACAACGGGCCGGACGGGCTGACCCATGCGGGCAACGACAAACTCTATTCGGCGCGCGGCTTGCAGGTGACGAAGCGTGCGCTGCAGGTCGGTGGCGTGCTGGCGATCTGGTCGGCCTATGCCGATGCGGCGTTCACCAAGCGGCTGAAGGACAGCGGCTATGCGGTGGACGAACAGGTGGTACGGGCAAGAGGGACCAAGGGCGCACGGCATGTGATCTGGCTGGCCGGGCGGCGGTAGGGGCTACATCTTCTCGTTTGGTTCGGGCCTCCCCCTCCCGTTTGGGTCGGATCTCTTCCTCCCGTTTGGTTCGAGCCTGTCGAGAACGGGGTTCCGCAGAATCGACGCTGGCGGCAGGCAAACCACCCTCTCTCCCGTTTAGTTCGAGCCTGTCGAGAACCCGCCTGCCGCAAACAACCCGTTCTCGACGGACGCTTCTCGACAAGCTCGAAGCTGCTCGAACCGAACGGTGGGGGTAGGGGTAGGTTAAACCCTCACACCCGTTCGTGCTGAGTAGGGACTGAGCGAAGCCGAAGGCCCGTATCGAAGCGCCTCGTCGAAACAGTCCTTCGATACGCCGCTTCGACAAGCTCAGCGGCTACTCAGGACGAACGGATTTGGGGCTGCCAACCCACGACCACGACCACCACCACAAAACCTCTCACTCATCCGTCCGGATCTTCACCTTGTTCGGCAAATCCTTTCCCTTGGTCCGGCGGGACGGCACCTGCACCGGGTTCTTCTTCTTCCAGTCCCCCCAGCGCTTCGGGCCTTCGGGGGTATCGATGATCGTGTCGTCGTCCATGCCATCCATCCAAACGCAAAAAAGGCGACGGATCAACGACCCGCCGCCTCCTTGTCTCCGTCGGTAGCAACGTCCTGCGTCGCCGACGGACATACGCTGCCGGCCCGCTCCCTCGGGCCGACAGCGCAAGCGATCAGCCGACCGTCCACGCCCCGTCGATACGGGTCAGCGCGCCCTGCTGGTTTCCTTCACGCAGGGCTTCGGGCAGCAGCGCTTCCGGGAAGTCCTGATACGATACCGGCCGCAGGAAGCGGTGGATGGCGAGCGTGCCGACCGAGGTCGTGCGCCCGTCCGACGTCGCCGGGAACGGCCCGCCATGGACCATCGCATGGCCCACTTCGACGCCGGTCGGCCAGCCATTGCACAGGATGCGGCCGACGGTGCGTTCCAGCACCGGGATCAGCTTGCGCGCATCCGCGTAATCGCCCTCGTCGATCTGCAGCGTCGCGGTCAGCTGGCCTTCCAGCTTCGACAGCACCTCGACCAGTTCGTCGGCGTCCGTGCACTTCACGACCATCGACGACATGCCGAACACTTCGTGCGCATGCGCCGGATCGGCGATGAAGTCCTTGCCCGACACGGCGAAGATCGCCGCGCGGCCACGGGTCGGGCCTTCCGGTTCCTGGCCTTCGCCGACCAGCGTCACCGCCGGGCTGGACGCCAGCTTGGCGCGGCCTTCCTCATACGCCTTGTGGATGCCATCGCTCAGCATCACCTGTGCCGGGGTGCCGAGCAACGCGTCACCCGCGATGTCGAGGAACGCGTCGAGTTCCGGCCCGTCGACGCCGAGCACCAGCCCCGGATTGGTGCAGAACTGGCCCGCGCCCATGCTCAGCGAGGCGACATAGCCCTTGGCCAGCGCTTCGCCGCGGTTCCTGAGCGCTTCGGGCATCAGCACGACCGGGTTGATCGACGACATTTCGGCATAGACCGGGATCGGCTGCGGGCGTTCCTGCGCGACCTTCATCAGCGCGGTGCCGCCGCTGCGCGAACCCGTAAAGCCGACCGCTTGCACGCGCGGATCGGCGACCAAAGTCGTGCCGATCGTCTGGCCCGCCCCCGACACCATCGAGAACACACCGTCCGGCATGCCGGTCTTTTCCGCCGCACGGACGATCGCCAGCGCGACCAGTTCGGCGGTGCCCGGATGCGCCTGATGCGCCTTCACGATCACCGGACAGCCCGCCGCCATCGCCGACGCGGTGTCGCCACCGGCGGTCGAGAAGGCGAGCGGGAAGTTCGATGCGCCGAACACCACGACCGGGCCAACGGGCACGGTGCGCAGCCGCAGGTCGGGCTTCGGCACCGGCGCGCGCGCCGGATCGGCATGGTCGATCCGCAGCTGCTGCCACGCGCCGTCACGCACTTCCTTGGCGAACAGGCGCAGCTGGCCACAGGTACGCCCGCGCTCGCCGGTCAGGCGCGCGATCGGCAGGCCGGTCTCACGGCTGCCGCGTTCGATCAGTTCGTCGCCCAGCGCCTCGATCTCGTCCGCGATCGCGTCGAGAAAGCTGGCGCGCTGTTCCAGCGGCAGCGCGGCATAGATCGGGAAGGCTTCGGCGGCACGCGCACAGGCTTCCTCGGCATCTTCCTTGGTGCCCTTCGAAAATTGCTCGCCGAACAGTGCGCCGGTTGCGGGGTCATAGGCCTGGAACAGGTCGTCGCGGGCGACGCGCTTCGAACCCAGGAACAGTTCGCCGGTGATCGTCATGTGCATCCTCTTTGCGCAAAGTGTCGGCGACCAGATAGGAACTGATAGCGCTAACGTAAATGGGCGTCGTACATTACTCCGACAATCTATGCGGCGAATAGACCGCCGCGTCGACCCCCTGCGGCACATTGCCGACGCCGAGCAGCGCGGCGCATAGCCGGGCGGCGGCAGGCGCGGTCTGGATGCCGAAGCCCCCCTGCCCCGCGCACCAGAAGAAACCGGGGACGTCCGCGTCGAAGCCATAGACCGGCAACCGGTCGGGCGCGAAGCTGCGCAGGCCCGCCCAGCGCCGCTCGACCGCCTCGACCCGCCAGTCGACCGCCGCCTCGAACCGGTCGATCGCCAGCGCCACGTCGATCTCCTCGGCGGCGACGTCGTGCGGCCGGTCGGGGGTCTCGTCATGCGGGGTCAGCCATAGCCGCCCGCCCGGTTCGGGCTTGAAATAAAATCCGCCCGCCGCATCCATGACCAGCGGCAGGTCGGGCGATGCCGGCGGATCGACGCGCACCTGCACCACGGTCCGGCGATAGGGCCGGATGCCCTGCGGCGCGGCACCCAGCAGTGCGGCTACCTCGTCCGCCCATGCCCCGGCGGCATTGACGACGACATCGACAGCGACGCACCCACCCGATGCGGTTTCGAGCAGCCATTGCCCACCGACCCGACGTGCGCCGGTCAGCCGCGCGTCACAGCGCAGTTCGACGCCGCCGCGCCGTGCCTGCGCCAGATAGGCGGCGTGCAACGCGCCGACATCGATATCCGCACAGCCCGGCGACCAGAGCGCGTGCCATTCGCCCCGCAACCCGTCGACCACGCCATGCGGATCGCGCCATTCGATCGGCACGCCGCTTGTCCCGAACTCGGCCGCCATCGCCTCCAGAACCGATCGCTCCCGGGCAAGCAGCAATTCGCCCCGCGTGCGCAAAAACCCCTGCGGCGCGAAGTCGGCGGGTGGCGCGTGGAGGAACGGTCCCGATGCGCTGGTCAGCGGCTGCACCAGCGGACCGCCATAGGTTTCGGACCAGAACGCCGCCGACCGCCCGGTCGCATGGAATCCGGGATGCGCTTCCGCCTCCAGCAGGATGACGTCATCGGTCGCGGCCAGTTCGGCGGCAAGGCTCGCCCCCGCCATCCCCGCGCCGATAATCGCCACCCGCCTGCGGGTCATGCGTGCGCCCGATGGGGTGCCGGCGCGCGGGCGTCGAGAAAAGTGTCGATCGCGGCGATGGCGCGCGAACGGACCGGATCGGCCTCGCGCAGGATCTCGTGCGCGCATTCCGGGCCGAAGCGCAGCAGTTCGACGTCCGGCAGCCGTCCGGCGACCTCGACCGCCGCACGTGCATCGACCAGCGCATCGGCATCGGCGACGAGCATCTGGATCGGCACCCGCACCGACCCGAGCGCCGGGTTCGCGCGCAGCTCGCGGGTCGAACGAAAAGCGTCGATCACCCAGCGCCAGCTGGGCGGCCCGGTGCGCAGCGCCGCATCGGTCCCCTGCCACCACAGTTCGTCGGAATAGCGCGCCGGATCGTGCGTCAGCATCGTCTCGCGCGGGCGCACCGTATGCGGCCGCTCATTCCCCTTCCACGCCGGACGCAACGGGCTGCCCATCGCGCTTATCAGCCGCGCCATGCGCTCGCCGAAGCGCGGCCCGATCGGCGCGCGCAGCCCCAACATCGGCGCGACCAGCACGCAGGCGGCCGGATCGACGCGCCCCTCGACCACGCCGCGCAGCGCTAGGTGCCCGCCCATCGAATGCCCGATCAGCACGCGCGGCCCATCGGCGTCCCATTGCGCCCAGAAGGCGGCGAGGTCGTCCAGATAGGTCTCGAACCGGTCGATATGGCCGCAATCGCCCGCCGGGGTGCAGCGCCCCGACCCGCCCTGCCCACGCCAGTCGAACGCGGTGATGCTCCACCCGCGCACATGCCAATGGGCGAAGGTCTCCAGATATTTCTCGAACATGTCGCCGCGCCCGGTCTGGAACAACAGGCTGCCGCGCGGGCGGACATTGGCGGGCGCGGCCCAGTCGAACCGGCGGTGCGACCAGCCATCGGGCGCCTGCCACCGGGTAATGGCGGCGGCGGCGGGAATCGCGCGGCGGTATAGGGCGTGGGCGGCCATGGGTCCGGTTACGGTTTCGAAACCCCTTACGTCTAGGGCTTAACGACATGGGGGGTATCGTCGTTCCTTGGCTGGCGCTCGCGCTGCTGCTGCTGTTGCTGCTCGCCGGCATCGAGGATGCACGAACCCGCGAAATCGCGAACTGGAAAAATGCGGCGATCGCACTGCTGGCGCTGCCATGGTGGTGGGCCAACGGCCTGTCCGGCGTCGATATGGCGTGGCAGCTGGGCGTCGCGCTCATCGTCTTCGCGCTGTTCTTCGCCGCGTTCGTCGCCGGACAGATGGGCGGCGGCGACGTGAAGATGATCGCCGCACTCGCGCTGTGGCTGCCGCCGGGCGGGGTGCTGTCGATGCTGATGGTCATGTCGCTGCTGGGCGGCGCGCTGACATTGCTGTTCCTCGCCGACCGCTGGCGGCTACGCGCCGCCCAAGTGGCGGAAATTCCATACGGGATCGCCATCGCCGTCGCGGGGATGCTCGCGATCGCGAACCCGTTCTTAACCCATTTCGGTGATGCTTAACGGCGAATCAACCGGCCAGACGAATGGAAAGGCCAGCTAGGTCATGGATTCTCGGAAACTGTTCCTGCTGATCGGGGCGCTGTTCGTGGCGGGCCTGACCGCGTTCATGGCGCGCAACCTGATGGCCGGCGCCTCGGCACCCGTCGCGACCGCCGCTCCGACGGCGCCGGTCATCGACGGCCCGCGCGTGCTGGTCGCGACCAAGGCGCTGCCGGTCGGCACGATCATCGACGCGACCGCCCTGCGGTTCACGCCCTGGCCCAAGGAACTGGTCGAAAACGCCTATTTCCTCGAAGCCATGCCCGAATCGCGCAATCTGGTCGGCACCGTCGTCCGCTTCGCCATTCCGGCGGGCCAGCCGATCACGCAGGGTGCGCTGGTGAAGCCCGGTGACCGCGGCTTCCTTGCCGCAGCGCTCGGCCCGGGCATGCGTGCGGTCACCGTGCCGGTGTCGGCGCAGAGCGCGGTCGCGGGCTTCGTCTTCCCGGGCGACCGGGTCGACCTGGTGCTGACGCAGACCGTGGCCGGTGGCGGCGACGGTCCCCCGCTCAAGGCATCGGAAACCTTCCTGCGCAACCTGCGCGTGCTGGCGACCGACCAGCGCACCGACAAGAATACCGACGATCAGGGCAAGACATTGGTATCGACCTATTCGACGGTCACCGTCGAGGCGACGCCGCGCATCGCCGAGAAGATCGCGGTCGCGCAGACCGTCGGCACGCTGTCGCTGTCGCTGCGCTCGATCGCGGACAACCGATCCGAACTGGAAGAGGCGATCGCCAGCGGCGACGTGCAGCTGCCGGCCGACGGCGACCCGAAGGCGGAAAAGGCGGCGCTGGAGCGCATCGCCAGCCGCCCGATCGACAGCCAGTCGACCTTTTCGACCGGTGCCGACGTATCGCGGTTCCAGCGCAGCTCGGTGCCCGGCAAGGCCGGCATGATGGCCGGCCCCAGCAATGCCGGACCGCCCGCCGGGTCGATGACCGCCACGCCGACGGCACCCGCCGCCCCGGCCGGGCCGGTCGTGCGGATCACCCGCGGCAATGATGTGACCGCCGTGCCGGTCGGAGGAGCCAAGTAATGCCTCGCCTGAACCTGATGCGCCGGTCGCTGGCCGCGACCCTGTCGGTCGCGCTCGTCACCGGATCGGCGCTGCCCGCCGCTGTCCTCGCCGCCCCCGGCACCGCCGCCGGCGCGGTTCGCGCGGCGCGGGTCGGTACGCCGCCGGCCGGCACGATGCGTCCGACCAACGACGTCCAGCTGTCGATCGGCCAGGGCGAACTGGTCACGCTGCCCGCCAACGTCGCCGATGTCTGGGTATCCAACCCGACGGTCGCCGATGTCTATGTCGGCAATCCGCGCCAGATCCACCTGTTCGGCAAGGCCGATGGCGAGGCGACGATCTTCGCCACCAGCGCCGCCGGTGCGGTCGTCTATGCCGCCAATGTCCGTGTGGGGCAGAACCTGACCTCGCTCGACCGCATGCTGAAGGCCGCGATGCCGGAGGCGGATATTCGCGTGACGACGGTCGGGCAGATCGCGGTCCTGAACGGCACCATCGCCTCGCCCGCCGACAGCGCGCAGGCCGAACGGCTGGTCGCGTCGCTGCTCAACCCCGGCGTCGCGGTGAACGACCCCAATGTCGCGCTGAAGGTCGGCGTGGTGAACCGGCTGAAGCTCGCCACCCCGTTGCAGGTCAACCTGCAGGTCCGCATCGCCGAGGTCAGCCGCAACTTCGTGAAGAATATCGGCGTCAACCTGACGTCGCGCGACGTGTCGGGCGGCATGCTGTTCGGCATCGCACAGGGGCGTCAGGGGACGATCACCACCATTCCCGGCTCGCCGACCGCCACCGATTTCCTTGCCAATGGCGGGCGCCCCGGCGGCACGCTGTACGGTTTCCCGACTAAGGGCACGAACGGCACGACGCTGAACCTTGCGGGCAAGCTGCTCGGCCTCGAACTGCTCGGCGCGCTCGATCTGGGCGAGCGGATCGGACAGGTGACGACGCTCGCCAATCCGAACCTGACCGCGCTCTCGGGGGAAACCGGATCGTTCCTCGCGGGCGGCGAAATCCCGATCCCGGTCAGCCAGGGCCTTGGCGCGGTGTCGGTGCAGTACAAGCAGTACGGCGTCAGCCTCGCCTATACCCCGACCGTGCTCGCCGATGGCCGCATTTCCCTGCGGGTACGTCCGGAAGTGTCGCAATTGTCGGCCGCCGGTGCGGTGCAGATCGACGGCACCACCATTCCCGCTCTCACCACGCGCCGGGCGGAGACGACCGTCGAACTGGGGTCGGGCCAGAGCATGATGATCGGCGGCCTGCTGTCGAACAGCCACGACAATTCGATCGACAAGGCACCCGGCCTTGGCGACCTGCCCATCCTCGGTTCGCTCTTCCGGTCGAACGCGTTCACCCGCAACGAAACCGAATTGGTCATCGTCATCACGCCGTATCTGGTGAAGCCGGTGGACAGCCAGTCGCGTATCGCGCTGCCGACCGACGCCTATTCCAGCCCGGACGATGTCGAACGGGTGCTGATGGGTCAGCTGACCGGACAGCGCAAGCCGACGCCGCGCCCGGTCCCGACCATGGCACCGCAACCCGCAGCGCGCCCGACCATCGGCCTGACCGCGCCTGCCCCGGTCGAACCACAAGCCGCCGACCCCGTTCCCGCCGCTCCCGCCCCCCGCAAGGGCGGCCGCGGCGCCCAGCCGGTCGCCCCCGGCTTCAGCATCCAGTGAGGTCCGTGCCCATGACCCTTTTCCGTATCCTCGCGATCGGCACGACGATCGCGGTCGCCGGTTGCTCCGGCACCGCCAATCGCGGCGTCGAATCGGTGCACCAGCCGGTCGTCAGCCGGTCCACCTATGCGTTCGACATGGCGACCGGCCCGGCGGGCCTTGCCCCGGGCGAACGCGCCCGGCTGGCCGGCTGGCTGGAGGCGATGCACCTGCGCTATGGCGACGAGATCGGCGTCGACGATGCCGGCACCCGCGACGAAGCGGTGCGCGGCGACATCGCCGCCGAAGCCGCCCGGGTCGGGCTGTTGCTGGCCGACGCGGTGCCGCCGACCCCGGGCGTGCTCGCCCCCGGCACCGTCCGCGTCGTCGTGTCGCGCATGACCGCCAGCGTGCCGGGATGCCCCGACAATTCGCGCACCTATCAGCCGAATTTCGGCGCGCATACCTCGTCCGATTTCGGCTGCTCGATCAATTCGAACCTCGCGGCGATGGTCGCCCGGCCGGGCGACATGGTGCTGGGCCGCGGCAATGCCGACACGACCGACACCATGGTCAATACCAAGGCGGTCGGCGCGCTGCGCCGCGCGGCGCCCAGCGGCAATGGCGGTCAGGTCACCAATTCGACCGGCAGCGCCGGCGGGTCGGGCGGATCGAGCGGGAGCAGCCAGTAATGAACGCCCCCTTCACCCTCGCCAAATCCGCGCAGCGCGACGCGTTCATCGCGTTCGTCTGCGACGAGAATTCCGC
Source organism: Sphingomonas paucimobilis (assembly GCA_036946325.1). Lineage (GTDB taxonomy): Bacteria > Pseudomonadota > Alphaproteobacteria > Sphingomonadales > Sphingomonadaceae > Sphingomonas > Sphingomonas paucimobilis_A. Next base: position 1,801,569 of record JAQIJL010000001.1, read on the forward strand.
CGAAACGCTGCGCGGCGTCGCGGCCGACCATGGCTGGCCGGTCGAAAAGGTCATGAAGGGCGGGCTGCGCAATGCGGTGCAGACGCTCTCCGTCTCGGCCAGCCCGCACGTCCTGTTCGTCGACCTGTCCGAATCGGGCGATCCGTTGAACGACATCAACGGGCTGGCCGAGGTGTGCGAACCCGGCACGATCGTGATCGCGATGGGGCAGGTGAACGATGTCCGCCTGTACCGCGACCTGCTGTCCAGCGGTATCCACGACTATCTGCTCAAACCGCTCAACCCCGACATGGTGCGCGAATCGATCGCGCAGGCCCATGCCCTGCTCCACGCGCCCAAGGCGGTGGAGGCAAGCGCCGAGCGCCCGCATTGCGCGGTCGCGATCATCGGCACGCGCGGCGGGGCCGGCGCGTCGACCATCGCCACCTCGCTGGCGTGGCTCAGCGGCGAACAGGAAAAGCGCAGCACCGCGCTGCTCGATCTCGACGTGCATTTCGGCACGGGCGCGCTCGGCCTCGACCTCGAACCCGGTCGCGGCCTGACCGACGCGATCGAAAATCCCAGCCGCATCGACGGGCTGTTCATCGAACGCGCCATGGTCCGCGCAGGCGAACGGCTGTGCGTGCTGTCGGCCGAAGCGCCGATCAATGCGCCGATCCAGACCGACGGCACCGCCTTCTACCAGTTGCAGGAGGAGATGCGCGCCGCGTTCGAAACGACGATCGTCGATCTGCCGCGCGGCATGCTGGTCGCCTATCCGCATCTGGTGGAGGAAGTGCAGACCGCCGTCATCGTAACCGAACTGACGCTGGCCGCCGCGCGCGACACCATCCGGCTGCTGTCGTGGTTCCGCTCCAACGCGCCGCACGTCACCGTCGTGCTGATCGGCAACAAGGTGCAACCGGTCGCGAACCAGGAAATCAGCCGCAAGGATTTCGAAGGATCGATCGAACGCAAGCTCGACTTCGCCCTGTCGTGGGACGGCAAGCTGGCGGCACAGGCGGCCAAGCTCGGCAAGCCGCTGGCCGAGGCGGGCAAGGGCAATCGCGCGCTGGCGCCGCTGGTCGAATTATCGCGCCACCTGTGCAAGCTGCACGATGCCGACGACGAGGACGACGGCAAGGGCGCCGCGAAGGGCAAGGGTAGCGGCAAGAGCAAGGGCAAGGACGGCACCTCGCTGGTCGGCAAGCTCGCCGGGCTGCGTGCCCGCCTGCCCGGCCGACCGAAGAAATAGGCGCGGGCGCGGCGATGGACCTGCTCTCCCTCTTCCTGCTGGCCGTCGGCGCGGCGATGACGCTGGTGCTGCTGGTCCTCGCCCTGTCCGGCCCGTCGGGGGGGCGTGCGCGCAACCGGCGCCTGCTGGCGGTGCGCGAACGCCATGCCGCCGCCGCCAGCGCGACGGCGATGGAGGCGCAGATGCGCCGCATCGGCAACCGCGGCACGACCAAGGGCGACCGCGCCGCCGCGCGGCTGCTGCCCAATGTCGAACAGCTGAAGCTCCGCCTGCAAAAGACCGGCCGCAACTGGACCCTCGCCCAATATGGCAAGGCGTCGCTGGGCATCATCGTCGGCGTCTTCGCGCTGTTGATGCTGCGCGGCTTTCCGATGATCCTCGCGCTGCTGCTGGCGCTGGCCGCCGGCATGGGGCTGCCGCATTTCGCGGTCGGCTGGGTCATCAAGAAACGCATCGCGCGCTTCACCGCCAAATTCCCCGACGCCATCGAACTGCTGGTGCGCGGCCTGCGCTCCGGCCTGCCGATCACCGAGACGATGACCGTCGTCGGCCAGGAAGTCGACGGCCCGGTGGGCGAGGAATTCCGGCTGGTCAGCGACCGGATGAAAATCGGCCGCTCGCTCGACGCTGCGCTGCAGGAAACCGGCGACCGGCTGGGCACGCCCGAATTCCAGTTCTTCATCATAACCATCGCCATTCAGCGCGAAACCGGCGGCAACCTTGCCGAAACGCTCGCCAATCTAGCCGATGTGCTGCGCAAGCGGATGCAGATGAAGCTGAAGATCAAGGCGATGTCGTCGGAGTCCAAGGCGTCCGCCTATATCGTCGGGTCGCTGCCGTTCATCGTGTTCGGCATGATCTGGGCGATCAACGACAGCTATATGCAGAATTTCTTCGTCGATCCGCGGCTGATGATCGCCGGGATGGGCGGGCTGCTGTGGATGGGCATCGGTGCCTTCATCATGGCCAAGATGGTCAGCTTCGAGATTTGATGCGATGACAGCCGCTCCCAATCCGACTTTTTTCGGCTTCGACGTCGTCAATGTCGCCACGATCCTGTCGGCGATCGCCGTCCTGTCGGTGATGCTGGCGATCTATATCGCCACGACCTCGCGCGACCCGATGACCCGCCGCGTAAAGGCGCTGAACGACCGCCGCGAACAGCTGAAGGCCGGCATCACCGCATCGACCAGCAAGCGCCGCGCGAAGCTGGTGCAGAAGAACGACGCGACCGACCGCATTCGCGGGCTGCTGACCTCGATGAAGGTGCTGCAGGATTCGCAGCTGAAGGTCGCGCAGCTCAAACTGATGCAGGCGGGCATCCGGTCGAAGGACTGGGCGGTCGCGGTCATCTTCGGCCGGCTGGTGCTGCCGATCGTGTTCGGCCTGCCGATGCTCTACATCGTCTATGGTACCGACACCTTCGCCGACTGGTCGCCGCTGAAAGCCTATGGCCTGGTCGCCGGCACCTTCATCCTCAGCTACAAGGCGCCCGACATCTATCTGAAGAACAAGATCACCAAACGGTCGGACGCGATCCGCAAGGGGTTACCCGACGCGCTCGACCTGCTGGTGATCTGCGCCGAAGCGGGCTTGACCGTCGACGCCGCCTTCACCCGCGTCGCGCGCGAACTGGGCCGGGCCTATCCCGAACTGGGCGAAGAATTCTCGCTGACCGCGATCGAGCTGGGCTTCCTGACCGAACGGCGTCAGGCGTTCGAAAATCTCGCCATGCGCATCAATCTCGACGCGGTGAAGGGCGTGGTCACGACCATGATCCAGACCGAGAAATACGGCACCCCGCTCGCCTCGGCGCTCCGCGTGCTGTCGGCCGAATTCCGCAACGAACGCATGATGCGCGCCGAGGAAAAGGCCGCCCGCCTGCCCGCGATCATGACCGTGCCGCTGATCCTCTTCATCCTGCCGACGCTGTTCGTCGTCATTCTGGGGCCGGCGGCGTGCAGCATCAGCGACGCGTTCGGCAAATAGCCATCGGGGGCCGGCGGGAACGCCGCCCCGCCCCGTCCGTTATCGCCCCGTAACCAATTTCAAGGGGCTTGCACGATGCTGTTCCAGACGCCGACCCAGTTCGCGGTCCTTGCCCTGTTGCTGCTTGCCGGCTGGTTCTTCGGCCTTGCGTCGTCCTCGGGCGGCAAGAAGTGGAAGCAGCGCTATCGCGACGAAGAGGCCGCGCACAAGGCGTATCGCGCCGAAGTCGCCGCCGACCTGAAGACCCGCGACGACCGCCTGCGCGAAGTCGAGGCGGAACGCGACCGGCTGGCCAAGGAACGCGGCACCGCCACCACCGCTGCCGCCGCGACGGCAGCCACCGGGGCGGCGGCGACGAGCAGCAGCGGCGGCGGTTTCTTCGGCTGGGGCGGCGACAATCTGTCGCAGATCCGCGGCATCGACGCCGAACTCGAACGCGCGCTCGGCCAGCGCGGGATCAAGACCTATCGCGCGATCGAACAGCTGACCGAAGCCGACGAACGCGCGCTGGAAGAAGACCTGCGCCTGCGTCCCGGTACGATCGACGCCGAACATTGGCGCGAACAGGCGGCGATGCTGCGCGAAGGCCGCGACGACGACCATCGCGGCCGCTGGGGTTGACCGGGCCATGGTCACCCTGGGCTTGACCCGGGGTCCCGCTTCTTTTCCGATCGCCACAACGATCCGGCCTTAGGCTGCCTCACCCTCCCGCGCATCATAGGCCCGCTGCGCCGCCAGCACCGTCCCGATCCGCGCTTCCGACCATGTCATCAACGCCCGAAGCGCGTCGATCAATTCCCCGCCCAGCGGCGTGATCGCGTAGGTGACGCTGACCGGCTTGGTCGCGACGACGTGGCGCGTGACCAGCCCGTCGCGCTCCAGCATGCGCAGCGTCTGGCTCAGCATCTTTTGCGACACGCCGGCGATCCGCCGTTTCAGTTCGTTGAACCGATACGCCTCTTCGCCGAGCAACAGGAGCACGAGGACGCTCCATTTGTCGCCGATCCGGTCGAGCAACAGCCGCGTCGGGCAATCGGCGGCGAACACGTCGCCCTTCAGCCACGCGGTTTCCGGCGCGTTACCTTGTATCGAAAAAGTGCCGTCTTGTGTCATCGGTATCCCGATAGCACGTGGTCACCATTGGATACCAATGGAGAATGACGATGGATGTTGCGGTACTGGGCGCGAGCGGCAATGCCGGTTCGGAGATCACGCGCGAGCTTTCCCGGCGGGGCCATAGCGTCCGCGCCATCGTCCGCAAGCCCGACGCGATCCCCGAACTGCCCGGCGTCACCCCCGTGGCGGGCGACGCCCATGATGCCACGGCACTGGCGCCGTTGATCGCCGGAGCCGACGCGGTGATCAGCGCGCTGCATTTCGACGTCACCGCCGACACGCTGCTCGCGGCACTGCGGGGGGCGGGCGTCCGGCGATTGCTCGTCACCGGCGGCGCGGCCAGTTTGGAGGTCGCGCCCGGCGTCCGGCTGATCGATTCGCCGGACTTTCCGGCCGAATGGCGCGAATTCGCGATGGGCGGCATCGCCTTTCTCGACGCGCTGCGGTCGGTCGACGATATCGACTGGACCTTCTTCTCGCCCGCTGCCCTGATCGAGCCGGGCGAGCGCACCGGCCGCTACCGGCCCGGCACCGATCGGCTGGTAACCGACGATGCCGGGGTCAGCCGGATCAGCTTCGCCGATTATGCGATCGCGATGGTCGACGAACTGGAGGCGCACCGCCACCCCCGCGCCCGCTTCACTGCCGCCTATTGAGGCCGCAACCCGCCCCGGTTTGCGCCGGGGCGGACCGCGATCAGAACGTCACCCATTCCGGGCCACCGGGGAACACGACGTCCTCGACCTTGTCGCCGATCTTGGTGACCGCCAGCAGCACGGCCAGCACGATCATCAGGTCGAACACGATCACAGCGCCCCAGACGAACGCGGGGTGGAACGGGCCGATGCGGTCGAACCCGTCCTTCGTCACCCGTGCCGCATCGTTCGTCATACGCTTCTCACTTCTTCAACGCGGCCTGTGCCGCCGCCAGCCGGGCGATCGGCACGCGATAGGGGCTGGCCGACACATAGTCCAACCCGACCTTCTCGCAGAAAGCGATCGATGCCGGATCGCCGCCATGTTCGCCGCAGATGCCGAGCTTGATGTCGGGGCGGGTCTTGCGCCCGCGCTCGGCCGCCAGTTCGATCAGTTCGCCCACGCCCTCGACATCGATCGAGACGAACGGATCGCGCGCGTAAATGCCCTTTTCGACATAGGCACCGAGGAAGCGGCTGGCATCGTCGCGGCTGACGCCCAGCGTCGTCTGGGTCAGGTCGTTGGTCCCGAACGAGAAGAACTGTCCCGCCGCGGCAATCTCGCCGGCCTTGAGAGCGGCGCGCGGCAGTTCGATCATTGTGCCGACGAGATACTCGATCGTCCGCCCCTCGTCGGCGAACACCGCCTGCGCCGCCTTGTCGACCACCGCCTTCATCAGCTCCAGCTCGCGCTTGGTGCCGACCAGCGGGATCATCACCTCGGGAATCGGCGCCTCGCCCGACTTCTCCGCGACGATCACCGCCGCTTCGAAGATCGCGCGCGCCTGCATCTCGTAGATTTCGGGATAGGTCACGCCGAGCCGACAGCCGCGATGGCCCAGCATCGGGTTGAATTCGTGCAGCTCCGCCGCGCGGCGCTTCAACTGCTCGACCTCGATCCCCGCCGCCTGCGCGACTTCGGCGAACTCGGCTTCCTCATGCGGCAGGAATTCGTGCAGCGGCGGGTCGAGCAGGCGGATGGTGCAGGGCAGCCCGACCATCACCTCAAAAATCTCGACGAAATCGCTGCGCTGTTCGGGCAGCAGCTTGTCGAGCGCGACGCGACGCCCGGCTTCGTCCTCGGCGAGGATCATCTGCCGCACGGCGGTGATCCGCGACTGTTCGAAGAACATATGCTCGGTACGGCACAGCCCGATGCCCTCCGCGCCGAAATCGCGCGCGGTGCGGCAGTCGAGCGGGGTTTCGGCATTGGTCCGCACCTTCAGGCGACGGACGCCATCGGCCCATTCCATCAGCGTGCCGAAATCACCGGCCAGTTCGGGCTGCACCGTCGCGACGGCACCCGCCATCACCTCGCCGGTGGCGCCGTCGATGGTGACGATGTCGCCCTCGCGAATCTCACGACCCGCGACCTTCATCACGCCCGCCTTGGCGTCGATCGAGATCGACCCCGCACCCGACACGCACGGCCGGCCCATGCCGCGTGCGACGACGGCGGCGTGGCTGGTCATCCCGCCGCGCGCGGTCAGGATGCCGCGCGCCGCATGCATCCCGTGAATGTCCTCGGGCGAGGTTTCCGTGCGGATCAGGATCACCGCATCGCCGGCATTGGCGCGCCGTTCCGCCGTATCGCTGTCGAACACGGCGATGCCGCTGGCGGCACCCGGCGAGGCCGGCAGCCCCTTGGTCAGCACGTCGCGCGCCGCCTTCGGGTCGAGCGTCGGGTGGAGCAGTTGGTCCAGCGCCTGCGGATCAACGCGCGCGATCGCTTCCTCGCGTGAAATCAGCCCTTCCTCGGCCATGTCGACCGCGATCTTCAGCGCGGCCTTGGCGGTGCGCTTGCCCGACCGGGTCTGCAGCATCCACAACTTGCCCTGCTGCACCGTGAATTCGATGTCCTGCATGTCGCGATAATGCCGCTCCAGCCGGTCGAACACCGCCGCCAGTTCGCCATAAGCGTCGGGCATCGCCTCTTCCATCGACAGCGGCTTGGCATTCGCCGCCGTGCGCGCCGCGGTCGTCAGATATTGCGGCGTGCGGATGCCGGCGACCACGTCCTCGCCCTGCGCGTTGATCAGGAATTCGCCATAATAGGCATTGTCGCCGGTCGACGGGTCGCGGGTGAACGCCACGCCGGTGGCGGAGGTGTCGCCCATATTGCCGAACACCATCGCCTGCACGTTGACCGCCGTGCCCCAGTCGCCCGGAATGTCGTTCAACCGGCGATAGACCTTGGCCCGGTCCGCCTGCCACGACCCGAACACCGCGCCGATCGCGCCCCACAGCTGGTCGTGCACGTCCTGCGGGAACGGCTTGCCCCACAGTTCGACGACGATGTCCTTGTACTGGGCGACCAGCGCGCGCCAGTCGTCGGCGGTCAGGTCGGTGTCGAGATAATAGCCGCGATCTTCCTTCGCGATTTCCAGCGCTTCCTCGAACCGGCCATGATCGAGTTCGAGCACCACGTCCGAATACATCTGGATGAAGCGGCGATAGCTGTCCCATGCGAAGCGCGCATCGTCCGACACGCTCGCCAGCCCCTCGACCGTCCGGTCGTTGAGGCCGAGGTTCAGCACCGTGTCCATCATCCCCGGCATCGACACCCGCGCGCCCGAGCGGACCGACACCAGCAGCGGGTCGGCATTGTCGCCGAATTTCTTGCCCGTGATCCCCTCGATATGCGCGATGCCGGTGGCGACCTCGTCGCGCAGGCTGTCGGGAAAGCGCTCGCCATCCTCGTAGTAACGCGTGCACATCGTCGTCGCGATGGTGAAGCCCGGCGGGACCGGCAGGCCGATCGACGCCATCTCCGCCAGGTTCGCGCCCTTGCCGCCCAGCAGCGTCTTGTCGCCCGACCCCCCGTCCGAAACCCCGCCGCCGAACCGATAGACATACTGCGTCATGCTCGTTCCCTTCCATCCGGGTCCGCAAGGGCCACGGGGTTTTGGTAGTCGCGGAATGTGACGAATCACCCTCCGCTCCCGCCCCCGTTAAACGGGTTAAACCGATAGGTCAGCCCTCGATCTTCGAAAAATCGGCAACCCGGTGCACCGCGTCGCGCACCCGGGCCAGCAGCGCCAGCCGCGCGGTCCGCTTGTGCGGGTCGGCATCGTTGACCGTGACGTCGGTGAAGAAGGCATCGATCGGCGCGCGGAGCGTCGCAAGCGCCGCCATGGCACCCGCGAAATCCTCCGCCTCGACCGCCTTTTCCGCCTGCGGCTCGGCCGCATCCAGCGCTGCGATCAGCGCCGCCTCGGCCGGCTCGCGATCATAGTCGCGCGCCTCGCGTTCGGTCCGCGCCAGTTCGGCGACGACCGGCGCGAAATCCGGGTCCTCGACCATGGCGAGGGGGTCTTCCTCGCCGGTTTCGGGGATATGCTTGCTGGTGCCCGGCGCTTCCTTCTTCAGGATGTTGGCGGCACGCTTGTACCCGGCGAGCAGGTTCGTGCCGTCCTCGGTCGTGACGAAGGCTTGCAGCGCATGGACGCGGGCAAGCAGGCGGACGAGATCGTCCTCGCCGCCCAGCGCGAAGATGGCGTCGATCAGGTCGTGGCGGACGCCCGCCTCGCGCTGCTGGACTTTCAGGCGGTCGGCGAAGAAATCGATGACCGGCGCCGGGTGCAGCCCTTCGCTATCGACACCCTGGTAAAAGGGCGCATCGCCGCGAACCGGGAAGCTCAGCAACGCTTCGCCCTCGGTCATCAGACGACGACCATCGCCATCGACCTGCAGGTACATCGGCCCCGCCGGAACGGCCATACCCAGATAGCGCAGGCAATCGTGCAGGTGCAGGTCGACCGCCTTGGTGAGCCACTGGCCCAGTTCGCCGCGCAATCCATTGGCCATGACCAGCCGGATGACACCCAACGCCGCGCGCCGCAGCGCGAACGGGTCCTTCGAACCGGTCGGCAATTCCCCGATCAGGAAGAATCCGCGCAGCGTATCGAGCTTGTCCGCCAGCGCCACCGCAACCGTCACCGGCGCGGTCGGAACGTCGTCGCCCTGCCCGACCGGCTTGTAATGATCGCGCACCGCCTCGGCGACCTCGGCCGGCTCACCCTGCGCGGCGGCATAATAGCCGCCCATCAGCCCCTGCAATTCGGGGAACTCGCCGACCATGCCGGTGACCAGATCGGCCTTGGCGAGCCTTGCGGCCCGCTCCGCCATGTCGGCCAACCGCTCCCTCTCCCCTTCAGGGGAGAGGGCTGGGGAGAGGGGGCTGTCCGCAGGAGCCGAGGTGGCAGTGGACACCCCCTCTCCCAACCCTCTCCCCCCAAGGGGAGAGGGCTTAACGACGCCACTCTCAACCAGCCACCGCGCCAGCTTCGCCACCCGCTCGACCTTGTCGGCGACCGTGCCCAGCTTCTCGTGAAACACGATCTTCTCGAGCTTCGGCAGCTGGTCCTCCAGCCGCGTCTTCAGATCGGTTTCGTAGAAGAATTTCGCATCCGACAACCGCGCCGCCAGCACCTTGGCATTGCCCGCGACGATCCGCTCACCGCCATCGCCCGCGTCGATATTCGCGGTACAGACGAACGCATTGGCCAGCTTGCCGTCCGCGTCCCGGCACACGAAATATTTCTGGTTCACCCGCGCGGTCAGCTGGATGACCTCGGGCGGAACGCTGAGAAACGCCGCGTCGAAGCGGCCGAGCAACGGCACCGGCCATTCGGTCAGCCCCGCATTCTCCGCCAGCAGCCCCTCATCCTCGACCAGCGTCAGCCCTGCACCCTGCGCCGCCATCTTGGCGCCTACCGCGATGATCGCCGCGCGCTCATTCTGGTCGACGATGACATGCGCATCTCGCAGCGTTTCGACATAGCTGTCCGCCGACGCGATCGTCACCGGGCCGTCGTGATGGAAGCGATGCCCCATCGTCTCCGCACCGCTCGTCACGCCCGCCACTTCGCACGGCACCACCGCACCACCGAACAGCGCGACGATCCCCTGCAACGGCCGTACCCAGCGCGGACTTTCCGGGCTGAGCGACGCCGCGCCCCAGCGCATCGACTTGGGCCACGGGAAGGCGCGCACGATCGCCGGGATCGCCGCCGCCAGGACCTGCGCCGTCTCGCGCCCCGGCACCTCGGTCACCGCGAACAGCACGCCGTCGCGCTCGGTCAGCGCTTCGCGGGTCAGCCCGGTCTTGCGCAAAAACCCTTCCAGCGCCTGCGGCGGGGCCGACGCGCGCGGCCCCTTCACTTCCTCGCGCACCGGCTCGGTCGCATCGGGCAAATCATGCGCGATCAGCGTCAGCCGGCGTGGGCTGGCATAGGTGGTGATGCGCGGCGCGGCGATGCCGGCCTTGGCCAACTCGCCGACGAACAGCTTCTGCAAATCCTCGCGCGCGCGCGCCTGCATCCGCGCGGGGATTTCCTCGCTGCGCAGTTCGAGCAGAAAATCGGTCATGCCACCCACCCCGGATACTTCGCCTGCCATGTCGGCGTCTGCGTCTCGATGAACTTCGCGCAACTGGCCTTCGCCAGATCGCGCACCCGCCCGATATAGGCCTGTCGCTCGGCCACGGAGATGACCCCGCGCGCGTTCAGCAGGTTGAACACATGGCTCGCCTCGATCGCCTGTTCATAGGCCGCGATCGGCACGTCCGCCGCCAGCGCATTCTCGCACTCCGCCGCCGCCTTTTTGAACAGGTCGAACAGGCCGTCGGTATCGGCGACCTCGAAATTCCATTTCGACATCTGCCGCTCGTTTTCGAGGAACACGTCGCCATAGGTCACGCCGGCGTCGTTGAACGCCAGGTCGTACACGCTGTCCTTGTCCTGAATATACATCGCCAGCCGCTCCAACCCATAGGTCAGCTCGCCCGCGACCGGCTTGCAGTCGAACCCGCCCATCTGCTGGAAATAGGTGAACTGGGTGACTTCCATCCCGTCGCACCATACTTCCCAGCCAAGGCCCCATGCGCCCAAGGTCGGCGATTCCCAGTCATCCTCGACGAAACGGATATCGTGTTGTGTGAAGTCGATCCCGATCGCCGCCAGCGACCCCAGATACAGCTCCTGCAAATTGGGCGGCGAAGGCTTCAGGATCACCTGATACTGGTAATAATGCTGCAGCCGGTTCGGGTTCTCGCCATAGCGCCCGTCGGTCGGCCGGCGCGACGGCTGGACGAACGCGGCGTTCCACGGCTCCGGCCCCAGCGCGCGCAGCGTCGTCGCCGGATGGAACGTCCCCGCCCCCATGCGCATGTCATAGGGTTGCAGGATGACGCAGCCCTTGTCGCTCCAGTAATCATGGAGCGTCAGGATCATTTTCTGGAAGCTGAGCGGGGCGGACATGGTTTCGCCTTTGAATGCAGGAATGCCCCGCGCCTAGCGCTTGGGTGGAGCAAGGGTCAAGGTTGCCGCCGGAGCCTGCGCAAGGCTAAGCCGGCACGATGGCGGCATGGCGGCTCCTCCCACTCCTCGGCTGGCTGTCGCTCGCCAGCCCGGTCGCGACCCCGGCGGCACTCGCGCCGGCGCTGTGGGTCGCGCGCGACGCCGATACGACGATCTGGCTGTTCGGCACGGTGCATCAGCTTCGCCCCGGCACGCCGTGGCTGACCGGCGCGGTGGCGGATGCGTTTGCCGATAGCGACGTGCTGACGCTCGAAATCGCCCCACCTGCGCCGGATGCGATGGCGCAGGCACTGGTAAAGGTCGCGCCGGTCCATGCCGTACCGCTGCCGCCCGACCTCGACCGCCGTCTGCGCAGGCGCGCGCGCGACCTCGGCTTTCCGGCAAAGGCGTTCGACGCGACCGACCCGTGGTTCGCCGCGACCACCCTCGCCGCCCAGCCGCTCGCCCGCGCCGGCTACAGCCCCGCCCCTGCGCCCGAAACGCTGCTGGCACGGCTCGCCGATCGCAGCGGCACCGCGATCGAGCCGCTGGAGACGCTCGACCACCAGCTCGGTATCTTCGCCGCCCTGCCCCAGCCCGCCCAGCGCACGATGCTGGCCCGCGTCCTCGCCGATCGCGATCCGGTGTCGGCAATGGACCGCATCGTCGCGACCTGGGGCCGGGGCGATGTCGCCACGCTCGACCGGCTGCTGGCAAGCGACATGGACGAGGCCGGCCCGGCGGTGCGGATGGCGCTGCTCGACCGGCGTAACGCGGCGTGGGCGGGCAGGATCGCCAAGTGGATGCGCCAGCCCGGCACGCGGTTCGTCGCGGTCGGCGCCGGGCATCTGGCGGGGCCTGGCAGCGTGCAGGCGCGGTTGCAGGCGCTGGGGGTGGAAGTGACGCGGGTGCGGTAACACCCACCCCACCCACATCTCCCCGTTTGGTTCGAGCAGCTTCGAGCCTGTCGAGAAGCGTCCGTCGAGAACTCCCTGTTTGAGACACCCCCTTCTCGACAAGCTCGAACCTGCGCTCGAAGCAAACGGAAAGGCGGAAGGCACGGCGCGCAACCTTGCCTTTCCCCCCGAACTCCCCTATGCGCCCGCGCTTGTTCGTGCCGGGGTCATCCCTGGAGGCCCGGCCGCGCAAGAGACACAAACACCGTATTCAAGGAAGACATGATGAGCGACACGCTGAATCTGTCGGCCGAGACGCGCGATCGGGTAGGCAAGGGAGCCTCCCGCGCCCTGCGTCGCGATGGCCGCGTCCCCGCCGTGATCTATGGCAACAAGCAGGACCCGCAGGGCATTCACCTGAACGCCCGCGAACTCGTGAAGGCGCTGATGACCGGCCACTTCATGAACTCGGTCATCATGGTCGATGTCGGCGGGACCAAGGTCCGCACGCTGGCCAAGGACGTCGCGTTCGACGTCGTCACCGACCAGCCGATCCATGTCGACTTCCTGCGCATCGCCAAGAACGCGACCGTGACCGTCGCCGTGCCGGTGTCGTTCGTCAACGAAGACGCAGCCCCCGGCATCAAGCGGGACGGCGGCGTGCTGAACGTCGTGACCCACGAGATCGAACTGACCGTCGAAGCGTCGAACATCCCGACCGAGATCGTCATCGACCTGACCGGCCGCGAAGTCGGTGAATCGATCCACCTGTCGGACGTCACGCTGCCGAACGGCGCCGAAGCGACCGCTTCGGAAGACGCCGTGACCGTCGCGACGATCACCCCGCCGACGACGCTGACCGCCGAAGACGAGGCGCTCGACGCCGAAGTCGCCGAAGCGCAGTCGGCCGAAGCCGCTGCCGACGCGGATGGCGAAGAAGCCGAAGGCGAGGATAAGGCCGAGGGCTGATCCGCCCCGCCTTCGTGCTGCTTTGGGGAGCGGGATGGCGATGCCGTCCCGCTCCCTTTGCGTTTGGGGGTGTGCGACGCGTCATCCCGGCGAAGGCCCGGTTTCATCGACACGGCCATGTCGCGCTTCCATCGAGACCGCCCGACACAATGGATTCCGGCCTCCGCCGGAATGACGAAAGTGGTGGCGTACACCACCTCCCCCCACCCGTCACCCTGGGCTTGACCGGGGTCCCGCTTCTTCTTCCGACGTGCGCAAAAAGTGGGACCTTGGATCAAGTCCGGGGTGACGACGTGTTTGGCGACAGCCCCCACACAAGCTAAAGCCACCCCTCGCCACCAAAGGACGCCCCAATGCAGCTCTGGACCGGCCTGGGTAATCCCGGCCCGCAATATGCGATGCATCGCCACAATATCGGCTTCATGGCCGTCGACGCGATCGCCGAGGTCCATGGCTTCGCCGCGCCGAAGCGCGCGTTCCAGGGCTGGATACAGGAAGGGCGGATCGGATCGGACAAGATCCTGCTGCTCAAACCCGGCACCTTTATGAACGAAAGCGGCCGCTCGGTCGGCGAGGCGATGCGCTTCTACAAGCTCACCCCCGAAGACGTGACGCTGTTCCATGACGAACTCGACCTCGCGCCGTTCAAGCTGAAGGTGAAGATCGGCGGCGGCCATGCCGGGCATAACGGCCTGCGCTCGACCGACGCGCATATCGGCCCCGACTTCCGCCGCATCCGCCTCGGCATCGGCCATCCGGGGCACAAGGACCGCGTGACGCCCTATGTGCTCGGCAATTTCGCCAAGGCGGAAATCGACGACCTGACCGACCTGCTGGGCGCGGTCGCGGCGGAGGCGCCGTGGCTGGCGGCGAAGGACGACGTCCGCTTCATGAACGAGGTGGCGCGGCGGATGGGGTGAGGCACGCGCCGGCCGCGCCGTTCCCCTTCCCCGCCCAAACCGTCACCCCAGCGCAGGCCGGGGTCTCCCGGTAATCGGGCGCGGCGGTCGCCAACCGGGATAGTCCAGCCTGCATTGGGGTGACGCTCAGGTCGGCAACTTCCGCAAGATTGGTCGGGCGCCGCCCTCCTTCTCGTGCGCATACCATTCGTGCCACACAGGACACGGACATGACGGCGACCGCCACCCCCTATCACGACCGGATGCAGCGGGCGCTCGACCATATCGACCGGCATCTGGACGACGAACTCGACCTCGCCGGCATCAGCGCGGTCGCGGCCTTTTCCAAATATCATTTCCATCGCCAGTTCGTCGCGACCTTCGGCTTGGGCGTGTATCGTTACGTCCAGCTCGCCCGGTTGCAGCGCGCGTCCCACCGGCTGGCGTTCCACGCCGACCGCGTGACCGATGTCGCGCTGGATGCGGGTTACGACGCGCCCGATGCCTTTGCCCGCGCCTTTCGCCGGCATTTCGGACAGTCGCCATCGTCCTTCCGTTCCGCGCCCGACTGGGCACCGTGGCGTGCGGCGCTCCTGCCGCTGGATCATGCGAGGAAGCGATCCATGCCGACCTATGACGTCACCCTCCGCGAATTTCCCGACACGCCGGTCGCCTGTCTGTCGCACGAAGGCGACATGGCCAGCATCGGCGACAGCATCCGCCGGTTCATCAAATGGCGGCGCGCGAACCGCCTGCCCCCGTCCGACAGCGCGACCTTCAACGTCTTTCACAACGACCCGCACGACGCCCGATCCGGCCCGGTGCGCATCGACCTGTGCGCTGCCACCGACCGCGAATTTCCTGCCGAGGACGGCATCACCATGGGCCTGATCCCCGGCGGCCGCTGCGCCGTGATCCGCATCACCGGCCACGCCGACGATCTCGAAGCCCCCGCACTCCACCTCTATCGCGACTGGCTCCCCGCCAGCGGCGAGGAACTTCGCGACTTCCCGCTCTTCTGCCAGCGGGTACGCTTCGCCCCGCACGTCGCCGAGCACGACGCGGTCACCGACCTGTTCCTGCCGCTCTGCTGAGAAAACCGCCCTCATGGATCGGCGCACTTGCTCCCCTCCCAGACAGGGGAGGGGCCGGCGGTGGAAGAGCCATCCTTGAACACCGCCCTGCCCGAACGCTATCGTCCGGCATGGACATCCGCCTCCGCCCGGTGCGTCCCGACGACCTCGACGCCTTCTACGACCACCAGTGCGACGTCGACGCGGCGGCGATGGCCGGCTTCACACCCCGGTCGCGGGCCGACTTCGACGCGCATTGGGGCCATATCCTTGCCGGCCCGGCGTTCGTCGTCGCGACGATCGAGGTCGATGAGCGGGTCGCCGGCTATGTCTCCACCTTCCCCCGCGACGGCCGCCGCGAAATCGCCTTCTGGCTCGACCGCGCGGTCTGGAACCGCGGTGTCGGCCGGGCCGCGGTGACGGCGTTCCTTGTCCAGCATCCGGAGCGCCCGCTCCTCGCGACCGTCCTCGACACCAACACCGCCTCGCGCACCGTACTGCAACGCTGCGGCTTCCGCGTCGTCGGCCGGGAAACCGACCCCGACGGCGTGGCGGAGGTCGTCCTGCGCCTCGACTAGAGCGGTTTCCGATCGGGGTGGATCGCCGGCACGGTGGCGATGTCGGTTCGGAACAAGGCGCGGGGGGGAACGATGCAGCGTCATCGCGACCGACGAGGAACGCGGTCCCGGATCGAAAGCGCCCCACCGCGCAAGCGGTCGCCCGCAGGGCGATGACGGTGGTTCGATCCGGTCGGAAACCGCTCTAACGGCTTTCCTACACGCCCGTCCGACGTCATGCTCGCCCGGTCCACGCCACGTCCCGCAAACGGCGACGGGGGAAACCGAACGCCACGCAAACACGTCACGAGTGTGAACTTAGTGAACTTTGGCCGGCCCTTGCGCCGCGCCGCCCCCGCCCGATAGGAAGCGCTCCATGGCCAAACCCTTGCAACTGCTCGCCTTCCTGTTCCTGCTGCTGACCGGCACCGTCGCACAGGCCGCGCCCCGCTGCACCACCAGTCCTGCGAACCAGTCGCAACAGATTACGATCAACGACGGCATGCGCTCGGTGCTGCTCCACCTGCCGCCGGGCTTCGATCCGGCACGCCCCCGCCCCGCTGGTCATCCTGCTCCATGGCAGCGGCGGCACCGGCGCGGCGATGCTGCGCGATTCGAAACTGGCCGATGCATCGGACCGGCACGGCTTCATCGTCGCCGCGCCCGACGCCGGCATTCCCCATGACAGGGGCTTCGTCTGGAACATCCCCGGCGTCCCCACCGTCGCCGGGAACATCCCCGGCCCCGACGCCCCCGACGACGTCGCCTTCATCGGCGCGCTGATCGACCAGCTGGCAAGGGCGGGCTGCGCCGATCCGGCCCGCGTCTATGCCACCGGCCTGTCGGGTGGCGGGCGGATGACCTCGTGGCTCGGCTGCGTCGCCGCCGACCGCTTCGCCGCGATCGCGCCGGTCGTGGGCCTGCGCGCCGGCAATCCGCTCGCCAGCGACCCCGGCCGTCCCGATCCGGCGACCTGCCGCCCGTCCCGGCCGCTCCCGGTCATCGCCTTTGCCGGCGACGCCGACACTACCAACCCGATCCAGGGCGGCGGGACCAAATACTGGTCCTACACCATGCACGCCGCCGAGATGCGCTGGGCGACCCTCAACGGCTGCACCGCCGCGCCGACGACCCGCTGGGTCGCGCCGAAGGTCTATGAGGAACGTTATACCGGGTGCCGCGACAATGCCGATGTAGCCGGCCGGATCACCGTCGGCGGCGGGCACAGCTGGGTCGTCGACAACGATGCGCTGTGGGCGTTCCTGTCGCAGCACCGCCGCTGACCCTTCCCAAAGCGCCCGCGATCCGCCAAGCCGCCCCCATGACCGTCCGCGCCCTCTTCCCGACCCATCTCTACGAAGCCAGCCTCGTCGACGCCGCGCTGGTCGACGACCTCGACGTCTCGGTGCGCGCGCTGGCGGAGGAGGACATGGCCGGGCGCCGCTGGTCGAAGGAGCATGGCTATCGCGGCTATACCTCCTATGCGTCCTTGAACGACCTTCCCTTACGCGACCCGGTCTTCGCCGACCTGAAGCGCGTGCTCGACCGCCATGCCGCGAAATTCGCCGCCGCCTGCGGCATGGAACTGGCGGGGCGCAAGCTGAAGCTCGACAGCCTGTGGGTGAACCTGCTCAAGCCCGGCGGCGGCCATTCCGGCCACCTCCACCCGCACAGCGTCGTGTCGGGCACCGTCTATGTCGCCGTGCCGGAGGGCGCCGGCGGCATCCGGTTCGAAGACCCCCCGCCTCCCCATGATGATGGCCGCCCCCACCCGCCCCGGCACCTTCGAAACCGTCGCGCCCGAACCCGGCACGCTGCTGCTCTGGGAAAGCTGGCTGCGACACGAGGTCATGCCCCATGCCGGCAAGGGCGAACGGATCAGCGTCAGCTTCAACTATCGGTGGTAGCTTTTGCAAAGCCCGTCGCGACCCGCTAAGGGGCGGGCTTTCCATCATCACCGGGATTGCGCCAAGTGGGTTTTCGCTGCGGTATCGTCGGGCTGCCGAATGTCGGCAAGTCCACCCTCTTCAACGCGCTGACGCAGACTCAGGCGGCACAGGCGGCCAACTACCCCTTCTGCACGATCGAACCGAACGTCGGCAACGTCGCCGTCCCCGATCCCCGGCTGGATTCGCTGGCCGAGATCGCCGGGTCGGCCAAGAAGATCGAGACCCAGCTGGCGTTCGTCGACATCGCCGGCCTGGTGCGCGGCGCGTCGAAGGGCGAGGGGCTGGGCAACCAGTTCCTGGGCAATATCCGCGAGGTGGATGCGATCGTCCATGTGCTGCGCTGTTTCGAGAATGACGATATTCAACATGTCGACGACCGGGTCGATCCGATCGCCGATGCCGATACGGTCGAAACCGAACTGATGCTCTCCGACCTCGAATCCCTCGAAAAGCGGGTGCCGAACCTCGCCAAGAAGGGGCAGCAGGGCGACAAGGAAGCGAAGGTCGCCGCCGCCGTCCTCGGCCGCGCGCTCGACCTGTTGCGGGACGGCAAGCCCGCGCGCCTGACCGAGATCAAGGACGAGGAAGAGGAGCGGCTGTTCGCACAGGCACAGCTGCTCACCGCCAAGCCGGTCCTCTATGTCTGCAACGTCAACGAAGAGGACGCCGCCGAGGGCAACGAACTGTCGGCCAAGGTCTTCGAAAAGGCGAAGGCCGAGGGTGCGCAGGCGGTCGTCGTCTCCGCCGCGATCGAGGCGGAGATCGCGACGATGGAGCCGGCCGACCGGGCCGAATTCCTGTCCGACCTCGGCCTCGCCGAAACCGGCCTCGCCCGCGTGATCCGCGCCGGTTACTCGCTGCTCCAGCTGCTGACCTTCTTCACGGTCGGCCCCAAGGAAGCGCGCGCGTGGACCGTGTCGGTCGGCGCCAAGGCACCGCAGGCGGCGGGCGAGATCCACAGCGATTTCGAACGCGGCTTCATCCGTGCCGAGACGATCGCCTTCGCCGACTATGTCGCGTGCAAGGGTGAAAGCGGCGCGCGCGACGCGGGCAAGCTGCGCGCGGAAGGCAAGGAATATGTCGTGCAGGACGGCGACGTGATGCTGTTCCGCTTCAACGTCTGACCGTTCACATCGCCGTCATTTTAAGGCGTTAGCAGTTCCCGTCATGCGTATTCCGACCCTGTTCGCCGCGCTCGCCCTGTTGGGCGGGTGCGCCACCCCGCGCGCGCCGATCGCGGTGGCGCCCGCCACGCCCGTCGCCGAAGCACGCACGCCGGTCACGATCCTGATCGGCGTCGACGGGGCGCGGCCCGACTATCTGACCCCGACCATCGCGCCCAACCTGTCGGCACTGGCGGCGGCGGGCGTGTCGGCGTCGATGCAGCCATCCTTCCCGACCAAGACCTTCCCCAATTTCTGGACGCTCGCCACCGGCGTCCGTCCGGACAAGAGCGGGATCGTCGGCAACAAGATGGAGGATTCCAGCCGTCCGGGCGAAGCCTTCACCATGGAGAGCACCGACCCGTTCTGGTGGAACGCGGCCAAGCCGATCTGGATCGCCGCCGAACAGGCCGGCATCCGCAGCGCGACGATGTTCTGGCCGGGCAGCGAAGTCGCATGGGGTGGCAGCGGCAAGCCGCGTCACGGCGTCTATGCCGGTGGTGCCTTCGCATCGGACTGGCAGGCGTTCAATTCAGCGGTGACCGCCCCCCAGCGCGTCGATGCCGTGATCGACTGGCTCCGCCGTCCGGCAGCGACCCGCCCGCGCTTCGTCACCCTCTATTTCGACGATGTCGATACCGCCGGGCATGAGAGCGGCCCCGGTGCGCCCGAAACCAACGCGGCGATGCACGCGGTCGATGCGCAGATCGGGCGGTTGCAGCGCGAGCTGGCGGCGCTGGGGCAGCCGGCGAACCTGATCGTCGTCGCCGATCACGGGATGGCGGCGATCGACAGCAGCCGGGTGATCCCGTTCGACGGCGTGGCGCCCGCCGGCAGCTATCGCCTGATCGAAACCGGTCCCTATGCCGCGATCGAACCGATGCCGGGACAGGAAAGCGCCCTGGCCGCCGCGCTCGCCCGGCCGCATCCGCACATGCAATGCTGGCCCAAGGCAGCGATCCCTGCCCGGCTGCGCTACGGCACCAACCCGCGCGTCGCGGCCTTCCTGTGCCTTGCCCAGATCGGCTGGACGATCACGCCGACGACGCCCACCCGTCCCCTGTTCGGCGGCGCGCATGGCTATGACGATGCTGCGCCCGAAATGCAGTCGCTGTTCGTCGCGGGCGGCCCGGCGTTCCGCTCCGGCGTGAAACTGCCCCCGTTCCGCAATACTGCGGTCCACCCGCTGCTGCGCCGCGTGCTGGGCATCGCGCCCGACCCGTCGCTGGACGGCGATGCCGGGATCGGCGCGGCCGCGCTGCGCTAGAGCATGATGACTTCAGGCATACCCGTTCGTCCTGAGTAGCCCCTGAGCTTGTCGAAGGGGCGTATCGAAGGACTGCTAGCCAAGTGCTTCGATACGGGTCTTCGACAAGTTCAGCCCCTACTCAGCACGAACGGGTAGAGTTCATGTCATCAGAATCTAGAGTCTGATCCAGCAAAGCCGGATCAGTGCGGCACCGGCCCGTTCCCCACCCGACCACCCATTCAGGATACGCTGTGGGTGGTCGGGTGGGGAACGGGCCGGTGCCGCTTCCACGTCAGTGGATCAAACTCTAGCGCGTTACCGGATCAGACCGGAGCATCCACCCGGCATCATCCCAAAAGCGCCCCGCGGGTGTCCGCAGGGCGATGACGACCGATCAATCTGGTCCGATGACGCTCCAAGGGGCTTGCCGTCGATCGGTTTCGGGTTGAAACTGTCCCGATGCGCTACTTCGAAGACATTGCCGTCGGCGAAACCGCCCGATT